>JAMQGV010000019.1 GCA_025994075.1 Vicinamibacteria bacterium
GCCTGCTGCCGCGCGCCCACCGCGGCCTGTTCGTGCTCAACGAGCTGCCCGACCTCGCCGGCCGCATCCAGGTCGGCCTGTTCAACATCCTCCAGGAGGGCGACGTCCAGATCAAGGGCTACCCGGTGCGGCTGCCGATCGACGTCTGCATGGCCTTCACCGCCAACCCCGAGGACTACACCGCGCGCGGCAAGATCATCACCCCGCTCAAGGACCGCATCGGCAGCGAGATCCGCACCCACTATCCGCGCACGCTCGAGCAGGGCGTCGCGATCACGGAGCAGGAGGCGTGGACCGGCCGCGGCGAGCACCTGGTGATCCCCGCGTACGTGCGCGAGGTCGTCGAGGCGGTCGCCTTCGCCGCCCGCCGCGATCGCAAGATCGACAAGAAGAGCGGGGTCAGCCAGCGGCTGCCGATCAGCGCCCTCGAGAACGCGGTGTCGAACGCGGAGCGCCGCGCGCTGCTGTGCGGCGAGACGCCGGCGGTGCCGCGGGTCGGCGACGTGTACGCCGCGCTGCCCGCGCTGACCGGCAAGTTCGAGCTCGAGTACGAGGGCGAGCTGGCCGGCGCCGAGGCGGTCGCCCGCGAGCTGGTGCGCGAGGCCGTCGGCGAGGTCTTCTCGAAGTCGATGGGCGCGGTCGACCTCAAGCCCGTGATCCGCCACTTCGAGCACGGCGGCAGCGTGTCGCTGCCCGACGACGCGCGCTCCGACGCGCTCGTGGAGGAGCTGGGCCAGGTGCCCGAACTGCTCGACCACGTCCACCACCTCGGCGTCAATCCGGGCGACCCCGCGCCGCTGGTGGCGGCGGCCGCCGAGTTCGTGCTCGAGGGCCTGTGGGCGCAGCGCAAGATCGGGCGCAGCGACGACCGCGGCTTCACCGCTCTCGAGCGGCGCAACGAGCCGGAGATCGACCTCGAGCGGCTGGAGCGCCTGCGCAAGCTGAAGAAGCAGGTGAACTGAGCGGTGAAGCGCACCCGCTTCCACCGCTACACGGGCGAGCTGTGGAACGACCTGAACCTCGAAGACCTGGTCCACCGCCTGGGCGACTTCCTGCTCGACAGCGGCTTCGGGCGCGAGGTGGGGGAGTGGGACGAGGACGCGCTGCAGTCGCTGCAGGAGGCGATCCTCGACTCGATGCTGCAGGGCGAGCTGCTGCCCGACGAGGACCTGCAGAAGCTGCTCGACGACGGCGAGGCGTTGCAGGAATTCCTCGACAAGGTCGCCGAGCGCCTCGTGCGCGAGGGCTGGATCCAGGCCAACGAGGGCCGGCCCTTCCACGACCCGACCCGCGGCGGGGAGGGCGACCCGAACCGGCCCGTGCACTTCGAGCTGACGCAGAAGGCCTCGGACTTCCTCGGCTTCCGCCTGCTGCGCGACCTGCTCGGCTCGCTCGGCCGCTCGTCGCTCGGGCGCCACGACACCCGCGACCTGGCGACCGGTGTCGAGGCTTCGGGGCCGTCCAAGGAGTGGGAGTTCGGCGACACCCTCAACCTCGACGTGTCCGGCACGCTGCTGAAGGCGATCCGCCGCGGGGGCCTGGGCGAGGGCAAGCTCGACGTCGACTACCGCGACCTCGAGGTGCGGCAGACCGAGTACCAGAGCTCGTGCGCGACCGTCGTCATGCTCGACTGCTCGCACAGCATGATCCTGTACGGCGAGGACCGCTTCACGCCGGCCAAGAAGGTGGCCCTCGCGCTGTCGCACCTGCTGCGCACCCAGTACCCCGGCGACACGCTGCGCCTCGTGCTGTTCCACGACTCCGCCGAAGAGGTGCCGCTGTCCCAGCTCTCGAAGGTGCGGGTCGGGCCGTACTACACGAACACCCGCGAGGGACTGCGCCTCGCCCAGCGCCTGCTGCAGCGCGAGCGCAAGGACATGAAGCAGATCGTGATGATCACGGACGGCAAGCCGTCCGCGCTCACCGAGGCGGGCGGCCGCATCTACCGCAACCCGTTCGGGCTCGACCCGCGGATCGTGGGGCTGACCCTGAAGGAGGTGGCGAACTGCCGCCGCCAGGGCATCCTGATCAACACGTTCATGGTGGCGCAGGACCGCGAACTGGTCGCCTTCGTCAAGAAGGTCACCGAGATCTGCCACGGCAAGGCGTACTTCACGACCCCGTACAACCTCGGCCAGTTCGTGCTGATGGACTACCTCAACAAGAAAGTCCGCACGGTCCACTGACTTGCCCTGGCGCAAGCTGGTTCTCGCGACGCTGGCCGTGTTGCTGCTCGGGACCCTCGTCCACGTGCGGGCCGAAGCGGCGCGGGAGCCGAAGGCGCCGTGGGGCCGCAACCACTTCCCGGCCTTCGACGCCTACGTCTACGCGGCGATGGCGGAGAACCCCTCCGTGTTCACGCTGGCGCCGTGGGGCTACCGGCTGCTGACGCCGCTCGCCGTGCACGCCTGGCCGGCGCGCGACCCCGTCAAGCGCTTCGAGCGCGTCGCCCGCCTCGGCATGCTCGCCGCCGCCGTGCTGCTCGCGCTGTGGGTGCACGCGCTGGGCTTCCCGCCCGCGGCAGCCTTCGCCGCCACGGTCGTGCTCCTGCTCGGCGAGCCGGTGGCCGCGGCCTTTCGACACCCGTTCCTCGCCGAGCCGCTGGCGCTCGCCACCCTGCTCGCCCTGCTGCTGGCGCTGGAGCGCGGGGCGGCGTGGGGCGTCGTCGCGCTCGCGGCCGCGACCGGCGCGCTCGCCAAGGAGACGATCTTCTTCGTGCTGCCGGTCGCCCTGCACGCGGGCTGGAGCCGCGCGGGCTGGAGCGGGGCCTTGCGTGGCGCGGTCGCAGCGGGCGGGCCGATGCTGGCCGTCACGGCGCTGCTGCGCGGGTGGTGGGCGCCGCACCTCGGCAGCGGGTCGGGGCCCGATCTCGGAGTCGACGGGCTGGCGTTGGCCGCGGTCTCGATTGCCGACCACGTCGACCTGTGGTGGCGCTCCGCGCTGCTCGGCGGCGTGCTGCCGCTGGCGCTCCTCGGCGCGCTGCGCGGCGGCGCCCGCGCGCTGCTCGCGCGCTACGGTGTCTCGCTCGCGGCCCTGCTCGTGCTCCCGTTCCTGGCGGCGGTCTATCCCGGCGAGGCGGGCTACGCGGGCTTCTTCTCCGGCGACATCCCGCGCCTGCTGCTCTACCCGCTGGCGCTGATGCTGCCGCTGGCGCTGCTCGCGGTCGACGCCGCGCTCCCGCAGCTTCGCCTGCGCGGGGAGCCCGCCCCGCCGGTCGGCTCGCGGCCGCCCCTGGCGGTGGTCGCCTGGCTGGCGGCAGTGGCCGTCGTCGTCGCGCTGCTCCTCGGCCTCGACCGCTACCGACGCGCCGACCTCTCCGGCCCCCGCGACGGCCCCTGGGTGCTCGGCTTCACCCGCGAGACGCTGCGGGCCGCCGGGCGCCTCGAGCGCGGGCTCGCGATCGAGCTGGACCCGACGCTGCAGCGCTTCGCGTGGGGCCACTCCGACGCGGCCGGGCTGTCGCGGCTGCGCTGGCCGCTGCGTGACGGCTGGGGACCGCTGGCCCACTACGGCATCCACGACGTGCGGCTGCGCGGCGCGAGCGCCGCCCTCGTCGTCCCGGTCCTGACGCCGGCCGACCTGCGCCTCACGCTGCGGCTTGCGGCCGCGCGCCCGGCCCGCCTCCGCGTCCACCTCAACGGCGCGTTGCTGGGCGAGGCGGTCGCCGCCGAAGGCGGTGCGGACAGCGCGCTGACCCTGCCTGCCGACCGCCTGTTCCGCGGCGACAACGAGCTGCGCCTGCAGCCGCTGCCGGGGGCCGAGCGGGTGCGCCTGCTGTGGGCCGGCTGGGAGCGAACCCGAGTCACCGAGCGCTGATCCTCGAGCGCGCTGCGCAAATCGTTCGCGGAACGTGCCTTGCTCTAGTAGCAGCGCCCCCCCGTATTGCGGGGGCGGGGAGTGGACTCGAATGTACCGGATCGTGCGGCGAGAGGCGTTCTCGGACGTGACCTTCCTGTGGGAAGTGGAGGCGCCGGACGTCGCGAAGGCCGCCCAGCCCGGCCACTTCGTGATGCTGCGGTTGCGCGAGGGCGGCGAGCGCATCCCGCTGACCGTGGCCGACTTCGACCGCGAGCGCGGCACCGTGACGATCGTCGTCCAGGCCCTCGGCAAGACCACGCGCGAGATGCGCGACGATTACGACGCGGGCGAGAGCTTCCTCGACTTCGCCGGGCCGCTCGGCCTGCCCCAGCACGTCGAGAAGGTCGGCCACGTCGTGCTGGTCGGCGGCGGTCTCGGCGTAGCCCCGGTCTTCCCCCAGTTGCGGGCGTTCAAGGAGGCGGGCAACCGCACGACCTCGATCCTCGGCTTCCGCTCGCAGCCGCTGGTGTTCTGGGAGGACCGCTTCCGGCCGTGGTCCGACGCGGTCCACGTCTGCACCGACGACGGCAGCTACGGCCGCCCCGGCTTCGTCACCGAGGCGCTGCGCGAAGTGCTCGAGAACGACCGTCCCGACCTGGTGGTCGCGATCGGCCCGCTGCCGATGATGCGCGCCTGCGTCGACGTGACGCGCCCGTCCGGCGTGAAGACGATGGTCTCGCTCAACGCGATCATGGTCGACGGTACCGGCATGTGCGGCTCGTGCCGCGTCACCGTGGACGGCAAGGTGCGCTTCGCCTGCGTCGAAGGCCCCGACTTCGACGGCCACGCGGTCGACTTCGACGAGCTGATGGCCCGCCAGCGCCGCTTCAGGTCCCAGGAGCAGCACGCCAGCGCGGACTACGAGCACGTCTGCAACCTGGAGAAACAGCTCATCGAGCAGGGCAAGCGCAACTACAAGAAGATCAAGGATCTCGCTCCCCACCAGACGCCGATGCCGGAGCGCGACGCGGTGGTGCGCGCGCAGTGCTTCGACGAGGTCAACCTCGGCTACGGGCTTCCCGAGGCGCTGGCGGAAGCCGAGCGCTGCATCCAGTGCGTGAAGCCCACCTGCATCGCCGGCTGCCCGGTGGCGATCGACATCCCGAAGTTCATCCGCCAGCTCCTGGTGCGCGACCTCGGCGGCGCGCTCGCGACGATCCGCGAGTCGAACGTGTTCCCCTCGATCTGCGGCCGCGTGTGCCCGCAGGAGAGCCAGTGCGAGGCACAGTGCATCATCGCCAAGAAGGTGGAGCCGGTCGCGATCGGCCGCCTCGAGCGCTTCGTCGGCGACCATGCCCACGCCCAGGTCCACCATCGGCCCGCGCATGCGGGGACGCTGGGCCGGGTGGCGATCGTCGGCTCCGGGCCGGCGGGCCTCGCCTGCGCCGCCGACCTCGCCCGCGCGGGTGCGCAGGTCACCGTGTTCGAGGCGCTGCACGTCGCGGGCGGCGTGCTGCGCTACGGCATCCCGTCGTTCCGCCTGCCGCGCGAGATCCTCGACCGCGAGATCGCCGGCCTGCGCGGGCTGGGCGTAGAGATCCTGACCAACAAGGTGGTGGGCAAGACGTTCACCGTGCCGCAACTGCTGACCGAGCACGGGTTCGACGCCGTGTTCCTCGGCGTCGGCGCCGGCGCCCCGACGTTCCTCGGCATCCCCGGGGAGTTCGCCGGTCAGGTCTACAGCGCCAACGAGTTCCTGACGCGCGTCAACCTGATGGGCGGCGACCGCTTCCCGTACCAGGACACGCCGGTGGCCCTCGGCGACAGCGTGGTCGTGATCGGCGCCGGCAACACGGCGATGGACTGCCTGCGGGTGTCCAAGCGGCTCGGGGCGAAGACCGTGCGCTGCGTGTACCGCCGCTCGGAGGCGGAAGCCCCGGCCCGGGTCGAAGAGCTGCGCCACGCGAAGGAGGAGGGCATCGAGTTCTTCTTCCTCCACACCCCCGTCGAGATCCTCGTGGACGACGCGGGCGACGTGCGCGGGATGCGGGTCGAGCGGATGGCGCTGGGCGAGCCCGACGACCGTGGCCGGCGCAAGCCGGTGCCGCAGGGCGAGTTCAGCGAGCTGCCCTGTGAGACCGTGATCTACGCGCTCGGCACCCAGCCCAACCCGATCGTGCTGCAGTCGACGCCCGGGCTGGCGCTCGACAAGCGCGGCTACATCGCGGCCGATGGGGAGAGCCAGGCGACGGCGCTGCCCGGCGTGTTCGCCGGCGGCGACATCGTCACCGGCGGCGCCACGGTGATCCTGGCGATGGGCGCCGGCCGCCGCGCGGCGCGCGCGATCACGGCCTTCCTGCGCGACGAGCGCCGCACCTGGCCGCCGGCGCCCGACGCTGCCGCGCCGGCCCCGCTCGTGGCCGAGCGCGGCGGCTGCCCGAAGTGCGGGCGGCCGGTCGAAGGCGAAGAGAGCTACGTGTGCTGCGCCGGCGCCGCCGTGCAGTGGCGCTGCTCCGGCTGCGGCAAGGTCAGCGAGGGCTTCGCGTTCCCCTACGGGCTGTGTCCGGCCTGCGGCGGCGCGCTGGCGCCGCACGACTCGGCGCCCGCCACCGAGACGGCGGCGGTGCGCGCGATCCGCACCGCCTTCGAGATCGAGCTCGGCGGCCGCGCGTTCTACGAGCGGGCCGAGCGCGAGGCGACCGACCCGACGCTGCGCGAGCTGTTCGGCCGCTTCGCGGCGATGGAGCGCGAACACATGGCGACCCTGTCGCGCCGCTACCACGCGGAGATCCCGCAGGCGCCGGGCGGCGTGCCGCTCGACCGCGCCGCGATCTACACCGGTCTCGAGCACAAGCCCGAGGACCCGATGAACCTGTTCTGGCTGGCGGTCGCCTTCGAGTCGCGCGCGGTGCGCTTCTTCGAGAGCCGGATGGAGGAGGCCCCCGAGGGCTCTCCCGAGCGGGAGCTGTATCGCGAGCTGGCCGCCGAGGAGCGCGAGCACGTCGCCTTGCTGGAGACCGAGGCCGCCCGCTACGCGAAGGGTCTCGGCGGCCTGTTGTGACCCCGGTCACCTGACCGGCCCGCCCGCGCTTGGCATCCGGGGAAACCCGGGCTACCATTAATTGCAGTACCATTGAACTCGGACGCGGGGTTCGATGGACCCGCGCGTTTTCCCTCCCAGGTGACCGTTCGCGTCGGGTGCCCCGCTCGTACGACGGGTCCGGGGAAGTGCAGGCGGAGGGAGTTTCCGAGAGATGTCGAACCGAGTCCCGACGGCGAGCCGGTCCCGTGGTTTCTTCAGCCGCGGGCGCCACCTCCTGACCGGCCTGCTGGCGGTGCTGATGGCGGGCGGCACCGTTCGCGCTGGCAGCCCCTCCGGCTACACCGAGTACATCGTCCCGTTCGACGAAGACGTGTTCGTCTACGTCACGGACCCGCTCGTGAGCGTGAACCCGATCCCTGCGGCTGCCACGACCCAGGCCATCGTCTCGCTGACCGTCTGGTCCA
>JAMQGV010000020.1 GCA_025994075.1 Vicinamibacteria bacterium
CCCGCTCGAGCACGTTGGACAGCTCGCGCACGTTGCCGCGCCACGGGTGCCGGCACAGCGCCCGCAGCGCCTCCGGCGAGACGGCCGGGATGCGGGCACCGGGGCGCGAGCCGTGGCGGGCCAGCAGCGACGTCACCAGGCCCGGGATGTCCTCGGGCCGCTCGCGCAGTGGCGGCAGCCGGATGCGCAGCACGTTCAGGCGGTAGTAGAGGTCCTCGCGAAAGCGCCCCGCCTGCGATTCCAACGCGAGATCGCGATTGGTCGCGGCCACGACCCGGGCCTCGAACGTGGCGGTCGCGTCCGAGCCCAGCGGCTGCACCTCGTGACTCTCGAGCGCCCGGAGCAGCTTGGCCTGGGCGCTCGACGGCAGTTCCGCGACCTCGTCGAGGAAGACGGTGCCGGCGCCCGCCGCCCGCAGCAGGCCCTCGCGTCGCCGCTCGGCGCCGGTGAACGCGCCGCGCTCGTGGCCGAACAGCTCGCTCTCGACCATCGTCTCCGGCAGCGCCGCCAGGTTGACGGCGAGGAACGGCTGGTCGGCGTCGGGGCCCTTCTGGTGGATGGCACGGGCGACGACCTCTTTCCCGGTCCCGGTCTCGCCGGTCAGCAGCACCGTCGCCCGCGTGGCGGCGGCGCGGCGGACCCAGTCGGCGACCGCGCTCATCGCGGGCGACACGGCGACCAGGTCGTGGCCGTCCGCCGGCTGCTGCAGGGCCCGCCGCAAGCGGGCGTTCTCGCCCACCAGCGCGCGGTGCTCGACGAGCCGCCTGACCTTGCGCGCGACCTCCTCGAGGATCAGCGGCTTGAGCAGGTAGTCGTGGGCGCCGATGCGCAGCGCCTCGATCGCGGACTCGACGGAGGCGTAGGCCGTCATCAGCAGTACGCCGAGCTCGTCGTCCCGCTCGCGCGCCTGGCGCACCACTGCCAGGCCGTCCACACCCGGCAACCGGAGGTCGGTGAGCAGCACCGCCCACTTCTCCGCGGCCAGCCGTTCCAGCGCAGCCTCGCCGGTGGCCACCGCCGTCACGACGTAGCCCGCCCGCCCGAGGTACTGGGTGAGAGCGTCGCGCTGGGCCCGCTCGTCCTCGACGACGAGCACCTTCTCGGCGCTCATGCGGTGCTGGCGACCCGCGCCTCGTCCCGTGCCCGGCGCGGCCCGCGCGGGTCGGGGGCGCCTTCGGCCACGAACGCCGGAAGCGTGACGACCGCGGTCGTGCCACGGCCGGGGGCGCTGTGCAACTCGATCTCGCCGCCGGCGGCCCGCACCAGGTCGCGGCTGATGCTGAGGCCGAGGCCCGTCCCCCGCCCCGGCTCCTTGGTGGTGAACAGCGGCTCGAAGCAGCGGCCGAGCGTCGCGCGGTCCATGCCGTTGCCGTCGTCACGGACGCGGAGCGCGACCTGGCCGCCGGCCGCTCCCACCTCGATCCGCAGCGTGCCCCCGGCGGGCATCGCGTCGACGGCGTTGAGCAGCAGGTTGAGGACCACCTGCATCAGGTGGTCTTCGACGACGAAAACCGGGCGTGCCTCCGGGTCGAACGCCTCCTGCACGGTGACGGCGCGCATCCGGCGGTCGTGGCGCAGCAGCCGCATCGCGTCGCCGACGACGGACTGGACGGAGACCAGCGTCGCCTCGTCGCGGCGGCGGCGAGCGAAGTCGACCAACTCGCGCAGGATGCGGCCGAGGCGCGCCACCTCCTGGCGCACCGTGCCGATCAACGGCCGCGCCGGCTCCGGCAGCGTCTCTGGCTCGAGCAACTGGAGCTGGGCCTCGATCGAGGACAGCGGGTTGCCCATCTCGTGGGCCACGCCGGCGGCGAGCAGGCCGAAAGCGGCCATCTTCTCCTGGTGCAGCAAGCGGGCCTGCAGCTTCCGCTGCTCGGTCACGATCTGCTCGACGAGCAGGATGCCGGGGCCGCCGTCGGGCAGGCGCAGCGGGTAGCTCTCGACGGTCAACACCTCCCCGGTGCGCGCATCCGTGTGGCAGCGCGGGGAGCCGCCGGCCGAGAGCTCGCATTCCGCGCACGGCTCGTGGCGGGCCGCGACCAGGTCGTGGCAGGTGCGGCCCTCGGGGGGCAGGCCGTGCACGGCGCGCGCAGCGCGGTTGGCCTGGATCACGCGCCGCTCGGCATCGAGCACCAGCAGCCCGGCCGGTGTCGTGTCGACGACGAGTTGCAGGAAGGCCCGCGCCTGCTCGGCGTCGCGGGTGCGATCGGCGACCTCGCGCTCGAGCTCCGCGGATCGCCGCCGCTCGTGGCCGTGGATGACGAGGCCCACGACCAGGGCCGTCAGCAGGCTGGCCGTGATCCCGCGCGCGTAGTGCAGGGCTGCGACGGTCGCGCCGTCTCCGCCGATCGCCTGCTCCAGTCCCTCGAAGACGAGGAAGGCGACCAGCACGCTGACGCCCGCCGCTGTCGCCGCCGCCAGCAGGTTGGTCCCTGCAGCCGGGAAGCGGTCCCGGCCGCGGGTCATCGTCGATGGGCTGGCGGGAGTCACCTCGATCCGATTGTCACCCGGGCCGTGGCGGGCGGGAAACGCCCCGCGTCGCGCCGCACTTCGTGCAGCGCCCAGAGCACGAGGCCGAGCAGGACCATGGCCCCGGCCTGGTGGGCGACGCCGAGGCCCACGGGCACGGCCTGGACCACGGTCAGTGCTCCCAGGGCCAGTTGTGCGACCAGGGCCGCGAGCACGACGTGGACGGCCCGCCGCGCAGCGCGGCCAGCGCCGCGGGCAGCGAGCGCGAAGGCGACTCCGAGGCACAGCAGCCCCAGCGCCGCCATTCGATGATGAAACTGCGCGGTGGCCGGGTTGGCGACGGCATCGCGCCACAGCGGCCGGCTCGCATAGGCCAGCGGCGGCAGCAGGTGCCCGTCCATCAGCGGGAACGTGTTGTAGATCTGCCCGGCGCGCAGCCCGGCGACCAGGCCGCCAGTGACGACCATCAGGAACAAGGCGCCAACCAGCACGAAGCCCAGGATCGGGCCACGCGGCTGGTTCTGGCGAGGGCTCACCCGCAGGTCGAGAGCCAGCCACACCAGGCCGGCAAAGAGCGCGAAGGCCAGCGTCAGGTGCGCCGTCAGCCGCAGCGGGCTGACCCGTGGTTCGTCGACGAGCCCGCTCTGCACCATGAACCAGCCGAGCGCGCCCTGAGCGCCGCCGAGCAGCGCGATGGCGGCCAGCGCGGGCCACACCCGCCTCGGCAGCAGGCCCCGGGTCGCGAAGAAGATCAGCGGCAGGGCGAAGATGACGCCGTTGAGGCGGGCCACCAGCCGGTGGGCGTACTCCCACCAGTAGATCCGCCGGAAGCCGTCCAGCGTCATCCCTGCATTGACCTTCAGGAACTCCGGGGTGGCACGGTATCGATCGAACTCCACCTGCCAGGCGGCATCGTCGAGCGGAGGCAGCACCCCCGTCACCGGCTTCCACTCGACGATCGACAGCCCCGAGTGGGTGAGGCGGGTGGCGCCGCCCACGAGCAGGGTCGCCAGCACCGTGGCGGCGCAGGCCAGCAGCCAGGTGACGAGGCGGCGGTCGACCTGCGCTCTCGCGGGTTCCGCTCGGCTCAAAGTTCTCCCGTGTCGCATTCCGCACCGCAGAGCGCGGCGCAGGCATCCAGGTCGACATCGAGAGTGGGGCTCCTCGAGAGGTGGCGCAGCGGACCGACGCGGCGAAATGCGGCCTCGGCAGCAGCCGCCAGGTGAGGATCGGCGGCCTCACGCAAAGCCTCGGCCAGAGGGCCGGCCCACGTCGCGACGTGTTCTTCGAGAAAGCGGGCCGTCGTCTGGGCGGTGGTCTCCGCGGCCTCGTTCTCTCCCCCGGCGCAGGCACCAGCCTCCTTCAACCGGAGGTGGCTGACGAAGCCGGCCTCGACCGAGACGTGGTCCGGCGGTTCGGCGCTCGCGGGTTCGTAGTCGAAGGCCTGGTAGTGGGCCTGCAGATCGGAGAGCAGGCGGCCGGGATCGCTCGCGCGATCGTGGCCGCCCTCGCGGCCCGACACCCGGCCTTCAGGGCCGATCGCCGCCAGGTAGCGGCCCTCGTCCGCTCCGGCCGCCGCCTCTGCCGCGCTCGCCAGCGCGTCGTCGTGGACGTCGCGGGCCAGGGCCAGGGCTTCGGCCTGCCAGACAGGGCCGCGCGGACGCTCCAGCAGCAAGCCGACCAGGCGCCAGCATGCGGCGTCCTCGAGCAGGTGACGCGACGGTGAGCCGTTCACGACGACGCCCGCTCCGGGTGTTCCGCCGCCAGCCTTTCCAGCAGCGGCTGGACGACGTCGGCCTCACGGCGGATGTGGTCGCGCAGCAGCAGGCACAGGTCGGACACGGCCGTCGCCAACTCGGCTTCCACCTCGGCGTCCCTGGCTCCGCGACCCACGCCCTCGGCGATCGCGCTCGTCAGCAGCTCGATCGTCTCGTGCTCGCGGCGGATCAACCCGGGATGCATGACCTCCGGCGGCAAGTGCTGCCGGATCAGCGGCACCAGCCAGGCCTCCTCGTCGCGCATCAGCGGCACGAGACGGGTGAGGTGGAACTGGAGGTGGGCGCCGGCGGCAGCCAGCAGCGGCCGCTCGCCGCGCAATGCGGCCTCCAGCGCCTCCACAGCAGCGATCACCTCGTCCTGACGGCAACGGGCCAGATCGAAGCGGGCGGGGTCCATGGCCCGGAACCCTACCGGGCCGCACACCGCGCCCACATGACGGATGTCATGGAGAACGCCAGGACCCCGGCCACGGCGGAGTGCGCGCACAGGCCTCGCGAAGACAGCCTCGACCTCGGCGTAGCGGTGGGCGACAACGCCCCGGGTGGAGCCCGGGTCGAGCGCGGCCTGCGGCGGCTGCCGGCCTGTCCGAGCCACTCTTCGCGTGCATCATGCGGCCCGCTCCGGAGCCCTGCCTGCCTCGGGTCGGCCCGACTCGGTGCTTCAGTTGAGCCTGCCCCAGCTCGTTTCCGAGACGCGGACCACGCGTCCATCCGGCGAGAACGTCACGTCGAAGTAGATTCGCTTCGGCAGCACGGTGAGATAGCCGAGAGTCATCCTCCACTCGCTGTTGACCTGTCGCATCTCGGCAGCAAGAGCCTTGGCCATCTCAGCGCTGCCAGGGAAGCCACGGCCTTCCTTCTCACCGGTCACCAGGAAGGCTCGGGCCGCAACCCGCACCGATCTGACAGGCTCGGCCTCTGGGCCCGCAGTCACACTGCACGAGTTCCAGCCTTCCGATCGCTCGATCACCTGCTCCACCGACATGCCTGGCTCGATACTGCGGCGTGCCGCCCTCGCCGTGGAGCCCGGTAGAGTCACCAGGCCCACGATGCCGAGGACCAGGATCGAGAGGCAACCTGGCGCGCGTCGATTCGACACGGGCGGGTTCGGGGTCTTGCCGTCGTCATTGCTCACGCTCTTCTCCCCCGCTGCCGTCACACTGGGTCGGATGCCCGGCTTGTCGCTCCGCGCCGTCGCTCGCGGCACCTACCGGGCGTACGAGCATCGCCCGAGACCTCGCCGGGATCAGTGAACCCGGGGCGCCGCCAGCTTCGCGAGCGCGATCGCCTGCTGTCGCGCCTTTGCCGCATCCGACGCCGCGGTGCCGATGACGATGAGGAAGCCGCCCTTCTCGAAGGCGAGTTGCGCGGATCCTGCGGCATCCGAGAAGAGGGTTCCCGGCATCTCCGCGACGGAACTCGCCTCCAACATGGCGCCCCAGTCCTTGACAGACGCGAACGGTCCGCCGTTCAGGGGGAAGGTCGTCACGCTGGCGGCCGCGAGCCGTTGCAGGGGGGCGGCGTCGGGGCCGGTGAGCGCGAACGTGCATGCGGCGCCCGCCGCAGGTGCGGCGGAGAGGCTGCCCGCGCGGGCGGCGCGACCGAGAACCGTGTCCACCTCCGCCTGGGTGAGGAGCGTGCAGGCGTCGAGCCACGGCTGTCCGGCCCGGCGCGCGAGCACGCCCTGAAGCCGCGTCACCGCACCGTGGGCCGTGGTCTGCGCGGCGATGAGGCCTGCCATGCCCTCGCCCCATCCGCCGCTGATCATCAGGAACGGTCCCACGCGGGCCTGCAGGATGCGCGGCTTCGCGACCCAGAAGGCGTCCTCGCCGATCGCCGACAGCGGGACGGTCCCCGGCGACTGCTTCGTCGTTTCGAAGCGCGACGGGACGTTGGCCGCGTCCTCGACCAGGTAGAACTCATACGTCGTGCTCCCCGCCTTCCACTGACAGCCGCGATCGTCGTCCGTGCCATCAGGCGCCCCGGCACGCCCGGGCTGCACGTCAGCGCCCACGGCAGCTCGCATCTCTTCGAGCGTGACCAGATCGCACGCTTTGGGCGTGGGCACGGCGGTCGTCGCGGTGGCGCGCGCGACAACGGGCTCGCGCTTCTCGAGCGTGCAGCCCTGCAGGTCGAAGAAGTGCAGCGTGCCCAGCTTCCGGAAGCGCAGCGTGCCGGCGACCTCGACGAGGGTGCCCTCGGCGATCTGTGCCTTCGCGGCCAGCAACGGTGCGGGCGTCTCCTCGCAGTTCACGAAGTTCAGGCCCTGCTCACCGACCATCGAGAACTGGGTCCTCGGGAACGTGGGATTGAATCGGCCGCTCACCACCACGTGCTGTCCGGCGTACTTCGCCTCGGTGGCTACCGGGTCCTTCTCGAACTCGGCGTGCAGTGCGTCGGCGCTGAGCCGCGTCGCGTCAGCGGCGGCGAGAGCCCCATGAGGAAACAGCACGAGCGCCATCGCGCTCGCGCCCAACCATTGATGAACCCTGCAGGTCACGCCCATCTCCCTCCGCCAGCGCCTGGTCGAAGCCGGCAATGCGGACGCGCGCGGTGTCTCCACGTGACTCGTCCTCGATGGAAAAGGTCAGCTTACCCTCGTTCCGGGCTCGCGAGGCGCGCATGCTGGCCGCGAGCTCGGCCATCGGCCCGCGCTGCGGGCTGTCCGTGCTCGCCGCTCAGACGCTCGTGGGCTGGCGGTGCTCGTCCGCGGCGAGTGGCGCCCGTTCGACTGCGGGAAGCAGCACTGTCTTCGCCGGGCCCGTGAGGGCGTTGTAGCATCCCGACCGTAACGGCAATGTCCGGCATGTTCACTCGTCGTTCGTTCTTCGCATCGGCCGCGGCCCTGCCATTCGCAGGGGCGTGGCGCGCCAACGCGCGCGCGTCCGCCACCCGTGTCGCACGGGTGTTCGTGGCCGGACCGCCTGCCGCGGTGCTCGTCCACGTGCTCGCCCCCGAGGCGCTACTCGGCTGGCCGAGCCGCCTCGAGCCCGAAGCGCTCGAGTGGATCGGGCTGCCCGGCGCGGGCCTGCCCGTTCTCGGCCGGCTTGCCGGCCGCGGCACGACCGTTCCACTCGAGACGCTGCTGCAACTGAAGCCGGACCTCGTGCTCGACGTCGGCACCGTCGATGCCACCCACGCGAGCGCCGTCGCACGGGTGCGGGAGCAGACAGGATTGCGCGTCGAGTTGCTCGAGGGCCGGCTCGCCGACAGCCCGCGCCTGCTCCGGGAGGCCGCCACGCTGCTTGGGGTGCCCGAGCGCGGTCTTCGCCTGGCTCGCGAGGTGGAGCGGATGCTCGCGGAGGTCGCCCGCGTGCGCGCGTCAGGGGGCGCGGTGCGTGTGTACATCGCGCGCGGGCTGGACGGGCTGGAGACGGCGCTCGGCGGCTCGATCAACGCCGAGGTGCTGGAGGTCGCCGGGGCCCTCAACGTGGCCGCCGCCGCCGGCCGCGGCGGCATCTCGCGGGTCTCGCTCGAACAGGTGCTGGCGTGGGACCCCGAGGTCGTCGTCACCCAGGACCGCGCGCTCGCTGGCCGCATCGCCAGCGACCCGCTGTGGCGGAGCATGAGCGCGGTGCGTGACAGGCGCGTGCTGTGCGCGCCGTCCTTGCCCTTCGGCTGGCTGGACACACCCCCGGGTGTCAACCGGCTGCTCGGCGTGCTGTGGCTCGCGCGGAGCCTGGCACCCGGCGCCGCGAGCGGCCTGCGCGACGAGGTACGGAGCTTCTACTCGAGCTTCTACCGCATCGATCTCACCGCGGCGCGACTCGACCGTCTGCTCGCCGGCCGCGCGTGAGCGGGGCCCCGGCTCCGGGCCGAGCGGGCCTGGCCGCCGCGGGAGCGGCGATGGCGCTGCTCGGGCTGCTCGTTCTCGCGGGGCTCGCGGTGGGGAAGTACCCGCTCTCGCCGTCCGCCGTCCTCGCGACGCTCGTGAACGGCCCCGCAGGAGGCGGCGGCGTTCCCGACGCGGTCGCGACGGTCGTCTGGAACCTCCGCCTGCCGCGGGTGCTGGCCGGGATCCTGGTCGGGGCTGCGCTCGGGGCCGCCGGCGCGGCCTACCAGGGCATGTTCCGCAACCCGCTCGTCTCGCCCGACATGCTCGGCGTGTCGGCCGGCGCGGGCCTCGGTGCGCTGGTCGGCATCTACCTCGGCCTGCCTGTCGCCCTCGTCCAGGCCTTCGCGTTCGCGGGTGGTCTCGCCGCGGTCGCGATGGTGCTGGCGATCGCCGCTCGCGTCCGCCGCCACGACCCCGTGCTCGTGCTCGTCCTCGCCGGCGTCGCCGTCGGCACTGTGGCCGGCGCCTTCATCTCGCTGCTCAAGATCCTTGCCGACCCGAACACGCAACTCCCGGCGATGACGTACTGGCTGCTCGGCGGCCTCGTCGCCGTCACCGGCGCGGACGTGCGCAGCGCAGCGCCCGGCGTGCTGCTCGGACTGGTGCCGCTCGCGCTGCTGCGCTGGCGCGTCAACCTGCTGAGCCTGCCGGACGAGGAGGTGCTCGCGCTGGGAGTGTCGCCCGGGCGGCTGCGCGCGGGACTCGTCGCCGCGGCGACGCTGATGACCGCGTCCGTCGTCTCCATCTCGGGCCTCGTCGGCTGGGTGGGGCTGGTCGTGCCGCACGTGGCGCGGATGCTGGTCGGGCCCGACTTCCGGCGCCTGTTGCCGATGTCGCTCGTGCTCGGCGCCGTGTTCGTGCTCGCCGCCGACACCGTGGCCCGCACCGCGGCATCGACCGAGATCCCGCTCGGCGTGCTCACGGCGCTCGCCGGCGGTCCGTTCTTCCTCTGGCTCCTCGCCCGCGCACGGAGGGTGTGGTGAGCCTGCTCGACCTGCGGGCCCTGGACTTCGGGTACCCGCACCACCCCGTTGGCCACGACGTGACGCTCTCCCTTGCGGCCGGCGAGATCGTCGCCCTGCTCGGGCCCAACGGTGCGGGCAAGACCACGCTGTTCCGCACCCTGCTCGGCTGGCTGCCGCCGCTTGCGGGGGCGGTCGAGCTGGACGGGCGTCCGCTCGCGCACTGGTCGCGCCGGCAGCTCGCGCGCACGCTGGCCTACGTGCCGCAGGCACACGCGGGGGTGTTCGCGTTCACGGCCCTCGACGTCGTGCTGATGGGCCGCACCGCGCACCTGCCGCCGCTCGGCGTCCCGTCGCGGGGGGACCACGCGCGGGCACTCGAGGCGCTCGCGTCGCTGGGCGTCGCGGCCCTCGCGCCGCGCGTCTACAGCGAGCTGTCAGGCGGCGAGCGCCAACTCGTGCTGGTGGCCCGCGCACTGGCCCAGGAACCACGGATCCTCGTCATGGACGAGCCCACCGCCAGCCTCGACTTCGGCAACCAGCTCCGCGTGCTCGACGAGATCGCGGCGCTCGGCCGGCGCGGCATCGGAGTGCTGATGTCGACCCACCACCCGGACCACGCGCGCCACGTCGCGCAGCGGGTGGCGCTGCTCAAGGGCGGGCGCCTCGTCGGCGCCGGAGTACCTGACGAGTGGCTCACCGTCGAGCGCCTCGCCCACCTCTACGACGTCGATCCGGCGCGGATCCCGCCTTGAGCCTCGGCTGATTCCCACCTGGCGTCGCTGTGCCGAGGCCGCGGTGCGGTCGTCGGACTCGCCGCCGAGACCTACCCCGGCTCCCCGGGACCCGGCACATCCGCGAGGCGCACGAGCAGCGGCTGCAACACCGCGTCCTCGCGCCGGATGTGATCACGCACCAGCAGGCACAGGTCGGAGGCCGCTGGAAACAGCTCGCTCTCGACGTCAGCGGTGCGCGCTGCTCGCACGCGCGATCCGCCGCATCGGCAGGCACCTTCGCCGCCACGGCCTGCTTCGGGAGGAGCCGGATGCAGGCCAAGATCCCGAAGCGA
>JAMQGV010000021.1 GCA_025994075.1 Vicinamibacteria bacterium
CCCGGCGCCGGGCCCGCGGGCGGCGCCACGGCCCCGGGCCCGGGGCGCGGGCCGCGCAGCGCGACGATCCCGGCGGCGACGGCCAGCGCCAGCGCTCCCACGACAGCGACCGCGCGCCACTCGGGAGCGCGCCGCGGGACGTCGAGATCGGCGACCGCGGTGCCCGCGCTCGGGTAGCGGCGCGCCGGGTCGCGCTCGAGGCAGCGCAGGATCACCCGCTCGAGGCTCGGGTCGAGCCGGGGATCGATCGTGCGCGGCGAAGGCGCCGGCTGGTGCAGCCGGCGCAGCGCGGCGGCCAGCGCGGTCGGCCCCTCGAACGGCAGCCGGCCGGTCACCATCTCGAACAGCACGACGCCGAACGCGTAGACGTCGCTGCGCGCCGTGGCGAGGCCGCCCTCGACCTGCTCGGGCGCCATGTACTCCGGGGTGCCGACGAGGCTCGCGGTGCGCCGCTCGTCGCCCGCCTCCGCGGCCGCGACGGCCAGCCCGAAGTCGGTGATCACCGCCCGCGGCGGCGCGCCCGGCGGCCCCGGGCACAACATCACGTTGGCGCTCTTGAAGTCGCGGTGGACGACGCCCGTGGCGTGGGCCGCGTCGAGCGCCGCGGCCATCTGCCGCGCCAGCGCAAGCGCCGTCGAGACGTCGAGCCGGCCGTCGCGGCGCACGCGCTGGGCGAGGTTCTCGCCGGGCAGCAGTTCCATCACGACGAACGCGACCGGCGGCCTCCCGGGCGCGAGGGGCGCGTGCTCCGCGAGGTCGTGGAGGCGGGCGATGCCGGGGTGGCTCACCCGCCGCGCGAGCTGGACCTCGCGCCGCAGGCGCTCCAGCGCGGCGCGATCGGCCGCCAGCCGCGGGCGCAGCACCTTGACCGCGACCGGCTCCTGCAGCTCGAGGTCCCACGCCTCGTGCACCTCGCCCATGCCGCCTTCGGCGACGAAGCGAACGACGCGGTAGCGGCCGGCGAGCGGCCGCTCCGGGTCGAACGCCGCCATCGGCGACGCGGACGCGGCGGCCCCGGGGTCGGTCGCGCGCGCGGGTGCGGTGGTGCGGTCGGGATCGGGAGCCAACACGGTCATGGTACGGCCGCTTTGCTACAGTCGCCCCGCCGCCATGTTGCGCACCACCTTCGTCACCGTGCTCGCCTTCGCCACGCTGGGCGCCGCCGGTTGCGGGCGGCCGCCCGGGCCTTCGCCGCTCGCGCGCGAGGAGGCGCTGCTGATGCGCCAGGTGCAGGGACTCGAGGCGCTGGTGGCCGCGGCCGAGGCGGGCACGCTCACGTCGCCGGACTGGGTGCAGATCGGCATCGACGAGGCGCTGATCGCCGAGCTGGTCGCGGCCGGGCTGCCGCAGGAGCGGGTGATCCTGGACCGCGCCCGGGTCCGGCTGGAGCGCGCGGAGATCTCGCTGCGCGGCAGCGTCGGCCTGGTCACGCTGCACGGCCGCGTCTCGCCGCCGGACGATCCGGCCACCTTCGCCGAGCTGACGCTGAGCGGCGCGCTCGGCCAGTTCGCGATCGAGGGCGGCGTGTTGCGCGCGCGGGTCGAGCTGATCGGCTTCGACGTGCGCCGCGCCGCGGCTGCCGGCGTCGACTCCGACGCGCTGCGCGCGCTGCTCGTGGGGCTGGGCGAAGAGGGGCTGGCGGCCGCGGGTGAACTGGTGCCGCCGCTCGAGCTGCCCGTGCGGCTCGAGGACGTCGTGCGCTTCGAGGGCCTCGACGACGGCCCGGTGCGGGTCGCGCCCGCGTCGCTGCCGCTGCGGGTCTCGGTCGCGCGGGCGATGGCGCTGTCGGGGCGGCTGTGGATCTTCCTCGACGTGAAAGCCGGGCCCTGGCAGAGCGAGGCGGCGCGGTGAGCACTCGAGCCCGGGTCTGGGGCGCGCTCGTGCTGCTGCTGACCGGGCTGGTGGCGGGGGTCGTCGCCTGGCGGCGCGCGCAGCCGCCCGCGGGGCCGAGCGCCGAAGACGTCGAGCGCCTGCGCGCGCGGCGCGCGGCGCTGCAGGACCGCTTCCGCGAGCTGACCACGGGCCGCGACGACGAGGGGTTGTCGCAGGCCCCCGCGGCGGACGTCATCCTCGGCCTGCCGACGAGCCTGACCCGCTCGCTCGTCGAGCAGGTGACCACGGGCCTGTTCCGGGAGGTGCGGCTGGAGCTGCGGAAGCTCCAGGTGCGCACGTCCGACGACGTGCAGGGCAAGGTGCTGTTCAAGCGCCGCACGCTCGGCAGCTTCGTGCTGGAGGTGGACATCGAGCGCGTCAGCGCCCTGCTGGAACCCGGCAGCCCGCGGCTCGACTTCAGCGGCGAGCGCATCCGCGTGCAGCAGCCCGTCGCGCTGGCGCGGGGCGAAGGCCGGGCCCAGGTCCGCTTCCGCTGGGACGGCAAGGGCATCGCGGGTGCCGTGTGCGGCGACCTCGACGTCACGCTGCCGGTGTCGGGACGGGTCAAGCCGCGCGACTACGCGGTCGGTGGCGCGTTCGAGCTGGCGACCGACGGCGGGTTCGTCGTCGCCCGGCCCCGCTTCGGCCCGGTGCGGGTGCACCTCGAGATCGAGCCGGCCGCCGCGACCTGGCAGGCGGTCGACGCGCTGATCGACCAGCAGGGCCTCGTGTGCCGCACGGCCCTGCGCAAGGCCGACGTCGCGGGCAAGGTGCGGGCGCTGGTGGCCCGCGGGTTCGACGTGACGCTGCCGCGCACGCTGCTGCGCGAGGTGCGCCTGCCCGCCGGCCTGACGTCGTCGGTCGCGGTCCCCGGCCGCACGCTCGAGCTCGAGGTCGAACCGATCGGCCTCGCCCTCACCCCGACCCGCACCTGGTACGGCGCGGACGTGAACCCGAGGGTCGAACGCGCGCGCTGAACCCGGATTGTCCGGGGGCCGAGCGGCGCTACGGGCTCGGGGTCGGGCGTTCGTAGGTCAGGCCGAAGACCGTGTCGGTGAGCCAACGGCGGAACCCGTCGTTGTCCATGAACTGCTTGAACAGCTCGGTGTCGTCCTTGAGTACGGCGGTCATCACCCGGGCCAGCGCCTTGTCGTGCTCGATGCGGGCGTTCTGCTTGTCGGAGTTCTGCCGGGCGTTCTGGTAGGCCTTGTCGGCCGCGACGCGGCTGGGGATGTCCTCGGTGATCAGCTTGTGGACGCGGTCCGAGTCGCTCCACGGGATGTTGCCGAACCGGTCGTTGAACGTCTTGAGGATGTTCGAAAGCCGGTCCAGTTCCGGCTCGGGCTTGTGGCCGCCGCCCGTCATCGGCACCGGCTCGATCTCCGCGTCCGCGTCCGGCAGCGCGATCCGGATCGCCGCCCGTTTCTCGACGCGGTAGCTGTCCATGTCGATCGACTCGAGGATGCCCTTCGACAGGTCTTCCTCGATCGGCGCGGGGAGCTTCGGCACCAGGAAGTTCAGGAAGATCGAGAGCTTCTCCCACTCCGCGTTGCTGTAGGGCAGGATCGACGACAGGAACCCGTAGGCCCGCAGGAAAGCCTTGGCCTTGCCCTTGAAGTCCACCTGGCCGTCCTCGTCGAGCCGCTCGCGATACACGGCGACGCAGGCGTCCAGCAGCGGGTCGAGGCGGTCCCGGTCCGCTCCGCCCAGGTAGAGCGCCACCAACTCCTCCACCTGAGCAGACATGTAGACCTGGGCGCCGTCCAGATCGGCCTTCAGGTCGTGCAGCTTGTTCGGGTCGGTCTCCTCGGCGAGGACCGTCGTGCGGTAGTAGTCGGCGAACGCGGCCTGGATCGTGTCCGCGTCGTTCATGAAGTCGAGCACGAACACGTCGTGCTTCTTCGGGTGGGCGCGGTTGAGCCGCGACAGCGTCTGCACCGCCTTGATCCCCGAAAGCACCTTGTCCACGTACATCGTGTGCAGCAGCGGCTCGTCGTAGCCGGTCTGGAACTTGTCGGCGCAGACCAGGAAGCGGTAGGGGTCCTCGCGGACCTTGTCGGCGATCTGGCTCGACGGGAAGCCGTTCAGCGACGCCTCGGTCACCTTGGCGCCGCCGTACTCGTGCTCGCCCGAGAACGCCACGATCGGCCGGTACCGGCTCTTGCGCTCCTCGAGCGCGTCGCGGATCGCGTGGAAGTACTGGATCGCGCGCTCGATGCCGCTGGTGACCACCATCGCGCGCGCCTCGCCGCCGATCCTCTGCGGCGCCAGCACCTGCTCGTGGAAGTGCTCGACCATGATCTCGGCCTTGAGCCGGATCGCGTGGTCGTGGCTCTCGACGTAGCGGCGCAGCTTCTTCTTCGCGCGCTTCGTGTCGAACTCGGGGTCGCCCTCGATCTTCTTGACGAGCTTGTAGTAGCTCTCGACCGGCGTGTAGTGCTTCAGCACGTCGAGGATGAAGCCCTCCTCGATCGCCTGCTTCATCGTGTAGCTGTGGAAGGGTCGGTGCTTGGTGGTGCCGTCGGCCTGCGGCTCGGGCACGCCGAAGATCTCGAGCGTCTTGTTCTTGGGCGTGGCCGTGAAGGCGAAGTAGCTGGCGTTCGGCAGCAGCTTCTTCGCCTCCATCAGGCGGTTGATCTCGTCTTCGAGGGTGTCGTCGCCGTCCTCGGCGCCTTCCGCCGACGCCGCGGCGGGCGAGAGCGCCTGCGCCATGGCCGCCGACGTGCGCCCGCCCTGGCTCGAGTGCGCTTCGTCGATCACGATCGCGAAGCGCCGCCCCCGGTGCTCGCTCCCGATCTCGTCGAGGATGACCGGGAACTTCTGGACCGTCGAGATGATGATCTTCTTGCCCTCGGCGATGAACCTGCGCAGGTCGCCCGAGTGCTCGGCGTGGCCCACGGTCGCGCCGACCTGGGCGAACTGCCTGATCGTGTCGCGGATCTGCTGGTCGAGAATGCGCCGGTCGGTGACGACCACGATCGAGTCGAAGACGGGCGCGTCGTCCTTCTTCACGCCGATGAGCTGGTGCGCGAGCCACGCGATCGAGTTCGACTTGCCGCTGCCGGCCGAGTGCTGGATCAGGTAGCGGCGGCCCGCGCCGTGCAGCCGCGCGTCGGCCAGCAGCCGCCGCACGACCTCGAGCTGGTGGAAGCGCGGCCAGATCTGGACGGCCCTCTTCCGGCCCGTCCGCTCGTCCTTCGTCTCCACGACCCGCGCGTAGTTCTCGAGGATGTCGGTCAGGCCGTCGCGGGTGAGGACGCGCTTCCACAGGTAGTCGGTCTTGAGGCCGTTCGGGTTCGGCGGGTTGCCGGCGCCGTCGTTCCAGCCCTGGTTGAAGGGCAGGAACCACGAGGTCTTGCCCTTCAGGTGGGTGCAGAAGCGCACCTCGTGATCGTCCACCGCGAAGTGGGCGACACAACGGCCGAACTCGAAGAGCTTCTCGCGCGGGTCGCGATCGCGCTGGTACTGCTCGACGGCGTCGGCGACCGTCTGCTTGGTGAGGCTGTTCTTCAGCTCGAAAGTGGCGACGGGCAGCCCGTTGATGAACAGGCCCACGTCCAGCGAGCGCTGGGTCTCGTCGCGGCTGTAGCGGAGCTGGCGGGTGACGCTGAAACGGTTCTGCGCGTAGCGCTCTTCGGCCTTCGCGTTGCCCGGCGAGGGCGTGCCGTAGAAGAGGTCGAGCTGGTGCGCCCCGTGCTTCATGCCGTGGCGCAGCACGTCGATGGTGCCGCGCTTCGTGACCTCGCCCTGCAGCCGCGCCAGGAACTTGCGCCGCGTGGGCCCGTCCTGGCCGAGGTCCAGCGCCCCGGCCACGTCCGGCTGCGTCTCGCGCAGGAAGGCCGAGAGCTGCGCCAGGTCCACGCAATGCTCGCGGTCGTAGTCCTCGGAGCGCCCGCAGACCCAACCCGCGCCGTAGGTGGCCGGCCGCTCGTGCACGCCGGCAGCCTCGACGGCCCCCGGATCGCAAGCTGCCCCCGTCAGCGCGGTACAGATCAGCCGCTCGAGCCCCCGCTCGGAGGTGTCGGTGGTCATTCGGCTCCCTCGATCAAGTACCCATCAAGTAGCAGAAGTGACTGACTAGTAGATAGTTACGTCCATCACCCCGAGCGGGGCCCCGGTTCCCATCAAGCACCCATCAAACAAGGGGCTTTACTACGGGCTTTACTACGAGCCGGGTGTCCGGCGAAGCGAAGTAAAGCCACAACTTACTCATTATACAGTGCTTACGAGGACATGAGGCTCCTGCGCACGTGACTTCGCGGCGCGTCTCGTCAAGCCCCCGCGAAACCCTTCGCCTGCCTCCCCGGGCCTGCAAGCAAGCAACCAGCAAGCAACGAGGCCGGGCATAACTTCCGTCACTTCTTTGCCTTGCCCCCTGATGCCGGGCGAACGACCACCGTCTGGACCCTGTGAGGTCAAGCAACCTGTCCGCCGGCATCGGGCCTCGGGGCCGCCCAGTAGGGCAGATACCTTCGGCTCCTGGTCCCGACCCCAGGGTCTGCGATCACGATCACACCGGACTCGACGGCTTCCCTGAGTAGCCGCGAGGCTGTCGCGATGTTCTTGTCATCGATGCCGAGACGCTGGCGCAGAGTCGAGTTCGTCATCTCCTCCCGCGTCACGTATCGCAGGCAGGCGTGGAGGTAGCAGGCCCGTACCCGCTCCGCCTTGTCCATGGCCGAGAGCGGCTTGTGGGAGAACAGCACGGTTCGGGTGAATCCTCCCGGTCTTTCGAAGAGCGGAGCCGGAAGCTGGAACAGCTCCACCTGGAACAGCACCTTGTCGATGCCGCTGCCGCGCTCCTCGCAGATCCGGACGCGGCGCATGAGCGAGGCGAGGCCCTCGTTGCGGGACCGCGGCGGCGTATCGACAAACCGCTGCGTGTCGACCAGCGGCTCGCCGGGGTTCGTGATCTCGATCCTGTCGTCGAAGATCTCGACCATCGGCCCGGTGCCGGTGACGAAGAAGTCTTGGTGGATGAGCGCATTCGCCACCAGCTCGCGCACCGCCAGCTCCGGGAACATCGGCACGCTCTTGCGGAGCGCCTGCTCGATGACCTCATTGGCGGGCAGCAGGCCGTTGATGTAGCCGACGAGGCCCTCGAAGCCGCAGGCGTAGCCTTTGGCACCCTCCTGCTCCTTGAGCGTCTCCACGCGCCCCGTGCCGCGGTACTGGACCACGCGGACAGCCTTCCGCCCCAGCGGGTGAAAGGCATCGAGCCGCTTGGCGAACAGGATGGCGCCCAGGTTCGTGACGTCCCATCCCCCGGCGTCGCTGCGGCGGATCAGCCGGTCGTCCGCCAGGGCTTCGAGGATGCCGTCCCTGTTGGCCGGAAGCGGTCGCTCGAGGAGGTCGAAGTGCGCCGGATAGTCGAGCAGGCGCAGCACGTCGTCGGCAGATGCCCGCTCGGCCGCGACGCCGTCCTCGAAGGGCGCCTGGTCGAAGAGGCGCCACAGGGCGCGCTCCTTCTCGGGAAAGTCCTTGAGCTTCTTCTTGTAGGTACCCACTCGAATGTACTCGGTCCCGCTGAAGGCAACGGGATGGCGGGCGGCGCGGCACACCTCCATCAACACGACCCGGCCGCCGTCGATGTCGACCGAGAAGAAACGAAAGTCGAGCTTGGGTGCCAGCAGGCGCAGGAGCCAGTTCTCGAGCTCCTCGTTGCCAACTCGCCTCGCCCGAGGGTCGAAAGCCGTGCCCACCACGGCGCGGTCGGCGTCGCGCACGCCCCAGACGAGGTAGGCGAAGGCCTTGCCCACCAGCGCGGCACCGTTGGCGAGCGCCGAGATGTACTCGCCGATCTCCTGCGGCTCGGCGTCGTCGACCTTGAACTCGACCCATTCCGTCTCGCGCGGCAGCGCGCACAGCTCGCGCACGAGGCTGGCGAGGTAGGCCGCAGGTCGCTCGCTGGTCATGCCAGAGCCTCCTCGCTGGCCTCGGCGGCGTCCTCGGGCTCGACATCGTCGAGCGGCTCGGGTTCGTCGTCATCAGCTTCGTCCGGCAGCCGCGCCGCCGCTTCGCGCACGTCGAGCTTCCCGGTCACCACGTCGGCAATCAGCCGCGTGCGGTACTCGCGGAGGAGCTCGATCTCGCGTTCAGTTCGCTCCATGGCAGCCCGCAGCTTCCCGGTGTTCTGAGCGGTCCATCGAAGGATCTCCGCCTGCTCGCCACGCGCAGGCAACGCGAGACGGAACGACTTGATCTGCTCCGGACTCAGGTGGGGGACGCTGATTCCCGTGAAGATCGGCGTCAGGTAGGTGGCGAAGGGCCTGCCAGCGAGGACCAGCGCCAAGAACTCGCTACACAGGTCGCCCGTCGGTCGAATGCGCGCAACCCGCTGCAGCAGGAGGGCAGGGAGGTCCTCCTCGCGGACAATCGCGACGCGTGTTCCTCCTTGGATGATCGGCCGGTCCATGCCAAGCACTATGTCGCCCACTCGGAGTTCGAAGGCTGAGAAACTCCCGCGCTCTCGTTGGGGCCACCTGACAACATCCGACCAGCGGAGTTGCCCTGGCGAGATGTTGATACCACGTAGGAGCTTGACGTCGTTCTCGGCCTCGGAGAACCCCTCGCTCTTGAACGGAAACCCGGTCGTGAGCTCGATCACGCGTCCGAGGCGGAAGACTTCCCAGTGCGCGGGCACGTCCCCGAGCCAGTCGATGCCGGAGGGCTTGAGGCGGACGTTGGGGTCGAGGCCGCGGGTGACGGCGCGGTGGATGAGGGCCTGCTTCTGCTCCTCCAGCAGCTTGATCAGCTTCTGCTTGGCCCGGATGTACCGCCGAATCCGCCGGTCCGCATGCCCGAGAAACCGAACGATCGCCGCCTGCTCGGGGAGAGGCGGCAGCGGCACTACCTGAGCCCCGAAGGCCTCGAAGCGGAAGTCCGTGGACCGCTCGCGGATGCCTTTAGCCAGGGCCTGGATCCATTGACTTCGCGCCATCTCTCGCGTCGCGAATGCGTAGTAGTGGGCATCGGCCAGCGGTCCAGGCTCACAGACGGCGTACACGGGCGTGCCCTTGCCGTCCGCATCTGCAACACCCACGGCTCCAGCGAACGCGTCCATGGCGTGCACTACCAGATCGCCCCGACGAATGCCCTGGTAGCCGATCTCCTTGAGCGATTCGGTGAATCCGCGAACACGCCGCTTCTTTCGCAGCGTCACGGTCCCATCGCGGAAACACGTCACCACCTCGTCTGAGGGCCGGACGGGTCTGTTCATCCTGCGGAACAGCCACTTGGCGCGCTCCGATCGCCAATGCTCCGGCACCTTGCCCAGCCACGGCACGCCGGAGTCTTTCGTCCGCGGGTAGGGCTTCAGGTTGTCGATCATCGGCGACGCCTCGGGGCCGGGGCGCCGTCCGTGAACGGGGCGCGCCGGAAACGACGATGGCGCTTGCGGTCGGTCAAACGCTCCAGCAGGACGCGGCCCATACTAAACGCAGCGTCTAACATGGGTCCGCCGGGCCGGCATATGAAACGCACGCCGACATTGCCGGTGAGGGCAGCCCGTTCAATCACAGCGCCTCGAACCAGGCCTTGATCCTGAGCGCCATCAGCTTCCGGCGCTCCTCCAGGAAGTCGTCGTAGTCCGGGATCTCGCCATCGAGCATCGACTCCGGGATGCAGTTGGCGCGCAGGTTGGCCCTCAGCTCCCGTTCGCTGCTGATGCCGCCGTACTTCTTCTTGCCTCCGCTCACCTGCTCGGCAAGCTCCTTGAAGTACTTGGCCGGTGCCCGATCGCCGATCGCGATGTTGATCTCGCTCTGGGCCAGGACGAAGTTCCCGATCTGGTTGTATCGGCCGCGCGAGAGCCCCTGCGCCTTGAGGTGCTTCTTCGGGTAGACGTGGTGCACGTCACTCCGGTTCATCAGGAGGTCGAGCACCGTGATGTCGCGGGACAGGAATCCCTTGTCCCCGAGCTTCACCTGGGCTGCCTGGTAGCAGAGGAAGTACGGGCTGTTGGACGACGACGTGTCCATCAGTTGCGGCAGCATCCCGGTCCAGTAGCTCTCGGGCAGCTCGTTCTCGATCACCACGTCGGCGTAGGCCTCGAGACCGCGGGCTTCGACCTGGCGGATGTCGAAGTCGAAGGCCGTCTCGGGACTGCCCGTGTAGCGGCCGCGCAAGACGGACATGGCGTACCAGCGCCGGACCAGGCGCTCGAGGTCGGCGGCGCGCACGCCCTCGGCGCGACCTCGCAAGTAGAGGACGTAGGCGAAGTTCACCGCGTTTCGCCCGCTGATCAGATCGCTCGTCACGAAGCCCGCGGATCGCAGGATCATCGTGATGCGGTCGAAGTGCGTCTCGTTGATGAACGCGAGGATGCCCTTCTTGAGCCTGGCGAACGACTGCTCCGCGATCGTCTCCTCGAACTGCTTGGTCTCGAAGTTGCGGCCCGAGAGCAGCGCCACCAGGTCCTGCAGCTTGCCGCGGCCGAACTCCGACGTGAACGCCACGCGCAGCATGTCGGTGTAGGTCGGATCGTAGATATCGTCGTTGACGTCCTTCAGCCAGCGCATCTTGGGCAGGAACTCGGAGGAGGCGAACGCCTCGTCGTTCTTCTCGATGCGGGCCAGGAACTCCGGGGCCACGGCCAGGTGGCAGAAGTAGTCGATGGCCTTGCGCAGCAAGTTGCCACCGTACTTCTCGTTGACGGCGATCTTCGACATCGCGAAGTCGGCCTGCGACAGCTCGGCGCCAGCCGAGTTCACGCGGATGAAGATCTCGGTGACGGTCTCGATGTCGAGGTCCTCCGCCAGCTCGATCAGGCCGACGTGGTTGTTGACGATCTTGCGGAGCTTCTCGATGCTGGCGAACACGACGTCCTGCGAGGCCTCCGCGTTCTTCTCGCAGTAGTCACGCACCAGCTTGAGCACGCTGGCGGAAGGCGCGAAGACCTCCGCCAGGTCGTCGATCCAGGCCACGTCGCTACGGATCGCAGGGTTCGCGACCTGGAAACGCTCCTCCAGCGGGTGGAAGGCGATCCGGATCCGAAGGGTCTCGTAGTCCCTGGTCAGCACTTCCCTGCCGAGGAGGGCGGCCATCAGGGCCGTCACGCGTTGCTGGCCGTCGATCAGGATTCGTTTGCCCGCGGACGGGGTGCCGTCCTTCAGCCGGACCGTCGGGTTGCGCCAGGCGATCAGGTATCCGACCGGGTAGCCCTGGTAGAGGGAGTCGAGCAGGTTGCGGACCTTGGTCGCCTCCCACACGAACGGCCGCTGGATTTCGGGGATCGCGATCTCGCCCGACTTGACCCAGGTGAGGAGCGTTTCGATCGGGTGCGGGGTGACGGAGTAGCGCTGGGTGGACATGTCAGGCCTTCCTGATGATCTCTGCGAGCAACCCTTCGGTCTCCTTCTTCACAGCCCCAGGATGTCGGCGCGGGCCTCCACCAGCGAGCGCGGGGACTGGCGCTGACAGAAGTCCTAAGACCACCACGAGGGGGCTCCCTTGACGACCGCGCAATGCTGTCGGGTCTCGACGCGAAGGCCGTCCGGCAATGACAGTACGCGGCGAAGCGGGTCCTTCGTTCGAACGGCTCCGACTGTTCGCCCGTCCGGCTCGAACCAGGTCACGGCCTTCCCCTCGAGCAAAGCAAACCCGCGGTCGGCGACGATGACGTCGCTCGCCGCCTCGACATCGACGAGAGCGACGAGACGATCCCCGGACAAAACGTAGAGACGACTGTCGGTGAGGATGTACAGGTGTCCACCACCGTCGACGATTCGACGAGGAACCGCACCGATGTCGTAGACGCGCTCCGCATCTCCTGCGGGCGAGACCGTGACGACCTTGCCGGAATGGCCTGCGAGGAAGGCCTGTCCGCCACGCCCGAGGTTCGCGGCATAGATCCAGTCCGCCGCCTGAGCCTCACCGACCACCAGGGTCATCTGCAGTTCGAGCCCGACAGTGGCGCCCGCAGGCCCCCTCACCTCGATCTTCTCGGCAGAGACGAGACGTTCATAAGTCACGCGCTCGACATCGGGCGCCGACACATCCGACAAGTCCGTTCCGGTCAGGATCTCCATCGCAGACCGGAGTTCCTGGAAGCGTCGGGTTGCGGCCGGGTCTCCCGGGTTCAGATCCGGATGCCAGCGCCGGGCGAGGGCTCGGTACTGTCGCGTGATGTCAGCGGGCCCAACAGGGAGGGTGAGGTCCATCAAGCGCAACGCGTCTTGAACTTCGGGGGCCGTCGCCGTGCGCCCGGAACGATCAGCGAGTGAACGGGTCCAGCCCTCCCTCGTCGGCATCCGGAAGCCCCAGCAGACCTGACCGGTTGCCGCGTCAAGACACCAGGCCTCGTCCACGACGGTCACGAGGTAGCGCCTTCGATCCGTCGAGACCGCAACGCACCGCGTGTGGCTCTTGATCTGCGACGCGCCGATGTCGAGCCGCTTGGCTTGCGCCTGGAACTCCGGGAGATCCTGGAGCGACTCCAGCAGGAACGGGTCGAGCGTCTGTGAGTACCCGTGGAGCATGCCCTCTCGCGAGAGGAAGAGGATTCCGGTCCCATCGGCGTTGACGTCTGCCCGGTATGTGTCGTGGGCCAGCCCACGCTCAGCCACGATCTCGCCCTGAGCGTCCGTCACCCGGACGACGGACGGCGCATCTTCGAACCCGACGCGGTGCCCTTTCGGGTCGACCCAGTGCGTGAATCGCCCCGTGTGATGTACTTCCTTGTAGAAGGGGTCAGGACGCTCAGCACGGGACAACTTTCGCTCGTCTGCGATCTGCCAGCCTGGGCCCTCAACCTGGAAATGCCCGGCGACGTTCCCGGCCGCCGAGGGCTCGCTGGCGGCGCGCGGCGCGGGTGCCAGGGGGAGCCGGATCACGGGCAGCCTGGTGAAGTCGAGTGGGCGGGCCTTCGCAGCAGAACGGCGAACCCGCGTCTGCCGCACGAGGGCAGCCGGAACTGCCGACGAAGGCGCCGGTTTTGGCACTGCAGCGGGGGTTTGCACCTGTGCAGGGCGGGGGACCGCGTAGCCGGCCGGGTAGAGTTGATGGGTGCGATCCGTCCTGATCCGACGGATACGGCCGCCACGTTCCAGCCAGCCCACGAGGAGGCCCAGGCGGGGCGCCGACTTCAGCCCGAGCTTCGTCTTGAGCCGTGATTGCAGAACTCCGGGCTCCGCGGCGACGACCGCCATGATGCGGGGCACCAGTTGCAGGTCCGCCTCTGCCTGCTCCGCTTCCGGGAGCCACTGCCGCAGTTCGGGGATGGCCTCCAATACCGCCCGAAGCTCACGGAGCCCCTCGGGTTGTTCCATCACGGCCATGAGCGTGGGTGCCGTGTGAACGGCGTGCGAAGTTCGGATATGGAAGGCGCCGTCGCCCCCCACCTGCTCCTGCACGAACGCCGGCAGTATCGGGTAGGTCTCGCGAGCCGCTCGGATCGCGCGCGGGTAGTCACCCGCAGCCTTGCCTCTCTCGATCTCGAAGGACAAAGCAAAGTATTTGTCCGAGATCTCGCTTCTCCCAGGGTAGTGAACCTCCGGCATGTCCTGTTCGGCCTCTTCGGGCGAGGGCTCGCTCCCAATGCCCAGAGCGCGCTTGAGGATCGAGAAGACCATGCTCAGCGTCCGAGAATCTCGCCCAGCAACCCTTCGGTCTCCTTCTCCAGCGCCAGGATGTCTGCGCGGATCTCCTCCAGCGAGCGCAGCGGCTGGGGCTTGTAGAAGTAGCGGGTGAAGCTGATCTCGTAGCCCGTCTTGACGGTGTCGGGGACGTACCAGGCGTCGGGGGCGTGCGGGAGCACCTCGCGGCGGAGGAAGGCCTCGATGCCGCCGTCCTCGAGCAGGGGCACCTGCTCGGTGTCGCGCAGGTCCGGGTCGGGTTCGTACTCCACGACCGCGGGCTTGCCTCCGATCCGCGTCTCGAACAGGCCGCGGAGCGGGTCGGCCGCCGTGCCCTTCTTGTGGATCTTGCGGATCACCGGCGGCGCGTCCGCGACGCGCTCGGCGGTCTCCTTGAGCGCCTTCAGCTCCTTGGCCGCGTAGGCGCGTTCGGGGTCCAGGCCCTTCAAGCGAAGGGGGCGCTCGACGGTGACCTTCCAGTAGCCGAAGGCGGCGTTCGGGAAGATCTTCGACTGCTCGGTCTCCTCGAAGGCGAGGAACGTGTGGCAGATGCGCGCGATGTCCTCCTCGGCCAGCTCGCAGTTCTTCTTGCCGAGGTTCTTGCGCAGCGGCTTGAACCAGCTCGTGGCGTCGATGAGCTGGACGCGGCCGGCGCGGTGCGCGGGCTTGCGGTTCGTGAGCACCCAGACGTAGGTGGCGATGCCCGTGTTGTAGAAGAGGTTGAGCGGCAGGGCGACGATCGCCTCCAGCCAGTCGTTCTCGACGATCCAGCGGCGGATGTTGCTCTCGCCCTGGCCCGCGTCGCCCGTGAACAGCGAGCTGCCGTTGTGGACCTCGGCGATGCGGCTGCCGAGGACCGACCCGCGCTTCATCTTCGAGAGCATGTTGGCGAGGAACAGCATCTGGCCGTCGCTGGTGCGGGTGACGAGCGAGTACTCCGCGTCGCCGCCGTGCTCGATCAGGAAACGCGGGTCCTTCAGGCCGTCCTTGCCACCCATCCGCTCGAGGTCGGTCTTCCAGCTCTTGCCGTAGGGCGGGTTGGAGAGCATGAAGTCGAACTCGCGCGACGGGAACGCGTCGTTCGCCAGCGTCGAGTGCTCGGGGCCGCCGACGATGTTGTCGGCGGCGTCGCCGTCGCCCTTGAGCAGCAGGTCGGCCTTGCAGATGGCGTAGGTCTCGGCGTTGATCTCCTGGCCGTAGAGGTGGGTGGCGACCTCCTTGCCGTGCTCGCGGGCGAGCTGCTGCAGCGTCTCTTCGGCCACCGTGAGCATGCCGCCCGTGCCGCAGGCGCCGTCGTACAGCAGCCAGGTCCCGGACTCGATGCGGTCGGCGACGGGGAGGAAGATCAGCTTCGCCATCAGCCGCACGGCGTCGCGCGGCGTCCAGTGCTCGCCCGCTTCTTCGTTGTTCTCCTCGTTGAAGCGCCGGACCAGCTCCTCGAAGACCGTGCCCATGCCGTGGTTGTCGAGCCCCGGGTGCCGGAGCTTCCCGTCGGCGTCGTGCACCGGGTTCGGGCTCAGGTTGATGTCCGGGGAGAGCAGCTTCTCGACGAGAGTGCCCAGCGCGTCGGCCCTCGACAGGCGCGGGATCTGGTTGCGGAACTCGAAGTTCTCGAGGATGTCCTGGACGTTCGGCGAGAAGCCGTCGAGGTAGGCCTCGAAGTCGGCCTTGAGCTGCTGCTGCGACGCGCGCGCGCGCAGGTCGCGCAGCGTGAACTTCGACGTGTTGTAGAAGGCCTGACCCGCCGCCTGGCGCAGCGCCTGGTCCTGGTTCGCGATCTTCGCCTTGTCGAGCGAGGCCTTCATGTCGAGCACGGCCTGCTTGGTGGGCTCGAGCACGGCATCGAGCCGGCGCAGCACGGTCATCGGCAGGATCACGTCGCGGTACTTGCCTCGAACGTAGAGGTCCCGGAGCACGTCGTCCGCGATGCCCCAGATGAAGTTCGCGATCCAGGTGAGCTGGCTCTGCTCCATGTCGCTCCGCATGCTTGCCGGCATTCGCGCGTTGGATGGGCTGGAGTATGCCACCGGGGCAGGCGTGCCCCGCCTCATGAGCCTGGCTTCGACGATCGACCCGCGTGCCCCGCCCCTCTAGTCCGGCAGGCGGGCCGGGTCCAGGTGGCCGACGAACGGCTGGGTCCGGATGTTCCAGAGCCAGAGCCAGCCCATCGGCAGCCACGCGCAGCCCCGATGCGACCAGCGGCCGTCGATCCAGCGCAGCATCATCGCGTGGCCGTTCTTGTAGTACAGCAGCGCGCGATCCCCGGCGCACTTGAACGTCGGCCGCTCCCCGGGCTCGATGGGCGGCCTCGGCCTGCCGTCCCAGTACCTCGGCACGCCGTCGCCGACACCGGGGAACGAGAACGTGACGGCGCTACTTCCGGACCAGCCCAACCCCGCATCCACGACTTCCATGGCGCCCTCCTCGACGGCCACATTGGCGCTGGCGCGGGCAGGCTTCCAGCGCGGGAAGCGTCATGGACACAGGCTGTCGAAGGGGAATGGAGCCGACGGTGGGGCTTGAACCCACGACCTGCTGATTACGAATCAGCTGCTCTACCGCTGAGCTACGTCGGCGCGGCAGGGGATGGAAATGTACCAGAGGATCCGACGGCGCGAAAGGGCGCAGGGCCTGCGCCGGGGCGAGGGCGCCGCAATCGGGCGATTAATCTTGATTTGAAGAACACTTGACCCCATACTGCTGAAGTCAATTCTCGGGAGGGTCGGGTGGCGAACTGGACTCGGACGGCGGCCCTGGCCGCCAGCGCGCTGTTGCTGGGAGCCTGCCAGACCCTGTACGAGGAGCTGCCGGGTGGCACCGGCGGCACTCCGATCGCGACGCCGACCCCGTCCGGTCCCGGCACCGCCGTGACACCCACTCCCACTCCGAGCGCCAGCGCCACCCCGACCCCGCAGGCGACGCCCACGCCCGCGCCGACGGCAACGCCGCCCCCGCAGACGTCGGCCGGATGCGGCCTGCCGCCGGGCACCTGGTCCGGGCAGGCCTGCCCCTACCTCTCGCCGTCTTTCCTGCGCGACGTCGACGCGGCGATCGACCGCGTGGTCTCCAAGCAACCCGGCCTCTTCAACCTGAACGACCGGCGCGGCGAGAAGGGCTACTACGTGCGCGACGGCGACGCCTTCCACCTGGCGGTCGTGCGCGAGCTGGAGGCGGTCGGCCTGTGCGCGACGTTCGACGGCGAGGAGATCGGCGTCAAGGACACGAACGCCTCGAACGACCAGTACGACATCCACCTGTCGACCGGGCACATCCGGCGCGGGGACGGGATGTACCGGTCGACCTGCCGTCCCGCCTGGTTCTAGGCCCGGGCCCCGGGCGCGCACGAATCGCGCGGCCTGCGTTTCGGGCCGGAAGCGGCTGGCCGTCCCGTCAGGCGGAGCCCCGGGCGCAACGGCTGCGTCTTGGCACGCGGCAGGCACTTTGCTAAGGTCCCCCCCGGTCGTTCGTATCCACGCTGGAGCCACGCATGCCGACAACCTTGAGCAGCGCGGACTTCCTCACCTCCTGGAGCGCGGTTCTCCTTTTCTTCGTGGCCGCGGTCGGGTTCGTCGCGATCGGTCTCGTGGGCTGGTGGGTCCTCCGACCCTCCCGAGTCACCCCCGAGAAGCTCACCACCTATGAGTGTGGCGAGGAGCCGATCGGCGGGGCCTGGGTCCAGTTCAACGTCCGCTTCTACGTGTTCGCCCTGGTCTTCCTCGTCTTCGACGTGGAGGCCGTGTTCCTGCTGCCCTGGGCGGTCGTCTTCCGCGAACTGGGCGCGATCGCCTTCCTCGAAGGCCTCTTCTTCATCGCCGTGCTCGCGATCGGCCTCGCCTACGCCTGGCGCAAGGGCGACCTGGCCTGGGTGCGGCTCGACGACCGGGTGAACCCGTGAAGCTGGCGCCGACCCTGCCGCCGCCCGTCAGCGGCGTGATCCAGAACCGCTTCCCCGACCACGTCGTGTTCACGACCGTCGACGAGGTGGTCAACTGGGCGCGCAAGTCCAGCCTGTGGCCGATGACGTTCGGCCTCGCCTGCTGCGCGATCGAGATGATGGCCGCCGGCGGCACCCGCTTCGACTGGGACCGCTTCGGCATGATCCCGCGCGCCACGCCGCGCCAGAGCGACCTGATGATCGTCGCCGGCACGGTGACGCTGAAGATGGCCTCGCGCGTGAAGCGGCTGTTCGAGCAGATGCCCGAGCCCCGCTACGTGATCTCGATGGGCTCGTGCGCCAACAACGGCGGCCCCTACTGGCGCCACGGCTACCACGTGCTCAAGGGCATCGACGAGATCATCCCCGTCGACGTCTACGTGCCCGGCTGCCCGCCGCGGCCCGAGGCGCTGCTCTACGGCGTGATGAAGCTGCAGGAGAAGCTGCAGGAGGACCGCGTGCTGCGCAAGAAGCCGCTGGCGCCCGGCAGCCTGGTCGACGCCCACCTCGACGGCGTCGAGCGCGCCCCCGACGGCTCGCTGCGGATCGTCGAGCCGGCCGCCGCCCCGAGGCCCGAGCCGGCGGCACCTGCAGCCCCCTCGCACGGAGCCAAGGCATGACGCCCGCCGAGATCTGCACGAAGCTCCAGGAGAAGTTCGGGGCCGACGTGGTCGGGCCGCTGGTCGAGGCCGCGTCGCCTTTCGTCGTGGTGAAGACGGAGCGGATCGCCGAGGTCGCCGCCTTCTGCAAGGCGGACCCGGCGCTGGTGCTCGACAACCTGCTATGCCTGTCCGCGGTCGACCTGCCCAAGGAGAAGGACCAGCCGCGGATGGAGGTCGTCTACCACCTCTTCTCCTACACCCACTTCCACCGCTTCGCGCTGAAGGTCCACGTGCCGCGCGAGGGCGCCCGGGTGCCGACCGTCGAGGCCACCTGGGGCGTCGCCAACTGGCACGAGCGCGAGGCCTACGACCTGTTCGGGATCGTGTTCGAAGGCCACTCCGACCTGCGCCGGATCCTGCTGCCGGACGACTGGCAGGGGCACCCGCTGCGCAAGGACTGGACCGACCCCGACTTCTACAACGGGATGCGGGTCAAGCCGACCGAGCAGATGGCCGAGCGCGCCCTCAAGGGCGAGGAGTTCGGCACCGGCCCGTTCAGGCACGACCCCGAGAACGCGCACGTCCCCGGGAGCCAGTCATGAGCGCCGGAATCACCCGGCCGGTCACCTCCGCCGAGTCCGTCGGCTGGCGGATCGACGACATCGGCCCCGACGAGATGATCCTGTCGATGGGCCCGCAGCACCCGTCCACCCACGGCGTGCTGCGCATCGAGCTGATCACCGACGGCGAGCTGGTGCGCGAGGCGCGGCCCCACATCGGCTACCTGCACCGCTGCTTCGAGAAGCACTGCGAGAACGTCGACTACCCGGGCGTGATCCCCTACACCGACCGCCTCGACTACGTGGCGTCGATGGGCAACTCGCTCGGCTACGCGCTGGCCGTGGAGAAGCTGCTGGCGATCGAGCCCTCGCCGTACGTGCAGACGATCCGCGTGATCATGGCCGAGCTGCAGCGGATCGCCTCCCACTGCGTCGCGGTCGGCACCTACGGCATGGACCTCGGGGCCTTCACCCCGTTCCTGCACCTGCTGCGCGACCGCGAGAAGATCCTCGACGTCTTCGAGTGGACCTGCGGCGCGCGCCTGCTCTACAACTACAACTGGATCGGCGGGCTGTCCCACGACGTGCCGGACGGCTTCGTGCGCGCCTGCCGCGAGATCGTCGCCGAGTTCGACAAGGTCACCTGGCCCGAACTCGTGAACCTGCTGATCGGCAACCGCATCTTCATCGAGCGCACGGCCAAGGTCGGCGTCGTCTCCCGCGAGCTGGCGATCTCGTACGACCTGACCGGGCCCAACCTGCGCGGGTCCGGCGTCGCCTACGACCTGCGCAAGGCCGAGCCCTACTGCGGCTACGAGAACTACGAGTTCGCGGTGCCGGTGGGCGAGGGCAGGCACGGCCCGCTCGGCTCCTGCTTCGACCGCAACTGGGTCCGCGTCGTCGAGATGAAGGAGTCGGCGCGGATCATCTCCCAGGCCCTCGACCGCCTGGAGAAGCTCGAGAAGACCGACGTCCGCGAGAAGGTGCCCAAGCGCGCCAAGCCGGCCAAGGGCGAGGTGTTCGCCCGCTCCGAGGCCCCGCGCGGAAACCTCGGCTACTACGTGGTGGCCGACGGCACCGCCGTCAACCCCTACCGGGTGAAGGTCAAGAGCCCCTGCTTCACCGCGATGAGCGCGTTCCACCACGTGGCGCGCGGCGTGATGATCGCGGACATCATCGCCCTCATCGGCAGCTTCGACGTCGTGCTCGGGGAGATCGACCGCTAGCCATGGACGCCCTGCTCCGGCTGTTCTCGCTCATTCCCGGCTGGGACCAGAACGTCCCGGCCTGGGCTTCCGTCACCCTCGCCGGCCTGGTCGCGGCCGGCCTCTGCCTCGGCTTCATGTCGCTCGGCCCCGTCGGCTACGTCTACGTCGAGCGCAAGATCGCCGGCTTCATGCAGGACCGGCTGGGCCCGATGCGGGTCGGGCCCTGGGGCCTGCTGCAGACGATCGCCGACACCATCAAGCTGCTGTTCAAGGAGGCGATCTTCCCGGCAGCGGTCCACAAGGTGATGTTCGTGGTCGCGCCCTGCCTGGTCGTGACCGGCGCCTTCATGGGCTTCGCGGTGCTGCCGTTCTCGCCCACCTGGCAGGCCGCCGACCTCGACGTCGGCGCCTTCTACGTGATCGCGATCGGCTCGCTGTCGACCGTCGGCCTGATCATGGCGGGCTGGGCCTCGAACAACAAGTACGCGCTGTTCGGCGCGATGCGCTCCGCGGCGCAGATCGTCTCCTACGAGATCCCGGCGGTGATGTCGCTGATCGTCGTGGTGATGATCGCAGGCTCGCTGTCGCTGCAGGCGATCGTCGGCGAGCAGGCGGGCGGGCTGCACAACTGGTTCCTGTGGAAGTTCTTCCCGCTGAACGTGATCGCCTTCCTGGTCTTCTTCACGGCGACGCTCGCGGAATGCAACCGCACCCCGTTCGACATCCCGGAGGCGGAGAGCGAGCTGGTTGCGGGCTTCCACACCGAGTACAGCGGCTTCTTCTTCGCGATGTTCTTCCTCGCCGAGTACACCGAGATGTTCGTCGCCTCGGCGATGGCCGCGGTGCTGTTCCTCGGCGGCTTCGCGGCGCCGATCCCGGCGCTGCAGACGGTCGGCGGCTTCGACATCGGGCCCGTGTGGCTGATCGCCAAGGCGTGGGCCCTCGTCTTCGTGCACATGTGGCTGCGCTGGACGCTGCCGCGGCTGCGCGTCGACCAGCTCATGCACGTCGCCTGGAAGGTGCTGCTGCCGATCTCGCTGTTCCTGATCGTGGTGGTCGGCGGGCTGCTGACCTGGCCGGCGACGGCGAACGGGTTCCCCTGGGACCGCTGGGTGGGCTGGCTGCTCTCGGCCCTGCTGTTCGTCTACCTGGCGACGACGGCGGCGCGCGCGTGGCGCTGGCACGCGCGCCAGGTGCGGGAGGCGGTCGCGTGAAGGCCTGGTTCGCCGATCTCTGGAACGGGTTCTGGACCGTGCTCGTCGGCATGGACATCACGTGGCGCCACCTGTTCACCCCCAAGGTGGTGCTGCAGTACCCCGAGCAGAAGTGGACGCTGCCGCCGAAGAGCCGGATGCGGCTGCACCTCAAGTACGAGGACTGCATCGGCTGCGGCCAGTGCGTGCGCGCCTGCCCCGTCAACTGCATCTCGCTCAAGGCGGAGAAGCGGCCCGCGGGTTCCGCGCCGATCTACGCCGCCAACGGCCAGCCGATCAAGCTCGACGTCAAGGTGTTCGACATCGACATGTCGCTGTGCTGCTACTGCAACCTCTGCACGTACCCGTGCCCCACGGACTGCATCTACATGACGACGGAGTACGAGTTCGCCACGACCGATCTGCAGGAACACCTGTACCGCTTCGCCAAGCCCGACGCGGTGTTCCTGACCGTGAACCCGAAGCCGCCTGCCCCCGCCGCCGCGCCCGCTCCCGCTGCTCCGGCCGCGGCTCCTGCAGCCCCGCCTGCGGCGGCGCCGAAGCCGCCCGAGGGAGGTGCCGCGTGACGGCCTCCGCGTTCGTCTTCTGGGTGCTGGCCGCGATCGTGCTCGGCTCGGCGGCGGTGGTCGTGCTCTCGCGCAGCCTGATCAACAGCGCGTTCGCGCTGCTCGCCACCTTCGCCGGCGTGGCCGGCTTCTACGTGCTGCTGGGCGCCGACTTCCTGGCCGCCGTGCAGTTCCTCGTCTACGTCGGCGGCATCCTGATCCTTCTGGTGTTCGGCGTGATGCTGACCCACCGCATCCAGGACCTCGACCTGCGCGCCGAGGCCCGCCAGCTCGTGCCGGGCCTGTTCGTCGCCGCCGGCGTCTTCGCGCTGCTGACGGCCGTCGCCACCCGCACGCCGTGGGCCCAGGGGCCCGGCCGCGAGTTGTCGGCGACCACCGCCGACATCGGCCGCGCCTTCCTCGGCAAGTACCTGCTGCCCTTCGAGGCGGCCTCGATCCTGCTGCTGGTCGCCCTGATCGGCGCCGCGCTGATCGTCCGCAAGCGGGAGGACGCGTGAACCTCGAACCCGGCCTCGCGCACTACCTGGTGGTGTCGGCGGCGCTGTTCGCCCTCGGCCTGCTGGGCGTGATCACCCGCCGCAACGCGGTGCAGGCGCTGATGGGCGTCGAGCTGATGCTCAACTCCGCCAACATCAACCTGGTCGCCTTCAACCGCTTCGGCACCGGCGGCATCGACGGCCAGGTGTTCGGCACCTTCGTCATCGTCGTGGCCGCCGCCGAGGTGGCCGTGGCGCTGGCGCTGGTGCTGACCCTCTACCGCGCGCGGCGCACCCCGAACCTCGACGCCGCCACCTCGCTGCGGGGATAGAAACGACATGGACGCCCTGCTCGAAAGCCTCGCCCGCTCGCTGCCGGAGGTGATCGCCTGCCTCGGCCTGCTGCTCGTCGTCGTGCTCGACGCGGCCGGCGGCAGCGCCCGCCGCGCGATCCCCTCGCTCTCGATCCTGACCCTGCTGCTGGCGCTCGGCGCCGCGTTCCGCGACGGCGGCGCGCCGGTGGCCACCTGGAGCGGGATGCTGGCCGCCGACCCGCTGTCGACGCTGCTGCGCTCGCTGGTGCTCCTCGGCGCGCTGCTGGTGCTGCTCGCCTTCGACCTCGGCCGCTCGCGCGAGCTGAAGGGGCTGGGGCTCGGCGAGTTCCACGCGCTCGTGCTGGCCGTCACCTTCGCCTGCCTGCTGCTGGCCGGCGCCAACGACCTGGTAATGGTGTACCTGGCGCTGGAGATGGTCTCGATCCCCTCCTACGTGCTGGTCGCCTACCTGAAGCGGGATCCGCGCTCGAACGAGGCCGCGCTCAAGTACCTGCTGTTCGGCGCCGCCTCCAGCGGCGCGATGCTCTACGGCCTGTCCTTCGTCTACGGCCTGGCCGGCACGACCAGCATCCCCGGCGTCTCCGCGGCGCTCGCCGGCGGGCTGCCGGCGGCGTCGACCTTCGGGCTGTGGCTTTCGGCGCTGCTGGTGTTCGCCGGCTTCGGGTTCAAGGTCGCGGCGGTGCCGTTCCACTTCTGGTGCCCCGACGCCTACGAAGGCGCGCCGACCCCCGTCGCCGCCTTCCTGTCGGTGGTGCCGAAGACCGCGGGCTTCGCGGTGATGCTGCGCTTCTGCTACGAGGCGCTGTCGGTGCAGCGCGGCGGGCCGCTGGCCCTCGTCGAGATCGTCGACTGGCCGCAGGTCCTGATGTGGATCTCGGTGGCGACGATGACGCTCGGCAACGTCGCGGCGCTGACCCAGACCAACATGAAGCGGCTGCTCGCCTACTCGTCGATCGCCCACGCCGGCTACGTGATGATGGGCGTCGTCGCGATGAGCGAGGACGGCGGGCGCGGCGTGCTCGTCTACCTGTTCACCTACGTGCTGATGAACCTCGGCGCCTTCGGCGTGGTCGCCGCCATCCACGGCGCCGACGGCACCTTCGACCTGCGCGACTACGCCGGGCTGCACCGCCGCCAGCCGCTGCTGGCGCTGGCGATGGCCGTGTTCCTGCTCTCGCTGATGGGGCTGCCGCCGTTCGTCGGCTTCTTCGGCAAGTTCTACGTGTTCGCGGCGGTGATCGCCCACGGCCCGGAGTACTACTGGTACGCGGCCGTCGGCGCGGTCAACGCGGCCGTGGCCGCCTACTACTACTTCCGCGTGATGCGGGCGATGGTGGTCGACGCCGAGGCGGCGGAAGCACCCGTGATGGCGGTCGGCGGCCGCGAGGCGGTGGCGATCGCGGCGCTGGCCGCCTTCAACCTGCTGCCGACGCTGGCCTGGGGCCGGGTCGACGAGTGGACCCGCGCGGCGATGGTGCTGCTGCCGCGCTAGGTCCCGCTCCTACATCCGCACGAAGCTGAAGCGGCTGAACAGCTCCTTCAGCTCGAGCAGCATGTTGAGGATCGCCGTCGCGCCGATCGACACGGTGTTGACGCCGGTCTTGACCGTGTCCATCGTCGCCTGGACCGCGTCCGTCGAGACCTCGACCAGGTCGGACAGCGCCTTCATGATCTGCGCCATCTTGGCGACGATCTCCTGCATCACCTGGATGTCGTTGGTGAGGTCCGAGTCGACTTCGTCGACCGCCGTCTCGGCGTCGGTCCGGGCCTGCTCCTCGGACTCCTCGAGCTTCGTCTCGAGCTTGTCGCGGAACTCGTCGAGCTTCGTCGCGAAGTCGGCCGCCGCCTTCTCGATCTGGGGCACGACCTCGGCTTCCAGGTAGCTCTTCAGCGCGTCGGCGCGCTCGCTGACGGCCGTCGTCACCTCGTCGACGTCGCTGGTGATCTCGCCCTCGAGGAGCCGGGCGGCGTCCGCGGCCGCCGACTTGAGCTTGCCGCCCACGTCCTGCAGCCGGTCGCGCAGGGCGTCGGCCGTGGAGGCCGCCTTCTCCAGGACCGCCTTCAGCTTCGGCTCGAGGTCCTGGACCTGCTGGTCGAACTCGGCGGTCTCCTCGCGGGCTTCCTCGAGCGCGTCGTCGAGTTCTTCCTCGAGCTTCTCGACGCGGGTGCCGAGCGCCTCGACCGCCTTGCCGGTCTCCTCGCCTTCCTTCTCGAGGGCGGTCTGTTCCTCGCGGATCTTGTCCATCAGCTCCTTGACCGCGGCCTCGATCCGCTCCCAGTCCTGGTCGAGCTGTTCCCTGGCCTTGCCGAGGTTGGTGCGGGCCCCCTCGAACACGTCTTCCGCGCGGTCGATGTCCGCCTGGAGCTGCCTGACGGCCTTGAGGGCCTCTGCGCCGGTTTCTTCGAGTTCCACGTTCTGGCCTCCGGCGTTCAGAAGGAGAGGCCGACCTTGGAGGCGGCCTCGCGGATCGAGTCGATCGCGGTCTTCAGGGGTTCCATCACTTCTTCGATCTGGTCGAAGATCGGCTCCATCGCCTCGCGCAGCTCCTCGGAGTCGCGCTTCTCGCCGCCGATCACGTCGCCGAGCTTCGAGATCGCGTCGGTGACGGCGTCGAGCGCCGGGTCGAGCGCCTTCTGCAGGCCGTCGGCGAGCTCGTTCTGGAGCTGGCTCTTGAACTCCTCGATCTTGCCCGTGATCAGGTCGCCGTGAACCGTGTCGATCGTGCCCTTGAAGGTCTCGGCCGCCTCCTTCACGGCGCCGAGCACCGTGTCGAGCTCGCTGTCGAGCTGGCCGGACGCCGCCTCCATCGCGGAGCCCATGGCGTCCAAGGTGTCGTTGATGGCGCCCTTCGACTCGTCGATCTCGGCGCGCAGCTTGTCGAGCGCCTTCTCGACGACGTCGAGGGCCCCGTCGACGTTCTTCTCGGCCTCGTCGAGCACGTCGTCGACGTGCTCGGAGAACGAGTCCTTGATCTCCGCCAGGTCGTCGTTGACCTCGGCCAGGCCGTCCGCCACCGCCTGCTTGAGCTGCTCGACCTGCTCGATCGCCTGGTCGACGGTCTTCTCGAGCTCGGCCTGGGCCTTCTCGGCAGCGGCCACCGTCGCGGCCAGGATCTTCTCGGCCTCGGCGATCGCCTTCTCGGTCTCCGCCTTCGACTCGCCCGACTCCTTGCGCAGGTCGGCCAGCGCCGCCTTGACCTGCTCCAGCAGCGTCGCCGTCTCCGCCTTGCGGGCGTCGAACTCGGCGAGCAGTTCCTGCGCTTCCTTCTCGACCTCCCGGGCCTCGTCGTTGACCTTGCCCACCGACTCGGGCAGGTCGGGCAGCGCGTCGTTGAGGTCGGAGAGGATCTGCTTCAGGTCAGCCACGATTCACCTCACCGGTTCAGTCGAGCGGGTTGAGGGCGTCGAGCAGGTCGTTGATCTTCTCGACGACCTCGCTGGCGGCCTTCAGCGGCACCGCGTAGGGCGCGATCGCGGTGGTCACTGCCGAGCCGATGGTGGCGCGGGCCAGCATCTCCGCGATCTCCTGGACGAGGTCGGCGATCATCTCCTTGATCGCCGCCTCGACGGCCTTCTCGATCTCGTCCTGGGCGTTCTCCACCGTCTCCTCGATGGAGCCGCGCACGATCTCGTGGGCCGCGCCGAGGAACTCGCCGACGAGGCCGGAGACGAGCCCCTCGAAGCTGGTCATCTTGCCGTCGAGTGCCTGGCCCATCTCGTCGAGGTTGCTGCCCCACGTCTCCGACTGCGCCTGGAGCTGGCTGGTCATCTCGGAGAAGGCCGACTCGAGCGTGCTGGTGAAGGTGCCCTCGATCTCGCCCGAGAGCGCCTCGAACTGGTCCTCGGTCTGGCTCTTCGCCTCGTCGGCCTCGCCCTGCAGGCGCTCGAGGCCCGAGGCCAGGTCGCCGAAGGCCGACTCGGCGTCCTTGCCGAGCTGGTCGAGGGCGGAGCCGACCTCGCCGAGCCCGCTCTTGAAGGAGTCGAAGCCCTCCTCGAGGGCGTCGGTCGCCTCCTGCAGGCTCTTCTCGAGCTCGTCGAGCTTGGCGTCGACGTCGGCGGCGATCGCGTCGAGCTCCTCGAGGTACTTCTGCAGGTTCGCGCTCTCGAGGCCGTCGGCCGCCTGGCCCGTCTGCTCGACGTCGTCGCCGGCGGCCTCGGCCTCGCTCGCGATGCCCTCGCCGAGTTCGCCGAAGGCCGCGCTGAGCGCCTCGATCCGGGTCTCGGCCTCGTCCTCGAGCTTGTCGAACACGTCGCTGATCCGGTCGGCGTCGTTGCCCCTGCCGTCGAGCTGCTCCCGGACGTCGACGAGCAGGGCCGAGAACTTCTCCAGCTTGTCGAGGCCGTCGTCGCGCTCCGCCATGACTCCTCCCCTACCCGAGGATCGACTTGACCTGGTCGAGCACCGGCTTGACCTGCTCGATCACCTTGACCACGCCTTCCATGTCGCCGACCACCTTGCCGATCGAGTCGTCGAAGGCGTCCTGCACGGTCTCGACCGCGTTGCCCGCGGTGTCGAGCGCCTCCTTCAGCTCGCCGAAGTGCTCGCCCAGCTTGTCGATCAGCGCCTGCTTCAGCTCTTCCGACATGAAGTTCTTGTTGTCGGACATCAGGGTGGTCAGCGCGTTCTCGAGCTCCTCGAGCACGTTCTGGCCGTCTTCGGTCACCTTCTCGAAGGTCTCGACGAGGGCGTCGAAGCGGTCCTTCGCGGCCGACTCGAAGGTCTCGACGTCGGAAACCAGCTCGTCCTTCTTCTTCTCGATCGCGTCGCGGGCGTCGGACAGGTGCTTCTCGAAGTCCTCGATCCGCTTCTCGGCCTCGTCGAGCTCGCGGTTCATCTCCTCGCCGAGCTCGCCGAGCTGCTTCATCAGGCCCTCGAGCTCGTCCTCGGCGCCTTCCTCGAGCTCCTTGATCTTCTCGAGCAGGTCGTCGCGGCGGGCGTCGAGCTCCTTGATCGCCTCCTTGACCCGGGAGAACACCTCGTCGACGTGGCTCTCGAGCTCGTCGGAGCGTCCGGCGAGCTCCTCGAGGCTCTTGCGCCCGTCGGCGCCGCGCTCGGCGAGCTCCTTCTCGACCTCGTCGAGCTTCTGGAGCAGCTCTTCGGCGCCGCTGTGGTTCTTCTCGGACTCCATCTCCACGCGATCGCCGAGCAGGTCGACCCGCTCGTAGAGCGTGTTGATCCCGTCGTGGAGCTGGCTCGCCTCCTCGGCGAGGTCCCTGGCGTTCTCCGCCGCCTGGTCGAGGAGCTCGTTCATGTCCGCCATCGCCATCCTCCACGGAGGTCCCGCGCGCGGCCCGCCCCGGGCGGCGCCGCGCGCGAATGCGGCAAGGATATGCAGTTCGCCTCGGCGCGCCGTGAGGCGGCTCACGGGGGAGGCCACGCGGTGCGCCGCGTCACGCTCCCGCGGCGGCTCGTCTCGCGGGCGTTCGAAGTCCGTCCAGATTTGCGACTGAAAGGCGGCGCATCCTAGCGACGGCGCCCGCGTCGCGTCAACTGCCCGGCGGGACGGGGCTCAGGGCAGCCGGGAGGGGACCTTGACCTCGCGGTCCTGGCGCTTGCCGTCGCGCTCGAAGCCGAGCACGAAACGCCCGCCCATGTGGCTGCGCAGGGCACGCTTGAAGTCCATCAGCGAGCCCAGCTCCTGGCCTCCCGCGGAGATCAGCCGGTCGCCGGGCTTCAGGCCCAGGTCCTCGGCCAGCGAGCCCTTCTGCACGTCGACGATCAGCAGCGGGCTGGCCGAGAGCGAGTCGGCGCCGAGCCGGAGGTCCTGCGGGTCCTGGGCCAGCCGGGCTCGGATGTCCTCGGGCAGGGCGTCCTTGAAGGCCGCGGACTGGGCGAAGACCTGCATCGTGTCGGGCGCCCAGCCGAGGCCCGGCAGCAGGGCCAGGGCCTGCGCCGTCAGGTCCTGCGGCTCGCCGCGCGAGGAGTTCTTCTCCTGGGCAGACACCAGCGCCCGCGCCATCGTCTGCGAGTACTGGTCGGCCGCGCCCGCCGCGCGGTCGAGGTCGGTCGCGGCCTTCTTGCGCGCTTCGTCGGCCGGGGTCATCAGCTTCAGCGCGTCCAGCTCGCGCTTGAGGTTCGCGGTCGCGGAGTGCAGCGCGTCGTTGCTCGCCTTGTGGAAGCCGAAGTTGCGCTTGAGGGCGGAGCCGATCGCGGCGCCCGCCACCCGCACGTCGTCGAGCGCCGTGTAGACCGCGGCCGCGGCCCTGTCGAACTGCTCGGGCGGCGTCACGGCCGCCGCGGCCGCCGCGGCCTCGGCGAAGACGATGTTGACGATCTTCTGGCCCTTGGCCTCGGGCTTGACGATCTCCTCCCACCGCAGCGCGCCGTCGACCGTCGTGGCCTCGACGATGTGCTCGCCCATCGAAACGGTGTGCCGGTGCTGGGCGCGGGCCGCGAGCTGCGCCACCTTGCGGCCGTCGAGCAGCACGACGCAGTCGCGGTCGCAGCGGAAGACGAGGACGCCGCTCTCGGCGGCGGCGGGACGGCTCTCGGCGGGCTTCTCGGCGGCGCTGGACTCGGTCGGCTTCGGCCGCGCGGGCTTGCGCCGGGTCACCGGCGGCCCCGCTTCCTGGGCCGGCGCGGGCAGCGCCGGCAGCCACGTCAGCAGCAGCAGGGACAGGAGAGCCGTCGTCGATCGCTTCATCCGCTTCCTCCTTTCGCCCGCCGCGGCTAGCGCGCGGGGGGTGCCTCGGCCGGGACGGCCGTGCCCGAGGCGAGGTCGATGCAGTGGCTGCCCTTGGAGAAGACCCGCGCCAGGTGCCGGCTCGGCGTGTCTTCGCCGGCCTCGGCGTACTCGACGGCGACGAACAGCGCGCGGCCGTCCCACGTGCACGAGCCCGCGGTCACCGTCGACTTGCGCTCGCCGGCCACCAGCACGTCCAGCCGCGGCTGCACCACGCTGACGCAGCGGGTGTCGCGGCTCATGAACTTCTCGATGCGCAACTCGCCGCCGGGACCACGGTCCGCCCACAGCGCCCCGAGCCAGCGGATCTCGAGCGGCGTCGGCCCGTTGTTGCACAACGCCACCTGGCCGTTCTCCAGGGCCTGCGCCGCCACCAGCTTGCGCGTGCTCTCGTAGCCCCGGTTCTCGGCCAGGACCTTCTGGGTGTCGCTCGCCGACTTGAGCTCGGCGAGAGCCTGGCGGCTGGCCCGCGCCGAGAGCCAGAAGAACAGGCTGAGGCCGACCAGGATCACGGTCAGCGAGGCCAGCACCATCGTCGACTGCGGCGGGCCGGCGGGAGTCGCGGCGCGGGGCCCGCCGGCGGCGGGCGCCACCCGGACCGGGGCCTTGACCGCGTCTTCGAGGTGGGCGCCCACGACCGGCTGGGCCGACGGCAGGTCGGCGACGGCGACCGCCTCGGCGGCGGGCGCCGGCAGCAGCAGCGCCGCCGCGGCCCGCGCCTCGTCGAGGCTCGCGGCCCAGGTCGCTCGCAGGTGTGCGGTCGGAGCGGACTGGATGCGGGCTCCGAGGTCGGCCTCGAGCTCGGCCAGCCGCTGCCGGATCTCCTCCGGGGCGGCGCCCCGCGCCACGCCCAGCACGGCGGCGGCCGCGTCGACGGGATCGGCCGGCGCCGGTGGCGCCGGCTCCGGCGGGGCCTGGGGCAGTGCGGCCAGCGACGAGACCGGGATCAGCAGGGTGCCCCCGGAGTCCGGCTCGGGCGCCGGCGGCACGTCGGACGGCAGGTCGACGCGGAAGCGCACGAGACCGAGGCCGAACTCCTGGCCGTGGACCAGCGCGCCCTCCGACACGCGCAGGCCACCGACGAAGATCCCGTTGGCGCTGCCCTGGTCGACCACCCACCAGGCGTCGCCGCGCCGTTCGACGACGGCGTGGCGCCGCGAGACCGACTTGTCGGCGACCACGACGTCGCAGGACGCGTCGCGGCCCAGCATGCAGCGCTCGGCCGGGATCTCCACCACCGTGCCGTCTTCGCGGATCAGGCGAGGCGTGCTCATCGGACCTTGTAGCAGTCCTCGACCTCGGAGGCGTAGGTCGCCAGCGAGACGTTGGAGTAGGAGTAGGGGCCGCTCTCGTCCTCGGCGTCGACGCTCCACGCGGCGGCCGCGAACACCACCCTGCCCTCCCAGTTGCACTCGGGCAGCGTCGAGGTGTGGCTGAGCGAGACCTTGCCCGACTTCAGGTCGCGGGCACGCCAGTCCGTGCAGCGGGCGGCGTCGAACAGCCGGATGCGGTCGCCGTCGGGGTAGGCGGCCGCGACCCACTCGAGGCGCACCCGGCCCTCGGGCACCGCCGAGCAGATCTGGAAGGACTGCGCGGCCAGCAGCCGGTGCGGCGCGACGAGCGCCGCGTTCTCGCGAGCCAGGTCCGCGACCCGCTTGCGCTCCGCCTCCAGCTCCCGGCTCGCGGAGTTCCAGCCCTGGCCGAGGACCGCGGCCAGCAGCGCGGCCGGGACCATCGCCGCGAGGGCGATCATCGTCGAGCGCGGCAGGCCGCCGCGCGCGGCGGGCGGGCCGGCGGCGGGCTTCACTGGATCACCCCGTTGACCGGCACGCCGCGCACCAGGGCGCGCTGCGTCGCCAGGGCCGCCGCACCCTGCTGGCCCTCGCGGCCGAAGACCTGTTCCAGCTCGACGCCGCTGTGGGCGTCGTAGGCCTGCAACATCACGGTGCCGTCCTCGCGGTACTCCGTCGTCACCTCGATCGGGTAGTTGGGCCGCGGCGCGTCGAGCGGGCCGACCACCAGTTGCCCGAGGCCGACGGCGCCGTCGTCGCCGTCCCGGTACTGCACGACGTCGAGCACGATCCGCTCCTGGCCGGGCCGGCTCGTGTAGTAGGTCTTGCGCACGCGCGCAGGCAGCGCCATGTTCTTCTTGATCAGCGGGTCGATCGAGACCCGGCCGCTGGCCGGGTCGACCGTGCGCACGCCGACGTTGTACCCGGAGACGCCGCGCAGCTCCGGCGGCAGCGCCAGCATCTGCGCCTCGCCGGCGAGCTGGCTGGCGTGGGCCGCCGCGCCCAGCGCCACCGCCTTCGAGGGCTCGTGGTAGAGCACCTCCTGGCCGGGGTGGGCGAAGAGCTGGCGCAGGCGCTGCTCGACCGCCGGGACCAGCGAGGTGCCGCCGACCAGCAGCACGTGATTGACGTCGCGCTCGCGCAGGCCGGCCTCGCGCACGCAGCGCCGCGTCTGCTCCTCGGCCCGCTCCAGCAGGTCGGCGACCGCCGCCTCGAAGCCCTGGCGCGCGATCTCGACCGTGACCGCGTCGCCGCCCAGCAGCACCAGGCGCTGGACGTGGGTGCGGCCCGGGATGCACAACTCGACCTTGACCTCCTCGGAGATCCGCCGCAGGTCGAGCAGGGTGCGGGCCGAGAGCACCGGCTCCCGGCCCAGCGCGGTCGTGAACTGGTCCAGGATCATCGCCCCGACCCGCTCGTCGAACTCCTTGCCGCCGAGGTCGGTGAGGCCGGTCTTGGCCAGCACGTAGACGCCCTTCTCGTCCATCGACAGCGCGGTGGCGTCGAAGGTGCCGCCGCCGAAGTCGTAGACGAGGAACACGGCGTTCTGCAGCCGGGTGGCGATGCCGTAGTGCAGCGCCGCGGCCACCGGCTCCTCGAGCAGGCCGAGCACCGGCAGGTCGGCGATCGCCGCGGCCGACAGCACGGCGCGGCGCTGGGGGTCGGAGAAGTGGGCGGGCACCGTGATGACCGCCGCCTCGACGGGCGAGGAGGTGTAGGCCTCCGCGTCGAAGCACAGCTTCTTCAGGACCAGGGCCGCCACCGCCTCGGCGTTCCAGGCGTTGCCCGCGTCGTCGTAGCAGAGCGGACGGGTCTCGCCGAGGTGGCGCTTGAAGAAGCGGATCACCTGCAGCTCGGGGTCGTTCTCCAGCATCGCCTCGGCCATGTGGCCGACGAAGGCCGCGCCCTGCGCGAGGTGGACCACGGACGGCGTGTGCAGCAGCTCCGGGTCGGCGTGGTCGGGGATCAGGGCGGGCCGACCCGCCATGTCCATGCGGGCGACCAGGGAGAAGGTGGTCCCGAGATCGATGCCCGCCTTCATGCCTTGTCGTCGCCTCCGGCCTTGCGGGCCGCGCGGGCGGCGCGCAGCGCCTCGAGCTTGGCGAGGGCGGGGTTGACGGCGGGCGCGGCAGCGGCGGCGGGCGCGGCCGGCGTGGGGACGACCGCGGCCGGCGCGGCCGGGCGGGACGCGGCAGGCGCCGACACGGCCGCGGCCGGTCGCGCCGGCACTTCGGGCCGCGGCGCCAGCGCCGCCTGCAGCAGCGGCTTGAGGTCCGCGCGGGCCTGGGCGATCTGCCCCGCCAGGCCTTCGATCCCCTTGGCCGCTGTCAGCAGCTTCTTGTCGGCGGCGTCGAGCATCTGGGCCTGGCGGGTCAGCCGCTCCTTCTCGGGCGCCGCCTCCAGGCCGCGGCGCGCCTGGGCCTCCTTGACGGCGGCCTCCACGGCCGACTGCGCCTGGGCGAGTTCGTCCGCGAGATGCTGCGACAGCGTGCTCGCCCACTGCTTCTGGATCTCGGCCAGGATGCGGCGCAGCTCGGGCCGCATCGACTGCCGCGCCGCTTCCAGCTCCTTCTCCAGCGTCTCTGCCCGCTCGTGCTGGGCCGAGGTGTAGACGCTGTAGGTGCCGAAGGCGACCAGGATCAGCGTGATCGGGATGAAGATCTCCTGGGCCTGGCGCAGGTAGCGGGCCGCGCCGAACATCGACGCGCTCATGATCAGCACCATCGCGTACTTGCGCACCGCGCCGAAGTACTCGGAGAAGCCGGGCTTGGGCAGCTCGCCGCGATAGGTGCACTGCATCACCGCGTAGAGGTCGAGCAGGCGCCGGACCCGCTCCTCGGTCAGGTAGCGGAACTGCAGCACCACGGGCGGCCCGCCCGCCTGCGCGAGGTGCCGCTCCACGTCCTGCGCGATCAGCCTGAACAGGTCGTTGAGAGCGACCAGGTCGGCCGTGCAGTGGCGCGCGACGCGCTCGCGCATCAGGGCGTTGATCTCGTCCTCGAAGGCCTGCGGCACGCGGGTGGCGACCGCCGTGCTCTTGAGCTCCTGGGAGAGCTCCGCGAGGCCGACCAGCCGCGCCTCGATCTCGCGGGTCAGCGCGCCGCTGGGATGGCCGAGCAGGTCCTGCAGGCGCTCGGCGACGCCGCGCTCGAACTCCGCCGCCTGGCGGGCCAGCCGCGCCTTGATCTCGGCGACGGCCTCGGCGCCGCCGGCCCCGGCCGCCGGGCCCGCGGCCAGCGGCGAACGGGTCTGGAACTTGGCGAGCCGCTGCTGGGTCACGGTCTTCCGGACGCGGGTGTCGTCGGCCTGCTGCTGGACGATGACGCCGAAGAGCTGGGCCAGGGTCTCGAGGCCGGCCAGCGCGCCGTACGCCTTGAGCGGCTCGCTGGCGCCGTCCCACGGCGCCATGCCGAAGCGGGCGACCAGGCCCGGCTCGGGCGGCGCGGCGAGGTTGACGAACTCGCAGTGCCAGGCGGTGTCCTTGAGCGGGCGGCCGAGCTCCTTGAGCGCGGCGTCGGGCGGGGCGACGAGCAGCACGACGGGCCGGTCCTCGGCCAGCCGCAGGGCGGCGGCACGTGCGTCGGACCCGAACGAGGCGACGTCGGGCGCGGCCAGCACGAGCACCGGCGGGCGCGGCGCGCCGGCGCGCTGCGGCACCACCGCCCCCAGCGCTCGCAGGTGCACGGTCGTGGAGCGGGCGCCGGGCAGCTCGACGTCGCTCGGCGTGCCCAGCGCCGTCAGCTTCTCGGCCGGGAAGCCGGGGCCGATGAAGCGCGCGAGCGCTTCGGCCTGCGCGGGCGCCAGCGGCGCGGCCAGCGCGACGTCCACCTCGAGGTTGCGGCCGACGAGCGGCGTCTCGAGCGCGGTCAGCCCGGCCGCGACGGCCTCGAGCCCCGGCAGCGGGCTGGCGTCGCGGGTGGCCTTGCGCAGGTCGGCGTGCAGCTGCCGGGCGGCAGCCAGCGCCGTCGTGGCCGTGATTCTGATCGGCGGCATCGTCGCTCCCGCCCTCCGGCTCGCGCAGGATCAGCCGCGCACGACGCTGGCGAGGATGCCCGGGCGAGTGGCGCCGAAGCTACCCGCTGCGGCGGGGCAGGTCAAGGATGGCGGTTCACACCGAGAGGCCGGGACACAGCGCCTCGGCCGCCTGGCGGGCGTCGGCGAGGCTCTTCTGGTACATCCGCTTCAGGGCCGGGGTCGGCGCGTTGGTCAGCCGCACCTGCATCTCGTTGTAGAACTTCTGGTAGCGGCGGCGCACCTCGTCGGCGCTCGCGCCCGGCGCGACGCCCAGCACCGAGGCCGCTTCCTGGACCGACATCCGCGGGGCGCCGGCGGCGGGCAGCGGAGGCACGGGGCCGCTGCCCGCGCCCGGGGCGAACGGAGCCGTCGCCATCGCGCGCGACGGCAGCGCCGATGCGGGACGCACCGGGGTCGCGGGCTGCGGTGGGGGCGCCGACGACGCCGGCGGCGCCGCGGTCGGCTCGGCGTCGGCGATCTCGACCGCGAAGCGGACGGCGCCGAGGCGCAGCTTGTGGCCGTGCAGCAGCACGGCCTTCTTCACGCGGCGCTCCTCGATCCAGGTGCCGTTGGCGCTGTCCTGGTCGACGATCACCCAGCTCTTCGGCCGCCGCTCCACGATCGCGTGGCGCCGCGAGACGGAGCCGTCGGCCACCAGCACGTCGCAGGCGCTCGCGTCGCGGCCCACGACCGTGCGCTCGCCGGAGATCTCGAGGGCGTCGCCGGACTCGGGCACGAGGCGCAACACGGGCATCAGGACTGCGATTGTAGTCGCTCCGGGCCGGGTGCCCGGCGCGGCGGCGGAGCCGGGTCGCGCTCGACCCGGCCCCGGGGCTGCGGGCTCAGCGCGCCGAGAACACGTTCACCGTCAGGCCGGCGGTGAAGATCATGTCCGTCTTCTCGAGCGCGATCGTGGGCAGCGGGCTCGTGCCCATGTTGACGGCCTGCCCGGTGGTCGGGTTGACCGGCTTCAGCGCCAGCACGGGCGGGTCGTTGTCGTACTTGAGGGTCATGCCGACCCGCAGCCCGAAGGTGCGGTTGATGGCGACCTCGATCGCATGCACTGCGTTGACGCGCAGGTCGTCCGTGTTCTCGAGGTCCTGGTCGACGACCAGGTCCGAGAGGAAGCGCGAGCCGGGCTTGCCGCCGTCGTCCTTGTTGCCGAACCCGTACTCCAGCTTCCAGCCGAAGCGGGCGCCGAGCCCGGACTCCGCGGGGCCGGCGAGGGCCACGTTCGCGCCCTGGCCTTCCGGAACGACCTGGGTCTCGCTGGTCACCGTGACGCCGGCGCCGACGCTGAACTTGAGGTTGTCGCGCTCGGCGAACAGGTAGTCGACGCCGGCGACGCCGATCGTGCGGCTGTCGATGCCGGCCGGCACGTCGCGCTCGTAGTCGCCGCCGAGCACGCCGGCGAGCCGCTCCGTGAAGCGGTAGCGGCCCTTGAGGCGGACGAAGTAGGCCTCGGAGGAGACCTCGGTCGTCTCGTCCTGGCGGATCGAGAACGGCCCGGCCGCGCTGGTGCCGGTGGCGCCGAACGTGAACCTGGTGCTGCTCTGGCGCAGCGCGCCGGCCACCAGGTTGACGTCGCTGCGCAGGAAGGCGCGGGTCACGTCGGCGCTGAAGCCGAGCGTGCTGGCCTCGCTGTTGCCGTTGGTCATCGCAAAGTTGCCGACCACCTTCGCGTACCAGCCGGGCGCCTTGTTCTCCTGGGCCTGGGCCGAGGTCCCGGCCAGCGCCAGGGTGCACGCGGCCGCAAGTACGGCAGTCTTTCGAATCATCCTCACCTCTTGTTCGGGACGCGGGAGTATAGCCCCCGCCCGGAAGCCCCGGCCTTGCCCAGGAAGGGGCGGAAGTCGGCGGGCAGCGGGCACGAGAGGCGCAGCGGACGCCCGCTGACCGGGTGCGGGAGGTTGAGGGCGGCCGCGTGGAGCAGCACCCTCGGCACGGCCACCCCGCCGAGGTGCGTCGCTCCCCCGTAGCGGACGTCGCCCGCGATCGGGGCGCCGGCGATCGCCAGGTGGGCGCGGATCTGGTGCTTGCGTCCCGTCTGCGGGCGGCACTCGACGAGCAGCGCCTCGTGGCGGCGCGACAGGACGCGGAACTCGGTGCGGGCCGCCTGGCCGCCCTCCTGCTCGCGCATCTGCGCCTGCTTGCCGGACCCGACCAGCGCGAGCGGGGCCTCGCAGGTCCAGGCGTCGGGCAGCGGCTGCCGCGGGCGGCCGACGACCGCCACGTACACCTTCTCGACTTCGCGGCCCTCGAATGCGCGGGCCAGGCCCTCGTTGGCCACGCGCGCCTTGGCGAACAGCACGACGCCCGAGGTGTCCTTGTCGAGCCGCTGGTGGGAGCCGAGATAGGGCAGCCCGCCTTCGTCGCCGCCGGCGCGCCGCGCGAGCTTCTCCTGCACGAGGCCGAACAGGTGCGGGCGCCGCGCGTCGGCGCTCTGGTGGGTGAGCAGGCCGGGCGGCTTGGCGACGGCGATCACCCACTCGTCCTCGTAGAGGACGGCCAGCGCGCCGGCCGCGTCGATCTCGCCTTCGTCGGCCTGCAGCTCGCGGCCCGCGTAGGCGGCGCGCAGCGCGATCTCGATCCGCGCGCCGCCCGCGGGCAGCTCCTCGCCAGGCCGCCGCCACGCGGCCCCGTTCACGGTCACCGCGCCGGCGACCAGCGCCCGCCGCAGCTCGGCGCGCGGCACCGCATGCCCCACCGCGCGCGGCACCAGCACGGCCAGCGCGTCGAGCACGCGGGCGCCGCCCAGTTCCGGCCCCGCCTCCAGGCGCACGCGGCGCGGCGGCGCCGCCGTCGCCTCGCGCAGCCGCCTCGTCGTGTCGCGCGGTCTCATGCGACCTCCACCCTGAAGCTCGACCCGGCCGGGCCCTTCTCGACCACGACGCGCGCGGGCAGCCGCGCGGTCAGCTCGGCGAGGTGGGTGATCACGCCCACCATTCTGCCGCCCGTCGGCAGGCTCTCGATCGCCTCCTGCACCGTCTCCAGCGTCTCCGGGTCGAGGGTCCCGAAGCCCTCGTCGATGAACAGGCTCTCCAGGTGGACGGCGCCGGCGGCCTTCTGCACCTGCTGCGAGAGCTCGAGCGCCAGCGCCAGCGAGGCGAGGAACGTCTCGCCGCCCGAGAGCGTGTCCGCGCGGCGGCGCTCCCCGGCGTTGTCGTTGTCGCGGACGTGGAAGTCGTCGTCGACGTACTCGAGCGCGTAGCGGCCTGCCGACAGGCCCAGCAGCCGCAGCGAGGCGCCGGCGACCAGGTCGCGCACGGTCTCGTGGAGCAGGTAGGCCTGGAAGCGGTCGGCCTTGAGTTGGAGCGCGAGCTGCTTGAGCAGCGAAAGCTGGGTGCGCTTCGACTCGAGCTCCGCGCGCCGCTTCGCGACGGCCTCGAGCCTGGCCCCGAGCGCGGCCACCTGCTCCTCGAGCCGGGCCGCGTCGCGCACTCCCTGCTCACGCTCCCGGCGCAGCGCGTCGCGCTCGCGCTGCGCGGCATCGAGCGCCGCCTGGGCGTCCGCGAGGGCGGTGGCGCCGGGCGGCAGCGCGGCCACCTGCTCCGCGAGCGCCGCCAGCCGCGCGGCCGCCGCCTGCAGCTTCGCGCCGAAGCCGCGGATCGCCTCGGCCAGCCGCTGCTGCTCGGCGGGCGGGAGTGCCGCGGCGCGGGCCGCGTCCGGCGACGCGAACTGGGCCTCGGCCGCGGCCCGCAGCGCCTCCTGCTCCGCCTGGCCCGCCTTCGCCTGCGCGTCGCCGGCGGCGGCTTCGGCCGCGACAGCGGTCGCCTCTGCACTGGCGAGGGCCTTGTCCGCGGCCGCCAGCGCGTCCTGCGCGGCGGCCCGCGCGGCGTCGATCTGCTGCCGCTCGCCGCGCAGCGCCGCCTGCGCCGCGGCGGGATCGGCCTCGTCGGTCAGCGCGCGGAGCGCCTCGACCCGCTCGACGTGGGCGGCACGCGCGGCATCGGCCCGCTCGTCGGCCTCGAGCGCCTCGGCGGACGCGCGCTCGACGTCGCGGGTCGCGGTCTCGAGCGCGAGCGCCGCGCGATCCTGGGCCGAGCGCTTGCGATCGGCCTCCTGGCGCGCGGTCTCGAGGCGGGCGCGGGCGGCGTCGAGGCCGTCGCGGGCGCGCTTCTCCGCCGTCTCGAGCGCGCCGAGGTCGCTGCCCGCGAGCGCGGGAGGCGCCTTCGTCAGCGCGCGCTCGCACACGGGACACGGGTCGCCCTTGGCAAGGCCGTGGCGCAGGTGAGCGACCGCGTCGCGCTTCTCGGCCTCGCGCCGGGCGAGCTCGGCCGCACGCAGCGCGGCCTCCGCCGCCTCCAGTTCCTGCGCGGCGCGCTCCGTCGCCGCCGCGGCCTCCTGGGCGGCGCGCTCGGCCTCGGCAGCGGCCTCGGATCGCGCGGCCTTGTCCTTGCGCAGGCGGGCGACGGCCTGCTTCTTCTCGGCGCAGAGCGCCTCGGCCTCGCGGGCGGCGCGGGCGGCGGCCGCCGTCGGGCCGGCGAGCACCACGGCCTGGCCCAGCGCCTCGATCCGCGCGTCCAGCTCCGGCAGCCGCGCGGCCGCGGCCAGCGCGCTCTCCCCGGCGCGGCGCCGGGCAAGGACGGCGGCGCGGGCCTCTTCCGCGCTCGCGCGGGCGCGCTGCGCTGCCGTCGAAAGCCGCTCGTTCTCCGCTCGCGCGGCCTCGGCCTGCTCGAGCCGCGGCACGACGCCCGAAGCGCGGCGCGCCGCGTCGAGCCGGGCCTCGTCGGCCGCGACCTGCGGCCGCTGCCTCTCGAGCTCGCCCTGTTGCCGCTTCAGGTCGTCCTGCTCGCGCAGCAGGCGGACGCGCACCTCGGCCTCGCCCGTCGCGACCTCCACGGCGGCCAGCCGGGGCTCCAGCGCAGCGTTGGCCTCGAGCCGCTTCGCGTGCTGCGCGCGCAGCGCGGCGACCGCCTCGGGCGTGACCAGGGCGTCTTCACCGAGGGTCCGCTCGAGCATGGCCGCCGCCGCCTCGAGCGCGCCGGCCTCGCTCGTCGCGCGCTTGCGCATGCGCTCGTAGACGAGCAGTTGCAGCAGCGTGCCGAGAATCTTCTGGCGATCCTTCGGCGTGCTCTTCAGGAACTTCGCGAACTCGCCCTGCGGCAGGATCACGGCCTGGGTGAAGGCGCCCATGTCCAGCCCGAGGAGCTGGACGATGCGCTGGTTGACCTCGTTGACGCCTTCGGCCAGCGCTTCCGGTTCGCTGCGGAGTTCTCCCGTGGAGCCGGCGAGCCGCTCGAGCTGGGCCTGCGTCGCCTTGGTGTTGCGGAACAGCCGCCGCGTCACCCGGTACGCCTCGCCGCCGCGCACGAAGTCGAGGCTGACGACGAGCTGGTCCTTGCCGAGCGAGATCAGCTCCTTGAGCTGGGGTCCCGTGCGCGGGACGTTGCCGTAGAGCGCGAGCAGCATGGCGTCGAGCAGGCTCGACTTCCCCGCCCCGGTCGGGCCCGCGATCGCGAACAGGTCGAGACCGTCGAAGCGCAGGTCCGGCTGCCGGCCGCGGAAGGACGTGAGGTTCTCGACGCGCAGCACCAGCGGCCGCATCAGTGCCCCTCGTCCTGCGGGTGCTGGCAGGCGTGCAGCAGCCGGTCGAACTCGGCCAGCAACGCCGGCGCCGGCTCGTGGCCCTCGTGCCGGCAGTAGGCCGCGAACACCTCGCGCGGCGGCGCCCCGTCCGGCGGGCGCGCCTCGCCCGGGGCGTCGACAGCCGGCACCTTCGCCTCGACGCGCACCGCGTTGGGCACCAGCTTGCGCACCTTGCCGTTGAGCTCGGGGTCGGGCGCGGGCAGCGGCACCGCGATCCACAGCAGCGCGTTCTCCGCGCGCAGCGCCGCCGCGTCGCGCTCGAGCTCCGCCGGCGTGCGCTCGATCTTCTTCAGCTCCCGGGCGCCGCGGTACGGCACGCGCTCGACCCGCGCCGGCTGCTTCGCGCGGGCGTCGACCAGCACCCAGCCCTTGGCCTCGCCCGCCTCGCCGAAGTCGAGCTGGAGCGGCGAGCCCGCGTACTCGGCAGGGGCCGGGGCCTCCAGCCGCTGCGGCTTGTGGATGTGGCCGAGCGCGACGTACTGCGCGGTGTTCGGGATCGCCTGCGGCGTCGCCGCCCACTCGCTGCCGAGGTGGACCGTGCGCTCCGAGCCCGAGAACGCGGCGCCGACCAGGTGGGTGTGCATCGTCAGCAGGTTGACGGTGTCGGCGCGATAGCCGGCGGCCAGGCTGGCCACGATGCCGCGGAGCGCCTCGGCGTAGTTCTGGTGGGCGAGCACGTCGCCACCGGTGCGCAGCCCGGTCTTCGGATCGACGCGTCCTTCGGCCAGCTCCAGCGCGTCGGTGAACCAGCGCGGCGCCGCGAACGGCACCGCCGCGAGAAGCGCCTTCTCCCCCGACTTCGACTCGAACGCGACGAGCCCTCCGCGATCGGCGGGCGCCGGACGCGGCACCACCGTCACGTCGACCAGTTCGGCCAGCGCGCCCCACGCCTCGAGCCGCGCGGCCGAGTCGTGGTTGCCGCCGATCACGACCGTGCGGATGCCGGCGCGGCCCACCCGCTTGAAGAAGCGGAACACCAGCGACTCGGCGGCCGCCGGCGGCGCGCCGGTGTCGAACACGTCGCCGCTGTGGATCAGCAGCTCGACCTTTTCGCGCTCGAGGTCGTCGCCGAGCGCCTCGAGCACCTGCTCCATCTCCGGCAGGCGGTCGACGTTCCGGAACAGGCGGCCCGCGTGCCAGTCGCTGGTGTGGGCGATGCGCACGCTACTTGACCCTCGAGAACAGGTCGCGGCGGGCCTTTGCCGGGTCGGGCGGCGGGGCCGCCGCCTCGTCCGCGCGCGTCGCCCACGACGGGAACGGGAAGCCGAGCAGCACCGGGGTCGGGATCTCGGGCTGCGAGACGATCATCGTGCCGGGTTGCAGCAGGTTGGAGCGCAGCCGCGCGACCTTGGACAGGAAGCCGTACTCGGCGCGCTCGGACTCGGCCGCGTCGAGGCGGCCGACGACCTTGATCGCGGCGTTGGCGATCACCCGCTTCTCGACCTCGGAGGCCGTCTGCTGCGCGCCCATCAGGCACACGCCGAGCGAGCGGCCGCGCTCGGCGATGTCGCGGATCAGGTCGCGGATCGGGCTCCAGCCCTCGCGCGGGGCGTACTTGTTGAGCTCGTCGAGCACGACGAAGACGAGCGGCCGGGCGCTGCCGCGCTGCTCGCGCTCGGCCATCATCTTCTTCAGCAGCACGCCGACGACGAACATCTGCGCGGTGGCGTGCAGCTTGTGGATGTCGACCACGGTGACCTGGTGCGACGCCCAGGACACCGGGTACTGGCTCGCCGAGGCGTCGCCGCGCACCAGCGGAGCGAGCCGCGGGATGATGCCGAACAGCCGGCGGCGGAATGCGTCGAGGGTGCCGGCCGCGAAGCTGCCGCGGGCCATCAGGTTGTCGAGCCAGACGCTGGCCACGGCTTCCACGAACTCCTCGAAGGTCCGGCAGGCCACGCCTTCGATGACGATCCCCGCTTCGTCCTTCGGCTGCTCCTTCGCGAGCCGCGCGAGCTCGCCTTCGACCCGCTCGACGACGAAGCCGAGCTGGCCGCGGGCGTCTTCGGCGTCGGCGAAGGCGAAGCGCAGCAGCCGCTGCTCGCACAGTTCGCGCAGCGTCCACAGGTAGGGCCGCACGCCCTCCTGCCGCGAGCCGACGTCGGGCATCGGCGTCGAGCCCGCACCGGCCGGCGCGTACAGCCCGACGCTCTGGAACGGGCCCGCGGGCAAACCCAGCTTCGCGTAGCCCGCGCGCGCCTTCTCGTCGAGCCGGGCGTTGGGCCGATCGAGCCACAGCAGGTCTTCGCCCTTGACGTTGAAGACCAGCGCCTTGGTGTTGGCGGCGTCGGCCCCGAGCGCCTCCGAGTGGAACAGCGAGTAGAGGAGGAACGACGCGTACGAGGTCTTGGTGGCGACGCCGGAGACGCCGCTGATCGAGAGGTGGGCGCCGCGGGTGCCGTCGAGGAACTCCAGGTTCGCGTAGACGGGCTCGCCGGAGCGGGTGAGCCCGATCGCGATCTTCTTCGCCATCCGGTCGAAGTAGAGCGCCTGCTCGAACTCCGCGCCTTCGACGATGCGCGCGGCGTCGCCGGGGTGCGGCGGCACGAACACCTCGGGCTCGATCCGGGTCACCGCGACGTGCGCCGCGTAGGAGACGTCGACCGGCAGCGTGCCTTCGGCGTGGCGGAAGGCGTCGGAGTCGAAGGCCTGGCCCTCGTAGCGCTTGCGCACCACGTCGACGACCCCGAAGAAGAGGACGCGCGAGCCGTCGTCGAGGGCGGTCTCGACGCAGACGAGGTCGTCGAGCTGGACGCGGCCGCCGGCGGGCACGCCGATCCAGAACTCGAGCGGCGTGGCGTCGACGCTGCCCAGGACGCGGCCGGCGGGGGACGAAGTCATCAAGCCTCCTCGCGCGCGAGCGCGGTCTCGATGTGGCGGCGGGCGAGGGCGGCGTCGCCCATCTCCCGCCGCAGGCGCGACTCCAGCGCGCCGATCGGGAGCAGGTTCTGGGGCGCGCGCGGGTCGCGCGTGCGCGAGGGCGCGAAGCCGGGCAGCCGGCGCGCGGTGCCGTCGGCGAGCCTCTTCGCCTCCTCGAGCCCCACCGTCTCCGCGACCTCGAGCCGCACGATGCCGGCGAGGTCGAAGTCGGCCGGGCCGCGCGGCGCGAGCCGCAGGAACCAGGTGTAGCGGCGGAAGCGGTCGCCCTCGATGCCGATCAGCGGCGTGCGGGTGCCGGGAGCCAGCGCGGCCAGCGTCGGCAGCGGCACGCCGTGGCGCTCGAACAGCCGCTTGACGTAGCCGACCGCGGCGCCGCGCGCGTCGCGGAAGCGCAGCGGGCCGTCGGCGACGACGAGCGTGCCAGGCGTCCGCGACTGCTCCTGGCCCAGCGTCTCCTCGGCCAGCCTCATCTCCTCCTGCAGCCGCCGCACCGGCGCCTCGGGATCGTCGTCGACGGTGCTGACGGGCACGTAGGCGGCCCCGGAGTCGAGCACGAACGGCTCGGGCAGCGAGGCGCCGCCGCCGAGTGCCAGCACCCGCCCCGCGCGCAACGCGCCCCAGGCCGCGCGTTCGCCTTCGACGACGACGGCGCCGACCGCGTAGGCACCGAACGCCCCCGGGATCACCCGCTCGCCTTCGCGGGCGAGCACCCGCGCCTCGATCCGCCGTACGCCGTCGACGAACACGATCCGCGCAGGCTCCGCGGCGGCCGGACCGGGCGGCAGCGGCGCCCAGTCGGAGGCGGGGCGCTCGACCTCGGCGTCGACGGTCGCGGGCGCGGTCCCGGCCGGGTCCGACAGGGGCAGCTCGGACCCGTACTCGGCGGCCCACGGGTCGAGCCGGAAGCGGAGGCGGGAGGGCGAGGCGGAAGGCGCCGTCATCGAGAGCGGGTTAGGATGCCACGCCCCCGGGCCGCACGGGGCCCGCGAGGGGTTGGAAAGCGCGGAGGCGCGATGAACGACGGGACCGTCCGCGAGGCCGGCTACCTCTCCGAGGAGAGCCAGCGCACGTTCACGATCGTCGCCGGGGTGCTGGGCGGCCTCTTCTTCATCCTCCAGTTCGCCGTCCCGATCGCCGCCATGTTCCTGCTGATGCCGCGCATGATGAGCGGCGGCTTCGCGACCCTCGAGCTCGAAGGTGCCGCCCTGCACCGCGGCGCGCTGCACGTGGTCGAGCAGACGCGCACGTTCGACGGCGAGACGAACGCGGTGCGGACGCGGCTGGTGCGGCTGGGAGCCGAGGGCATCGAAGAAGTCGCGGACCTCGGGAGCTCGAGCCCGAAGCTCGTCTCCGACGGCGAACGGCTGTGGCTCGTCGCGTCCGACCGCGTGGCGGTCCTCGAGGGCGGCCGCGCGACGGAGCTGGACGCGGGCGAGCCGCGCGGGGACCTTTCGGCTCCGTTCCTGCTCGGCGGCCGCCCGGCAGCGCTGGAGCGCCGGCCCGAGGGCGTGCGGCTGATCGCCTGGGACGGGGGCTGGGTCGTCCGCGCCGAGGTGCCCGATCTGACGGAGCCGTGCTGTGCCCAACTGGTCGCGCTGGGCGAGGCCATCACCGCGTTCCGCACCGAGGGCCAGACCCTCTACGCGCGCCCGCTCGGCGATCCCGGCGCGAGCTGGGCCGTGGTCGCCTCGCGGCCGCGCCACTGGCGCGCGTTCGCATGGCAGGGTCGACCCGCCGTCGTGCTGAGCGACGAGCAGGGTGCGCTGAACCTCGTCACCCCGGACCCGGCCGACGCCTCGCGTTGGCGGGCGACCCCGCTGGGCGGCGGGGCCCGCATGGTTTCTTCCCTCACCGCGGCCAGCGACGGCGACGGCGTCCTGGTGGCGCACTCGACCTGGCCGGGCTCGGTGCGCGTCCGGCACTGGGACGGGGCCCGCCTCGGCGAGGAGAGCCGCTTCGGCCAGAGCTCGCCTTTCCCCACCGGGATGATGGCCGTGATGTGGATGCCTCACCTGTTCGCGCCGGCGCTGAGCGTGCTGCTGGCGGTGATCCTCTCGTGGCTGATGCGTCAGCACCGGGTCGGCGTCCACGTGCACGAGGGGCAGCAGGCCGAACACGCGTCGCTGACCCGCCGCGCGCTGTCGCAGGTCGTCGACGGGGCGCTGGCGATCGCGCCGGTCGCGTGGCTGATGTCGCGCTTCTTCTTCGCGCTGGACCCCGAAGAGATGTTCGGCGACGGCGGGCCGTTCCGCGTCTTCGCCGCCTTCGGTCTGGCTCTGGCCTGGAGCTTCGTGGTGTTCGCCGCGTTCGCCGTGGGCGAGGGGCTGTGGGGCCTGACGCCCGGCAAGTGGCTGCTCGGGATTCGCGTCGTCGGCACCGACCTGCGGCCGTGCGGCATCGGGCGGGCGCTCGTCCGCAACCTGCTGAAGCTGGTCGACGGCTTCTTCAACTTCCTGATCGGCATCCTGATGGTCGCCTTCACCCGCGACTGGCAGCGGCTGGGCGACCTGGCCGCGCGCACCATCGTGGTCCGGCGCTAGAGCGGGAGGCTCGCCGTGGCCATCCGGCTGCTCGCGCTCGACATCGACGGCACCCTGCTGCGCGGCGACAAGAGCATCTCGGCCCGCACGCTGGAAGCGCTGGCCGCGGCCGCGGCCCGCGGCGTCCGGCTGGTGCTGGTGACCGGCCGCCGGCTGCCCGGGGCGCGCAAGGTGACCCGCGCTCTCGGAGACGGGGTGCCGCTCGTGCTGCACAACGGGGCGCTGATCGTGGTCGACGGCGAGGTGCTGCGCTGCCGGCCGCTGGCCCGTGACACGGCCCGCGCGGCGATCCGGCTGGGCCGCCAGGCCGGCGCCCACCCGGTGCTGCACTGCGGCCTGCGCGGCGAGGGGCGCCTCGTCGTCGACGCGGCGGTCGACCCCGCCAACACCCTGCTCGCGTACTACCTGGGCCGCTCCCGCGAGGACCTCGTCGTCGTCGACGACCTGCTCGCGTGGCTGGACGAGGACCCGATCCAGGTCATGTTCGGCGGCCGGCTCGCCGAGATGGAGACGCTGGTTCCGCTGATGACGGACGGTCTCGGCGGCGCGGTGCATCTCGAGCGCACCGTGTATCCCCACGAGGGGGTCGGCATCCTGGACGTGATGACGCCCGGCGTGAACAAGGGCGAGGCGCTGGCCCTGCTGCAGGCGCGCTGGGGCTACACGGCGGCCGAGACGATGGCGATCGGCGACAACTGGAACGACCGCGAGATGCTGCTGCAGGCCGGCATCGGCTACGTGATGGGCAACGCCGACCCGGCGATGCACCGCCTGGGCCTGCCGGTGCTGCCCAGCAACGAAGAAGACGGCGTGGCGGTCGCCATCGACCGCCACGTGCTCGGCTGACCCCGCGCTCCGGTTTCGGTTGCCGTGGTCAGCGCGGACCGTCCGCGCCGGCGCGAGGCACGCGCTCGAGGAGCGTCACGAGATCGGCCGTGAACCGCGCCGGGTTCTCCCAGTGGGGGGCGTGGCCGACGCCCTCGTGGACGACGAGCCGCGCCGAGGGCAACGCCGCCATCAGCCGGTCCTGCCGCTCGCGGGGCGCGTAGGCGTCCTGGTCACCCCACACGACGAGGCTCGGCGCGGTGACCCGCCGCAGGCCGGCGCTGAAATCAGGCGTCCCGATCAGGGCCGTGAAGGCCTGGCGCCACACGTGGGCTGGCACCTTCAGCGTCTCGGCGACCACGGCGGCGAGGTGCCCGGCGTCCATCGGGCTCGCCAGCGAGCTGCGCTGCCACTCGCGGGCGAAGTCCGCGGCGATCGGGTCGGTGAGGGCCAGGATCGTCGACTGGACGAGCTCCGTGACGCCCGGGTCGCGGAAGAGCGTCTCGAAGGCGCCGACCAGCGCCAGGGCGGCCACGCGGTCGGGGTGGTCGACGGCGAACCGCTGCGCGACCAGCGATCCCATCGAGTGCCCGACCAGGACCACCCGCGGCACCTGCAGCGCGTCGAGGAACGCCCGCACGTCGCCGGCCATGTCGGCCAGCTCGTAGCCCTCGGCGGGCCGGCTGGAGTCGCCGTGGCCCCGCGCCGACAGCGCGAACGCCCGCACGTGCGTCGGCAGCAGCGGCAGCACGTGCTCGAACGACCGCCAGGAGTCGGTGATGCCGTGCAGGAACACCACGGGCAGCCCGTCCGCCGGCCCGCGCTCGACGTACTCCATCCGCACGCCCGTCGTCAGCGGGACGAACTTCTTCTCCACGAAACCTCCGTCACGCCAAACGCGGGCGCCGCCATTACTCCGTGCGCAGGGCGCGGATCGGGTTGATGCGAGCCGCGGTCCAGGCCGGGGCCGCGTTGGCGACGAGGGCCACCAGCAGCAGCACCGCCGCCGCCGCCGCGAAGGCCAGCGGGTCGAGGGCGCTGACGCCGTAGAGCAGCGACTCCAGCACGCGGCCGACCAGGGTCGCCGCCACCGCGCCGAGGCCGATGCCGAGCGCGGCCAGCTTCGCGCCCTGGCCCAGCACCAGCCGCACGATCTCGAGCGGGCGGGCACCGAGCGCCATCCGCACGCCCACTTCGCGGGTGCGCATCGACACCGAGTACGCGATCACGCCGTAGAGGCCGATCGCCGCCAGCAGCAGGGCGAGAGCGCCGAACGCGCCCATCAGCGCGGCGCCGATCCGGGTCGGGGCCACGGTCGTCGCGGCCACCTCGGTCGCCGTGGTCGACTCGGTGAAGACGACCGCCGGTTCGACCGAGAGCACCGCCGCGCGCAGCGCCGGCAGCAGCGCCGCGGCCGGGCCCTGGGCACGGACGACGAGGCCGACCGTCCGGCTCGGGTCCGCCGGCACGTGCAGGTACGGCCGCGGCTCCTCGCCCACCGAGCGCACCTTGTGGTCGCGGGCGATGCCCACGATCTCGTGCGGGTCCTGGTCGAAGCCGCTCAGGTAGACGCGCTGGCCGATGGCGCCACCCTGCGGGAAGAAGCGGCGCGCGAAAGTCTGGTTCACGACCGCGACCTTGCGTTCCGCCGCGAGGTCGGCCTCGTCGAACGCGCGCCCCTCCATCAGCGGCACGCCGACGGCCGCGAAGTACTCGGGGCCGATGGCGACCACGTCGACCGGCGTGCCGTCGTCCGTCGGCTGGTGCTGGCCCGGGATGCGGACCGACTCGAGATTGACGTCGGGTGCCAGCGGCAGGCGGGTGGCGAGCGAGGCGGTCTCGACCCCGGGCACCGCGCGCACCACCTCGAGCAGCCGCGGCCGCAGCGCCGTGGCCCGGGCCGTGTCGTAGCCGTTCATGCCGAGGTTGAAGCCGAGGCTCGCGATGCGGTCGGTCTGGAAGCCGAGATCGGTGCCGCGCGCCCTGTCGAGGCCGCGCAGCAGCAGCGCGCCGGCCACCAGCAGCACCAGCGACAGCGCGAGCTGGCCCACGACCAGCGCGTCGCGGAGCGCGAAGCGGTGGCGCACCGAGCCCTCGCCGGTCGCGTCGGCCTTCAGCGACGGAACGAGGTCCGGCTTCGACGCGCTCCACGCGGGGATCAGGCCGAACAGCGCCGTCGTCAGCAGCGATGCGATCGCGGCGAACGCCAGCACGCGCAGGTCCGGGCTGAAGTCGAAGTGCAGCGGGATCGGCAGCGCGTCGACCGGCGCCCGGTTCAGCGCGCGGCCCGCGAAGTGGGCGAGGGCCAGGCCCGCGGCGCCGCCGAGGGCCGCCAGGACGAGGCTCTCGACCAGCAGTTGCCGCACCAGCCGGCCGCGCGAGGCGCCGATCGCGGTGCGCAACGCCAGCTCGCGGCGGCGCGACGCTCCGCGCGCCAGCAGCATGTTGGCGACGTTGGCGCAGGCCACCACCAGCACCAGGCCGACGGCCGCCAGCAGCACGGCCGAGGCCGCCTTCACGTAGCCGTCGAGCAGCGGGTGGAAGCGCACGTCGGCGGCGGCCTTCAGCGAGGGCTTCGCCCGCTCGTTGGTGTCGGGATACTCGGTCCGCAGCCGCGCGTACAGGGTCTCGATCTGGGCCTGGGCCTGGTCGATCGACTGGCCCGGGGCCAGCCGCGCCTTCAGGAACAGCCAGCGGGTGCCGCGGCGCTCGAGCCGGGTCGTGCCGGGGTCCTTGTCCGTGGTCGCCTGGGCGCCCATGAAGTTGAGGCGATCGACGTGCACGAGCGGCACCCAGAACTCCGGCGACAGCCCGGGCAGCGTGCCCTGGAAGCTGGCCGGCGCCACGCCGACGACGTCGTACTTCGTCCCCGACAGCTCGAGCGTCTCGCCCACCACGCTCTCGCGGCCCGCGAAGCGGCGCTGCCACAGGCCGTGCGACAGCACGACCACGGGCCGCGCGCCGGCCGAGGCGTTGTCCTCGGCCAGGAAGCCGCGGCCGAACTGGGGCCGCACCTTCAGCACGTCGAAGTAGTTCTCGCTGACCGCTTCGCCCGTCGACAGCGCCGGCGCGCTGCCGCCGGAGACGATGCCGCGCACGAAGGCGCTGGCGGCGACGCCATCGAAGGCCGGGACGTGCGCGCGCACGTCCAGGTAGTCGGGGTGGGACGACGTGAACTGCGGGAGGTCGTCGTTGACGCCGGTGTAGACCTCGACCAGCCGCTCGGGCTCGGCGATGGCGGTCTCGCGGAAGAGCACCGCGTTGACGACGCTGAAGAGGGTGGTGTTGAGGCCGATCCCGAGCGCCAGCGAAGCCACGGCCACGGCCGTGAAGGCCGGGCGCCGCCACAACTGCCGCGCCCCGAACTTCAAGTCGTTGAACAGGTTCTCCAAGTGCCCTCCCGCTGGCTCACGATACGCGACCGGCGCGCCCGAGGTTCGCGAACTTCGCTGCGTCCAAGTTCATGTAGCTTTGGGACCGGATGAGTGCCCCGCTCCCCCGCAGCCGGATCATGTCCTCGACGGTCATGCACTGGGTGGGCCGCTTCTTCTTCTGGCTCGGCGGCTGGAAGGTGGTCGGCCGCAGGCCCGAGGTCGCGAAGTACGTCGTGATCGCCGCGCCGCACACCACGAACTGGGACGGCCTCTGGTTCTTCGCGGCCGGCTGCATCCTGCGCATGGAAGTGTGCTTCCTCGGCAAGCACTCGCTGTTCGTGGGACCGCTGGGCTGGCTGCTGCGCGGCATGGGTGGCATCCCGCTCGACCGCAGCCGCCGCCAGAACACGGTGAGCCAGGCGGTCGACTGGTTCCGTCGCGCCGACCGGCTGTGCTTCGGCGTCGCCCCGGAGGGCACGCGGAAGTGGACGCCGGGCTGGAAAACCGGCTTCTACCACGTGGCGCGCGAGGCGGGCGTGCCGATCTACCTCTCCTACGCCGACTACGCGAAGAAGGAGGCCGGGCTGCTTCCCGAGCCGCTGCACCCGAGCGGCGACCTCGAGGCCGACTTCGCCCGGTTGCGGGCGATCTACGAGCCGATCGTCGCCGGCCGGCCGGAGAACAAGGGCCCGATCGTGCCGCTGACCCCGGCCGCCCCGCGCGACTGAGCTCTCAGCCCCGCTTCGGGCGATAGCGGCTGGCGGTCACCGCGCGGCCGCGGATCGACTTGCCCTTGATCGCCTCGAGCACGCGCTCCGCTTCCGCCTCGCGGACCTCGACCAGCGAGAAGCGGTCGGTGATCTCGATCGCGCCCAGCGCGCGGCCGGTCACGCCGGCCTCGCCCGTGATGGCGCCGACCAGGTCGCCGGGGCCGACCTTGTGCAGCCTCCCCACCGAGATGTAGAGCGGCACGAAGTCGGCCTCGCCCCGGCGCGGGCGCGCCTCGCGCGGCGCGCGGGCCTCGCCCGGCGCAGCCTCCCGCTCCGCGCGCTCGAACCGCGGCTTGCGCGGCGGCAGCTCGGCAGTTCCGGCGGCCGCCCGCTCGCGCGACGGTCGCGCGTCGTCGTCGGCCGCAGGCGGCGCGAAGCGGCGGCGCCGGTCGTCGCCGTCGAAGCGCTTCTTGTCCGGGCGCTCGCCGCGATCGAACTTCTCGAAACGTCCTCTCTTCTCGTGGACCGGGCGCTCGCGGACCTCGGGGATCTCGGCCTCCTCGCCGCCGCGCTCGGTGTTCTCGCGCAGCAGGGCGACCGCGGCGGCCGCCACGTCCATCACGTCGAACTCCTCGGCGAGGCTCGCGACCACGCCGCGCGCGTCCGCGCCCTTGCCCGCCAGCAGCGCTTCGCGCAGCGAGGCGCGGGTCAGCTCCAGCCGCCGCGCCCGCAGGTCGGCGACCGTCGGCACCGGCAGCAGTTCGAGCCGCCGCCCGGTCAGCCGTTCGACGTTCTTGAGCAGCGCCCGCTCGCGCGGCTCGCACAGCGAGATGGCGACGCCCTCGCGGCCGGCGCGGCCGGTGCGTCCGATGCGGTGCACGTAGACCTCGGCCGAGCTCGGCACGTCGTAGTTGACGACGTGGGAGAGGTGGCCGATGTCGAGGCCGCGGGCGGCGACGTCGGTCGCCAGCAGCAGCTCGACCGTGCCCTCGCGGAAGCGGCGCATGACGCGGTCGCGCTGCGCCTGCGACAGCCCGCCGTGCAGCGACTCGGCCCGGTAGCCGCGGCCGGCCAGCGCCTCGTTCAGGCTGTCGACCTCGTGGCGGGTGCGGCAGAAGACGAGCGCGGACTGCGGGCCCTCGATGTCGAGCACGCGGGCCAGCGCGTCGAGCTTGTGGGCGCGCGGAACGACGTAGGCAACCTGCCGCACCTTGGGCAGCTCGCCCTTCTGCGTCTTCTCCTCCGCGAGGTGCAGCTTGACGGGGTCCTTCAGGTGGCCGCGGGCGAGGGCCGCGATCCGCGGCGGCAGCGTCGCCGAGAACAGCGCGGTCTGGCGCTCGGCCGGCAGCTCCTGCAGGATCGCCTCCAGGTCCTCCGCGAAGCCCATGTCGAGCATCTCGTCGGCCTCGTCGAGCACCACGGCCTTGACGGTCGCGAGCGACAGCGTCTCGCGGCCGAGGTGGTCGAGCGCGCGCCCCGGCGTCGCCACCACGACGTCGACCCCGCGCTCGAGGGCGCGGAACTGCAGCGACAGCGCCTGGCCGCCGTAGATCGGCAGCACGCGCACGCCGAAGCCGCGCCCGTAGCGGTGCATCGCCTGCGCCACCTGCATCGCCAGCTCGCGGGTCGGCACCAGCACCAGGATCGCGGGGTGCCTGCCGCGGCCGTCTTCGCCGAAGGACCGCTGCAACAGCGGCAGCGCGAAGGCCGCCGTCTTGCCGGTGCCGGTCGCGGCCTGGCCCAGCACGTCGCGACCCTCGAGCAGCGGCGGGATGGCGGCCTTCTGGATCGGCGTGGGTTCCTCGTAGCCCAGTTCCTCCAGCACGGTGACGAGGCGCGGGGCGAGCCCGAGGTCGGCGAAAGCGGACGGCGCGGGGGTCTTCACACGCGAGAGCTTACGCCCCCGCGCGTCCGCCGCGGACTTGGCGCGACCGGGCGGGCCGCGATAAATTGAGCGTCTCCGGGGACTCCTGCTCCCCTCCCGCCGGGCCCGCGACGCTGGCCCGCCCCATCCGAAGGAAGAACGACATGAGTGCCAACGCCCGCACCGCCGCCCTGCTCGAGAAGCTCCGCATCCAGGACGTCAACCCGGGGGCCTGCTGGGGCCCGGACGGCTGGATCGACGACCCGGCGGGCGAGGTGTTCCCCTCCTTCAACCCGACGACGGGCGAGCGCATCGCCTCCGTTCGGCTGGTCACCGACGCCACCTACGAGACGGTGATGGCGAAGGCCTGCGAGGCGTTCACGACCTGGCGCATGGTGCCGGGCCCGAAGCGCGGCGAAGTCGTGCGCGACCTCGGCCAGGCGCTGCGCGAGATGAAGGAGCCGCTGGGCGACCTCGTCTCGCTGGAGATGGGCAAGATCCGGGCGGAAGGCCACGGCGAAGTGCAGGAGATGATCGACATCTGCGACTTCGCGGTCGGCCTCTCGCGCCAGCTCTACGGCCTGACCATGACCTCCGAGCGTCCCGCCCACCGGATGATGGAGCAGTGGCACCCGCTGGGGGTGGTCGGCGTGATCACCGCCTTCAACTTCCCCGTCGCCGTCTGGTCGTGGAACACGGCGCTGGCGGCGGTCTGCGGCGATCCCGTCGTCTGGAAGCCGGCCGGCCCGACCCCGCTGTGCGGGATCGCGGTCCAGCACATCGCGAACAAGGTGATGGCCGACCACGGCCTGTCGGGCGTGTTCACCCTGGTCCAGGGCCACGGCCGCGCGATCGGCGAGAAAATGCTGAACGACCCGCGGATGCCGCTCGTCTCGTTCACCGGTTCGACCAGCGTCGGCAAGCGGGTCGCGGCCCAGGTCGCGCAGCGCTTCGGCCGCACCATCCTCGAGCTCGGCGGCAACAACGCGATCGTCGTCACCGAGGACGCCAACCTCGACCTGGCGACCCGCGCGATCCTGTTCGGCGCGGTCGGCACGGCCGGCCAGCGCTGCACCTCGACCCGCCGCATCATCGTCCACAAGAAGGTGGCCGCCGAGCTGACGCAGCGCCTGGTCAAGGCCTACGGCCAGGTCCGCATCGGCGACCCGCTCGACGCCGCCACGCTGATGGGCCCGCTGGTGGTGCCGGAGGCGCTCGACGACATGTTCAAGGCCCTCGACGCGGCCAAGGCCCAGGGTGGCGAGATCCTGTGCGGCGGCAGGCGCCGGCCCGACATCGGCCCCCAGTTCGTGGAGCCGACGATCGTGAAGATGCCGTCGCAGACCGCGATCGTGAAGGAGGAGACGTTCGCGCCGATCCTGTACGTCCTCGAGTACGAGGACTTCCAGGAGGCGCTGGCGATCCACAACGGCGTGCCGCAGGGCCTGTCGTCGGCGATCTTCACCGAGAGCATGCGCAAGGCCGAGGAGTTCGTCTCGCCCAAGGGCTCGGACTGCGGCATCGCCAACGTCAACATCGGCACCTCCGGCGCCGAGATCGGCGGCGCGTTCGGCGGCGAGAAGGAGACGGGCGGCGGCCGCGAGTCGGGCTCCGACTCGTGGAAGATCTACATGCGGCGCCAGACCAACACGATGAACTGGTCGACGAACCTGCCCCTCGCCCAGGGCATCCACTTCGGCGACTAGCGAGCGCTAGCGCGGTTCCGGGGGCCCGGGTTTCACGACCCGGGCCTCGCCGCCCCGGATCTCCAGCACCTCGAGCGGGCCGCCGTAGGCCTTCGCGAGGCCGACGTCGATCCGCCACACCTTCCCTTCGCACGCGGGCGAGATGCCCCCCTCCTGCACCGTGTGGCCCACGACCATGCGCTGCGCCCCGAGCCGCTTCAGCGTCACCTCGAGGAGCGCGCAATCGCCTGCGTCGACCTCGTCCGAGTAGTGCCGGCTCCAGACCGGTCCGTCGGCCGGGAGCAGCAGCGGCGGCGGGCACTCCTGCTCCTTGCGCAGCCAGCGGCGGGTCTCCTCGTTGAGCCGCTCGAGCCCGTACTCCGCGACGTGGGGCAGCACGCCGCCGTGGGCGAACACGGTGTCGCCGACGATCGCCACGACGTTGCGCTGCGCGAGGCGCAGCGCAACCGGGCCGCCCGGGCGCATCGCCCGGATGCGGGCGGCCACGCCCTCGACGACCTGCTGCGGCGTCGCCGCGGCGGGGTCGGGCGGCGGGGCCTCGAGGAAGTCGGTGTAGCCCTCGACCGTGACGTAGCGCATGTCGAGCCGGGCGTTCATCAGCTCGTGGTTGCCGTTCAGGACGTGCACGGCGCCGCCCGCCGCGCGCGCCTGCTCGCGCAGCGACTCGAACAGGTCGAGGATCTCGGGCTCGTCGCCGCCGCGGTCGAGCTGGTCGCCCGTCTGGACCACGACCAGCTCGCCGCCGATCCAGCGGTCGGCCTCGTCGATCGCCCCCGCCAGCCGCAGCGCGGCGCGGGTCCGGGCGAGGTCGCCGTGCAGGTCGCCGATCGCCACGAGACGCGCTGCGGGCGGGAACCGGGTGGGCAACCCGGCTTCCCCGGGCGCGCCGGCGCCCTGGGCCCGCGCCGGCAGGGCTGCGGCCGGGCCCAGGCACCAGAGCAGCGCGGCGACAGCCGCGCGGCGGCCCATCATCAGCGCTTGAACCAGAGCGCGGGGCGCTTCTTCGGGTGGTTCCCGGCCTCGTCCATCGTCGCGGCGTCGTAGAGGCGCCCGTTCACCATCGTGTAGCGCACCTTCTCGCTCAGCCGCAGGTCGGCCAGCACGTCGCCGTCGATCACGATCACGTCGGCCAGCTTGCCCGGCTCCAGCGAGCCGAGGTCGCGATCGAGGCCGAGGTAGCGGGCGCCGTCGAGGGTCGCCGAGCGCAACGCCTCGTGGGCGCTCATCCCGCCCTGGGCGAGCATCCAGGTCTCCCAGTGGGCGCCGAGGCCCTCGCGCTGGCCGTGGGCGCCGATCGGGACGGTGACCCCGCGGTCGCGCAGCCGCTTGGCGTCGGCGGCGAGCCGGAAGTGGTTGTAGTCCCAGTCGCCGGCCGCCATGTCGCGGCGGATCGAGCGGGCGTCGACCAGCTCGCGCGGCACGAACGACAGCAGCCGCTCGTTCTCCCACACCTTCGTGCGCTCGTACCAGTAGTACTCGCCGCTGAGCCCGCCGTAGCCGACCACCAGCGTCGGCGTGTAGCCCGTCTTCGACTGCGACCAGAGCTGCAGCGCGTCGTCGTAGAGCCGCGGCACCGGCACCGAGTGCTCGATTCCCGTGTGCCCGTCGAGCACCATCGTCATGTTGTGCTGGTAGAGCGAGCCGCCCTCCGGCACGACCATCATGTCGATCTCGCGGGCGGCCTGGATCACCTGCTGGCGCTGCTCGCGGCGCGGCTGGTTGTAGCTCTTGACGCTGATCGCGCCAACCGCCTTCATCCGCCGCAGGTGGGTGCGGGCGTCCTCCAGAGAGTCGATCTCGGCCTTGAAGTCGCCGGCGGCGCCGTACAGGATCGTGCCCGTCGAGTAGATGCGCGGCGCGACGATCCTGCCGGCGCGCGCCATCTCGGCGGCGGCGAACACCGTCGAGGTGTCGTTCGAGGGATCGTGGATGGTGGTCACGCCGAAGCCGAGGCTCGCGTCCATCACCCAGTTGCGCTGCGGCACGATCTCGTTCTGGCCGAAGCCGCCGTGCCAGTGGGCGTCGATCAGGCCCGGCATCACCGTCTTGCCGGCGGCGTCGACGACGAAGGCCCCGGGCGGAACCGCCACCTCGCCGCGCCTGCCCACCGCCTTGATGCGGTTGCGCTCGACGAGCACGACGCCGTCGTCGATCACCTCGTCGTCGCGCATCGTGATCACCCGCCCGCCGACGAAGGCGACGACGCCGGTCGGCACGTCGCTCGCCTGCTCGAAGCCGAGCGCCACGCCGCTCGCGGGCGGTTCGGGCAGCTTCTCGGGCGCGCCGTCGAGGAAGGCGAAGGCGTCCTTCAGCTCGCGGGTGAACAGCTCGGGGCCGAGGCTCCAGTGCAGCCGCTTCGAGTCGCCCGACCAGTGCAGCCACTCGCCGGCGTCGCGGTCGACCTTCGCGACCGGGATCGACTTCGTCTTCGGGCCCAGCTCCAGCTTGCCGCCGGTCGCCACCAGCGGAGTGACGAAGGCGTGGAAGCGCTCGGCGAATGCGAGCCACCTGCCGTCGGGCGAGACGCGGAACTCGGTGGCGTTCTCCGAGACCGCGTGGGAGCGCTCGTCGGAGCCGTCGAGCTCGATCGAGATCAGCTCGCGCTTGCCCTCGGCCACGTTGGCGAACAGGAACACGCGATCGGAGGCCGCGCCGAAGTGGGGGCGCGCGCCGCGCCGCGTCACCCGCGTCGACGGCCCGCCGGCGGCCGGCACCGCGTAGATGCCCGGCTCGCTCGACCACAACGGCGAGCGCGTGAAGCCACCACCGACCCTGCGGTAGACCACGGTGCGGCCGTCGGGGGTGAAGGCGGGCTCCACGTAGTGGCCCGGCTTGTCCGTCAGGGTGCGCACGGCGCCGCCGGTCGCGGCCACGACCCGCACGCTGCCGAAGCTCTCGTCGTGCCAGGTCGTGTAGACGATCGAGCGGCCGTCGCGCGACCACGCGGGGAAGTGCTCGAAGTGCTCGTTCTGCGCCGTCAGGCGCCGCGGGGCCCCGCCCGCGAGGTCCTTCACCCACAGCACGCCGAGCGCCTGGAAGACGACCTGCTTCCCGTCCGGCGAGACCTCGGCCCAGCGCACCATCTTCACGGGGAAGCGCTCCGGCGCGACCGCGACCGGGAAGCGCAGCGCCTCCGCGATCCGATGGGTCGCCTGCACCCGGAACGGGATGCCGGTCACCTGCTTCGTCGCGACGTCGACGCGGTGCAGCTTGCCGCCCGCCCACAGCACGATCTGCTTCGAGTCGGGCGTCCACGCCATCGACGGGTAGAGGCCGTGGATCGACCACGCCTCCTGCATGTCGCGCTCGAGCCCGTCCCACACCGGCGTCTCGCGGCCCGACTCGAGGTCCTTGACGAAGAGCACGCTCTTCTCGCGCACGCGGCGCACGAAGGCGAGGCTCTTCCCGTCGCGCGACGGCGTCGGCCGCACCGCGCCGCCGGCGCCGGTCACCAGCGGGATCGTCTCGCCGGTGACGCGGTCGAGGCGCTGGATCACGAAGATCTGGGCGTGCGGGTTCTTGTTGTACTCGAACACGGAGCCCGGCGTCGTGTCCTGGGAGTAGTAGAGGTAGCGGCCGTCGGGCGAGAAGGCGGGCTCGTTGAGGTCCTTCTGGTCGTTGGGCCGCTTGACGAGCTGCACGCCGTCGCCGCCGCTCCGGTGGTAGAGCCACATCTCCCCGGCGCCGAGCGAGCGGCCCGAGGTGAAGTGCTTGCGGGCCGCGATGAAGTCGCCGTCGGGCGACCACGCGGGCTGGTTCAGCAGCCGGAAGCTCTCCTTGCTCACCTGCTTCGGGTTCTGCCCGTCGCGGTCCATCACCCACACGTTGTCGCCGCCCGCGCGGTCGGACGTGAACGCGATGCGGCGGCCGTCGGGGCTGAAACGCGGCTGCATGTCCCACGCCGGGCCGCGGGTGAGCGCCTTCGCCTCGCCGCCCGCGATCGGGATCAGGTAGAGGTCGCCGAGCAGGTCGAAGACCACGTCCTTCCCGTCGGGGCTGACGTCGAGGCTCATCCACGTGCCCTCGGCGACGTCGACCACGACGTCTTTCGCCGGGCCCTGGTCCGCGCTCACGTCCCACTTGTCGTCCTTCTTCTCGGCGGGGGCGGCGGGCGCCGGCGGCTGCGCCGCGAGCGGCGGCGCCAGCAGGGCGGCGAGCAGGGCCGTCACGACGATCGAACGGGACATGGATCTCCTCCGGTCGGGGTCAGGGACGTCGGACCTGCCGCTCGCGTTCGTAGAGCAGCGCCGAGTGCAGCGAGTAGAGCTGCAGCAGGGTCGGCATCATCTGCTTGTACTCCGCGCTGTCCCTGGCGAGTTCGCGCCAGGCGCAGCCGCCGCCGCTCGCCACCGGCGCGCACTCGTAGCGGCGCACGTCGCGGTCGGCCTTGTGCCACTGGAGCTGCTCGCGATCGGTGTGGTCGCCGGACTGGCGCTCCGCCGGGTCGTGGTGGGCGATGCGGTAGCGGGTCACGGCGTAGACGCCGGGCCGCGCGGGATCGACGTAGAGACGGTACTGGACGCGGCGGCGCGGGTCGACGAACTCGACCTCGCCGTCGCTGCGCTCCCAGCGCGAGACGTCGGGCAGGTCGGCCGGCAGGTGACCGGCGAGCCTGGCGGTCGCGGCGCAGCCGAGGGCGGAGCCCGCCACCGCCAGGACCGCCGCCGTCACGCCGTGCCACCGCCAGGACATCCCGCCTCCGCCTCACCGCCCCCTGGGCAGTTGAGTGTACCCTCGCGGGCCGGCCATGGACTGGAAGATCGGAGACCTGCTCACCCACCGGCTCAACCCCGAGCTCGGCGTCGGCCGCGTGCGCGCCGTCGAGGCCCGGGCGCTGGTCGTCGAGTTCCCGCGCACCAGCACCCGGCTGCGCCTCGCCGACGCCTCGATGCTGGCTCCCGTCGACCTCGGTGCCGGCCGCCGGGTGCGCGTCGTCTCGCGCGGCACCGAGGCGGTGGTGGCCGGGCCCGGCGCCGACGGGCGCCTGCGCCTCGGCGACGGCAGCGAGGAGCCGCTGTCGAACCTGTGGCCGCTCGCCCTCGAGGGCCTGCTGCTGGAGCGGCTCGCCCGCGGCGAGCTCGACCCGCTGGAGGACGTGGCGATCCGCTTCGACGCGCTCCACCTGCTCGAGCGGCGCGAGGCGAGGGGGCTCGGCTCGTTCCTCGGCGGGCGCATCCGGCTGTTCCCGCACCAGCTCCACGTCGCGGAGCGCGCCGCGGCGAGCGACCCCGTGCGCTGGCTGCTGGCCGACGAGGTCGGCCTCGGCAAGACGATCGAGGCCTGCCTGATCCTGAACCGGCTGCACGGCACGGGGCGCGCCGAGCGCGTGCTGATCGTGGCGCCGGCGACGCTGACCGTGCAGTGGCTCGGCGAGCTGTGGCGCAAGCACCACCAGGTGTTCACCCTGCTCGACGACGAGCGGCTCGACGACGTCGCGAAGGACTTCGGGCGCGACTGGAACCCGTTCGACGTCCACCGCCGCGCCGTGATCGCGCTGGAGACGCTGGTCGCGCGGCCGAAGCTGAGCGCCCAGGCGGTCGCCGCCGGCATCGACCTGCTGGTCGTCGACGAGGCCCAGCGCCTGCGGCGGCCGAAGGGCCACCCGGGCGATCCCGCGTGGCGTGCGGTGGCGCCGATCGCCGGCCTCGGCCGCCACCTGCTGCTGCTCTCGGCCACGCCGCTGGAAGACGACGCGTTCGGCTTCTTCCGCCTGCTGCAGCTGCTGCGCCCCGCCGACTTTCCCGAGGAGCAGGACTTCGAGGCGCGGCTCGCGAGCGGGGAGCCGCTGCCGCCCTGCACGTCGCAGACCCGGCGCGTCGACATCGGCGGGCTGCCGCCGCGCCGCGGCGTGCGCATCGCGATCCCGCCCGCGGCGTGGAGCGAACGGCTGGCCCTGGAGCGCGAGCTGCGCGCCGAGCCTGCCGCCAACCCGCTGCAGCGCCGCCGCAAGGCGGAGCGCGTGCTGCGCGCGCTGGCGTCCGGCGCCGCGCTCGCGCCGAAGACCGCCCCCGAGGAGGCGGCGCTGCGCGAGCGCGCCGCGGCGGCCGACGAGCGCGACCCGCGGCTCGCCTGGCTCGCCGAGCAGGCGCCGGAGTGGAAGGCCGCGGGCGAGAAGACGCTGGTCTTCGTCGCCCACGACGAGACGCTCGAGTGGCTGCGCGGCGCGCTCGGCCACCGCACGGGCCTGGCGATGGCCGTCTTCCACGAGGGGCTGACCCCGCAGCGGCGCGACATCGAGGTGGCGCGCTTCCGCGAGGCGGGCGGGCCCAGCCTGCTGATCTCGACCGAGTGCGGCGGCGAAGGCCGCAACTTCGAGTTCTGCCGCCGCCTCGTGCTGTTCGACCTGCCGTGGAGCCCGAGCGCCGTGGAGCAGCGCATCGGCCGCCTCGACCGCATCGGCCGCCGCGAGGACGTGGAGATCGTGTACTTCGCGCCTGCCGCGGGCCTCGCCTCCGAAGCCGCCGGGGTGCACGAGGCCCTCGGCGTGTTCCGCGAGCCGCTGGCCGGCATCGAGCCGCAGCTCGCGGACGTCGAGCCGACGCTCGCCCGCCTCGCCGACGACGCCGAAGCGGCGCTCTCGCCCGACGCACGGGAGGCGCTGGTCGCGGCGGCCCGCGAGGCGCGCAGCCGCATCCGCGAGGCCGCCTACCAGCAGCTCCACCGCGAGCGCTACGAGGCCTCGATGGCGGAGGCAATCCTCGCCCGCGTGCCCGGGGACCTCGACGCGCTGCACGAAGAGGTGGTGACGGCGCTGTGCGGGCGCCTCGGGCTCCACGTCGAGGCCACCGGCGGCGCCGCGCGCCACGCGATCGAGTTCGGCGGCGAGGCGCTCGTCGACTCGCTGCCCGGGGTGCCCGGCGGCGCCAGCTTCCTGGGCACCTTCGACCGCGAGGAGGCGGTGCGCGAGGAGGGTCTCGACTTCTTCGCGACCGGCCACCCGCTGGTCGAAGGCGTGCTCGCGCACCTGGAGGACGCGCCGCTCGGGCGCGTCGGCGCGCTGCGCCTCGCGCTGGGCGCCGAGCGCGGCCTCGGCCTGCTCGCGGTCTACAAGGAGGGGCCGGCGTTCGAGCTGGTGGCGCTCGACCCGCGCGGCCGGCGCCGGCCCGAGTGGGAGGCCGCGCTGCGCCGCCGCCCGCTGCGCTCGCGCCGCCTCGACCCGGCGACGGTGGAGAACGCCGAGTGGGAGCCCTCGATCCGGAAGCTCGGAGCCCGGCTCGACGCGCGGCGCAGCCCCGCGCTGCTGCTCGCGCTCGTGATCGCGCCCTGAGCGGGCGCTACGGGTTCACCTTCGCGTAGGAGACGGCGAACGCCGGCTTCCACGCCCCGCTCTCGTCCTTCACCTCGCGGGTGACGGTGTAGCCGTCGGCGGTGCGCGTCCAGGCCGAGCGCGCCTCGGGCTTCCCGGCCGGCACCCGCTGCGGGAACAGCAGCCGCCCGTCCTCGTAGACGGCGGTGCCGGGCGTGAACGTGCCGCCGGGCGCCACCAGCACGTACGCGATCTGGCCCGTCGCCTTGTCGAAGCCGAAGGTGCCCTCGCCCTGGAACGCGGGGCCGCCCGGCCGCTCGACGCTGATCGTGCCGCGCACCGCGTGTTCCATCAGCGCGGCGTAGCACTGCGTGTCTCTCGACGCGCCGTCCGGCAAGGTGCCCACGTAGCAGTGGCCGACCAGCTCGCCGAACCAGCCGAGCTTCGCCAGCGGAGCCGGGGCCGCCTCCTGGGTGGTGACGGGCGCTGCGAGGGACACCGCGAGGGCGAGCGACAGCGGGAGTTTCATGGCCGGGAGTGTGCGCCCAGCGCGTTGGACCGTTCAAGCCTTCGGACGCGGGAACGTGACAAGCTCGGGTCGACGTGCGGGGGCGCGTCGGAGAGCCGCATGAGACGCACACGGATCACGTGGGGACTCGCGCTCGCACTCGCGCTCGCGCCACGGGGCGCGGCCGCGGACGACGCCGTGGGCCGCGAGCTGGACGCGCTCCGGCAACAGGCCGCGGCGACCCACGCGGACGAGTTCTGGGCACAGGTGCAGCCGGGCGCGAAGGACCTGCTCGAGCGCGCCGGCCAGGCCTACGCCGGCGGCCACCGCCGGGCCGCGCTGTACCGGCTCTCGGCCGCGCGGCAACTGCTGGAGGCGTTCCGCTACGTGTCCGCCCAGCGCGAGACGCGCGACCAGCAGGCCGCGTTCGACGCCGAGTGGAAGCGCGCGGGCGAGCAGATCGCGGCCACGCCGCGGGCGACGACCGTGCGCGGCTCGGCGCTGCACCGCGCGCTGGCCGAGGCCGCGCTCGGCGAGGTCCGCGTCTACCACGAGGCCAGCCTCGAGTACGGCCACGCCACGCAGCCGCTGTTCGGGCTCTTCTACATCGGCCAGGCCTTCGCCTCGCGCGACACCGACGCCTTCATGGCGGGGCTCTCCGCCGAGCCGGAGGGCGCGCTGCCCCCGCTGCGCTCCCTGGAGCCCGAGCTCGACGCGCTCGAGAGCGAGCTGCTGGCCGCCTACCAGCCGCCGCGCTCGATCGACGACCACCCGCGCTTCATCGCCGCCAGCGGCGCGCTGAAGCAGGCCCGCGAGCTGGACGCGGCCGGGCTGCGCTTCGGCGCGCTGCTGCGCTACCTGGAAGCCGCGTTGCGCTCGGCGGCGCTGCGCGGCCAGCCGCAGCCGATCGACGAGACCGCGGCGCGGGTGAAAGCCGCCGAGTGGGAGCCACGGCTCGCCGCGGGCGACCACTCGCTGGCCCGCCTGTTCGTCGAGGTGGCGTTGTCGGACAGCGCGCACCCGGGGCCCGAGGGGCGCGGCCGACTGACGGCGGGAGTCGTGTTCGCCGACCTGCTGCCGCGTTACTTCGCGTCCTTCGCTCCCGCCCCGCCGCGGCCGGCGCGGCGGCCCGCCAAGGTCACCGTCACTCTCGTGCGCTGGCCCTACACCTGAAACGTCTCCGATCCAGCAGGTCTGCTGGCACGCGCCGTGGCGTCGTCGTTCGGGGACGACGTGAAGTTCGTGGTCGAGAACTACGGGGACTCGGAGCTGGCGCAGCGCTTCGGGGTGACGCGCTACCCCGCCATCTTCGTGGACGACGTGCTGGTCGCCAAGCCCAAGGACTTCGGCTTCTACGGCAAGGGCGAAGGCGGCGGCGACGGCCGCTACACGCCGTGGCGCAGCGCTGCGTCCCACGAGCGCTTCCAGGCCGACCTGAAGAAGATGATCGAGCTGACGCTGGCAGGCCGCCGCGACGAAGCCCGGGGCCGCGGCGCGGCGCCGGAGGCCGCGGCGTCGCAGGTCGCGAGCCTGCCCGACTTCTCCCTCGTCGACCTCGAGGGGCGGGCGTTGTCGAAGGCCGATCTCGCCGGCCGCGCCGTCGCGGTCGAGTTCTGGGCCACGTGGTGTCCGCCCTGCCGCGGCACGCTGTCGTGGCTCGGCGAGGTGCAGCGGCGCTTCGGCGACCGGCTGGCGGTGCTGGCGCTGGCGATCGAGTCGGACGAGGCCGACGTGAAGAAGCTGCTCGCCGAGCTGGGCGTGCCGCTGCGCGGCGCGATGGCCCCGCCCGAGGTCGCGCGCGCGTTCGGCGACGTCACCTCGGTGCCGACGCTGCTGCTGTTCGACCGCGAGGGCCGCGCGGCGGCCGCCTACTACGGCGCGCCGCCGGGGCTGCACGCGGAGGCGGAGGCGAAGCTCGCGGAGCTGCTGAAGTAGCGCGCGGCTCAGCCGCGCGCCGCCGGCAGCGTGAAGCTGAAGGTGGCGCCGCGCCCGGGCACGCTCTCGACCCAGATGCGGCCGCCGTGGGCCTCGACCGCGAGCCGGCAGAAGTGCAGGCCGAGGCCGGTGCCGCTGCGCGGGTCGCGGCCGGCCGAGAACTTCTCGAACAGCCGCTCGCGCAGCTCCGGGCCGATGCCGGGACCGCTGTCCTCGACGGCCAGGCGCACGAAGCCCCCGGTGCCGTCCGGGCGCGCGAGCACGCGCACCGCGCCGCCGCCGGGCGTGAACTTGATCGCGTTGCCGACCAGGTTCTGCAGCACCCGCAGCACCAGCGTGCGGTCGGCGTCGGCGGCGAGCATCTCGGGCTGGGCGTCGCACGACAGCCGCAGCAGCTTGCGCTCGGCCAGCGGCAGCTCGAGCTCCGCGATCTCCTGCAGCAGCGGCAGCAGCGGCACGGTCTCGCGCTCGACCGGCATCGCCCCACCCTCCAGGCGGCTGACGTCGAGCAGCGTCTCCACCAGCCCCAGCAGCCGGTGGCCGCCGCCGGTCGCGGCGCGCAGGATCTGGCGCTGCGCGTCCGAGAGCTGGTCGCGGGCGGTGGCGGAGAGGATGTCGAGCGAGCCCATGATCGCCGTCAGCGGGTTCTTGAGGTCGTGGACGACGGTGTGGGCCAGGTCCTCGCGCAGGCGCTCGAGCTGCTTGCGCCCGGAGACGTCCTCGGCGATCCCGGCGAAGCGCAGCAGCTCACCCTGTTCGCCGCGCACCGGGAACTCGCGGACGTGGACCCAGCGCACCGGCCCTGCCGGGGGGACCACCCGGTACTCGAGCTCGTAGCCGTCGTGCGCTGCGAGCGCCGCCTGCAGCGCGGCGCGGTCGTCGGGGTGGGCGGCCGCCACCAGCTCGCCGACGTCGGCCAGCAGCGCGGCTGGCGACCTTCCCCACACCCGCTCGTAGGCCGGGCTCGCATAGAGCACGCGGTCGCCGTCGGGGGCGCGCAGGAAGAACACGCTCTCGATGTTCTCGGCCAGCTCGCGGAAGCGCTCCTCGCTCTCGCGCAGCCGGGCCTGCGCCGCCCGCTCCTCGGTCACGTCCTGCGCGAAGCCGATCACGTAGGCCGAGCCGTCCGGCGGCTCGCGCTTGACGTTGCGGTAGCGCCAGACGTGCACGGCGCCGTCGGCGTCGAGGATGTGCAGCAGGCCCTCGGCCTGGCCCGTCTCGCGGATCTCCCGCAGGTAGGCGTCGAACCCCGGCAGCGCGTCGGCGGGCAGGAACTCGCGCAGGTTGCGGCCCTGCATCGCCGCGGCCTGGCGGCCGAGCGAGCCGGCTGCCGCGCCGTTGACCGAGAGCAGCAGCCCGTCGAGGTCGTGGGTGCAGATCAGGCCCAGGCTCTGCTCGAACAGGTCGCGATGGCGCTCCTCGCTCTTGGCGGCCGCCTGCTGGGCCGCCGTGCGCTCGGCCAGCTCCTGGCGCGCCTGGGCGAACAGCCGGGCGTTCTCCAGCGCGATCGAGGCCAGCTCGCCGAAGCGCGCGAGCTGCTCGGCTTCGGCCGGCGTGAAGCGGCGCTGCGAGACCGTGTCGTGGGCCAGGCCGAGCGCGCCCGCGACCCGCCCGCCGAAGCGCAGCGGCACGGCCAGCAGCGCCTGCAGGCGGCCGGGCGGGATCTGCGGCGAGCGACCGACCCAGGTGTCGTACTCGTCGACCAGCACCGCGGTGCCGGTCTGCCACACCCGGCCCACCGCTCCTTCGCCCGGCTGCACGTGGAGATCGAGCGGCTGGCGGCCGAGCGCGACCCGGCAGCGCAGGTGGCTGCCGCCGCCCGCCTCGAGGTAGAGGAAGCCCTCGGGCGCGCCGAGCAGCGCGGCCGCCCGCGAGACCAGCATCTCGAGCAGCGGCTCGACGTCGAGCCGGTTCATCACCGCCAGCGCGGTCTCGTTGAGGGAGGCGAGGTAGGCGCCCTGGCGCCGCAGCTCGGACTCGGCCGCCTCGCGCTCGGAGAGTTCGCGCAGCGCCATGTCGTGCAGCCGCGCGTGCTCGATCGCGATGGCGGCGTGGGCGGCGAACGCCTCGGCCGCGCGCGCGTGCGTCTCGCGATAGGCGCCGGGCTCGCCGCGGTCGAGCACGATCACGCCGGTGACGCGCTCGCCGAAGCGCAGCGGCACGCCCAGCCAGGAGCGGCGGGCGCCGCCGCCGATCTCGTCGCCTTCGGCGATCAGCGGCGCGCCGCCGCGCACGACCTCGAGCCCGCGCGGGTCGCCCGCCGGGGCCGGGCCCGCCGGGCCAGGCCGCGCCGCCAGGCCACGGGCGCCGACCACCTCGAGGCGGTCGCCGCGGAGCTGCTGCACCGAGGCGCCGTCGTAGGGCACGACGGCGCCGAGCTCGGCGAGGATGCGATCGAGCACTTCTTCGAGGCCGATCGCGGAGCCGATCGCCTCGGCCGCGCCCAGCAGCCGCACGGCCTCCGCTCGCGAGGCCTCGGCGCGTTCCTTCGCCTCCGCCAGGCTCTGGGTGCGGTCCTCGACCAGCGCCGTCAGCTCGCGCTCCCGCGAGCGCAGCGCGCGCATCCGCAACTGGTGGGCCCCGAGCACGAGGGCCAGCAGCGCGAGCCCCGCGAGGACGAAGAAGGCGCGGGTCTCGTGGAAGCGGGGCGGCACGACCAGCGCGAGCGCCGCGCTGCCGTCGCTCCAGGGCCCGTCGCCGCTGCGCGCCGAGACGCGGAAGACGTACTCGCCCGGGGGCAGCTTGGTGTACTCCACGAGGCGCCGGTCGCCGGGCGGGCTCCAGGCCTCGTCGAAGCCCTCGAGCCGGAAGCGGAACTGCACGCGCGACGGCGCGCGCAGCGTCAGCGCGGTGAAGCGGAACTCGACGCGGCCGGGCCGGGTCGGCGTGCGCAGCGCCGCCGCCGGGTGGGCGGCGCCGTCGATCACGACCTCCTCGACGACGACGGTCGGGGCGCGGTCGTCACCCTGCAGGCGGGCCGGGTCGAGCACGACGACGCCCTGGGTGGTCGCGAACCACAGGCGCCCCGCGCGGTCGCGGAAGCCCGCCGGCTGGCCCGGGCCTGTGCACTGCGCGCTCTTCATGCCGTCGGTGCGGTCGAAGGTGCGCGGCGCGAGGCGGGCCAGATCACCGGCGGCGCGCGCGCGCAGCTCGTGCTTGCCCACCCTGGAGATGCCGCGGCTGGTGCCGAGCCACAGGTGGCCGCTGTCGTCGTCGCGGAGCTGGGTCACGGCGTCGCTCGGCAGCCCGTCCGCGGAGCCGAGCGCTCGGAATCGCTCGCCCTGGCGCCAGGCGACGCCGCCGTTGGTGCCGAGCCACAGGGTGCCCTCCGAGTCGACGAACACCGCCAGCACCAGGTTGGAGGGCAGGCCATGTTCGGTCGTGAACACCTCGAAGCGGCGGCCGTCGAAGCGCACGAGGCCGGCGCCGTCGGTGCCCGCCCAGAGGGCGCCGTCCGCGTCTTCGGCGAGCCCGATCACCGAGTTCGCGGGCAGGCCGTCTCCGACCCGGTAGCTGCGCCAGCGGCCCGCCTGGCGGACCGAGAGCCCGTCGATGGTGGCGGCCCATACCCGTCCCGCGCGGTCGACCATCACGCCGCGCACGTTGTCGTTGGCGACGCCGTCGGCCGCGCGATGCGCGGTGAAGCGCCCGTCGGGACCGCGGCGCCAGACTCCGGCGCCGTAGGTGCCGATCCACAGGCCGCCCTCGGCGTCTTCGGCCAGCGAGCGCACCGCGATGCCGCGCGGCCACGGAGTCGCCACCGGCTCGAAGCGCCCGTCGCGCAGGCGGTCGAGGCCGCCCGCGGTGCCGGCCCACAGGGTGCCGGCGCGGTCTTCGAGCGTCGTGTAGGCGAAATCGCGCGAGAGCCCCTCGCGGGTCGTGTACGAGGTGACGCTGCCGTCGCGCAGCCGGGCCAGGCCGGCGCCGTTGGTGCCGACCCAGAGCGAGCCCTCGTGGTCGATCCACAGCGAGTAGACGACGTCGGCGGGCAGGCCCTCGGCCGTCGTCGTCGTGGCCAGCCGGCGGCCGTCGAAGCGGGCCAGGCCGCCGCCGCTGGTGCCGACCCACAACGTGCCCTCGCCGTCCTCGCGGACCGCCGCGACGTGGGCCGCGCGCAGCGGCTCGAGACCCGGGGGCAGCGGCTGGACCTGCTCCCCGGCGAAGGCGACGAGGCCGCCGCCCGCCGTGCCCACCCACACGCCGCCGGCGGCGCGCGGGGCGACCGTGTTGAGCAGTTGCGCCGGCAGCCCGTGGACCTCGCTGAAGCGGGCCCAGGTGCCGTCGGGCGCGCGGCGGCGCAGACCCTCGCCGAGGGTGGCGGCCCACAAGGTGCCGTCCTGCTCCTGGGCCAGCGCGATCACGACCCGGCCCGCGTCCTCGATCGGGACCGCCTCGAAGCGGCCGCGGTGGTGGCGCACGAGGCCGCCGCCGTTGGTGCCGATCCAGACTGCGCCGTCGCGGACGTCGGCGTGCAGCGCCCGCACGATGTCCGAGGTGAGTCCCTGCTCGCGCGTGAAGCGCTCGAAGCGGCCGTCGTGCAGGCGGGTCAGGCCGCCGCCGTTGGTGCCGATCCACAAGCCGCCGTCGCGGTCCTCGCACAGGGCGCGAATGCCGTTGTTGCCCAACTGCGGGGTGTTGGCCCGGTTGTAGACGGTGAAGCGCACGCCGTCGAAGCGGGCCAGGCCCTCGAAGGTGCCCGCCCACAGGTAGCCCTGGCGGGTCTGCAGCACCGCGTTGACGGTCGCGTTGGGCAGACCCTGGTCGAGGTTCCAGGCGTCGAGGCCGTACTGGGTGAGCGCCTTGCCGGCGTCGAGCCGGCCCTGGGCCAGCACCGGCGCGGACACGAGCGTCGCGGCGAGCGCGAGCGGGGCGGCGAGGCGTCGGAGCTGCAAGCGGGGCGTAGCCCTTCGGAGGAGCGGACGCCAGACGCTACACGCGAGCGGCCTCGGCCTGCAACTGGCCGCCGCCGGCGTAAGCTCCTGCGGATGAACGGCGACGTGGTGCTGATCGCGGGCCTGCCCGGCGCCGGCAAGACCACGCTGGCACAGGATTACGTCGCGCGCGGCTACGCGCGGCTCAACCGCGACGACGCCGGCGGCACGCTGCGCGACCTGCTGCCGGCGCTCGACGCGCTGCTGGCCTCGGGCCGCGACCGCGTCGTGCTCGACAACACCTACGGCTCCCGCGCGGCCCGCGCCGAGGTGATCGCGGCCGCCCGCGCGCGCGGCGCGCCGGTGCGTTGCGTGTGGCTGCGGACCGGGCTGGAGCAGGCGCAGGTCAACGTCGCGCGGCGCATGGTCCGGCGCCACGGGCGGCTGCTGGCCGGGGCCGAGCTGAAGCGCGCGGGCCGCACCGATCCCGGCGCCTACGGGCCCGAGGTGCTCGTGCGGCACCAGCGCGGCTTCCAGCCGCCGCGGCTCGAGGAGGGCTTCGCCGCCGTCGAGGAACGGCCGTTCGTGCCGGAGCCCCCGAAGGGCGACGCGCGCGGCGCGATCCTGCTCCGCTACGAGGGCGTGCTGCACCACTCCCGGTCCGGGGCTCGCGCCCCGCGCGACGCCGCCGACGCGATCGTGCCGGCGGGGCGAGGCGAGGCGCTGCGCCGGCACCTGCGCGACGGGCGGTCGCTGGCCCTCGGCTACTCGTGGCGGCCCGATCGCGCCAAGGGCGCGACGGCCGACGACGCGCTCGCGGCGCTCCTCGCGCACACCCACCGCGAGCTGGGCGTCGAGCTGGCGGCGGTCCACTGCCCGCACGGCGGCCGGCCCCCCGCCTGCTGGTGCCGGCCTCCCCTGCCCGGCCTGGCCGCGCTGCTCGTCGAGCGGCACGGCCTCGACCCCGCGCGCTGCCTGCTCGTCGGCGCGGACGCCGCCGACCTCGCCCTGGCCCGCCGGATGGGCTTCGCCTTCCGCTCGGCGAATCGCTTCTTCACCTCCTGAAGGCGGGCGCGGGGTTCGGCCGCCGCTTTTTCCTGGAACTTTTATTGTACGATACAAGTATATGGGGAGCAGGAGGTCGGGCGTGAAGCGAGCGACAGGCACGAAGGCGGACGGCCCGGTGTGCGCGGGACTGCCGGTGCGCGAGGAGCGCGACGACGAGGCGCGGCGGCTGCTGGACGGCATCCAGTCGCTGGTGCGGCGCTTCGCGGTGGCCGAGCGCGCCGACGTCAACTGCTGCGGCCTGACGGTCGCGCAGGCGGCGACGATCGAGGCGCTGGCCGTCGTCGGCCCGATGCGGCTCGGCGCGCTGGGCCAGCGGCTCGGGGTGCAGGCCTCCACCCTGACGCGCAACGTCGATCGCCTCGAGAAGGCCGGGCTGGTGCGGCGCGAGGTCGACCCGGAGGACGCCCGCGCCGCCCGCGTCGCCCTGACGGCGGACGGCCGCAAGGCGGCACGCCAGGTCGAGCGCCAGGAGGAGGCCTTCGCCCGCACCGTGCTCGATCGCATCCCGGCCGAGCGGAGGGCTCACGCGCTGGGTGCCTTGCAGGACCTGCTGGTGGCCGTGCGGGAGGCGACCGAGAGCTGCTGCCCGGGCGCCTTCGACCACCTGATGACCGATTTTCCGGGGGAGTCGTGCTGCGGCCCGGCCGCAGACTCGAAGTGCTGAGGAGGATGGCGATGACGGCGACGAGCGTGGAGACGAAGAAGACGACGAAGAGCTGCTGCGGGCCGGAGTGCTGCGCGGACGAGGCCCCCGGGGTCGAGGTCGCGAAGCCGGCCCCCGCGCCCGAGAAGATGGTCGCGGAAGTGCGCGAGAAGTACGGCCGGATCGCGGCCGAAGGCGGCTCCTGCTGCGGCCCCAACTCCTGTGGCGGGACCTCGGAGATCCCGGTCTCGCTCGGCATCGGCTACAGCCGGGAGGAACTCGCCGCGCTGCCCGAGGGCGCCAACCTCGGCCTCGGCTGCGGCGCGCCGCTCGGCGCGCTCGCTCCCCAGCGCGGCGAGACCGTGCTCGACCTCGGCTCCGGCGCCGGCATCGACGTGCTGCTCGCCGCCCGCGCGGTCGGCGAGGAGGGGCGCGCGATCGGCATCGACATGACGCCCGAGATGCTGAAGAAGGCCCGCGCCAACGCGGCGAAGGTCGGCGCCTGGAACGCCGAGTTCCGCGAGGGCCGGCTCGAGGAGCTGCCGGTCGCCAGCGCCTCGGTCGACGCCGTCACCAGCAACTGCGTGATCAACCTGGTGCCGGACAAGTCGCGGGTGTTCGCCGAGGTGGCGCGGGTGCTCAAGCCCGGCGGGAGGCTGGTGATCTCCGACATCGTGCTCGACGGAGCGCTGCCCGAGCGCATCGAGCGCGACGTCTACGCCTACGTCGGCTGCATCTCGGGCGCCGCGCTGCGCGAGCGCTACTTCGGCTGGCTGCGCGCGGCCGGCTTCGCCGAGATCGAGGTGCTGAAGGACGTCGACTACCTCGCGATGCTGAAGGACACGGCACCCGAGGAGGCCGGCGCGGTGCTCGAGCGCACCGGCACGAAGTGGGAAGAGATCGAAGGCCGCGTCCGCTCGATCACCTTCCGCGCCCGCAAGGCCGCCTGAGAGGACCGCCCCGCCGGCCGCGCGCTGCGGCCGGCGGGGTCGCACTCAGCTCACTCCAGGACGGCGGTCGCCACCGCGCCTTCGACGACCACGACCGTCGGGCCCGCGCGCACCTCGCCGGTCTCGCCGACCAGCTCGATGCGGTAGCTGCCCGGCGTCACGTTCTCGATCCGGGTGCGGGTGCCGTGGAGGCGGATCTCGGCGATGCCGTTGCACCAGCAGCGCACGTACTCCTCGCCGTCGGGCTGGATCAGCCGCACCCGCCCCGACATCGGCTGCGCCGACTCCAGCTCCAGCGTGCCGCCCGGGGTCAGCCCGACGCGCAGCCCCTCGCCCGGCGCCGTCACCGGCAACGTGGCCGTGCCGTAGCCCGTGGCCGACGTCGAGAGCAGGTAGCGCCCCGGGGCCAGGCCGATCGTGAGGAAGCCGTCCTGGTCGACGCCCGAGTGGGCGTTGGCGACGATCCGCCGCGCCGCGTCGCGCACCACGATCAGCGCGTCGAGCGGCCGCTGGTCGCGGGCGTCGACCACCGCCACCTTGAGCCCCTGCGCGGGCATCAGCGCGATCTCCAGGGCGTCTGCTGGCTGACCGCGCACCAGTTCGACCTCGCGCACTTCCTGGCCGAAGCCGGCCAGCGACGTGACCAGCCGGTAGCGGCCCTCGCGCACGCCGCGCTTGAAGAAGCTCCCGTCGGCCCCGGTGTTCAAGGCGTCGGCCGGCGTGTTGTCGCGGCCGTCGAGCCGCCAGAGGGAAATCGCGACGTCGGCCAGCGGCCGCTGGTCGTCGGCGGCGATCACGCGGCCGGCGAGCGCCGCGCCGGTCACGTCGAGGTCGAGCGTCGCGCTGCCGGCGACCACGTACTCCGTCTCGTACGAGAGCTCGCGGGCCGAGACCGAGACCTGGTGCAGGCCCGTCTCCAGCCCCACCGCTTCGTACGCGCCGCTGCCGTCGGTGCGCGCGGTCTGCCCCTCCGCGCCGCCCACGGGCTGGAACGAGACGAAGGCCCCGACCACCGGCTCTCCGTCGCGCACGACGTGGCCGCCGACCACGACGTCCGCGGCGAACTCGAGGTCGACCTCGGCCTCCGCGCCCGCCGCCAGCGTGAGTTGCCGCGAGCGGCTGGTGCGCATGTTGCCCTCCATCGTCGCCACCATCGCGCTGACGCGGACGCGGCCGGCCGGCGCCCGCTCGACGCGGAACGTGCCGTCGGCGCCGATCGCGCCGTCGCCGCTGCGGCCGTCTTCGGCCTGGACGTAGACCACCCGCATCGCGGCTTCTCCCGCCGGCATCCCGCTGACGCGGCCGCGCAGCACCGCGGTGCGCGGCTTCTCGATCACCAGCCTCAGCGCGGGCGACTTCTCCGGGTCGACGTCCTCCTGCTTCGCCTGGCCCTCCGCGCCGCGGGCCCACACGACGTAGCGCCCGGGCGCCAGGCCCTCGAGCCGGAAGCGGCCCTCGGCATCCGCCTCCGCGCCCGCGTTCTCGCCGCCGGCCGCCGCCGTGGTCGCCCCCACGCGGGCGTCGCCGACGGGGCGGCCTCCTTCGTCCACCACGACACCTGCCAGCGACAGGCCGCGGCGCAGGCGGGCGTCCTGTCGCGCCCCCTCGGGCGGCACCTGGACCTTCGCACGCTCGCTGCGGAAGCCGGACTTGCGGAACTGCACCTGGACGGCGCCGGCCGCGACGCCGTGGAGCTCGTAGTCGCCTGCGGCGTCGGTCTCTCCCGACGCGCCGTCGCGGGCCTCGACGGCCACGCGCACGTCCGCGAGCGGCTGCCCCTCCTCGTCGAGGACGCGTCCGCGCAGCGTCGCTCCCGCGTCCAGCCGCAGCGCCAGCGGCTCTCCGTCCTCGCGGGTGGCGACGGTGACGTCGTCGACGGTCAGCGGCAGGAAGCCTTCCGCGACCACCACGAGCCGGTACTGCCCCTCGGGAACCTCGTCGAGCGAGAACGCGCCGCCGCCGAATTCCTCCTCGCGCGCGTACGCATCGGCCATCTCGAACGGCATCGCCCCGTCGCCTTCGGCGTCGCGCACCGGGGCCAGCCGGACCGAGAAGGCGGCGATCGGCTCGCCGTTGCGCCCGTCGACGACGCTGCCGGCGAGCGTGGCCGTGGGGCGCAGCACGAGGGTCACGTCGCTGGCCGGCGCCTCGACCTCGACCTCCTCGAAATCGAGCGGCGGCGCCTCCGCGGCGGACACGGTGTGCAGCCCGGCGGCGAGACCCTCGAGCACGAAGCGGCCCTCCGCGTCGGTGATCGCTTCGGCCGCGTCGGCGCGCTGGCTGAACAGCGCCATCATGTCGCCGCCTTCGGCCGTCGGGCGGGCGAACACCGCGACGCCGGCCACCGGCTCCTCGCCACGCAGCACGCGACCCCGGATCTCCGCGCCCCGGGCCAGCGTGACCGCGCGCGGCTCGGCCTCCGCGGGAACCTGGTCGCGCAGGACGAGGGGCCGGAACCCGGGCTTGTGGAAGGCGAGGTGGTGCGGCCGGTTGCCGACGCCGAACGCGAAGCGGCCGTCGGCGTCGGTTTCGACGTGCCCCGGGCCGCGGAACGCCGCCAGCAGCAGGTGGCTGGGCATCCCCGCCTGCGGCAGCACGCCGTCCTCGGCGGCAGCCACGGCGACCCCGGCGAGCGGCGCCCCGCTCTCGTCGACCACACGACCCGCCAGGAGCACGCCGGCCTCGAGCACGATGCGCGCCGTGCCGCCCGCCTCGGGCAGCGGAGCGACGCGCGCCGCGAAGCCACGCCGCACAGCCATCAGCGCTCCCGCTCCGGGGAGCCGGCCGCGGCGGGTGTCGACGTGGAGCTCGAACCGGCCGTCGCCGTCGCTGAGCGCGGAGCGGGCGCCGACGAGGTCGAAGTCGCTCGCGTAGAACGCGGGCATGCCCTCGGGCACCCACACCACGCTCGCGCCGGCGAGCGGCTGCCCCTTGGCGTCGGCCACCGTGCCGGCGATGCGCGGCACGGCCTCGAGGTCGGCGTCGCGCCGCGCGGTCGTCGTGCGCCGCAGGTCCTGGGGCTCGGAGACGCCCGCCGCCTCCTGGTAGCCGGTCGCGTGGAGCCAGACGCGGTAGCGGGCCGCCGGCAGGCCACGCACCACCCAGGCTCCGGAGGCGTCGGAGAAGGTGCCCGCTTCTTCGCCTTCGTCCGAGTGGGCGAGCACCATCACGCCCGCGAGCGGGCGACCACGACCGGCCTCGCGGACGACGCCGGCGATCTCGCGCGCGGGAACGGCCTCGATCACGACTTCCCCGGCGGCACGGCGCGCCGCCCCGGCGAAGCCCGCGGCGCGGGCGGAGACGCGGCGCCAGGAACGGGGCGCGTGGGCGATCCGGAAGCGCCCTTCGCCGTCGGCGATCGCGCGCACCGTGCCGTCGAGCCGGATCACGGCACCGGGGACGCCCGCGCGGGCCGAGCCGGCCACGACGCGGCCAGCGAGCGGCTGGCCGGGCTTCAGCTCGAAACGCAGGGCCGCAGGCCAACCCCGGCCGGCCTCGAGCACGTCGAAGTCCGGGTGGTGCACGCTGAGGCTCCAGGCCCAGACGTCGGGGTCGGGCACGGCGAACGCACCCGCGGCGTCGGTCTCGACCACGCGGACCAGCGCCGGGCGACTACCGGAGGACCAGACGAGGCGCGCGCCGGCGACCGGCCGGCCGGCGTGGACCACGGAGCCCCGCTTCTCCACGGCGGGCCGCAGCACCAGCGTGACCGGGCCCTCGCCGCGAGAGACCTCGGCTGCCGGGGCGAAACCGGCAGCCTCGACCTCGACCGACGCCAGTGTCGCCGGGCCGTCGAGGCGGAAGCGGCCGTCGGGGCCGCTGCGCGCCGTCGACAGCGTCGCCGACGGCGTGCCGTGGAAGAGCTGGACGGCGGCCTCGTCGGGCCCGACCAGCGCGCGAGCACTCACCACCGCTCCGGCCACCGGCTCGCCGCGCGCGTCGATCACGCGGCCGTCGATCGCGGCGGCCGCCGCGGGGGCGAGCCCTGCCAGAGCCAGCGCGGCGATTCTTCGCAGTCGCATCGGGTCTTCCTTTCGGGGAAGGGCGCATTCTATTCCCCGATTGGAAACCGCCGGCGGTCACGGGTTCCCGCGGGCGCCGGGTGACGGGCGACACACGCCGGGCGCGGCTCGCGGTCCTACGATCTCGCGCGCCCTGGCGCTCGCACGGGAGGCCAGCGCGATCCCCGAAGGAGAACGAACGTGAAGACGATGCAAGCGATGGGCACTGGGGCCGCGGTGGCGCTGCTGGCGGCCGCGACCCTGGCGTGTGGCGCTGGCCAGTCCTCGCAGCCGCCGGCCACCACGGCCCCGGCCACGACCCAGGCGGCCGCGCCGGCCAGCGCACCCGCAGCGGGCGGCGCAGCCGAGTTCGGCGTCGCGGAGTGCGACGAGTACATCGCGAAGTACCTGGCCTGCGTCGACAGCAAGGTGCCCGAGGCGATGCGCGGCATGGTCCGGCAGCAGCTCGACCAGACCAAGGCGCAGTGGAAGCAGGCGGCGTCGACGCCGCAGGGCAAGGAAGGCCTGGCGATGGGGTGCAAGGCGGCGACGGATGCCGCCCGCACCGCGATGCAGGCCTACGGCTGCACGTTCTAGGAGACTGAGCGCCCGGGAGGCGAGGCCTCCCGGGCGCGTCGGAGCCCTCTCAGCTCTGGGTCGAGGCGACCCGGAACGGGCGGCGGCTCCCGCGGCGACGGCCGGGGCCGTGCGGCTTGTGCGCCGGCGGCGCCGGGTGGCTGCCGCCGCTCGCCGAACGATGGCTGGCGTGCGCGGCGTGCGGCCGCGGGGCGCCCGGGCGCGGGCCCTGCGCGGCGCGCGGCTTCTGGCGCGCGCGGTGCTCGGCGAGCCGCTGGTTGAGCGGGATCTCCAGCTTCTCCGCCGCGCGGCGAGCGTAGTCGAAGCCCTCGACCGTCACCCGCGGCAGCCGCTGGCCCAGCGCGCGCTCGATGCCGCGCACGTCGGCCTCCTCCTCCGGCGAGACGAACACGAACGCGTCGCCCTTCTGCTCGGCGCGCGCGGTGCGGCCGACGCGGTGCACGTAGTCCTCGGGCGAAGCCGGCACGTCGAAGTTGACGACGTGGGACAGCGCCTCGACGTCGATGCCGCGGGCCGCGATGTCGGTCGCCACCAGCACCGGGAACTTGCCGGCCTTGAAGCCGGCGAGGGCCTGGGTGCGCTGGGCCTGGCTGCGGTTGCCGTGGATGCGCTCGGCGGCGACGCCGTTGCGGGTCAGGTAGTCGGCGAGGCGGTTGGCGCGGTGCTTGGTGCGGGTGAACGCGATCACGCTGCCGATCGTGCCGCGCTTCATCAGCTCGACGAGCAGCGCCGACTTCAGCTCCGACGCCACGGGGTAGGCGGCGTGGGTGACGCCCTTCGCCGTCGTCGACGGCCGGTCGGCCTCGACGCGGATCGGCTCGCGCAGCATCTCCTTGGCGAGGGCGGCGATCGCGTCCGGCATCGTCGCCGAGAAGAGCAGCGTCTGGCGCCGCACGGGCAGCCGCTTGAGCACGCGCTTGACGTCGGGCAGGAAGCCCATGTCGAGCATGCGGTCGGCCTCGTCGAGCACCAGCACCTCGAGGCCCGGGAACACGAACGAGGGGTTCTGCATGTGGTCGAGCAGGCGGCCCGGCGTCGCCACGATCACGTCGACGCCGCGGCGCAGCGCCTGCTCCTGCGGGCCCATGCCGACGCCGCCGAAGATGGCGGCGCTCGAGACCCGGGCGTGGCGGCCGAGGTCGCGGAACGTCTGCTCGATCTGCGCGGCCAGCTCGCGGGTCGGCGAGAGCACCAGCACGCGGGTCAGCCCGCGGCCGGGGGTCGTGGCCAGGCGGTGCAGGATCGGCAGCGCGAAGGCCGCGGTCTTGCCGCTGCCGGTGACGGCGCAGGCGACCAGGTCGCGGCCGGCCAGCGCGGGCGGGATCGCCTGGGACTGGATGGGGGTGGGGCGGGTGTAACCGAGGTCGGCGACGGCGCGCGCGACCTGCGGGTGCAGCGAGAAGGCAGAGAAAGGCATGAGGATCGGTTGCGGTCCTTGTCCGTTCCGGCAGGTTGTGATGCTGAGCTGAAACGGGGATCGCCGGGAAACCGCCGTTCGACGCGGTCCCTTCTGGAGCGCGGAGAGGCAGTCAGTGTCTCACGGCACGCCGCGCGCGCGAAATCGGCCGCGAGCCCGGCCTAGAGGCGGATGCCGTTGACGCGGTCGCTGATGCGGCCGTTGACCTTCAGCATCAGGTAGTTGACGTCGTTGGTGACGTCCTTGCGCAGCTTGGTGACGTAACGCGCCGCCGGCGTCGCCTGGACGAACGCGCGGTCCTCGAGCTCGGCCAGCACGCCGTCGACTTCGACCAGCAGGTGCTTCAGCTCGCGGAAGCGGTGGTTGAGGTCGAGCAGGGCGGGCTCGTCGAGGCCCTCGGGGGCGCGGGCCGGGAAGTCGCGCTCGATGCCGTCGGCCGCCGCCGTCACGTCCTCGAGCAGCTCCGAGGCGTCGCCGAAGAACTCGCGACGCAGCTCGGCCGCGACCGGCGCCGGCGCCAGCTTGACGAGCCGCATTTCCAGCTTGCCGAGCTGCTCGCGCAGCGAGTCGCGCAGGAAGCCGACGCCGAAGTGGGGCCGGCGCGGCTCGTCGATCACCAGCAGGTCGCGGCCCAGGTAGATCTTGTCGGCGTAGCGGTCGGGCAGGTCCTCGGGCCTCAGCGTGTAGAGCTTGAGCTCGAAGCCGGGCTCGCGGCCGACGAAGCGCACGATCACCAGGTGCTCGTTGACCGCGACGTAGTAGGAGTTGGTCTCGAGCAGGGCCGAGTGCAGCGCGAGGTTCCACAGCACCAGCCGCTTGAGCTCCGCGATCCGCCCCGGGTGCTGCTCGAGCAGGGCCTGGAGCTGCTCCTGCTCCTCGCGCCGGGCCTCGCCGGTGACCAGGTGGCGCAGCGAGGGCGTGATCAGGACGCGGCAGCGCTCGAAGAAGAACTCCAGGTGCATGCGGTCGAGCACGCTCTCCTGGAAGCGGTCGAGGTGGAACGTCGGCGCCGGCAGCGACTCGCGGGCGGCGATCGTGTTCAGGCTCTGCATCGGCGCCTCCCTTCACCCGATTCTACGTCCGGGAGGACGCCACAGCGGTCGCTTTCAGGCCGGCGGCTTGTCGGAGCGGCCGCGCGCCATGAACGCCTCGATCCACTCGATCGGCAGCGGGAAGATGATCGTCGAGTTCTTCTCGGCGGCGATCTCGGTCAGCGTCTGCAGGTAGCGCAGGTGCAGCGACATCGGCTGCGTCTGCAGCGCCTGGGCGGCCTCGGTGAGCTGGCGCGAGGCCTCGTACTCGCCGGAGGCGTGGATGATCTTGGCCCGCTTCTCGCGCTCGGACTCGGCCTGCTTGGCCATCGCCCGCTGCATCTCGTGCGGCAGGTCGACGGTCTTGACGGCGACCTGGGTCACCTTCACGCCCCACGGGTCGGTGTGCTCGTCGATGACCTTCTGGATCTCGTTGCCCAGCCGTTCGCGCTCGGCGAGCAGCTCGTCGAGGTGGGCCTGGCCCAGGATGCTTCGCAGCGTCGTCTGCGCCTCCTGGCTGGTGGCGTACAGGTAGTTCTCGACCTGGACGATGCAGCGGATCGGGTCCATCACCCGGAAGTAGACGACGGCGTTGACCTTGACGCTGACGTTGTCGCGGGTGATCACGTCCTGCGGCGGCACGTCGAGCACGACGGTGCGCAGGCTGACGCGCACCATGCGGTCGATCGGCCAGGCGACGATGACCAGCCCGGGGCCCTTGGCCTCCGGCAGCAGCTTGCCGAGGCGGAACACGACGCCGCGCTCGTACTCGTTCAGCACCTTCACGGACAGGAGCAGCCAGAACACGATCAGGAAGACGACGATCGCCGGACCCATCACGCCCCCTTCTTCACCACGTGCAACGTGAGGCCGTCGACGGCGCGCACCTCGACCGTCTCGCCCGCCGCCACCGGCGCCTCGGCGCGCGCGCGCCAGCGCTCGCCCTGGATCGACACGAAACCCTCTGGCACGAGCGGCTCGATCGCGACCGCCGCGCGGCCGACCAGGCCGGATTCGCCCGTCGTCGGCTTCCGGCGCTGAGCCGCGACGACCATGCGCACGAGCAGGATGGTCCACGCCGCCAGCAGCAGCGCACCGGGCAGCAGAGTGCTCCAGGCGACGCGCAGCTCGGGCAGCGGCGAGTCGACCAGCATCAGCGCGCCGAGCACGACCGAGACGAGGCCGCCCGCGGTCAGCAGGCCGTAGGACGTCACCTTGACCTCCGCGGCGAACAGGATCACGCCGAGCGCGATCAGCAGCACGCCCGACCAGTTGATCGGCAGGATCTGGCTCGCGAACAGCAACAGGATCAGGCACAGGGCGCCGAGGATGCCGGGGAACAGGCCGCCGGGATGGCTGATCTCGGCGCCGATCCCCGCCAGCGCGCCGAGCAGCAGCAGGAACAGCACCTCGGGCCTGGCGATCGCGGACAGGATCGCGCGGCGCCAGCTCATCGTCACCACCTGCACGGCCTCGCCCTCGAGCCGCAGCGTGGTGGTGGTGCCGTCGAAGCGCCTGACCTCGCGGCCCTCGATCGCCTTCAGCAGCGCGGGGACGTCGGCAGCCACCAGGTCGGCGAGGCGGCCCTCGATCGCCTCGCGCTCGGTGAAGGAGCGGCTCTCGACGACGGCCTTCTCCGCCAGCTCGACGTTGCGGCCGCGGCGCTCGGCCTTCCCGCGCACGTAGGCGGCGACCGCCGACGTCATCTTCTTCGACATCGTCTCGTCGACGCTGCCGCCCATTGCGGAGACGGGATGCGCGGCACCGAGACTGGTGCCCGGGGCCATCGCGACCAGGTCGGAGGCGATCGCGATCACGAAGCCGGCGGAATCGGCGCGAGCTCCCGCGGGCCCGATGAAGGCGACGACCGGCACCCGCGAGTTGAGCAGCTTGTCGACGATCTGCCGCATCGCGGTCTCGAGCCCGCCCGGGGTGTCGATCCGCAGCACGACCAGCGGGGCCTTCGCCGCCTCGGCTTCGGCGATCGCGCTGACGACGTGGTCGGCGCTGACCGCGTGCACGACACCGTCGAGCTCGACGACGTGGACCGCGGCGGCGGCGGGGGCCGCGAGGCACAGGAACGCCAGGAGGGCTGCGACGTGCCGCGCGAGACGCGGTGCCTCCACGGGTTCACTCTAGGCCGGCTGCCGAGCCGCGTCAACGAATGCGGGCCTCGAGTCGCGATCCTGTTCCTCCTCCTGGAACAGGTCCTGATCCTGATCCTGATTCCGGTCGTGGTCCTGGTCCTGGTCCTGGTCCCGGACCAGGAGCAAGGATCAGGATCACGATCAGGACCCGGATCTCGATCAGGGAGACGAAACGCGGGCTACGCGAGATCCGCCAGCAGAAGCTCGACTCCCCGATCGACAGCGGGCTGATCGGAGACGTCGAGGCGACGCGCGCAGGACGCGGCGAAGCCGGGCAACTCCCTGAACTGGGTGATCGCGTGCTTCAGGTCGTCGCGGATGCCCTTTCCGTATGCGGCTTCGGTGCGCCGCCAGGCGCTCTCGGGCGTCGGCCCGCCTCGCGCCCGCAGCACGGCGAGGTCGATCAGGTCTCGGGCGCAGGTCTGACGGTCCGCCCATCGGTCCGAGTTGGCGAGCAGCTTCTCCGCGAAGCAGTCGGCACTCGCGAGACAGGGCACGGGGCTCCAGGACGGCTGTACTGCGGGTTCGAGTTCGATCCGGCCCTCGACCACGAACTCGACCTTGAGGTCGCCGTCGGCCGTCCGAACGGCGAACCGCACGCCGTACTGGTCCGCGCGCGCGACCGTCAGCGTGCCCGGCGCCTCGCGCGCGAAGAGGGCACGGCTCCCTCGCTCCCGCACGAGCGAGCGCAGCCGGGCGTATCCCTCGCGGTCGGCGCCGAGGAAGTCCACGTCGCGCGAGAGCCGGTACTCGCCGAACTCGAGGACGATCCGGGTGCCACCCCCGAACGCGAAGCCGGTCGCTGCCAGCAGGTCCGCGTCGAGGGCGGCGAGGACTGCCCCGACGGCGGCGTGTTCAGGCCGCGTCCAGGTCACGGATCACCGTCCCGTAGCAGGCGGCGAGTTCGCGCAGGTACTCGAGTTCCTCGGGCGACGGCTCCGCCAGGACTCCACGCCAGCGCCAGCCGGCCTCGTAGCGTCGGAGCGCCTCTTCGGGCTTCAACTCGGTCAGGTCACCGTGGTCGGACCACGACAGGGCGGCCAGGAAAGGAAGCCGGTCGGGGGGAGGTTGCTGCACGGCTCAATGGTACCCGCCGGCCCCACTCGGCTCACGGTTCGTCGAGCCCGATCCTTGAACCAGGTCCCGGTCCTGGTCCTCCGCTCCGAGCCGATTCCAACCGCGAGCCGGTTCAGGACCGGGACCCCGACCTCGACCGGGACCAGGGAGTCGCAGTCGGGCGAGAGGCGCGCCTTGACAGCGGACCTACTTCGGGCTTATTGTTTAGGAGTCCTAACCAATGAAGACTCCGACACCGCCATCACCCGCCACCCGCCAGGTCGTGACCGGCCTCGCTCGGGTCGGGCTGTTCCTGAAGACCCAGGCCCGTGAGGGCAGCCTGCCGCGGGGGCTGAGCCCCACCCAGGCCGAGATCCTGGGCCTGCTGGAGCGGCGCTTCCGCGGCGGCGCGCGGTTGGGCGAGGTCGCGGAGGCGCTGGGCACCACCGCGCCGACCGCGAGCGCCGCCGTCGAGGCGCTGGTGGCCAAGGGGCTGGTGCGCCGGGAACGCAGGGCGGAGGACGCCCGCGCCCTGCGCCTGAGCCTGACCCCGCGCGGGCGACGCGAGGCCGTGCGCACCGCCGAGTGGCCCGAGGCGCTGATGGCCGCCGTCGACGAACTGTCCGGCGTGGAGCGTGGCGTGCTGTTGCGCAGCCTGGTCAAGATGGTGCGCACGCTCCAGGTGCGCGGCGCGATGCCCGTCGCGCGGATGTGCGCCGGGTGCCGCTTCTTCCGGCCCCACGCCCATCCCGGGGCGGCTCGGCCGCACCACTGCGACTTCGTCGACGCCCCGTTCGCCGACGGCGACCTGCGGCTCGACTGCGAGGACCACGAGGCGGCGACGCCAGAGGCCGAACTGCTCGCGTGGTCGGCCTTCGTCGGCGCCGAACGCGGGAGCCCGGCCGCGCGCTAGTCGCGCCGCACGTCCCCTCTCGCCGTCCCCTCGAAGTCCCGCTGGAGGCTCGTCATGTCACTCGCTCTCCGTTCGTCTGTGGTGCTCCTCGCCGGCGCGCTCGCCGCGCCGGTTCAGGCCCAGGAATCGCAGCCGTCGATTCCCGGCTACACCTTCGGCTCGCCCAGCCTGGGCCGCTCTCCCCTCGGCGTCGCCGAGCTCGAGCTGCTGCAGAAGACCGTCCTGCTCGGCCCCGAAGACGTCGCGGCGCTGCGGGCCTCGAAGGCCGTGCTCGCCGACCAGACCGACGCCATCCTCGACGTGTGGTACGGCTTCGTCGCGTCGCAACCCCACCTCGTGCGCTACTTCTCGCGGCGCTCCGACGGCCAGCCCGACGCGGCCTATCTCGGCGCCGTGCGCAAGCGCTTCGCGCGGTGGATCCTCGACACCGCGGACGCCCGCTTCGACCAGACCTGGCTCGACTGGCAGCACGAGCTGGGCCGCCGCCATCATCGCGTCGCCAAGAACCACACCGATCGCGCGGACAGCGTGGAGATCGTCCACTTCCGTTACCTGCCGGCCCTGATCGTGCCTGTGACGACGACGCTCAAACCCTTCCTCGCGAAGAAGGGGGCTTCCGCCGAGGAGGTCGAGCGGATGCACGCGGCGTGGGTCAAGTCGGTGACGCTCCAGGTCATCTTGTGGAGCCACCCCTACGTGAGGGAGGGGGATTTCTAGGCCGCGGCAGGCGGGGCCAGATCCCCGCCCGGTCCGGGTCCTCGTCCCTGGTCCTGGAGCAGGAGGAGGATCGGGGCCGGGATCACGATCAGGACCGGGGGACGGACGGCGGCGGTTTCGGTGCGGAGCACGGAGCGCGCCGAAGCCGCGGAGGTTCGGCGGCTTCGTCACGCTCCGTGCCGGGTCCCCGGTCGCGGACCGCCGCGAAGCGTTTCCTCCTTCGCGGTGGGCCCTTCGCCCGCTCGCTGTCGCGAGAGCGGGGCGAAGGGCCCCGCCGAAGGAGGAAACGCGATGGCGACGGCGGCACACGACGACAGCCGGACCCGGACGGGGCGAGTGATCGGCCCGGAGCAGTTGCTGGCGTACACGGTGGGGCGGGAGTTCCGGCGGGTGGCGATGACGCTGGAGGTCCGGGGCGGTGGACTGCGCGACCAGCTCGACCGGGCTTCGGCGTCGATCCTGCTCAATTGTGCCGAGGCGGTGGGCCGCAGCGGGCGGCGCGACCAAGCGCGGCTGTTCTCGATCGCACGGGGCAGCGCGTACGAGTGCCAGGCGATCCTGGACATCCTGGAGGACCTGCGCTCGAACCTGGAGAAGCTGGTAGCAGCGCGGCAGCTCCTGACCCGATGCGTGGCATTGCTGACGGGCTTGGTGCGGCGCAACACTTGAGGCGAGGCTGAGGCCGCCCGGTTGCGCCCGGGCGGCCTCGTCAGTCGGCCAGCTCGACCTGCTCCAGGTGCACGCCCAGACCGCAGGCGCACCAGTGTTCGCCCTCCTCCGGAGCGTCGAACGCATGCGCCGCCTCCCCGCGCGGCCCTTCGTGCGACGCCCTCCACTCCCGCACGGCGGCCTCGGCGCCAGCCTCGGTGCGATGGGCGGACAGCGTCGTGTGGTTCTCGCACTCCCCGTAGTACCCGGTCTCCGGTTCCTCGACGACGAGATGGACGACGGTCACGGGCATGGTTCCGCACTCCTCACGCGGCGAGCAGCGCCGCGAACTTCTCGAACAGGGCTGCGGGGAGGGAATGCTCCAGTCGCCAAGTGATCCCCATGGGGCGCTCCCCCACGTGTTTCTCGTAATGGACGGGACCCAGCGCCACGAATGCATCGTCCGGGCTCTCTCGGACGAAGAGGAAGAAGAGCCACCCGTTTCGCGCCTGCTCGATGTAGCGACGCCCGGCCTGGGAGTCTTCCGATGCCGAGTTCTGGCTCTCCCAGTGGAATCGCTCGCGACTGATCGCGTAGTCGCGGTAGCTCGTGGTCGGGGAGAAGCTGCCACGCGACTTATCGAGGGTCACGAAGAGGATCTCCGCTTTGACGTCCGTGAGGCGCAGCACACCTTCCCGGTGGCTCGGTCGACGTGCGGGTGTTGCGTGGCCGACCGCCGTCTGGATCTCGCGGCGCTCGTAGCGGCGGTGGAGGCGCAAGGGCCAGCTGGGAGAGATCCAGGGGCTTTCGAGCGCGTGCACGCGGGGACGCAGGGCTTCCGCGAGCTCGGCCAACTCCCCCCGGAGCTCTGGGGACAGCCGCCGCAGCCAGTCGCTGGGCCCGAAGGCGTCCGTCGCCTCATGGAAGAGCTGGTAGCCCACCATCAGCCGTTCGAGGGGTGGGGCCGCTTCAAGGTCTTCGATGACTTGCAGGCGTCCCGGGTCGTCGATGTGCAGCAACGCACGGAGCCTGCGATTGACGCCTCCGTCGTCGCCCGGCGGGAGCTGGCCCGCGAGCCTGCGCAATGCGGTCATTCCCCCGGCCTGGTAGATCTGCTCGAGGGACCTTCCCGTGTGGTCGAGGAACGCGGCCAGGCGCAGCGGGCCGGCGCGTCGCAGCTCCTCGGCCAGGCGATGAGTTCCACCCCCGAGGCTCGCGCGGAGCGAGGAGAGGATTCGGTCGCGCGCCTGGCGTTCGAGCTGAATCGCACAGCCCGACGGCAGCGTGGGGAACTCCGTCTCGACCGCGTTCACGAGTCGACCTCGGGGAATGCCCGTGAGCGCGGACAGGACGTCGTCGAAGCGGAACTCTCGGCGGTGCTGACCGACGAAGTCCAGCACCAGGCAACTCGCCTTGTCCGGGCCGTCGTGTCGCAGGCCGCGGCCCAACTGCTGGAGGAACACGGTGGCGCTCGACGTGGGCCGCAGGAACAGCAGCGTGTCGACGAACGGCAGGTCGATGCCCTCGTTGAAGAGGTCGCAGGTGAACAAGACGTTGACGTCGCGTTCACGGAGGCGATCGGTCGACGCCCTGCGCTCATCGCTCGGAGTTCCCCCGTGCACGACGGCGGCGGGGATGCCGTAGCGGTTGAAGCGCTCACACATGAACTCGGCGTGCCGGACGCTCACGCAGAAAGCGAGGGCGCGCGCGTCCCGCCAGGCGCCGCGGTGGCGCCTGAACTGCTCGGCGACCAGTTCGGCGCGCCGATGGTTGCCGGTGAGCACGCCCTCGAGCTGCGTCGAGTCGTACCCGCCGCGCCGCCACTCGACTGCGGAGAAATCCGTCTCGTCGGCAACGCCGTAGTACTCGAACGGCACGACGAGCTGCTTCTCGAGCGCATGCCAGAGCCGCATCTCGGCCGCGATCGCTCCGTCGAAGTCGGGGAGCAGGGACTGGGCGTCGGTTCGCTCGGGCGTGGCCGTGAGCCCGAGCAGGATCGACGGCCTCAGCTTGCCGAGAACGTGCTGGTACCCCTCGGCGGGCGCGTGGTGCGCCTCGTCGAGGACGACGTACTTCCAGTGGTCGGCGCCGTGGCGAGTGACCAGAGCGCTGTTGCGGAAGCTCTGGATCGACGCGAACAGATGGTTGGGACTGCTCGGCACCTCGCCGCCCACGAGGAGTTCGCCGAAGCTGCCGTCGCGGAGGATGTGCCGGAAGGCCGTCCGGGCCTGCCGCAGGAGTTCCTCGCGGTGGGCCAGGAAGAGGAGGGTCGGCCGGCCGGGCTGGCGGGCGTAGTCGAAGCCGGCCAGCATCGTCTTGCCTGTCCCCGTGGCGGCCACGACGAGGTTCCGGGTTCGGCCCCGGCCCAGGCGCTCCTCGGCAAGCTGCTCGAGGATTTCCTCCTGAAACGGATAGGGCCGCAGGTCGAAGAGAAGCTCCGGCTCGTCCGGCCGAGGCGCGTCGCCCCGCGCTGCCCTGAGGGCGAGTTCGAGGCGCTGCATCTGCTCCTGGTTCTCGGGCTCGACGCGTTCGAACTCGGCATCGTTCCACAGGCTGTCGAAGGAGCCCCGAAACATCTCGACGACGTGGCGGAGGTCGGCTTCACTCGCCTTCATCGTCCACTCGAGCCCGCCTGCGAGCGCGGAGCGGGACAGATTCGCGCTGCCGACCCACACCGAGCTGAAGCCGGTGTCACGATGGAACAACCACGCCTTGGCGTGGACGCGGCTGCGACGGCCGTCGAACGAGACGTGAACCTCGGCCCCGGGCAGCCGCGCGATCTCCCGGATCGCGGTGGCGTCGGTGGCGCCCATGTAGGTGGTCGTCAGGAGGCGCAGGCCGCGCCCCTTCTCCGAGTGCTCCAGCAACGTTCGCCGAAGGCGGCGGAAACCGCTCCAGGTGACGAAGCTGACGAGCGCATCGACGCGGTCGGCGGAGGCCACCTCCGCGGCGAGTTCGTGCCCCAGGTCCGGTTTGCCCGGCCGGATCAACAGCGTCGACGTGCCCAGTGGCGTCAGCGGACGCGGCGGCGGCGCGGGTTCGCTGTGCAGGGCGAGCAGCACGCGCGCGGGCGAGACGAGGCGCTCCGTGCCTTCGCCGTCGAGGCGCTGCTTCAGCCACGCGAGCGTCTCGTTGACGAGTTGTGCCTGCTTCTCGGCGCGGCCGTCTGCGGGCAGGTCGGCCAGGAGCCGCCGGGCTTCTTCGGCTAGAAAGCGAGCGAGCCGCTCCGGAGCGTCGACGTCCTCGAGCGCGCGCGACTGCGCACGAATGTCGTCGCGCCCGGCGATCCACTCCTGCAGGCGCGCCGTCAGGAGCGAGTCGTAGAGGCCCTTGTGCATGGATGGTTGCCCAAGCCTACGACAACCGGGGCCAGCCCGAGGCCCCTACAACCGCTCCGCGAGCCAGGTTGGGAACTGAGACCACGGGATGGCTCTGTGGCCGCCTGGGAGGGTGCGTTCCTGGTCCGTGCGGCAGACGAGGAGGCCGGGGCGGATCGCGTCCGCGCCGGCCAGGGCGCAGAAGCGGTCGAGGGGGTCGGCGTGGCCCGCGGAGGGGGTGGCCGTGAGCTTGATCTCGATCGGCTGGAGCTTGCCGCCGATCAGGATCAGCAGGTCGACTTCCAGACCGTCGTGGGACCGCCAGAACCACAGGTCCGGCTTGCGGCCCGCGGCCATGAAGGCCTTGGCCGCTTCGCTCACCACCCAGCCCTCGAGCAGGGCGCCGCCCATGGGGCCGGCGAGGGCCGCGGCCGCGTCGGGCTGGCGCGTGAGGTAGGTGACGAGGGCCGAGTCGAAGAAGTAGAGCTTCGGGGTCTTCGAGACGCGCTTGCCGTAGTTGCGGTGCCAGGGGGGCAGGAGGTGGGCGACGTAGGAGGCCTCGAGCACGCTCGTCCACGCCTTGATCGTGGGCAGGGTGAGGCCGAGGTCGCGGGCGAAGTCGGCGGCGTTGAGGACCTGGCCATGGCGGGCTGCGGCCAGCGCGACGAACTGGCTGAAGGCGCGGAGGTCGGTGACGTTGCGGATCTGGCGGACGTCGCGTTCGACGTAGGTGGCGACGTAGCTGCGCAGCCAGAGTTCGCGGCGGTCGGGGTGCAGGGCGGGGATCGGGTAGCCGCCGTTCCAGATCGCCTGCTCGAACGAGTCGCGGGGGAGTTCGGCGGCCGAGAAGGGTGGGAGTTCGAGCAGCGCGACGCGGCCGGCGAGCGACTCGCTCACGTCGCGCATCAGGCCGAACTGCTGCGAGCCGGTCAGCACCCATCGGCCGAGGCGGTCGGGCTCCGCATCGATCCGCATCTTGAGATGCGGGAGGAGCGAGGGGACGTACTGGATCTCGTCGAGGACCGCGGGGTGGTCGGTGAAGCGGTGAAGGAAGGCGGCCGGGTCCGTAGTGGCGAGGTCGCGTTCGAGGGGGTCGTCGAACGTGACGTAACGGGCGTCGGGGAGCTCGTGCTTGAGTAGCGTCGTCTTGCCCGACTGGCGAGGGCCTGTCAGGAGAACGGCCGGGAAAGAGGCCAAGGCTGAGCGGAGGGCTGGACCCAGCTTGCGGGAGCGGTACATGATGCAAAACTAAAATCGAATTTTAGTTTTGTCAATCCATTGATCAATAGACACTTGCATGCGATTTTCGAGGAGCGGTGAACCGACGAGGGACCAGGACCCGGATCAGGATCGCGATCACGACCGGGATCGGGCCCAAGACCGAGTCCCGGGAGGCCTCTAGCCCGCCGCCAGGTACCTCGGGAGGTAGAAGACCACCGAGAAGCGGAGGATGCGGCCGAAGGTGCCGATGGCCATGAAGGTCCAGAAGGACATGTTCAGCATGCCGGCCGCCACGCTGACCGCGTAGAAGGGCGGGAAGCCGGTGATCGCCGAGAGCAGGACCACCGCGTCCGCGCCCTTCTCGTGGCGGTGGAGCGACTCGCTGGCCTTGTGGATCTTCTCCTTCGCGCGCAGCAGCCAGGGCATCGTGATCGCGCCCTTGCCGACCTGGTAGAGAATCGCCTTGGCGATCATCTGGCCGAGGGTCGTCGAGGCGATGATCGAGGCGGCCGGGGCCTGGGACAGGGCGGCCATGCCGGCGATGTAGACCTCGATGTTGACGAAAGGCACGAGGCCGCTCACGATTCCCACCCCCAGGCTCGAGACGAAGTAGCCGGGGTCCCACGCTCCGAGGCCGTTCACGCAAGCGCCTCGGCTTCCCAGGAGGACAGAGAAAGAAGATGAGCCCCGGGCGCCGGGACTGGGACGTGATCGTGATCGGGTCGGGCTTCGGGGGCGCGTTCGTCGCCGACCCGCTGGTGCGCGCCGGCGCGCGGGTGCTGATGCTCGAGCGCGGGGGGCACGTCACGCGCGGGCCCCACAACTGGGCCGCGCAGGGCTCGATGGACCTGACGCCCTACGCCACCGGCGAGGCCGCGTTCCGCGCCGAGGCCGGCGGCCAGAACCCGGTGATGCACGTGACCGGGTGCGTCGGCGGCCAGTCGGTGTTCTACGGCGGTGTCTCGTTCCGCATGCGCGAGCGCGACTTCGAGCCGGACCCGGAGATCGTGGGCGACAGCGGCGCGCTGTGGCCGATCGGCTACGCCGACCTCGAGACGTACTACGCCGACGTCGAGAAGCGGCTCGACGTCGCGGGGATCGCCGGCGCCGACCCGACCGAGCCCGACCGCCGGGGCGAGCCCTATCCGCAGGCGCCGCCGCCGTTCTCCCCCACCGCGAAGCGGGTCGCCGACGCCGGGCGCGAACTGGGCCTGAAGCCCTTCCCGCTGCCGCTCGCGATCCACTACAGAAAAGAGGAAGGGCGCGAGGGCTGCATCGCCTGCCCCACCTGCGACACCTTCGCCTGTGCGATCGGGGCCAAGAACGACCTCGCCACCGGCGTGATCCCCGACCTGGTCCGCCGCGGGCTGGAACTGCGGCCGCACATGGCGGTCGTCGGCCTGCACGAGAAGGGCGGCCGGATCGCCGAGGTGGAGTGCATCGACCGCACCCGCGCGGTTCGCGTATCCTTCACGGCCGCCACCGTGATCCTGGCGGGCGGGGCGATCGCCTCGCCCCACCTGTTGCTGGCCACGGGGCTTGCCGGGAAGAACCCCGCTGGGGACGCGGTGGGGCGCTACCTGTGCCGGCACGTCAACGGCATCGCGCTCGGCTGCTTCGCGAGCCTGCCCGACGGCGGCAAGCAGTTCCACAAGCAGGTGGGGTTCCACGATTTCTACTACGGCCACGAACGCATCGGCACGCCGCGCGGGCGGCTCGGCTCGGTCCAGTCGCTGCAAACGCCTCCTCTCGCGCTGGTCCAGGCCAACGCCCCCCGCCTCGTCGCGCCTTTCCTCGGCCCCGGCGTGCGCCGGCTCACCGGGCTGCTGGTGATGGCCGAGGACCAGCCGCGCCCGGAGAACCGGGTGCGGATCGACGCCGGCGCGCGCGACCAGTTCGGCCTGCCGCTGCCGGTGGTCCGCCAAATCTACACCGAGCGCGACGAACAGGCGCGCCGCGCGCTGTTCCGCGAGGCCGGCCGGGTCCTGAAGCGCGCCGGCGCGATGTTCGTCTACAACCACAAGATCAGGACGTTCTCCCACGTCTGCGGCACCGTGCGCATGGGCGACGACCCGAAGCGCAACCCGCTCGACCGCTTCTGCCGCTTCCGCGGCGTCGACAACCTGCACGTCGTCGACGCCTCGTTCTTCCCCACCGCGGGCGGCGTCAACCCGAGCCTGACGATCGCGGCCAACGCGCTGCGCGTGGGCCAGGCCCTCGTCCACGGCCTGCCGGCGCGGGCCTGAGCGAAGACCGGTGAACGCCCCGCTCCGCATCGCGCTGCTCGGCTGCGGCTACGCCGCGCGGCTGCACGCCACGGCGCTGAAGCCGATGGCGGACGCGGTGCGACTGCTGGCCGCCAGCCGCGAGCGCGAGCGGGCCGAGGCCTTCGCCCGCGAGTGGGGCACGGGCGTGCTCGACTCCTACGAAGCCGCGATCGCCTCGCCCGAGGTCGACGCGGTCGCGGTGCTGACGCCGCCCGACTCGCACGAGGCGCTGACAGTGCAAGCGCTCGCCGCGGGCAAGCACGTGATCGTCGAGAAGCCCGCCTTCCCGCGCGCGGCCACCTTCGGGCCCGTCGCCGAGGCCGCGACCCGCGCCGGGAAGCAGGTGCTGGTCGCCGAGAACTACTACTACAAGCCGCTGGCCGTGACCCTGCGCGGGCTGCTGCGCGAGGGGGCGATCGGCGAGCCGCGCTTCGTGCTCGTCAACGCGATGAAGGAGCAGAAGGTCGACGGCTGGCGGCAGGACCCGGCGGTCGGCGGCGGCGCGCTGTACGAGGGCGGCATCCACTGGGTGAGCCTGATGGCCGGCCTGGGGCTGACCGTGAAGCGCGCGCGCGGCGCCTTCCCCGCTCACGCCGGCGCGCCCGAACGCGCGGCGCTCGCCACGTTCGAGTACGCCGAAGGCGCGGTCGGCGCGCTGGTCCACTCGTGGGAGCAGCCCTCGCCGCTCAAGGGCCTGCGGCTGTCGCGGATCTTCGGCCGCGAGGGCGCCATCGCCTTCGAGTCGAACGGCCTGTTCGTGTTCGTGTGGGGGCGACGCAAGACCGTGCTGCTCCCCGGCGGCCTGCGCGACCTGACGGGTCGCGGGGCGATGTGGCGCGACTTCCTGGCGGCGATGGCCACGGGACGCACGCCGGAGATGGACCTGGCGCGGGCCCGGCGCGACCTGGAGCTCGTGGAGGAGATCGGCGCCGGCGACGGCGCCTGACGGACTTTCGAGAGAGAGAGACGAAGGAGACGAAATGGACTTTCTGGCCGCCCTCGCGGTGGGGATCATCGCTGGCACCCACACCGCCACCTGGGGCATGTACAAGGACGCCCCGCACGAGGGCTTCCGCCACTACCCGCGCAGCATCTTCACCGCCGCGGTGCTGGCGCCGCTGATCTACTGGGGCTTCTCGTACGTGCCGCTGCTGGCGTTCGACCCGATGAGCGCGCGCGGCATCGTGCTGCTGTTCGGCCTCACCTACTGCGCGGAGCGCGGCGCCACGGAGTTCTACAAGACCTTCGTCCGCTTCGAGGACCAGAGCAAGTACACGATTCCGATGCAGTTCCACGTGTTCGGCAAGGTGATCCCCGCGGGCGGCAAGCGCTGGGCGATCGCGATCGCCCACGTGATCGTCGTGCTCGTCTCGGTGTTCCTGATCCACCTGCACAACGTGCCGGACGAGCCGATCAGCATCGTCAAGTTCCTGCTGCTGGGCTCGGTCGGCGGCTGGCTGTCGGCCTTCGGCGGCGCCTTCAAGGACGCCCCGATCGAGGGCTTCCACACCTTCAAGTTCTTCCGCAGCCCGGCGCTCGCCGCGTTCTACTCGTGGCTGCTGTCGTTCCTCACCGACTCGTACATGATCGGCGCGGTCGGCGGCCTCGGCTACACCGTGGCCACGATCGAGACCTACAAGACGTTCTTCTTCCCGAACGTGCCGCGCGGCAAGTTCGCCGGCAAGCCGGTGCTGTTCCCCGAGCACCTCGAGACGCGGAAGAAGTTCGTCCCGATCTACTTCGGCATCTGGCTGTTCGTGATCGTCAGCATCGCCCAGGCGATCCGCGTCCAGTACTTCCTGTAGGTCGATGCTCGCCGCGGCCGCGCTGACGCTGGTCCTGGCCGCCCCCTCGGCGCCGGGGCCGGCGGCGGCGCTGGCCGCGGCCGAGGAGTTGTACGAGCGGCGCGCGGAAGGGAGCGACGGGCCCGACTGCGCGCCGGCGACGATCGAGGCGGCGCTCGACGCGTATCGACAGGCACTCGCCGTGGAGCCCGCGTCGCTCTCGGCGCGGCGCGGGTTCCTGCGCGCCGTGTTCTTCCGCGTCGGCTTCTGCAAGGTGGAGAAAGGCCCCCGCAGCGCAGCGCTGTTCGAGGAGGCCAAGCGCCTCGGCGACGACACCGTGAAGCGGCTGCTGGCGGGGCGCGAGGGCTCGCGGCGCGAGCGGCTCCAGAGCGCGATCCGGGCGGAGCCGCTGGCCGCCGAGCTGTTCCTGTGGACCGCGGCGGCGTGGGGCCAGTGGGCGGTCGACCACAAGATCGCCGCGGCCTGGCAGGGCACCGCCGGCAAGATGCGCGACCTCGCCGAGGCGGTGATCGCCGTGGCGCCGGAGACGATGGACGGCGGCGCCCACCTGATCCTCGGCCGCCTGCACACCGAGGCGCCGAAGATCCCGCTGCTGACGGGCTGGGTGGCGAAGGAGAAGGGCATCGCCTCGATCCGCGCGGCGCACGCGATCGCGCCGCGAGCGAAGCAGCACCTGTTCTTCCTCGGCGCGGCCCTTCTCGACCACGACCCCCGCGGTCGCGACGAGGGCCTCGCCCTGCTCCGCCGCTGCGCGGACGAGCCGATCGAAGCGCGCCATGCGGTCGAGGACCGCCACTACGTGGACAAGGCCCGGCGCAAGCTGGCCGCAGCGGAAAGCACGCTGGCCGCCGCCCGCCGCTGACGCGAGCCGCCACCTCCCATGTACTACATCGGGCTCGACCCGGAGCATCGACCGAAGAACTCGGCGCACTCGACCTGGACCCGCACCGAGGCCGCCTGGGTGCGGCTGGCGTGGCGGCAGCGGCGCTGGCTCGCGCACGGGCCTGCGCTCGTCGCGTTCCTGCTCGCCGGCCTCTACCTCTGGCTGCGATCGCCCTCCGAAGCGGAGCCTGCCCCGGGCGACACGGAACTCGGCATCCTGGTGGCAGCCGTGGTCGGGGGCCTCGTGATGTGGGCCACGGACCGGATCTACCGGTGCCCCGTGTGCGAGCTGCGTCCGCGGAACTTCCACGAACGACGCCACGGGCGAGTCGTGGACCCGAAGACCTGCGAGACCTGCGGCGTGCCGCTGGCCTGATTCTTCCGCGGGCGCAGCGCGGCCGGGGAGTAGACTCGCCGCATCCCCATGTACGCGTTCGACGAGGTCGCGGCGGCTGCGGGCGAGTTCCACGAGGCGGTGCGCGGGGCGCGCGGGTTCCGGCCGCTTTCCGTCAAGCTGAAGCTGGTCGACGGCTGCAACCTGCGCTGCGCGATGTGCGACCACTGGCGGCGCGAGCGGCGGGAGCGGCTCACCCCCGAGCGGCTGCGCGTGCTGTTCGCCGAGCTCGCCGCGCTCGGTTGCCGCAAGGTCCACCTGACCGGTGGCGAGCCCGGCCTGCGCGAGGACCTGGAGGCGATCGTCGCGGCGGGCACCGCGGCGGGGTTGCGCGTCACGCTGACGACCAACGCCACGCTGTTCACCCGCGAGCGGGCGCGGCGGCTGGTCGAAGCGGGGCTGCGCGCGGCCGCGGTCTCGATCGACTCGCCGGTGGCGGAGGTGCACGACCGCCAGCGCGGGCTGCCGGGCTCGTTCGAGAAGGCGGTCGCGGGCCTCAAGAACCTGCGCAAGGAGGCGCGGCGCGGCAAGCTGACGCTCGCGATCAACACCGTGGTCACCCGCCTCAACTTCCGCACCCTGGGCGGGCTGCCGAAGCTGGCTCTGCGCACGGGCGCGCGCGCGCTCCGGCTGATGCCCGTCGACGACCACAGCGGCGAGGCGCTGGCGCTCGGCGCCGACGAGATCGCGGAGTACGACGCGCGGGTGGCCCCCGCGCTCGCCGAGGAGGGCCTGCGCCTCGGCCTGTTCGCCGACGCGTCCGAGGCCTGGGTCTTCGGCCGCACTCCTGAAGAGAAGGCCCGCGCGACGCGCGGCGACTATGCGCTCGGCCACTACGAGCGCAAGCCGTGCCTGGCTCCGTTCACGCACGCCCTCGTCGACCACGACGGGCGGGTCTTCGTCTGCTGCATGGCGCGCGGCCTGCGGCCGCTCGGCGACGTCACCGAGCGGCCGTTCGCCGAGATCTGGCAGGGGCGGGCCTACGCGGACACCCGCCGCCAGATCCTGACCCCGGCCCGGCTGCCGCCCTGCGCCCGCTGCGACGACTTCCTCGACGAAAACGCGCGGCTGCACGCGATCCTGGGCGCTGCCGGCGACCTATAATCCCCGGTCGGCACAGGGAGTGCAGCTTGAGAGACACCCGGCGGCTTCCCCTCCTCCCCGCACGCCACGCGGCCCAGGCGTTCCTGCAGCGCTGGCTCCGCCGCGGCATCATCGCGGGCTTCGGGGCGGGGTTCACCGTTCCCTACATGCAGGTCCTCAACGAGGTGCAGGTCGAGGGCGACGACCTGCTCGAGCGGCTGCCGCTGCGCAACGTCGTCTTCCTCTCGAACCACCAGACGTACTTCATGGAGGCGCTCGCCTTCTTCGACCTCGTCTACGTGCGGCACCTGTTCCCGCTGGAGCGGCCGATGCTCCGCTTCTCGGCCGCCGAGGAGACGATGAAGAAGAACGTGCTGACCGCCCTGATGCACCTGGCGGGAGGCGTCACCCTGAAGCGCAGCTTCCGCGAGGGGGGCCACGACGTGAAGCGCGACGTCGACCTCGAGGGCGTGTCGCGGGTGCTGGAGGCGATCCGCGACGGCTGGCTGCTCCACTATCCCGCGGGCACCACGCGCCAGGGGGCGCCGTTGCGGGCGGGGGTCGCGCGCCTGCTCCACGACTCGCGCGCCGTCGCGGTCCCGCTCCGGGCCGACGGCTTCCGGGAGCTGCTGCTGCACCAGCAGCTCCCGGGCAAGCTGTTCCGGGCGTGCCGGCTGCGCCTCCACGAGCCGCTGGACCTCGAGGAGTTCTACGAGGCTCCTTACACGCGCGAGTCCGGCGAAGCGGTGCTGCGGCAACTGGAAGAGCGGATCGGCGATCGGATCTGAGCGGGGCGGCCCCGCGCCGTGCCACAATCCGCGCGACCCCGACCCCATGGCGCCGACGCCCTGCCAGCTCGCGACGGGCTTCCTGCTGCCGCACCCGTGTCCCAACGCCGCGCTCGGCGCCTGTGCGAAGTGCGGCCGCGAGGTGTGCGAGGAGCACGCGGAGCTGGGCGACGCGGGCCTGCTGTGCCGCGGCTGCGCGACCGGCTCCGACCTGCCACCGCTGCTGGCGGGCGCCTCGGAGCGGGCCGGCCTCGGCACCTTCGTCGGCGGAGCGGCCGCGGCGGCCGGCGCCGCAGCGCTGCTGTTCCCGCTGTTCGACGCCCGCGACGTGGCCGCGTTCGAGGCGGCGCCGCAGGCACCCGAAGACGAAGAAGAGCAGTTCGCGGACCTCTCCTGATGCGCGTCGCCCTGCTCGCCGACCGCTTCCCGCCGGACCCGGGCGGGCTCGCCGTCGCGGCCGCCCGCATCGCCCGCCAGCTCGCCGAGGTCGGAGCGGCCGTCGAGGCCTTCGCCCTGGCGGACGACCTGCCCCCGGGCGCGCAGCGGCTCGAAGAGATGGGCGAGATGGTGCCCGTGTGGCGCCTCGGCCCGGCGCGCGACGCGGAGGAGACGCAGGCACTGTTGTTCGAGCGCCTCTGCGCGAGGCACAACGAAGCGCCGTTCGACGCGCTGCACGGCCTCTACCTCGTGCGCTCCGGCTTCCTCGCCGCCTATGCGGGCCGCTACCTCGGCGTGCCCTCCGTCGTCAGCGCCCGCGGCAACGACCTCGACCGCGCCGTGCACGATCCGTCGCGCGCCGCCCACGTGCTGCGCGCGCTCGACCTCGCCGACGCCGTGACCGCGGTCAGCGGCGACCTCGCGCGCAAGGCGCGGGCGCTGTCGCCACAGGCCCGGGTCGAGGTGATCCCCAACGGCGTCGACACCTGGGTGTTCCACCCCGTGGCGCCCGACGAGGCGCTGCGCGCGACGCTCGAGCTCGCGGGTCGCGCCGTGATCGGCTTTTCGGGCGAGCTGCGCCACAAGAAGGGGCTGACGACGCTGCTGCCGGCGCTCGCGAAGCTCGCCGAGTCGCGGCCGGTGACGCTGCTGGCCGCGGGCGGCGTGCGCGCCGACGCGGCCGGCTACGTCGAGCTGTTCCAGCGCCGCCACCCCGAGGTCCGCCTCGCGCTTCTGCCTCACCGCGAGGGCCCGGCGCTGCCGCCCGTCTACGCACTGATGGACGTGTTCGTCCACCCGTCGCTGCGCGACGGCATGCCCAACGCGCTGCTGGAGGCGATGGCCTGCGGCCGGCCCGTCGTCGGCGCCGAGGCCGGCGGCATCCCGGACGCGATGGGCGAAGGCTGCGGCGTGCGGGTGCCGCCGGGCGACGTCGACGCGCTGGCGGCCGCGATCGCGGCGCTGCTCGACGACCCGGCACGGGCGGCCGCGCTCGGAGAAGCGGCGCGCGCGCGGGTCGCGCGCGAGTTCACTCCGGAGCGGGAGGCGCGTCGCTACCTGTCGCTGTTCCGGGAGCTGCGGGAAGCCCCGCGTAGAGAGAGCGCAGCCGCTCCTGCGCTCGCGACCAGGTGAAGGCGTGACGGGCGCGATCGGCGGCGCGGCGGGCGAGGCGGGCGGCGAGGTCCCCGTCCTCCGCCACCCGGCACAGCGCGGCCGCCAGCGCGTCGGGCGCGCCGGGCGGCACGAACAGCGCCTCGCCGTCGCGCACCAGCTCGCGCACGACCGGCAGTCCCGAAGCGACGACGGGCCGGCCGCAACTCATGTACTCGAGCACCTTCAGCGGGCAGCAGCCCTGCACCACGTTGCGCTCGTCGAGCGAGAGCGGCGCGACGCAGACGTCGGCCTGCGCGATCAGCGCGGGCACCGCCTCGTGCGGCACCGCGGGTTCGAGCGCGACGTGAGCCTCGAGCCCGAGGTGGCGCACGCGGCGCAGCAGCTCCTTGCGCTGGCGCTGGCGACCGCGGCCGACGATGCGGAGTCGCAGCGGCACCCGGGAGCGCACGGAGGGCATCGCGTCGAGCAGGGTGCCGAGGCCCTGCCAGTCGGCGAGGGTGCCGACGTAGAGCGCGACCGGCTCGCGGCCGGCGTCCCGCGGCGGCAGCGGCGTGGCGGCGAACAGGCCGGTGTCGACGCCGTTGGGGATCAGGTGCACGCGGCCGGGGCGCGCGCCGCGCGCCTCGAGGAACGCCCGCGAGACCGCCGACACGCAGACGACCGCGTCGGAACGCTCGAGCAGCCAGCGCTCGAAGCGCGCGAGCTTGGCGGCGGTCGCGGTGCCGCGCACGGCCGGGTAGTGGAACGGCATCTCGACGCTGGCGAGGGAGTTGGCCTCGAACACGCTGCGCGCGTCGCCGCGCAGGACCAGCGGCACGCCGGGCCACAGCGAGCGGAAGTGGTAGACGTCGAACGGGCCGCGCTCGCGGGCCAGCGCGTCGACCGCTTCGCCGAAGGCCAGCGCGCGCAGCAGGAAGTTGCCGCTGCCGCCGCGGCCGAGCCGGTGATGCTCTGCGCCCGCGGTGACGTCGCGCGGCGGCTGCCCGGGCGCGATCGGCGTCGCCAGCACGACCTCGTGGCCCGCCGCGACCAGGCCCGCGACGAACGCCAGCACGTGGGTCGACGCGCCTTTCGGGCTCGGCACCACGTCGAACGCCGCGTACAGGACTCGCGCCACGCGCCGGCAGTCTACCGGTCGCCGGGTGGGCGGCGATGAGCGGACCGAACCTGGCGCTGGACCACCTGCCGGAAGAGGCGGCCCTGTTGCTCGCCGAGCAGGCGGCGCCTCCCCCGCCGCCCCCGCAGCCGCCCGCGCGCGGCCCGCGCTGGCGGGTCGTGGGGGGACTGCTCGGCGCGGCGCTGGTCTTCTACGGCATCGACCTCGCGTTCTCCTTCTACCCCGCGGTGTTCTCCGCGACGATCCCGGCGCTGTGGCTGGGCGCGCTGCTCGCCGTCGGCGCCGGCCGCAAGCCGGGCGCGACAGGCGGCGGCTGCGCCACCGCCGCGCTGGCCGGCCTGGGGTTCTTCTTCCTGGGCGGACTGGAGTTGGCGCTGGGACTCGGGCCCGCGAGCGTCGGCCTCTGGCGCGTCGGCCTGGTGACCGCGCTGATCGCCGGCCTCGGACTCTGGCGCGACGGCGCCGAGAAGCCGGCGCCGCCGCCGGACCTGAGCCCGCGCATCACGCCCTGGATCGAGGTGTTGCGGGCGGTGGCCGCGGACGTCGCGCCGGGGCGCCGGGTGACGGGCGGTCTCGACCTGCGCGGCGCCCAGGTGCCCGAGAAGCTGACCCGCTCGGCCAAGGCCGCGTCCGGCGCCGAGATCTCGATCTACCGCGACGAGTGGCTGCGGCTGCGGCTGCCGCTGCGCGACGGCTCGCAGTTGCGGATCGCGGCGGTCGACCGCGTCAAGGCGCGCGGCGAGTACTGGAAGCAGGGCTCGCGCCGCCGCAAGCTGAAGCCCGGGCGCAGCGAGCGGCTCGGCACGCTGGAGGTGCAGCTCGTCGTGCCGCCCTCGCTCTACAGGCCGCGCGCGGAGCCGCCGGCCGCGGCGGCCGTCGGCGCGCTGGCCGCGGGGCCGGCGGTCGTCGAGCAGAACCGGGCCACGATCGCCGCCCGGCTCGACGCCGAGGCGCCCGCCGCCGCCGACGTCGTGGCGCTGGCCGCGCGCTGCTTCGCGGCGTTCGAGAGGGCGTCGTGAAGGTCACGTGGCGGCGGCTGGCGCTCACCGCCGTCGTCCTCGCGGCGGCGCTGCTGATCTCCGGCGGCTTCGTCGCCGAGCGCTCCGGGGCGGGGCCGGAACGATCGCGCTTCGAGCGGATCTACGCCCGCGACGTGCCCGACGTGCTGACCATCGAGAAGCCCGCGGGCCTGCGCCCGGGCGAGCGGCCCGCGGACGACGCTCGCATCCCGCTGGCCGTGGTCGTCACGAAGTCGCGGGTGTGGGTGCTCGACGACGAGGGCGAGGGCCTGCGCAAGCTCGACGTCGCGGCGACGGCGGGCGCCGCCGGGGATGTCGACGGCGACGGCCGCGACGAGATCCTGGTCGCCGCGACGCTGCCTGCCCGCGTGATCGCCCTCGACACGGCGCTGCGTCCGCTGTGGCAGGCGCCGCTCGACGCGCCTGCGCGGCGGATGCTGCCGGCCGACTTCGAGGGCGACGGTCGCCGCGAGGTGGTCGTGGCCGACGCGGCGGGCCGGCTGACCGCGATCTCGGCGGGCGGCCAGCGGCTGTGGCAGACCGACCCGGCGCCCGGCGGTGCGGCCGAGCAGGAGGCGCGCGGGCTGGACGACGTGCGGCCGGGCCAGGGGCGCAAGGAGCGCCTGCCCGCGGTCGGACATCGCGGCGGCACGTTCGCCGTGCTCCGCGGCGACGGCACCGTGGCCGCCGGGGGCAGCGTCTCCGAACTGCGCCGCCTGCGCACCGCGGACCTCGACGGCGACGGCGCCTCCGAGCTGCTGATCGGCGACGACGGCGGCAGCCTGCGCGTGATGACGGCCGACGGCGCCGCGTCCTGGTCGTGGGGGCTCGGCGAGGCGGTCGGCGAGATCCGCGCCTTCGAGCACGACGGCGACCCGGCCGCGGCGGAGGTGGTGATCGGCGGCAAGGGCGGCGCGCTGAAGGCGATCCGCCCGCAGCGCGGCATCGCGCTGCCCGAGACGCTGTGGGACGCGACGCTCGACCGCAAGATCACCGCGCTGGCGGCGATCGACGTGGACGGCGACGGGCGCGACGAGCTGTTCGCGGGCACCGAGGCCGGCCTGCTGGTCGCCTTCCGTGCCGACGGAGTCGAGCTCGGTCGCTCCGAGCTGGGCGGCGGCGAGTTGCAGTCGATCCGCGGCGTGGCCGCCAGCGACGGCCGCATGCTGGTGCTGGCCGCGGCCGGGCGCACGCTCGCGGCCCACGCCCTCCATCGCCGGCCCGCACCCGGCTGGTACCGGGCGGGGCTGGCCTTCGGGCTGGCGGCGTTCGTGCTGCTGCTCGCGCTCGTCGCCGTGGCCCGCTTCCCGGTCGCCGCGGCGCCGGCTCCGGCGCCGACGCCGGGCCCGGAGGAGCTGGCGGCGCGGGCGCGCGCCGAACGCGAGGCGCGGATCGCGCGGCTGGCGGCGCACGTCGCCCCCGAACGCGTCCGCGAACGCCGGGCCCAGATCGAGGCGGCGCCGGTGCGGCGTCCCGCTCCCACGGCCCCCCCGGCACCACCGCCGCCCCCGCCGCGTCGCAACTCCTGACATCCCGGCGGGAATGGCGCGCCACGCGCTCCCGTTCTACCCTCGTGTCAGGAGGTCCGGCTGTGCGTCTGACCGGGTGGCGAGTGGCGATCGGTGTCGGGCTGGCGTTGGCGGGGGCAGCGGCCGCGCAGGCGCCGCCTTCACGGGCCACGGCGACCTTCGCGGGCGGCTGCTTCTGGTGCATGGAAGGGCCGTTCGAGAAGCTGCCCGGGGTGCTGTCCGTGACCTCGGGCTACGCGGGCGGCAGCGTGAAGCAGCCGACCTACGAGCAGGTGTCGGCGGGCCGCACCGGGCACGCCGAGGTCGTGCAGGTGATCTACGACCCGGCCCGCGTCGACTACGAACGGCTGCTGCACGTGTTCTGGCGCAACGTCGACCCGCTGACGCCGAACGCGCAGTTCTGCGACCGCGGCAGCCAGTACCGCTCCGCGATCTTCTTCCACGACGACGCGCAGCGGCAGGCCGCGGAAAAGAGCAAGGCGGAGCTGGCACCGCGCTTCCCGAAGCCGATCGCCACCGAGGTGGTGAAGCTCGACACGTTCTGGCCCGCGGAGGAGTACCACCAGGACTTCTACCGGAAGAACCCGGTGCGCTATCAGTCCTACCGGATGGGCTGCGGTCGCGACGCGCGGCTGAAGGAGCTGTGGGGCGCCGAGGCCGGAGGCGCGAAATGAGCGCGCGGGCGCTGTCGTGGGGGCTGACCGCGGCGCTCGCGATCGGCGGCTGGCTGGCGCTGGCGCAGTCGCGGCCCGAGACCCGTCCCGTCCCCGTGAAGGACGGCCAGGCGAAAGGATGGCCCGTGAAGTTCGAGAAGCCGAGCGACGAGGAGCTGAAGAAGCGGCTGACCCCGCTGCAGTACCAGGTCACGCAAGCCGAGGGCACCGAGCCGCCGTTCCGCAACGAGTACAACGGCAACAAGGCGGAGGGCATCTACGTCGACGTGGTGTCCGGCGAGCCGCTGTTCTCGTCGAAGGACAAGTACGACTCGGGCAGCGGCTGGCCCAGCTTCACCCGCCCGCTGGAGAAGGACCACGTCACCGAGCGCACCGACTACAAGCTGATCTACCCGCGGACCGAGGTGCGCTCGAAACACGCCGACTCGCACCTCGGTCACGTGTTCCCCGACGGCCCGGGCCCCACCGGGCTGCGTTACTGCATCAACTCGGCGGCGATGCGCTTCATCCCGGTCGAGAAGCTCGAGGAGGAGGGCTACGGCCAGTACCTGAAGCTCTTCGGGCGCGAGCCGCAGGCGAAGTAGAAACACGAACGCCCGGGAGCCACGCGGCTGCCCGGGCGTTCGTCGCCGTGCCGGGGAGTACCGCTCCCCGACCGCAGCTCAACTCAAATCCGGGTCACGTTCTCCGCGCGGGGCCCCTTCGGGCTGTCGACCACGTCGAAGCGGACGCGCTCGCCCTCGTTGAGCGTCTTGAAGCCGTCACCCTTGATCGCGGTGTGGTGGACGAACACGTCCTTGCCGCCCTCGCGGGAGAGGAAACCGAACCCCTTCGACTCGTTGAACCACTTCACGGTGCCTTCGAACATACTGCTTGCAGGCCTCCTGGACCTGTTGCCTAGCGGTCCACGTCACCTGCCCGCCGAGAACGAGAAAAGCCGCCCACCTCGGGCGGCCTCCTTTCCGAACGGCAAAGCAACGCCAACTAGTGCACTTCGACTGTACGGCCGGCCGTGGGCGGGGTCAAGGGCGGTGCGGGGCGTCACGGCCTCACCTTCTTTTGCAACCCGCCCCGGGGGCGAGGGCTTACATTCGGCGTCATCCCGTGGGGCGACGAGGAGGTCTCGCAATGAGGGAGACCAGGCGTGTCGGCCGCAGGCGCTTCAGCCTGGAGGCCGCGCTGGCCGTTCTGGGCGGTGCGACCGTCACGATCTCGAGTTCCGGGTGCGGAGGCGGGGGCGGCGGTTCCAGCCCCACGTCGCCCAGCGCGCCGGGCGACAAGGTCGGCTCGGTGAGCGCCAACCACGGTCATGCGGCCGTCATCACGGCCGCGCAGCTCTCGGCGGGCGCCGCGCTCACGCTGCAGATCCGCGGCAGCTCCGACCACCCGCACACGGTGGTGCTGAGCGCCGGCGAGGTCGCGCAGGTCGCGGGCGGGTCGCGCGTCTCGAAGAACTCGAGCATCGACGACGGCCACGACCACACCGTCACCTTCAACTGAAGCGGAGGCGCACGATGCGACGCCGGATCGGGGCGGTGGTGCTGCTGGGCTGCTGGGCGTCGCTGGCCGGAGCGCAGGCTCAGGCGTGGCGGGTCGCCGACGGCGACGTCAAGGTACTGGTGCCGATGAAGCCGGGGGGCAGCTTCGAGACGCGCACCCGCGCGATCTCCGGCGAGATCACGATCGGAGCGGGTTCGCCGCTGCCGCTGGCCGGCGAGCTCGCGGTGGACCTCGCGACCCTCGACACCGGGATCGCGCTGCGCAACCAGCACCTGCGCGAGAACTACCTGGAGGTCGCGCGCGGCGACGGTTACGCGCGCGCGGTGCTGGACGACCTCGCGCTGCGCGAGGCCACCGGCGACGGCTTCGAGGGGCGCACGGGCTTCACGGGGAACCTGCGCCTGCACGGGGTGCAGCGGCCGATCGCCGGCTCGGCCACGCTGCGCCGGGAGGGCGCTGGCATGCGGGTCGAAGCCAGCTTCCCGCTGGCCCTCTCCGACTTCGCGATCACGCCTCCCGAGTACCTCGGGGTCGGCGTGGGCAACCGGCTGATCGTGAGCGTCTCGTTCGTGGCGATGCCCGCCACCGGGGGAAATCGATGAAGCGCCTGCTGTCCGCAACGCTCGCCGCCGCGGTGCTCGCGCCGGCCGCCGTGGCCGAGCCGATGTTCCTCTCGCGCCAGTACGCGCGCTGCACGACCTGCCACTTCTCGCCGGCCGGCGGCGGCCTGCTCACGCCCTACGGCCGCATGCTCTCGCGCCAGGAGCTGTCGACGACGGGAGCCAGCGAAGACGGTGCGCCCCAGGATCGCGAGCACGAGTTCCTGTTCGGCTTGCTGAAGGACGGCCTCGGCGAGGTCAGCGCGGGGATCTCGCTGCGGCCCTCGCGCCTGCGCGTGGAGTCGGGCCCGTTCACGTCGTCCCGGAACCTCGTCATGCAGGCCGACCTGATGCTGGCCTGGCGCCGCGGGCCGTGGACGGTCTACGGCGAGTTCGGCCGCCAGCCGCGCGGCGACGACGAGCGCTGGGACAGCTTCGAACACTGGGCGCAGTACAAGGCCGAGGGCGGCTTCGGCGTGCGCGCGGGGCGCTTCCTCCCGGCCTACGGCGTGCGCTTCGCGGATCACTCGAGCTTCAACCGCTCGGCGCTGGGCTTCGAGAACCACGAACAGGTGTACGCGGTCGAGCTGTCGCACAGCTCCGACCGCCGCCTGTTCCAGGTGAGCGTGGGGCCCGGCTTCGCGGAATCGCTGGTCGAGGGGTACGACCAGCACGCCTTCACGGCGACCGGGCGCGCCCAGTTCGACCTCTCGCCGCGCACGGCGGTGGTGGCCTCCGGCCTCTACCGGGCCGAGGCCGGCAAGTCCCCCCGCAACGGCGCGGTCGGCGTCGCGCTCGGCTTCGCACCGACGCCGCGGGTCAGCCTGTGGGGCCAGGGCGACCTGCGCTTCCTGGACGGCGCCGGCGGGCAGGCCTGGGTGTTCACGGGCGAGGCGGCGTTCGAGGTCCACCGCGGCGTCTGGCTCAAGGCCCTGCCGCAGCTCCGGACCGACTTCGGCGACTTCGGCGGCGGCACCCTGCGGCTGGGCGCCGGGCTCGAGCTGTTCCCGCGCAGCCACGTCAACGTGATCCTCAACTGGTACCACGACTCGCTGCGCGGCCGCGACGGCTCGGCCGACACGCTGCTCGCCCAGCTCCACCTCTACCTCTGACCCCGCCAGTGAACCGCGGAGGCCGCCGGAACGTACTTCCGCTATACTCCGCAATTGCCCTGCGCGATTGGAGCAGTCGGGGCGGCAGGTCAGGACACATCGTGGCGAGCGAAAAGAAGAAGTCCGAGGTCGGCATCCCGCGCGTGACGTACACCGGGGAGCGTATCGATCTCGCCGCGGAAGCGCGCAAGGCGCGCGGCCGCCTCAAGCCGGTCACCGTCGTCTACTCGGTCTACGCGCTGGTCCTGCTGGGCCTGGCGCTGCGCCAGGCCCCGAGCCCGCTGACGCCGTTCCTGTGGCTCGTCGGCGGCTTCCTCACCTGGCCCTTCGTCGAGTACTGGGCGCACCGCTACGTGCTGCACCACCCGTTCCCCGACGGGGCGGGGGCGATCCGGCACTGGGCCCACAAGACGATGGATCACCTCCACGTCAACCATCACCTGCGGCCGTGGGACGGCGACCACATCAACGGGACGATCAAGGACACCGGCCTCTACGTCGGCTTCGTCGCCGCGCTGACGTTCCTGGCGCCGCTGCACACGCTGCCGCTGTGGTGGGCCGGCGTCGTGGTGGCCTACGTGGTCGAGGAGTGGGTCCACCACAGCGTGCACTTCATGCCGCTCTACAAGCTGCGCGGCCGCTACTGGCGCTACATCACGCTGCACCACACGTATCACCACAGCCCGCGCGGGACGAACGTGGCGTTCGGCCTGACCAACGGCTTCTGGGACGTCGTGTTCGGCACCCGCATCCCGCGCGGCGATCGCGCGAGGATCTACGGCCGCAAGCTGCCTGCGGCGGTGCCCGCGGCGCCTCCCGCCCGGCGCGCGGCGTGACACCCGGGGTGCGCGGAATGCGCCCCCCGGAGTTAGGATCGAAGCAGCAGGAGGCTCCCGTGCGCCGCTTCGTCCCGCTCGTCTTCCTGGTCCTCGCCTTGGCGCCGCTGCCCGCCGTCGCCCAGAGCGACTGCACCGTCCCGGGCCAGAACAAGTTCGTCGGCGACGTGATGAACCACTGGTACTACTGGTACCGCGAGATGCCGACCCTCGACCCGGCGACGTTCCCGTCGCCGGAGTCGCTGCTGGAGGCGCTCAAGTTCCGGCCGCTGGACCAGAGCTTCAGCTACATCTCGGGGCGCGCGGCCGACCAGGCGTTCTACTCCGACAGCCAGTTCATCGGCCTCGGCGTCAGCTACCGCCTGGACCCGGACGGCGCCCTGCGGGTGACCCAGGCCTACCCCAACTCGCCGGCGTCGGAGGGCGGGCTCGACCGCGGCCAGGAGCTGCTGGCGATCGGGGGCGTCGACGTCCAGACGCTGCTCTCGACCGGCCAGCTCGGGGCGGCCTTCGGCCCCAGCGAGATCGGGGTCACGGTCACCGTCCGCTTCCGCCAGACGGACGGCGTCGAGCGCGAGTCGACGATGGTCAAGCGGCTGGTCGACATCCCGACCGTGTCGCACACCCGGGTGCTCGACGCCGGCGGGCGCCGCGTCGGCTACTTCATGTTCCGCAACTTCGTGCAGCCGTCGTTCGGGGCGCTCTCGCAGGCGTTCACCGACCTGCTGACGGCGGGCGGCGTCGACGACCTGGTGATCGACCTGCGCTACAACGGCGGCGGGCTGGTCTCGGTCGCCCAGCACCTCGGCGGCCTGGTCGGAGCGCGCCGCACCGAGGGCCAGATCTTTGCCCAGTTCGTGCACAATGACAAGAACAGCACCCGCAACGTGGCCATCGACTTCCCCGCCGCCCTGCTCGACCTCGGGCTGCAGCGGCTGATCGTGATCACGACGCCGTCGTCGGCTTCGGCCAGCGAGCTGGTGATCAACGCGCTGCGGCCGTTCCTGCCCGTGGTGATCGTCGGCAACAACACCTACGGCAAGCCGGTCGGCCAGTACAGCTTCAACTTCTGCGACAAGGTGCTGCACCCGGTCGCCTTCTCGCTGCAGAATGCGCTGGGCCAGGGCGACTTCTTCGGCGGCTTCGCGCCCGACTGCGCCGCGGCCGACGACGTCGCCCACGCGATCGGCGATCCGGCCGAGGCCTCCCTGGCCGAGGCGCTGCACTACGCCGCGAACGGCCGCTGCTCGGTGTCGAGCGCGAGCCTGGGCGCGGTGCGGGCGGCCGCCCGCGCGGCCGGAGTACGCGAGTTGCGGCTGCCGGCCGACCCGTTCCGCGAGCTGGTCGGCGCCTGGTAACGGGCCGTGGGCGACCTCTTCGCGGAGGCCGCGCCCACGCCTGACGATCCCCCGCGGCGGCGGCTGGCGCGGCTCGGCCTCGCCGCACTGGTCACCGCGACGCTGCTGGGCCTCGCGCTGCTGCTCGGCGACTGGGCCTACGGCCAGCGCCGGCTGTCGATGCACGAGGGCCGGCTGCAGCGCGCGCTCGACCAGCAGCCGACGCTCGCGGCCCTGGCCGCGGGCCTGGGCGCAGAGGCGGGCGTCGTGGAGCTGAGCGCGAGCGATCCCGTTGCCAGGTTGGCGGAGCTGACGGAAGGGCGCCTCGCCGGGCAGCGCGAAGTGCTGCTGGCGCGGGCCCGCGAGGCCGCCGCGCTGCGCCTGTTCCGGGTCGAGGCCGACCTGCTCTACGTCGCGTTCGGCGATGCGGCCGGCCGCTTCACCGGCTTCGCCATCGTGGAGATCGAGGCGAGCGCGGGCGGCGGCGACCAGAAGCGGTAGCGCAGCAGCGTCCAGATCGCGCTGACGCCGTCGGTCCAGCGGATCTTCTTGCCTTCGGCGTGGGAGCGCGCCGCGTAGCGGATCGGCACCTCGACGATCGGCAGGCCCGAGCGCAACGCCTTGGCGGTCACCTCGGGGCAGAACTCGAAGCGGCGGCAGCGCAGCGGCACGGCCTGCAGCCACTCGCTGCGGAACAGCTTGTAGCAGGTGGCTTCGTCGGTCAGCGGCGCGCCGTAGAGCGCGCGCACCATCGCCGCCAGCAGCAGGTTGACCGCGCGGTTGGGCCACGCCATCGACGGCGGCAGGCCCGCGTGGAAGCGGGTGCCGTAGACCACCGGCGCGCCCTCCCGCGCCCGCGCCAGGAGCGCCGCGTAGTCGGCGGGGTCGTACTCGAGGTCGCCGTCCTGGATCACGACCCACTCGCCGCGCACGTGCGGCAGCCCCGCGCGGATCGCCGCGCCCTTGCCGCCGTTGCGGTCCAGGTAGACGATCCGCACCCGCGGGTCGCGGCCCGCGACCCGCTCGCGCAGCAGCTCGCGGGTGCCGTCGGTCGAGGCGTCGTCGACGATCAGCACCTCGCCCGTGGCCGGCGCAGCCAGCACGCGGGCGAGCAGCTCCTCGAGCGTGGCGCGCTCGTTGAAGACCGGCATCAGCACGGTCAGGGCGCCCGGGGGCAGGGGAGCAGGCGGGGCGACGGGCATCGGGCGCCTGCGTACTATAGCCGCGCCCGATGGAGCCCGCCGCCCGACCCCGGATCGCGACCGCGCTGGCCGTCGCCCTGCTGCTGGGGGCGGGGCTCGCCGTGCAGCTCCACTTCTTCGCGCGCTACCCGCAGCCCGTGCTGTTCGGCGACCCGGCGGGCTACTTCAAGGTGGGCGAGGCGTTCCTGGACGCGCTCGCGCGGGTGAGCGCGGGCGAGCCGCCGGCCGACGCCTTCGAGCGGGTCCGCGGCTACTTCTACCTGCTCGGCACCGGCGCGCTGTTCGCGGCGCTCGACGCCGCGTTCCCGTACGACCTGGTCGCCTGGCGGCGGGTGATGGCCGGCTTCAACACGCTCGCGATGCTGGCCGCGTTCCTGCTCGGGCGGCGGCTCGCGCGCCACCCTGCCGGCGGTTTCGCCGCGCTCGCGCTGGCGGCGGGTTACCCGCCGTTCGCGGTGCAGACGGGGCGCCTCTACCCCGATCCGGTGACCGGCGCGCTCTTCGCGCTCTCGGCCTGGATGCTGCTGCGGGCGATCGACCGCGGCTCGCGCCGCGACGCGCTCCTCGCGGGGGCGCTGCTGTGCGCCGCGGGGGTCGTGCGCACCCAGATCGCGCCCGTCCTGCTGCTGGTCGCGGCGGCGCTGGCCCTGGGCTCGTGGCCCTGGTGGCGGCGGGTCGACGGGGCCCGTCGCGTGGCGATCGGTTTCGCGGCGGGGCTCGCGCCGCTGGCGCTGTGCTGGGGGCTCGTCACCTGGGCCGTCGGCGACCGCGACGACGTGATCCAGCTCGGCAACGTCACGTTCCGCACGCCCTACCCGATGGGCTACTGGATGTTCGTCGACTCCGGCGGCTGGCCGGGGACCTACCGGCTCAAGACCGAGCCGTACTACGCCGACCTCGCGCGCGCGGCCGAAGCCGACCCCGAGCTGCTGCGCAGCAAGCCGCGCCAGTACCTGTTCACGCTCGGCTGGCTCTGGTCCCGGCCGCAGGACGCCGTCGTGCAGCCGCTGGTCAACGCCTACCGCCTCTACGAGCGTCCCGCCAACGACTACAAGTGGGACTACCCGTTCGCCTACGCCCGCCAGGTCGACCTCCAGCGCGCGCTCGCCGTGCTGGCGCTGGCCGCGCTCGCCCTGTCGCTGGCCGAGGCGCCGGCGCGCGCGCTCGCTTTCGCCTTCCCGCTGGCGCTGCTGCCGCTCCACGCGCTGGTGTTCTCGTGGCCCCGCTACAACCTGCCGGCGATGCCGATCGTGCTGGCGGCAGCGGGCGCCTTCCTGGCGCGCGCCGCGCTGGCCCCGCGGACGCGCGAGACCTGGCGGAGCCCGCTGCGGCTGGCGGCCGGCGCCGCCCTCGCGGGGCTCGTCGCCGCGGCCGCGGCCGACGCCGTCCCGGGCGGCGCGCGGCTCGCCGGCGAGCTGGCCGTGCTGCTGGCGATCGCCGCCCCGCTGGCCCTCGCGGCGTCGCTCGGCGGCCGGCGCGGCCCGGCGCTCGCGGCGTTCGCGCTGGCGGCCGCGCTGCGCCTCGGCCACGTCGCGCAGGACGAGTCGTGGCACGAGCGCCGGATCGAGCTCGGTACCGAGGTGCGCGGCGTCGCCCAGGAGCTGGCGCTCGACGCAGGCGCCGTGCGCGAGCTGCGCGCGGCCGACGCCGTGGCGCTGATGCTCGACCTCAGCGTGCCGCGCGGCGATCTCGGCGGACTGCGGGTGAGCGTCAGCGGCCGCCTGCTGCCGGACGGCGCGTTGCGGCCGACGATGCCGCGGCTGCCCGAGTCGACGGCCACCGGCGGCCGCGACTGGCGCGGCTACCCGCAGTGGTGGGCCGCGCTGCTCCCGCGCGAGTGGCTGCCGGAAGGGCCGGGGCCGCTGACGGTCTCGATCGAGTCCGGCAGCGCGACGGGGATCGTGCTGCGCGCCGACCGCTTCGCCGAACAGGAGCGTGTCTACGCGGGGCCGTCTTTCGGCGACTGGCCGCACTACGTGCCGCTCAAGCTCGAGCACGACGGCGACTACCGCCTCCCGGTGCGCCGGCCGCTGCGCAGCGCAGGCACCCGCACGACGCTGTCGCTGGCGGGCCGCGCCCGCCCGGCCTCTGCCGCCGTCGCCCGCGTGCGGCTGGTCGCCCTCGCCAACGCGGCGGCCGGCACCCGCTGGACGAGCGCGCCGGCCCCGCTCCGCCCCGCGGTCGCGTTCGGCTTCTTCGCCTGGGCGGGCGTGCGCCACGACGCGAGCCTGTGGATCGACGGCGTCCACGCCCTCGACTTCGTGATCTCGGAGCGCAACGGCGAGTGGCGCGGTGGCGGCTACCGGCTGTGCCAGCGCGCGCTGGGCGACCGCGGCGACAAGGCCTACTCGGCCTTCGTGCTGGAGGGCCCGGGCCGCGGCGCGTCCCACGAGGTCGAGGTGCGTTTCACCACGGCCTTCGCGCGGCAGCGCGTGTACTTCGTCGCCGACCGCAGGGGCGCGCTCGCGGCGCTCTCGCCCCACTTCGACGCCTGCGGCGTCGCGGCGGAGACGCCCCGCGTCGCGGGCGTCGCCGAGGTGCTGCACGCCACCCGCAACGCCTACCCCGACGACACCGGGCTGTGGCGGGTGGAGGCGGTGTACTGAATCCCGGGAACTTTCCGGCGCCCCTGGGCGTCGATTCGAGTGGAGGACTGCGATGACCCACCCCGGCACCGCAGCGGTGCTCAGCTTCGTCGTGCCCGGCGTCGGCCAGATCTACAACGGCGACTTCCTGCGCGGCCTGTTCTGGCTCGTGATCACGCCGGGCTTCTGGCTGGGCACCGGCGGACTGCTCGGCTGGGTCTGCCACCTGGTCGCGGCCTGGACGGCCTACGGCCGCGGCGAGAAGAAGCGCCGCGCGGAGGCGAGCGCGGCCTGATCGTTGGCTCCGCGCTAAACTCGGCGTTTTGGGGAGGCCCCGATGCCGAGTTCCCTCGATCGCCGCAGCTTCGTCCGTGCCTCGCTCGTCGCCGGTGTCGCCGGCGCCGTCGGCCAGGCCCCGGCCGTGCGCGCGGCCGGGGCGCGGCCGGTGGTGGTCGCTTCGTCCAACGGCAACCGCCACAAGAACGGCGGGACGCAGACCACGGTCGCCCTCGCTTTCGAGCGGATCGCGAAAGGCGAGGACGTGCTCGACGCGCTGATCGCGGGCGTCAACCTGTGCGAGCTCGACCCGGCCGACGACAGCGTCGGCTACGGCGGCCTGCCCAACGCCGACGGCGTCGTCCAGCTCGACGCCTCGGTGATGCACGGGCCGAAGCGGCGCGCCGGAGCGGTCGCCTGCCTCGAGGGCGTGCGCACGCCGTCGCTGGTCGCGAAGGCGGTGATGGAGCAGACCGACCACCACCTGCTGGTCGGCGCCGGCGCGCAGCTCTTCGCGCGCCAGATGGGCTTCGCGGTCGAGGCCGATCTCAACACCGAGAACTCGCGGAAGAAGTGGCTCGACTGGAAGCGGCGGATCGACCCCGAGCACTATCTCGACCCGGCGAAGCGCGAGGTGGCCGCCGCTGCGGCGCGCGAGGCGATGGTCGCCGACGGCCGGCTCGACCCGCTGCACGTCTACGGCACGATCAACTGCAACGGCGTCAGCGCGAAAGGCGAGGTGTGCGGCGTGACCACCACCTCCGGCCTCGCCTGGAAGATCCCCGGCCGCGTCGGCGACAGCCCGATCCTGGGCGCCGGCCTGTGGGTCGACGGCGCGGTCGGCGCCGCGGGCTCGACCGGGCGCGGCGAGGCCAACCTTTACAACCTCTCCTCGCACCTGATCGTGGAGAACCTGCGGCGCGGGATGAGCTGCCTCGACGCCGGCATGGACGCGCTGCGGCGGATCCGGGACAACACGGTGGAGAAGCGGCTGCGGAACGCCCAGGGCAACCCGGCGTTCTACGTCAACTTCTACGTCGTCGACGCGAAGGGCGGCTTCGCGGGCGTCTCGATGTACGGCACCTACAAGGGCCGCAAGGTCGAGTACGCGGTGTGCACCGAGCACGGCCCCGAGACGCGCCCCGTCGAGGCGCTGATCCCCGAGCATCCCTGAGCCTGCTCCGCATCTCCCCGGAAGAACCGGTGCTCTGGTCCCAGTTGCTCGCGGGCCACGTGCCCGCGCTGACGCGGGCCCGCGGCGCCGACTACTTCGAGCGCGGCCGCGTCGTCGCGCTCAGCGCGCGGCCGCGCGCGCTGCACGCCCGCGTGCGCGGCACCTGGGTCTACGACGTGCGGATCGAGTTCGGCGACCGCGGCATGGAGGGGAGCTGCACCTGCCCGGCGGGGCTCCAGGGGCCGTGCAAGCACGTGTGGGCCGCGCTGCTCGAGGCCGAACGCCAGGGCCGCGTGCCGGCGCTCGTCGGGCTCGGTCCGCCGGCAGCGGCCGGCCCCGCGCCGGGCGGCCTGACCCGCGGCCCCGATCGTCCGCTCGCCTTGTGGCGCGACCGGCTGGAGGCGATCGCCCGCGGCCACGCGAGCCCGCTGACGCTCGAGCGGCCGGGCGCGGCGCCGGGCGACGAGATCCACTACCTGCTCGACCTGCCGTCGAGCCTCGCCGCGGGCGCTCTCCAGGTCGAGACGGCGCTGGTGCGGCGCCGGCGCGACGGCCAGCCGGGCGAGCCGAAGCCGTTCGCCGCGACCCGCGCCGAGGCGGCGCTGTTGCCGGAGGCCGGCGACCGTCGGGCCCTGCTGCTGATGATGGGCGCGCCGCATCCCGCGCCCGGCGGGCTGCCGGCCGTCGCGTCGTACCGCGTGGCCGCCGACGCCGTGCCGGTGGTGCTCGAGGCCCTCTCGCACACCGGCCGCGCCCGGGTGCAGGCGACGCGCGAGTCGGCGCCCGTGACCCTGCGCTGGCAGGCGGCGCCCGCGTTCCGCCTCGGGCTGCGGGTCGCGGAGCGGGACGAGGACTACGTGCTGACCGGCGTGCTGCGCGACGGCACGGTCGAGCGCCCGCTGTCCGACGCGGCGTTGCTGCTGCGCCAGGGCGCGGTCTTCTTCGCCGACGGCCAGGCCGGGCCGCTCGAGGATCGTGGCCTGTGGCCGTTCGTGCCCGACCTGCGCCAGCACCGCGAGCTGGCCGTGCCGATCCGCCACGGCGCGCGCCTGCTGGGGGCGCTGGCCGCCGCCGGCCCCGGGCCGCTCGCCGCCGTCGAGCTGCCCGAGGAGCTGCAGGTGGCGGTGGTGCAGGCCGCGCCGCGACCGCGGCTCCGCGTCGACACCGACCCGCGCGACCCGCGGCGCCTGGTCGCGACGCTCGCCTTCGACTACGACGGCGGGCTCGCTCCCGACGAGGCAGGCGGCTTCCACTTCGACGCCGCGACGCGCCGGCTGCTCGTGCGCGACGCCGCCGCCGAGGAGCGCGCCCGCGACCTGCTGCTGGCCCTCGGCCTGCGCCGGGTCCAGGGCGGCGCCCAGTTCAGCCTCGCCCCGCGCCGGCTGGCGGAGGCCGTGCGCGCGCTGGCGCCGCACGGCTTCGTGATCGAGGTCGACGGCCGGGTGCAACGACCGGGCGGCACCGTGCGCTACCGGGTGTCCTCGGGCGTCGACTGGTTCGACCTCGACGCCGAGGTGGACTTCGGAGACGCGACCGCGAAGCTGCCGGCGCTGCTCGAGGCGGCCCGCAGCGGGTCGGCCACCGTGCTGCTCGACGACGGCTCGTCGGGCCTGCTGCCGGAGGAGTGGCTCTCGCGCCAGGGCTTCCTGCGCGCACTCGGCGAGATGGAAGACGGGCGGCTGCGCTTCCGCAGCGCCCAGGCCGCGCTGATCGGAGAACTGCTCGAGGACGTGCCCGTGCTCGACGCTGATCCCGGCTTCCACGAGGCGCGGGCTCGCCTGCGTGCGTTCTCCCGGGTGCGGGCGGCCGACCCGCCCGCCGGCTTCCAGGGCACGCTGCGCCCCTACCAGCGCGAAGGCCTGGGCTGGCTGCGCTTCCTGCGCGAGTTCGGCCTCGGCGGCTGCCTCGCCGACGACATGGGCCTCGGCAAGACCGTGCAGGTGCTGGCGCTGTTCGCCGAGCGCCGCGGCGTCGCCCGCCACCCGTCGCTGGTCGTGGTGCCGCGCTCGCTGGTCTTCAACTGGAAGGAGGAGGCGGCCCGCTTCGTGCCGGACCTGCGCGTCGTCGACCACACGGGCCTCGAGCGCGGCCGCGGCGCGACGAGCTTCGCGGACGCCGACCTGGTGCTCACCACCTACGGCACGCTGCGCCGCGACGTGAAGCTGCTGGAGGCCGTGCGCTTCGACTACGTCGTGCTCGACGAGGCGCAGAACGTGAAGAACCACCGGACCGAGGCCGCGCGCGCCGTCCGGAGGCTGCGCGCGGACCATCGCCTGGCGCTGACCGGCACGCCGCTCGAGAACCACCTCGGCGAGCTGCGCAACCTGCTCGACTTCCTGAACCCCGGCCTGCTGGGCGCTTCCGCGGCATTCCGCGGCGGCGACGCCCCCGGCGACGACGTCGCCCGCCGCGCCCTTGCCGAGGGCATCCGGCCTTTCGTGCTGCGCCGCACCAAGGAGCAGGTCGCGAGCGAGTTGCCGGCCAAGACCGAGCAGACCCTGCACTGCGGGCTGGAGGGCCGCGCCCAGGCCCTGTACCGCGAGCTGGCCGCCCACTACCGGCGCACACTGCTGGCCCGCGTCGACGCCCGCGGCATGGCGCGTTCGAAGCTGCAGGTGCTGGAGGCGCTGCTGCGGCTGCGCCAGGCCGCCTGCCACCCGGGGCTCGTCGACCGCCGTCACGCCGAGGTGCCGTCGGCCAAGATCGAGACGCTGGTGCCGCTGCTGCACGAGGTCGTCGCCGAAGGCCACAAGGCGCTGGTGTTCTCGCAGTTCACCAGCTTCCTGGCGCTGGTCCGCGAGCGGCTGGCGAAGGAGGGCCTCGTCCACGAGTACCTCGACGGCCGCACCCGCGACCGCGCGGCGCGCGTGCGCCGCTTCCAGGACGACCCGGCCTGCCCGCTGTTCCTGGTCAGCCTCAAGGCCGGCGGCACCGGTCTCAACCTGACGGCGGCCGACTACGTGTTCCTGCTCGATCCGTGGTGGAATCCCGCCGTCGAGGCGCAGGCGATCGACCGTGCCCACCGCATCGGCCAGCAGCGCCACGTGTTCGCCTACCGGCTGATCGCGACCGACACCGTGGAGGAGAAGGTGCTGGCGTTGCAACAGGGCAAGCGCGAGCTGTTCGACGCGATCCTCGGCGAGAAGCTGAGCCTGATCCGCTCGCTGCGCCGCGAGGACCTGGAGCACCTGCTGTCATGAACGAGGAAGGGCTCGCCGTCGAGCTGATCCTGGTAGCGCTGCTGATCCTGTTCAACGGCTTCTTCGCCGGCGCCGAGCTGGCGCTCGTCTCCGCGCGCCGCTCGCGGCTGCAGAGCCTGGCCCGCGACGGGGATCGTCGCGCGGTGGCCGCGCTGAAGCTGCTCGACGACCCCGACCGCTTCCTGGCCACGGTCCAGATCGGCGTGACGCTGGTCGGCACGCTGGCCTCGGCCGTCGGCGGCGTCGCCGCGGTCGAGAAGCTGGAGCCGATGATCGCCGAGCTGCCCTACGCCTGGGCGCGGGCGGTGGCGGAGCCGGTGGCCGTGAGCCTCGTCGTGTTCTGCATCGCCTACGCCTCGCTGGTCGTCGGCGAGCTGGCCCCCAAGCAGCTCGCGGTGCGCCACGCCGAGACCTTCGCGCTGCTGGTGGCGCGGCCGATCGCGTGGCTCGCCGGCTTCTCGGGGCCGGTGGTCGGGCTGCTCAACGCCTCGTCGGGGCTGTTCCTGCGCCTGTTCGGCCAGCGCGCCCAGCGCGCCAACGCGTTCCACACGCTGGACGACCTGCGGGCGCTGGTGCGCGAGGCCGAGGAGCAGGGCATCGCCGAGAAGGGGCTGCTGGCGGGCGCCATCGAGTTCCACGACCGCGACGTGCGCGAGATCCTGACCCCGGTCAACCGCATGCGGTTCGTGCGGCTGGGGGCGCCGATCGAGGACGCGCTGGTGGTCGCCCGCCAGACGGGCCACACCCGCTTCCCCGTGATCGAGGGCACCGTCGACGACGTCGTCGGCCTGGTGCGGGCGCGCGACCTCTACGAGGCGGCGCGCAGCGGCCGCCGCGCGCTCGATCGCACGCTCGTGCAGCCGGTGGCGCTGGTGCCGTGGACCAAGATGGCGACCTCGCTTCTCGCGGAGATGAAGCGCTCGCACTGCCAGATGGCCGTGGCCGTCGACGAGCACGGCATGGTCAAGGGCCTGGTCACGCTCGAGGACCTGGTCGAGGTGATCATCGGCGAGATCCGCGACGAGCACGAGGTGCCCGAGGAGCCCGTGAAGCGGCTGGCCGACGGCAGCCTCGAGGCCGAGGGCTCGGTCCGGCTCGCCGACCTCAACGAGCGCTGGGGCTGCGCGCTGCCCGAGTCGAGCGACTACGTGACGGTGGCGGGCCTGGTGCTGCACGACCTGGGACGGATGGGCGCCGTGGGCGACGAGGTGACCGTGGCCGGCGTACGGCTGCGGGTGGTGGCCGTCGAGGGCCGCCGCATCACCCGCGTGGTGCTGCACCCCCCCGTCGCGGCAGCCGTCACATGAGCCGGCCCAGCGGGTCGCGCTCGGCCTCGTCGTCGTCATGCAACCCCTCGGCCGCGAGCTGGCTCTCGACCAGGGTGCGCGGCGAGTAGCGCCGGGCCAGCAGCGAAGCGATCGCGACGGCCAGCATCAGCGGCGTGACCAGGCCGTAGTCGCCGGTCAGCTCGAAGACGATCACGACCGCGGTGATCGGCGTGCGCAGGAAGCCGGCGAAGAAGGCACCCATGCCGACGAGGGCCCACGCCGCGGGCTCGACCGGCAGTCCCGGGGCCAGGAGCAGCGCTCCGTGGGCCAGCGCGGCGCCGAGTGCCGCGCCGAGGAACAGGCTCGGCGCGAAGGCGCCGCCGAACAGCGGCGCCGCCAGCGCGAGCACGAAGCCGGCGAGCTTGGCGAAGAAGGCGAGGCCGGCCGTGTGAGCCTCGCCCGCACCGTGGAGGAAGGCGCCGATCGTGTGGTAGCCGGTGCCGAGGATCTCCGGGGCGAGCAGGCCGAGCAGGCCGCACCAGGCGCCGGCCAGCGCCCCGCGCGCGGCGCCGTCTCGGCCGCCGGCCTTCGGCCACCGCGCGCGCAACCGCCCGTGCAGCGCGTTCACGAGCCGTGGCACCCAGCCGGCGGTCAGGCCGGCCGCCAGGCCGAGCAGCGTGAAGCCGGCGAACTCCCAGGGCTCGGCCCAGGTGGCGGGCGCCGCGGGCAGCAGGTGATGGCCGCCGCCGAGCTGCTTCTGGACGACGGCCGCGGCGACCGCGGCCACGATGGCGCCGCCCAGCACGCCGCGCGAGGCCGTGCCGATGATTTCCTCGAGCGCGAACAGCACGCCCGCGATCGGCGTGTTGAAGATGGCGGCGATGCCGGCGGCGACTCCGACCGGGATCAGGCCGCGCTCGACGCGCGGACCCATGCCGAGCAGGCGGCCGAGGCCGACCGCGACGCTGCTGGTGAGCACGACCGTGGGCCCCTCGGGGCCGAGCGGCGCGCCGGAGCCCAGCGACAGCGGTGTCGCCACGAAGGTCGTGGCCACGGCGCGCCCGTCGAGCCGGCGCGGGTCCTTCGCGTAGGCCCCGCGCACCAGCGCGAGCCCGCCGCCGCGCGGCATGAAGCGCGGCACGAGCGCTCCCAGCGCCGCGCCGACGAGCAGCGGGATGCCGACGGCCAGGGCCACCCGGGCGGCCCCGGCGGGCGAAGCCAGCAAGGCCCGGCGCATGGCCTCCTCGGCGGCGACCAGCGCGGCGTGGAACAGGAACGCGGCGAGGCCGCAACTGGCCCCGATCAGGGCCAGCACCGCCAGCAGCGGACGACGGGCCTGGCGACGGACGAAGGCGATCGCGCGGAGCGGGCGGCGCCGGTTCAACGCGCCCGGCTGCCGCGCGCGCCCCGCGCGCGGCCCACGGGGCGGCGCTCCGTCGACGAGATCGGACCGACGTCGAAGAAAGGCGCGTCGAGGCGGTCGGCCTCGGTGCGTCGCGCGATCTCCTCGAGCGCCGCCCGCAACGCGCGCAGACGCGCGGGCTTCATCGCGTGCAGCGCGTCGACGAGGGGTTGCTGGACGGGCGGCGGGCTGGTCTCCACGAGCTTCTGGCCGAGCGCGGTCAGGCTGAGCCGGATGCCGCGGCGGTCCTCGGGGTCGGGCACTCGCGACACGGCGCCGCGCTCGACGAGGCGATCCACCACCCCCGACACCGTCGACGGGTGCGAGTAGAGGCGGGCCGAGAGCTCGCCGAGCGAGATCCCGGGGTGCTCGGCCAGCAGCCGCAGGGCCCAGACCTGGGGCCCGGTCAGCCGGGTCTGCTTGTGGATCGCCTTGGAGTGCTCCTGGATCGCGCGGAACAGCCTGCGCAGTGCCTGCACGACCGCTGATGCGTCTTCACCCTCGACCTGGGCCATAACGGGGAATGCTAGCGCGATTCGGCCCCTCCATTCGTGTGTGCCCAAATCATTTGTATACAACGTTTCGTGGTATGCTGCGAAGGATGCCCACGACCTTTCGCTTCTGGGGCTGCACCGAGCTGGCGCAGAGCCTCGGCGCCCTCGCGGGCGGCGAGCGCGAACTGCTCGAGCGCCTGGAGCAGGCCCCCCACGACTCGCTTCTCTACCACACCGCCCGCACCCTGCTGCGGCGGCGGGCCGCCCCGCTGGCGTGGCCCAACGACTTCGCCAACTGGGCCGCGGGCGACCTCCACGACCCGGAGCTGGCGGAGCGCCTGGCCCTCGGCACGCCGTTCGACTTCCCGTCGGTGGAGGCCTATCGCGAGCACCTGGTGGGCGTGCTCGACGACCATCTCTCGCGCCTCTCGCCGCGGCCGCGACCCACCCCGCTGCGGCCCTTCCGCTTCCTGCGCGGACACCTGGCCGCGGTGCCGATCGGGCTCGAGGCCTCCGACCTGGCCGGCTTCCGCGCCGCACTGGCCGAGGCCGACGAGAGCAGCGTCTACTTCCACGCGGTCGAGTCGCTGGGCCGCGGCGTGGACCGACGCGGCGACTTCGCGGCCTACGTGGAGGACGTGCTCGGCGAGCCGGCTGCCGCGGCCGCGCTGCGCGCGCCCGACCCCTTCGTGCTGGGCCTCGGCGGCGCCCGCGCCCGCATGCTCGAGGGCCTCGACGCCGTGCTCGGGAGGGCCGCGTGAGCCCCGCGAACGCGCCGCTGCTCGACGACTACGCCGCGGTCGCGCCGGCCGGGGCGATCCGGCTGGTGCGCCACCTGGCCCGCGGCCTGTCCGGGCGCAGCTTCCTCCACGTCAACTCGACCCGCCGCGGCGGCGGCGTGGCCGAGATCCTGAACCGCCTGCTGCCGCTGCTCGACGAGCTCGAGATCCGCACCCGCTGGGAGGTGATCACGGGGCCGCCCGAGTTCTACGACGCCACCAAGCGCATCCACAACACGCTGCAGGGCGCGGACCTGCCGTTTCCGCGCGCGATGCAGGAGACCTGGCGCGAGGCCTCGGCGGCCACCCTTCGCCACATGGACCTGGGCGCCGACCTGGTGATGATCCACGACCCGCAGCCGCTGCCGCTGATCGACGGCCGCCGCGAGGGCAGCCGCTGGATCTGGCGCTGCCACATCGACCTCTCGCAGCCGCAGCGCGAGACGTGGTCGGCGCTGGAGCCGTTCGTGCGCCGCTACGACGGCGCGGTGTTCCACCTCGCCGACTTCGCTCGCCGGCTGCCGCTGCCCGCGTACCTGATCCACCCCAGCATCGACCCGCTGTCCGACAAGAACCGCGAGCTGCCACGGGCCGAGGTGGAGCGAAGGGTGACGGCCCTCGGCGTGCCGCTCGACCGCCCCGTGCTGTTGCAGGTCTCGCGCTTCGACCCGTTCAAGGACCCGGTCGGCGTGATCCGCGCCTTCCGCCTGGTGCGCCAGGTGACCGACGCGGTGCTGGTGCTGGCGGGCGGCAGCGCGGACGACGACCCCGAGGGGGCGGAGATGCTCGCGCGGGTGAAGGAGGCCGCCAACGGCGATCCCGACATCCACGTGCTGCTGCTGCCGCCCGACGCCCACCTCGACATCAACGCGCTGCAGCGGGCGGCGACGGTCGTGATCCAGAAGTCGACCCGCGAGGGCTTCGGCCTGACGGTGGCCGAGGCGATGTGGAAGGGCAAGCCCGTCGTCGGCGGCGCGGTCGGCGGCATCACGGCCCAGCTCCGCGACGGCGTGACCGGCCATCTGGTGCACACGGTCGAGGGCTGCGCCCACGCGCTGCGGCGGCTGCTCGCCGACCGCGGGTCCCGCGAGCGGATGGGCGCCCTGGCCCGCGAGCACGCGCGGCGTCACCTGCTGATCACCCGCCACCTCGCGGACTACCTGCACATGCTGCGGCTGCAGACCGCATCCTCGTGAGCGACGCGCCGCGCACGATCGTCGTCTCCTACCGGCTGCCGCTGACGTTGCGACGGATCGGCCCCGGCTGGCGCGGCGAGCGCAGCGCCGGCGGCCTGGCCACCGCGCTCGGGCCGGTGGTGCGCGGCGGGCGCGGGCTGTGGGTGGGCGCGGCGGGTGACGCCGTCGTCGGCACCGATCCCGAGCGCGCGGCGCTGCTTGCGCAGTGGGAGGAGCGCGAGGGCTTCGTCGCCGTCGAGATCCCCGCCACGGTGCACGCCGGTTTCTACGACGGCTTCGCCAACGGCGGTCTGTGGCCGCTGTTCCACCACTTCCCCACCCGCTTCCACGTGCGCCCGGGAGACTGGGAGGCGTACGCCGAGGCCAACCGCCTGTTCCGCGACGCGGTGCTGGCCCGCTTGCGCCCCGGCGACAGGGTCTGGGTCCACGACTACCAGCTCCTGCTGCTGCCGGCGCTGCTGCGCGAGGCGCGCCCCGACCTCGCGATCGGCTTCTTCCTCCACATCCCGTTCCCCGCTTCCGACGTCTTCCGCGTGCTGCCGCATCGCGAAGAGCTGTTGCGCGGGCTGCTCGCCGCCGACCTCCTCGGCTTCCAGACCTGGGGCCACGCCCAGCACTTCCGCTGGTCGCTGCTGCGGCTGCTCGGGATGGACAGCGGCCTCGACCGCGTCGAGCGCGAGGGCCGCGTCACCCGGATCGAGGCGTTCCCGATCGGCATCGCGCCGGAGGAGTTCACGCGGCCGCTGGCGGCGCCACGAGTGCAGGCGCGCGTGGCCGAGCTGCGCGGGAGCGGCGACTTGAAGCGCGTCCTGGCCGTCGACCGGCTCGACTACACCAAGGGCATCCCCGAGCGGCTGCGCGCCTTCCGGCTGCTGCTCGAGCGCCACCCCGAGTGGCGCGGCCGGGTCACCCTGATCCAGGTCGCCGTTCCGTCGCGGGAGCGGGTCTCGCGCTACCGCGAGCTGCGGCGCGAGGTCAGCGAGCTGGTCGGCGAGATCAACGGCGAACTCGGCACCCCGGAGTGGACGCCGGTCGTCTACCTCAAGCGTTCCGTCGCGCGCGAGGAGCTGGTGGCGCTCTACGCCGCCGCCGACGTGTGCTGGGTGGCGCCGCTGCGCGACGGCATGAACCTGGTGGCCAAGGAATACGTCGCGTGCCAGGAGTCGGGCCATGGCGTGCTGCTGCTCTCCGAGCAGGCGGGCGCCGCGGCCGAGATGGGCGAAGCGCTGCACGTCAACCCCTACGACGTCGAGGACTCGGCCGAAACGCTGTTGCGCGCGCTGACGCTGCCGGAGGGCGAGCGCCGCGAGCGGCTGGCCGCGCTGCGCGTGCGCGTCCACCACGGCACGGCCCACGCCTGGGCCGAGCGCTTCCTGGGCCGGCTCGACGAGGCGTCCGCGGAGCGCGCCCTGCACGGCGGCCCGTCGGTGGCCCCACTGAGCGTGCCGGATCTGGTCGCCGCGTGGGGCGCGGCCCGCCGCCGGCTGCTGCTGCTCGACTACGACGGCACGCTCACCCCGCTGCGGCCGCGGCCCTCCGATGCCGCGCCCGACGCCCCGCTGCTGGAGCTGCTGCACGCCCTCGCGACCGACCCCCGCAACACGCTGGCGGTCGTTTCCGGCCGGCCGGCCGCGGTGCTCGAGCCGTGGCTGGGCAGCGTCGAGGGGCTCCACCTGATCGCCGAGCACGGCGCCACCCGGCGCCTGCCCGGGGAGGCCTGGCAACCGCTGCGCCCGGGTGCGGACGCGGAGTGGAAGCCGCGGGTGCGGCCGCTGCTCGACGCCTTCACGCTGCGGGCGCCGGGCAGCTTCGTCGAGGAGAAGCCGCACGCGCTGGCCTGGCACTACCGGCTGACCGAGCCGCAGTTCGGCGAGTGGCTGGCCCGCGAGCTCCTGGCGACGCTCGAGGGCCTGCTCTCGGCGACCGAGGTGCGCGCGGTGCCCGGCAACAAGGTCGTCGAGGTGCGCTTCGCGTGGGCCCACAAGGGCGAAGCCGCCCGCACGCTGCTGGCCGAGACCGGCGCGGACCTGGCCCTCGCGATCGGCGACGACCAGACCGACGAGGACCTGTTCGCCGCGCTGCGCCCCGAGGACTGGAGCGTGGTCGTCGGCCGCCAGGCCTCGCGCGCCCGGTTCCACCTGCCGACGCCCGACGCCGTGCGCCTCGCGCTGCGCGAGCTGCTGCCGGTGTAACGTCTGCCGGAGGGGCCCCCATGCCGATGCGAAGTGCCGTGAGCCTGGGCCTGCTGCTGCTGTGCGTGGCCTGCGCCACCAACCCGGCCACCGGCCAGCGCCAGCTCATGCTGATGAGCGAGGCGCAGGAGGTCGCGCTGGGTCGCGAGGCGGACGGCGAGATCGGCGGCGCCTACGGCCTGGTCGCCGACCCGGAGCTGCAGGCCTACGTCGCCCGCCTCGGCGCGACCCTCGCCGCCTCCAGCGAACGGCCGGGGCTGCCGTGGACCTTCCGCGTCGTCGACGATGCCGCGGTCAACGCCTTCGCCCTGCCCGGCGGCTTCATCTACGTGACGCGCGGCCTGCTCACCCACCTCGACTCCGAGGCCGAGCTGGTGTCCGTGCTCGGCCACGAGATCGGCCACGTGACGGCGCGTCACTCCGCCGCGATGGTGAGCCGCCAGCAACTGGCGACCCTGGGCCTCGGCATCGGAATGGTGCTGAGCCCCGATCTGCAGCGCTTCGGCGGGGCCGCCCAGGCGGGCCTCGGCCTGCTGTTCCTCAAGCACGGCCGCGACGCCGAGCGCGAGGCCGACGACCTCGGCCTGCGCTACCTGGTGCGCCAGGGCTACGACCCGCGCGAGGCGGTGGAGGTCTTCGCGGTGCTGGAGGCCGTCAGCCGTCGCGCTGGCGGCGGCCGGATGCCGAACTGGCTCGCCACCCACCCGCCGCCGGAGGACCGCGCCCAGCGCCTGAGCGCGGCGATCGCGAGCGGGGGCCTTTCCGGGGACCGCGTCGCGCGGCGCGAGTACCTCGCCCGCATCGACGGCCTCGTGTTCGGCGAGAACCCGCGCGAGGGCTTCTTCGTCGACGGCGTGTTCCATCACCCCGACATGCGGTTCCGGATGGCCTGGCCGAGCGACTGGAAGACCGACAACCAGCGCCAGGCTGTCACCGCGGTCAGCCCTGCGCAGGACGCGGTGCTGGTGCTGACGCTGGCGCCGGGCGCCAGCGCGGAGCAGGCCGCCCGCGAGTTCTTCGCCCAGCAGGGCCTGCGCCCCGGCGCCGTGCGACGCGAGCGGATCGGCGGCCTGGCGGCCTTCGGCGGTCGTTTCGAGGCGACCTCGGGCCAGACGATCCTGGCCGGCGTGGCCGTCTTCGTCGAGCACGAAGGGCGCGTGTTCCGCCTGCTGGGCTACACGTCGCGCGCGCGCTGGACCGCCTACGAGGCGATCCTCGAGCGCGGCGTGCGCAGCTTCGCGCCGGAGACGGATCGCCGCGCGCTCGACGTGCAGCCGCACCGCCTCCGGCTGGTCGACCTGCGCGGGGCGACCAGCGTCGCGGAGTTCGTGCGGCGGCACCCCACCCCGGTCGGCGCCGACGTGATCGCGCTGATCAACGGAGTGCCCGAGGGCGGGACGCTGCGCGGGGACGGACCGGCCAAGACCGTGACGGGCGCCCGCCTGCCCTACTGAGCGCGGGGCGTCACCACGGCACGCCGGCGAGGTTCCACTTGCGGATCGTGTCCTCGATCAGGGCCGCCACCTTGGCGTTGACCTTCTCGAAGTAGACCTTCGCCTTGGCGCGGTCGAAGGTCGGGTAGCCCTGGCCCTCCTTGTAGAGCGTGATCGAGGAAGGCGCGGGGTACGCCGACCAGGTGCCCGGCGCGGGGTTGGGCGTGACCATGTCCTTCGAGTAGCGCTCGGGATGGGCCAGCGGCGGGTCGATCCCCATCATGTAGGCCGTCTCGTTCTCGGCCGCGTGGCCGCCGTCTTCGCCGAAAACCTCGAGCGTCACGTCCGTGCAGACGCTCCACCAGTTGACGACCAGGATGCGCACGCGGCGCGCGCGCCCCACCTCGTCGGCCAGCGCCTGCAGGATCGCGGTCTGTCCGCCGCCGTGGCCGTTCAGCACGACGATGTTGCGGAAGCGGTTCTGCGCCAGGCCCTCGAGCACCGCCTTGACGTAGGCGCGGTAGGCGTCCTGCGGGATCGTGAACGCGCCCGGGTAGGCGTCCATCGCGCCGGTGAAGCCGTAGGGCACAGCGGGCGCCACCATGGCGTTCACCCGCTCCGCGATCGCCTCGGCCATCGCCACCGGCGCCAGGATGTCGGCGCCATTGGCGGTGACGCCATGCGGCTCGAGCGTGCCGGTCGGCAGCAGCACCGTGTCCACGCGCGCGGGCACGACCTCGCGGAACTCCATCCAGTTGATGCGCGCGAGATCGCGCGTCGGCGGCGCCGGGCCCGGCGCGGCGGCGCCCGCGAGGAGAGCGGCGGAAAGCGCGGCGAAGGTCGTCAACAAGATGTCACCTCGATTCCGCCGGGGTCCGGGGCCCGCCGAGACGCTCGGCGAGGGCGCGGGCCTCGGCCAGCGGGGGCACCTCGACGGCTTCTCGCAGCGCGTCCGTGACTGCGTCGTCGACCGGAGCGACCGCCAGGCGCCCGTCGGGGCCAGGCTCGAACTGGGTCCCGAACCGCTGGTTGCGGCCGATCGATCTCAGGAAGCGGTCGAGCGTCGCCGCGGCGAGCCAGGCCGCGCGGGTCTCGCCTTGCGCCAGGGCAGCCAGCGTCATCTCGTGCGCCAGCAGGTAGTCCTCTGCACGGCCGCTGTGCTGGAACACGAGCGCTGCCCGCATCCAGTCGGCCGCGGTGCGCAACTCCCCGGCGGCATACAACTCGCGAGTGCGCTTCAGCCGTGCCTGGTCGCGAGGCCCGACGACCGCCCAGTCGATGTCGGGGCCCGCCGCGCGATCCGCCTGGTCTTCACGGACGATGCGTTGCAGTTCCTCGTTGTCGGCGGGCGGCTGTGACGGGGGCTGGGCCGCGGTCGCCTGCACCGCCAGCAGTGCGAGCAGCAACGAAGTTCGGGGGGCTCTCCAGCTCATCAGGGCCTCCGGGTCCTACAGTCGCGAGCGCAACCACAGCGCGAGCACGAACAGCGGCAGCGCGATCGCGGTGCGCCACTCCTTGTTCTTCGCCACCTGCGCCCACGAGAAGCGGGACGAGCGCGGGCCGCCCGGCGTCAGGCGCGGGAAGAACGCAGGCACCTCGCGCTCCCAGGCCGCGTAGTCGGCGCCGAACTTCTGCCGCAGGAAGTCCGCCTCCTCGCGGATCACCGCCGGATAGAACGCGGCGAAGTAGACGACGACGAGGCCCGCGACCAACGGGCTGCTGGCCGCCACCGCGAGCCCGATCGCCAGCAGCAGGCTGCCGAAGTAGAGCGGGTTGCGGGTGTGGGCGTACGGCCCGCCCGTGGCGAGCGTCTCGGTCTTCGCGATGTGCCCCGAGGCCCACAGCCGGATCGCCTCGCCCAGCCCGCCGAGGGCGACGCCCGCGAGCAGCGTCTCCGGCCGCGGCCGGGCGATCGCCAGCACCAGCACGCCGGCCGCCCAGCCGACCGTGACGCGGACCCGCGACAGCCGGAACCTAGACGGGCCGGGCATGCAGCGCCTCCTCGCGCGCGATCCGGAGAAGCGCGGCCTCGGCCACCTCGTCGGCGGGGATCGTCGCCATCACGCCGGCATGGTCGGGACAGTCGCGGCGGTGGCAGGGCGCGCACGGCGGAGCCCGCCGGACCACGCGGTCGGCCGGCGAGAAGGGGCCGTTGCGCGCAGGGTCGGTGGGCCCGAACAGCGCGACCACCGGGGCGCCGACCGCGCAGGCGAGGTGCAGCGGCCCGGTGTCGGCCGCGACGACGACTGCGGCCTGCCGGGCCAGGGCGACGTACTCGAGGAGCGACGTGGGGAACGCAGACGCCGCTGCGCCCGCGGAGCCCGACGCGATGGCGTCGGCGAGCGCGCGCTCCCCCGGCCCCCAGGCGACCAGCGACGGCACGCCGCGCGCGTCGAGCCGGCGCGCCAGCTCGGCCCAGTGCCCGGCAGGCCACAGCTTGCTCGGCCACCCGCCGCCGGGGTTGAGCAGCGCGAAGCGCCCCAGCCGGCGCGACGCGAGCTGCTCGGCGACGGCCGCCTCGGCGGCGGGCGCGGCGGGGAGCGGGAACTCGCGGGCGCCGAGCGCGTCGATGCCGAGCGCGCCGAGCAGCGCCAGGTTCTTGTCGATCACGTGCACGGCCGCGGCGGGCAGCGGGTGCCGCTCGGCCAGCAGCAGCGCCGAGGCCGGCTCGCGCCGCGCGGCCGACTCGAAGCCGATCGCGCGCGCGCCCGAGAGCGCGGCCCACGCCGCCGACTTCCACAGGCCCTGGAAGTCGAGTGCCACGTCCCAGCGGCCCGCGCGCAGCGCGCGCACGGCCTCGGCGGCCGGGCCGAACGCGAAGGCTCTTGCCGGCGGCGCCGCGATCAGCTCCGCGAGCAGCGGGTGCGCCTGCAGCAGCGGCCGCGCCGCCGGCTCCGCGACCCAGCCGACCTCGTGGCCCGCGCGGTGCAGCGCCGCCAGCGCCGGCAGCGTGTGGACCACGTCGCCGATCGCCGACAGCCGGACGACGAGGACGCGCACCGCGCTCCGCCGCTCAGCCGCGCAGCCGCGCCAGCAGCGCGCGGGTGTCGTGGTCCTTGGGGTCGCCGACGATCGCCACCCGGCCGCCGTACGAGCGCACGACCTCGCGCTCGGGGACCGTCTCCGGCGTGTAGTCGGTGCCCTTGCAGTGCACGTCGGGCCGCAGCTCGAGCAGCAGCCGCGCGACGTCGTCCTCGTGGAACACGACGACCAGGTCGACGCAGCGCAGGCCGGCGATCAGCAGCGCGCGGTCTCCCTCGGGCATCACCGGGCGCTCCGGCCCCTTGAGCCGTCGCACCGACTCGTCGCCGTTGATGCCGACCACGAGCAGGTCGCCCTCCGCCTTCGCCCCCTGCAGGTAGCGCACGTGGCCGACGTGCAGCACGTCGAAGCAGCCGTTGGCGAAGGCGACCGACTGCCCCGCCGCGCGCGCTTCCGCGACCCGCTGCGTCGCCTGCTCCAGGGTCGCGAGCTTGTCGGCCGCCCGCCTCACGAGACCTCGGCGCGCAGCTCGGCAGCGGAGACCGTCGCCGTGCCGCGCTTCATCACCACCAGGCCGCCCGCGACGTTGGCGAGGCGCGCGGCCTGGGCGGGGCGCGCGCCGGCGGCCAGCGCCAGCGTGAAGGTGGCGATCACGGTGTCGCCCGCGCCGGTGACATCGGCGACCTGGTCGCTGCCGTGCACGGGGATGTGCAGCGGCGGCTGGCCCGGCTCGAACAACGCCATGCCGTCGCTGCCGCGGGTGACGAGCGCAGCGCGCACGCCGAGCCGCTGCAGCAACTCCTGGCCCGCGCGCTCCAGCTTGCGCAGGTCGTGGCCGATCGTGATCCCGAGTGCCGTCTCCACCTCGGGCTCGTTGGGCGTCACCGCGGTCATCCCGCGGAAGGCGAGCAGCCCGTAGCGCGAGTCGACCGTGACCGGGACGCCGCGCCGCCGTGCGAACGCGATCGCCGCCTTGACGAGCTGCGGCGTGAGCAGGCCGAGGCCGTAGTCGCTGACCAGCACCCCGTCGACAGGCCCGCGGAACGTGCGCAGGCGCCTCAGCGCCGCGGCGCGCGCGCGGGCTCCCGGCGGCAGCGGCCGCACGCGGTCGATGCGGACGATCTGCTGCCTGGTCGAGTGGGTGCCGCCGCCGAGCACGCGGCTCTTGACCGGCGTCGGCCAGCCGCTCTCGCGCGCGATGCCGGCGGCGGAGATTCCCCTCGCGCGCAGCAGCGCGAGCAGCGCCGCGCCGTGGACGTCGTCGCCGACCGCTCCGACCGGCAGCGGACGCCCGCCGAGCGTGGCCACGTTGTGGACGGCGTTGGCGCCGCCGCCGAGCCGCACCTCGGTGCGCTCGTGCTCCAGGATCACCACCGGCGCCTCGCGCGACAGCCGCTGCACGCGGCCGTGCACGAACTCGTCGGCGACGAGGTCGGCGAGCACCAGCAGGCGCCGGCCGGCCATCGCGTCGACCACGTCGGCCAGCGTGCGCGGCTGCTGCGGAGATCTCGCGCGCCGGGCCCGCTTCACGCGCCCGCCTCGCGCAGGATCGTCTCGACCGCCTCCAGCACGTGCTCGGCGACGAGGTCGGGCGGCCGCCTCCAGTGCGGCGCGTGCCAGGTCAGCTCGCCGAGACCGTAGCCCGTCTTGACCAGGCAGCCCCGAGCGCCGACGGCCCAGGCCAGCGCGAGGTCGCCGTGGCGATCGCCGAGCACCCAGGAGCGCGACAGGTCGAGCCCGAGCTCGCGCTCCGCCTGGCGGGCGAGCCCGGGTCGCGGCTTGCGGCAGTCGCAGTCCTGGCGGTACGGCGGCTCGCCCGCGCTCGGGTGGTGGAGGCAGGCGTAGATGCCGTCGAGCCGCGCGCCGCCCTGGGCCATCGCCGCCCGCACGCCGTCGTGCACCTCGTGCACCACCGATTCGGGGAAGTAGCCGCGGGCGACGCCTGCCTGGTTGGTGACGATCGCCGCGGCCCAGCCGGCGCGGTTGACGCGGCGCACCGCGTCGACGGCGAACGGCAGCAGCTCGAAGCGGCTGGCGTGGTTCACGTAGCCGATCTCGCGCGAGAGCGTGCCGTCGCGGTCGAACAGGATCGCCGGCCGGCCGCTCACGCGACGCCTCCCGTCTCGCCGCGCAGCAGGGCGCGGGCGGTCTCCGCGACTCGCGCCGGCGCGAGCCGCTCCATGCAGCGGTGGTCGATCGGGCACTCGCGGAAGCGGCACGGAGCGCACTCGACGCTCTCCCGCGCGATCGCCGCGCGGCCACCGAAGGGCGCCGTCTCGCGCCAGTCGGTGGGGCCGAAGGCGGCGACCACCGGGGTGCCCAGCGCGGCGGCCACGTGCATCGGGCCGGAGTCGTTGGTCAGCAGCAGGTCGAGTTCGGCGAGCGCGCCGCACAACTCGGGCAGCGAGGTGTTCCCGGTCAGGTCCAGGGCGCCGCAGACCTGCGCGAGCATCTTGCCCGCCGGGCGCTCGGCCGCGGTGCCGAGCACCACGACCCGCGCCTCGCGCTCGCGGGCGAGTTCCGCGGCGGTCGCGGCGAAACGCTCCGCGGGCCAGCGCTTGGCGCCGCCGTAGGCTGCGCCGGGGGCGACGCCCACGAACCGGCCCGCGCCGAGCTTCGCCCGGGCGGCGGCCCGCCATGGATCCGGACAACGCAGCGAGGCGTCGGGCGCGCCGCTCGTGGCGACGCCGATCTGCTCCAGCATCGCGCGATAGTAGAACACCTGGCTCTTGCCGCCCGCGGCGGCCGGTCGCCGCGCGGCCCGCGTCAGCAGCAGCCCGCGGCCGTCACGCGCGTAGCCCCAGCGCTCCGGCACGCCGGCCACGCGCATCGCCAGCGCCGTGCCGAACGAGTTGGTGAACAGCACGCCGAGCTCGAAGCCGCGGAGCGCGTCGACCTCCGTCGCGAAGCCGCGCGCCTCGCGCACGCCGGCGAGCTCGGGCACCGCCCCGTACAGCGGTGCGACCGCAGGGCGGGCGACGACCTCGAGCCGCGCGCCGGGAAACGCGGCGCGCAGGTCGCGCAGGGCCGGCAGCGACAGCACCGCGTCGCCGAGCCAGTTCGGGGCCCGCACGACGACCGATCGCGGCGCGCTCAAGCCGACTCCCCCGGCGGCCGCGTGTGCCAGCGCCGGTGCATCCACAGCCACTGCTCGGGCGCGCTGCGGATCCAGCCCTCGATCTGGGTGGTGAAGGCCTGGGTCTCGCGCCGCACGTCCTCGTCCTTGTGCCCGGTCGACTCCAGGCTGCGCGGCGGGTCGAAGACCATGCGGTAGCGCCCCTCGGGCGAGAGCAGGCAGTAGCCGGTGATCACCGGCGCGCCGAGCCGCAGGCCGAGCGCGGCCGCCACCGTCGTGGTGCAGGCCGGGCGACCGAAGAACTCGACGAAGATGCCGTCCTGCGCCTGCACGTTCTGGTCGATCAGGAACGCCGCGCTGCCGCCGCCGCGGATCCGCTTCATCACGTGCCGGAGAGCGTCCCACTTGGGCACCGGCTCGTTGCCGGCGCGGGCGCGAAACGCGGTGATGCGTCGATCGAGGCGAGGGTTGTCCAGCGGGCGCCCGACGACGCCCGCGGGCTGCAGCAGCCAGCCGATCAGCAGCCCCGCCACCTCCCAGTTGCCGACGTGCCCCGTCACCATCAGCGCGCCGCGGCCCTGCGCGAGGACCTCGCGGCAGGCCTCGACGCCGCTCGCGTCGGTCAGCGCCAGGACCTCCTCGCGGCTGCGCCGCTGCAGCCACAGGATGTCGAGCAGCACGCGGCCGAAGTGCTCGTAGACCGCGCGCGCGGTGCGGCGCACCCGCGCCTCGTCCCACTCCGGGAACGAGCGGCGCAGTCCGTCGGCCGCAATGCCCGTGTGGCGGCGATCGAGGTCCGACAGCAGCCCGCCGAGCGCGCCGCCGAGCTTCAGCATCGCACGCCGCGGCAGCAGTCCGACCACGAAGGCGGCGACGCCGATCAGCGCGTCCTCGAGAAGGTGGCGCAACGGCCGCGGCGCCTTCACGCGGCCGTCCCGCGGCGCGCCAGGGCCAGCACCGGCTCGACCAGCCGGGCCTCGTCGTCGAGCGCGACCGACAGCCGCAGCGTGCGCAGCGGCAGCGGGCCCAGGTCCGCGTGGTCACCCGCCGCGTCGAGCCGGGCCAGGTCCTTCTCCGTCGTCACCAGCGCGTCGGCCGCCGCGGCCTGCGCGGCCGCCGCCACCGCGCGCAGGTCGTCGGCCGTGAACGGGTGGTGGTCGCGGAAGAAGCGGGTGCCGACGGGCGGGCCGGCGGCGTGGCGGACGTCGGCCTCGAAGCGGCCGGGACGGGCGATGCCCGCGAACAGGAACGGCCGCGCGGGCGCCGGGACGGGGGCGCCGCCGGCGTCGAAGAAGCCCAGCGGTCGGCGGCGGGCGACGACGACGCGCTCGACGCCCGTCAGTCCCGCGAGCCGGGCGACGGCGCGGCGCTCCCCGGCCGCGTCGGCATCGACGGCCGGCTCCGCCGAGAGCACCGCCATGCCGGCGGCGGCGAGCGCCATGGGGAACTCGCGCAGCCGGCCGGCGGGCAGCGGCCGCGAGGCGAGGTCCTCGGCGCGCACGCAGACGACGTCGAGGTCGCGCGCGAGGCGCAGGTGCTGGAAGCCGTCGTCGAGCAGCACGAGCTGCGGCGCGAAGCGGCGGCAGATCTCGTCGCCGACGGCGTCGCGGCGCGGCCCGACCGCGATCACCACGCCCGGCAACGCACGGGCGAGCAGCACCGGCTCGTCACCCGCCGCGGCGGCGTCGGCGAAGACGCGCTCGCCGTCGGAGACGAGCAGCGACGGCGCCGCGGAGCGTCCACCGTAGCCGCGCGAGAGCACCGCCACCCGGAAGCCCGCGTCGCGGGCGGCCGCCGCGAGGAAGGCGACCAGCGGCGTCTTGCCGGTGCCGCCCACGCTCAGGTTGCCGACGCTGACGACGGGCGCCGGCAGCCGCTGCGAGCCGAGCACGCCGAGCCGGTGGGCCGCGCGGCGCAGGGCCGCGGCCGTCCCGGTGACCCAGCCGAGCGGGGCGAGCAGGGCCCCGGCGCTCACGCGCGGGCGGGCCCCAGCAGCGTCGCGAGCGCCTCGACGGTGGTGTCCAGCGCGCCGCGGTTGCGGTCGATCAGGCCGCGCGCCCGCTCGCCCAGCGCCCGCCGCCGCGGCTGGTCGCGCAGCAGCGCCTGCAGCTCGCGCCCCAGCTCCGCGGGCGAGGCCACCTGCACCATCGCCTTCTCGGCCAGGAACAGCTCCGCGATCTCCTGGAAGTTGGTCATGCTCGGGCCGACGACGATCGCGCGCCCCGCGACCGCGGCCTCCAGCACGTTGTGGCCGCCGGTCGGCACCAGGCTGCCGCCGACGTACACGGCGCTGGCCAGCGGATAGACCTGCGCGAGCTCGCCGAGCGTGTCGAGCAGCATCACCTCGCCCGCATGCCAGCCGCCGGGGTCGGTCCGCGAGCGGCGCGCGCAGCGGAAGCCGGCGGCCTCGATCAGCGCCGGGACCTGGTCGAAGCGCTCGGGATGGCGCGGCGCGATCACCAGGCGCGCCTCGGGCACCGCCTCGCGCACGGCGTGGTAGGCCTGCAGCACGAGTTCTTCTTCTCCCGCCATCGTGCTGCCGGCCACGATCAGCGGGTGCGGGATCTGTCCCGACGGCGCGAGGATCGTGCGGAGCCGATCGGGGGTGCGCGGCGCGTCGAGGGCGTCGAACTTCAGGTTGCCGCTGACCCGGACCCGGTCCGGCGGCGCGCCCAGCGCGAGGATGCGCTCGGCGTGGGCGTCGGCCTGCATCAGGAACAGGTCGACCTCGGCGAGCACCTTCGAGAGCAGTGGCCTGACGAGCTGGTAGCGCTCGAAGGAGCGCGGCGAGATGCGGCCGTTGACGAGCGCGACCCGCGCGCCGCGCCGGCGCGCCTCGTGGATCAGGTTCGGCCACAGCTCGGTCTCGACCAGCACCAGCAGGTCGGGGTTGAGCGTCTCCAGCGAGGCTCGGACCGGGTGCGGCCAGTCGAACGGAGCGTAGAAGAGGCCGTCGAGGCCGACGGCGTGCTTCTCGGCGACGGCCTTGCCGGTCATCGTGGTCGTCGAGAGGTACAGCCGCCGCCCGCCCGCCTGCCGGCGCAGCGGCTCGACCAGCGTGCGCGCCGCGAGCACTTCGCCGACCGACACGGCGTGGATCCAGATCGAGCGCTCGCCGTCGACGTTCAGGTACACGGGCAGCCGCCCCATGCGCTCGCCGAAGGTGCGCAGGTACTTGCCCGTCGCCCGGCCCTTCCAGAAGAAATAGGGAAGGGCCAGCAGGAACAGGACGCCCGTCACGACGCTGTAGAGGAAATACAAGGGCGATAGGCCAGGGCGCCGGCGCAGGAGGCCGGCCGGCGGCGAGTATACCCGCGAGGACCGATCGGCCCCCCGCTACTCCTCCCGCAGCGCGACCACGGGATCCACCCGGGCGGCGCGCCAGGCGGGCGGCAGCGCCGCGGCGGTGGCGACGGCGAGCAGCAGCAGCGGCACCAGGACGTAGACCGGGGCGTCGAAGGCCTGCAACTGCGGCACCTGGGCCGCGAGCAGAGCGGACAACGCGAGACACGGCGGCAGGCCGAAGGCGACGCCGCGAGCCGCCTGGCGGGCGGCACCCGCGAGCACACCCCGCAGCACGGCGCCGCGGGTGGCGCCCAGCGCGACGCGGACGCCGATCTCGCGGGTCGCACGAGCCACCGCGAAGGCGACCAGCCCGTGGAGCCCGAGGCAGGCGAGGCCGAGGGCCAGCGCGCCCAGCGCCAGCGCGACGGCGGAGAGCGCGGTGAACGGCATGCGCTGGCGAGCCAGCAGGTCGGCGAGCGGGACCGGCTCGCACAACACGTCCTGTTCCGCGCACGCCTCGCGCAGCGCTGGCAGGCCGGCCCGGACATCGCCCGTCACCCGGAGCAGCAGTTCGCCGGGCGGCTCCGGCCCGGTCGGCAGGTACACCATGCTGCGGTCGCGTCCTTCGAAGAAGAAGCCGCTGGCCGCGTCGGAGACGACGCCGACGACGACGAACGGCTCCGGCCCGCCGTCGCCCCGCTCGAGGTCGAGGCGGCGGCCGAGCGGATCGGCCTCCGGCCACAGCAGGCGCGCGGTGGACTCGCTGACGACCACGACGCCCTGGTCCCCGGCGGCGAGGCCGCGTCCGCGCACCACCCGCAAGCCGAGCGTGTCGAAGAAGCGTTCGTCGACGACGTTGTGGCCGAGCCGCTGGCGCACGCCGTCGACCGTGGCGTCGATGCGCGGCAGCCCCCCGGCCAGCGGCGTGAACGCGGTGGCGGCCACGGAGCGCACGCCCGGGTTCGCGGACAACCGCGCAACGAGCCCGGCGTCGGCGTGGACGGCGTTGAGGTCGACGAGGCCGGCGAGCGCGAAGCCGGTGTCGACGTCGTCGGCGCGAGCGGCGTTGCGCGCGATCAGGCCGGCGCCGACCAACAGGCCGAGGCTGGCTGCCACCTGGCCCACGACGAGAGCGCCGCGCAGGCGGCCGGCGCCGAGCCGGCCGCCGAACAGGGTGCTGTCGCGGCCCAGCCCGGAGCGCAGGTCCACGCGCGTGGCCTGCAACGCGGGCAGCAGGCTGCCGAGCGCGCCGACGGTGGCCGCCAGCCCGCCGCACGCGAGCAGGGCCGTCGTCGAGATGCCCACGGGGGTCAGCACCAGCCCGGCCTGCAGTGCGAGCGAGAAGACCGCTCCTTCGACGGCGGCCACGGCGAGCCGCGCGAGCATCCACGCCAGCAGCAGGGCGCCACCGCCGAGCAACAGTCCTTCGAGCACGAGCGGACGCAGCAGCCGGCCGCGAGAGGCACCGAGCGCGGCCCGCACGGCGATGTCGCGCCGGCGCGCGGTGGCTCGCGCAAGGTGCAGGCCGGTCAGGTTCGCCGCGGCCACCGCGGTGAGCACGGCGAACGCGAGCAGCAGGCTCAGCGTCAGCGGCGCGAGCTCGCGGCTCTCGCGCAGGAGGGTGGTGCGCGGGTGGGCGCGGAGGGTGCGCGCCTCCGACGAGCCCGTGGCGAGCACCGGCGCGAGCGCGGCGGCCGCCTGCTCCGGCGAAACGCCGGGGCGCAGGATTCCACCGACGCCGAAGCGAGCGGGCGGCGACAGCGGCAGCAGGCGTTCGGCGGCGGCCAGCGGCAGCCACAGCTCGGGCACGACCGGTTCGAGGCCGCCCTCGGCGGGGGCCAGCACGCCGACCACCGTGAAGGCGACGCCGTCGACGAGCAGGCTGCGACCGATCGGCTGCGGGTCGGCGGCCAGCAGCCGCTTCCATCCGGCGTCACTGAGCACGGCCACGGGTTCGCGCTCGTCGAGGCCGCCCCAGGCCCCGAAGGCACGCCCCGCCGCGAAGCGAGGCCGGCGCAGGTCGAACCACGTGCCGCTCACGACCTCGGCGTACGTGCGCCGGGGGGACGGCTCCAGCACGGCAGGCCGGTGCAGCCCGAACCGGTAGGCGTGATCGATGACGCGGCCCGCGCTCGCGACCAGCGCTTCGCCCTCGGCGGCGTCGAACTGCCACTGCTCACGCCCTCCTTCCACGGTCGCCACCAGCTCGACGTGGCGATCGGCTTCGGCGATCGGCAGCGGCCGCAGCAGGTAGGCGTCGGCGAAAGCGAAGGCGAGCAGGTCGACGGTCAGCACCAGGCCGAGCACCAGGGTCGCGACCAGCGTGAACCCGGGCGAGCGGCGGAGCGAGCGGGCTGCGTCGCGAAGGTCGCCGCGCAGCGCGTCGAGCGGGGCGTAGCCTGCGGCCTCGCGGCACTCCTCCTTCCAGCGCTCGTCGGCGCCGAACTCGAGCTGCGCGCGCCGCCGCGCCTCGGCGGGGGCGAGTCCTTCGCGCTCGAGGTCGGCCGCGCGCAGCGCCAGGTGGTGCGCGATCTCCTCCGACATCCCGCTCTCGAAGCGGTCCCGGCGCCCGAGGCGGCGGAACAGGGCGAGCAGGGCCGTCAGCGGTTTCACCGGAGCGCCGCCTTCGCGCCGAGCACGAGGTCCATGGCCCCGACCAGCCGCTCCCAGGCCGCCCGCTCCTCGGCCAGCCGACCGCGCCCGGCCGGGGTCAGCGCGTAGAACTTCGCCTTGCGGTTGTTGTCGGAGCTGCCCCACTCGCCGCGCACCAGGCCCTGGCGTTCGAGCCGATAGAGCGCGGGATACAGCGCGCCCTGCTCGATCTGCAGCTCGCCGCGGGACAGCGCGTGCAGCCGCTGCAGCACGCCGTAGCCGTGCTCCGGCCCCAGCGAGACGGCCTTCAGGATCAGCAGGTCCAGGGTGCCGGGCAGGATCTGCGCGCCGTCGCTCATCGACTCCCACTCTCCCTAAGCATGTTAGGGGAGAAGGTAGGCGCGCTCCCCTAAGCTGTCAAGGAGAAAGGACGGCTCAGGCCTTGGGCGCGGGGGCCGGCTTGTAGGAGGCGATGGCGGCGCCCAGCCGGCGCCAGTCGATCGGCTTGGTCACGTAATCGGAGGCGCCGAGGTCGAAGCCGCGCTTGGGGTTGTCGACGATCGTCATCATGATGACGGGGATCGGTTCCAGCTCGGCGTCGTTCTTCAGCTCCTCGAGCACCTGCCAGCCGTCCTTGCCGCCGGGCATCACGACGTCGAGCGTGATCAGCGTCGGGTGCAGCTCGCGCGCCTTGCGCAGCGCCTCGTGGCCGTCGGCCGCGGTGGCGACGCGGAAGCCCTCCTTGGTCAGGAAGCGCTGGAGCAGGTCGCGGACCAGGCCGTCGTCGTCGACGACCAGCACGGTGGGCGGCCCGGCGGCCGCCACGCGCTGGCTCGGGAACAGCGTCGACTGGGTCGGCGCGTCGGCGCGCTCGGCGCGCTCGATCGCGCGCTCCAGCGCCTCGCCCACCCGCAGCGGCAGCAGCACCGTGAAGGTCGAGCCCTGGCCCACCTCGCTCTTGACCGTGACGTCGCCGCCCATCTTGTGGGCGAGCTGGCGGCAGATCGTGAGGCCGAGGCCGGTGCCACCGTACTTGCGGGTCGAGGTGTAGTCGGCCTGCATGAACGGCTGGAACAGCCGCTCCATCGCCTCGGGGGTGATGCCGATGCCGGTGTCGGTGACGTGGAAGGCGAGGCCGGCGGCCTGGCCGACGGTCGCCTCCTCGACGCGCAGCGTGACGCGCCCCTTCTCGGTGAACTTGTTGGCGTTGGAGAGCAGGTTCAGCAGGATCTGCCGCACCCGCATCATGTCCGCCTTGACCCGCGGCAGGGCGTCGGGGCAGACGATCTCGAGCTGGTTGCCGGACTTGATCGCGAGCGGCTGGATCGTGCCCTGCAGGTCGCGCAGCAGGTCGGGCACCGCGAACTCCTCGAGCACGAAGTCCATCTTGCCGGCCTCGATCTTCGACAGGTCGAGGATGTCGTTGATCAGTCCCAGCAGGTGCTTGCCGGCGCCGTAGACCTTGTCGAGGTCGGGCAGCAGGTCCTCGAGCTCGCGGTCGCGCATCTCTTCGGCCAGCATCTCCGAGTAGCCGATGATGGCGTTGAGCGGCGTGCGCAGCTCGTGGCTCATGTTGGCGAGGAACGCGCTCTTGGCGCGGCTCGCGTCTTCGGCGGCGTCGACGGCCGCGATCAGCTCCTCCTGGATCCGCTTGCGCTCCGAGACGTCCATCACCGCGCCCAGCGTGCCCGCCACCTGGCCGTCCGCGCCGCGGAACGGCGAGGCCGAGATCTCCGCCCAGAACGCCTCGCCGCCCTTCTTCTTGAGGCGCAGCTCGTACTGCTCGGAGACCCCCTGCAGCCGGAGCTGCATCCGCTCGCGGTAGTCGGGCAGGGCGTCCTCGGGGATCAGCAGCTCCTCGACGGTGCGCCCGATCATCTCCTCGGGCGCGCGGTCGGCCAGCTCGGCCATCCGCGAGTTGACGTAGGTGATGCGGTCGAAGGCGTCGGTGATGACGAGGCCTTCGCCCAGCGTCTCGACCGCGCTGCGGAAGCGCGCCTCGCTCTGGCGCAGCGTCGCCTCGTCGAGCTTGCGCTCGGTCACGTCGCGCAGCGCCAGCCAGTGCAGCGCCTCGCCGCCGAACTCGAACGGGGTCGCCACCAGCTCGACGGTGAACACCTCGCCGTCGGCCTTGCGCGCCAGCGCCTCGACCGGCTCGCCGTCCTGCCAGCCCGGGGGCAGCTCCCCGTCCTCGAACAGCAGGCCAGGCGGGCGGCCGGCGAGGTCTGCTTCGGCGAAACCGAACAGCGCCTGGGTGCGCGGATTCGAGGCGAGGATCTCCCCGCCGTCGGCCCGCAGCGTCAGGATGGCGTCGGAGGCGGCGCGGAAGATTCCCAGCTTCGCGAGCGCCTCTCGCGTCGGTTCGTTCATTCAGGCCTGCAAGTGGCGCCGATTCTACGGCAAGCCGCGCCCCGAAGTGCATGGCTTTCAAGATCTTCCATCCGCCCGCGGTTCCTTGACGCCCGCTTCCGGCGGGACTTAGACTCGCCCCGCGAACAGGCATCGGCACGAGGAGGGCTGTTTTCATGAGCATCCGCGTCGGCATCAACGGCTTCGGGCGCATCGGGCGCAACATCCTCCGCACGGTGCTGCACGACAAGGACATCGAGGTCGTGGCGGTGAACGACATCACCGACGCGAAGACCCTCGCCCACCTCCTGAAGTACGACTCGATCCTCGGCAACCTCGAGGAGGACGTGAAGGCCGAGGGCGACGTGATCCACGTCGCCGGCCGCAAGGTGAAGGTGCTGGCGATGAAGGACCCGGCCGGCCTGCCGTGGAAGGACCTCGGCGCCGAGTACGTGGTCGAGTCGACCGGGCTGTTCACCGACGCGGAGAAGGCCAAGGCCCACATCGCCGCCGGGGCGAAGAAGGTGATCATCTCGGCCCCCGCCAAGGGCGAGGACCTGACGATCGTGATGGGCGTCAACCACGACAAGTACGACAAGGCGAAGCACCACATCGTGTCGAACGCGTCGTGCACGACCAACTGCCTGGCGCCGATCGCCAAGGTGATGAACGACTCGTTCGGGATCGTCTCCGGCCTGATGACGACGATCCACTCGTACACGAACGACCAGAAGATCCTCGACCTGCCGCACAAGGACCTGCGCCGCGCCCGCGCCGCCGCGCTGTCGATGATCCCGACCTCGACGGGCGCCGCCAAGGCGCTGCACCTCGTGGTGCCGGAGCTGAAGGGCAAGCTCGACGGCGTCGCGATCCGCGTGCCCACGCCGAACGTCTCGGTCGTCGACCTCACGGTCACGCTCGAGAAGGCGGCCACCGCCGAGGCGATCAACGCCGCGTTCACCGCGGCCGCGAACGGCCCGATGAAGGGCGTGCTGGCCGTGGAGAACGGCGAGCTGGTGTCGATCGACTTCCGCAAGAACCCGCACTCGTCGATCGTGGACGCGCCGCTGACCCGGGTCCTGAACGGCACCACGGCCAAGGTCTTCTCCTGGTACGACAACGAGTGGGGCTTCTCGTGCCGCGTGCGCGACCTGCTCCACTTCATGGCGAAGTAGCCCTCACTCTTTCCTTCGGAGGCGGCCGTGGCCAAGCAGACGATCCGCGACCTCGCGGACGTGAAGGGCGTCCGTGTGTTCTGCCGCGTCGACTTCAACGTGCCGGTCGACGGCGGCGTCATCTCCGACGACACCCGCATCCGCGCCGCCGTGCCCACGCTCCAGCACCTGCTCGAGCGCGGCGCGCGGCTGATCCTCGCCTCGCACCTGGGCCGGCCCAAGAAGGGGCCGGCGCCCGAGTTCTCGTTGAAGCCGTGCGCGCTGCGCTTGCAGGCGCTGCTCGGGCGCGAAGTGGTGATGGCGCCCGACTGCGTGGGCGACGAGGTGAAGAAGCGCTCGGCGGCGCTGCCCGAGGGCGGCGTGCTGCTGCTCGAGAACGTGCGCTTCCACCCCGAGGAGGAGAAGAACGTCCCCGAGTTCGCCGCCCGGCTGATCGCGGACACCGGCGCCACGGTCTTCGTCAACGACGCGTTCGGCACCGCCCACCGCGCCCACGCCTCGACCGAGGGCGTGTCGAAGCACGTGGCGAAGTCGGTCGCCGGCCTCTTGATGGAGAAGGAGGTCCGCTACCTCGGCATGGCGCTCGAGGCGCCGGAGCGGCCGTTCGTCGCGGTGCTCGGCGGCGCCAAGGTCTCGGACAAGATCCAGGTCATCGAGTCGCTGCTGCCGCGGGTCGACGCGCTGCTCGTCGGCGGCGGCATGGCCTACACCTTCTTCAAGGCCCAGGGCCTCGCCACGGCGAAGAGCCTGGTCGAGGAGGACAAGGTCGAGCTGGCGAAGCAGTTGCTCGCCCGCGCGGAGGGCAAGCTGATCCTGCCCACCGACCACGTCGTCGCCGCCGCGTTCAAGGCCGACGCCGAGACGAAGACGCTGCCCGTGTCCGAGATCCCCGACGGCTGGATGGGCCTCGACATCGGCCCGCAGACGGCCGCGGCGTTCGCGGCGCGCGCGGCGGGCGCGAAGATCGTGCTGTGGAACGGGCCGATGGGCGTGTTCGAGATGGCGCCGTTCGCGCAGGGCACGCTGGCGATGGCGAAGGCGCTGGCGGACAGCTCCGGCACCTCGATCGTCGGCGGCGGCGACAGTGTCGCGGCGGTGACCCAGATGGGGTTGGCGGCGAAGATCGACCACGTCTCGACGGGCGGCGGCGCCTCGCTCGAGTTCCTCGGCGGCGACGTGCTGCCCGGCGTCGCCTGTCTCGCGGAAGCCTGAGGCCCCCATGCGCAAGGTGCTGATCGCCGGCAACTGGAAGATGCACAAGACGGCTGCCGAGGCCGAGGCGCTGGCCACGGCCATCCGCGACTCGATCACGGCGTCCTCCGTGCCCGCGGAGGTCGTGATCGCGCCGCCGTTCACCGCGCTCGACCGCGTGTCGCGCGTCGTGAAGGGCTCGCCCGTCGCGCTGGCCGGCCAGACGATGCACGCCGAGGACAAGGGCGCCTTCACCGGCGAGATCTCGCCCGCGATGCTCCTGGACCTCGGCTGCACCCACGTGATCCTCGGCCACTCCGAGCGCCGGCAGCTCTTCGGCGAAACGGACGAGGGCGTGATGAAGAAGGCGCGGGTCGCGATCGACCGCGGTCTGGTGCCGATCCTGTGCATCGGCGAGACGCTCGACGAACGCGAGGCCTCGCGCACCTTCGAGGTGGTCGGCCGCCAGCTCGAGGCCGCGCTGCGCCGGCTGACGCCGGACGAAGCGGCCAGCGCTGTGATCGCCTACGAGCCCGTGTGGGCGATCGGCACTGGCCGCACGGCCACGCCTGAACAGGCGCAGGAGGTCCACGCCTTCATCCGCCGCGAGATCGCCCGCTCCCACGGCGACGCGGTGGCGGGCGCGATCCGCATCCTCTACGGCGGCAGCGTCAAGCCCGACAACGCGGCGGCGCTGCTGGCCCAGGCGGACGTCGACGGCGCCCTGGTCGGCGGCGCCTGCCTCGAAGCCGACTCCTTCCTGAAGATCGTCCGCGCCGGCGCCTGAGCGGGGAACCCCTGCGTTGAACCCGCGCGCGCTGGTCGCCGGCGGCGGCAGCTTCGCGTAGCGAACGGGCCGGGAGACAGACCCGGCCCCGGGCGGTCTTGCTTGAAGTTCATCAGGTGCGCTGCGGCGGGCCCGCTCAGCCCTCGCAGTGGCTCGACGGGCACGGGCAGCGACCTGATGAAGCGCGTGGCGGCCCCGATGGTCGGCGGCCTCGCCACAGCTTCGCCCTGGAACTGCTCGTCTACCCGGCCGTCTACCTGCTGTGGCGGCATCGTCGCCGTCGATCTCGACCCGCTCTCCCTGCTCGCCCGGCTGGCGGCGTGCGTGCCTCCGCCACGCCACCACACCGTTCGCTACTCAGGCGGGCTGGCAGCAGCCAGCCCGTGGCGCTCGCGCCTCACGCCCGGCAGCGAGACCGGCGACGAGCCCAGGAACAAGCGCAGGGCCCGCTACCGGCCGTGGGCTGAACTCCTCGCCCGCACCTTCGGCGTCGATACCCTGGCCCGCCTGCCCGGGCCGGATGAGGCTGGTCGCCCTCGTCTACAACCCCCTGACGACGCGTCGGCACCTCGCCAGTTCACCTATGCGCCGTGGCAGCGGCGTGACGTCACGCCCCCTCCGGGCCGCTAATTCCCTCCTCCGTTCGGGCTCGCGGCGAAGACCGCGAGGACGAGGTCCAGGGCGCCATCGTTCCACTTGGCGAACAGCCAGTTTGCCTCGGGGGCCACGCCGGCGGAGCCGATTCGGTCGGTCAATGGCCCCAGCGCGGCCGCCAGGCCAGTCGTAGAGTCCCCAGCCAGCGGCTTGAGCGCTGGGCGCGCTCCTTCGGAACGCACCTCGGCCACCAGAAAGCCACGGCCCAGCTCCTTCGGCACGGAAGCGCGGGAGGCCTGTAGCAGCCGACCGCTCGGCGGTGGAGTGCTCGACGTGCCCGGGCAGAGCGAGAGCCTCAAGTCATGGTCGGCGGGCAGTTCGAGATCCTTGGGCTGGAGCCGGCTCAGGATCGACTCGTCGCTGGCGACCACCGCAACGGCACCGCTGCCCGTGGGGCGGTAGACCACCCGCCAGTACGGAGCGCTCGCACTCGATTCCGTGCTCGCTGCTCGCGACTGCCCGGTGAGCCAGCCGGGGTTGTAGCCGCATTCCAGCATGCCGGACCAAGTGCCGTGGTCGGAATTCCAGCAAACGAAGGTCGCCTCACCGCTGACACTCCAGCGTGCATTGATCCGCCGAGGCGACCCGGGACCAAGCTACGAAGAGCAGGAACAGCGTCCTCCGCAGGACGTCACTCGCTCGCATGACCGCCCTCCTTGACTACTCGCACCCTCCCGCCCTGTTCCAGAATCAACTGGACCCGCCGGACTCCCGCTACCTGGAGGACTTCCGACCACCGCTCCTGCTGGCCAACGGCTTGCCACTCGATCGTGGCCGGCAGGGAGCCGGTCCTCGAGCGGACGGTCAACCTTGGCCCAGCGCCGATTCCCGCTTCGAGGCGCTCGGCAATGAACGAGGCGTCGCCCAAGGTCACCGCGACGCGAGACGCCTGACCTGCCCCCCCGTTGACGACCTCCACGTCTACCTTCTCGCCGAGGATGGCCGCGTCGATCTGGGCGCAGGCCCCAAGGACCACTGCCAGGCTGACAACCACTGCGACTGCCGCGAACTCACGCATACCGGGCCTCCGGTCCGTAATACGTACCATTGAGATCCGTAATTATCAATGGGGCTCGCCGTCGAGGCTCACTGCCTCCGCGGTGGGCTCGAGGCGGGTTGCACAGCGGAAGAGCCTGGGCTCAGTCTCGGCCGCGCCTTCTTGCTGAGACTCGATCTTGTCCTGGGCGATGGGAGGTCGAAGTACAAGAATCGGAGCAGCGCCTCTCGGTCCGAGACGTCGAGTGCGCCGGCGCGTGTGGCAGCGTGGAGGGTGAAGCCGTGTTGCGACGCGCAGAGCGGCTTGTCGTAGGCGAGGGGGTGCCGCTCGAGTGGCGCGAGCCGGACCTGCCATTGTGGTCCCGCCGGTGGCGCCTGGCCCGACACCGCCGAGACGGCGGGGTTGGCTCGGCCTCTTGTTCTTCGTCCGGGTCCTCCCGAAGCAGTCCGTGACGGCGAAGGTGCTTGCCGATGCGGCGGATCGTGCGCTCGAGCACCGCGCCGACTTCGCTAGTCCTCAAGTGACCGAGGCCGGTGAAGGCGAGACGCTCGACGAGCGCGAGGCCTCGCGAACCTTCGACGTCGTCGGCCGCCAGCCCGAAGCCGCGCTGCGCCGGCTGACGCCCGACGAGGCCGCCGCCGCGGTGATCGCCTACGAGCCGGTGTGGGCGATCGGCACCGGGCGCACGGCGACGCCGGACCAGGCCCAGGAAGTACACGCCTTCATCCGCCGCGAGATCGCCCGCTCCCACGGCGACGCGGTCGCGGGGGCGATCCGCATCCTCTACGGCGGCAGCGTCAAGCCCGACAACGCCGCGGCGCTGCTGGCCCAGGCGGACGTCGACGGCGCGCTGGTCGGCGGCGCCTGCCTGGAAGCCGACTCCTTCCTGAAGATCGTCCGCGCCGGCGCCTGACGCGGGGCCTCCGGCGCCGCCCGGCCCGGCTGGCTCAGTGCACCGGGGGCCAGAGAGCGTGGACGGCCGGGTCCCCCGGCGCGTACACGACCCACACGTGCTCGCCGGGCACGCGCTGGGCGTGGGCCGGGTCCCAGGCCTCGACGTGGCCTTTCAGGCGACCGCCCGGCGTCTCGTACTCGAACTCGATCCGCCACGGGTGCCTGCGGTTGATGCTCTGGGTCCTGTCCTGCCGGATCGACACGATTTCGCCGCCCGTGGCGAAGCCGCGCTCGAGGGCGTCCAGCCACCGCCTCGCACGGCGGTGCCCATGCACCCACAGCGGGATGCCGGCGAGCGGAAAGACCAGCGTCCAGCAGAACGGGATCGTGAAGGCGGCCCCGACGATCGCGAACACGTTCTTCGTGAAGAGCACGCGCAGGGGATAGCCCGGCGGCAGCTCGCGGGGCGCCTCCGGGGGCCGCGGCCCCGGGTGGCCGCCGGGAATCGTGGGCAACGGCCCCGCACAGCCGAGGCAGGACGGCGTTTCGTCGCGGCGGTTCGAGCGACCGCACCACCCGCACTCGAGCACCCACGGCTCGAGCAGCCGGACGGGGCCGCCGCAGGCCGCGCAACTGGTCGCCCCGGCCACGGCGGGGGTGGTGCACCACTCGCAACGAACGGCGCCCTCGTTCGGCAGCATGCCGCGCAGGATATCCCCGAGGTGCGGCGGGCGCGTCCGCCCTGTCTGCAGCGCACCGTCGGGGGCGATCGGTCCTGGTGACGTTCAGGCTCGATCCCTGGAGCGCTCGCGGGCGCGGATCTTGGCGTCGATGAACTCGGGGTGGGTGACGTGCAGCAGGCCCGCCACCTGGCGCACCATGTGCTCCTCGAGCGGGTCCTTGACGCCGTCGGCGAAGGCCACCAGCCACAGCAGTTCCACGAGGCGCTTCTTCTGCTCCGCCGGGAACGCGCGGTCGACGAGGGCCGTGAACTCGTAGAGCGAGACGGCCTCGCGCGAGTGCTGCTCCGCGAGGCGCACGATCTCGGCGACCGCGGCGGCGTCGAGGTCGAAGGTGCTCTGCAGCGCGGCCTTCATCACCGTGCGCTCGGCCTCCTCCACCCTGCCGTCCGCGCGTACGACCTCGAACAGCAGGGCCCCGGCGGCCAGCCGCAGCGCCCGTTCCTGGTCCTCGGGCTCGACCTCCGCCGCAGGAGCGAGCGCCGCCCGGAAGAAGTCCTTCAGTGCATCGAGCATGAAGACGAGGTTAGCGCCACCCGGCGGGTGTCCGCAGGCGGACACCGCGGTTGCGGACGCGGGCTGCGACGTCGGCAGCCGGTATCCCCAAGTCTTTGACCAGGCGCGATATCGGCCGCTGCGAGGGCCGGCACGGAGGTTGTAGTGTGAGCGGGCATGCTGGAGTCGATCCCTTCCGAGTTGCGTCACGCCGTGCGCGGCCTGCTGCGCCGGCCCGGGTACTCGCTGGCCGTGCTGCTGAGCCTCGGCTTCGGGCTCGGGGCGGTGACCGCCACCTTCTCGTTCGTCAACGCGCTGCTGCTGCGGCCCGAGCTGGTCGGCCCGCGCACCGAGCGGCTGCGGCTCGTCTACGCCACCCACCCGACGCTGCCGCACGACCCGGAGGACAACGAGGTCTCGGCCCCCGACCTGGCGGAGCTGCGCACGCTCGAGGCGTTCGAGGGCGTCGCCGGCCTGGTCGAGCGCAACTTCGTGCTCTCGACCGACGACCAGACCGACCGCGTGCTCGGCGCCTCGGTGTCGCCCGGGCTGTTCACGCTGCTCGGCGTGCCGCCTGCGCTCGGGCGCGACTTCCGCGAGGACGAAGCCGCGGGCTTCGGCTTCGAGCCGGTCGCGATCCTCTCGCACGCGCTGTGGGAGCGCCGTTACGCCGCCGACCCCGGCCTCGTCGGCCGCGCGATCCGCGTCAACGGGCGCGAGCTGGTGGTCGTCGGCATCCTGCCGCGCGGCTTCCGCTTCCCGGAACGCCAGGACCTCTACGTGCCGTGGCGGGCGACGGCCGACGACACCCGCGAGCGCCGGATCCTCAACGCCTTCGCGCTGCTGCGCGAGGGCCGCGGCGACGACCAGGCGCAGGCCCAGCTCCAGGCCCTCGCCACCCGGCTGCAGGCCGAACACCCGGACTCGCACCGCCAGTGGGGTTTCGCCAGCCTGAGCGTGCGCGAGCTGCTGGTGGGCGACGCGACGCTGATGATCTCGATGCTGCTCGGCGCGGCGCTGTTCGTGCTGGCGATCGTGTGCGCGAACGTCGCCAACCTGCAGCTCGCCCGCGGCGCGGGACGCGAGCGCGAGCTGGCCGTGCGCGCCGCCGTCGGCGCGGGGCGCGGGCGGCTCGTGCGCCACGCGCTGGCGGAGGCGCTCGTGCTCGCGCTCGCCGGCGGCGGGCTCGGCCTGCTGCTGGCGCAGGCCTGGGTCGGCGCCTGGCTCGCAGCCGTCCCGGAAGAGATGCCGTCGTGGCTGAACCTCGGCCTCGACGCCCGGGTGGTCGCCTTCGCGACCGCCGTCGCGGTCGTCGCGGGCCTGGCCTTCGGGCTGTTCCCGGCGCTCAAGGCCTCGCGCGTCGACGTGGTGGAATCGCTCAAGGCGGGCGCCCGGGAGAGCGGGAGCCGCGGCGAGTCGCTGTTCCAGCGCGGCCTGGTCGCGGGCCAGGTCGCGCTCGGCGTCGCGCTGGTGGCCGGCGCGACGCTGTTGAGCCAGAGCCTGGCCCACCTGCACGGCGCCGATCCCGGCTTCGACGAGACGCCGCTGCTCTCGCTGCGGACCTACCTCTCGGGTGACGCCTACGACACGCCGGCGGCGCGCGTGGCCTTCTTCCGCCGCGCCGCGCAGGCGGTGGCCGCGGTGCCCGGCGTCGAAGCCGCGGCATTCACGGAGGCGATTCCCGCCGACGACGGCGGCTCTCAGCGGCGGCTGCTGCCCGAGGGCGGCAGCTCGCCCGCCGACGAGCTGGGCGTCAGCGTCGTGCCGGTGCAGCCCGGCCTCTTCAGGACGCTGGGCACCGCTCCGCTCGCCGGTCGCGACTTCGAGGCGCACGACGAGGCTCCCGAAGCGCGCCCCGTCGCGCTGGTCAATCCCGCTCTCGCCAGGCGGCTGTTCCCGGCCGGCTTCGAGGGCCGCCGGCTGGGCCTCGTCTTCGGCGGGGCGGTTCGGCACTTCGACGTCGTCGGCATCGCCCCCGAGCTGCAGTACGAGGAGTTCGGCGAAGAAACCGAGCAGTCGGCACTCGTGGTCCACGTGCCGTACGGGTCGATGGGCGGGCGCTCGATGGCGCTGCTGGTGCGGGCGGCGGGCGACCCTGGCGCGGTGGCGGACGGCGTGCGCGCGGCGCTCGCGCGCGAGGAGCCCGGCCTCGCCGCCTACCAGATGATGACGATGCGCGAGCGCCGGGCGCTCACGACCTGGGAGCAGCGCTTCGTCGCCGACACCCTCGGCCGCTTCTCGCTGGCCGCGCTGCTGCTGGCCGCGCTCGGCGCGTGGGGCGTGATGGCGTACGCGGTCAGCCGCCGCACCCGCGAGATCGGCGTGCGGCTGGCGCTGGGCGCCCGCCCCCGCGACGTGATGCGCGAGATCGGCGGCGAGGGCCTGCGCCTCGCGACGATCGGCGCCGGCGTCGGCCTGCTGCTGGCCGTCGGCGTCGGCCAGGCCCTGTCCGGCGCGTTGTACCGCGTGAGCACCGCCGACCCCGCGGCCTACGCGGGCGCGGCTCTCGCGCTGGTCGCGGCCGTCGGCCTCGCCAGCCTCGGGCCCGCGCGCCGGGCGGCCGCAGTCGACCCGATGACCGCCCTGCGCAGCGAGTAGCCGGGGTTAGCATCCGCGCGGCGGCGCTCCTGCGCGCCGCCGCGAAGGAGCTCCCCGGTGAGACCTGCCCTCTTCCTGGCCGCTGCCGCCCTGTTCGCATCGCCCGTCGCGGGCGACACCCCGGTCCGTCACGCGCTGACGCTGACGCTCGACCCGGCCACCGGCCGCATCGCGGTCGAGGACCGCGTCACGCTGCCGCCCGGCCAGGCCGCCGAGTTCGTGCTCAACGCGAACCTGGCGATCGCGCGCGCGAACCCGGAGCTGGAGGAGGTCCCCCTCGGCGACGTGTCCTTCTTCTCGATCAACGCCGACCTGCCGCGGGGAGCGAAGCTGAAGCGCTACCGCGCGAAGGCGGCGCCGGCCGACGGGACCCTGTCGATCACCTACGCCGGGCCCTTCGACTTCGGCCTCTCCGACCAGAAGGAGGAGTACACCCGCGGCTTCCGCGAGACCGCGGGCATCGTCTCGAAGCAGGGCGTCTACCTCGCCGGCAGCGGCTTCTGGTACCCCTACTTCGGCCCCGAGCTGCTCGAGTTCACGCTCGAGGTGCGGCAGCCCGAGGGCTGGCACGTGGTCAGCCAGGGCAACGGCACCTCGCGCGACGAGAAGGGGATCGCGCGCTGGGAGTCGCACGGGGCGATGGACGAGATCTACGTCGTGGGCGGGCCGCTCGTCGTCTACCGCGAGCAGGCCGGCAACGTCGAGGCGCTCGCCTACCTGCGCGAGAAGGACGACGCGCTGGCCGCGAAGTACCTGACCGCCACCGCCCAGTACCTCGAGATGTACCGCTCGCTGATCGGCGCCTACCCCTACGGCAAGTTCGCCCTCGTCGAGAACTTCTGGGAGACGGGCTACGGGATGCCGAGCTTCACGCTGCTCGGGCCGCAGGTGATCCGCTTCCCGTTCATCCTCACCTCGTCCTACCCGCACGAGATCCTGCACAACTGGTGGGGCAACTCGGTCTTCGTCGACTACGAGACCGGCAACTGGTGCGAGGGGCTCACCGCCTATCTCGCCGACCACCTGATCCAGGAGCAGCGCGGGCGCGGCGCCGAGTACCGCCAGGACACGCTCAAGAAGTACCGCGACTACGTGAAGGCGGGCCGCGACTTCCCGCTCGTCGAGTTCCGCTCCCGGCACTCGGCGGCCACCGAGGCGATCGGCTACGGCCGCACCGCGATGGGCTTCCACATGCTGCGGCTGAAGCTCGGTGACGACGCCTTCCGCAAGGCGCTGCAGCGGCTCTACCGCGAGCAGCGCGGGAAGCGGGCGAGCTTCGACGACGTCCGCAAGGTGTTCGAGGCGGTCTCGGGCCAGGACCTCGGCCGCTTCTTCGCGGACTGGACGCAGCGGCCGGGCGCCGCCGTGCTGGCGGTGCGCGACACGGCCGCCACGCGCGAGGGCGCGGCGTGGCGGCTCACCGGCGTGCTGGCGCAGGCCCAGCCGGGCGCGCCGTTCGCGCTCGAGGTGCCGCTCGTCGTGCAGACCGCGGCCGGCCTCAGGAGCGAGACGGTGGCGCTCGACGCGGCCGAGAAGCCCTTCAGCCTGGCGCTCGACGCCGAACCGCTGGCGCTCCACGTCGACCCCGCGTTCGACCTGTTCCGGCGCCTCGACCCGCGCGAGACGCCGTCGTCGATCGGCCAGATCTTCGGCGAGCCGAAGATCCTCGCGCTGCTGCCGGCGTCCGCACCCGCCGAAGAGCAGGCCGCCTATCGCGAGCTGCTGAAGGGCTGGCAGAGCGACGCCCACGCGATCGAAGTGAAGCTCGACTCGGAGGTCGCGGAGCTGCCGTCCGACCGCGCCGCGTGGCTGCTCGGGCGCGACAACCGCTGGGCGCAGAAGCTGTTCGCGAAGCACGGCGCGGGCGCGACGCGGGTGACCTACGAAGGCGCGGAGGCGATGGACCTCGCCGGCCACACCGCCGTTCTGACCGCGCGCCACCCTGGCAACGTCGAGAAGGCGGTGGGCTGGATCGCGATCGACCCGGCGGCCGCGTTCCCCGGCCTCGGCCGCAAGCTGCCGCACTACGGCAAGTACTCGTACCTCGGCTTTGAAGGCGCCGAGCCCGCCAACACGATCAAGGGCCAGTGGGCGGGCGCCGACTCGCCGCTGCGGGTCGACCTGCGGCCGCAGGCCGCACGCGGCGCGGCGGCGCCGCCGCTGGCGCTGCCCGCGCGCAAGGCGCTGGCGGAGCTGCCGCCGGTGTTCTCGCAGAAGGCGCTACTGGAGCACGTCGCCTTCCTCGCGGCGCCCGAGCGCGAAGGCCGCGGCCTCGGCAGCGAGGGGCTGGCCGCGAGCGCCCGCTACGTCGCGGACCAGTTCCAGAAGATGGGTCTCAAGCCCGGCGGCGACGGAGGCACCTACTTCCAGAAGTTCACGGTCGAGAAGGGTCCGCAGGGCACGCCGGTGGAAGCCCTGAACGTGATCGGGGTGCTGCCCGGGACCAAGGCGGAGCTCGCGGGTCAGTCCGCGGTCGTCTCCGCCCACTACGACCACCTGGGGCGCGGCTGGCCCGACGCGCGCAAGGAGCACGAGGGCCAGCTCCACCTCGGCGCCGACGACAACGCCAGCGGCGTCGCGGTGCTGCTCGAGCTCGCCCGCGCGGCGGCCTCCGGCGAGAAGCCGGCCCGCACGCTGGTGTTCGCCGCCTTCAGCGCGGAGGAGGCCGGACTGCAGGGCTCGGCGCACTACGTGGCACACCCGCCGTTCCCGCTCGAGAAGACGATCGGCGTGCTCAACCTCGACACGGTCGGGCGCCTCGGCTCGCAGAAGCTGCAGATCCTCGGCACCGGCACGGCGAGCGAGTGGCAGCACATCTTCCGCGGCGCGAGCTTCGTCACCGGCGTCGAGAGCCAGAACGTGCCGGGCACGTGGGAGGCCTCGGACCAGGCGAGCTTCATCCGCAAGGGCGTGCCCGGCGTGCAGCTCTTCAGCGGCCCGCACGCCGACTACCACCGCCCCGGCGACGGGGTCGAGCAGATCGACGGCGCGGGCCTCGTCAAGGTCGCGACCTTCGCGAAGGAGGCCGTCGCCTACCTCGGCGAGCGACCGACGCCGCTGACGGTGACGATCGCGGGCGCGCCGGCGGCGGGTGGCGCCCCCGCCGGCCGCCGCGTCAGCCTCGGCACCATGCCCGACTTCGCGTTCGCGGGCCCGGGCATGAAGGTCGCAGCGGTCACGCCCGGCTCGCCCGCCGAGAAGGCGGGCCTGCGCCCGGGCGACGTGATCGTGCGCCTCGACGGCCAGCCGATCGCCAGCCTGCAGGCCTACTCGGAGGCGTTGAAGAAGCTGCAGCCCGGCCAGTCCGTCGAGGTGGTCGTCGCCCGCGACGGCCAGGAGTCGACGCTGACCGCGACCGTCGTCGAGCGCTGAGCCGGACCGCGCGCTGCCGTGCCTACTCGAGCGGCAGCGCGCTGATGCGGTGGTTGTCGAGGTCGGCGATCCACAGCCAGCCCGCGTGCACGAGCACCGCCGCGGGGCGGTTCAACTGCTCCGGCCGGGCGCCGGCCGCGCCGGTGCCGGCGACCGCGGTGACGTGGCCGCGGGCGTCGACGGCCAGCACCCGGTGCGACTTCATGTCGGCCACGTAGACGGTGCCGTCGGGCCCCGCCGCGACACCGTGCGGCGTCGAGAGCGGCGCGTCGAGCGCGAGCGTCGTCAGCGTCCCGGCGCGGGAGAGCACGTGGATGCGGTGGCTGCCCGCGTCCGCGATCAGGATCGCGCCGCCGGCCGCGGGCGCGATGTCCATCGGGTAGACGAAGGTGCCCGGCTCGGCGCCCGCGATCGTCTCCACCTGGCCCGCATTCACCCGTCGCAGCCGGCCGTTGCCGATGTCGGTCGTCACCACCGCGCCGTCGCCCGTCCACAGCGTCGCGTGCGGCGAGTTGAAGAGCGCTTGCGCCGCGGGCCCGTCCTGCATCCCCTTCTGCCCCGGCTGGCCCGCGAGCGTCGACACGACGTACCCGCCCGCCGCCTGTGCGTCCTTCGTCAGCAGGCGGATCACGTGCCCCTCGGCTTCCGCCACCGCGATCCGGCCGTCGGCCGCGACCGCCACGCCGTGGGGCGACGCGAAGCGCGCCTCGGCCGCGGGCCCGTCCTGGTGCCCCTTGCGGTCCGGCGCGCCGGCCAGCGTGCGCACCACGCCCGCCTTCGTCACCACCCGCAGCGCGTGGTTGTAGATGTCCGAGACGAGCACCGCGTCAGGCCCGAAGGGCGCGAGGCGGATCGGCTTGTGGAACTGCGCCGCGGCGCCCTGCCCGTCCGCGAAGCCAGGGCGGCCGCTGCCGGCGACGATCGTCAGGGCGCGCGCTTCCTGGGCGTATGCCGGCGGGAGCAGGACGGCAACGGCCGAGAGCGTCACGAGCGTCTTGTTCACTGGCGACCTCCTTCGGGCCGACCGATCATGCCCCTGCGCGAGCCGCCCTGCAGCAGCGGACGACGGCGATCGTTGCGGTTTCGCGACGGAGGCGACAGTGCCGGTGACAGATGCCCGCTCGCCACGCGGCCTGGGCCATGGGAACCTCTTCACGTGAGCTTCGCCGACGGGGCCGCATCTCACGAGCACCCCCAGACGCGCCAGGACCCAGGCGCGAGACGCGAGCCGCCGTCCGTGGATCATTGAGCGTGCAGGGAGCCCGGAGACGACGGTCGGCTGCGCTCGGCCGCGCAGTCGCCATGTTCCTCGTCCTGGGCGTGCCGACAACGAGGCCGGTGGCGGCCTCCGAGGCGCCAGTGGATGCGCGCCTCGAGGAGGCCGACCGTGTCATGCGCCGCGGCGACTACGCTCGCGCCAAGGAACTGGCCGACGCGGTGCTGTCCGAGGCCCGGGCGCGCGGCGAGGCGGCGCTCGAGGTATCGGCGCGGCTGACGCTCGCCGATATCCTCTACTACCAGGGCCGGCTCTCCGCCTTCAAGGCCGAGTGCGAACGCGCGCTCGCCCGCGCCCGATCCGCCGCCGACGAGCGCGGGACGGCTCGCAGCCTCTACAACCTCGCCTATTTCTACGAGCGCACGGAGCCCGCCCGGATGCTGGACCTGCTCGCCGAAGCGCGCGGGCACGCGGAAGCGGCGGCGGACCCCGCGCTGCGCATGCGCATCCACAACGCGACCGGCTCGGCAGCCTGGGGCCTCGGCCGCTACGCGGCTGCTCACGAGCAGTTCGCGCTGGCCCGCGACCTCGCGCGCGTGCGGGGGGACGGGAACAACGAAGGTGTCGCCCTCATGAACCTGGGTCTCGTCGAGCAGGCGCGCGGCGACTTCGAGTCGGCCGAGCGGCTGCTGGAGAGCGCGCTGCCGCTGCTCGAGGCCCACGGCAACGACAGGGTCCGGGCCAACGTGCTCGCCACGCTGGCCGAGGGCCGGGCTGCGCTCGGCGACGTCGAAGGCTCGTTGGCGCTCCGCGAGCAGGCCCTCGGCATCTGGCGCCGCGTCGGCCACAAGCGCGGCGAGGCGCTGGTGCTCCAGGGGATCGCCGGCCTCGAGCGCGAGCTCGGGCGGCCGGGCCGGGCGGAGACGTTGCTCGCCGAGGCGCTCGGACTCGCCGTCGGTCTCGACGACGCACGGCGCAGTGTCCTCCTGCTCATGGACCTGGGTGCCCTGCTGATCGAGCAGGGGCGGCTCGAAAGGGCCCAGACCCAGCTCGAGGACGCCCTCACGCGGGCGCGGGCCTCGGGTGATCCGCTTCTCGAGGCGCGCGCGTGTCTCGCGCTCGCGGGGCTGGAGACGGCAAGGAGCCGGCATGCGGAGTCGCTGGCGCTGATCGACCGCGCACGTCTCCTCGCGGCGGGCATCGGTGAGCGCTGGACCGAAGGCAGAGCCTGGGCCGACCGTGGGGCGGCACTGGAGGCGCTGGGGCGCAGCGATGAAGCTCGCGCGGCATGGGAGCGCGCGGTGTCGCTGCATGAGGCGATCGCGGCACGGCGGTCGCTCCACGTCTGGAACGGGCGGCTGGCACGCCTGCTGGCCCGCCGCGGGGACGCGCCGGAGGCGGAGGCGCGTTGGCGTCGCAGCCTCGACCAGACCGAGGCGCTCGAAGCCCTGCTCGCGCTCGATCGCTTCCGGCTGGGCCTCGTCCGCGAGGTCGCGGACGTGTACCACGCCTACGCGGGATGGCTGGCGAGCCGTGGCGAGGCCGCACGCGCCTGGCAGGTGCTCGACCAGGGGCGGGCCCGCGAGCTGCGCCTGCGCATCGCCCAGGCCGGGGCCACGACGGCGCTCAGCTCGGCGGAGCGCGATGCGCTTTCGCGGCTGAGCGAGCTGCAGCGGCGGCTGTCGGAGGCCAGCGGGCGCGCCGAGCGCGCCGATCTGGAGGGCCAGGTCGAGGAGGCTGAGTCCGCCTACGAGCGGACTCGGCGTGAGGCAGCAACCGCGCGTCCTGCCGCGCGGCTCCCCGATGGCCCCGGCGCACCCTCGCCTCGCGCGGGTGAGCTCTTCGTGCAGTACGCGGTCGACGGTGAGCGCCTGCTGGTCCTCTCCCGGCGCGACGGGCGGGTGGCCGCGCGCTTCGTGGCCGATGCGCCCGGCCTCCTTCGCAGCGCCCGCCGCTTCCGCGAGGCAGTCAGCGCGCGCTCCGGTGCCTTCGCCGGCGAGCGCGAGGCCCGCGCGCTCTACGACGCGCTGCTCGGGCCAGAGCTGGCGGGCGGCGATGTCACGCACCTGGTGGTGGCGCCCGACGCCGAGCTGCATGGGCTGCCCTTCCCGGCCTTGCGGACACCCGACCGCACCTGGCTGGTGGAGCGCGTGGTCGTCTCGCAAGCCCCGTCAGAAGCCGCATTGTCGGCGCTGCGAGCCGGCTCGCCGGCCGTCGAGACGCCTCGTGTCCTTGCGGTCGCCTCGACGCAGGCGCGTGGTGAGGACGCCCGCGCCTGGAGCCTGCCCGCGGCCGCGAAGGAGGCGAAGGCCGTGGCGCGCGGCGCCGGCTCGCGCGCGCTGGTCGACGCCGACGAGGCCACCGTCAAGGGCCTGCCTTTCGCCCGCTACGGTGTCGTCCACTTCGCCGTCCACGCGCAGATCGACGACCGCCACCCGGAGCGCTCCGGTCTCGTGCTGGCGCCCGGCACGCACGAAGACGGCCTGCTCCAGGCCCGCGAGATCTACCGGCTCAGCCTGCCGGTCGGCCTGGTCGTCGTGTCGAGCTGCCGCAGCGGGGCCGGCGCGCGACTACCGGGCGAGGGGCTCGCCGGCCTGCCTCACGCGTTTCTCGCCTCCGGCGCGCGAGCTGTGGTCGCGACGCTCTGGGACGTGACGGACGCGGGCTCGGGGGAGGTCATGCCGCTCTTCTACGACGAGATCGCGGAGCGACCGCTCGCCGAAGCCCTCGCGAGGGCGCAGCGTCGGCTGCTGCGCTCCGAGCGCTGGGGCGCCCCCACCCACTGGGCGGGCTACGTCCTGCACGGCGATGGCCAGCAGCGGCTCCCGATTCCGCGCCGATTCCCCACGGGGTCCTGGCTCGCGCTGGCTACGGTCGTGATCGTCGTGGGTATCAGCCTCGCCCTGGCGCGGCGCCGTCGTGCCGGCCTCCGCGGCTCAGCGTAGCTCGAAGTCGCAGGAGGTCGTGCCCTGCTCGCGACCGGCTGCGTCCACTCGAAGCAACCGCAGGGTCCAGGACCCGGCCTCGAGCCCCGCGAGGTCGACGACGACGCGCACCCGTCCGGAAACGGGATCCACGTCGTCGACCGTCCAGGCCACTTGCGAGCCGGGGCCGGCGAGCGAGACCTGCAGCCGCTCCGCTCCCCCTAGCATCGGTGCGGGGCAGGACAGCAGCGTGACGGCGCGGCGCGCGATCGCCTCGGCGTCCGGCTCCAGGTCGACAACCGCGGCCACAACCAGGGTGTCGGCTCGCGCCGGTCCGGAGCGCACGACATCCGGGACGGCAGGGGCGCCCTGCCGGCCCAACCACAGGCCCGAGGCCAGGCCCATCACCAGCGTCGCCGCCAGCCCCAGCCCCGCGTGCAGCCGCGAGGAAGCGGGGTGTCCGACGGCCGAGGCGGCGAGATCCGCCGGGCGCTTCAACACTGCGGGGATCTCGCTCAGGAGCTCCAGGACCCGCGCGCACTCGGCGCAGTCGAGGACATGGGTTTCGAAGGCGTCGCGCTCTGCCTCTGGCAGCTCATCCGCGACGTAGCGGGCGATTCGGTCCTCGTCGTGAGCGTCCGTGCTGTCCATGTGGTCTCGTCTCACTTGGTAAGTCGCTGCGGGCGACCCGAAGCTAACGACTCTCGCATTCGGCTCGCAGCGCGGCGCAGGGCTCTCAGCCGCCGCATGCCCACGGCCTCCGGGGTGAGACCCAGCCTGGCCGCGATCTCGGCCGGCTTGAGGCACTCGACGAGCGCCAGTTCGAGGATCTGCCGGTCGAGCGGCTCGACGCCTGCGAGCGCCTGGGCAGCCAGTTGCCGGTTCTCTCGCGCGCGGGCCTCGTCGGGGCCAGCGAGGTCGCCGGCGTGTTCCAGAGGCAGCGCCCGCGGTCGCCGCGCTTCCCGTCGCCCGTGGCTGGCCAGGTGGTTACGCGCGATCGCGTGCAGATAGCCGGCCAGCCGCTCGCCCTGTCGCAGCCGGCCGTCGCGCAAGGACCGGATCGCCGAGATCAGCACCTCCTGCGTCAGGTCCTGGGCCAGCTCCGGATCACGGGTACGGAACCTCAGCACGGCCAGCAGACCGGGCCGGAACCGCCGGACGAGCTCCGCCTCCGCGTCAGCGTCGCCATTCGCGATCCGCTCCGCGATCCGGGCGTCGTCGTCCCCAACCAGACCCAGGCCCATCGCTCGTAGGCGCCAGCCCGGAAACTACACGCGATCCCCGCGGTTAGGAAGCGACCTGTCGCAGCGTCTCTCCTGTCAAGCACCGACATCTGTTTGGGGGCGGCGAGGCAACCCACCGCGGGCCTCTCGTCGACCTGGGCTCGGGCCGAAGGGAGCAAGCCTTGACTCATCTGCGAGTTCGCGGGGCCTTGCAGGCGGCGGCAATCGTCCTCGGCGTGCTGGCGACCGGACTCGTTCCTTCGTCAGTCCAGGCGCAGGGGCCCGGCAGCGTCTGGCTGGCCGACGACGTGTCGGCCGTGGACCTGGGCACACCGAACTGCCTGCGGCGCCCGCGTGTGAACGGGTTCGGCTTCGCCCCGGACGGGAGACCCCTCGTCGGCTGGACGCAGGTGGAGGGCTGCGGCGGAAGCACCCGGACGTTCTGGGCGGAGAAGGCCGAGGGACAGTGGACGACGTACCCGTGGACCTACGACGGGTTCTGGTCGTCGCCCTCGGGCGCCGCTCACGAGTTCGGCCTCGGGCAGACCGGCGACCCGTACCTGTTCATGGTCGGCGGCGTCGGCAGCAGCCTGACCTATTGGACGTTCTGGGCCGACCTGCGAGCCTTCGCCGCGGGCGACCCCAGCGCCCTGGTGAACACCGGCGAGCACGTCGGCAACCACCAGGAGTGCGTCTACGTTCGTTACCGGCTCGCCACCGACCCCACCCAGCCCTGGCCCGCCCGCGCCACGCGGCGCGGCGACTGCGGCGACGCGGGTCCCCTGCGCTACGAGGGGGCGAACCTCGTCGACTACACGACGAGCCGTGCGCACGACGTGACGATCGGTCCGGACGGTCGCGCGCACCTCGCCTACGTGGACAACGGGGGCCAGGTGTTCTACGTCCGGCCGGGGCTGCCCCCCGTCCCGGTCGCCACGGTCGTGCGCAACAGCGACGACCTGGGCCTCGCGGTGAGCGCCGACGGCGCCATCCACCTCGTCGTGCGCGGCTTCAGCCCCACGGCCGACTACGACCGCGGCCTCGTCGGCTACCTGCGCTCGAACGACGGCGGCGCCACGTGGACGCTCGTCGACCACGTCGACCAGTCGCGCGGCACCTGGGGACTGAGCCTGCAGCTCGACGCGGGCGGTCGCCCGGCGGTCGCGTTGTGGCGCTACGGCAGCCTGGTCTACCTGTCCCGCGCCTCGGGCGCCTGGGTCGAGAGCCGCGCGGCTCTTCTCGGCTGGGACGGCGTCGAGTGGCTGGCGGCACCGCGGTTGCGCTTCGACGGGGCGGGCGTTCCGCACATCGCCTACTACGACTGGAGCGCCAACCGAATCCGCGTCGTCTCGCCCGCGCCAGCGGGAGTCGAAGCGCCCGTGGACCTGCGCGTGACCGGCGCCGCGGCGCCCACTCCCACGGTCCCGGGCACGCGCGTGTCGTACACGCTGAGCGTGACCAACCAGGCCGCGCGCGAAGCCTCCGGGGTGCGGGTGCAGGTGACGCTGCCCCCCGGCGCCAGTGTGACGAATGCCGTCCCCGCACCGCTCGGCAACAGCGGGGGTGTACTGACGTTCGATCGCTGGCGGGCGCGCGGGGAGCTTCAGGACAGGCTCGGTCCGCTCACCACCGGCACGATTGCGTTCGAGCTGACGGGCCTCACCGTCGGCGAGCCGGAGCTGGCGGTGACGGTGACGAGCACCGAGCCCGAGGCCGAGCCGACCGACAACAGCGCCGTCGTGCGAGCCCGCATCTACGAAGCGAGCTGCGCGCTCCCGGCCTCCGCGCGCAGCGCGTGGTGGCCGGGTGACGGCACGGCGCTCAACTACGGGTCCGGGCCCGCGTACCACGGCACGGTGGCGGGCGGCGTGACCTACGGACCCGGGGCCGTGGGGCAGGCATTCCACCTCGACGGCGCCGCGGGGCGCATCGAAGTGAACAACGGGTATCCCGAGCAGTACTGGCCAGGCACCAGCCCCCTGAGTGTCGCCGCGTGGTTCGCGACGAGCGTGTCGAGCTCCGACCCGCAGGTCATCGCATCCCACGAGGACCTCGCGAATGCGCCCTGCTGCGGCAGCCCGCAGGGGCACGCGGCCTGGTACCTCTTCGTGCAGGACGGGGTCGTGCGCGCGTCGCTACGGGAGAACCCGTACGGCAGCGCCACCGTCGCGCTGGCCGGCACCACGCCGGTCGCGGACGGGGCGTTCCATCATGCCGCGCTCGTGATCGACATCCCGGCGCTCGAGGCGCGCCTTTACGTGGACGGCTCGCACGAGGCGTCTGCACCGCTCCGCGCCGGCTGGACGATGTCGAACGGCGACTTCGAGGCCGAGCCGCTCGTGATCGGCGCTGCCCAGGTCGGCTGGGGCACGGGCTACCGGTACTTCTTCAGCGGTGCCATCGACGACGTGTCGCTCTACAAGCGCGTCCTGACCGCGACCGAGATCACGAACGCCGCGAGCGGCCCGGCGCGGCCCGAGTGCCGCCCGCCCGAGCCTCCGCCGTCGATCACGCCTCCGGGAGACCAGACGAACGCCGAGGGCGACGACGTCTCCTTGCAGCTCGAGTGGTCGGCCGGCGAGGGCAAGACGATCGCGTTCCTCGCGACGGGCTTGCCACCGGGGCTCTCGATCGGCCTGCACACGGGCCTCATCAGCGGCACGCTGACGATGGAGTCTGCCGGCACCCACGAGGTGACGGTGACGGTCTCGGACGGCGTCCAGGACGTGAGCACGACCTTCACGTGGACCGTCACCGCCGTGTCGCGGCCGACGCTGCTGCTGCGCGCCGGGCCGGGGGCGATCCTGGAAGTCGTCGAGACCGCAGACACCTGCGTCGGCGGAGAAGGCCCGTCGGTCTTCGAGCGCACGTGCGCCATCGAGCTTCCAGCGGGCGGCTACACCGTGCAGGGCACGACACCGCTGCCGCAGTCGATGCTGCGCTGGCAGTGGTCCATCGCTGGAGCGAGCCACTCGCAGAACGGCCCAGACCGCGTCAGCCTGGACCTGGCCGGCGATGCGCAGGTCGGCGCCTCGCTGCTCGGGCACTTCGCCGTCCAGCGGATCGGAGACGCGGCGCTCGGCCGGCCCGGCACCGTGACGTCGACGCTGCCGCCGTACCAGGAGAACGCGCCCGGGTTCACGTGCCCGGCGGATCGCCTCCCGTGCGAAGGCTTCGCTCCGCTCGCGAGCACGGTCACGCTGACGGCCGAGCCGGTCGAGCCCAACGTCTTCGGGTCCTGGGGCGGCGCCTGTGCCGGGACCCAGCCGACCTGCGATCTGCTCATCGATCCACTCGCGTACCTGGCGTCCGGTGGCACGACGCTGGTCGAGGCCCGATTCGAGCCGCGGCGGGTCGAGGTTCGGGTGACCGCCGGGCCGGGCTTGATCGTGACGGCGACCGGCAGCGCCGACACGTGCGCGGGTGGCGACGTGACCGACCTCTTCGAGCGGACCTGCACGTTCGAGTTGCCCGTCGGGACCGCCCAACTGCGCGCCCAGAAGCCGATCTCGCACGGCGAGACGCGCTGGAGCGTCGGCGGCGTTTCCGTCGGCGTTGGGGAGAACTACGAGATCACGGTTCCCGCGTCAGCCGCTGATCTCGGGCTGGAGATCAAGGCGACGTTCTTCTCGCCGTTCGCCGTCCTGATCGGCCAGGCGCCCTCCGGTACGGCGAGCAGCGTGACGTCGACGATGCCGACAACCGACTTCTCTTGCGACACCGAGCGCTGTCTCGGACTGGCGCCGGCGCTCGCGCCCGTCACGCTCACCGCGGTCCCTGGAGGGCAGGCCGTGTTCGGGGCCTGGGGAGGCGCGTGCAGCGGAACCGAGCCGAGCTGTTCGCTCGTCGTGGATCCGCGGCGGGTGGCGCCGGACACCGGGTTCCAGGTCGTGACGGCCGAGTTCGAGCCGTTGCGAGTGCCCGTGACAGTGGTCGCCGGGCCGGGCTTGATCGTCACGGCGACCGGCGGCGCCGACACGTGCGCGGGTGGCGACGTGGCGGACTTCTTCGAGCGGACCTGCACGTTCCAGTTGCCCGTCGGGACCGCCGAGCTGCACGCGCAAGTGCCGTTCGAGGCGAGCGAGCCTCGCTGGACGGTGGCCGGCACCCTCGTGTCGACGAACCGGACGTTTGCCTTCCCGCTCACCGAGGCCGCGATCGCCCAGCACCTGGAGGTCGCCGTTCGCCTGTTCGTGCCGATCGGGGTGCGCATCGAGCAGGCGAGCAGCGGCGCCCCGGGGCTCGTCACGGCCACGGCTGCAGGCGTCGAGATCCCATGCGACTCGGTTCATTGCGAGGGTCCTGCCCCGTTCCTGTCGTCCGTCGCGCTCGCCGCCACCGCGGGCGACGGCACCCGCTTCGTCGGCTGGAGCGGTGCGTGCACTGGCGCGGAGCCGACGTGCAGCTTCGTCGCCGATCCGCGGCTCGCCGTCGAGGGCCAGTCGTTGCAGGTCGTGACCGCGACCTTCGAGCCCTACGAGCCACCGCTGCTCGGCGCTCCCGGCGACCAGGCTTCGGGCGAGGGCGAGGGCGTCGCGCTGCAGCTCACCTGGACGGCCGGCGAAGGCAAGACGGTCGCCTTCCTTGCCACAGGCCTGCCGCCGGGGCTGTCGATCGGCCGCCACACAGGGCTGATCAGCGGCACCTTGCCGATGGACGCGGCGGGCACCTACGCGGTCACGGTCACGATCTCGGACGGCGTGCAGGATTCGAGTGCGACGTTGACGTGGGTGGTGCGGGACGTCAACCAGCACCCCGAGGCTTCCGACGACGTGCTGACGATCGAAGAAGACGCGCCGACGCTCACGATCCCTGCGGCGGAGCTGCTGGCCAACGACACCGATCCGGACGGTGACGGGCTCTCCATCATCGCCATCGGCGGTTCCGCGAACGGGCGCGCCCGGCTGCGCGAAGACGGCCACGTCGACTTCACTCCCGATCCGGACTTCAATGGCGTCGCTTCCTTCGTGTACGACCTGAGCGACGGCCGTGGCGGCTGGTCGGCCGCCAACGTTCGCGTCACGGTGACCCCGGTCAACGACCCGCCGGTGCTCGCCGGCCAGGTCGTCGAGGTCGAGAGCGGCGCCCCGCTGAGGATCGCTCTCGGGGCGACGGACGTGGACGGCGACGCGCTGCGTGCCCTCATCACCTCGCTGCCGAGCCACGGGACGGCCGCCGTCGACGGCGACGCGATCGTCTACACGTCGGCCCCGGACTTCGCAGGCACCGACCAGCTCGAGGTGACGATCGACGACGGCCGGGGCGGCTCGGCCGCGGCCTCGATCCGCATCGACGTGACGGCGCCGAACCAGCCGCCGCTACTGGACAACGTGAAGGTGGAAACGGCCGAGGACACGCCGGTGAGCCTCACGCTCCTGGGCAGCGACCCCGAGGGTGAAGCGCTCAGCTATGCGATCGTCCAGGCGGCCGCGACCGGCACGGCGAGCCTGGCGGGCAACGAGCTGACCTACAGCCCGTCACCGAACTTCAATGGCACGGACATCGTCGGCGTCGAAGCGCGTGACGGCCGCGGCGGCTCGATCCGGGCCAGCGTCACGTTCACGGTCACGCCCGTCAACGACCCGCCGACGTTCCGCGGACCCATCCCGGACATCAACGTGGTCGAGGATGCCGCCCCGCACGTCGTGTTCTGGCCCGACTACTTCTCCGACCCGGACGGCGACCACCTCACCCTGAGCGCCACGTCCGGCAAGGTCACGCTGGCCGGCGCGCGCGTTGACGAATCGGAGGGGGCGCTCGAGGTGAGCTTCGTTCCCGACGCGAACGGGTCCACGGAGCTGACCGTCGTGGCAACCGACCCCTTCGGAGCGCAGGTCGCGACCAGGTTCCTGGTGACGGTCGAGCCCGTGAACGACGCACCCGTGGCCCGGGACGACGTCGCTTCCACGTTCCAGGGCGTGCCGCTCACCATCGACGCTGCGGAACTCCTCGCGAACGACACGGACGTCGACGGGGACGCGTTGGCGGTCGTGGCGGTCGGCAAGGCAGCGTATGGCGGCGTGGTCCTGGCGGGTGGCCAGGTGACGTTCACGCCGTCGCCGGGCTTCCTCGGCAGCGCGTCCTTCTCGTACTCCGTCAGCGACGGCCAGGGTGGCCAGGACTCCGCCACGGTCGCGGTCAGCGTCCTCAACCGGGCGCCTGTGCTGGGTGAGCCGATTCCGGACATCTCGGCGCTCGAGGATGCCGGGCCTCGCGTGATCCGCCTGGCGGACTACTTCTCGGACCCGGACGGGGAAGCGCTCACGTTCAGCGCTTCGTCGGGCAACACGAGCCTCCTCACCACGGCCGTCGACAACGCGGCCCGAACGCTGACCCTGGCCTTCGTTGCCAACGCCAGCGGCGCAACGAAGCTGCGCGTCGTCGCCACCGACCCGTCCGGCGCGTCGATCGACGCCGTCGTCAACGTGACAGTCGCGCCAGTCAATGACGCGCCGAGCTTCGCCTCCCCGGGGCCGCTCGTGCTGACGGCCGCCCGGGACTTCGCGCTCGCCCTGGCTGGCCTGTCGCCAGGCCCAGGAGAGGCCGCGCAGAGCCTCACGCTCCGTGTGATCTCGAACGAGATCGTCGGCGCCGTCACGAACGGGACGGCGGCAGGCAACTGGACCTACGTCGTGAGCGGCTCGGAGCTGCGCTTCAAGCCCCCGCTGCGTGCCGCCGCGACCGACACGACTCTGACGATCGAGGTCAGCGACGACGGCGGCACCGCCAACGGCGGCAGAGACCGGACCAGCGTGACGGTGAACGTGAGGGTCGAGGGCGTGCCCCTGGTGACGATCGACGTGGTCGAGTCGATCGTCGTGACCGACGCGGTCGCCGCGCAGCCCGCTGTGGTGATCGCCATCCAGGAGTCGATCACGGTCACGGATGGCGTCGACATGCCGAACACGCCGACGGGAAACGACGTGCGTGTGACGTTCGCCGTCTCTCCCGTCTCGCCCAGGGTGACCGTGAAGTTCGCGGCGGTGACGCAACCCGGAACGACCTACGTCTACCCCGCGGCGTCGTACCCGGACGCGCCCTCAGGCTACGCGATGGGCGAGCCGCCGCTCGTCGTCGAGGTCACGACCACGGCCCAGTACGGCGGGGATGCGGAGGTCTGCGTCTCGTACGATGCCGCGGCCTACAAGACGGCCAACCAGAGGCTGATGCACCACGACGGCACGCAGTGGAAAGACACCACGACCTCCAACGACCGCGCCCAGTCCAGCGTCTGCGGCACGGCAGCCTCGTTCTCGCCGTTCGCGGTGATGGAGCTCGCTCCGGCGGCCGGATTCTTGGCCGGGCGCATGAACGGCAGCGGGACGATGACCGATTCTCCTGACACGCAACACTGGTTCCACTTCAGCGTCTCGGAGGGCGCGCGCCGGAGCCCGCCCGACCGCCTCCTCTACGTGCTGACGGGCACCGAACCTGTCGCCGGGCCGGCGGTGCGGTCGGGCCGAGGCGATGGCGATCGCTCGCACCACCAGAAGCGGCGGCGTTCGGATCGCTTCGAGGCGACGCGGTTCGAGTGGGTCCGGTTCAACGACGACCCCGGCGTCCGGCCAGGCCGGCGGCGGTCGGGAGCGGTCGCGGATTCGGTGATGCTGGCCGGTGGCGGCACCTGGAACGGGATATCTGGCTACACCTTCGAGGCGCGGGCCGAGGATCGGGGCGAGCCCGGCCGCGGCCGCGACCGCTTCGCCCTCACAGTAAGGAGCCCCCAGGGTGACGTCGTCGCCGCCGTGGACGGCGTGCTGGACGCCGGGAACATCCAGTCCGTCAAGGTTGGAAGGCGGTAGCCGCGATCCGGCGGCTACTCGTGAGATCGAGAGGAGACCTGGTGATGTGCAAGCGGATCACGAAGGTGACGGTGCTGCTTTTGAGCCTGCTGCTCGTGGCCTCGACGGGGGCTGGTGCCCAGGAGGCTCGAGAGGGCATCCAGGTCCATGGGGACTGGGTGATCGAGGTGCGCAACCCGGACGGCACGCTGGCCAGTCGCCACGAGGTCAAGAACGCGCTCAGGCCGGCTGGGGGTGACGCGCTGGCGAGGATCCTGGCGAGGACGTGGGTACCGGCCGCCTGGAGCATCGTCCTGGCGGGTTCGAGCTCGGCGCCCTGCGTCTACAACGGCAACCCCGTGGCCTGCACAATCGTGGAACCTGTGCTAGCGGTGGGCTCCGGCCACAGTGGGCACATCTCCAACAACCTGACGATCGCACCGGCGCCGGACGTCGACTACCAGAATCTGAATCCCTACCTGCTGAGGCTCTCCGGCAGCATCACCGCAGCGCGGGCTGGCGATATCGGTACCGTCTCCACTAACCTCTACGCATGTAGCGGAACGAGCGCGCCTGCAAGCTGTGGGACGGATTTCGCGGGGCTGGCGGGCTTCACGTCCAGAACCTTGCCCAGTCCTGTCCCGATCGCGGCGGGGCAGATCGTCCAGGTGATGGTGACGATCAGCTTTTCGTAGGGGGAGGACGCGGGCCCCGAGTGGCCGCCGGGGACGGAATCGGGTACATTCAAGGTTTGCCGCCCGGCTGTCCCGGGACCGGCCCAACCGAAGAGAAGACGAAGTGACGATCCTGTACTACGTGCTCCTGGTCCTGCACATCATCGCGTGCTTCTTCCTGATCGCCGTGGTCCTGCTGCAGCAGGGCAAGAACCAGGACCTGGCCAGCGCGTTCGGCGGCGGCGGCACCCAGACGGCGTTCGGGCCCCGCGGTTCCGCGAACGTGCTCTCGCGCGCGACCACGATCCTCGCGGGCGTGTTCATGGTGACCAGCCTCTCGCTGACCGTGGTGCGCCCGCGCGAGGCATCGGTGCTCGACAAGCTCCCGGCCGCGGCCCCGGCCAGCACGACCGCGCCCGCCGCCAGCCAGCCGGCGGCGCCGGCCTCGTCGACGGCCCCCGCGCCCGCCGAGAGCGCCCCGGCCACCAGCGCCCCCGCGCCGGCTGCTTCGCCCGCCGGAAACTAGATCCGCGGCCGCCTCACGGCGGCCTCCGGTCGTTTCGAGCCGCCAGAGCCACCCGGCCTGGCGGCTCTTGTTGTTCCTCCCGCCTCCCGCGGCGTAGCCTCGCCCCATGAAGGCCTGCCTGTCGCTCGCGCTCGCGCTCGTCCTGGGTTGGAATGTCGCGGTGGCGGAGGAGCCTCCCCGGAAGAAGCGGATCGAGCTGACGCTCGAGGACGCGCGCCCGGCGCCCGCGGCGACTCCCGCGCCGCCGCCGAAGACGCGGCCGCTCGACGCCGCCGCGGCCGCGCGGCTGTTCGAGAAGCTGCCGGCCCTGCCGCAGCCCACGCCCGTGACCGCACGCCTGCCGCGCGCGGTGACGCCAGCGCCGAAGCCCGGCGAGCGCCGCACGTCGCTGCTGCCGCCCGCCGCGCGGCCCGCGCCGGCTCCCGCCGCAGCGGCGGCGCTGAAGGTCGAACTGGCGACGCCGCAGGGCGAGGTCGAGCGCGCCGCGAACCTGTCCGTCACCTTCTCGCAGCCGATGATCGCCGTCGCCTCGCTGGACGCGGTCGCGGCCGAGCAGGTGCCCGTGAAGCTCTCGCCGCAGCCAGCGGGGAAGTGGCGCTGGGTCGGCACCCGCACGCTGCTGTTCGAGCCCGAGGGCGGCTTCCCGCAGGCGACGGCCTACACGGCCGAGGTCCCCGCCGGCACGAAGGCGCCGGGCGGCGCGACGCTTTCGCGCGCGCATCGCTTCACGTTCGCGACACCGCCGCCGAAACTGCGCGCTTCACACCCGCAGGGTGCGGGGCAGCCGCGCCAGCCGCTGCTGTTCGCGCGCTTCGACCAGGCGATGGATGCCGGCTCGATGCGCGCCGCGGCGAGCCTGCGTTCGCCTGGCTCCGCGGCGCTCCCCGCGCTGCGCGCCGCCACGGCTGAAGAGATCGCGGCGGACGAAACCGTCGCGGCGCTCGTCAAGGCGTCCCCCGAGGGCACCTTCGTCGTGCTGCGGCCCGAGGCCCCGCTGCCCGCCGATACGCCGATCACCCTTCGTTTCGCGGCGGGATTGCGCTCGGCCGAGGGCCCGCGCTCCACCGGGCGGGCGCTGGAGTTCGGCTTCCGCACCCACGGCCCGCTGCGCCTCGTCGAGGCCCGCTGCGGCTGGGGCCGCGAGGCCGCGTGCCCGCCGGGCACGCCGTGGCGGCTCGAGTTCTCGAACCGGATCGACGAGGAGGCGTTCTCGGCCGACCTGGTGGCGATCGAGCCCGCGCTGCCCGACGCGAGCATCGAGGTGCACGGCCAGACGCTGATGATCGCGCCGCGCGGCGCGCGCCGCGGCGCGCACCGGGTGAACGTCGCGGCGCGGCTGCGCGACGTCCACGGGCAGACCCTGGAAGCGCCGGCGACCGCGGCGCTCACGGTCGCGCCCGCGCCGCCGTGGGCCGCGATCGCCGGCGGCGACCTCGCGGTGCTCGAGCCCGGCGCGCCGCTGCGCATCTACTCGACCAACGTGAGCGAGTTGCGGCTCGAGGTCCGGCGCGTCGATCCCGCGGACTGGCCGGCATGGACGGCGCGGTACGACGAGAAGGTGCCGTTGCCCGGGCGCGTCGTCCTGACCCGCGTGCTGCGGCCGGAGGCGGCCGCCGACGCGGTCGTCGAAACCCGCGTCGATCTCGCGGAGGCGCTGGAGCGGGGCCTTGGCCAACTGTTGGTCAGCGTCGAGTGGACCCGCGCCGAGGGCCGCGTCGCTGCCGAATCGCGGCGCCAGCGCCCGCCCGTCCGGCAGTGGCTGCAGGTCACGCGGCTCGGACTCGAAGCGCTCGCCGGGCCAGAGTCCGTTCTGGCCTGGGTGAGCGCGCTCGCCGACGGCGCGCCGATCGCCGGTGCGACAGCCGCGCTGGCCCACGCCGAGCGTGAAGGCGAGAGCCCCGCGGCGGCGAACCTGCCGGGCGTGGTCACGGACGCCCACGGCCTCGCCACGCTGCCGCTCGACGAGCGGCCGCGCGGCCTGCTCGTGGTCCGCCACGGCGACGACGTCGCGCTGCTGCCCGCCTACCGCTGGGGCGGCGGCTGGGCCCGGCGCGCGCCCGCCCCGCCGCTGCGCGCGTACGCGTTCGACGACCGCGGCCTGTACCAGCCCGGCGAGTCGGCACGGGTCAAGGGCTGGGTCCGGCGCATCGCTCCCGGCCCGCGCGGCGACGTCGAGGCCGCCGGCCTGCGCGCGCTGGACTGGACGCTGCACGACGCGCGCGGACGCGAGCTGGCGAAAGGCACGGCCGAGCTGGGCGGCGCGGGCGGGTTCGACCTGTCGCTCGCGCTCCCGGAGGACTGCGCCACCGGCGACGCGCGGCTGTCGCTGCGGGCCGAGGGCCAGGAGATCGGCGGGCTCGCGCTGCAGGTCCAGGAGTTCCGCCGCCCGGAGTTCGAGGTGGCGATCGAGCGCGACGCGCCGGAGGCGGTCGTCGGCGAGGCGCTCACGCTCTCGGCGCGCGCGGCGTATTTCGGCGGCGGCGGCCTCGGCGCGGCGCCCGCGCGCTGGGAGATCACGCGCGAACCGGCGCGCTTCGCTCCGCCCGGGCTCGACGACTTCGCCTTCGGCACCGCGCCGTCCTGGTTCCCCCGCGACGACGAGAGCGCCGGCCCCGGCCGCTGGGAGTTCGCCGGCACGACGGACGTGGAAGGCGTGCACCGACTGCGGCTGACCGCGGCGCGGCTCGAGCCCGAAGAACCCGTGCGGCTCGCGGCCAGCGTGTCGGTCGAGGACGTGAACCGGCAGGCCTGGAGCGCATCGTGGAGCTTCGTCGTCCACCCCGCGCAGGTGGCGCCGGGCCTGCGCCTGGCGCGCCGGTTCGTGCGCGCCGGCGAGGCGATCGAAGTGGAGGCGCTGGTCTCCGATCTCGCGGGTGGGAAAGTCGCCGGCCGCCCGATCGAGATCGCCGCCGAGCGCGTCGAGTGGCGCCGCGAGAAGGGCCGCCACGTCCGCGCCGTCGCCGAGAGCCGGAGCTGCTCGCTGACGTCCGCGGCAGAGCCGCAACGCTGCCGCTTCGCGGACGTGAAGGCCGGCGCGTGGCGGATCACCGCGCGCACGACGGACGATCGCGGGCGCGGCAGCGTCACCCAGGTCGAGACCTGGGTCGCGGGAGCCGGGCGCGACGCCGGGCCGCTCGACGCGCAGGAGGCGAAGCTGGTCGCGGACCGCAAGGAGTACGCGCCCGGCGACACCGCCGAACTGCTGGTGCTCGCGCCGTTCTGGCCGGCCCACGGCCTGCTGCGGCTCGAGCGCGAGGGCCTGGCCGAAACGCTGCCCTTCCAGGTCGACGGGCCCACGGCCGTCGTGCGAGTGCCACTCGCGGCGGCCTACATGCCGGCGGTCGAGGCCGTGGTGACGCTGGTCGGCCGCGGCCGCGACGCGGACGGCCGCGAGGGCCCCGCGCGCGCGACCGGCGAGACGACGCTCGCCGTGCCGACGACGCCGCGCCGCCTCTCGGTGACCGCGCGCCTCGCCGACGCCGAGACGAGCCCCGGCGCCGAGACGGCCATCGAGCTCGACCTGAAGGACGCCCTTGGGCGGCCGGTGGCGGGCGAAGTCACGGTTGCGGTGGTCGACGACGCGGTGTTCACCCTCGGCGGCGGCCAGCGGCCCGACCCGCTGGCCGCGTTCCATGCCCGGCGCTGGGGCGGGATCTCGCCGAGCGACTCGCGTTCTCTGGTGGTGGCCGGTCGGCCCCAAGGCGACGCGATGGAGCGGCTGCAGAGCCTCGGATACGCGGCCGGCGGCTTCGCGACGGCCATGGCCCCGCAAGCGATGCCCGCCTCGGCGCCCATGGAACGCAAGGCCATGGCGCTCGCGGAAGCCGCCGACGAGCCCGCCGCTCCCGTCACACTGCGCAGCGACTTCTCGCCCCTCGCGACGTTCCATCCGTCGGTGCGCACCGACCCGACCGGGACGGCGCGAGTCGAGCTGAAGCTGCCCGACTCCGTCACTCGCTGGCGCGTGATCGCCGTGGCCGCCGAAGGCGCGAACCGCTTCGGCACCGGCGAGGCCAGCCTCGTCGCGCGGCTGCCGCTCGCCGTGCGGCCGTCGCCGCCGCGCTTCCTCAACCTCGGCGACCGCTTCGAGCTGCCGGTGGTCGTCCAGAACCAGACCGACGCACCCGCCGAAGCCCGCGTCGCGCTGCGCGCCGCCAACCTCGGCCTGGGGACAGCAGCCGCGGGCCAGGTCGTGACGGTGCCGGCGCGCGACCGCGTGGAGGTCCGCTTCCCCGCCCGCGCAGAAGCTCCCGGCGAAGCCGCGTTCCAGGCCGCTGCCGCGGCGGCTCCGGGTGCCGACGCCGCGCAGCTCGCGCTGCCGGTGCTGACCCCGGCCAGCGCGGAGGCGTTCGCGACCTACGGAGTGGTCGAGCGGGGTGCGGTCGCCGAGGGCGTGCGCGCGCCCGCGGACGCGCTCGCCGGTTTCGGCGGCCTCGAGCTCTCGCTGTCGCCGACGGCGCTTTCGTCGCTGGCGGACGCGGCGCTGTACCTGAAGGCGTACCCGTTCGAATGCGCCGAGCAGGTCGCGTCGCGGCTGCTCGGCCTGGTCGCAATGCGCGACGTGCTGCCGGCGCTGGGAGCCAGCGACCTGCCTTCGCGCGAAGAGACAGACCGCGCGCTGGGTCGCGCCGTGACGCGCCTCGTCTCGCTGCAGAACGGCGACGGCGGCTTCGGCTTCTGGAGCCGCGGCGGCGAGTCGTGGCCGTGGCTCTCGGCGCACGCGACGCACGCCCTGGTCCGCGCCCGCGCGGCGGGTCTCGAGGTCCCGGCGGCGACGCTCGAACGGGCGAAGCGCTACCTGCGCGCCCTCGACGGCCGCCGTCCGGATCGCGGTTACGACGCCTCTGCCTGGCGCGCGATCCGCGCCCACGCGCTGCACGTGCGCGGCCTGCTCGGCGACCGGGACGCGAAGGTGGTGCGGGCGCTGGCGGCCGACGCCGCGGCCCAGGGCCCGCTCGAGGCGCTGGGCCTGCTGCTGCCGCTGCTCGCCGACGACGCGGGCGGCGGCGTGGAGCGCGCGGCCGCGCTGCAGGCGATCGCGAATCGCGCGAGCGTCACCGCCGCGACCGCGACGCTCGCCGAGCGCTACTCCGAGTCGGGGCCGCTGGTGCTCCACTCCAGCCGTCGCAGCGACGCGATCGCGCTCGATGGCCTGCTCGCCGCCGAGCCGAAGCATGCGCTGGTCGAAAAGCTGGTCGCCGGGCTGCAGGCCGGCCGCGTCGGCGGCCGCTGGGCGACGACGCAGGAGAACGCGTTCGTGCTGCTGGCGCTGGCCCGCTACTTCCGCGCGTTCGAGAGCGCCGCTCCCGACTTCTCCGCCGCCGCCTGGCTGGGCGCCGCCTCGGTCGGCGAAGCGGCCTTCCGCGGCCGCGCGGCGTCCGCGCAGCACTGGAGCGTGCCGATGGACGCGCTGCTGGCCGCCGGCAGCGGCGAGCTGGTGCTCGCGAAGGATGGCCGCGGCCGGCTCCACTACCGGCTCGGCCTGCGCTACGTGCCGGCTTCGCTCGAGCTGCCCGCGTACGAGGCGGGCTTCGGCGTGGTCCGCCGTTACGAGGCGGTCGACGATCCCGCAGACGTGCGCCGCGACGCCGACGGCACCTGGCGGGTGCGGGCCGGCGCCCGGGTCCGCGTGAAGCTCGACCTCGTCGCCCCGGCGCGCCGCCACCACGTCGCGCTGGTCGACCCGCTGCCCGCGGGCTTCGAGCCGCTCAACCCCGAGCTCCCGGCGGCCGGAGCGCCGTCGGAGCCCGACCGACCGCTGCCCCTCGGGTTCCACTGGCGCTGGTACTTCCCGCGCTGGTACGTGCACCAGAACCTGCGCGACGACCGCGCCGAGGCCTTCGCCACGACGCTGTGGGCGGGCGTGCACGAGTACTCCTACGTCGCGCGCGCCACGACTCCCGGCACCTTCGTCGCGCCCAACCCGCGGGCCGAGGAGATGTACGCGCCCGAGACCTTCGGCCGCGGCGCCGCCGACCGGGTGGTGATCGAGTGAGCCATGGTTGTCCCCTGTGCGCGATCGCGGCGGGTTCGGCCGCGATCGCGCCGCCGCCGCTCGCCCGCGGCGCCTTCCTCGTCCACGGCAAGCCGGAGCCCGGCGTCCACCCGGGCTGGCTGCTCGTGGTGCCGCGCCGCCACGTCGAGCAGGTGGCCGAACTCACGCCCGACGAAGCGGCGGCCCTGGGTCCGCTGCTGCGCGAGACGGCAGCCGCGCTGCAGGCCGAGACCGGCGCGGCGAAGACCTATGTCGCCTGCTTCGCGGAGGTGGTGCCGCACCTGCACTTCCACGTGATCGCCCGCGGCGACGACGCGCCGGACGCGACGCGCGGACCGGGCGCCTTCGTCGCGGCGCCGCCCGCGGACGCCGACCTGGCCGCCCGCGAGGCCCTGGTCGCGCGGGTGCTGGGTCGGCTCGCGGGTGCGCGGAGCGCCGCCAGCTCGCGCTGGCGGCCGCTGATCCTGTCCGGCCTGTTGTGGCCGGGAGCGGGCCAGGTCGTCGCCGGCCGCCGCCGGCTCGGCTGGGGGCTGGCGCTCGCGACCGCGGTGGTCGCGGTGCTGACGCTGCGCTCACTCGTCGTCGAGACGCTGCTGCGGATGCCGACCGATCCCGTGTACTTCTCCGACTTCGGCAGCGTGCTGGCGCTCTCGCAGCGGCTGGCGGCCGAGATCCGCCCTGGCCTGATGCCCCACTTCGCGGCGTTGATCGCCCTCTGGCTCTTCGCCAGCGCCGAGGCCGGGCTGCGCGCCTGGCGCGAGCCGCGCGAGTAGACTCGTCGCTGGAGGTCGATCCGCGATGCCCGTGCCCGAACGCCAGGTGCTCGTCTGCGTCAACAACCGCCCCGCCGGCCACCCCAAGGGCTCGTGCGGCGAGAAGGGCTCGAAGGAGCTCTACGACAGGCTCAAGGCGATGCTGCGCGAGCGCGGCCTGCACGAGCGGGTGATGGCGCAGAGCACGAGCTGCCTGAAGCACTGCTCGCGCGGCATCGCCGTCGCGGTCCAGCCCGACAACCAGTGGTACGCGGCGGTGAAGCCCGAGGACCTGGAGGAGCTGTGCGCCCGGCACCTGGAGAAGGGCGAGCGCGTCGACCGCCTCCAGATGCCGGACATCCCCTGGGAGTAGCCGCTACTCCTTCTTCGCGACGATCGTGAACGGCTCGACGACCTGCAGCGTCCTGCCGCTGACGTCGTCGAACAGCTCGAGCACGAACTCGTAGTCGCCGGGGTCGGCATTGTCGAGCGGGGTGCCGACCAGCCGCGACAGGCGGCCGAGCGACGTGGCCATGATCTCGGAGGGCTCGAACTTCGCGACACGGGTGCCGTCGGCCTTGCGGATCTCGTAGCCCGCGCGCACCTTCGGCATGCTCGTCTGCGGGTCCTTGCCCGCGCCGTAGACGTCGTACTGGGCGTAGATCATGCCGGCCGAGAGGTCGCGCCGCGCCAGCACGGTCGGCCGCGGCAGCGCCGTGCTGCCCTCGGGCTGCGGCTGCAGCGTGTCGGAAAGCACGATCGTCGAGGTGCGCAGGCCGTCCAGCGCCGGCACGTCGAACTCGTGGATCAGGCTGCCGATCTCGCGGCTGTTCTGGTCGCGCACCACGATCTTGGCCTGGTAGCCGCCGGGGGCCAGCTCGAACTCGCGCACGATCGGGAACCACGCCTGGTCGATCCGCGCCTTGGTCTCCGGCTGCAGCTTGAACTCGATCTTCTGGTCGTAGCGGAAGTACTCGCCGCTCTCGCGGTGGGCGACGATCAGCAGGAACTCGAGCGCGTTCACGAGCCGCCCCTCCTCCTCCCGGAAGGCGAAGTCGCGGATGTCGACGTCGGTGGCCACGAGCGTCGTCGCCTTGCCGAGCAGCGTCTCGTCGAACACGTACGAGGTCATCCGGATCGGGATCGCCCCCGCCTCGAACGGCGAGTCGAGCGCCTGCTGGATCTCGGGGTCGTTGCCCTCGACCTTCTTCTCACCCTTGGCGACACCGTCGAGCGGCGCGTAGTAGCCCTTGCGGGCGCGCACCTTGAGGCCCTTCTGCAGGGCCTTCACCTCGATCTTGCGGAAGCGCCCGTCGCGCGCCGTGTTGGTCGGGTTGTAGCCGAGCAGGTAGTAGACGCGCGAGTCGTCGGCGATGCGCTGGATGCCGGCGGCGAGGTCGTTGGTGTTGCGCACGGCGAAGCCGCCGCTGTCGATCGCCAGCGACTCGGCGCCTTCGCTCGCCTCGAAGCTCTCGCTGAAGGCGAACGCCAGGTCCTGCTCCGGAAGCGCCGGGCCGAACTCGGCGCCGAAGTAGGCGGACAGCCCGCCGAGGCCGCGGGTGTCGAGGAAGTAGATCGCCATGTTGGAGCGGCGGCTCTGCTGGATCGTGTCCTTGAACTCGTCGAGGTTGGGGTCGTAGATGAAGCCCTCGGAGACCAGGATCAGGCTCTTGCGGCCCTTGACCCCGGCCATCGACTGCAGGATGCGCTTGAGCACCTCCAGCGTCAGCCGGTTCTTGGTCGAGCTCTGCCAGTAGACCTCGGAGGCGCGGGCCCGCACGTAGGGGTCGCCTTCGCCCGCGTACATGTTGTCGGTGCGGGAGCGGTCGCCGAGCTGGGCGCTGCCGGCGACGCCGTACTGCTCGAAGCGGCGGGCGACGCGGTCCATCACCTGGGCGTCGTTGTAGACGTGGATGCGCATCGCCTCCCACTCGGAGACGCGGTCGATCCCGGACTGCGGCAGGCTGCGGCCGTCGAGGCGCTTGAGCAGCGCGATCAGCTCGTCGGCGCCGCGCTTCATCCGCGTCGCCCACCAGGCGTCGCCGCCGGTCGAGACCAGCACCACGCGGTCGCCCTCGCGGGTGCCCTTCTGCAGGAACTCGGCGACCGCCTTCTTCGCGCGGTGCGCCTGGTGCGGGGTCAGGTGGATGTCGTCGAACACGACGACGAAGGTGCGGCCGGTGCGGCCTTCGGCCTCCGCGGCGAGGTTGTCGGAGACCGGCCGGCGCGGCGGCGGCGGGGCGCTGGTGTCCGGCATGCGGACCGCCTCGAAGGAGGCCAGGGTCTGGACCTTGCCGTCCTCCCGGATCTCGAACATGTCGCGGGTCAGGCCCTCGACCGGCTTGCCCTTGCGGTCGGTGACCACCACGTCGACCGTGACCAGGTCGACGTCGGAAGGGAAGCTGGGCGGGGCCGGCGTCGGCGACGGCGCGGGCTCCTGGGCGAAGCCGGGAGCTGCGGCCAGGAGCAGGGCCGCCGTGCGCAGGCGGGCGGCGAAGGTCATCGCGCCACCGGTTCCGGGCTGACCAGCACCTGGCCGTCCTCGACGCGCACCGGGTAGCAGGCGACCTTGAATTCCGGGTTGCCGGTCATCTCGCCCGTGCGCACGTCGTAGTTCCAGGCGTGCCACGGGCAGCCCAGCAGGTGCCCCTCGACGAAGCCCTGGCCCAGCGGCCCGCCGCGGTGCACGCAGCGGTTGTCGACGGCGTGGAACTGGCCCTCGACGTTGACCAGCGCCAGCGTGCGGCCCCCGGCCTGGACCTCGCGGGCCTGCCCCGGGGGCAGTTCGGCGGCAGCGATCACCTTCACGTACTCGGCCATGGCGAAAATCGTCTCCTGGGTCGCAAGGGGCCAGACCTTCGATTGTAGCCGGGCCGCTGCTAGCATCCACGCCACGTCACGTCGATTCACGCGAGAGGGGGCCCCATGCCGGATCGCCGCGAGTTCCTGCGCGGGCTGTCGGGCGTCGCCGCCGCGGCGGCGGCGCTGTCCGCGGCCGCCGATGCCGCCGCCGCCGGACGCACGCCGGGGGAACTGGCCGCCGACGAGGATTTCTGGCGTCCGGTCCAGCAGGCCTTCGCGGTCGATCGCTCGCTGATCAACCTCAACAACGGCGGCGTCTCGCCCGCCCCGCGGGTCGTGATGGACGCGCTGTTCCGGGGCCTGTCGCTGGGCAACGAGGCGCCGTCCTTCGCGATGTGGCGCTGGCAGGAGCCGCGCATCGAGTCGGCGCGCGCCTCGCTGGCCCGGATGTTCGGCTGCGACCCCGAGGAGATGGCGGTCGTCCGCAACGCCTCGGAGGCGCTCGAGACCTGCCTGCTGGGGCTGCCGCTGAAGGCCGGCGACCAGGTGCTGACGACCGACCAGGACTACCCGCGGATGCTGACCGCGCTGCGCCAGCGACAGCGCCGCGAGGGCGTCGAGCTCGTCACCTTCCCGATCCCGACGCCGCCGAAGAGCGCGGGCGAGCTGGTCGACGCCTACGCCGAGCGGATCACGTCGCGCACGCGGGTGCTGCTCGTCTCCCACGTGGTCAACCTGACCGGGCTGGTGATGCCGGTGAAGGAGATCGTCGCGCTCGGCCGCCGCCACGGCTGCGAGGTGATCGTCGACGGCGCCCACGCCTTCGCCCAGCTCCCGTTCACCCGCGACGAGCTCGGCTGCGACTACTACGGGACCAGCCTCCACAAGTGGCTGTTCGCGCCGATCGGCACCGGCTTCCTTTCGGTGCGGCGCGAGAAGATCGCCGGGCTGTGGCCGCTGATGGCCGCGCCGGCGGAGATGGACGCGGACATCCGCAAGTTCGAGGAGATCGGCACCCATCCCGCCGCGCCGCACAACGCGATCGTCGAGGCGGTCGCGTTCACGGAGGCACTCGGCGTCCCGCGCAAGGCGGCACGGCTGCGCTACCTGCGCGAGCGCTGGATGAGCCGGCTCGCCTCGCTGCCGCGGGTGCGCTTCCTGACCAGCCGCGACCCGGCGCTCTCGTGCGGGCTCGGAAGCTTCGCGCTCGACGGGATCGCCGTCGAGGAACTGGGTCGGCGCCTGCTCGAGAAGCACCGCGTGTTCGTGACGCCGATCGTGCGCGACGACTTCCAGTGCGTCCGGGTGACCCCTTCGGTCTACACCACGCTCGCGGAGGTCGACGCCTTCTGCGACGGAGTCGAGCGGATCGCTCGGGCCTGAGCGGCCACTACGGCCTGACCGCCGACAGCGTCACCTCGATCGCGATCCGGCGCTCGGCGGCCGGGTCGGACGTCTGCAGCACGATCGTCGGCTTCCCCAGCTCCACCACCACGTCGGACCACTGGTAGCGGAAGCTGCTCGGCGAGCGGTCGTCGCCGGGCCGGCCGCCGGTCTCCTGCACGGTGTACTCGACGGTGAGCTGCAGCGCCGCGCGGTCGCCCATGATCTCGGCCCGCGCGTCGGCGTTGAGCCGCGGGCGCAGCGCCGTGTTCTGCGCCTCGGTGCGCAGGAAGAAGCGCTCGCCTTCGGCGAGCCGCAGGTCGAGCTGCCGCTTCTGCGGCTCGCCCGCGCCCACCTGGTCGCTGACCACGACCCGCAACTGCAGCGTCGTGGGCAGCGCGTTGCGCTTCACCCGGCGCCCGGGCTCCGGCTGCGCCTCGGGCGCGATCGGGGGCCGCGGCGCCTGGGGCGGCGGCGGGTTGGGCGTCTGCGCCGCGAGCGGCGCCGCGAGCACGGCCGACAACAGGCACGCCAGGCAGCGGTTCTTCATCGTCACTCCTCTTCTCCACGTCCGGAAACGTCCACGGCCTCGAACTCCAGGGGCGCCGGACCGGCCAGCGGGGCGAGCTCGATCCCGTCGATCGCGAGGCTCGGCTCGGTCAACGGGTCGAGCCGCAGCGGCGCGGCCTTCAACTCGTCGCCGGGCCACGGCTCGGCCAGGGCCGGCGCACGGGACGCCGCGGCGGCACGGGACGCCGCCGTGGCCGCCGGGGCCAGGACCCGCGGGGCCGGGCGGGTCGGGGCCGGCGCCAGGACGGGCGCGGGACCCGCGGGCGGACGCGGCCCGCGGGCCACGGTCGTCGCGGGTGACGCCGGAACAGGCCGCTCCGGTGCCAGCCACACGGCGACCACGACGGCCGCCGCCGCTGCCAGCGCTGCCGCGGTCCACCCCGGCCGCGCCGCGGGAGTCGCCCGGCCCGCGCCGAGGCGCGCGCGCACGGCGGAGGCGACGTCGGGCGCGGGATGGGCGGTCATCGCCCGCGCCACCGCGTCCAGGGCGCGCTCGGCCGCGTCGTCGCGGAACTCGCTCACCGCCTGGCCTCCAGACTCGCCTTGACCCGCTTGCGCGCCTCGCTCACCCGCCACTTGAGGGTGCCGACCGGGATGCCGAGCACCGCCGCGACCTGCTCGTAGGGCTGGTCGCCCGCGGTCGCCATCAACAGCGCGTCGCGCAGGCCCGCGGGCAGCGCGGCGATCGCGCGGCGGGTGCGGTCGCGCTGCTCCCGGCCCAGCAACTGCGCTTCGGGCGACGGGTCGCCCGCGGGCGGCTCGGGCCACTCGTCCTCGGGCGGGCTGACGAAGCGCTTCAGCCGGCGCACCAGCGAGCGGCGGCGGTCGAGCGCCGCGCGCCACGCGATGCGGCCGACCCACGTCGAGAACGCCGCGTCGCCGCGGAACGTGTGCAGCTTCGCGTGCGCCGTCAGGAACGCCTCCTGCGCCACGTCCTCCGCCTCCTCCGGCGAGCCCAGCACCGCCAGGGCCGCCCGGAACACCCGCGCCTGGTGGGCCTCGACGAGGGCGCCGAACGCGGCGTCGTCGCCGCCTCGCGCCCGCTCCACCAGGGGGTCCGCGGCCCGCGTCTCGCTCACACACCCCCTGGACGCCGGCGCCCAGGCGCCGGTTGGCGGCTCAGACGGAGACCTCGATCCCGGCCAGCAGGCCGTGGCAGTGGCTGGCGGTGCCGACGCGCCAGCGGGCGGGCGCGGGGTCGGCGCGCAGCCGGGCCACGACGCGGTCGCGGGCCGCGAGGATCGCCGCGACGGGGATCGTGCCGACGCCCCACACCAGGTGCAGGCAGGGAAACACGATCGCCCCGGCACCGCCGGAATCCGACGCGAGTCTTTCGACGAGGCTCCAGTCCTTCGGGCCCCGGGTGTGCGGACACAGCGCGGGCTCGATGCAGGTCGGCGGGCAGGTCCACGTGGCGTACGAGAGCGCCCGGTCGCCCTCGCGCGTCTCGCGGTCGAACGGGGTGCCCACGGGCGGCAGCCCGGACAGGGCGGCGACGCGCCCTCCCGCGCGCTCGACGTGGGTCGCCAGGAAGCGCCGCAGCAGGTGCGGCGCCCAGTGCCACGGCACGAGGTGCGCGCCCGCGGGCAGGGCGTCCAGGCCGTCCGCGAGCCAGGCGTCCCAATCGGAGACCGCGAGTTCGAGAGCGGGGTCGCCCTCGCGCGGCAGCGCCGCCACGGCGCAGTCGGCGCGGCGGTCGACGACGATCACCCGCGGGCACGCGAGGCGCCCCGCCGCGGCCGCGCGGCGGAGCTGCCGCACGTAGTAGACGCCGTCCGCCCCGCCGCCGATCACGACGCAGGCGGGGACGGCGGTCACTTCGTGGCCAGCACCTTCGCGACGCGGGCGGTGAACATCTCGAACAGCCGCCGCCCCTCGGCCGTGTTCTTCGCCACGTACTCGGCCGAGCGGAAGGACGTCGGGCTGAAGTCCTTGCGGTACTGCTCGAGGTAGGGGGCGATCCTGGCGTAGAGGTACATCCCCTCGCCGTTGTTCTCCATGAAGTACTCGCCGTGCACGATGTGGTGGCGGACCAGGCCGTAGACCATCTCCCAGTAGGTCGCGACCTGGCGGAACGCCGCGTTGTGCGGGTGGTCGGGCTTGCTGATCGCGAGCACGTCGTCGTAGCTCTTCGGCCAGAAGTCGCGGCTGATCGCCGTCCGCGACTCGCGCATCACCGCCTCGCGGCGCATCTCGTAGACGCGCAGCACCAGGTCGGCGTCGTGGTGGTCGGGGGTCTCGCGGGACATCGGCTCGCTCCTAGAGGTTCTCGGCGAAGAAGGCCAGCGTGCGCTCGAACGACAGCTTCGCGGCGGCCGCGTCGTGGACCTCGGGCCGGGTGTCGTTGAAGAACGCGTGCTTCGTGCCCGGGTAGGTGTGGAAGTCGAAGGCGCGGCCGCGCCCGAGCAGCTCCTTCGTGAAGCGCGGGATGTTGGCGTTGGCGAAGTCGTCGTGGGCGGCCCCCAGGCCGAGCACCGGCGCGCGCAGCCCGTCCCACTCGAACTCGATCTTCGGGTGACCGCCGTAGTAGACGACGCAGGCGCCGACGTCGTCGCCGTTCGCGCAGGCCGCGAACAGCGACAGCGCGCCGCCCATGCAGAAGCCGACCGTGCCCACCTTGCGCCCGGTGTCGGCCTTCAGCTTCTGCACGCTGCCGCGCAGGTCGCGCTCGGCGCGGGCGACGTCGAGCGCCATCAGGAGCTTGCCCGCCTCGTCGGGCGACTTCGTGACGACCCCGTGGTAGAGGTCCGGCGCCAGCGCCAGGTAGCCGGCCGCGGCGAAGCGCTCCGCCACGTCCTTGACGTGGTCGTTGAGGCCCCACCACTCCTGGATCACGATCACGCCACGCCCGTTGGGGCTCGCGGGTCGCGCCAGCCACCCTTCGCAGTCGCCGCCTTGCGCGGCGAAACGGACCACTTCGCCCATCCGTCCCTCCCAGATCTTCGCCCGCGAGGGTACCACCGCGGGCGGCACCCGAGGCGGCGGCCGCGGTAGGCTTGGGATTCATGCTCGCGACGATCGGGACGGCGGCGCATCTCGCCGGCAGCCTGGTGCTGGCCACGTTCTTCGTGCTGCTGGCACGGCAGACCGCGCGCGGCTATTTCCGCGACTGGACCGCCGCCTGGATCGTCCAGGCCGCGGCGCTCGGCCTGCTGCTCGTGTCGGAGGCGCTGGGCTGGACCGCCAGCCTGTCGGCCTACCTGTTCCTGGCCGCGTCCCACGGCGTGCTGCTGTGCGCCGCCGCCCAGAACGAGTCGCGCGGGCTGGGCCTGCGCCGCGAGCACAGCTTCGTGCTGCTGCCGGTCGCGCTGTGGTCGGGCGTCGCGCCGCAGCTCCTCGACGACACCTGGGCGCTGCGCGCGGGCCTCAACGCGATCCTGGCCATCACCTACGCGCTGGCCGCGGTGCTGCTGTGGCCCCACGTGCGCAGGCCGGGCACCGGCATGCGGGTCGTGACCTGGTCGCTGCTGGCGCTGGCCGTGCTGTTCGCGCAGTACGCGGCGGTGCTGTTCTGGGCCGCGAGCCACGAGCGCGATCGGCTGCTCTACGCCGAGCTGGAGCCGTTCGCCACGCTGGTGCTGCAGATGCTGCTCGGCCTCGGCATGGTGCTGGCCACCATGGAGGAGGGCCAGCGCCAGCTCCACGAGGCGAAGGCCCAGCTCGAGGACCGCAACGAGCGGCTGCGCGCGCTGGCCGACACCGACACGCTGACGGGCTGCTTCAACCGCCGCGTCTTCCGCCGTCTCGTCTCCGACCTGCGTGCCGGCGGCGGCGCCGCCGACCGCGGGCTGGTGCTGGTGATCGACATGGACGGGCTGAAGCGGATCAACGACGAGGAAGGCCACGCGGCCGGCGACGCCGCCATCCGCCGCCTCGCCGACGCGGTGCGCGACCACGTGCGCAACGACGACCTGTTCGTGCGCTGGGGCGGCGACGAGTTCGTGGTCGTGCTGCCGGGAGCCGGCCCCCACGAGGGCCCCGCGCGGCGCGCCGCGCTGCACGAGGCGCTGGCCGCGGCCGACTGCAAGGCCAGCATCGGCTACGCGCCGTGGGGTCCGGACACCGACATCCTGGCCGCGGTCGACGCCGCCGACCTCGCGATGTACGCGGAGAAGGACGAACACCGGCGGGCCGCGGCGGCGGAAACGGCGCGATGAGCGCGGCGCTGGGGGCGCCGATCCGGGTGCCGCTGGGTGCGCTGTGCCTCGACCCCAACAACCCGCGGCTCGGTGCCGCGGCCCGCGCGGCCTACGACGCGCCCGCGAGCGCCCTCGACGCGGCCGAGCAGGAGCGGCTCGAGGCCGAGATGGAGCGCGCGCACCCGGACCTCGAGGAACTCGAGCGCGCGATCTCCGGCATGGGCTGGACGCCGATCGACCCGATGCTCGCGTGGGAGCCGCCCGCCCATCCGGGCCGCTACCTCGTGCTCGAGGGCAACTCGCGCCTGTGCGCACTCCGCCGCCTGCACCGGCGCTGCCGGGAGCTGGAAGCGCGCGGCGAGGGCCGGGCGCGGCCGCGGCTCGAGGCGCTGCGGGCTGTGGTCGCCGCCACCGAAACGCTCGACGTCATCCCGGTCGTGGCGGCGGACGCTCGCGAGCTGGGCGCGGTGCTGCCGCGCCTGCTCGGGGTCCGCCACATCACCCACGCCCGCCAGTGGCGGCCCTCAGCGCTGAACCGCTACATCCACGGCCTCTACGCGCAGGCCCACGCCGAGGCGCGCGGCGGGCCGCTGACGCTCGAGGAGCCGCTGCTGCGCGACGTGGGCGCGCGGGTCTGCCTCGCCTCCTGGCGCGTGCGGCGGGCCGTGCAGGCGGTGACGATGCAGGCCGACTTCGAGCTCCGCTACCGCGACGCGCTGCCTTCCCCCGCGGCCTTCGACGACGCCGACCAGGCGTGGTTCCTGGCCCTGCTCGAGCCCGGCCACGCGCGCACGCGGCTGGGAATCGCCGACGACCACCTGGCGCTGCCGCCGAAGGCGGCCGACGTGCTCTTCCGCTGGGCGTTCGCCCACCCCCGGGAGGACGGCCGCAACGTGTGGCGCTCCCCGTCCGACGTCAAGATGTGGAACCGGATCGCCCGCTTCGACGCCCGCCACGGCACCCGCCTGGCAGCGGGCCTCGACCCGGACACCCCTGCCGCCGCGCGCCGCATGGCCAGCGTCGAAGCGGAGTACGTGGCCTGGAAGGCGCGCAAGTCGCCGGCCGAAACACTGCGCGAGCTGCTGCGGACGCTGCGCGAGGTCGACGTCGGCACCCTGGAGGACGAGCGCGAGGAGCTGCGCGGCCTGGTCGACGAGCTGGCGCGCGTCGCCGCCGAGTACCGCCGCCTGCTCGACGCCCTGGAATAGCGGAGCGCGCCGCGGCATTCTCGGGAGAGGAGGCCCTCGCGACGATGTGGCTGTTCACCGATCCGCGCAAGCTGACCCTGCCTGGCCCCGGCCAGGCGCTGCCCGGCCGCGCCGAGGCGATGCCGGTGCCCGAGCGGCACTTCGTCAACGGGAACCCGCTGAAGCCGCCGTTTCCCGACGGGTTCCGGCGCCGGGCAGAGCCCGTCGCCGGTCCCATGGGGGCTACGTCGGACGACTCCGGCCTCCTCCGCCCCCAAACCCCAGACGGCCTGGCGCGCGCCGTGTTCGGGATGGGCTGCTTCTGGGGCGCGGAGAAGCGCTTCTGGAGCCTGCCCGGCGTGTTCACCACGGCCGTCGGCTACGCCGGAGGCCTGACCCCGAACCCCACGTATCGCGAGGTCTGCAGCGGCCTCACCGGCCACAACGAAGTCGTGCTCGTGGTGTTCGACCCCGCTCGCATCGGCTACGACGCGTTGCTTCGCGTGTTCTGGGAGAGCCACGACCCGACCCAGGGCATGCGCCAGGGCAACGACGTCGGCACCCAGTACCGCTCGGGGATCTACGTCCACGACGGCGGCCAGCGGGCGGCGGCGGAAGCCAGCCGCGACGCCTTCGGGCGGGCGCTCCTGGCCGCGGGCCACGGGGCGATCACGACCGAGATCGTCGACGCGCCGCCGTTCTACTACGCGGAGGAGTACCACCAGCAGTACCTCGCGAAGAACCCGGACGGGTACTGCGGCCTGGGCGGGACGGGGGTTTCCTGCCCCGGCCCGCTCCCGGCGAAGTGACGGCTGCCGGCCCTACTTGGCCTGCATGTCCTGGATGTAGCCGGACAGGGCCTCGATCCGGGCCTTGACCTTCTCCTCGCTGTAACCCTCGCGGCTCTGCTTGAACGCGTCGCCCCAGACCGGCATGTCGGCGCCGCCGTGGCCCCGTACCGGGTGGCGACCGTCGATGATCCGCCCCATCAGCTCGGCGTCCCACTTGCCGTCGTTGCGCTTCTGGAACGTGGTCAGGTCGGGCGGGGCGTAGCGCAGCGAAGACGCGATCGGGCCGTCGCCCTTGCCGCCGCCACCGTGGCAGCTCGCGCAGTACATGCGGTACAGGTCCGAGCCGACGTAGCCGCCGGACTCCTGGGCCCAGGCCGACGAAGCGAAGGCGGCGAGCCCGAGCACGACGAGGGAGAGGCCGGCAAGTCGCAAGCGCATGGTGTCGCTCCTTCGGGCTGGCGTTGCGCGCCGGCCCTGCCCGGGGGGCAAGCAGACGCCGTTCCAGCGTAACGATTGCGCCCCCGGTAACGTGGCATCATCGGCGCCGTGACCTCGGCAGTGGAGATCCCGGAGGGGCTGCGCGTCCTCCCCGACGGCTCGTGGCGGATCGGGGACACCCCCGTCCAGCACGAGGTTTCGCTGCTGTTCTTCAAGCGCCATCTCTCCTTCGACGACGCCGGCGCCTTCATCGAAGAGGCGGGGCGGCGGCTGCCGGTCACCGTCGAGGGCCCGCCGTTCGTCGTCCTGCGCCTCGACGTCGACGACGCGGCCGGCACGGCGCGCGCGGTGCTCGACGACGGCACCGTGGAACCCGTCGAGGACCTGGCGATGGAGCCGGACAGCGGCCGCTTCGAGTGCGCCGCCCGCGGCGGCCGCGCCCGCGCCCAGTTCTCGCGCGCGGCCCACCAGGCGCTGCTCGAGCACGCCGAAGAAGAAGACGGCCGCTTCTACCTGCGCGTCGGCCTCAGCCGCCTGCCGATCCGGACATAGGGTTCCAGCGACGGGCAGAGCCCGTCGCTGGTCCCATGGGGGCTACGTCGCGAACGGACGCTCCTCCGCCCCCAAACCCCCGTCCCTCCCCGGGGGGCGGGCGGCGGCCAGGCCCAGGGCGAGCCAGAAGTGGCGGAAGTCCTCGACGTCCGTCGCCAGTCCGTCGAGCAGCAAGGCCGCGAGCGTGGCCCGCGCGAACGGGTCTCCCCCCGAGCGGAGGGCGCCGAGCACGGCGACAGCGAAGGCCAGCAGGGCCGGCAACCCGTAGCTCGCGGCCACGCTGAGCGGCGTGCAGTGGGCGTGGAACGGGTTCCCGGCCAGGATCGCGGGCTGGACCCCGGGCCCGACTCCGAAGAGGGGCGCGGCGGCCAGCGAGTCGAAGGCGGTCACGAACGTCACCAGCCGCGCCGACGGCCAGTCGGACACCTCTGCGGTCCACGGTCGCGAGGGGTCGACGTCGACGCGCACGACCGTGAGCGTGAACAGCGCCGCGGCGACACCGAAGGCCGCCCGCCGCGCCTTGCGACCGCCCGAAGCCAGCCAGGGCAAGGCGAGCAGCGCCAGCAGCGCGCGGGAGAAGGTGGCGACGACCACCAGAACCGCGGCCGCCTGGGCCACGACGCGCAGCCTCGGCGAGCGCTCCGCGGCCGCCAGGCCGAAGGCGAACAGCGCGAAGCTGGCGGCCAGGTTGGGATGGGTCGAGCCGGCCCGCGGGCGCGCCCAGGCGCCGGCCACCAGATCGCCCGACCATCCCACCAGCTCCGTGCTCACCCCCGCGGCGTGCAGGCCGATGCCGAGCAGCGCGAAGGCGGCCGAGCCGATCACGCCCAGGGCCACGACCCGCGCCAGCAAGTCGCGGCGGCCGAGCTCGGCGGCCAGCACCGCCGAGCCGGCCAGGGCGGCGACGGCGGCGGCCTTCAGCAGCTCGGCCTCTCCACGATGGGCGAACCACGACGCCGCCGCCCAGGCAGCGTAGGCGAGAGCCGCCCAGGCCCATCCCGGCAGGCGGATGCGGGGCCCCCGCGCGACCGCGAACAGCAGGAGCGCGAGTGCCAGCGGCGGATCGCTCCAGCGCATCGCGGTGCCCGGCAGCGGGCCGCCCAGCACGCCGGGGAACGGGAGCAGCGCGAGCGACACGAGCAGCGCCGCCCGCCAGGCCCGCTCGAGGCGCGGCGCGGCGGCGGGTTCGGGGCTCGCCGGAGGGCGGGCTATCCTCACGCGGCGGCGATGTTCGCCGCGTGCCCCGCGCCCATGCAACCGCACGCCCAGGCTGCCCGCTTCAAGACGCTCGCCCGCGAGTGCGGATTCGACCTCGTCGGCATCGCCGAGGCCGCGGCGCCGTCGGCCCTCGAGCGCCACTTCCCGGCCTGGATCGCGGCCGGGCACGCGGCGGACATGGACTACCTGGTGAAGCGGGCCCACGAGCGCGCGGACGTCCGCAACGCCTTTCCTTTCGCCCGCAGCGTCGTGTGCCTCGGCGTGCAGTACGACGCGGACGCGCCGTACTCGACCGCGGCCGAGGCGCGGGACGGCGGCTGGATCTCGCGCTACGCGTGGGGCGACGACTATCACGTGGTCGTCAAGAAGCGGGCGGAGGCGCTGCGGCGGTCGATGCACGAGACGGCCGGCGACTTCGAGTCGCGCGTGTTCGTCGACACCGGGCCCGTGACCGAGCGGGCCTACGCGGCGGCGGCCGGGCTCGGCGCGTGGGGCAAGAACACCTGCCTGCTGCACCCCGAGCACGGCTCCTGGTTCTTCCTGGCGGTCGTGGTCACCGACCTCGAGCTGCCGCCGGACGCGCCGCTCGCCGACATGTGCGGCTCGTGCACGGCGTGCCTCGAGGCCTGCCCGACCCAGGCCTTCGTCGCGCCGTACGTGCTCGACGCCCGGCGCTGCATCAGTTACCTGACGATCGAGACGCGCTGGACGGTGGCCGAGGCGCTGCGCGAGGGAATGGGCCGCCACGTGTTCGGTTGCGACGTCTGCCAGGACGTGTGCCCGTGGAACCGGCGCCGGCGCCACTGCGGCGGCGAGCGGTTCGCGCCACGCCCGGGCCTGGTGGCGCCGGACCTCGCGCAGCTCGCGGCGATGGACGAAGACGAGTTCCGCCGCCGCTTCCGCCAGAGCCCGGTGCGCCGCGCCAAGCGCCGCGGCCTGCTGCGCAACGTGGCGATCGCGATCGGCAACGCGGGCGACGAGCGCCACCGCGCGGCCCTTCTCGCGCTGTGCGCGGACGACGACCCGGTGGTCCGCGAGCACGCGGAGTGGGCCCGCGAGCGCTTCACGGCCCGGCTCGGCGCGGAGCCGGGCCGCTGAGCGCTCAGCGCACGAGCTTCAGCATCCGCAACAGCGCGATCAGCACCGCGGCGCCGGCGACGGCGACGATCCAGCGCGCGATCGCGCCGTAGGCCGCGAAGCCGAGCACGCCGAACAGCCAGGAACCGAGCGAAGAGCCGACGACGCCGATCAGGATGTTGGCGAGCAGGCCGGTCTTCGCCTTCATCAGGATGCCGGCCAGCCAGCCGACGACGGCACCGACGACGAGCGCGATCAGCAGGTCCATCAGTGGAGCCTCAGGTCCTTCTCGAGCGTCACCTTGATCTTCTGGCCCGCCTCGAGCACCACCTGGTCGCCCTTGGTCGCGAGCACGGCGGCGCCGCCGGCGGCACCGCCGGCCAGCACGCCGATCGCGGCTCCCTTCTTGCCGTCGGCGATGGCGCCGATGATGCCGCCCGCGGCCGCGGCCCCGGCCACGACCTTCTTGTCGCGGCCGCTGCTGCTCTCGGCGGTGATGTCGAGTCCGCTGGCCCGCAGCGGCACCTCGCGGCCGTCGACGACGACCGCGTCGAAGCGCAGCGCGAGCCGCGCGCGGCCCTTGACGCGGCCGGCGTCCACCGCGGCGGTGACGACGCCGCGGACGCGGGTGTCCGCCGGCAGCAGCGTGCGCTCGCCCTGCTTCACCGGCTCCACGAGTCGGGCCTCGACGTCGTCGCCCTCGCGGCTCTTGTTCGAAGCCAACGGGGTCTCCAGCGCGAGCAGCAACTCGGTGCCTTCGGCGATCACCAGCGGCGGGCGCGGCGTGGCCGTCGGCTTCGCGGGCGCCGCTGCCGGAGCGGCCGGGGCGGGCGCCGTCGTCGCAGGAGGGGCCGCGGGAGCCGTGGCCGCCGGCGTCGTCGCCGGCGCGGCTTCGGCCGGCGCAGCCGAGGCAGGCGTCGCCGTCGCGGGCGGAGCCGCCTGCGGGGCCGGGGCGGGGGCTTCGCTGCGCTGACAGCCCGAGACGAGCGCCGCGCCGAGCAGGACCAGCCCGGCGACGGTGAATGAACGCTTCATCTTCGACCTCCTTCCAGAGCCTACGCCGCACGGGGGGCGCGGGCCGTGAGCGACGTCACGATCACGCCCTCGACGAGGGCTCCTTCGGCATTCAGCCCGGGCGGCGCTTGAGCGGGCCGTCGGCCTCGGAGAACGGCGACGCGACGCCGAGCGCGGCGGCGACCGCCTCGTAGGCCGTGCGCTCGAAGCCCTCGACCACGCGGGCCACCCGGCCGCCCCGCTCGACGAGCAGCAGGGTCGGGACCGTGCGCAGGCCGATCGCGTCGGCCAGCGGGTACGGGTCGGGCTCGAACAGCGGCGGCGCGGCCAGGGCCAGTGCGTCGGCGAAGGCCCGCGCGCCCGCTTCGTCTTCCTGCACGACCAGCGCGACCCGCGCCGGCGCCGCAGCGCGGAGCCGCTCGACGAACGGCAGCGCCAGCCGCGAGGTGGCGCACTCGGAGTGGCCGATGGCGACGAGGGCCGGGCCGTCGCTCCAGCGCGCCGCGAGCGGCTCGGGTCCCGCACCGAGGCGCGGCAACACGAACTCCGGCATCGCTTCGCCCGCCGCGATCAGCGGCCGGCGCGGGGCCGGGGCCGCGGGCGGCGGATCGTCGCCGAACAGCAGGTCCACGCCTACGCGTCCACGAAGTCGACGACCACGCGCTTGCCGATCACGCCGGCCTCGTGGCCGCGGTCGAGGAAGAGCTGGACCGCCTTGCGGCCGCGCTCTCCGCAGTCGAGCGTCATCTCGTTGACCCACATGCCGACGAAGCGGTCGGCGACCTGGGTCTGCATGCCGCGGGCGAAGCTCATCGCGTACTCGAGCGCCTGCGGGCGGTGCTCGAGCGAGTAGCGCACCGTCTCGCGGACGAGCTTCGTCAGCGCCTTCATCCGCGCCTCGCCCAGGTCGCGGCGCACGGCGTTGCCGCCGAGCGGCAGCGGCAGGCCGGTCTCGTCCTTCCACCACGCGCCGAGGTCGAGCGCCTTGTGGAGGCCGGACGCGCCGAACGTGAGCTGGCCCTCGTGGATGATCAGGCCGGCTTCGGCGCGGCCCGCCGCGACCTCCTCGAGGATCTGGTCGAACGGCATCACCCGCGTGCGCACGCCGGGCGCCCACAGCTTCAGCGCGAGGAAGGCGGAGGTCAGCGTGCCGGGCACCACGATTTCCAGCTTCTTCAGGTCCTCGGGCGCGGTCGCGCCGCGGGTCACGACCAGCGGCCCGTAGCCGTCGCCGATCGAGCCGCCGCACGGCATCAGCGCGTAACGCTCCGCGACGCCAGGGTAGGCGTGGAACGAGATCGCGGTGACCTCGTGGCGCCCCTCGGAGGCGTAGCGGTTCAGCGTCTCGATGTCGGTCAGCACGTGATCGACCTGGAACTCGCCGGAGTCGACGTGGCCCTTCGCGAGGCCGTAGAACATGAACGCGTCGTCGGAGTCCGGGCTGTGGGCGAGGGAGATCTTCAAGCGGCTTCCACCTTCAGGCGCGCGGCGAGCTCGGGGGCCCAGTCCGCGAGGGGTTCAGTGACGTCGGCGACACGCACGTCGTCGCGTCCGCGCCAGGCGCGGAGCTGCGCCAGCACCTCCGGCGCGGGCCCGCGGGATTCGGCCCGCGGGCGATTGACGACGACGAGGTCGGCGGAGCGCACCAGCGGCTCCGACGTGTCCTTCCAGCGCGAGGGTTGCAGGAACGGGTGGGCGACGAAGAGCGCGAGCGCAGGGCGCTCGTGGAGGGCGATGCTCGAGCCCTCGAGCACGGCGAGCGCGTCGCCGGCCGCGGCGCGCACCGCGTCCCACGCGCGGGCGACGGCCCCGCGCTTCGCGATCGCCCACAGGACGCGGGAGGCGCCCGCGGCCCCGAGCCGGGCCGTGTCGGTGCCGGCTTCGTCGAGCACGCGGGGATCGGTGATCAGGCGGTAGGGCACGTCGATCCCGCACACGACGCAGTCGGTGCCGCGGGGACAGCGCTCGAACTCGTCGTCCGTGGTCGTGAACTTGATGGCCAGCGCGCGGCCGGGCGGGAGGGCGCGCAGGAGCGTCTCCGCCAGGGCGGTCTTCCCCGCCCGGCTGCACGCCCCGGATACCGCCAGCGCCTTCACGGGAATCTCTCCCGACTCCGCCACCCGCCCATTCCCGTCGATGCTACCAGCCGGAACCGAGGAACAGCCGGTTCAAGGTTCCGTATAGTCCTGTGGACCGCTGACCTCTACCGACGAACGGAGTCGCCCCGTGAACGACATCGCGATCCGGCTGCAGGGCGTGCGCAAGGCCTTCGAAGGCCACGTGGCCGTCCACGAGCTGAGCCTCGACGTGCCGAAGGGCTGCGTGTTCGGCCTGCTCGGCCCCAACGGCGCCGGCAAGACGACCACGCTGCGCATGGTGATGGACATCATCGGGCCCGACGCGGGCACGATCGACATCCTCGGCCGCCCTGCCGACCGCTCGGCCCGCGACCGCATCGGCTACATGCCCGAGGAGCGCGGCCTGTACGCGCGGATGCAGGTCGGCGAACAGCTCCTCTACCTGGCCGAGCTCAAGGGCTGCGCGCGGGCCGACGCCCAGAAGCGGCTGAGCCCGTGGCTCGAGCGGCTGGGGCTCGGCGAGTGGGAGAAGCGCAAGCTGAACGAACTGTCGAAGGGCATGCAGCAGAAGACCCAGTTCGTGGCCACCGTGCTGCACGACCCGGAGATCCTGATCCTCGACGAGCCGATGAGCGGGCTCGACCCGGTCGGCATGAACCTGATGAAGGACGTGCTGGTGGAGATGTCGCGCGCCGGCAAGACGCTGATCCTCTCCTCGCACCAGATGGAGACGGTCGAGAAGATGTGCGACCGGGTCGCGCTGATCCACCGCGGCCGCAAGGTGCTCGACGGCACCGTTGCCGAGGTCAAGAAACAGCACGGCCAGAACGCGGTGGTGATGGCGTTCGAGGGCGACGGGCGCTTCCTCGAGACGCAGCCCGGGGTCGCCTCGGTGAACCACTTCAACAACTACGTCGAGCTGCGGCTGGGGCCCGGGGCCGACCCGCAGGCGCTGCTGAAGGCAGCGGCCGAGAAGCTGCGGCTGTCGCGCTTCGAACTGGTCGAGCCGAGCCTGCACGACATCTTCGTGGAGAAGGTCACCGCCGCCGGCGAGACGCTGCCCGGCGAAGCCGCCGGGGGGAAGGTCTAGCCATGCGCGTGCTGAGCGTCGTCCGCCGCGAGTTCCTGGAGCGGGTGCGGACCAAGGCCTTCCTGATCGGCACCGTGCTGGGGCCGCTCCTGCTCGCGGCGCTGACCATCGTGCCGGGGCTGCTGATGTCGAGGGCGGGCAAGCCGCTGAAGGTGGCCGTGCTGGACGAGGACGGCAGCCTTTCCGGACCGGTGCGAACGGCGCTGTCGGCCGCGAAGGTCGCGGGCAACCCGCGCTTCCAGGTGCACGACGTGCCCGGCGATCGCAAGGCGCTCGACGAGGCGGTGCTCGACGGGCGGATCGACGGCTACCTGCGGCTGCCGCAGGGCGCGCTCGACGCCGCGCAGGTGGAGTACCACGCGAAGAACGTGTCCAACCTGCCCGACCAGCGGATCATGGACAACGCGGTCGAGCAGGCCTTCGTCAAGCTGCGCCTCGCCCGCGAGGGCCTGGCCGCCGACAAGCTCGACGCGGTGACGAAGCGGCTGGACCTGAAGACGCTGCAGGTGACCCAGGCCGGCTCGCGCGAGGACAAGGGCGCCGGCTTCATCGTCAGCGTGGTCATGCTGATGATCCTCTACACGTCGATGCTGATGTGGGGCCAGGCCGTGATGTCCTCGGTGATCGAGGAGAAGGGCAACCGGGTGCTCGAGGTGATGGTCTCCTCGATCAGCCCCAGCGAGCTGTTCGCGGGCAAGATCCTCGGCGTCGGGGCGGCCAGCCTCGCCCAGTTCCTGGTCTGGACGCTGGCCGGCATGGGTGCCAGCCTCTACGCGGGCGCCGCGGCGGGCGGGCTCAACCTGCCGAGCCTGGGGCCCCTGGTGTGGGGCTCGTTCGTCGTGTTCTTCCTGCTCGGCTACTTCTACTACTCCGCGATGTACGCGGCGGTCGGCGCCTGCGTCAACACGCTGCAGGAGGCGCAGAACCTGATGTTCCCGGTGATGCTGCCGATCATCGCGGCGATGGTCAGCTTCCCCATCGTGCTGCGCGACCCGGACGGCACGCTGTCCGTCGTGCTGTCGCTGATCCCGCCGCTGGCGCCGCTGCTGATGTTCCTGCGCATCGCCACGGTGCCGACCCCGGCGTGGCAGATCGCGCTCTCGATCGTGCTGCTGCTGCTGGCGATCGGCGCCGTCAACTGGATCGCGGCCCGGATCTACCGGGTCGGCATCCTGATGTACGGCAAGCGCCCGACCTTCCCCGAGATGATGCGCTGGGTGCGCCACCGCTGAGCGGGCCGCGCTAACCTTCGGGTGCGCCGCGCGGGCGGCGCCCCCCGGAGGAACGCCGATGAACTGCCGAAACCTGGCGGCCGCGCTGCTGCTCGCCTGTCTCCCTGCCGCCGCGGAAGACGCGGCGGTCGCCCAGCGCTACGGCGCCTGGGGCGTCGACCTCGCGGGCATGGACCGCTCGGTGAAGCCGGGCGACGACTTCTTCCGCTTCGTCAACGGCGCCTGGGCCGACCGGACGACGATCCCGGCCGACAAGACGACCTACGGCGCGTTCAACATGCTGCGCGACGTCTCCGAGGCGCGGGTGCGGGCGATCCTCGACGGCTGGGCAGCGGACCGCTCGCTGAAGCCGGGCTCGGACGAGCACAAGGTCGCGGCGCTCTACCGCAGCTTCCTCGACGAAGCCGCCGCCGAAAAGGCGGACGCGGCCCCGCTGCAGCCGGTGCTGGAGGCGATCCGCGCCGCGAAGGACCACGCGGACGCCGCGCGGCTGATGGCGCGCGGCCTCTCGGGCTTCGGCGCCTCGCTGGTCGGCCCCGCCATCTTCGAGGACCAGAAGGACCCCGAGGTCTACGCCCTGTACCTGTCGCAGTCGGGCCTCGGCCTCGCCGACCGCGAGTTCTACCTGCGCGACAACTTCGCCCCCCAGAAGCAGCGCTACCAGGAGTACGTGGCGCAGATGCTGGGCCTCGCCGGCTGGGCGGGCGCGCCGGCCGCTGCGGCCACGGTCGTCGCCTTCGAGACGCAGGTGGCGGAGGCGCACTGGACGCGGGCCGAGAGCCGCGACCGCGACAAGACGTACAACCCGACCACCATCGCCGCGCTGGAGAAGGACGCCCCAGGGCTGCCCTGGACCGCATGGTTCGACGAGGCCGGCCTCGGCCAGGTGGCCAAGGTGATCGTGCGGCAGAACACGGCGCTGCCGAAGCTCTCCGCGCTGTTCGCCGCGACGCCGCTGCCCACGCTGCAGGCCTGGCTCGCCTTCCACGCCGCGGACGACGCCGCGCCGCTGCTCAGCAGGCGCTTCGTGGACGCGCAGTGGGAGTTCCGCTCGAAGTTCCTGAACGGCGTCCAGGAGCAGCGGCCGCGCTGGGAGCGCGCGGTCGACGCCGCCGAGGGGGCGATGGGCGAGGCGATCGGCCGCCGCTACGTCGCGCTGCACTTCCCGGCCGCCTCCAAGCAGAAGATGGAGAAGCTGGTCGCCGACCTGCGGCTGGCGATGGAGAAGCGCATCCTTGGCCTCGCCTGGATGCAGCCGGCGACCAAGCAGGCGGCGCTGCAGAAGCTCGCGAAGTTCGGGGTCAAGATCGGCTACCCGGAGAAGTGGCGCGACTACTCGGCGCTCGAGGTGAAGGAGGGCGACCTGGTCGGCAATGCGCTGCGCTCCGCCCGCTTCGAGTGGGACTACCGCCGCGGCCGCATCGGGCAGAAGTCGGACGACCTCGAGTGGGGCATGACGCCGCAGACGGTGAACGCCTACTACTCGCCGACCAAGAACGAGATCGTGTTCCCGGCGGCGATCCTGCAGCCGCCGTTCTTCGACCCGGAAGCCGACGACGCGGTCAACTACGGCGCGATCGGCGGGGTGATCGGCCACGAGATCACCCACGGCTTCGACGACCAGGGCCGCAAGTCCGACGGCGACGGCGCGCTGCGCGACTGGTGGCTGGCGGCGGACGCCGCGGCGTTCGACGCCGAAGCGGCGAAGCTCGGCGCCCAGTACGAGCAGTACGAGTTCGCCAACCTGCCCGGGCTGCACATCAACCCGCGGCTGACGATGGGCGAGAACATCGGCGACCTCGGCGGCATCCTGCTCGGCCTCGAGGGCTACCGGCTCTCGCGCGGCGGGCAGCCGGCGCCGGTCAAGGACGGCTTCACGGGCGAGCAGCGGGTGTTCCTCGGCTGGGCCCAGGTCTGGCGCACGCTGTTCCGCGACGACGCGCTGCGCCAGTACCTGATGACCAACTCGCACTCGCCGGGCATGATCCGCGCCTTCGCCCCGCTGCGGAACGTCGACGCCTGGTACGAGGCGTTCGACGTGAAGCCGGGCGACCGCCACTACCTCGCCCCGGAGGCCCGCGTCCGCATCTGGTGAAAAGGCGCGGCGACGGGCTTCGCCCGGCGCAGAACCCGACGGTCTGCTAGACTGGAGTTCCCTCAACAACCCGGCGAAGGGAGCGATGGCCCAGAAGAGCAAGCTGGTCCAGACCGACAAGTTCGTTACCCACGCCCGTTGTCCGAGTTGCCGGGACAACGTCGAGGTGGGCGGCCGTTACGCCCACGGCGACCAGATGCAGTGCAGCAACTGCCATGCGGGCCTGAAGGTCGTCCGCCAGGGCAACACGGTGCGGCTGCTGATCGCCGACCTGGCGCCGCTGCGCGAGGAGCTGAAGGCGCTCAACAAGCGGATCTTCGACGTCGACCGCGAGCTGGCGCGGGCCCGGGCGAGCTGGGGCATCGGCATCAACGGCCTCGGCGTCGGCGTCGTCTACATACTGGTCAAGGTGGCGCTCGAGGAGCAGGCGATCGACCGCACGATGATCGCCGTTGCGGTCGCGATCTCGGTGGTCGTCGGCCTCGTGCTCGAAGGCGCCAACTACCTGTTCCTGGCCAAGCACCGGCAGATGAGCGACCTGTCGGAGGAGATCGCGTCGCTGCGCGCCGAGGCGAAGGCGCTGCAGCAGAAGATCAAGGAGTCCTCGCGCTAGCGGGGCCCGCCTACTCGATCTGGCCCGAGGCGGCCAGGTCGGCGATCGTCTTGTAGATCCAGTACGAACAGCGCGGGATCTCGCGCTGCAGGTCGTCGATCGAGGCGCCCTTCTTGAGCCGCGCCCACACGGCGGCGGCGAGCTCGACGGTCTCCCCGTCCTCCCACGCGAGCTGGGCGGTCTTGTGCTTCCACAGGCGGTCCGCGTCGGGGAAGCGCTCCTTCAGCACCGGCAGCTCGTCCTGCAGCCGCACCGACTCCATCAGCAGCGAGATCGCCGGCATCGAGATGTCCTGGTGGACGTCCTCTTCCGTCAGGTTCTTGCCGGCGAAGCTGAACTCGCCCTGGATCTGGGTCTGGAAGAGCTGGAACACGGCGTCGTCGCCGGTCAGGTGGCGGAACTTGGCGCGCGAGATGTTGCCCTTGAAGAACAGGATCTCGGCGATCTTGTTCTTGGTGTCCTCCTCGGTGACCGCCAGCACCCCGTTCTGGTGGGAACCGATCAGCGTCTGGATCACCGTGGCCAGGTCGAAGAAGCGCAGGTTGCCCTGGAGCTGCTTGGTGGAGGCCCTCGGGATCTTGAGGGTGGTCGCCTCCAGCCGCTTGGCGAGCACCACACACATGTTCCGGGCGAAGGTCGGCAGCGTCGCCATCAGGTCGTCGAAAACCGCCTTCTCGAGCGTGAACAGCTCCGCGTGCTCGGGCGAGCGCGCGGTCGCGCTGCGCGGCGAGCCGGTCAGCAGCGCCAGCTCGCCCAGCACCTCGCCGGTCCCGAGGTAGGCGACGGGCATCGCCTCGGAGCCGTCGCGCGGGGTGGCGAGGATCTCGAGCACGCCGCTCTTGACGATGTAGAGGCGGTCGCCGAGATCGCCCTGGCGGAACACCACGGCCCCGGGCCCGAACTCCTCGAGGTGGCCCTGGGACAACACCGCCTTCACCACCTCGGCGGGCTGGTTCTCGAACAGGTCGGAGGCCTTGAGGAAGCCCGAGTCGATCGTCATGGCTCCTTGCCGAGGTGGGGCAGAGGATTATAAACGTGTTATCCTCCGCGTCGTATCCATACCGACATTCCGATCATGCCGCGGCGACAGGAACCTCGCAAGTCGTTCGAAAGAAAGTCCTTGACGCCGTTCGAAACGGGAATGACGTAGGGGCCGGAGCGCGAAGAGCCAGCGAAAATCGACGCGCCCGCCCGGGTTTCATCTCGGTCCCGATCGTTCCCGCAGGAGTTGCACTCATGACCGCCCCCACCGTTCCCTCGATCGCTCCCGCCGACGTCCACTCGTCGCTCGCCCGCTACATCCTCGCGGACGGCTACGACATCGTCTTCGACTACGAGCGCAGCCACGGGAGCTGGCTGTACGACTCGCGCAAGGGTCGCGAGATCCTCGACTTCTTCTCGTTCTTCGCCTCGCACCCGATCGGCTACAACCACCCGAAGATGAACGACCCGGAGTTCCAGCGGGTCCTGGTGCGGGTGGCCCAGCTCAAGCCCTCGATCTCGGACATCTACCCGGTCGAGTACGCGCAGTTCGTCGAGGTCTTCGGGCGGGTGGCGATGCCGAAGCACCTGCCCCACGCCTTCTTCATCGAGGGCGGGGCGCTGGCCAACGAGAACGCGCTGAAGACGGCGTTCGACTGGAAGGTGCGGCGCAACCGCGCGAAGGGCATCGGCGGCGACAGGGGCCAGCAGGTGATCCACTTCCGGGAGGCCTTCCACGGCCGCTCGGGCTACACGATGTCGCTCACCAACACGGACCCGAAGAAGACCGACCTGTTCCCCAAGTTCCCCTGGCCGCGGATCGACAACCCCAAGCTGCGCTTCCCGGTCACCCCCGAGGTGGAGCGCGACGTGGTCGCCGCCGAGCAGAAGGCGCTCGAGCAGATCCACAAGGCGTTCGCCGACAACCCGGACGACATCGCCGCCATCATCATCGAGCCGATCCAGGCCGAAGGCGGGGACAACCACTTCCGGCCGGAGTTCCTGCAGGCGCTGCAGCGCGTGGCCGACGAGAACGAGGTCTTCTTCGTCGTCGACGAGGTGCAGACGGGCGTCGGGCTGACCGGGACGTTCTGGGTCCACGAGCAGTTCGGGCTGAAGCCCGACGCGCTGTCGTTCGGCAAGAAGATGCAGGTCTGCGGCTGCCTGGTCGGGCCCAAGGTCGACCGCGAGCCGGAGAACGTGTTCAAGGTCAGCTCCCGCATCAACTCGACCTGGGGCGGCAACCTGACCGACATGGTGCGCGCGATGCGCTTCCTCGAGATCCTCGAGGAGGACCGCCTGGTGGACAACGCGCGCGTGGTCGGCGACCACCTGCTGGCCGGACTGCGCGCGGTCGAGCGCGAGTTCGCGCCGCTCGTCTCCGGCGCCCGCGGTCGCGGGCTGATGATCGCCTTCGACCTGCCCGACGGCGAGAAGCGCGACCGGCTGCAGGACAAGGCGCTCGAGCTGGGCCTGATGATCCTGACCTGCGGCCCGCGGTCGATCCGCTTCCGGCCCGCCCTCAACCTGACCACGGCCGATGCCGACGCCGGCCTCGAGATCCTGCGTCGCGCGCTGAAGCAGCTATAGCTCTAGCGGAAGGGGAACCCCATGATCGAGAAGGAAGGCGCGATCAAGGTCTACAGCGAGGTGCTGGGCGCCAAGGGCGCCAAGGCCCGGCTGGTGAAGGTCTGGCCCGAGGGCTTCTACGAGGTCCGCCTCGAGTCGGGCGGCCGCCTGTTCACCACCCTGCTGCCGGTCGGCACGACGGTCATCCTCGCGGCCGACCCCGAGCCGGAGGTGGCCACACTCGACGTCGTGGAGCGCTGATGGCCGAGATCAAGGTCGTCCACTGCGGGCTGGGCGGAATCGGCCTCGGCATCGCCCGCATCGTCGCCGCGACCGAGGGCCTGAAGATCGTCGGCGCCAGCGACATCGCGCCCGACAAGGCCGGCCAGGACCTCGGCACGGTGATGGGCCTGCCGAAGAAGCTGCGGGTCAAGGTCGAGCCCGAGAACCGGCGGCTGCTCAAGGGTGCGCGCCCCGACGTCGCCGTGCTGTCGACGGCGTCTTCGCTCAAGGACGTCAAGCCCCAGGTGCTGGAGCTGGTCGCCAAGGGCGTGAACGTGGTGACGACCTGCGAGGAGCTGTCGTTCCCGGTGCCCGGCCACGAGAAGGCCGCCCGCGAGATCGACGCCGCGGCCAGGAAGAAGAAGGCGCGGGTGCTGGCGACCGGCGTCAACCCCGGCTACGCGATGGACGCCCTGGCGCTGGTGCTGACCGCGCCGTGCGTGAAGGTCGAGCGGGTGGCCGTCACCCGCGTGGTCGACGCCGGCACCCGCCGCGTGACGCTCCAGCGCAAGGTCGGGGCCGGCCTCAACCTGCACCAGTTCCGCCGCGCGATGACCGAGGGCAGCGTGCGCCACGTCGGCCTGCCCGAGTCCGCCCACATGATCGCCGCAGCGCTCGGCTGGAAGATCGACAAGCTCGAGGAGATGGTCGAGCCGGCGATCGCGCCGCGCGATCTCGACACCGACTACCTGCGGGTGGCGGCCGGCAACGTGGCCGGCGTCAAGCAGACCGTGCGCGCGTGGTGCGGGGAGCGGCTGGCGATCAGCCTCGACCTCCACGTCTACGTCGGGGCCGAGAACCCGCGCGACCAGATCGTGATCGACGCCACCCCGCCCGTCAACATGACGATCGCGGGCGGGCTGGCCGGCGACGAGGCGGCGGCCGCGCTCGTGGTCAACGCCATTCCCCGGCTGCTGTCGGCCCCGCCGGGCCTCGTCACCATGCGCGACCTGCCGCTGCTGCACGCCTACAACCCCGCCGAGGCCCGGGCCATCCGCAAGCGCTGAGCGGGGGCCGGCGGGGGTATACTCGCCGCCGCTTCATCGGGACGAGGCCAACTTTCCAATGCAGGGCAGCCTGAGCGCGAGCGCGTTCGCGACGGCGTTGCGGGATCTCCACCTCGAACGCCGGACGGGGCTCCTGCACTGCGCCCAGCCCGGGGCGCTGCGCTCGCTTCGCTTCCAGCGCGGCGAGGTGGTCCACGTCCTCTCCGACCAGAAGGACGAGCGCCTCGGCGAGACCCTGCTGCGGCTGGGCGTGATCGACGACGAGCAGCTCGCTCGCGCCACGCTCGTCCTGGTGCGCGACCGCAAGCGGCTGGGTCCGGTGCTGATCGAGCTGGGGGTGCTGAACTTCGGCCAGCTCCAGCAGGCTCTGGGGCGCCACGTGCGCGACATATTCGAGCGGGTGCTGGCCCGCCCCGAGGGCCAGCTCGTCTACGAGGCCGTCAACGAAGACGCGATGGGCGCCGACGAGGTGCGGCCGACGCTGCAGACCGGAGACCTGGTGCTGGAGGCGGCGCGTCGGGTGCCGGCGCCCGACGTGAAGGCGGCGCTCGGCGACCTGTCTCGCCCGCTCGGGCTCGGCACCGGGTCGGGACTGCTCGCCGCCACGCTCAAGCTGACGCCGTCGGAGGGCTTCCTGTTCAGCCGCATCGACGGCAGCTCCGGGCGCGACGCTCTGTCGCTGCTGCCCGGCGACCCGGCGGAAGCCGAGCGCAGCCTGCTGGCCCTGATCTCCTGCGGCCTCGCCTGCTGGGGCGACGCGCGGCCCGCCGCGCCCATCCGCTCCGACGAACGCCCGCGCGTGACGCGGCTGCCCGTCGTCGAGGGCCGCATGCCGCCGACCCCGGCGGCGGGTTTCCCCGCCGTCAACCCGGAGGCGGCCACGCCGGTGCCGGCTGCATCCCCCGCGCCGGCCCCATCTCCCGCGCCGGGCCCCAGGGCCCCCGAGCCGGCTCCGGCCGCGCCGCCCAGGCCCGATCCCGACGCAGAGAAGCGCGAGAAGCAGGCCGAGTTGCGCAAGGCGATCGAAGAGGCCCACGCGGCGCTCGGCCGCGAGAACCACTTCGAGGTGCTCGGGTTGACTCGCGAGGCGAAGGAGGCGGAGGTCAAGGATGCCTACTTCCGCCTGGCCAAGCGCTTCCACCCCGACAGTTGCAACGACGCGGCGCTCCACGACCTGAAGCCGAAGGCCGAGGCGCTCTTCATCCGCATCGGTCAGGCCTGGGACGTGCTGCGCAACCCGAAGTCGCGCGGGGACTACGAGTCGTCGCTGCCGCGCGTGCGGCCCGTCGCGGGCCCCGCTGCGCCGGCCGCGGCCCCGGCCGGCCCGCCGACGCCGCGCACCCAGGCCATCCAGAGCGAAGCCGCTGTCGCGCGGGCCAACGAATCGGTGCGGCGCGCCGAGAAGCTGCTGCAGGAAGAGAAGTGGTGGGACGCGATCCAGCTCTTCGAAGAGGCGCTCCCGCTCGCCTCCGGCAACTACCCGCTGCGCGCCCACCTCGGCCTCGCCCGCTGCTTCTTCAAGAACCCCAACTGGGTGAAGCGGGGCGAAGAGCAGCTCGCGAAGGCGGCCGCGGACTTCCCGAAGAGCGCGGAGCCGGCGGTCGAGCTGGCCCGCTTCTACGCGGGGCGCGGGATGAAGGCGCGCGCGCTCGGTCAGGTGCGGCGGGCGCTCGAGCTCAAGCCCGAGCACGAAGATGCGGCGGCGCTGCTGGCCGAGCTCGAGGCCAGCGGAGGCGGCCCGCCGCCCGAGGCGCCCGCCTCGCGCGGCGGACTGCTCGGCAAGCTGCTCGGCCGCAAGTAGCGTTGACAGGGCCGCGGCCCGGTCCTAGGGTAGGAACGTGGATCTCGCCTCGCCCGGTTTCGTCGACTGGCTGAGCGCGCTCGGCCTCGCCGTCGCGCTCGCTGCCTGCGCGGGCCTGCGGGCCTGGCTGCCGCTGCTGCTGGCCGGCACCCTCTCGCGCGCCGGCGTGCTCGAGCTGGGCGAGTCGTTCGCGTTCCTCTCGACCACCAAGGCGCTCGTGATCTTCGCCGCGGCCGCGCTGCTGGAGATCGCCGCCGACAAGCTGCCGGCCCTCGATCACGCGCTCGACGCGCTGTCCACGCTGCTTAGGCCCGCGGCGGGCTCGCTGCTGGCCGCCTCGGCCATCGGCGTGGTGTCCGACCCGCTGACCGCGCTGGTGCTGGGCGTCGCGGTCGGCGCGCCGTCGTCGCTGGTGCCGCACGCGGGCAAGGCGGTGTTGCGCACCGCGTCGACCGCGTTCACCGGCGGCCTCGCCAACCCGGTGCTGTCGGCGCTCGAAGACGCGGCAACGCTGGTGCTGTTCGCGCTGGCGGTGCTGGTGCCGCTGCTGATCGCCTGCGCCGTGATCGTGGCCGGCTTCTTCGTCGCGCGGCGGATGGCCCGGCGGCCGGTCGCGGCCACCGCTTGAGGCCGCCTGGCCGCGCCGCGGCGGCGCTCGCCCTGCTGCTCGCGCCGGCGGCCGCCGCCCAGGCCCCGGCTCCGACGCCGACGCCGCTGACGCTCGGCATCGAGGTCGACGTCGTGTCGCTGACGGCCGTGATCCACGACAAGGCCGGCCGCTTCGTGAAGGGCCTGGGCCCCGGCGACGTCACGGTGCTCGAGGACGGCGTGCGCCAGGAGGTCACCTACTTCCGCGAGGCCTCGGCGGCCGCGGAGGCGGGCGAGCGGATCCCGCTGTCGGTCGTGCTGGTGCTCGACACCTCGGGCAGCATGGGCCGCAACCTGTCCTTCCTGCAGGAGGCCGCTTCGAGCTTCCTGGCGAAGCTGGAGCCTGGCGACCGCGCGCTGGTCGTGCAGTTCAACGAGACGGTCAAGAGCAGCGCCGACTTCACCGACGACCTCGACCGCCTGGAGAACTTCGTCGACTCGCTGCAGTCGTGGGGCGCCACCAGCCTCTTCGACGCGATCCAGTACGCGCTGGTGCGGGTCCGCGACGAGCCGGGGCGCAAGGCGGTGATCGTCTTCTCGGACGGCGCCGACACCTCGAGCCAGGCGGGCGAAGACGACGTGGTCGCCCTGGCCCGCGCCGTCGAGGCGACGGTGTATTCGGTCGGCATCCGCAGCGGAGCCGGCCTGCAGGCGCGCAGTCCGCGTGGCTTCCTGCGCAAGATCGCGCGAGAGACCGGCGGGGAGTTCTTCTTCCCGGAGCGGATCGGCGACCTGCTGAAGACCTTCGCGGCGATCTCGGCCGAACTGAAGGCCCACTACCTGCTGGCCTACAGCCCGACGAAGCCGCCGGACAGCCTGTTCCGCGAGATCACGCTGAAGGTCGCGCGCCCGGACGTGGAGGTCCGCGTGCGCAAGGGCTACTTCGCGGTCCGCAAGCGTCCCCGCAACTGAACGCGGACGGCTGCCCGGCACGGCACGGGCGCTAGAATCGCCTCGACCGCCATGCCCGAGCTCGCGATCCAGTCCGCCGGCGGTGCCCACCGGCGCATCGGCCTGACCAGGGCCGTGCTCAGCATCGGCCGCTCGCGAGAGAGCGACGTGTTCCTGCCCGACCAGTGGCTGTCGCGCCACCACGCCGAGATCCGCATTCGCGGCGAAGCCTGCTTCGTCGCCGACCTCGGCAGCAAGAACGGCACGCTGCTCAACGGCCTGCGCGTTGCCGGCGAGCAGCGGCTCCGCCACGGCGACGTGATCACGCTCGGCGAGCACGTGCTCACGTTCCTGGCCGAAGACGCGGTCGCGGCGGGCGATGACGACGGCGACGCGGAGCCGGCCGGCACCCAGGTCTTCTCGGTCGCCGCGCTCTCCGAAGAGGCGACGCGCGAGGTCAAGGAGCCGGGCGACCTCGCCCGCCAGAACCGGCTGCTGTCGATCCTCAACAAGGCGGGCCGCACGCTGCTGCACCACCAGCCGATGCCGGAGCTGTTCGAGACCATTCTCGACCTGCTGTTCGAGGCGGTCTCCGCCGAGCGCGGTGCGATCCTGCTGCTCGAGGGCGAAGCGCGCACGCCCGTGGTCAAGGCCTCGAAGAGCCGGCTCGGCGAGCCGATCGGCCGCGTCAGCCGCTCGATCGCGCGGCGGGCGATCGAGCGGCGCGACGTGCTGCTGGTGCCCAACATGATGGAGGACGCGGCGTTCCGCGGCCAGGACTCCGTGCTGTCGTCGGGCATCCGCTCGGCGCTGTGCGCGCCGCTGTGGTTCACCGCCCAGGGCGCGCCCGACCAGGTGATCGGCCTCGTCTACCTCGACACCCGCGAGTGGGCCCACGCCTTCACCCAGGAAGACGCCACCGTGCTGGCCGCGCTGTCCAACGTGGCCGCGGCCAAGATCGAGACGGCGCGGCTGCTCGAGGAGAGCCTCGAGAAGCGGCGCATGGAGCGCGAGATGCAGCTCGCCGCCGAGATCCAGCGCTCGCTGCTGCCGTCGCGCGCGCCCCAGCTCCCCGGCTTCTCGATCGCCGGCTCCAACCAGCCCTGCCTCACCGTCGGCGGCGACTACTTCGACTTCGGCACCGGCAGCGACGAACTGCGGCTGGCGCTGGGCGACGTCTCCGGCAAGGGCACCGGGGCGGCGCTGATCATGGCGGTGCTGCGGGCCGCCGTGCGCGCCCACTGGGACGTCGCCGACACGGCCGAGGCGATCTCGCGGATCAACCGCACCGTGTGCGAGAACATCCCGGCCGGCAAGTACGTCACCTTCTTCCTCGCCCGCCTCGACCCGGCGAGCGGGCGGCTGCGCTACGTGAACGCCGGCCACAACCGGCCGCTGCTGATCCGCGCGGACGGCTCGCACTCCGAGCTGTGCGAGGGCGGCATGGTGCTGGGTCTGATTCCGGAGGCCGAGTACGCCGAGGGCCAGGTCGAGCTGGCGCCGGGCGACGCGCTCGTGGTGTTCTCCGACGGCGTGACCGAGACCTGGAACGAGGCCGACGAGGAGTTCGGCGAAGACGGGCTGCTGGCCGTGGCCCGCGATGCCAGGACACTGCCGGCCGCGGAGATCGAAGCTCGCATCTACGCGGGCCTCGAGCGCTTCGCGGGCGGCGACAAGGCCACCGACGACCGCACCCTGATCGTGGTCAAGCGCGAGGCGAGCGCGTGAAGCGCCCGCGCCAGACGCCGGTGGCGGACCTGGCCTCGCTGCAGCGCGACGTCGACCTGCTGTTCGAGCGGTTGCGGGCCGCGGAGCAGCGCCTGCGTCCCGCCGACACGGCGGCGTGGTCGCCGCCGCTCGACGTCTACGAGAGCGGCGACTCGGTGGTGGTGGTGGTCGAGGTGCCGGGGCTCGACCCCGAGGCGCTGTCGCTGCAGCTCGAGGGCCACGCGCTGGTGCTGCGCGGCGAGCGCCACGGTCGCAAGCCGGCAGGCGGGACCTGGCTGTGCCTGGAGCGGCCCCACGGGCGGTTCGAGCGGCGCGTCGAGCTCGACGCCCGCTTCGAGGCCGCGGCCGTGTCCGCGCGGCTGACCCGCGGCCTGCTGGTCGTGACCCTGCAGCGGCGCGAGCGCAAGCCGCGCGGCATCGTGATCGAGGTGAAGAGGAGCTGATGGCGGAGGAGCTGCGCAAGGACGACGAGCCGGTCAAGATCCCGGAGGTCCTGCCCGTGCTGCCGCTGCGCGACGTGGTGATCTTCCCGTTCATGATCGTGCCGCTGTACGTGAGCCGCGAGCGCTCGATCAAGGCCGTCGACCACGCCCTGTCGGAGAACCGCATGATCCTGCTGCTGGCCCAGCGCAAGCAGGAGGACGAGGACCCGGGGCCCGACGGCGTCTACGGCTTCGGCACCGTGGCCGTGATCATGCGCATGCTGAAGCTGCCCGACGGCCGCATCCGGGTGCTGGTGCAGGGGCTTTCGCGGGCCCGCGTGCTGGGCTTCGACGAGGCCCGGCCCCACCTGCAGGCGAAGATCGAGGCGCTGCCCGAGGTCGAGCCGCAGGAGCGCACGCTCGAGCTCGAGGCGCTGATGCGCAACGTCAAGGGCGCGCTCGAGCGCTCGGCGGGCCTCGGCAAGCCGATCTCGCCCGAGGTCGTGGTGATCGCCAACAACATGGAGGAGCCGGGTCGGCTCGCCGACCTCGCCGCCTCCAACCTCGAGCTCAAGGTCGAAGGCGCGCAGGAGATCCTGGAGGCGGTCGCACCGCTCGACCGCCTGCGCAAGGTCCACGACCTCGTCACCAAGGAGCTCGAGGTCCTCGCCATGCAGCAGGAGATCTCGTCCCAGGCCAAGGGCGAGATGGATCGCTCGCAGCGCGAGTTCTTCCTGCGCCAGCAGTTGAAGGCGATCCAGGGCGAGCTGGGCGAGGGCAACGAGCTGGCGGAAGAGGTCGCGCAGCTCCGCGACAGGATCGCCAAGGCGAAGATGCCCAAGCCCGTCCAGGAGGAGGTCGACCGCCAGGTCAAGAAGCTGGAGCGGATGCACCCCGACTCCGCCGAGACGGCGACGCTGCGCAACTGGCTCGACTGGATGGTCGGCCTGCCGTGGAGCAAGGCCACGAAGGACAACCTCGACCTCAAGGAGGCCCAGCGCATCCTCGACGAGGACCACTACGGCCTCGAGAAGGTCAAGGAGCGGATCGTCGAGTACCTGGCGGTGCGCAAGCTGAAGGAGAAGACCAAGGGGCCGCTCCTGTGCTTCGTCGGCCCTCCCGGCGTCGGCAAGACCAGCCTCGGCCGCTCGATCGCCCGCGCGCTCGGCCGCAAGTTCGTGCGGCTGTCGCTGGGCGGCGTCAAGGACGAGGCCGAGGTCCGCGGGCACCGCCGCACGTACGTCGGCGCGATGCCGGGCCGCATCGTCCAGGGCCTCAACCAGGCGGGCTCGAACAACCCGGTCTTCATGCTCGACGAAGTCGACAAGATCGGCGCCGACTACCGCGGCGATCCCAGCTCGGCGCTGCTCGAGGTGCTCGACCCCGAGCAGAACTTCTCCTTCCGCGACCACTACCTCGGCGTGCCGTTCGACCTCTCGACGGTGCTCTTCATCTGCACCGCCAACCTGGTCGACACCATCCAGCCGGCGTTCCTCGACCGCATGGAGGTGATCCGGCTGGCGGGCTACACCGAGGAGGAGAAGATCGAGATCGCGAAGCGCCACCTGGTGCCCAAGCAGCTCGACGAGCACGGCCTGACGCCCGACAAGCTGGCCGTGCCTGAGCCGACGCTGCGCGCGATCATCGGCGGCTGGACCCGCGAGGCCGGGCTGCGCAACCTCGAGCGCGAGATTGCGGGAGTCGTGCGCAAGGTCGCGCGCAGGGTGGCGGAGGGCGACCCGCACGCGCCGGCGAAGGTGACGCCGGCGATGCTGCCGAAGCTGATCGGCGCGCCGAAGGTGCTGCCCGACGAGGCGCTGAAGCAGGACGAGGTGGGCACCGCGACCGGCCTCGCCTGGACGCCGACCGGCGGCGACGTGTTGTTCGTCGAGGCCCAGGTGATGAAGGGCCGCGGCAACCTGCAGCTCACCGGCCACCTCGGCGAGGTGATGAAGGAGTCGGCCCAGGCCGCGTTGTCGTGGGCCCGCTCGCGGGCGAGGCAGTGGGGTATCGGCGACGCGTACTTCCAGCAGCACGACCTGCACGTGCACGTGCCGGAGGGGGCGATCCCCAAGGACGGCCCCTCGGCGGGCGTGACGATGGCGACCGCGATGCTGTCGGTGTTCACCGGTCGCAAGGTGCGGCGCAACGTGGCGATGACGGGCGAGATCACGCTGCGCGGCGGCGTGCTGCCGATCGGCGGCCTCAAGGAGAAGCTGCTGGCGGCGAAGCGGGCCGGGCTGACGATGCTGCTGGTGCCGAAGAAGAACGCCAAGGAGCTCGAGGAGATCCCGGCCCCGCTGCGGCGCGGCATGGAGATCCACCTCGTGGAGACCATCGACGACGTGCTCGGCCACGCCCTGCTGCCGCTCGGGAAGCCGCGGCGGGGCTCGGCGAAGCGTCGCCCGAAGGGCCCGTCAGGCGCCTTCCGGCAGGCCCGTCCGGCGCCGGCGCCAGCGACGGCCCGTGCCGGCGCCCGGCGGCGTCGGGGCTGAGCCGCCGGGCGAACTGACCGGCGCCGTCATCGGGGCCGGAGCCGGCTCGGCCCCAGGAGCCTGCTCGGCCGTCGGCGCCCGGTCGGCAGCAGGGGGCGCGGGCGGCGCGACCAGCGGCGGCGGCGGGTGCGGCGCGCCGGCCGCGTGCAGGTCGCGGCCGTGCTGGGTCAGCGCCGAGAGCCAGAACGAGCGCTCGAGGCCCAGCCCCGCCATGCCGACGATCGCCTGCAGGTCGCGCAGCGGCGCCGCCACGAACGCCCACGGGTAGCGGCGCACCAGCAGCAACGCGCCCGCGGGGCCGCCGGCCGATGCCAGCGGCAGCGCGAGCAGCGAGCGATAGCCGGGGACCAGCAGCGGGCCGCCGGCCGGGGCCGTCTCCTTGAGATCGTCGAGCCGCAGCGGCGCGCCCAGTCCCGCGACGTGGGCGACCAGCTCCTGCGAACCCAGCGCGGCGCCGCCCGGCTCGAGCGGCAGCCGCTTCAGCGACTCGGGCTGCACCAGCGCCAGCTCGCCGGCGTCGAACGGACAGGCCTGGCGCAGGATCGCGCGCAGCGAGCGGACCAGCAACGCGCCGTCGTCCGGCGCGATCGAGCGCGCCAGCTCCAGCAGTGGCGGTGCCAGCGGGATCAAGCGCTCCGCCTACAGCGCGGCGACGTCCGCCTCGGAGAGCAGCATGCGCTCGATCCCCCGCGCGCGGCCCGACTCGGGGTCGGCGTCGACGACCACGGCGGCGAAGCGCGGGTCGTGCTTGGCGGTCTCGAAGCGGTGCGGCATGCCGGTCGTGAAGCGGAGCAGGATGGTCGAGGTCTCGACGCCGATCACGGAGTCGTAGGGCCCGGTCATGCCGATGTCGGTGCAGTACGCCGTGCCCCGCGCGAACACGCGGTGGTCGCAGGTCGGCACGTGGGTGTGGGTGCCGACGACGGCCGCGACCTGGCCGTCGAGGTAGTAGCCCATCGCCATCTTCTCGGACGTGGCCTCGGCGTGCATGTCGACGACGATCACCTTCGCCTCGGCCTTGAGCTTCGCCAGCTCCTCGTCGGCGCGCGCGAACGGGCAGTCCATCGCCCCGTTCATGAACACCCGGCCGGAGAGGTTGAGCACGCCGACCGGGACGCCGGTCTTCTTCGCCTTGCCGACGTAGGCGCCCTTGCCGGGCTGGCGCCGCGGGTAGTTGGCGGGCCGCAGCAGTTGCGGGATGAAGTCGGCGACCGGGATCAGCTCCTTCTTGTCCCAGACGTGGTTGCCCGAGGTCAGGCAGTCGACGCCCAGGTCCAGGAACTCGTCGCAGATCTCCTTGGTGATGCCGAAGCCGCCCGCGGCGTTCTCGACGTTGGCGATCGTGAAGTCGATGCCGTGACGCGCCACCACCTTCGGCAGCGCCTTCTTCACGATGGCCCGACCGGGCCCGCCCACCACGTCGCCGATGACCAGGATCTTCACGAAACCGCACCTCGCAGGCTCGGCCCCGACGTGGAGCCGAGCCCTTGAGGGTAACTTACTTCGCGGCGATCCGTTTCGGTCTCAGCGCGAGCTGGCCCTGGCGGGCGGCGTCGATCGCCTCGCCGAGGATGCGGACCGCTTCCTGCGGGGCGTGGAAGCCGTTGGAGTTCTCCGATTCCACGAAGTCGATGAAGAACTGCGCCTTGCGCTGGTGCTTCCAGGCCGGCCCCAGCTCCGCGTCCGTGGCGCCGGCGGCCTTGGCGGCTTCGATGTCGGCGATCAGCTCGACGAGAGCGTCCATCGCCCGGTTGCGCAGGCTGACCGTGCGCTCCTGGTTGGCCTCGGCGCGGGCGACCATCTCCTGCTCGGACCACTTGTGGCAGGTCTGGCAGGCGTTGCTGACGTTGAGCAGCGGCGAGCGCACGTGGTGGTCGGAAACCTTCATCGCGCCCACCCGCTGGTAGGGCATGTGGCAGTCGGCGCAGGCGACGCCGGAGCGGGCGTGGATGCCCTGGTTCCACATCTCGAACTCGGGGTGCTGCGCCTTCAGCACCGGCGCGCCCGTCTTCGCGTGGGTCCAGTCCTTGAAGCCGACCTCCTCGTAGTACTCGAAGATCTGCTCCACCTTCAACCCCTTCGACCACGGGTAGGTGAGCCGCTTCTCGTCGCCCTTGAAGTAGTACTCGACGTGGCACTGGCCGCACACGTACGAGCGCATCTCCTGGCGGCTCGCCATCGTGTTGACGTCGTAGTTCGCGACTCCCTGCGAGGCCTTGTACGCCTTGATCCCCTCCAGGAACCCGGGCCGCGTCACCCGCAGCGCCATCGTCTGCGAGTCGTGACAGTCGATGCAGGCGATCGGGTGCTTGGCGTGGGCGCGGGCCTCGGCGTAGGGCAGCGGGTTCAGCTTCTCGAAGCCCTTGATCAGGTCGCCGTCACCGGCCTTCTTGTAGGGCACGTAGACCGACGCGTGGCAGTGCAGGCAGGTGCCCGGCTGCTTGAACTGCGAGACGCGCTGGGTGAAGGTCTGGTCCTCCAGCATCCAGGCGTGCCCCCGCTTCTTGCGGAAGTCGACGGAGAAGGCGTACCCCGCCCACATCGTCTTCAGCCGCGGGTCCTCCTCCAGGCGCGACTGCGCGACGATCGAGCGCGGGTCGGCTTCGGACGGGGTCACCGGCAGCGCCTCGGAGCCGCCGAAGCGGGTCCGCTTCTGGTCGACGGTGCGCAGGTAGCTGTCGTACTGCTGCGGGAAGTTCTTGCCCCAGACGGCGGGGTCCTCAGTGTCGTCGGTCAGCTCGACGACGCGGAAGAAGGGGTTCTTCGCCTCCTGCTTGCGCTCGAAGATGTTGACCAGCAGGGCCGTGACGCCGGCGGCGGCGATCGCCGCCGCGGCCGCGGCCACGATCAGGGTCCTGCTGCGGGGAGTCTCGCTCATGTCTTACCTCGCCGACGCCACGTCGGTGGCGCCCATTTCCATGTGTCCCACGCCGTGGTGGCAGCGCAGGCACGACACCGGCTCGCGCCCGTCGCCGCCGCCGTCCATCACCGTCACCACGTCGGCGTGGCAGTGCCGGCACTGCCCCTCGGTGACGGCGCGGTTGGCGGGCGTGATCCGGATCGGCTCGTGGAAGCCGCCGGTCGTGAAGTAGTAGGAGTGCCAGAAGCCGTTGCGCGCCTTGGTCCAGTACTTGCCGACCAGGTCGTGGGGAGCATGACAGTCGTTGCAGGTCGCGACGGTGGCGTGGCTGCCCTTGACCCAGCCGTCGTACTGCTCGTGCATCACGTGGCAGTTGGCGCAGGCGCGGGGGTCGTTGGTCATGTAGGAGTAGCCCTTCGCGTACACGAAGGTGAAGCTGCCGACGCCCGCGGCGACGCCGAACAGCGCCGCGATCACGACCATCGGCGTCGAGAAGCGCATCAGAACGAGACCGGCACGTCGAGCGTGATCATGTCGTAGCCCTGCCCTTTCAGCGGGTCGTCGAGCGCGCGCGACCAGGAGAGCCCCGGCCGCACCCAGCGCTTGCCCGACAACTTGAAGTGCAGCCGCGGGCCGACGCCGAACGTCACCGTCTCGCGCGCCTCGGCGGCGGCGCGCACGGGCGCTGCGTCGGTCATCCATCGCTGCATCCGAAGCTCGCCGCCGAGCGAAAACTTCGGCGAGAAGAAGTGGCCGGCGTGGAGCCCGGCCGTGAAGTTCGTGCGCGAGCCGTCCTGGCTCTCGGGGCCACGCACACGGGTGAGCTGAAGCACGGTCACCTCGCCCTGGAGCGTCAGCGCCGGCGTCACGCGCGCCACCGACGCGCCACCGATCACCGTGAAGTAGTTGACGGCGAACAGCGCGTTCTCCATCGCCGAGCGCGCGGGGATGCCGCGCGCGACGGCGAACGCGGCCCCGGCGTCCGGCCGGTCGCCGCCTCCGCTGCCGACCGGCAGCGTGACCGCCCCGAAGGCTGCGAAGCGCCACGGCCCGGACAACGGCCGCGCGTAGGTGACGCCCAGCAGCGGGTTGGAGAAGCCGCTGCCGCCCGCGGCGTCCGTCTCGTCCTTCAGGAACGCGACGCGGGCGATCGGCGCCCAGCGCGGGCTCAGCTTGTAGCTCGCGATCACGCTGGTGACCCAGGTGTCGCGCGAGGTGGCGCCGAGGTCGTACGCGGCGAGCGTCTGGTCGACGCGCACCACGCTGCCGGCGGCCGCGGGCCGCAGCAGCCACGGCAGCGAGTACGGCGGCGGGGCCGGCTGGGCGGCGACGAGCGGGCCGGACAGCGCGGCCGCGGCGAGCAGGACGATCAGGGTGAACGAGCGCATGAAGTCCCTCCTGCGACGTGACGGTGATTGTAACGGGCTCTGCCGGAAACCGCCTTCAGCCCCCTTGCTCGTCCGCGGGCTCAGGAGGAAAATCGGCGTCATCTTGCAACTCCAGGTGAACGGTGACGTGCACGAGGTCGACGTGCCCGACCACTGGACGCTCCTCGAGGTGTTGCGCTATCGGCTCGGCCTGACGGGCAGCAAGCAGGGCTGCGACAAGGGCGACTGCGGCGCGTGCACCGTGCTGCTCGACGGCCAGCCGGCGATCTCCTGCCTGGTGCTCGCGCGCGAGGCCGAGGGTCGCTCGGTGCTCACCATCGAAGGACTGGCGCCGCGCCACGTCGCTGCCGGCGGCTGCGGCGTGGACCCGGTCCAGGCCGCCTTCGACGCCAGCGGGGCGCTGCAGTGCGGCTTCTGCCAGAGCGGCATGATCCTGTCCGCGTGGGCCCTGCTCGCCCGCAACCCGCGGCCGCGACCGGAAGAGGTGCGGGCGGCGCTGGCGGGGAATCTCTGTCGCTGCACGGGCTACACCCAGATCTTCGACGCGGTCGCTCGGCTCGCCACGGCAGGCGCCGCGACTGCCCCGGAAACTTCGCCGGAAGCCGTCCGGGACTGAAGCGTGGGCGCCCGGGACCGCCACGGCATCGATCCGCCCTGGGGCGAGTTCCGCCACGTGGGGCAAGGCTCCACCAAGATCGACGGCCTGGCCAAGGCCACCGGTGCGGCGCTCTACGCGGACGACCTGAGCCTGCCGCTGATGCTCCACGCCAAGACCCTGCGCAGCCCCCACCCGCACGCGCGGCTGCGGGCGATCGACAGCGGCGCGGCGCTGGCGCTGCCCGGCGTGCACGCCGTGATCACGGGCCGCGACCTGCCCGTCCGCTACGGCATCCTGCCGTGGAGCCAGGACGAGACGGCACTGGCCGTGGACAAGGTGCGCTTCGTCGGCGACCCGGTGGCGGCGGTGGCGGCGGTCGACGAAGACACCGCCAACGAGGCGCTGAAGCGGATCCGCGTCGACTACGAGTTGCTGCACCCGTTCCTCGACCCGCGCGAGAGCCTGGCGCGGGGCGACCCGCCGATCCACGAGGACCGCAAGGAGGGCAACGTCTCCAAGAAGGTGGAGCTGGCTTTCGGCGACGTGGACTCGGCGTTCGCGGGCGCTGCAGTCGTGATCGAGGGCGACTACGACTTCCACGGCACCACTCACGCGGCGATCGAGCCGCACTGCGTGCTCGCCCGCTACGGGCCCGACGGAGTGCTGACGCTGTGGTCGTCGACCCAGATCACCCACTACGTCCACCGAGCCCTGTCCCGCGTGCTGGGCTTGCCCCCCCACCGCATCCGGGTGATCCAGCCGTGCCTGGGCGGGGCCTTCGGCGGCAAATCCGACCCGTTCAGCCTCGAGTTCTGCGCCTCGCTGCTGGCGATCCGGACCGCGCGCCCGGTCAAGATGCTCTACACCCGCGAGGAGGTGTTCTACGCCCACCGCGGGCGCCACCCGATGCAGATGCGCTATCGCACGGCCGCCGGCCCGGACGGCCGGCTGGCCGCGGTCGACGCCCGCATCCTGATCGACGGCGGCGCGTACAGCTCCTACGGCCTGGTCACCACCTACTACTCGGGCCAGTTGCTGACCGGGCCCTACCACTTCCCCGCCTACCGCTTCGAGAGCACGCGGGTCTTCACCAACAAGCCGCCCTGCGGGCCCAAGCGCGGCCACGGCTCCGTGCAGCCGCGTTTCGCATTCGAGGTCCAGCTCGACCGGCTGGCCGAGCGCCTCGGCCTCGACCCGTTCGAGCTGCGCCGCCGCAACCTGCTCGGCGCCGACGCCACCACGGTCAACGGACAGCGCGTCACCTCGAACGGCTTCGCGCGCTGTCTCGAGCGCGTGGAGGAGGCGAGCGGCTGGCGCCAGCGGCGAGGCCGGCTGCCGCGCGGGCGTGGCCTGGGCATGGCGGGCTCGATGTACATCTCGGGCACCAACTACCCGATCTACCCGAACCCAATGCCGCAGTCGGGCATCCAGCTCAAGCTCGACCGCTCCGGCCTCGTCACGGTGTTCTCGGGCGGCAACGACATCGGCCAGGGCACCAACACGATCGTGCGCTGCCTGGTCGCGGAGGAGCTCGGCCTCCAGCTCGAGCAGGTGCGAGTGGTGGCGGCGGACACCGACCTGTGCCCGGTCGACCTCGGCGCCTACTCCTCGCGCGGCACCTTCATGATCGGGAATGCCGTGCTCGACGCCTGCCGCAAGCTGCGGGGCACGCTGGTGAGCGCCGTGGCCGAGAGCTGGGGCGTCGACCCTCGGCGCGTGCGCTTCGTGGACGGGGCCGTGGTCGACCTCGAGGACCCGGGCCGCTCGCTGCCGACGGCGGACGCGTTCCAGCTCGCCGAGGCGCGCTTCGACACGCTCGGCGCAACCGGCTCGTACAACACGCCGTCGCTCGGCGGCGACTACCGGGGCGGCACGATCGGGGCATCGCCCGCGTACTCGTTCACCGCGCACGTGGTGGAGGTGACGGTCGACGAGGAGACCGGCCGCATCACCTGCGAACGCGCGTGGATCGCCCACGACTGCGGCCGGGCGCTGAACCCGGTGCTGGTCGCCGGCCAGATGGAGGGCTCGGCCTACATGGGGCTGGCCGAGGCGCTCGTGGAGGAGCACGAGGTCAACCGCTTCGGCCTGCACCGCGGCCCCTCGCTGCTCGACTACCGGCTGCCGACCTCGGTCGACACCCCGGAACTGCACTCGCTGATCGTCGAGAGCCTCGACCCGGAGGGCCCGTACGGTGCGAAGGAAGCCGGCGAGGGCCCGCTCCACCCCGCCATTCCCGCGCTGTCCAACGCGGTCTTCGACGCGGTGGGCATCCGCCTGCAGCACCTGCCGTTCACCCCGGGCAAGGTGCTGAAGGCGCTGCGGGCGGCCGCCGCAGAGCGCCGGCCCGCCGTCGCGGCGGTCAGCGGAACCTGATGCTGCGCCTGCCCTCCTTCCGGCTCGAGCAGCCGGACACGCTGCCGCAGGCGCTGGCCCTGCTGGACCAGGCCGGCCCCGAGGCGGCGGTGCTCGCCGGCGGCACCGACCTGCTGCCCAACATGAAGCACGAGCTCCGCCGGCCGTCGGTGGTGATCGCGCTTTCGCGGGTAAAGGGTCTGACCGGCATCGCCGAGGCCGCCGATGGTGCCATCGAAATCGGCGCCATGACACCGCTCGCGGAGGTGGCGCAGAGTGCGCTTGTCGCGCGTGCGCTGCCGGCCCTGGCCCAGGCCGCGGCGCTGGTCGCCGGCCCCCAGCTCCGGCAGCGCGGCACGCTCGGGGGCAACGTGCTGCTCGACACCCGCTGCCAGTACGTCAACCAGTCCCACTTCTGGCGCAGCGCGCTCGGCTTCTGCCTCAAGAAGGACGGCACGGTCTGCCACGTCGTGGCCGGTGGCTCGCGCTGCGTGGCCGCCGCCTCCGCCGACACCGTTCCGGCACTGATGACGCTGGGCGCCGTGCTCGAGGTTGCGCGACACGACCGCACCCGCCAGCTGCCGATCGACGCCTTCTTCGTCGCGGACGGCATCGTCAACCGGCGACTGGAGCCGACCGAGCTGCTGACCCGGGTCCGCGTCCCGCGCCCGGCCGCGGGCCATCGGGGCGCGTACGGCAAGCTGCGCGAACGCGGCTCCATCGATTTCCCCCTGCTCGGCGTGGCCGCTCGCCTCGACCTCTCGGAGGCGGGCGTCGTCGAACACGCGGACCTGGTGCTGACCTCGCTGGCGGCCGCCCCACGACGGGTGGCCGGGGCGGCCGACGCCCTGCGCGGCAGCGCTCCCGGGCACGCGCCGGCGGAGTTCGAGACGGCCGTGCGACGGGTGGCGGAACTGGCGCGCCGGCAGTGCCGCCCGCTGCCCAACCTGCCCGGCGACCACGAATGGCGCGGCGAGATGGTTCCTGTCTATGCCCGGCGCACGCTGCTGGCGGCGGCGGCGGGACAGGGCCCCGTGCATCACGTCTGAAGGAGGGACCGATGGCCGAGACGGCATCCGGCGAGGCGCTGATCTACGACTGGAACACCGCCGGCAACGGCTACCCGCACCGCGCGACGCCGATCGAGTTCGACGACGAGACGCTGCGCGACGGCCTGCAGTCCCCGTCGGTCCGCGACCCGTCGCTCGAGCGCAAGCTGGAGCTGCTCCACCTGATGGAGGCGCTCGGCATCCAGAGCGTCGACGTCGGGCTGCCGGGGGCGGGCCCGCGGGCGCGCGCCGACATCGAGGCGCTGTGCCGCGAGATCGTCGCCAGCCGGCTCAAGATCCGGCCCAACTGCGCGGTGCGCACGGTGATGGCCGACGTCACCGCGCTGTGCGAGATCGCCGACCGGGTGGGGCTGGCGATCGAGGCCTCGGCCTTCATCGGCAGCTCGCCGATCCGCCAGTACGCCGAGGAGTGGTCCCTCGACTTCATGATCCGCCAGTCGGAGGAGACGATCCGCTTCGCGGTGGAGCACGGGCTGCCGGTGATGTACGTCACCGAGGACACCACCCGCGCCACGCCCGACACCATTCGCCGCCTGTACCGCGCCGCGATCGGCGCCGGGGCGTCGCGCGTCTGCGTGTGCGACACCGTCGGCCACATCACGCCGCGCGGCGTGCGCAACCTGATCCCCTACGTGCGCCAGTTGATCAAGGAGATCGGCGCCGACGTCAAGATCGACTGGCACGGCCACAACGACCGCGGGATGGGCGTGATCAACACCCTGACGGCGATGACCTCCGGCGTCGACCGCGTGCACGCCACGGCGCTCGGCATCGGCGAGCGGGTCGGCAACTGCTCGATGGACCAGTTGCTCGTCAACCTGCGCTTGATGGGCTACATCGAGAACGACCTGTCGCCGCTGCGGCGCTACGTCGAGGCCGCCAGCGAGGCGACCGGGGTGCCGATCCCGGAGAACTACCCGGTGTTCGGCCACGACGCGTTCCGGACCGCCACCGGGGTCCACGCCGCGGCCATCATCAAGGCCCAGCGCAAGGGCGACTCCTGGCTCGCCGACCGCGTCTACTCCGGGGTGCCCGCCGAGATGGTCGGGGCGCGGCAGAAGATCGAGATCGGCTTCATGTCCGGCGTCTCCAACGTGGTGCACTGGCTGGTCGAGCGCGGGATCGAGCCGGCGCCGCGCCTGGTCGAGGAGATCCTGCGCGCGGCCAAAGAACGCGACCGCGTGCTGGCCGAAGACGAGGTGCGGCAGATCGTCAAGTTCGTCGCCGCCGAGAGCGAGCACCCGCTGCAGGTCGACACGGTGGAGAGCTGGAAGGCCGAGGTGCGCGGGGACTGAAGCCCGCGCCCGGCGACGCGGTCAGGTCCGGGTCGCCTCGAGGTCGAGGTCGAGGCACAGCCGCTGGGCGAGCTGGAAGCGCTCGCGGCGGAAGAAGGCGAGCAGCTCCTGGTCGGCCCAGCCCACCTCGGTCTGCAGGGTGCGGATGCCGAGCGCCAGCAGGTTGGTGCGCAACTGGTCGATCAGCGCGGAGCCGAAGCCGCGGCCGTGGAACTCGGGGTGGACGTCGATCACGTCCAGCACGGCGACTCGCTCGGTGACTCCGAACTCGCCGAAGTAGACGCGGGCCAGCGCGAAGCCGACCAGCCGGCCGTCCTCTTCCGCCGCCAGCGACATGGCGATCCCCGTGTCGGCCAGCGCCTGCTTCAGCTTGAGACGAAAGAATTCCTCGCGGCGGCGGCCCAGGATGCGGGCGTCGATCGCCACCATCGCCTCGAGGTCGCCGGCCTCGAGCTGGCGGATGCGGACGACGTCGCGGGGCGCGGCTTCGTTGCTCATGACGGACCTCTCTCCAGGGGCGTGGGTCACCCGATGCACTGTCCGCCGTCGACCCGCAGCACCTGGCCGGTCACGTGGCGGCCCTGCGGCGAACCCAGGAACAGGATCGCGGCGGCGACGTCCTCGGGCTGCCCCAGCCGCCCCAGCGCGGTCTCGGCCAGAGCCTTCTGCCGCAGTTCCTCCGCCAGCCCTGCGGTCATCGCGGTCTCGGTCCAGCCCGGGGCCACGACGTTGACTCGGACTCCGAAGCGGCCCAGCTCACGGGCCGCGGTTCGCGCCAGCGCGTTGAGCCCGCCCTTGCTGGCGGCGTAGTTGGCCTGCCCGACCTTGCCGCGGTCCGCGTTGATCGACGACACGAAGACGATCGCGCCACCGCCGGCCGCGCGCAGCGGCGCGACCGACGCGCGCAAGAGGTAGAACGCCGAGTCGAGGTTGGCGGAGATCACCGCGTGCCAGTCCTCGATGGCGAGCTTCCACGACAGGCCGTCACGGGTCACCCCGGCGCTGTGCACGACCAGGTCGAGCCGGCCCTCCGCCACGACGGCGTCGGCGACCGCCCGTTCGACTGCCGCGGCGTCGGTCAGGTCGCAGGCGAGCGCCCGCGTGCCGGCCTCTGCGCCATCGGCGGCGCGGTCGAGCGAGACGACGCGGGCACCGGCCACGAGCAGTGCCCGGCAGGCCGCGCGGCCGATGCCGCCGCTGCCGCCCGCGACCAGCGCCACCCGTCCCGCCATCGGGACCGCGGCCGCCGCGGGATCGCTCACGCCACCGTCACCGGCAGCGGCAGCCCGCGGGCCGCCAGGCGCCGGACCCGGAACGCGCCCCACAGGGCGGCGCCCAGGGCCCCGGCCAGGATCGACTGCGGATGGCTGCGGACCTGCAGCGCCGCCTTCGGATCGGCCGCCGCCTCCCCCATCGCCGCCATCATGCCGGTGTCGGCGGCGAGGCCGCCGGTGACCAGTACCACGCCCCGCACGCCCGCGGCCACCAGCAGCTTCAGGTAGCGGCCGGCCATCGACTGGTGGATGCCCTTCAGGATGTTGGGGATCGCGATGCCGCGCGAGACCATGTTGATGACGTCGGTCTCGGCCAGCACCGCGCAGATCGAGGAGCAGCTCTCCGGCTTGTCCGCCTGCTGCGACAGGCTGCCGATCTCCTCCAGCGTGACCCCGAGGTAGCGCGCGATGTTCTCCAGGAACTGGCCCGAGCCGGACGCGCACTGGCTGGTCATGCGGTAGCTGGCGACCCGCGCGTTCTCGTCCATCCGCACGGCCCGGGTGTGGAGGGCGCCGATGTCGATCACTGCCCGCGCCTCCGGCTCCAGGAACAGGCCGCCGCGGGCGTGGGTGGTCATGCCGTAGAAGTGCCCGGTGCGGAACGGCAGCGCTTCGCCTTCGCCGGTGGTGGCGGCATAGGCCAGGTCGCCGCGGGACAGCCCCGCCGCGCGCAACTGCTCGTCGAACAGGCCCTCGGCCACGGCCAGCACGTCGCGGCGCCGGAGCCGCTCGCTGGCGCCGGCCAGCAGGCGCTCGGCGCCCGCGCCGTCGCTCCACACGATCGCGACCTTGACGGCCGCCGAGCCGACGTCGATCCCCGCGGTGACCAGCGGCGCGCCCGTCACGCCGCGCCCCCGGAGGCGTCGCGCAGTGCGAAGAGGGAGGCGCCGAGCGCGCCGGTGTAGATCGAGTCCTCCGAGATGTTCACCTGCAACTCGCCGTAGTTCTCCTTCAGCAGCGCCTTCAGCGCCGCCACCGCCGCGTTGTTCTTGGCCACGCCACCCGTGAACGTGAACTGGTCGCGCACGCCGCCGGAGCGGGCCAGCAGCGACATCGCCCTCAGGATGATGGCGCGGTGCAGGCCGGCCAGGATGTCCTCCCGCTTCTCGCCCAGCGACAGCCGCTCCCGCAGCTCGGCGCCCGCGAACACGGTGCAGGTGGAGTTGATGCGCACGGGCCGCGTCGACTCGCTGGCGAGCGGGCCCAGCTCGTGCAGCCCGAGGCTCATCTCGTCGGCGATGTAGCCGAGGTAGCGGCCGCAGCCGGCCGCGCAGCGATCGTTCATCTGGAACGAGGTGACGATGCCGTCGGCGTCGACCTGGATCGCCTTGGTGTCCTGGCCGCCGATGTCGAGCACGGTTCGGGTGCCCGGGAACAGGGCGTGGGCCCCCAGGCCGTGGCACAGGATCTCGGAGCGGACCTGGGCCTCGGGAAACGGCAGCTTCTGGCGGCCGTAGCCCGTGCCCACCGAGCCGACCTGGACCAGCTCCGTCGCGGCCGCACGGTCGACCGCGGCGTGCAGCAGCGGCTCGGGCCTCGACAGCCGCGCCACCGCGGCGCGCGCGTGGTCCTCGAAGCGGCCGGCGGCGGCGGCCGAGTTCTCGACCTCGAGGATCGCCTTGTCGAACGCGCCCGCCAGCAGGTCGAAACCGACCCCCGAGGCGCGGGCCTCGGCTTCGGCCAGGGCCAGGTAGCGGCTTCCGGCCAGGTCGCGGAAGAAGTCGCTCTTGCGGCGCGCGCCGGGCGCGTAGAGGTCGCCGACCTCGGCCCCCATGCGGTCCAGGATGCGGGTCAGGGCCGCCGGCAGCGCGGCTGGCTTGGTCAACAGCCGCCGGCAGTTGCGGTCCAGCACCCGGCGCAGCTCGGCGAGCTGCGAGCGGTACTGCTCGGCCCGGAACAGGCGCTCCAGCTCGAGCCGCAGCGCCTCGCGAGCGCCGGGCTCCAGGCCGAAGGCCTCCAGCTCGCGCGCCACCAGGGAGAAGCGGGCGTCGATCAGCGCCTCCGACAGCGCCACCTGGCAGGCGACCTCGTAGTTGCTGCGCGAGTTGGTGATGCCGCGGCCGAGCGGACGGCGATCTTCGCCGAGCACGACGGCCTTGGTCGTGGTGGAGCCCAGGTCGATCCCGACGGCGTACCTCACGACGCCGCCACGGGGTTCGGGTTGCGCGACTTCTGCTGCAGCATCTGGAAGTAGGACTCCAGCCGGTTCTTGATGTTGGCCGCCGAGAAGTAGCGGGGGTCGACCAGGTCGCTCTCGATGAAGCCGCCCGGGCGGCCGGAGCGCGCCTCGACTTCGCGCAGGATGTGGAGCTGCCCGGCGCTGAACGAGTTGCAGCTCTTCACGGAATTGATCAGGAAGCCGTCGGCCTCGTACTCCTCGAGGTAGCGCACGATCAGGTCGATGCGGGTCGGCAGGCTGAGGTTCGTGTAGCAGCCCAGGCAGTACTCGGCCAGGCTCTCGAGCGGCCGCTGCGGGTCGTGGCGGAAGCCGAGGTCGTACATGCCGCCCACCTTGGCGTAGGTGGAGGCGACGCAGACGGCGCCTTCGTCCGAGAACATCTTCCAGAACTGGCGGAAGCTGGTCCAGTTGGGCGGGCCCTCGACGACGATCCGGAAGCGCTCGGCGCCCATCTCGCCTTCGGGCGTCACCGGCCCCAGGCCGTGCGCCATGCGCTGCTCGATCTCCTCGCGCAGCGCGCGGTAGTAGTCCACGGCCGCCCGGGTGCCGCGGAAGGAGCTGAAGATCGGGCCCACGTAGTACACGGCCCCGAAGTAGGCGTCGATCGGCGACGGCCGGTGGCGCGCCGCGCGCAGCACCGCCACCAGGTCGTCCTCCGCCTGCGCCGACAGCGCGAGGCACTCGCGGAGGCGGTCCTCGTCGTAGGCGCGCCCGGTGACCTGCTCCAGCGTCGGGATCACCTTGCGCCGGAGCTGGTCGACGACGTAGCGGCGCATGTCGTCGGTGATCCTGCCGTCGGCCTGATAGGGCACCTGGAGCATCGTCACCGGCGCCTGGTACTCCTGCGCCAGCAGCTCGAACCACTTCATGAACGTGAAGCAGCCGGTGTAGGAGAGCAGCAGCAGGTCGGGGTTCGGGAGCCGCTGGCCGGTGGGGCCGATGTTGCCGGACTTGAGCATCCCGATGTCGCTCTTGACGTAGGTGCAGACGTCTTCGGAGTGGCCGAGCTTCTCGGCCAGCGAGATGTAGTCCGCCGAACGCCCGCGCATGGCGGACTGCAGGGAGTTGATCTCGGGCAGGACCGGCAGCACGTCGAAGCTCAGCAGCAGCTCGCTGAGGTTGCCCGGCACGAACGTGTAGGCCGTCTTCTCGCCGGTCTCGGGCGCCGCCGCCAGGCGGTCGAAGTGGCGGGCGATCATCTCCTTCTGGCGGAGCTGGCTCGAGTCCTTGGAGGCCTCGGGCGTCGGCGTGGGGGCGGGACCGCTCATGCGTTGCTCCAGAGCTTGATCGAGTCGGCGAAGGTGCCGGCCTGCTCGCGGATGACCTGGAACTGGCCGCTGTTCTCCGCGTACTTGAAGGCGGTCCAGGCGATGCCCTCGGCCTCCACCGCCTTGACCAGCATCGGCTGGTCGAGCAGCGCGGGGTCGCAGAAGCTGGGCGCGCAGAACAGCAGCCCTTCGGCGCCGCAGGCGCGGACCCGCTGCACCAGCTCCTCGCCCTTGCGGCCGCGGTCGACGTAGCGGGTCGGGCTGGCCATCGCATCGGTCAGGAAGGCGTGGACCAGCGCGCCGAGCGGGTCGTCCGCGACGGGAATGTCGGAGCGGATGAAGCGCAGCACCTGGACGAAGTCGTCGTCGACGATCGAGCAGCCGGCCCGCTCCAGGGTCTTGATCAGCCCCAGCGGCGGCTGCTCGCAGAACGAGCCGGTCAGCACCACCCGCGCCTGGTCCAGCGGCTTGCGGCCGGGGTCGTCGAGCACGGCCAGCCGGTACTGGCGGAACAGCTCGGTCGACTCCTCGACCGGGAGCACCAGCGCGGCGCGCAGGAACAGGTAGAGCTCGTGGGTCGGCAGCTTCCACGGCTGGGTTCGGCGTAGCTCGTACAGCGCCCGCACCTCGCGCCGCTCGGCGTTGTAGAGCTCGATCGAGCGGGCCAGCGCCTCCGGCGTCAAGGGGCGCGCCCCGCGCTCGACCAGCGACGCGGACAGCCGCTCGAGGTCGTGGCGATAGAAGCGGCCGCCCAGCTCGGGATCGAAGTCCTGGGGCAGGTCCAGGTAGTGCGCGAGCTTGGCGGGGAACAGCGACTGCCACATGCCCGACAGGTTGCGGATCACGTCGCAGATGGCCGGGAACAGCATCCCGTCGAGCGGGTCCAGGCTGCCGTTGAGGCCGAGCTCGATGGTGCTGCGCGGGATGTGGCAAATGTAGGACTGGTAGTAGGCGTCGCCCTTGATGATTTCGAGATCCTCGCGCCCGCCCATCACGCCCACGGGCAACACGCCCTGGGCATGGAGCAGCTCGCGCGGCACGTAGATCGGCATGTAGCCGATCGCCAGGCCGCCGGTTCTGCGCTTCCACTCGCGCACGGCGCCCAGCCGGTAGTCCAGGTAGAGGGCCTCGGCCCGCGCGACCAGTTCGGCGAGCGCGGGGGCGCTCATCGGTGGCTCCACGCGGCCTCGCGCTTGTCGAGGAACGCTCGCAGCCCTTCGCTGGCGTCGTCAGTCGCCATCAGCTTCTCGAGATACAACCGCTCGAGTTCGGCCAGCTCGCCTCGCAGCCGGGCCGACAACGAGACGCGCGCCGCCCGCACCGCATGGCGCGTGCTGGAAGCGGAATGCGCGAGCAGGTGGCGGCGCGCCCAGTCGAGCGCCGCGGCCGTGGGGTCGTCCACGCGCTCGTCGACCAGGCGGATCGCCAGCGCCTCTGCGGCCGTCAGGCTGCGGCCGCTCAGCAGCAGGTCTTCAGCCGCCGGCCGCCCCACCCGCTCGGGTAGCAGCAGCGACGCCAGCGGCGCGAACACGCCGAGCCCGATCTCGGGCTGGCCCAGCCGCGCGTCGTCCGCGGCGAACACCCGGTGGCACAGCAGCACCACCTCGAGGCCGCCGCCCAGGCACTGCCCGCGCACCGCGGCCAGCAGCGGGACCCCGCAGTCGACCAGCGCGCGGGCCATCGCGTGGAAACGCGACAGCATCGCCGCGACCTGGTCGGGCAGGTGCTCCTGGACGCTGGCGCCGAAGGAGAAGTGGCGGCCCTCGCCCTCCAGCAGCAACGCCTGCACGCTCGGGGTGGCCGCCGCGCGGGCGGCCACCTGCGCCAGCGCGTCGGTCAGCGCCGCGTCGATCACGTTGCCGCGCGAGCCACCCAGCCGGACCTGCCAGACGCGGCCCGCCTCCAGCTCCACGACCGTCACCGGACCCAGGGGCGTCGTCGCGGCGTCCATCAGCGCGCCCGAGCCCGCTCGAGGATCTGGTCCTGCAGCGCATCGGACCACGCCTCGCCCGCGGCCAGCTTGCGACGCAGCAGCAGGAAGTCGGCCTCGCGGCAGTTCCGCGAGCCTTCGTGGAAGGCGCGGAAGCCCGCCCGTGCCTCCGTCATCATGTTGAGGCCCAGCCAGGCGCGGTTGCTCTCCCGGTTGCGGTCCCAGTGCTCCAACTTGTGCTTGCGGACGCTCTCGATCGTCTTGCTCAGGCAGCCCGGGAACGTGTTGGCCAGGCGGTAGACGAGGGCGTCGACCTCGCGGTCGAGCGGCGCCAGGTCGACCCGCCCGCGCGCGAACAGCGCCTTGCCGGCGTCCTTCTCGGCGCCGGTCCGGAAATCGCCATGGACGATGCGGCCGCCGTCCAGCCAGCGGTCGGTGACCACCAGCGGGTTGGGCACGAAGGCGCCGTCGATCGCCAGCGTCGGCACGACGCGGGTCAGCAGCCCGAGGCGCTCGGCCTTGTACGCGCTCCAGTGCTCGCACAGCGTGCAGCTCTCCATCGCGGCTTCGATCCCGACGAACAGCGGCAGGAAGTCGGTGCTGCCCCCGTCGGGCGCCGAGCCGTGGCGCGGGCCGGCCTGGCCGAACACCGCCAGGTCGGAGGCCACGGAGAAGTCGCAGGCCATGCCGATCTCCTGGCCGCCCGCGATCCGCATGCCGTTGACGCGGCAGATCACCGGCTTGTCGCACGCGAGGATCGCGCTGACCATGTCGTTGAACAGCCGCATGTACTGCCGGTATTCCTCGGGCCGGCCGGCGTAGTACTCGGCGTACTCGGCGGTGTTGCCGCCCGTGCAGAACGCGCGGTCGCCCGCCCCGGTGAACACGACCGCCACGGCGGCGCGGTCGTTCGAGGCCCGCCGCATGCCGAGGATCACGGCCCTCACCATCTCGGTGGTGTAGGAGTTGAGCTGCGCCGGGTTGTCGAGGGTGATCCACACCGTGTGCAGGCCTTCGACGGGCGACCCGTCGGGGGCCTTCAGCGGCACTTCTTCGTAGCGCACGCCCGGCACCTCGCGGTGAGGCACCAGGTCGTGGTTCTTCAGTTCCATGCTCATCGCTCTCCAGGCACCAGCACGATGCGGCGCTCCGCGCTGCCGGCGTGGAGCGCCTCGAACACGTCGTTGATCTCGTCCAGCGGGCGCTTCTCGACGAAGGGCTCCAGCGCGACCTGGCCACGGCGCACCAGTTCGACCACGGCCGGGTAGTGCTCGGGCAGGCAGCCCCAGTTGCCCTGGACTGTGGCGTCGAAGGCCATCAGGTTCGAGAGGCGGACCTCGACGGCACGGGGGGTGAAGCCGACGACCGAGAGGTACGCCCCGTGACCGAGCAGCCCGAAGGCCGTCGCCTGCCCAGCCGGCGTGCCCGAGGTCTCGAAGATCTTCAGCCGCCAGCCCGGGCTGCTGCGGGCCTCGGCAAACTCGCGGACCTGCTTGCGGAGCTGGCGGGCGTCCGCGGCACGGCCGTCCAGGGTCAGCGCCGCACCGTGACGCGCGATCCGCTCGAGGCGAACCGGTTCGACATCGATCGCGACCACGTGGGCGCCGAGGGCCGCCGCGACCTGGACCCCGAAGCCGCCGACCCCGCCGACGCCCACGAACACGGCCACGTCTCCGGGCTGCAGCCCGCTCCGGTGGATCGCCTGATAGGGAGTCGAGACCGCGTCGGCGACGACCGAGAGCGCGACGAGGTCGACCCCGTCCGGCACGGGGCACAAGCCGCGCGCGGGGACGCGGACGTGGGATCCGAAGCCGCCGTGCACGTCGTTGCCCGGGAAGATCTGCTTCGGACAGACGGCCCCGCGGCCGGCCGCACAGGCGTCGCACTCGCCGCACGGCATCACGGCCGGTACGACGACCGCCTGCCCGAGCCAGGACTCGGCGCCGGCCCCGGCTTCGACCACGCGGCCGGAGATCTCGTGGCCGAGCACCAGCGGCAGCGCGTGCCGGGTCGGCACGCCGTCGTAGTAGTAGCCGAGGTCGGTGTGGCACACGCCACAGCCCGAGACCTCGACCAGCACCTCGCCGCTGGCGCAGTGCTCGTCCCGCGTTTCGCGGGTCAGCGGCTCGCCCACTCGGGTGAAGACCCACGAGCTCACTTGCACGTGCCGCTCGTCTCGAACAGGACCGCCGAGCGCGGCCGTTCGTCAGTGACCCGCATCGGCATCCCGCTCCCACAACAGCCGCATGCCGGCCAGCACCGCCACGGTGGCAGCGAGCGCTCCCAGCGGAACCGCCGGAACCGGACCCTGGCTCGGGGCCACGAGCAGGTAGGTGTCGAGCCAGCGTCCCAGCAGCACCACCAGCGCGGCCCGGTACAGCGACCCGGCGTCGCGCTTGGCGGGCTGTGAGATCTGGGCGACGAACGGGAACACGAAGCACAGCAGCGGGGTCAGCCAGAACAGCGCGCCCCAGCCATCGCCGAAACGGGTCACGTAGTGGCCGGTCTCCTCGGGGATGTTCGAGTACCAGATGAGCAGGTACTGGCAGAACCAGACGTAGGCCCAGAAGGTCGAAAAGGCGAAGAGCAGCTTGCCCAGATCGTGGCGCGCGGCGTCGCCGAGCGGCGCGGCCAGCCGCCCCTGGCGGTCGAGCAGCAGCGCCAGCACGGTGACCGCGGCAATCCCGCCCTGGAAGGTGCCGGCGAAGAGCAGCACGCTGTACATCGTGCTGAACCACTCGGGCTCGAGCGACATGCCCCAGTCCCAGGCCGCGACCGAGATCGAGAGCGCGAACAGCGGCAGGAAGACCAGGGCAGCCCGGACCAGGCGCCGCCGACCCTCGGCAGACGGCTGGGCAACCATCGCGCGGAGGGCTCGGCTCAGCAGGCCGATCAGCGCGAGCCAGACGACGGCGAGAACGACGGCTCGGGCCAGGAACAGCGGCGGGTTGAGCCAGGCGTGCTTGGCGTGGACCAGGGCGCTGGCGTCGGGGCGAGCCCACGGGTAGAGCGTGGTCAGCCCGAACACCAGGGCCAGGCCCACCGCGACGAGGGGCACCGGCAGCGTGCGCGCCAACCGTAGCGGCACGTTGCGCAACGGGAACCACCAGCGCGCACCAGCCACGATCTGGATGGCCAGGAACAAGGCGCCGCCCAGCGACAGCGTCACGCCGTAGAGGCCTGCCGTGAGGACCCCCGCCCAGGCCTCGGCGGGCTGGAAGCCGACAGCGCCGGCCGCCAGCAGCGCGGTGGAGAAGCCGACGGCGACGAGCTGCCCGGAAGAGGGGGCGAGCGGGCGTGGCCCGAGGGTGGTGGCGCTCACTGCGCACCTCCCTGGAGCTGGCGCAGGTGGAGCACGACCCGCCAGCGGTCGGCCAGCGTGACCTGTGCCGCGTGCGGCGGCATGATGCCCTGGCCGCGCGAGATGATGTGGACGATGTGCCCGTCGGGCAGCGTGCGCGCCCGCGCGGCCGTCAGGCTCGGCGGGTTGGGGAAGCGTCCGATGATGGGCCCGTCTCCCTGGCCGGCCGGGCCGTGGCAGACCGCGCACACGTTCTCGTAGACCTGCTTGCCACGCGCCAGGGTCGCGGCGTCCGTCGTCTCCGGATTGGACAGCTCGACCCCGGCCCGCAGCGCCTCCTCGGGCCCGGGGCCGTAGGCGAACGCCTCGCCCGTCATCGGCACGGTTCCCTCGGGTGGCGTCAGCAGCGTCTGGCCGCCGCGCAGCACGGGGTTGGGATCGTAGGAGTCGTACGGCACCGAGTAGTACATGCCGGGCATCACCACGAAGCCGGGCTGCTCGCCGCGCGCACGGCACCCACTGGTCATCGCGAGTGCCAGCAGCGCCGCGGCCACCAGTCGCAGGCCCTTCATGCGACCCTCCAGTCCTCGACCAGCTCGAGCGGCCTCAACGCCTGGCAAAGCGTGCGGAACCGGTCCGGGGCAAAGCTGCCGTCGCGCTCCACGACCAGCACCGCGAAGCGGTCGTCGGTGACCCGCGGGTGGGGCTGGCTGGGCGCGGATGCCGGAACCAGGCGCGGGAACAGGCGCCGACGCAGGAACAGCGTGCCGAGGGTGGCGAACGCCGCGATCAGCACGGTCAGTTCGAACGTCACCGGCACCAACGCCGGCAGCGCGGTGTCGGGCTTGCCGCCGATGTCCATCGGCCAGTCGATGACGTGGACCCAGCCCTGGAAGACCAGCTTGCCGATGCCGCCGCACAGCCCGCCGATCAAGGTGGCCAGCGCGATCCGGGTCGGCCGCAGCGCCATCGCGTCGTCGATGCCGTGGATCGGGAACGGCGAGTAGACCTCGGCGACCTCGAAGCCCTCGCCGCGCAGCCGGCGCACGGCCCCGACCGTCGTCTCCGGGGCGTCGAAGACGAGCATGTGGACGCGCCCGCGCTCCGGCGCGCGCGCCTCAGTGTGTGCCATGCGCCCCCTCCTTCTGGAGAGCCAGCGTGTGCTTGATCTCGTGCAGGGCGACCACCGGGGCCACCCGCACGAAGAGCAGGAACAGGGTGAAGAACAGGCCGAAGCTGCCGATCAAGATGCCGACTTCGACCAGGGTGGGCGTGTAGTGGCTCCACGACGACGGCAGGTAGTCACGGTGCAGCGAGATGACCACGATGTTGAAGCGCTCGAACCACATTCCGATGTTGACGAAGATCGAGGCAATGAACAGCACCAGCTCCGAGCGGCGCGCGCGCGCCGACCAGAACACCTGCGGCACCACGACGTTGCAGAACACCATCAGCCAGTAGGCCCACGCGTAGGGCCCGAAGGCCCGGTTCCAGAACGTGAAGCGCTCGTAGCGCGAGCCGCTGTACCAGGCGATGAACAGCTCGGTCGCGTAGGCGAGGCCGACCATCAGCCCCGTCGTGATCAGCACCTTGGCCATGAAGTCGAAGTGGCGCATCGTGATGAAGCGCTCGAGGTGCAGCAGCCGGCGGGTCAGCAGCACCAGCGTCATCACCATGGCGAAGCCCGAGAAGACGGCGCCGGCGACGAAGTAGGGCGGGAAGATCGTCGTGTGCCAGCCCGGGATCACGCTGGTCGCGAAGTCGAAGGAGACGATCGTGTGGACCGAGACGACCAGCGGCGTGGCCAGCCCGGCCAGCAGCAGGCAGGCCTTCTCGTAGCGCTGCCAGGTGCGGGCCGAGCCGTCCCAGCCCAGGCTCAGCCAGCCGTAGAGCTTCTGCCGCCAGCCGCGGGCGCGGTCGCGCAGGGTCGCAAAATCGGGCACCAGGCCGAGGTACCAGAACAGCAGCGACACCGTCAGGTAGGTCGAGATCGCGAACACGTCCCACACCAGCGGCGAGCGGTAGTTGACCCACAGCGAGCCACGGCTGTTCGGGTAGGGGAACATCCAGAAGGCCAGCCACGGGCGGCCCATGTGGATCAGCGGGAACAGCCCGGCGCAGCACACCGCGAAGATGGTCATTCCCTCGGCAGCACGCGCGATCGAGGTGCGCCACTGCTGGCGCAGCAGCAACAGGATGGCCGAGATCAGGGTGCCGGCGTGGCCGATGCCGACCCAGAAGACGAAGTTGGTGATGTCGTAGCCCCAGCCGACCGTGCGATTGAGGCCCCAGGTGCCGATGCCCTTGTAGACGGTCCAGCCGATCAGGCTGAAGCCCATCACCAGCACGGTGACGGCGGTCACGAACGCGATCCACCAGCCCTTGCCCGGCCGGCCTTCGACCGGCGCCACCAGGGCCCGGGTGACCTCGCCGTGATCGAGCGAGTCGCTGACCAACGGCTCGCGCTCCCCCGGCGGCCACAGTTCGGCGGGCCCGAGCCGGTCCGGCGTCCAGGCGCTGGCGCTCACGAGTGTCCTCCCTGGCTGTCGTGCGGAGACGGGGCACCCGCGGCGCGGGTGCGCACGCGGGCGAGGTAGGTGATCGAGGGCCTGACGCCCACGTCGGCCAGCGCCTGGAACGCGCGTGGCGCGTGCCGGCGGCTGGCGATCGACTCCGACGCGCCATCGCCGAAGTGGATGGCGCGGGCGGGGCAGCTCTGCTGGCAGGCCGTCTGCACCTCCGGGAGGTCCGCCGTACCAGCGGCGCGGGCGGCGATCCGGGCGGCCTGGATGCGCTGCACGCAGAAGGTGCACTTTTCCATCACGCCGCGGGCCCGCACCGTGACGTCCGGGTTCAGCACCATGCGCGCCACCGGCTCGCTCGGCTGGTTGTCGAACCAGTTGAAGGCGCGGACCTTGTAGGGGCAGTTGTTGGCGCAGTAGCGGGTGCCGACGCAACGGTTGTACACCTGCTGGTTGAGCCCGTCCTCGCTGTGCACGGTGGCTGCCACGGGGCACACCGTCTCGCACGGGGCGTGGTCGCACTGGGAGCACATCATCGGCTCGAACAGCACGTCCGGCTCATCGGGCGAGCCGACGAAGTAGCGGTCGATGCGCAGCCAGTGCATGCCGCGGTTGCGCGCGATCTCGTCCGCTCCGACGACGGCGATGTTGTTCTCCGCCTGACAGGCCACGACGCAGGCGCTGCAGCCGGTGCAGGCGTCGAGGTCGAGCACCATGTGCCACTGCGGCTTCGTCGGCTCGCGCGCGGGCCACAGGTCGCGGCCCTCGGGCACGTGGGCGCCGTGCACCGCCTCGTCGGCTCCGGCGACCTGGAACACGATCGGACGGCCTTCGCTCGAGGCATGGCGCTGGACCAGCGGCAGGCGTTCGCGGCGGTCCGTGCGCTCCACTCGGGCGGACAACCCGCGGCGGAGTGCGCGCCCGGAACCGTCGAGGCTGGCCGCGCGGGTGGCGTTCCACTCCACCGGGTCCCCGCTGCCACGTCCGCCATAGCCCACAGGCAGGCCGATCACGCGCGGGTGCTGGCCCGGCAGCACCCGCGCCGCCATCTCGACGCTCCGTGCTCCCACGCTGACGCGCACGATGTCGCCGTCCGCGACGCCGAGCGAGCGGGCGGTCTCGGGGGCCAGCCGCGCGCACGCCGACCACGCGGCGCGGGTCAGCGGATCGGGCAGCTCGCGCAGCCAGGGGACGTGGGAGCGGCTCCCGTCGCGCAGCGCGACCTCGGCGATCAACTCGGCTTCGAGCACGTCCGCGGGCCTGGCAGCAGCCGAAGTGGCGACCGCTGCCCGAAGGGCGGCGACGGCGTCACTGGGCCGAGCCGCGGGCAGCGCCGCGACCGCAGCACCTTCGGGAGCCAGGCCGCGGCGCACGGCCGTGCGCCAGGCCGCAGCGTCGGCCGCCGGCAGCACCTCGCGCTTCCAGCGCTCGGCGAGGAACTCGCGATCCTCGCGCAGCGGCGCTCCCGACCACGCGAGCAGGCTGGCGAGGGGAGCCCGCGTGGCGAACAGCGGGCGCACGGCGGGCTGGGCCAGGCTCAGCACGCCGGCGCGCGGGCTGGCGTCGCTCCAGCACTCGAGCGGGTGATGGGCGGCGGCGACCACCTGGCAGGCGGACGCGGTGGCCGTCGGGCGGTCGGTGACCGCGATCGTCAGCGGCACCCGCGCCAGCGCCTTGCGGATCGCATCGGCATCGGGCCACTGATCGAGCGGATCGAGCCCCAGTACCAGCAGCGCGCCGACCTCGCCCCTGGCGAGCGCTCCGCGCAGCCAGGCGAGATCGCGGTCGAGTCCACGGCGCACCAGCGACGGGCGCTCGGGATCGAGCGTGTGGCCCTCGTTCCCGAGCAGGCGGTTGATCCAGCCGACGGCGAGCGCTTCGGCCAGATCTTCCGTGGCGGTCACGACCAGGCTGCGGCCGCGGGCCGCGAGCAGCTCCTTCGCCAGCGCATCGACTCGCGCCGCGTGGGGCGCGGCGGCCGGCAGGTCGGCGGCCAGCGCCTCGGCACCGGGACTGGCGGCGGCCACCTTGCGAAGGAGAGCAAGCGCGATCCCGCGCCGCTCGGCCGCCGTCGCCAGCCAGCGCTCGTCGGCGTTGGCACCGGTCAGCGACAGGCTGCCCTCGACGTGGACGTGGCGCAGCGGCGGGCGGTCGGCGGCCCGCCGCCGGGCCGCCCACTGCGCCGTGTGGACGACGGGCTCCGGGCCCGCACCGAGCAGATCGGTGGCGAAGGTGACGAGCAGGTCGGCCGCGCCGATCTCGAGCGCCGGCAGCAGCGGCCGCCCGTGCAGGATCTCCGCGGCCTCGAGCGCCGCCGACGCGGGTTCGGCGTCGGGGTCGAGCTCGACGAGGCGGCCGCCCCAGCGCGCGAGCAGGCCGTCGATCGCGGAGCGCAGAGTCGGGCTGGTCACGGTCCGGCTCAGCACCACCAGCGGGCGGCCGCCGAGTTCCGCGAGCCCGGCGGCGACGCGCCGGTCGACGTCCTCCCAGCTCGCCGCCTGGCCGTCGATCGCGGGCTCGCGCAGCCGGCCCGCGTCGTAGAGCGCGCGCAGGTCCCCCTGGCCGAACGCGCACAGCCCGCCGCCCGACAGCGGGTGCTCCGGGTGGCCCTCCAGCTTCACGGGACGCCCGTCGCGGACGGTCGCCACCAGCCCGCAGGCCGCGGGGCACGCCTGGCAGGTGCTCGCGTAGTGGGTGGCGACGCCCGGCGTGATCTCCTCCGGCGCCACCACGTACGGGAGCGCGTGGCGCACGGGAAGCCGCTCGCAGGCGGCGAGCGAAGCGCTGATCCCGGCCAGGGTCAGGAACGAGCGCCGCCGCAACGCCAGGGCGTGCGATTCGGTGGGCTCCGCACGCTCGGGGGCCGCCGCCGGCGCGAGCGGGTGCGCCTGCGATTCGTCCAGCTCCATCCAGGGTCGTTCGTCGGGGGTCGCCATCGGGAACCTCAGTGGTGGCACACGGCGCAATCGGTCAGGCGGTTGGCCTGCGCCGCGGGAATCGTCGCGAAGCCCGCGCCGGTCCGCTCGCTGCCCTTGCGGTGGCACTCGATGCACCAGCCCATCGTCAGCGGCGCATGCTGCGAGACCCGCCCCATCTCCTCGACCGGGCCGTGGCAGGTCTGGCAGGTCACGCCCGCCGCCACGTGCGGCTTGTGGTTGAAGTAGGCGTGGTCGGGAAGCTGGTGGATACGGACCCAGGGGATCGGCTTCCCGGCGTCGACGGCGGCCCGGACCTTGGCAACCTCCGGGTGGTCCGGCAGCACCTGGCGGTGGCAGTTGAGGCAGACCGAGGCCGGCGGGATCCCGGCGTGGCGGCCGCGCTCGGCGCCGAAGTGGCAGTAGAGGCACGGGATGCGGAGGCCGCCGGCATGGACGGCGTGCGAGTAGTTGACGGGCTGGGGCGGGGCGTAGCCCTGGTTGGTCGGCTCGCAGGCGGCGAGGACCAGCACCAGGGCCGCGGGCAGCAGGCGTCGGGACAGCGCGCTAGGGGATCGCATGGGCGGGGACTTTCTCCGGGCGCAGGAGGCTGCGGATCAGGCCGACGCTCGCGGCGCACCAGGCCGCCAGCGCGAGGACGACGAAGACCCGGGGGATGACCAGCAGGAACGGCAGGTCGAAGACGTGGGCCAGGCGGAAGGTGGCCACCGTGTACATGCCGAGCGGGAACACGGCACCCCAGTAGAGCGGGTCGTAGCGGAGCGGGAAGCGGCGGTAGCCGTGGCGCCACGCGGCCAGGATCACGAGCATCGGGATCCACCAGGTGGCCGTGGCCCAGAACAGCGCCGTGAAGCCACGCAGGAAGGGTTCCATCGACAGCAGCAGCGGGGACGAAGGCGCATCGGCGATCAGCGTGGTCCCGGCCAGCGTCGAGATCGCCATCGCGCCCATGTTGATCCAGTAGGGCGGCATCAGGTCCGAAGGCGCGAAGGTGTAGAACGTGTAGCGGTAGAAGATCAGCGAGATCATCCAGATGTAGAGCATTCCGCCGCACAGCCAGAAGCACAGCGCGAAGAACGGCAGCAGCTCGCCGCGGCCGGGATAGCGTGGCAACAGCAGCCCGCCGAGGTTGGAGATCGACTCGGTCGCCACCACCGCCACCAGCCAGCCGCCGCTGATGCCGTCGGCCAGCGAGGGCTTGCGCTCCTTGACCGTGAGCGCGGCGAACACCGCGTAGATCAGCACGGCCCACAACACGATGGCGCACGCCCACAGCGCGGCCGCGATCGCGACCAGGTCGAGCAGGACCAGGAGCTGGACGCCGAGCACGCTGGTCGCCGCAACCGCGGTGAAGAAGCCGACCCCGCGCTGGTGGTCGACGAGATCGGCCAGGACCCGCTGCGGGTAGCGGACGACCCGGGCCAGGTTGAGTGCCACCAGCGCGGCGAAGGCGACGACGTTGACCGGGACCAGCGCCAGCCCGATCGCGCCAAGGCCCATCTGATGGCAGGCGACCGATACGATCCCGGTTGCCATCACCAGCGCGAAGTAGGCCGGGTGGAGCCGCTCCACGTCAGGCGCTCCGCCGGCCCCGCACGCGATCCGCCAGGCCCTCGATCTCGCGAGCCAGACCTTCCAGGTCGCGGGCCAGCTCCGGGCCCTCGATCTCGTGCGCCACCTGGGGGGCGGCCTCCGCCATCAGCCGCTGCACCACCCGGTGCAACCAGACGAGGCAGACCAGGGACAGGACGAGGAACAGCAGCCAGCACGAGGTCCACAGCCCGAACAGCTTCAGCATCGAGCCGAACAGGATCGGGAACAGGAAGCCGCCGAGGCCGCCGATCACGCCGACGATGCCGCCCACGACCCCCACGTCCGCGGGGAAGTAGGTCGGGATGTACTTGTAGACGGCGCCCATGCCGACGCCCATGCACAAGCCGAGCGCCAGCACGATGCCGGTGAAGATGTCGCGGTTGGCCTGGAAGTAGACGTGGGTGACGCCGCGGGCGAGGAGCTGGCGGCGGGCGACGACGTCGCCCGGCTTGACGAGAGGCTCCTGCCACATCATCACCAACGGCCAGATCAGCCGCTTGCCGTCGTCCGGCACCTGGTTGCCGCGCTGGTTCAGCCGGTACGCCCTCCCCTCGACCACGATCCGGTCGGGCGCCACCTCGTCGACACGGCCGCCCTGGGACGCCATCACGCCCTCGCCGGGCGAGGAGATGTCCATCCGCGGCACGATCAGCAGCGCCGAGCACAGCGCGCAGCCGGCGAGCACGCGGTAGAGCACCGCGCGCGGGCCGAAACGGTCGGACAGCCAGCCGCCGACGGCGCGGAACAGGCCCGACGGGAAGCTGAAGGCCGCGGCCAGCGCGCCGGCGCTCGCCACGCGCAGGCCGTAGACGTTGACGTAGTACGGAATCAACCACTGGGACAGCGCGACGAAGCCGCCGAACACCAGCAGGTAGTAGAGGCCGAAGCGCCACACCCGCACCACCCGCAACGGGGCCAGACGATCGGCCAGCGACTTGCCGGCGCCACCTTCGGGCCGTCGGTTGACCGTCATCACCCAGAACACGGCGGTGGTGACCAGCAGCAGCAGGGCGTAGTACCGCGGCAGCTCGCGCCACGCCTCGAGCTCCGCGCCGTCGGCGGTGAGCCGGAGCAGCAGGAGCGGCGCGAAGTAGCTCGTGGCGGCGGCGCCGATGGTGCCCAGCCCGAACAGGCCGAGCGCCGTGCCCTGCTGCTCCTTCGGGAAGAACAGCGAGACGTAGGCGATGCCGGCGGCGAAGGAGGCGCCGGACAAGCCGAAGGCGAGGCCCCCGATCGCGAAGTCCCAGAAGCCGTTGGCGTAACTCGTCAGGTACGAAGCCGCAGCCGAGATCAGCATCACCGCCACCAGCACGGGGCGGCCGCCATGGCGGTCGGTCAGCACCCCGATCGGCAGCCGGAGGACGGAACCGGTCAGGATTGGCAGGCCGATCAGCCAGCCCATCTGCTCGGGATCGAACGAGAAGACCCGGTTGTCGACCAGGAACGTGACCAGCACCCCGTTCATCACCCAGACGGCGAAGCACGCCCCGAAGCTGAGGGTGCTCGCCGCCAGGACGGAGTAGGCCTGCGTTCTCGTCGGCATCGACATCCGCGCTCGTCAGGCGGCCGGGTTCTGGGGCCGGGCGCGATTCCAGATCGCCACCTGCAGCGGGCGCCACAGGTAGGGCACCGGCGCGACCAGGATGTGGACGAGGCGGGTGTAGCTGAAGGCCGCGAAGAAGAAGAACGCGCCCACCACGTGCAGCTTCACGGACAGCGGCATCTCCGCCATCCGCGCGACGTCGGGCTGGAACAGGAAGATGGAGCGCAGGTAGGGCGCGAGCGCCTCGGCGAACCAGGTGCTGCCCCAGCGCAGCCGGAGCGCGATGTCGAGCCCGGTCAGCACCTGGAAGAACAGCATGGCGTGGACCAGCAGGTCGGCCGGCGAGGTGTTGACCCGCAGCCGCGACGTGGTCAGCCGCCGCCACAGCAACCCGCTCAAGCCGAACAGGACCAGCAACGCGAAGGCCAGGCCGGTGACCTCGAACACCAGCAGCCGCACGGGCACCCGGTTCCAGAGCACCAGCTCGCGGGGGAACAAGAAGCCGGTGAGGTGGCCGAAGAAGACGGCCAGGATGCCGACGTGGAACGGCACCGAGCCCCAGAACAGCCGGCGCGTCTCCAGGAACTGCGACGACAGGCTGGAGAACGAGAACGGCTCGTACCGGTAGCGCCGGACCGAGACCACCAGGAACAGCACCATCGCGACGTAGGGCAATGCGCCGAACAGCAGGATGTCGAGCATCGGGTTCACCGCAGGGAGAGGGCCGCCGCCGTGGAGTCGAGGCGCGGCTCCTCGATCACGTCGTCGGACTCGGTCAACGCCTCGGGCAGCGTGCAGGCGAGGCGGCTCCACGGGTCGTTGGAGGCCGCCAGGGCCTCGGCGATCTTGCGCAGGCCCGGCAGCAGCGCCGTCTCGCGCAGCATCCGGGCGTCGTCCGGCGCGAGCCGGCCCAGCAGCCGCAGCAGCACCGGCACGAAGTCGGGCAGGTCGCCGTTCATCGAGACGTCGGCCCGGCGCAACTCGCCGGCCAGCCCCGCGAGCAGCTCGCCGCGGGCGTACGACTCGCCGAACAGGTGGTACCCGACGTGCAGCGTGCAGACGGGATTGACGTCGAACAGGGCCGTGTAGCGCTCCTCCGCCTCGCCACAGGCGGCGCGCTCCAGGTAGACGGCGAGGTTCCACAGCGCGGCCGCCACTTCGGGGTGGAAGCTGGCGAGGCTGTCGGCGGCGCGCCGGGCCCGAGCGGCGGTCGTGGCCTCGGGATACTCGAGACAGGCGGCCAGTTCGTCGAGGGTGGACCGGTCGAGAGCCATGGCTACGCTCCCCGCTCCGGGCGCTGGCGGAAGCCGAAGCCCTCGAAGCCCTTTGCGGTCAGCGGGTCCTCCATCATCTCGATCGCCTGTTCCCGGTGCATCGGCGGGATAACGAAGCGCTCGTCGAAGGGCGCGATCGACGTCAGGTGGTAGATGGCGTCGGCCTGCTGCCGGTTGCTGTCGGCGGCCGCCAGCAGGCTGTCCGCCTTGGCCATGTCGACGTCGCCGGCCGTGACCGCCCGCCGGTAGGTGCGGACCGCGAGCTGCTTGCGCAGCGCGTAGCGCACCACGCCCTCGTTGCCCGCTCCGAACAGGCTGGCCATGTACTGGATCGGCAGCCGGTAGGAGTCGACCGTCCCGAGGAAATCGTCGATCGAGGTGTCGTAGCCGGTGTCGCCGACCTTGGCCATCACCGGCAGCAGCGGCGGGACGTAGAACAGCATCGGCAGCGTCCGGTGCTCCGCGTGCAGCGGCAGCGCCAGGCCCCACTCGACCACCCAGCGGTACACGGGCGAACGCTGGGCGCTGGCGATCACGTCGTCCGGGATGCCGTTGCGGCGGGCCCCGGCGATCACTTCGGGGTCGTTCGGGTCGAGCAACAGGCCGCGCTGGGCGTCGACCAGCTTGTCGGGGTCCGCGGCCAGCGCGGACTGGATGCGGTCCGCGTCGTAGAGGATCATGCCCAGGTAGCGGATGCGGCCGACGCAGGAGTGGAAGCAGGCCGGCGCCTGCCCGGTCTCCAGGCGCGGGTAGCACAGGATGCACTTCTCGCTCTTGCCCGTGGACCAGTTGAAGTAGGTCTTCTTGTACGGGCAGGCCGTGACGCAGAAGCGCCACGCCCGGCAGCGCTCCTGGTTGAGCAGCACGATGCCGTCCTCGCCGCGCTTGTAGAGGGCGCCCGACGGGCAGGCCGCGACGCAGGCGGGATTGAGGCAGTGGTTGCAGATGCGCGGCAGGTAGAAGAAGGTCAGCCGCTGGACCTCGAAGAGCGCCTCGCGCTCGGCCGCCGAGACCTGCTCGAGGTTCGGGTCGTTGGCCGCGTACATCGGCGAGCCGCCGAGGTCGTCGTCCCAGTTGGGGCCCGCCTCGATGTCCATCGGCTCGCCGGTGACCATCGAGATCGGCCGCGCGGTCGGCTGGTCGGCGCCCTCCGGCGCGTCGAACAGGTCCTGGTAGCGGTAGGTGAAGGGCTCGTAGTAGTCGTCGATGGTCGGCAGGTTGGGGTTGTGGAAGACGGTCATCGCCCCCCGCACCTTGCCGACCGCCCGGAGCTGGACTCCGCCTTCGACCCTCTGCCAGCCGCCCTTGTACTTCTCCTGGTCCTCCCAGGCGGACGGATAGCCGGTCCCCGGCTTCGTCTCCACGTTGTTCCACCACATGTACTCGGCGCCCTTGCGATCGGTCCACACGTTCTTGCAGGCGATCGAGCAGGTGTGGCAGCCGATGCACTTGTCGAGGTGGAAGACCATCGAGACCTGCGCGCGCACGTCCATGGCGTTCCTCCTAGAACTCCGCCCGTGCCAGCTTGCGGATGCGCACGGACGTGTCGCGGTTGACCCCGGTGGGGCCCCAGTAATTGAAGTGGAAGGTGAACTGCCCGTAGCCGCCCATCATCAGCACCGGCTTGAGCCGGACCCGGGTCAGGCTGTTGTGGCCGCCGGCGCGGCGCCCGCCGCGCAGCGGCGACTTCGGGATGCTGATGGTGCGCTCCGGCGAGTGGTAGTAGATGCACACGCCGCGCGGCACCCGCGCCGAGACCACCGCCCGCGTGCAGACGACCCCGTGGTCGTTGTGGGCCTCGATCCAGTCGTTGTCCTGGATGCCGATCTTCTGGGCGTCGATGTCGTTGATCCACATCGGCTCCATGCCGCGGGACAACGTCAGCATCCGGTGGTTGTCGTAGTAGGTGGAGTGGATGTGCCACTTGCCGTGCGGCGTCAGGTAGTTGAGCAGCAGCCCGTCCTCGATGCTCTCGCGCAGGTCGCCGTACTGCGGCGGCAGCGGCACCGGCTTGTAGGTCGGGAGCTGCTCGCCGAAGTCGATGTAGCCGGGGTGGTCGAGGTACAGGTGCTGGCGCCCGGTCAGCGTGCGCCACGGCACCAGGCGCTCGACCTGGGTGGTGAACGCCGAGTACGAGCGGCCGTCGGTGACGAGGCCCGACCAGCACGGGCTGTTGAGCAGGCGGCGGGGCTGGGCCTGCAGGTCCTTGTAGGTGACCCGCGACGCCCGCGAGCCCTCGGCCAGGTCGACGAGCGGCACGCCGGTCTTCTGCTCGAGGTAGCGGTACCCCTTGTACGCGATCTCGCCGTTGGTCTCCGGGGCGAGGTGGAGGATCGCGTCCGCGGCCTGGTGGGCCTCCTGCAGCGACGGCCGCCGGACGCCCTCGACCTCGATCGTCGGCCGCGTCGCGACCATCTCGTCGTACTCGGCGGCGACGTCGATCTTGATGCCGTGGGCGCCGATCCCCTCCCGCGCGCCCGGTCCCAGCGCCACGTAGCGCTGGTGGAGTCTCCGGTAGTCGCGGGTGACGATCTTGAACGAGGGCATCGTCTTGCCCGGGATCGGTTCGCACTCGCCGCGCGCCCAGTCCTTGACGTCGGGCTGCGCGATCTCGGCCTTCGAGTCGTGCGCCAGCGGCGACATCACCAGGTCCTCGACCGGCTCCGGCAGGTGGCGCACCGCCAGCTCAGAGGTGTGGCGGGCGATGCCGCGGAACAGGTCCCAGTCGGAGCGCGACTCCCACGACGGCGGCACCGCCTCCGAGAGCGGGTGGATGAATGAGTGCAGGTCGGTGGAGTTGAGGTCGGCCTTCTCGTACCAGGTGGCCGCCGGCAGCACCACGTCCGAGTAGAGGGCCGAGGTGTCCATCCGGAAGTTGAGGTCGACGACCAGGTCGAGCTTGCCCTCGGGCGCCTCCCGCCACACCACGTCCTTGGCCACGCCCTCCGCGCGTTCCTTGGCGATCATGTTGGTGTGGGTGCCGAGGTAGTGCTTGAGGAAGTACTCGTGGCCCTTGGCGCTCGACATCAGCGCGTTGCCGCGCCAGATGTACCAGACGCGCGGCCAGTTCTCCGGCGCGTCGGGGTCCTCGACCGCCATCTTGATCTCGCGCTTCGCGAGCCGCTGGACCGTGGCGTCGACGATCTCGGCCTCGGTGCTGGCGCCCTGTGCACGGGCCTCCTTGACCACCTCGAGGCTGGAGCGGTCGAGCTGCGGGTAGAACGGCAGCCAGCCGTTGCGGACGGCCTTCACCTGCAGGTCGATGGTGTGGCCCTGGGCCAGCGAGGCCTCGCCCGGCACGGGGTGGTACTCGGTGAACTCGGCCTCGTAGCGCCACTGGTCGCAGTGCACGTAGTGCCACGACGGCGCGTTCTGCAGCCGCGACGCGGGCACCCAGTCCTTGGCGAAGGCGATCGTCGACCACGGCGCGACCGGCGCCAGCTTCTCCTGGCCGACGTAGTGGTTGAGGCCGCCGCCGTTCTTGCCGACGCAGCCCGTGAACATCAGCACCGCCATCGCCGCGCGGTACATCAGGTTGTTGTGATACCAGTGGTTGATGCCGGCGCCGATGATCACGCAGCACTTGCCGCCGGTGGTCTCCGCCGTGCTGGCCCACTCGCGGGCGAACGACAGCACCGTCTTGCGGTCGATGCCGGTCCACTTCTCCTGCCACGCCGGCGTGTACGAGAAGTCGGGGTCGTCGTAGCTCGCCGGGTACTCGCCCTCCAGCCCGGCGCGGGCCACGCCGTAGCGGGCCATCAGCAGGTCGAACACCGTGGTGACCCGGACCCGGGTGCCGTCGGCGTACTCGAGGGTCTTGACCGGCACGGCGCGCAGCGCGACGTTGCCGGCGTCGTACTGCTCGAACTCGACGAGCGCCGTCTCCTCGTGGCGCCCGAGCAGCGTCAACTCGGGATCCAGCGGCTCGCCGCTGGCGGCGTCCTCGAGCTTCAGGTTCCACTTGCCCTGCTCGGCGCCCCAGCGGTGGCCCACCGAGCCGCCGGGCATCCGCGCCTCGCCGCTGTTGCGGTCGAGAACGAGGAACTTCCACTCGCCGTTCTCTTCGCCGCCGTAGCGCTGGAGCCGGCCCGCGCGCGCGAGACGGCCGGCGCGGTGGCCGCGGGTGGTGGGCTCCAGCTCCACCAGCAGCGGGCTGTCGGTGTACTGCTTCATGTAGGAGCTGAAGGCCGGGGTGTCGCGCTCGGCGTAACGCTCCTTGAGGATCACGTGGCCGACCGCCATCCAGAACGCGCCGTCCTGGCCGGCGTGGACCGGGATCCACTGGTCGGCGTACTTGCTGACCTGCGAGAAGTCCGGCGACAGCACGACCATCTTGGTGCCGTTGTGCCGGCACTCGGAGATGTAGTGGCAGTCCGGCGTGCGGGTCATGTTCGGGTTCGAGCCCATGACCGCGATCATCTTGGCGTGGTACCAGTCGGCCGATTCGGCGACGTCGGTCTGCTCGCCCCACGCCTCCGGCGAGGCCGGCGGCAGGTCGCAGTACCAGTCGTAGAACGACAGCGCCACGCCGCCCAGCAGTTGGAGGAAGCGGGCGCCCGCGGCGTAGCTGAGCTGCGACATCGCCGGGATCGGCGAGAAGCCGTTGATGCGGTCCGGGCCGTACTTCTTGACCGTGTAGACGTTGGCCGCGGCGATCAGCTCCTCGGCCTCGTCCAGCTTGACGCGGCGGAAACCGCCCTTGCCGCGCGCCCGCTGGTAGCGGCTGCGCTTCTCGGGGTCCTCCTGGATCGAGGCCCAGGCGGCGACCGGGTCCTCGTGCTGGCGCTTCGCCTCCCGCCACAGGTCGAGCAACGCCCCGCGCATGTAGGGGTACTTCACGCGGATCGGGCTGTACAGGTACCAGGAGTACGAGATCCCGCGCTGGCAGCCGCGCGGCTCGTAGGGCGGCAGGCTGCGGTCGAGCAGGGGATAGTCCAAGGCCTGCATCTCCCAGGTGACGATCCCTTCCTTGACGTAGATGTTCCACGAGCAGCCGCCCGTGCAGTTGACGCCGTGGGTCGAGCGCACGACCTTGTCGTGCTGCCAGCGGTTCCGGTAGAACTCCTCCCAGGCGCGCGTCTTCGGGCTGACGAGGTCCTTGATCCACTTCACGAGAGGTTCTCCTGGCGGGGACGGGGGACGAGGGTCGAGCGCACGCCGCGCAGGCGCCGCGACCAGATCGCGTTCAGGACCCACAGCACGACCAGCGCCGAGACCAGCGCCAGCAGCGGCAGGCTGGCCACCGACTCGGTCGCGCCGGTGGTGCGGTTGGCGGCGTCGAGGAACGCGCGCAGGGCGAACGCCTCGTCGGCCGTGAGCGGACGCGCCGCAAACACCTTGCCCATCACCGGGAAGGCCGGCGCGCGCAGGGAGGCGTCGAGCCCCTCGTCGCCGAGCCGCGCGAAGGCGTGGGTCAGGTCCTTGGCGAAGCTGCCACCGGCGATCGGCGCCCCGCTGCCGGCGGCGGCGTGGCACGAGATGCAGGAGGCCGCCCCGTTCTGCAGCGCCGCCCGCCCGGTGAACAGATCGCGACCGAGCGCCACGTGATCCGCAGTGGCCTGGGTCACCGGAGTGAAGCGCCCCTGCAGGTCGCACGGCGTGCCCGAGCACAGGGTGACGAGGTCGGCGAGCTGGGCGGCCTGCTCGACGGTGATGCCGAGATCGGGCATCCGCACGCCGCCGAACTGGCGCAGCAGCTCGCGGGCCTGCGGATCGCTGTCGAGCATCGTGCTGGGCGCCGCGACGAACTTCTCGACCCAGGCCCGCCCGCGGCGGTCGACGGCGCCCGACAGGTCGGGGCCGACCCGGGGGCCCTTGCCCACCGTGTGGCACGAGGCGCACTTGGCGACGAACAACTCGACGGCGGCGGGATCGGGCGCGGCCTGCCCCTCCGCCACCAGCGGCAGGGCCGCCAGCAGGAGGAGCCTCGAGAACCTCGGGTGTCGCACGGTGACCTCCAGACACGAACTTCGCTAGCACTCAGCGTGCCGCTCCGAGCCGGGACTCGATCTGATTGATTTCGCTAGGGTTACGCAGATCGGCGCCGAGCCGTGACTCTCAAGTCTGCGAGAACGGAGGGGGATCGCCTCTCAGTCCCGAGAGGGCGCAACGTATCCGCCGCACCGTGAGACCCCGGAGCTTGCGCTCCAGTTTTCTGGACGCCCGCCGAGACCTCAGTACACCTCGAAGACCGCGGCACCCTCGGCGGCGGAGGCTCCGGCGACGACGCGCGCTTGCAGCGAGTAGAGGCCCGGGGCCGCCGTCGCGGGCACGGTGACGGGGCGCATGGAGGTATAGGCACGCCCAGGCCCCCGCTCGAGCGGATCGCTCAGGGTCTGGATCGTCTCGCTGCCTCTGACCAGCATCCGCACCTCGGTCACGGTCAGCGCCGCCGAACCGGGGGCGCCGCCGAGGCGATAGTGGACGACGAGCCGCGCCTCGCTGCCGCGGGCGACCCGGGGCGGTTGCACCGACACGGCCAGCACCTCGACAGCGGTGAGCGTGTCGGGTGCCGCAGCCGGCGTGGGCACGGGAACCGGAGTGGGGCGCGCCACGGGGTCGACGAGCCGCTCGTCCTCCGGCTTCGCGTACTGGACGGCGGGGCCGCGCGGGCGCCCCGCGCCGCTCGCGCATCCCGCGCAGGCGACCAGAGCCAGCACTCCGCCCACCGCGCGGGCCAGCGTCACTGCGGACAGCCGAGCGTGAAGTTCCATTGGGTTCCCCTCTTCTCGCAGGCGGGCTGAACGATCACGGTGACCGGGCCGCCGAACGCCGTGACGGACAACGCGACGCGGCCGGACCCGCTGACGCAGCCGGTGTCGAGCAGCGCCCGTCCCCCCTGGCGAACGATCATCCTGTCCTTGACGTCGTACATGCTGTACGAGAACACCGCCGTCCCCGTCCGCCCGCCCATGTCGACGGTGATCGAGGCGGGCGCGTCGGCGCCGGACTTGCTGGTCGAGCCGCAGGCCGTGCTGCGGGTATCCACCGCGCCCGGCCCCGTGGCACCGCCCTGTCCGACGCAGCGCCCGCCGCGGTACTCGTACCCGGCGCAGGTGCACGTCGGAGTGGGCGCGTACTTGTTGGCGAAGGTGTACTGGAAGGCGCACGGATCGGCGAACGGCGGCGAACCGCCGGCCGCCGCTCCGCCCGTCGGCACTGCGGGCGCGCCGCCCTGACGGCCACTCAGCGTGTTGGCGATGCCGATCAGCCCGCCGAGGATCTCCTGCGCCACCCGGGCCCGCTCGGCGCGCCTCTGGGCGTCGGCCGTGGCGCGAGCGGAACCGACTGCACCGACCAACCCTTCGACACTGGCGCGCATGCAACTCGGGGCATTGTTGGCCGCCTGTACCGCGAACTGCTCGGCCGCCGCGAGGTCGTTGGCCTGCAGCGCGGCCTGCCCGCGCTGCAGTGCGGCGTAGGCGGAGGCCTGGCCGGCGGCCAGGCGTTGGAGCAGCGCGCGGTTGGCCTCGACCCACGGATGGCCGGGGTCGAGCGCGTCGACCTGGGCCACGAGGCCCATCGCTCCGGGGTAGTTGCAGGCGTCCTTGGCAGCGCGGATCCCCGCGATCAGGCCGCTCACATCCGGTCGGCCGAAGCTGGGCGGCGCGGTCGCCGGAGCCGGCGACAGATCCGCATCCGGCGCCGTCTCGCCCGCGATCGTCGTCACGCCGCCGCTGGTCCACCCACCGCCCGAAGCCGGCGCCGGACCGGGGCCCGGCGCGGGTGGTTGCGGATCGGAGGCGGGGAGCGGCGGCGGGTCGGAAAGCGGCGGCGCCGGGGGCGCCGGCCGCGGCGCCACCGCGGCGCCGCGCGCGGCACAAGCCTGGGCGCGTCCGGCGACTGCGGCCACGGCCTCCGCGAAGATCTCCGCGGTGTCGGCCGAAGCGCGGGCGTCGCGAGCAGCGTCGTCGACGCCCGCCACGGCGGGCTCGGGCCCGGCAGCGCGCGCCCGGAGGTTCGCAAGCCGCGCGCGGGCGGCCTCGAGCGCGCCCAGATGGCCGGTGATCGCGCGGGGGAGTTCAGCCGCGCAGCGCCCGAGGCCGTCGCCGAGCGTCTGGACCTGGCCGAAGAGCCCGTCCGCCTCGCGCAACGCCAGGCCAGCCCACGCTTCGGCGCGGTGGGGCTCGAGCCCGACCCGATGCTCGTCGTGCAGGGCCGCAGCTTCCGGCCGCGCGAGCCGCAGGGCGTCGTTCGCCTCCGCGGCCTCGCGCGCCGCCTGACGCGCAGCGGTCAACTCTCGCTCGAGCCCAGCCAGGGCGCTTTCCACGGCCGCGAGTTCGGCGGCCGTCGCTGCCGCGACCGGCGGCACGGCCGGGTTCGTGACGAGTTGACCGGCCACTGCTGCCGACCGGGCGGCGGCGGCAGCGGCCACCTGCGCCTGGGCCCCTGCCTCGCGGGCCGCGGTGGCGGCCGCGGCCACCCAACGCTCGCGTTCCGGGTCCGTCGACGCGGCCTGGGCGCGATCGGCGGCGGCGCAGGCGGTGGCCTCCGCCGCCTCCGCTCGTTGCCGGGCCTCGATCACCCTCCCCGCCTCCGCGTAAGCCTGGTCTGCGAGGGTGCGGGCCGCGCCCGGATCGCGGCGTGAGCCGGTCGGCACCGCGGCGGTTTCGGCCGCGTCGAGGCGGGCCGCCACCTGGGCCAGATTCGCCGGCACACCGGCGAGCGCGGTCTCGGCCGCCGCGCAGCCGGCCCGAGCCTGCTGGTCGGCGGCGCGCCCGCGAGCGACCAGTGCACGCAGCCGCTCGAGCAGGGCGTCGAGGCGGGCGCGGTCGGGCGTCGGCTGCGGGTCGGGCGTGGGCGCGGCTGCGGCGCGGACCTGAGCGCACTGGCCCAGGAAGGCGGCGTACGCGCGCCCGTCCAACTCCAGTTTCTCGATGATGGCCGGGGCGGCGATCGGCTCGCGGCGCTCGCGCAGGCAGGCGACGATCCGGCGATAGCGCTCGACCTCGTTGTTCTCGATCTCGAGGAACACCTCGCTGTTGGCCGACATCTGCATCAACTGGGCGGTGACCTTCACGCCCAGTTCGATGCCCGCCACCACCGGGCCCAGCCGGCCTGATTCGGACAGCGCATCCTCGGCCCGGCTGCGGGCGATCCCGCGCATCGTGCGTCGCACGGCCTCGGGGTCCCTGGTGCGGGCCACGACGCCCGCGAACTGCCGCTCGAGATCGGGCATCTGGTCGGCGGCCAGACGCCGGATCGCGGCCTCGTCGACGTGCTGGCGCACGGCGTTGCCGATCGCGTCCGGGCTCAGCACCCGCTCCCGGACCCGTTGCAGCAGCGGTCGATCCTTCGGCAGCTCGACTGCTACGTGGTGGTCCCACCAGTGGGCAGCGACCTCGGGCAACACCTGATGGGTCGCCTCCAGGTCGTCCATGAACTCCTTCTTCCAGGCGGCGGCGAAACCGTGGACGATGGCGTCGCGGGCGGGCCCGGCCACGCAGGCCTGCCCGACCTCCATGAACCCTCCAAGCGTCAGCGGCTGGCTGCCCCACACGGCTTCCGGGGCGAAGCCGGGGTCCAGCGTGCCCGCCGGCACCTGCCCCACGGCGCGGGCCAACGAGTCGACGAACAGGTTCTCGAAGCAGGAGACCACGTCGCCGACGAAGGCGCCGAGGACTTCCTTGATGGCGAAGGCGACGTCCTCAGCGACCTCCTCGCGGAATGCGCTCCACAGCGTGGTGGTTTGGGCCTGCATCGCCACCAGCTCGGTGTCGAGGGCCTCGACCTCCCGCGCGAGCAGCGCGACCTTCGCCTGCAGCCACTCGACGTGCTTGGGCCAGTAGCGGGCGCGCACGAAGCCCTGTCGCTCGTCGGGACGCAGCGCCTTGTGGTCTTCGTAGAGGTTGCGGGCCTGCAACTCGCGCTCGCGCGGCGCGTCGAGCAGCCGCTGCTGGATGCGCACGCTCTCGTGGCGGCGCGCTGCGTCGCGGATGCCCTCGCGCTGGAAGCCCCAGAACGACTCCAGGTACTCGTCGATCCGCTTCTGGGCCCCGACCTTCTCGCGCTCGAGCCGCTTGCGCTCCTTGTCGAGGCGGCCCACGATGGCGATGTACTCGGGCCACTCCTCCTCGTAGGAGCGCGAACCCCACGATACCTGGGCCAGCAGCGGCCACACGAGGGCCAGGACGACGGTGACCGCGGCCACCGCAAGCAGGCTGGTCGGCCCACCCCGGTCCATCTCCCGTTGCTGGCACACTGAACTGGGGGCAGCCTAGCGCCGGCAGGCCCTCGCCTTCAACGACATTCGCGCGTCGTCCGGTGGTTGTCGTTGACCCCGGCGGGAGCCGCGTGGTAACACCGCGCTTGTTCGCCAATCCCCTGCGCCCGGCACCGCATCCCGGTGGACCTCGCCGTCCGCCCCGGCCGTTGGCCGTGCTGGCCGCGTGCGCTGCTCTCGCGGGTCCGGCGTCGGCCGGCACGGCCGAACCACCGGCAGCGGTGGCGCTGGCGCTGGAGACGGCTGCCGATCGGCTGGCAGACCGGGTCGAACTCGCGCAGGCCCTTTTCCAGGGCTTGCCAAGGGGCAGCCGGCTCGCAGTCTTCGCCTTCGACGCCCGGGTGGAGGCCGCACTGCCCCCCACGGACGACGCTGCGGCCGTCGACGCCTCGCTGGCGGCGATACAACCCGGGACTGGTTCGCCCGCCCTGCACGACGCCCTGCACGCAGCCATCGCCGCGTTGCGCGAGCTGCCGGCCCGTCGCAAGGCCGTGGTGCTGCTGGCGTCGGGGCGCGACGGCAGCAGCTCGCGGCGACTCGAGGACGCACTGGCCGCGGCGCAGGCGGCTGTGATCCCGGTTTTCGCGGTCGGCCCCTCGGACCCGCCCAGCGCGCTGCGCCGGATCGCCCGGATCACCGGTGGCGCCTTCGCGACACTGGAAGAGGCGTCGGGCTTCGAGATCGCCGGTCGCATCTTCGGCTTGCAGGCGCGCGGTCCGGTCCCCGGCCCGGGGGCGACCGGCGCGGGCGGGACACCGACTCCCGCTGCGGTCGTCTCGCCGGCCGGCGGCGCCGCGCCCGCCGTCCCGGCAATCGCCGCAGTGACACCCACGACGGGCACAGCGCCAGGGGCGGTCTCGCGAGGCTGGCCGCCGGCAACGCTGCTAGCACCGCTCGCGGCCGTCGCCGCCGCTTCGCTCGCCGCGATCGGGATCGGCCTGCGCCGCCGCCGCAACCCACCACGGCCGCGCGAGCGGCGGGCGCCCGAGGGCACCGTGCTGATGCCGTACGCAGACCAGCAGCCACCTGCGCGGACACGGCTGCTCCGCGTCCAGCCGCGGCTCGAAGTCGTCGCCGGCGGCGAAGCAGGCCGCTGCTGGACGCTGGCACTTCCGGCCACGATCGGGCGTGCCGCGGACAGCGACATCGTGATCGAGGACAGCCGCGTCTCGGCCCAGCACTGTCGCATCCGCGAGGCCGACGGCCGCTGCATCCTCGAGGACCTGCAGAGTTCCAACGGGAGCTACGTCAACGGGCAGCGCGTGCGCCGCCACCCGCTGCGCGGCGGCGACGAGATCGGCCTCGGCGGCGCGCGGCTGCGGTTCCTCGAACACTGAGGACCGCCCCCTCAGCGCAACGGAGGATCAACTCCGCTGGTCAGGGAGGACGGACGAGGCGACCAGCACCGCCGATTCCAGTGGTCCTGCTCTCGACGGGCAGGGTGACCTGGTTCGACGGCGGCGCCATCCAGCCTTCGCGGGACAGGCCAGAACATCGACGTCAGCAGACGCGGGCCTGCCGCACGCGCGTCGTCGGCGGCGAGATCGAGCGAGGCCGCGGCCGAGGACAGGCGTGCGACCGTCCCGTTCTCCGGCAAGGGGCCTCGCCGACAGATTCAGTCGTGGCGGGCGTGGACCCGCTCGGCCAGCAGGCCGAGCGCGACGCAGGCCGCGAACAGCAGCCCGGACAGCACGGCGCCCGGCAGCGCGGCCTCGTGGTGTCCCGCGAGGTCGGCCTCGAGCGCCGCCGTCAGCAGCCACATCTGGACGACCAGCAGCACGGACAGCAGGGCCAGGGCGCCGTCGATCGCGTCACGCCGCCGGCTCTTCACGCGCCCTCAATGCGGACCGCGAACAGCTCTTCGCCGCGACGCTCCAGCACGACCCGCGGCAGCGGCCGGGGCGGCGGGCCCTGCAGCACTCGGCCGTCGTCGATCGCGAACCAGCCCTCGTGGCAGGGGCAGTGCAGCTTGCCCTCCGCGACCTTCGGCAGCACCGCGCACGACAGGTGCGTGCACTTCTGGCCGTAGGCCACGAAGGTGTCTTCGGCCGTGCGGATCAGCAGGCAGGGGTCGTCCGGTCCCGGGTAGTGGAACAGCTTCACGCCCTGCACCGGCACGTCGGCCACCCGCGCCACCCGCAGCTCCGGGTACACCGTGGCCCGCCGGAACCGCGACCGCACCAGGATCCACAGGTTGCCGACGAACATGCCGAGGCTGGTCAGCAGCAGGAAGCGGCTGAACTGCCGCCTCGTGACCATCCGCTCGTCGCCGGTGGCGACCGGGAAGTCCGTCCGCCAGGACGGCTCGCGCATCAGGGCTGCTCCCAAAGGTAGTCGGCCACGTCGAGGCTGATCTCGGTGCGGCCGACGGGCGCCATCACGGCGACGCGGGTGGTCACGGCCTGACGGCCGAAGCGGAAACTGTGGACCGGGGTCTCGCGGCGCCCGATCTGGATCAGGTCCTTCGGCAGGTAGGCGAGCGCCTGGCTCGGGCAGACGGTCGCGCACATCGGGCGCTTGCCAACCGAGGTGCGGTCGTAGCACATGTCGCACTTCATCATCTGCTCCTGCTTCACCATCACCTTCGGCACCCCGAAGGGACAGGCCAGCACGCAGTTGGAGCAGGCGATGCAGCGCGGCTTGAGCGCGGACTGGACGATGCCGTCTTCGCCCTTCTTGATCGCGTCCGCCGGGCAGACCTGGGCGCAGGTGGGATCGTCGCAGTGCATGCAGACCATGGGCACGGTGGCGATCGTCTCGCGGCGGTCCAGGAAGTCGAGGTGGATCATCGAGTGGCCGCGGTGGGTCTCGCACTCGGCGCAGGCGTTGACGCACGACTCGCAGCCGATGCAGCGCGACGGGTCGACGAAGAAGCCGTACTCGCTCATCGCCGCGCCGGCGCCTTCTGCGACGCCCCCGCGGGCAGGCTCTGCACGGCCCACGCGGGCGCAGACGCCGCCTTCTCGATGCGGCAGGCCGACACCTTGAACTCGGGGATCTTGCTGCGCGGGTCGAGGGTGCGGTGGGTCAGTTGGTTGGCACTGCGTTCGCCCGGCCAGTGGTAGGGGACGAACACGGTGTCGGGCCGGATCGTGCGCACGACCAGCGCCTGCGCCGTCAGCACGGTCCGCCGCGTCGTCACCGTCACCCAGTCGTCGCTGGCGATGCCGTGTTGAAGGGCGAGGCGCGGGTGCAGTTCCACGCGCGGCTCCGGGTACTGCGCGACCAGCGGCCCGATGCGCCGGGTCTGGGTGCCGGAGAGGTAGTGGCTGACGACGCGGCCGGTGGTCAGGAAGAGCGGGAACTCCGCGTCGCAGGGGTCGCCGCTCTCGCGGTACTCCGCGACCTGCATGTGGGCCCTGCCGTCGTCGTGGAAGAAGCGGCCGCCCTCGAACAGGCGCGGGGTGCCCGGATGGTCTTCGCTCGGGCACGGCCAGAACAGGCCCTGCTCCTGGTCGATGCGCTCGTAGGTGATGCCCGCGTAGTCGGCCGGGCCGCCCCGCGAGGCCTCGCGCAGCTCGTCGAAGATCTCGCGCGGCTCGCGGTACGGGAAGCGCTCCGCCTGCCCCAGCCGCCGCGCCAGCTCGACGTAGATCCACCAGTCGTTGCGCGCGTCGGCGGGCGGCGTGACCGCCTGGCGGATGTGGATCACGCGGCCCTCCGCGCTGCAGACGATGCCCTCCTCCTCTTCCTGCAGGCTGCCGGCCAGCACGACGTCGGCGTGGTGGGCGGTCTCGGAGAGGAAGAAGTCCACGACGCCGAAGAACTCCAGCTTGTCGAGCGCCTCGCGGGTGTAGGCCGAGTCGGGCAGGCTGACCAGCGGATTGAAGCAGATCGACAGCAGCGCCTTGATCTCGCCGCGGTGGATCGCCTCCATGATCTCGACCGCCGAGTAGCCTGCCTGCGGGATCTGCTCGGCCGGCACGTTCCACACGCGGGCGACGTGCTCGCGCGCCGCGGGGTCGGAGATCGAGCGCTGGCCCGGGAGCTGGTCGCACTTCTGGCCGTGCTCGCGCCCGCCCTGGCCGTTGCCCTGGCCGGTGATCATCATGCAGCCCGCGCCCTCGCGGCCGATGTTGCCGGTGGCCAGGCACAGGTTGATCAGGCCCAGGCAGTTCTCGACGCCCTTGCTGTGGTGCTCGATGCCGCGGGCGTGCATCGCGATCGCGCGGTCGGCTTCGGCGAACCAGCGGGCGGCCTTCTCGATCGCCTCCGGCGGCACCCCCGTCAGCTCCGCGGTGCGGCGCGGGTCCCACGCCTCGACCGCCGCGGCCACCGCGTCGAAGCCGGTCGTGTGGTCGGCGAGGAACTCCCGGTCGTGCAGCCCGTCGCGCAGCACGACGTGGAGCAGGCCCGAGAAGAGCGCCACGTCGGTGCCGGGCCGCACGGGCAGGTACAGGTCGGCGTTGCGACTGATCGGCGTCATCCGCGGGTCGACGAGGATCAGCTTGCCGCCCGCGTCGCGCATCCGCCACAGGTAGTCGGTGGTGATCGGCGCGCACTCCGCGACGTTGGCGCCGGCCACGAGCACCACCTGGGCCTTCGGGATGTCGCTCCACGGGTTGGGCGAGCGGTCGACGCCGAACGTCGCCTTGTAGGCGGTGCCGGCTGACACCATGCACAGGCGGCCGTTGTAGTCGACGTGGCGGGTGCCGAGCGCGACCCGCGCGAACTTGCCGACCAGATAACTCTTCTCGGAGGTCAGCGAGGCCCCGCCGTAGACGGCGACCGCGTCCTTGCCGTGCCTCTCCTGGACCTCGCGCAGCCGGCGCGCCGTGAAGTCGAGCGCCTCGTCCCAGGTGGCGCCGCGGAAGCCGTCGTCCGCCCGCAGCAGCGGCTGCAGCAGGCGGTCCGGGTGGTTGCCCTGGAGGTAGCGGCGCACGCCCTTGGGGCACAACATCCCGCGATTGAACGGGAAGTCCTCCCACGGCTCGAAGCCGATCACCTGGTTGTCGCGGACCTTGAGCTGGATCCCGCACTGCTGCCCGCAGAAGCAGCAGTGGGTCTTGACCAGCTTCTGCGCGGGCCGCTGGGACTCGTCGTCCCAGCCGCCCGGGGGCGCCGTGTTGAGGTGCGGCCCGTAGCGTTCGGCGAGTCGATCGAGGGTCAGCGGCGGCCTAGCCACGAGTCTCCTCCTCCTTGATGCGGAGCTGGGCCCGGGCCAGCGCCTTGCGCTTGCAGGCGGGACACACCTCCTGCCAGGTCGTGCCCGCCTCGTCGAGCGTGTAGTCGAAGCCGAGCTCCGGCAGGATGCGCTTGAGGTCGCCGACGTGCATCGCCGAGGCGAAGCGCTCGCCGCAACCGCGGCAGGCGGCGCCGGGGCCGGCATCGCCCGCGTCCTGGTAGAGCTTGACGCCGAGCTGGGCCGGCCGCTGGAAGACGTGGAACAGCTTGCCGAAGGGCAGGTAGAGCAGCGTGGCCACGACCGTGACCGCGTGCAGGATCGACAGGAAGCTGAAGTACTGCCCCTTCAGGAATGCGGTCGAGGCGGTCAGCGCCAGCCCGGTCACCGAGACCGCGAAGAGCAGGAACAGCGGGAAGAAGTCCTGGGCGAAGCTCTGCAGCGCCAGCGCCCCGGCGTCGCGGAAGCGCCGCCACAGGGCGAGCGCGATGCCGGAGAGCACCATCACCGCGGCGAAGTCGAGGCCGTGGATGATCGCCCAGCCCAGCAGGCTGTCGACCGGGAAGGCCATCGTCGGGAAGCCGAACACGTAGGTGACGTAGACCGTCAGGTCGTCGGCGGGCGTGCGGAAGTGGACCCAGCCGAAGACCAGCGGGAAGGTGATGGCGACGGCCAGCACGCAGCCCCAGAAGATGAGCTGGTGGGCAGCCCAGCGCGCGGGCGACCGGTGGCGGATGAACCCCTGTCCCGCGAGATGGGTGGCGGCCACCGTGGCGAGCCGGACGCCGCTGGCCAGCAGGCCGCGCTCCCGCACCAGCTCGAACCCGCGCCACCAGAAGACGCCGGTCGGCGGGCGCTGCAGCCAGGTCGCGTAGTGGTAGACGACGCCCCAGGTCGCGAAGATCACCGCGAAGGTGTAGATGACGAGCGCCGCGTCGAAGTTCTGCAGGTTGCGGGAGCCGACGACGATCGAGGCCACGAGCAGCGCGGTGGCGAGGGTGGCGACGGCCCCGGCGCGCAGCGCGGCCGGGAGATGGCGCAGCGCGGGCGGCAGCAGCCGCTCCAGCGCTTCCTGCCGCGGGACGAAGACGCGGCGGTTGGCGATCCACAGCACCGCCGCGGTGGCCGCCAGCAGCACGAAGCCGGGCCAGACCTCCCCGGTGCGGTCGCGGAAGAAGCCGAGCAGCAGCGGCGGGAAGAAGCCGCCGAGCCCGCCCATCGCGCCCACCAGGCCGGTCACCGTCCCGGTCCGCTCGGGGAAGTACTGCGGCACCAGCTTGAAGACGGCGCCGTTGCCGAGCCCGAGCAGCGCGGCGCAGCCGAGCGCGCCGACGGTGAACGGGATCATCGACTCCCAGGCCAGCAGCAGCGCGAACGGCACGAGGCCCGCGAACACCCCGGACAAGACACGGGCTCCGCCCATGTGGTCGGCCAGGATGCCGCCGATCGGGCGCACGAGCGTGGCCAGCACGACGAAGCCGGCCGTGCGGAAGCCGGCGTCCGTCACCGACAGCGCGAACACGTCGCGCAGCAGCGTCGGCAGGTAGATCGAGAAGGCGACGAAGCCGCCGAAGGTCAGGAAGTAGAACGCCGAGAGCAGCCACGCCAGCGGCTCGCGCAGGGCGCGGGCCGCTTCCGCGAGCCCCTGCGGCGCCGTCCGCGCCGGCGCGTCGCGCGCCAGCAGGCCGAAGGCTACGCCCCACAGGGCCAAGAGCGCCGCGCTCGCGTGGAACACCCGCTCCCAGCCGATCACCGTGGCCACGACCGGGCCCAGGAACACCGCGGCGGACTGCCCCGCATTGCCCAGGCCGTAGACGCCGAGCGCCGCGCCCTGGCGCTCCGGCGGCGTCCAGCGCGAGACGTAGCTGACGCCGACGGCGAAGGAGGAGCCCGCGACGCCGAGCAGGAACGCGGTCCCGAGCAGCGCGGGGAAGCTGGCCGCGGCGGGCACCAGCGCCACCGGGCCGGCGACGCCCACCATCAGCAGCGTGAACGTCCAGCGGGCGCCGAAGCGATCGGCCAGCATGCCGAGCGGCAGCCGCGCCAGCGCCCCGAGCAGCACCGGCACCGCGACCAGCAGCGCGGTCTGCGTCGCCGACAGCACGAAGCGCTCGCGGAACACGCCGCTGAAGGCGCTGACCAGCCCCCAGCCCGCGAAACAGAGGGCGAACGACGTGGTCGCGAGGGCGAGGTGGTGGCCGCGCTGCTGAGAACGCATGGGATGTCCCGAGTATAGGGGACCCGTGGCGGACCTGACCGCCGTCATAGGTGGTTTCCATTCCGACCTGCAGACTCGGCCCCGAGGAGCAGGGAAATGAGCGAGCTGATCGACAACGGGCGGGAACGGGTCGCGACGCTGAAGCACGTGATCCGCGGGTTGCAGCGCGGCGTCCCGTTGCCGATAGTGCAGCAGGACATGGTCGCCCTGGTGCGCCAGTGCGACGCCGCCGACGTCGCCGTCATGGAGCAGGAACTGATCGCCGAGGGCACCCCGGTCACCGAGATCATGGGCGCCTGCGACCTGCACGCCCACGCGGTCCGCGAGGTGCTCGTCGAGCGCGAGTCCGCGGCGCTCCCGGCCGGCCACCCGGTCGACGTGTTCCGGCGCGAGAACGCGGCGCTGGGCGAGCAGGTCGCCCGCGTGCGCGAGGCGCTGGCCGCGCTGGCTTCGGGCCCGGCCGCCGAGTCGCCCGCGCGCGATGCGCGGCTCGCGGCGCGCCGCGAGCTGGGCCTGCTGATGGACGTCGACAAGCACTACCAGCGCAAGGAGCAGCTGTTGTTCCCGTTCCTCGAGCAGCGCGGCATCACCGGGCCGTCGCAGGTGATGTGGGCCAAGGACGACGAGGTCCGCGACCGGCTCCGCGCGCTGGACGAGGCGCTGGGCGACGAGGGCTGCTCGGCCGGGGACTGGGCGCGTCTGCGCCAGGAAGTCGGCGAGCGCGCGCTGAGCGCCGTCGCGGAAATGGTCTTCAAGGAGGAGCACATCCTGCTGCCGATGTCGCTGCAGAAGCTCCGCGAGGAGGAGTGGGCGCAGATCGCCGCGCAGTCGGCGGCGTTCGGCTTCTGCCTCGTCGATCCCGCCGCGCGCTGGACCGGCGCGGACGCCGCTCAGGCGAAGCCCGCGGCCGCGGGCGAGGCGCTGGCCTTCGCGACCGGCAGCCTGACCCCGGCCCAGTTGCAGGCCCTGTTCCGCTCGCTGCCCGTCGACGTCACTTTCGTCGACGCGGACGACCGCGTGCGCTACTTCAGCGACGGCGGCGGCCGCGTGTTCCAGCGGCCGCTGGCCGTGCTCGGCCGCAAAGTCCAGAACTGCCACCCGCCGGCCAGCGTGGGCACCGTCGAGCGCATCCTGGCCGACTTCAAGTCCGGCGCCCAGAACGTCGCCGAGTTCTGGCTGCAGATGCGAGGCCGCTTCGTCCACATCCGTTACTTCGCGCTGCGCGACGAGGCGGGGACCTATCTCGGCACGCTCGAGGTGACCCAGGATCTGACCCGCGAGCGCACGCTGGAGGGCGACCGCCGCCTGCTCCAGTACGAGTCCTGAGCATGACCGCCGTCATAGGCCGGGCCGCGAGCGAAGGCAATGCTCGCGCCATGGCCGTCGACTTCGAGCGCGCGCCGTTCCTGGTGATCTGGGAGGTGACCCGGGCCTGCGCTCTCGCCTGCGTCCACTGCCGCGCCGACGCCATCGCCCGCCGCGACCCGCGCGAGCTGACCACCGAGGAGGGCTTCCGCCTGATCGACCAGGTCCGCTCGTTCGGCACGCCGCCGCCGCTGCTGGTGCTGACCGGGGGCGACCCGATGTGGCGCCGGGACCTGGCGGAGCTGGTGCGCTACGGCACGGCGGCGGGGCTCAGCGTGGCGCTGACGCCGAGCGGGACCGCGATGCCCACCCGGAAGCGGCTCGCGGAGCTGAAGGACGCTGGCCTGGCGCGGGTGGCGGTCAGCCTCGACGGCCCCGACCCCGAGACCCACGACGCCTTCCGCCGCGTCAGAGGCTCGTACGCCAACACCGTCAAGATCGTCGAGGCCGTCGCCGAGCTGGGGCTGCCGCTGCAGATCAACACCACCGTCAGCCGTCGCACGCTGCCGACGCTGCGGGCGATGGCGGAGCGGGTGGCGGACTTCCCGCTGGTGCTGTGGGCCGTGTTCTTCCTGGTCCCGATGGGGCGGGGACTGGGCCTCGAGCAGATCAGCGCGCAGGAGTGCGAGGAGGTGCTCGAGTTCCTCGACGAGCTCTCGTACCGCGTGCCGTTCGGGATCAAGACCACCGAGGCTCCGCACTTCCGCCGCATCCAGGCCACCCGCCACGACCCCTCCCGCGGCGCCGGCGCCAGCCGCAGGCCGCTGCGCGCGCCGCGCGCTGTCAACGACGGCAACGGCTTCGTCTTCGTCGACCACGTCGGCGACGTGTGCCCGAGCGGGTTCCTGCCGATGCCGCGCGGCAACGTCCGCGACGGGCGCCTGGTCGCGACCTACCGCCACGACGACGTGTTCCGCGGGCTTCGCGACGCCGACGCGCTCGGCGGCCGCTGCGGCCGCTGCGAGTTCCGCGCCGTCTGCGGCGGCTCCCGCTCGCGGGCGTTCGCCAAGACCGGCGACGCGTTCGCCGAGGATCCACTCTGTGCGTACCAACCCGCAGCCGCGCGGCCGGTCGCCGCCCTGCCCCTGGTCCAAGGAATCGCTCCGTGATCACGCTCGATGCGCTCCGTGCGAACCCCGCCCTGCTCAAGCTCGATCTCTACTGCAAGGGCGCCCGGCTCGACGACTCCTGCTACATCGAGGGCGACGGCGGCCGCAAGGTGATGCGGACCCGGGCCGGCCTCGGCAGCGGCCTGGAGCTGATCCTGCCCGGCGAGTTGTGGACCAACGTGCCGGTGTCCGAGCCGTTCGCGCAGAAGTCGCCGTACACGATCCACCGCGCGGACGGCCGCTACCTGCTGCGCCACGACGGCCGCGACGTGAGCCCGCTGCGGCTGTCGCCGCGCCCCGACTGGTACGACGCGAAGACCGGGAGCGGCAAGCCGATGACCCGGATCGGCACCCTGCAGGGCACCTACCTCGGCATCTACCAGGCCAAGGTCTGCGAGTACTGGACGGCCCCGACCAAGGTCAACTGCAAGTTCTGCTCGGTCGGCCTCAACCTCGGCGTCGACGACGCCAACGACAAGTCGGTGGCGGAGGTGATGGAGGTCGTGCGCCGCGCCCGCGACGAGTCCGGCATCACCTACGTCGACTTCAACACCGGCCACTACGACGGCGACACCTACCTCGACATCCTCGAGCCCTACATCGTGCGCATCAAGCGGGAGCTGGGGCTGCTGGTCGGCGTGCAGACGCCGCCGCACCGCGACCTGCGCCGCTACGACGGGCTGCGCGAGATGGGCGTCAACCGCGTCTCGTTCTGCTTCGAGATCTTCGACCGCGGGCTGTTCGAGGAGATCTGTCCCGGCAAGCACGCGGAGTACGGTCTCGACTACTACCTGGAAGCGGTCCGCTACTGCGCGGCACTCGCCCGCAAGGGCCCGCGCCACGAGCCGTGGGTCACCAACGGCGAGATCATCGGCGGCCTGGAGCCGCCCGAATCCTCGATCCGCGCGATCGACTGGATCACCTCGGTGGGCGCGGTGCCGACGGTGTGCGTGTTCCGGCCGCTGGTCGGCACCGACCTCGAACACGCGGCGCCGCCGGAGACCGAGGCGATGGTGCCCGTCTTCCGACGCCTCTACGAGGCGTGCATGGAGCGCGGGCTGCCGATCGGCTGCGCGCCCAACGTCCACGTCAGCCTGGTGATGCTGCCCGAGGAGTGCCGCACCCTGTCGCCCCGGCGCTACCCGCTGACGACGCTGAAGCTGAAGGCGATGGCCGCGGCGTTCGGCTATCAGTTCCGGCGCCGGCTGCAGGCCGCTCCCGCCTGAGCGCCAGCGCCTGCGATGATGCGGCGATGGACGACCGCATCGAGCAGGCGTTCCGGGCGACGGCGCTGTACCGCTCGCTGACGCCGGACGACCGCGCCCGGCTGGCGGAGGTCGCGCTGGTCCGTAACTACGACAAGGGCGAGGCGCTGTTCGACGAGGGCGAGCCCTCGGAGTACCTGCACACCCTCGTCAGCGGCCGGGCCAAGGTCGTCAAGCTGCTCGCCTCCGGCAAGGAGGTGATCCTCGAGATCTTCGGCCCCGGCGACCCGATCGGCGCGGTGGTCGCCTACGAGGGCCGGCCTTATCCCGCCTCCGCAGTCGCGGTCGAGCCATGCACCTGCCTGCTGGTGCGGCGCGCGCCGTTCTTCGCGCTGCTCGAACGCCACCCGAGCCTGGTCCGCAGCTTCATCATGGGCCTGACCCAGCGCATCGTGGAGCTGACCCGGCGCATCCCCGAGGTGGCCAGCGGCCGGGTCGAGACCCGGATCGCCAACCTGTTACTCAAGCTCGCCGAGAAGATGGGCGTGGCGCGGTCCGAGGGCCTGTTCGTGCCGATGCCGCTCAGCCGCCAGGACCTCGCCGACCTCACCGGCACTACGATCGAGACCTGCATCCGGGTGATGAGCCGCTGGGGCAAGGAGGGCGTCGTGCTGACGGAGAAGGACGGCTTCCTGCTCGCCGACCGCGCGGCTCTCGAGAAACTGGCCCTGTCCTAGCCTAGCAGCCCGCCGGGGCGCCTGGCGGAAGGCGAGCCGCTATCGTCCCCGGCGCGGCCGGGATCGCGGCGCCGGCAGGGCGGCCTCGTCGCGCACCCAGGTCCAGACGGCGACCGCAGACGGCAGCCCGATCGTGCTGGCGGCGAGGGCCACGACCTGCTCCATGGCGGCGAGGCTGACGCCGACGTCGCGCGCCTTGCGCACGCTCGAGTGGACGGCACCCTCGCGCAGGGCCCCGATCGCGACCGCGAGCTTGACGAGCCGCTGCGCCTGCAGGTCCAGCGGGCCGACTTTCGCCTCTTCGCTGGCGAGTTCCCACGCCTTGCCGAGCTTCGCGAAGCGCTCGACGAACTTGCGGTGAGCGGCGGGCGCCTTCGAGCTTCTCTTCACTTGCACCTCCGAGTCCCGTGCTGCGTTCAGGAGCCGTCGTCGTCGAGTCACTGGCGGCGCTCGCGTGCGACCTCACGTCGATGTGCCTCACGTCGAACGGGACAGCTTCGACCTGGCCCGCATCCGCGATGTGCTCCTCGGTCTCAGCCGTCGAGGACGTGGAAGAACAGATCGACGGCCGCCGGTTCGAAGTGGCTGCCAGACAGCGACCGGATGTGGGCGCGGACCGCGTCGATCGGCCAGGCCGGACGGTAGGTGCGGTCGTGGGTGAGGGCATCCCACACGTCGACGACCGAGAAGAGCCGCGCGGCCGGCGGGATCTGTTCGCCGGCAAGGCCGCGGGGATAGCCGGTGCCGTCCCACTTCTCGTGATGGCAGTAGGGGATGTCGAGCGCGGGCCGCAGGTACTCGATGGGAGAGAGCATGTCCCAGGCGAACTGCGGGTGTTGCCGCAGGACGCGCCAGTCGTCTTCCGTGAGGTTGCCCGTCTTCAGCAGCACCGCATCGGGGATGGCGAGCTTCCCCATGTCGTGCAGCAGCGCCCCGCGGCGGATGTGAACGAGGTCGGCCTCCGGGATGCCGACGGCGCGCCCGAGCCGCAGCGTCATCTCGGTGACGCGCAGCGAGTGGCCCTCGGTCTCGTGGTCGCGCATGTCCATCGCCCGCGACCAGCCCTCGATCGTCGAGTCGTAGGCCAGCGAAAGCTCGAGGTTGGAGCGCTGCAGGCCCTCGAACAACTGGGCGTTGTCGATGGCGATCGCTGCCTGGGCCGCCAGCGCCTCGAGGATCGCCTGCCACTCCTCCGTCGGCCCGAACGGGCGGCGGTGAAAGACTTCCAGCACGCCCCTCATCTGGCCCCGAGCCTGGAACGGCAGTACCGCGTAGGCGACGAAGCCCTCGGCCCGCAACAGGTCGGCCCGCACGAAGCCCGGGGGTTTCAGGTCAAGGCTGTGGAGGAAGCGCCGTTCGATGGCCGCTCTCCCGGCGAGCCCTTCCCCGAGCCGCAGCCGGGTGTGGGCGTACCCGTCGCCGCGGAATCCACGGCCGGCGGCGTACTGGAGTTCGATGGACGCCGAGTTGAACATCAGGACGCCCGCGGCGTCGACCCGGAGCTGGCCCATCACATGCTCCAGCAGCAGGTTCAGCGTGGTGCGCGAGTCGAGGCTCGAGGTGATCGCCTGGTCGACCGCGCGCAGGGCCTGCAACTGCTGCAGCCGTCGCTGCGTCTCCTCGTGCAGGCCCAGCCGGTGCAGCGCCGTGCCGGCAATCTGGGCGAAAGAGACCAGCAGGCTGATCTCGTCGGAGCCGAGTTCCCGCGGCAGTGGAACGGCGACGAACATCACGCCCACCACCTCGTCCGGCGCCCGCAGCGGCACGCACACCCCGCCCCAGCCGGGCGGGACGCGGGCTCCAAGGCCGGGCGACAGCATCGAGTCACGCACGAACTCCCGCGAGACGTGGACCCGGCGCGAGGCGAACACGGTGCCGCCGATGCCCTCGCCGGCCCGGATCGGCAGGTCCGGCAAAGAAGCGAACCAACCGCGGGAGACGGCGGCACGCAAGCTCTCACTGCCCGGTTCGAGCAGACGGATCATGCCGGCTTCGCACTTCAGGGCCGACAGCGTCTCGTCGAGCAGGATCGGCAGGATCTCATCCACCGTGAGGGCAGTCCGGAGCGCCGACGAGATCTTCGCCACGGCCTCCAGCTCGGCGACCCGGCGGCGCATCGCCTCCTCTGCGCGTTTGCGGGCCGTGACGTCGTGAAACACGACGATGCCGTGTGTGACCTGGCCCTGCCAGTCCCGGATCGGAGCGGCGTTGACGTTGACCCAGTGGTCTTCGCCCGCCTCGTCGCGGATCAACACCTCCTCGCCGCGGGTGACGCAGCCGTCGAGGACGGCGCGCGACAGCGGCAACTGCCGAGGCGGATACGGCGATCCGTCAGGTCGCAGCGTCTGCCACCGCAGCGCGTGCTCGTCGACCTCGATGCCGGTGAGGCTGGTCGCGTCGCCGCCGCGAATGCGCAGGGCCGCGGGGTTCGCCATGGTGATGGTCACGTCGGGCGCGCTGGCGATCAGGATTCCCGATGGGGACTGGGCGAGGGCCGTCTCCAGCAGCCCCTCCGCCTGGCGGCGAGCCTCGACCTCCCGCTCCAGCCTCGTCGCATGCGCCAGCGCTCGCTCTTCGGCGGCCTTGTGCTCGCTCACGTCGCGGTAGTTGACGACGATGGCGCCGACTGCGGGATCGTCGACCGCGTTGGTTGCCACAGCGTCGATCCACACCCAGCGGCCGTCCTTGTGTCGCGCGCGATACTGGGTACGCAGCCTCCCGCGCGGCTCCGCGACCAGGCCGGCGAGCGTCTGCCGCAGGCGGTCGAGATCGTCGGGGTGCACGAAACCGAAGCCGTCGCGCCCGATCCGCTCCCCGGGCCGGTAGCCCATGATCCTCTCGACGGCGGGACTCTCGTAGGTCAGCCGGCCCGTGCCGTCCACGAGGGCAATGGCATCGGAGCTGTTCTCGATCATCGCCTTCAGGCGGCGCTCGCTGGCTGCCAGTTCCTCTGCGCTGCGAGGACCTTCGGCCCCGTCGAGGGGCGAGCCGCGCTGCCCGGACTTCACCGGTGACCCTGTCCGGGAGCCCGGGGCACGAACGCGCAATCGAGCCAGCTCATGTGCGGCCTCCTAACGCAGGATCGGCACCTCGGGCGAGCACCGTCCCTCCAGCGGGGAAGCGAGGGCCCCGTCGTCGCGCCCGCGGAGGACGCCGGTGTCGTCGATGCAGAAGGAGCGGACGCCGGTCGTGCCCGGCGGCTCCGGTGTCGCCGTGTAGGCGAAGCTCGAGAACCCTTGCCCGCCTTGCTCCGTGGTGGCCGGCCGGCCGGGATGGAACTCGAACCGGTATCCGCGGCGCGCGGGCTGCAGGAAGCTGACGTCGAGGAACGGCGGCGTCGTCTGCGGAGAGCCAGTCAGGCACGGATGAGGTCGCACCAGGCAGGAGGGCGTCACGAACACGCCTCCGCTCGCAGCCTGATACGCCACTTCGGCCGAGCCGAACGTGCGGAGGTCTCCGATGGCGCTCGACTCGTTCGAGGGGTGCGGTGTGCGCACCATCCCCGGGACGGTCAACAACAGGAGCCCCAACAGGGAGGCGAGCCCCACCGCAAGCGTGCCCGCGATGCGCAGTGGCTCGTTCGTTTCCAGTTCGCTTGCCGCCTTCGCCGCGACCCGGGCCAGCCAGGCCTGCGTGGCGCCGAACAGCACCGCGCCCGCTGCGATCGGGAGCGAGAACCTGCCGCCGAGAGCGACCCACCCCAGAGCTGCGAGCGCGCACGCGATCAGGCCTCCGACAGCGAGGCCGCCCGCCAGCATCGTTCCGAAACGGCGCTGCCGCGGCGACGCCCCGACCCGCGTGAGGGCCAGCGCCAGGCCGTACGAAAGCACGCCGGCCGCGCTGGCGACGCCGACCGTGTTCGTGTCGATGCCCCCCGCCAGTCCCGCCGTGCAGAGGAGCACGGACGCGAGCGCGGGTCCGAAGAGGCTCCGCTGGGGCGCCGGGAGATCGCCGGTCACAGGCGCGCCCTGTCTGCCGTGCGGCAGGGCGCGAGCGCGAGCGCACCGACGTCCGCGGGCCTCGCGGCCAATCTCAGCGTGCCCGGCGGCGACGGAATCGACGCGAGCGCAGTCCGCATTGGTAGAAATCAGGCGCGGTGCTCTTGCGAGCCCGGGTTCCTGAATCCCCCTTTCAAACCGTGCTCGTGGTTTTCCCACACACGGCTTACCGATGGTCTTCTCATGACGCGTTCGCCAGACCCGGGAAGCGGATCGTGCCGACGAGTCGGTGGAGACGAAACTCTGTCACGAAGCGAGCCGGAGTCCACTCCCACAGCGAGAATGGGCGACGGCGCCAGCCCCGCACGTGGCGCAGCAGCCGGACCAGCCGCTGGTTCACGTAGCGGTCCACCTGCTGAAACTTCCAGGAGGCGTTGCCCGTGCGGAAGTAGTTGCCCCAGCCCCGCAGCACGGGGTTGAGCTCTTCGATCACCTGTCGAATGTCCTGCATCCCCGCCCAGCGGCGGCGATCGGTCAGCTCCCGGACCCGAGGGATTCGGCTCATCGCCCTCGGAGCCGGCCACCGGAACAGGTACTCACGCCCCTTGAAGTGCGAGAGCACGATACGCAGGTAGCAGCCCAGAAAGACGAATCCTTCCTTCCCCAGTCCCAGTTCGACGATCCGCGTCTTCTCCGGGTGCAGCTTCAAGCTCAGCCGGCCCATGATGGCCTCGAGCCGGCGCAGAGATTCTTCTGCGTCGGCTCTCGTGCGGCACAGCACGACAGCATCGTCGGCATAGCGCACCAGGCGTCCCAGGTGTCGGCTGTGGCGTTCCCACAAACGGCGCGTTCCCACAAACGGTCGAGTACGTCCAGGTAGATGTTGGCCAGCAGCGGCGAGATCACGCCTCCCTGGGGACTCCCCAGCAGCGTCTCCCGCACTTCGCCTCCCTCCATCACGCCCGCCTTCACCACTTCCGCAACAGCTTGAGCACTCGCCGATCCGATATCCGCTGCTTCAAGAGCAGCAGCAGCTTGCCGTGGTCGATGCTGTCGAAGTACTTCTCGATGTCGATCTCGACCACGTATCGGTGGCCGCGTCCACCCGTCAGGCGGATCGCTTCCAGCGCATCCGTGGCGCTGCGCTTCGGCCGGAATCCATACGAGCATTCCTTGAAATCGGCCTCGAATATCGGCTCGAGCACGATCTTGGCCGCCGCTTGCACCACCCGGTCGCGCACCGTCGGGATCCCCAGCGGTCGCTGCTTCCCGTCCGGCTTCGGGATGTACTGCCGCCTCACCGGCTGCGGCCAGTAGCGTCCCGCCTGAAGGCGTCGCTGAATATCTTGCAGAAACGACTCCACGCCTTCCTGCTCGACCATCGACAGGGTCTCCCCGTCGACGCCGGCAGCCCCCTTGTTCGTCCGCACCCGCTCCCATGCCTCCGCCAGGACGTCACCCCGGCAGATCCGGTCGTAAAGCGCATGAAAGCGTCGCTTCCGGTTCCGCTTGGCTGTCACGTACAGCGCGCGCTGAAGTCGTCGGACTTTACCCGCCGGGTCGTTGGGGCTTGCGCCCATGCCCTCGCCCTTACCCCCGCCCTTACCCCCACTCACGCGCATGACCAAAGCAGGGCTCCCTCGCTCCAGCGGCTTTCACCGCCTTCAACGCTACATACGAGCCCCTCGGACTCCCTCTCGACACAGCAGGACTTCGCCTTCGGCTTATACCCGCCGCCTTCGCCCAACGTGGGCCGTCGAGGAGGGTCTCCCCAGTTCCCCACCAGACTTTCCCTGCGTGCAGGCTTCCCTACCCCGGAAGCGTCCTGCGCCTCTCCGGTCTCCAGGCGCAGTCTGTTGCCTTCGCCCCGAGATGATGGGCTCGGCCACTTCCCCTTTCGGGTCCTTATCTCACGAGGCTGCAAAGATTCACGCTCTCGCATTCCAGCCCGCAGGTTCGCTTCCCTCGCGCAAGGCCATATAGCCTCCGCAGGGCTTTCGACGCTCCGCATTCAGCGACACCCTCTCGGGAGCCGCCTGGAGCCGGCTACGCGGCGCTCCGGCGCTTACCGCGGCGGGACTCACACCCGTTAGCCTGGTGATGCATCGAAGTCGGGCTGTCCAGGCCCAACCCCGTTCTGGACGCTCCATGGTCGGCGGATCGTAGCAGCCCGGCAGTGGCGAGCGTAGACTCCGCGCGTCCTTTCCTCCAGGAGAGTTGCCATGCCTGCCGCGCTGCGCGCCTTCGCCGCCGCGTTCGCCGCCTTGCTCCTGCTGATCGTCGGCCTGTGCACCGCCTGGTGGCTGGCGATGACGAGCTTCCCGCCTCGCTTCGACCTGATCGGGCAGGGCGACGTGGGCCCGCTGCTGATGGGCTACCTCCTGGTACCGGCCGCGGGTCTGCTGGCGCTCTGCGCCGGCGTCGCGCGGGCGCTGGTCCGCTCGGAGGACGGCTCGCCGTCCGTCGCGCTGCTGGCGCGGCCGGCCGTCGCCGCGGCGCTGGTGGCGGGTCTGGCGATGGCCGCTGCACTGATGGCCGGGGCGGCCGCGGGGGAAGCGGCGACAGCGGCCGCCACGGTGGCGGTCAGCGCATTCGTCGCCCTGCTCGTGGCGGCCGCCGTCGTTCGTCTGGTCCCGCTGCCTCGCCTCGCCACCGTCACCGCGGTCGTGATCGCGCTCGTGGCCGGCGCGCTGCTGCTGGCCGAGGCGCGCGGGCGCTCGCAGATGGCCGCTCACCGGGAGGCGGCACTGGCGGAGATCGCCGCCTGGGAGCGCGAGCCTCGTGCCGAGCGCCCGGTGCTGAAGGAGCCCGCGAAAGACGCGGACGCGGCCGAGGTGTATCGCCCCCTGGTCGAGGCCCACAGCCAGCGCATCGCGCGCGAGGGCTGGGCCGGGCTCGGCGAGCTGACCACGGCCGCCACCCGGCCTGCCGAGCCGCTGCCGGCGGACCTGGTGGCGAGGCTGGACGCCGTCCGCCCCGACGTCGAGAAGCTGTGCGCCGCCGCCCGTTCGCGCCGCGCGCGCTGGTCGTTCGAGCTCGGGAAGGCCTGGCAGGGCGGCGGTCCATCGTTGCCCGCCAGCCGTTACCTGGCGCTGGCGGCGATCGTGGACGGCCATCAGCGGGCGAACACCGGAGACGTCGTCGGCGCCGCCGAGCGCTATCTCGACGTGCTGCGCTTCGGCAGCGACTTCCAGGGCGGCCCGCTGCTGCCGACCTTGATCGGGTCGGCCGTCGAGCAGTTGGCGCTGCAGGCGGCGGCGCGGCTGGTGCGGTCGCCGCGGGGCGCGCCGGCGCGCGAACAGGTCGACGCGGCCCTGGAGCGGATGGCGCCGGGACTGCTGACGATCGGGCCCGCCTGGAGGGCGGAGCGGCTCGCATTCGCAGCGCTCGGGCCGATCGAGGATCGCGCCGGATTCGCGAGCGGGCTGGGGGTGGCCGGTGTCAAGGTGCCCTCGAGCCTCGTCCCGTGGAACGCGTGGGCCGCCGCTGCTGTCGATGCCGCCAACGCAGCCTACGGCGATCTCGAGGCGGCTGCATCCCGCGGACCGGAGGCGGTTCGCGAGCTGGAGGCGAACTTCGCGGCGCGCCACTACGACGCCACCGCCAACACGGTGTTCCGCGCAGCCTTCCCGACGATGCAGGCGCGACGCTCGGTCGCGGCGCCTCACGTCTTGCTGGAAGCGGTGCGGGCGGCGATTCGCCTCGAAGAGCGACGCGCTGCCGAGGGGCGCTATCCGGAAGACCCGGGCCCGTTGCCCGCCGACACGCTCGCACCCGACCCGGGCGCGCGCGTGCGTTACCGGGTGGACGCGGGCGGAGCCGCCTACACGCTCTACGGGCTCGGCGCCGACGGTGTCGACGACGGCGGCCACGCCGAGCGCGACCTGCTGGTGCCGGCTGCCGGCTGGCCCGACCCGCCGGCCACCGCTCAGGAGCAGGGCGGGCAGGCGCCGTCCCGCACGTCGGGGGCCGGAACGACACAGACGCGTCCCGTGGTGTCACCGCAGTAGACGGGGTCGCCCACCGCCTCCGGCACCGCGAGATAGGCGCAAGCCCGAACCGCGCCGGGCTTGGAGCCTGGACGCACCTCGAATGCGTAGCCGCGACGGCGCGGCTCCAGCCACTCGGAACTCAGCAGCGCGGGCATTTCCACCCCCGGCGTGGCGCAGCGCGCCGGTGTCACGAGGCACTCGAGGCGGGCGCAGGCTTCACCGCCGGCGCCCTCCCACGCCGTCCACGCGCGTACGACCGCCCGCACGTCGGCCTCGGCCCGCGGGCCCGCGGACGACCCGTGGCCGCGCGGCAGCATCAGCGCCGCAAAGGCCACCGATGCGACGAGCAGGGCCAGCGCACCCAGGCCCTGCCGTCGCTGCGGTCCGGATCGCGCCACGGCCGCGGCCGTGGCGATCGCCGACATCGCCAGCCAGCCGGTCGCCAGCGCGAGCCACCCGCGGTGGCGCCACGCCCCTGCCGCGAGCAGTTCGCCTCCCAGCAGGAACGCGGCGAACGGGGCGCCCACGGCGAGCGGCAGCGCGAGACGGGCGAAGCGCTCAGTCGGTCGACGCATAGTAGAGATACCAGGCGCCGGCCAGGCGGCGGTGGAGGATTTGCTGGCCGGGTTGGTCGGCGTGGGCGTCGAGATCCTCGACGAGCGGGCCGGGCGCGACCGGCGATCGGGCGTAGCCCTTGACCGCGCCACCCGGCCCGACGTAATCGTGCTGCCAGACGATCAGCAGCGCGTGGCCCTCGCCGAGCACCCGCACTTCGAGCACGCCGAACCGCTCCCGCAACGCCGCGTCGTTCGGCTCGCGCACCAGCCGCTCGAAGGCCGCCTCGTCGAAACGCTCGATCAGCGACTGGTCGGTGGGACGCGGGCTCGTCGGGGGCGCCTCGCAGGCGGTGACCGCCAGCGAGAGTGCCAGCAATCCGGCGCGGAGCGGGCTCACTTCGGCGGCTCCGCAGGTGTGCGCGACAGCAGCTCGACCGCCTCGTCGCGGGTGTCGCGCTGGCGCCAGCGGCCGTCGGCGCGCTCCCAGCGCGAGTACCACCAGGTCGCACCCGCCCGATCCGTCGCGTCGCCCGCGGGGTCCCGCACGAAGCGGTTCCACAGCGGCTGGCCGTCCTGCTCGGCGGCGATCCCTTCGACGGGCGGGGCAGGAACATAGTAGGTGTCGACGGTTTGATCGTCGCGCACCTCCCGCTGCCAGCGTGCATCGATCTCGCGGCCCTCGTGGCGCAGGCGCGCGGTGCCCGTCGCCGTCGCCACCCAGGCCCCGGCCGCGGCGGGCGGGCGATTCTTCGGCCGCAGCGACGAGACGATCGCGGTCTGGCCCACGGCCGGGGTGCCCGTCGCCTCGACCTGGAGCGCCACGACGACCGTTCCTTCGACACGGGCGACCTCCCAGCGTCCGACCGAGACCCGGCGCCCGCCAGGCAACTCGAAATGCACGAAGACCGGGTCTCCAGGGCTCGGGTCGACGGCCGCGTCGAGCATGACTCGCAGTTCGCGTCCGTCGACGGCCACGACGCGGCCGGGGAGCAGCGACGGCGTCGTGGCGCCGAGCGACGTCGCCAGCAGCAGAAACAGTGGCAGCAGCGACAGCAGCCTCCTCACGCCTCTCCTCCTCGCCGACACTCAGGGCCGGCAGTCGTCCGTGCGTCCCCAGCTCGTGGCATCGCACGCCTGGTCGAACAGCATCCGGAAGGGCTTGCCCGCGGCGTCGCGACAGGTGCACGGCAACCGATTGTCGACGGGACCCGGGGCCGGCGTCGGTCGCGGCGGCGGCGCCACCGGTCGCGGCGTCGCGGCGGTGCGCACCGGGGCCGGCGTGGGCAGCGGAGTCGCCACGGGGCGCGGCTCGACGAAGGCGGAGTGCACGCGCAGGCGCACCCGCCCGCCCGCCGCGAGAAGCGACCGTGGCGCGGGCTCCTGGGCCTGGATCGCGAAGGCGGCCTCGCGCCGCGGCGCCGGGTCGCCGCCCTGCACTTCGGGCGCGAACCCCGCCTCGCGGAGGCGGCGTTCGGCCTCGTCGACGGACATGCCGAGCACGGACGGCACCGGCCTCGGCGGCTCGAAGCGCGAATGGACGCGGAGCCGGACGCGCCCGTCCACGGGCGGGTACTGCTCCTGGATGCAGAATTCCCGCGCGCGGTCGGGCGCGGGGTCACCGCCCGCGAGTTCGGCGGCGTAACCCGCCGCTGCGAGCCGGCGCTCGGCCTCGTCGACGCCCAGGCCCCGCACGTCGGGCGCGGGCAGTCGCGGCTCCGGCCGCAGTGCGGGCTCCGCGTCGGGGCCCGGGTTGCTGGTGTCGACACCCTCGCGGCGGTCGCGCGTCGGTCGGTCGGGCGTGGCCCGGGGAAGCGCCGCCGAGCCTCCCGAGGGGCCCGGCGTGGGGGCCACCGTCGCCGGTCCCGCGGGCAGCTCGAGTGTGAGGCCGTCGAGCGCGGCGACGAACGGCGTGCGGTCCACGCCCACGGCCGCCGGCGTCACCTCCGACACAGGCGATTCCCGGCCCGGCGCGCTCGCGCCCAGGCGCAGGCGGAACTCCGCGGCGCGCCCCAGCGCGTGGAAGGCGAAGCGGCCTCCCGCATCGGCATGGGTGGGCGCGCAACCGGCCAGCGGCTGCAGCGCCAGCCAGCTCGCGCGCAGCGCGGCGACGCCGGTCGCGCCGCCGTCGGCGGCGACCACGCGACCACTGACCCGCAGCAGCGACAGCTCGCGAAGCGCCGCGCCGATCTGCGACCAGGTCGCCCACGCCCCGCCGCCGCGCAGGTATCCGATCGCGTAGCGCAGCGCGAGGCGCCGCTCGTTGCCGGCCACCGGGTCCTGTCCCTCGCCGGCCCGCAGCCCGGTCTCGCGCTCGATGCCACGGCGCAGCGCGTCGCGCGTGCAGTCGGCGCCGAGGCCCCGCTCCAGCTCGGCGAGCCGGCGGCTGATCCCGGCGAGGGTGTCTTCGGCCTCGCGGCGCAGGCCTGGAACGCCGCGGCCGAAGCGCTCGGAGGCGTAGCCGACGTCGTAGGTGTCGGCAAGGGCCGCGAGATCCGACTCGCGTCCGACCCAGGTGGGATCGCCGTCGGCGACGGCCTCGCGCATCAGCGCGCGGGCCGCCACGACGGCCGGGAACTCACCGTTGCCCTCGCGGCCCGCGCGAAAGCGATCGCCCACCCAGAAGTAGATCCGTCCATCGGCGGGCAGCGTGCGTTCGTAGACGTCGGCGATGCGGGTCGGGCAGGCCTGGTCACGGCTGCCGAACTGGCGCACGAAGGCACGGTGGCGCTGGTCGCCGGTCGCGCCGGCGCCGACGCAGTACCCGGCCCGCTTGCGGAGCTGTGCCGACAGCCGGTCGAGCTGGCCGAGCAGTTCCCGCGCGACGTCGGCGTAGGCCTGCACCACCTGGCCAAAGAACGCGGCGACCGGCACCGCGCTGTCGCCCGCGGCGTCGCCGAGCAGCGACATCAGGTCGAGCAGGCGGTCGAGCTTCTGCCGCGGGGCATGGCTCTGGAACGCGTCGATCACGAGTCGGGTGGCGTCGACCACGCGGTAGGGCCCGTCCAGCGCGCGCAGGCGGTCCTCGTGGGCCTCGAAGCCGTCCATCCACTCCCCGCTCAGCCCGTGGCGCCGCAGCATCTCGGCGAGCGGCGCGTCCGGCTCGCGGGCCACGTCGTCGGCGGTGCGGGTGAAGCGGACCAGCTTGTCCTGGGCGTCGGCGAGCAGCTCCTTCAGGCCGTCCGCGAGCTCCCAACTCGCCTCGTCGCACCACGCGTCGAGCAGCCACTTCAGGGCCGGGGCGCGCTCGGCGAAGTAGAGGTCCACGTAGAGCCGCAGCTCGCGGTCAGGGGCGTCCAGCCACTCGACGAAGCGCTCCTCGGGCAGCGTCGCGTCGCGGAGATGGGGGTGGCGGCGGAGCAGCTCTGCGCGTGCCCGCTCGTTCAACCAGTGCAGGAAGTCCTTGTAGAGCGTCTGCGCCCAGGCGTCGGCCTCCGCGCCGAAGGCCGTGCGCAGCTCGTCGGAGCGCGCCTCGATCGCCTCGGCGACGCCTTCTTTCAGTCGGGCGAGGGCCTCGTCGCGCAGGGCCTCGAGGTCGAGCTGGACACTACCCACACGCAGCACCGGCTCGTGCCGCGGTCCCGGACCCCGCTCGGGCGCCCGCGCCCCGCGCAGCGGCTCCGCGGCCACTTCGCCAGCGAGAATCGCAACGAGCACTGACGCAAGCAGGACGATCCGGCCCATGGCCCGTCCCCCTTGGATGAGGATGGCGGATGCTACTCCCGGCTGGGGGAATTGGGAATGGCGATCCTCGCGCGCCACGCAGCGGCCGTCTCTTCGCGCAGGAAGGCGGAGCGTGGGGTCAGACGGTGCCGTTCCGATCGCGGCCCTTGAGACCGAGGCGCTCCAGCCGGCGGTAGAGCGTGGCCGCCGAGATCCCGAGTTCTTCGGCCGCGCGCTCGCGGTTGCCGTCGCACAGGCGCAGCACCAGCGCGATGTGGGAGCGCTCGAAGCGATCCACGGCCTCGGGCAGGGACAAACGGGGGGCTGCGGACTCGCGCACGTCGTCCGGGAGCTGGTCGAGGTCGATGCGCCCGTCGTCGGCCAGGATCGTCGCCCGCTCGAGCACGTTGGACAGCTCGCGCACGTTGCCGCGCCACGGGTGCCGGCACAGCGCCCGCAGCGCCTCCGGCG
>JAMQGV010000022.1 GCA_025994075.1 Vicinamibacteria bacterium
AGCCCCACCCAGTCCAGCGCATTGCCAGGCCCGTTGGCCACCGTCGCCTGCACCGCCTGACCCGGCACCGCACTGGCCGTGCTCGGCGTGACGCTCGCACCCGTGACGCCTCTGCCAGCGAGCGCCACGTTCTTCGTCTCGGCAGACATGCAGCAGGTCAGGGCCAACGTTGCGGTCGCGTTGCCGCCGGCTGTCGGCGCGAAGCGGACGCCGACCTCCACCTGCTGGCCGGTCACGATCGAGAACTCGGCACCCCGCGCGATGGTGAAGCCACTCCCACCCGTGAGCGTCGCCTGCCCAGTGAGCAGTTCGAGGCCCTGGTTGGTCAATCGGACCTTCAGCTCGTGCGAGGCCCCGAGGGCCAAGGCTCCGAAATCGAGGGCGGTCGGTTCGACCACCAACGCGGGCCGGACTTGCCACGCAACGGCGATGGGCACTGTCGCCAGTTTCTCGAAGGTGCCGTCACGGAAGAAGCGGAATTCGTACCGGCCCACCGCCGAAGGCATCACGAAGGACAGCGCCGCCGAGCGCAGGCTCGCCGTGGGCGGCGTCTGCAGGCCATTGAGGTACATCCAGCGTCCATCATGGGCGTCGTCCGGAGCACCGGAGCGATAGAGCCCGACCCAGTCGAGAGCGTTGCCGGGGCCGTTTCGAACGGACAGTAGCTGTGAATGGCCCGGGTACGTCCAGGTGCGGTCCAGCAGCAGCGCGGGCCGCGCAGGCCCGCCTGCGCTTCCGCTCAGCGGGCACACGGCGCCGATCTCGAACTTTTCCTCGTCGGAGAAGACCCAGAGCTCGGTCTCGACCGGAGCATCGACGGTCGGCGCGAACACCACGTCGATCACGGGCGAGCCCCAGCTCGGCGCGTCGGCGTCGACGCTCGCCGCGCCCGATGGGTGGATCTCCACGATCGAGAAGTCCGGGTGAGGCACGAACTGGGGTTGCCCAGTCGTGTGCACCCGAAGCGTGGAACTGTCCCCGATGCGGGTCGGAGGCATCTCCACGACGGGTGGGCTGCAACCCATCCACGACTGTGGCCGGTAGGACCAGGCCTCGGCCAGAACGCGGCGCCCCGCGACTGGCCCGGGATAGTCGAGCGGAATCTCGAGTCCCATGCTCAAGAGACCGGTTGAGATCTCCGCGGTGGTCGCGATGCGGGCTTCGCCGCGCACCTCCCCGGCGGCCACGGTCGCGTGGTGCGGCCCTGACCCCACGAGCGAAACTCGCTCGGACGGCAGGACCTCGATCGGGACCCGAGCCTCGGCGGGGCTTGGCGCCGAGCGATCGGCGAGAACGTGAAGATCTCGACCGGCCAGGGCCGTGGGCGAGCCGACCATGCAGACGGGAGGCTCCCCCCCGGTGGGCTCCAGGGCGACCGGATAGCCCCATCCCGACCACACTCCGTACGACGTCGGACCGCGCTTCCACACGGCACGTGGCGCACCGAGGTGTCCAGTTCTCCAGACGGGGCATGCGGACGCCCCCGTCGTCGCGAGGACTTCTGGCCCGGCGGACATCACTAGTTCGAGCCGGCCATCACGGTCGTCGTCGGTGAGCAGCGAATAGTGAGCGTAGTTCACCGGGGCCGGTGCTCGCCACAGCCGCCGTCCCGTCGTCACGTCGATCTCGTAGAGCGCCCCGAAGTACACGCCGAACAACGCTTCCAATCCGTCGCCCTCGGGGTCCGCCGCGAAGATCGCCGCGCCACCGAGGTCGTAGACGACCTCACGGCTCTGGCGCGTCGTCAGGTCGACGAAGAAGGCACGGCGGTCTTCGGTTCGCACCAGGAGTTCGGGGTCGGGGTCTCCATCCAGTTCCGCGCCGAGCAGCCACGGGCCCTGAAGGCGGACCTGCAAGTCGACCCGACCGACCTCGGCCCCTGCACCGTCCAGCAGCGTGATCACCGAGTCGTCGTCCGCCGCCACCGCGAGGCGGTCGCGAGCCCCCGCGGTGCGGAGCACGGTCACGGCGGACGTGTTGCGCTGCCACTGCAGCTCCCAGGTCGCACCGTCCAGGACCGCGATTGTCTGCGCGGCGACGCGGACGACCTCGAGCGGTTCATCGTCATCCGCCTGCATCGTGAACGCCTGGACGGCGGGCGGCAGGTTCGGCGGCAGCGCGACGCGCCCGATCGGGGCCAGCGTGTCGGGGTGATGGAAGACGGCCTCCCGCGACAGCAGGAGCACCAGTTCTGCGTTGCCGTCCCGGTCGAGGTCGACGGGCCCGGGCAAGGCCACGGACGTCTCGGCCTCGTCCCTGAACCAGCGGAGCTCGGACTCGAAGGAAGTGCCGAGACCGATGTTGCCGCCTGCGAAGGTCGCGACCAGGAGCGATCCGTCCGGCCGGCGACTCGTCGCCGCTCGCGTGATTACGGGCCCAGCGCGGAACTGCAGGGTCGCACCGTCGAGAATGCGGCCCGAAGCCACGGAGTCGTCGAAGCCGTCGCCATCGAAGTCGGCTACGTGGATCGGCCCCGTGCCCAGCCCGGCGGGGAACCGCACCGCTTCAGGCCGGCGCGGGTCGATCACCGCACCGTCGCCGGTGACGAGGAGCGGATAGCCACGGGGGGTTCGCGCCAGCACACCAACGTGGTCGCCGAGGCCCCACGGGCTCGACCACCAGATCCTCAGCGTCCGCGGGTCGGCCACGAGACCTCGCGCGCCTGCCGCGATCACGAGGTCAGGGTTGCCGTCCCCGTCCAGATCGCCGGCGGCGATGTCCCTCGCGTCGAGCCCGTCCAGTCGCGCCACCACCTCGCCCGTGGGGGTCAGCACGCGAACCGATCCGGCCATGTCGACCGCGGCCAGCATCGGAGCGCCGTGCACCCAGAGCGCGACCAACGAACGCACTTGCGTTTCGACCGCCTCGAACCGCTGCTGCAGCGCGCCGCTTCTCCCGTCGTAGACCCTCAGCTCCCGACCCGCGGTCACCACGACCTCGGGCCCGGGATCGAGGTCCAGGTTCGCGGCCAGGATCACGCCGTCGCCATCGGCTCCGCGCTCGGAGAGGTGGAGGGGATCGAGATGTGCGGCGTCCGCGGCGAACCAGCGGGTCCCCACGCCGGCCAGGCGGCCCAGCACCTCGGGGTCACCGTCTCCGTCGAGGTCCGCCAGCGCGAGGTGCGTGATCGCGCCGGAATCGGGGCGATCGGCGCGCTGCTCCCACTCGACGGCGACCGGGAGTCGCGGCGAGGTGGCCGAGCCGCGCAGGTAGACCTTGGCCTCTCCTGCGTTGCTCGTCACGATCAGGTCCTCCCTCCGCGACCCCTCGGTGAACGGCCCGAAGCTCACGACGAGCTGAACCTGCCCGCCCGGCTCGACCCGGAAGCTCGACGGTTCGACCCTGTAGTTCGGCCCTTCCGTTCGGTCATAGGTCGGTTTCGCCTGGCCTTCGAGCGGCAGGCCTCCCCGGTTGGTGATCACGACCACCCTCGTGGCGGTCTCGTCCGTCCCGACGCTCCCGAACTCGAGGTTCAGCGGCGCGACGTGGAGGACCGGCGCGCCTCCGGCCGTCGACGTCACGGTGTTGCTGCGAGCGATGTCGACACCGTCCGATCGGTGGAGACGAGCCTCGTAGGTGCCTGGCGGCGGGAAGGGGAACACCACGCTCGCCGCCCTCGTGGCCGTCGACGGCGGGACCAGGCCGCCATCGAGAAAGCGGCGATCGACGGGCGTCTCGCCAGGGACTGGGTAGAGCGCCACGTACGCGTACGGATCGGCCGGGGCGTCGAATACGTGCACCGAGAAGCTCTCCGCCGCCTGCCCGCTGGCCGGGGTGGCAACCAGCACGGGCCGGCCGTCGGCCGCGATCCCCCGACCCGTGATCGGAACCCGCGTTGAGCCGAAAGGAACGGCGCGAAGCGCCAGCTCGGCCCGATGCTCCCCCACGGCGAGTGGCGTGAAGCGGATCGTCAGCAGGGTGGAGGCGGGATCGTCGGGACGAGACAGGCGCGTCGCCCGAACCGAGAAGGCTGGATCGGAGAGGTAGAGATCGGGCAGCCAGTCGAGGACCATGAAGGCCTCGGCCCAGCTCCCCAGGGGCACGTCGGGGAACTGTATCGGCGAGACAGGCCCAGCCGGGTCGTCCGTGTCGAAGATCAAGGCCCGGGCCGCGCGAGGCAGGACTGCGTCGCCGGACACCGGCCGCACATCGAGGTAGAAATGCTCGGTGCGCTCGCGCAGTCCCTCCGGAGCAGCCAGCGCAACGGGAATCGAGGCCTCTTCCTCCCCCGCCTCCAGACGAACGCGTCCGGTCGTCGATGCGTAGTCTGCGGGCGCGGTGGCCCAGCCATCGCGCGTCACGTACTCGAACTCGACGGCCGAGGTGAGCGGCTGTGAGAGCCGGGCCGTGAAGCGCGCCAGACCCTCGTCTTCCAGCACCGCGACGTCGTCGATGCACACGCGGGGGGCCAGCTCCCCGAGGTGGTAGGAGCGCACCTCGTCCGGGCCCGCCACGACGACGGAGCTCTGCCCGTCACCGTCCGGGTCGAGCAGCATCAACCGCGTCGTGCGTCCCTGGGCGAACCAGGCCAGCGGCAACGGCTCTTCCGCGATCGGGCAGGGGTTGCCCGGCCGATACGCCACCAACTGCCCCTCGGCGCTGATCGCGACGACCTCGCGACCCGGGGCGCCGTCGACATCTCCGACCGCCACTTCCCGCACGGGAGCCCCGGGGATCCAGGCAATGCGCTCGGCCAGTGTCCCTGTGGCGGCGTCGAGGCGCCACAATGCCTGCGCCCGGTCGGCCACGAAGAGCTCGCGCGGTTCGCCGTCCTTCGCCGCGCCGAGCGCCATCGCTGCCGGCGATACCGCCTCGGTGGGCCGGGCCGTCTGCGCGGCAGGGTCGAGGATCCAGACCCGGCCGTCGGGGAGCCAGTACATTCTGGGGTCCACGCGGCCGTCGTAGTCGACCAGGTCCATCACCGGGCTCTGCGTCAACTCGCCCACAGCCAGTTCGTCGTCGCCGTCGCCATCGAAATCGGCGGAGAAGAGCCGGGGGCTGAAGGACTGGGACCACGTCGGGGAGATGCCGGTGCTCCACCTGGGAGCGCCGGTGTCGGGCTCCAGCACAGAAACCCTCAGCCCACTTTCGTTGTCGAGCACGACGATCTCGTCGACCCCGTCACCGTCCAGATCGCTGACGGCAGCATCGAGGAGTCGGCTGCTCCACGGCGTGGACCAGGCGACGACGCCGTCGCTCTCGAAGACGGTCAGGCGGCCAACCGAGACACCCAGAGTCTCCACCTCGCCGTCCCCGTCGAAGTCGCCCGGTCGGGCCAAGAAGATCGCCTCCGGGCCCTCGGCGGTCATCGCCGTCAACGCGCCGTCGCCTGCCGCGAGCGTGGCCACGACCGGGCTTCCCAGGTGCGAAGGACCCGAAGTCAGGCCCGGCACGGCCAGGACTCGCTCACCGCCGACGATTCCGAGCCCCGGGCTCCCCAGGCTCGTCAGGTGGAGGCCCACGTTGCGGACGCTTCCTCTTTCCCAGACCCACAAGAACCCGTCCTCGACCCAGGCGATCTCGACGTCCCGCCCCCCCGACAGGTCACCAACGGCGATCGCCGATGCCGCACGCGCGGGTATGCGGTCGCGCTCCTGCAAAGTGGAGCCGTCGAGGACCACGATCGCATCACCGCCACCGTAGAGGATCTCCTCGCGCCCGTCACCGTCGAGGTCACCCAGCGCGAGCGAGCGCGCGAACCCCAGCGAGCGCGTGGAGACCTGGCGCTGCTGGGCGACATCCCACAACGCGAGACGTGCGTCGCCGGCGCTGCCCGTCAGGGAAAGCAGGTCGGCTCGACCATCCCCGTCGACGTCGCCTGCGACGACGGCGAAACCGAATTCGTCTGGCGGAATCCACTGGACGGTGAGCGAGGCTCCGTCCACGACGCGTGAGCCGGGCCCGTCGTCGGCCACGATGATCTCCATGGCCGGGTCGTCGTCGAGGTTGGCGAGAGCCACGCCCTGACGGGCGGGCACCTCGACGACGCCGCGAAGCGCACCCGTGGACCCCTCGTGAACGCAGAAACGGTACTCGAGAAAGCCCAGCAGCTCCGCGGAACCGTCCCCGTCAACGTCGGCGATCGCCGACCATTTGGGCGAAAACCCCGCTCCACAGGCGACGACCGAGGACGACGCGAGCGACGCGCCGTCGACGACGTGGGGGTATGCGACGAGCTCCAGCGCCGGATCGGCATCGAGCTGACCAAGCGCGAACCTGGTGCCAGCGGACGAGATTCTCCGTGCGCGTTCCCGCCCGGGCTCGGACCGGAAATCGAAGGCGACAATGCCCGACTTCTCGGAGTTGACCAGCAGCTCGGCGAACCCGTCACCGTCGAGGTCCGCGACCTTCAGGACCGGACGATCGGACATGACCCTCGGCGTGCCCGTGGCCCAGTCCAGAACCCAGCCGGTCTGCGGCGGTGTCGTCGCCCCGAGGTCAGCCGCCAGCGTGGCGATGACGACCGCCACCCACCATGCATGCTGCACGCTGCCTCCTTTGGCGAACGCCAAGGGAATACACCACCGGTCGCCTACCGTGTCAAGTACGCGGGCCCCAAGTTGGGATCCCCGACCAGACGCCCTCGGCCTCCACGCGGCCTGTCGCCGGGCGCTACACCCCGCGCTCGACCGCCCGCTTCGCGACGCGGTCGATCAGGCCGGGTGCCAGGAGCTTCGCCCAGCGCCCCAGCCGGCCGCGCCAGCTCCCGAGCCACAGCCGGTCGCGGCGGCGCATCGCGGCCAGAATGTGGCGCGCGCACTCCTCGGTGCCCATGATCTTCGACTCCTGCATCGGGCTCTTCCCCAGCGGGCGCCCCGCGGCGTCCATCGACCGCCGGTGGATCTCGGAGACCACGAAGTCGGGCGCCGCGATCGTGACGCCGACGCCGCTGTCCATCAGCTCGATCCGCAGCGAGTCGAAGAAGCCGAACACGGCGTGCTTCGACGCGGCGTAGGCCGTGCGGGTGGGCACGCCGTTGAGGCCGGCCAGGCTGGCGACGGCGACGATCAGCCCGCGCGAGCGCTTCAGGTGCGGCAGCGCCGCATGGGTCAGCCACACGCACGAGAGGTAGTTGACGCGCATCACCCGCTCGTAGGCGGAGAGGTCGGTGACCTCGTCGAAGCGCGCGATCATGCCGATGCCGGCGTTGTTGACCAGCACGTCGACCCCGCCGAGCGCCTCGACGGCCCGCGCGACGAGCGCCTCGCAGTCGGCCTGCACCGAGACGTCGCAGCGGACCACGTGTGCCTCGCCCCCGCGAGCGCGGCACTCGGCCGCGACCGCCTCGAGCGCCGCTTCGTCGCGCGCGGCCAGCACGAGCCGGCAGCCTTCGCCGGCCAGCGCGTGGGCCAGCGCCTTGCCGATCCCCTGCGACGCCCCCGTCAGCACCACCGCCCGGCCCTTCATCGTGGCGAGCCCCCCGAGATTCGGCGCTTCACGTCCAGCGGCACGCGGGTTCCGTGCTCGGTGATGCCCGAGAGCCGGCTGAAGTAGCCGTAGGCGAGCGCCGACGCGGCCTCGATCACCGCGCCGCCGTCCCCCCCGTAGTTCGACATCACGACGAACACGTAGGGCCGGTCGGGCACGCCGACCAGGCCCCAGACGGTGGCGACACCGGTGATGCCGCCGGGCTTGAACGCGATCGGGACGGAGTCGGGCACCGGGGTCCGGACCGGACCGCCTTTCGGGATCTCGAGGATCTCGCGCACTCGCGCGCACGCCGCCTGGCTCATCGGGAGCTCGCAGCGCGCGATCTTCTCCATCACGAGCGCGCCCTCCCGCGGCGTGGAGACGTTCTCGTTGCCGCGGGCGGACTCCTCCGGGCGGATCATCCTGCGCCGCAGCAGCGTGCGGGGAGCGCCGAGCGAGGCGGAGAGCGCGTTGATCGCGTCCATGCCCAGGGCGTCGATCAGCACGTTGGTCGCGGTATTGTCCGAGTGGAGGATCATGTAGATCGCGTGGTCCTCCAGCGAGAGCGCCGAGCCCCCGTCGGTCAGCACGTTCAGGACCCCGCTCCCCCCGGTGCGGACCTCGTCCGTGATGTCGACCCGCCGGCGCAGGAGCCCGGGTTCGGCCTCGGCGCGCCGGAAGAGCTCGAGCAGGATCGGAACCTTGATGGCGCTCGCCTGCGGGAACACCATCTCGTCGCGCACCGCGAAGCGCTCGCCCGTCGTCAGGTCGACCACGTGCAGGCCGGCCACGCCCTCGTAGTCGCGGACGATGGCCTCGAGGCCCGCCTGGAACTTCGCCCGCAGGATCGAGCGGTGTTCCTCCTGGGCTTCGGCGGGATGTGGCGCCACCCCCGCGAAGACGAGCGCCGCCAGCGCCAGCACGTGGAGGAGCCTGAGGCCGGGCCCTCGGGGCGGGCGGGTCTTCGGTGACAGGCGGGGCATGTGGACCTCCCTCGGGAACGCGTCGGGTTCCGACGGGGCCATCCTAGCGCCCCGGCCTCGAGCGAGGCCCGGTCACTTCACGACGCGGGCGCCCTCGAGGTGCTCGGCGGCGTGGTGGCGCCAGGCGGCGACGCGGCGCCGCAGCCGTCGCACCAGCTCGGGGTTCTCTTCGGCCACGTTGCGCTGCTCGTCGGGGTCGGCGACCAGGTCGAACAGCTCGTCGCTGCCGCGGGTCGCGTTGTAGACGTACTTGAAGCGGCCCTCGCGCACGCCGAGCAGGTAGTCGTCGTTGACCGCGTAGAAGTAGGCCCGCGGCGGCCGCGACGGGTGGAACAGGCTGCGCCCCTGCCAGGTCGGCGAGGGCTTGACGCCGAGCAGGTCCGCCAGCGTCGGCGACACGTCCACGTGGCCGCCGATCGTCGGCACGCGGCGTCCCTCGGGGAACAGCGCCGGCGACCAGATCATCAGCGGCACGTGCACGTTCTCCTGGTAGACGCGGAAGCCATGACCCCAGGTCGGGTGCGGGTCGCCGAAGGCCTGGCCGTGGTCGCCGGTCACCATCACCACGGTGTCCTGGTCGAGGCCGCGCTCGCGCAGGCCGGCGAAGAGCCGCCCGAGCTGGCGGTCGACGTCGGCCACGGTGTTGAGGTAGCGGCCGAGGTCCCACCACTCCTTGGGGCGCGGCGCCTCGCGGAAGAAGTCGATCTCGGGCTGGCCCGGCACCGGGTCGTAGGGGTGGTGGCTCTGGGCGGTCCACAGCACCGCGAAGAACGGCGTGTCGCGGTCCTCCTCCGCGTAGCGCAGCGCGCGGTCGACAAGCGCACGATCGTGGCCGCCCCACGAGTTGACCGGCGGGCCGTCGCCGAGGTCGTCCCAGTCCTCGAGCCGGTCGAAGCCGCGATCGGCCAGGAAGCCGTCCTGGTTCACGTAGTCGAGGTACGCGCTCTCGAGGAACGCGGTGCGGTAGCCGCGCTGCTTCAGCAACTCGGCCAGCGTCTCGCCGGGGAACCGCGGGTACTCCACCGTGTACTCGCGCCAGGTCATGTACGGGTAGATCGACAGCGTCATCGAGACCAGCGCGTTCGCGGTCAGGCCGACGTGGGCGTAGACGTTGTCGAACACCAGCGCGTGCCGCGCCTCGGCGCCCAGGTTCGGCGTCGTCGGGTAGCGGCTGCCGTAGAGCGAGAGGTACTTCGCGCCGGTCGACTCGAGCACGACCAGGATCGCGTTCTTCGGCCGCCGCCGGCCGCCGGGATCGAAGCCGCCGCGCAGCTCGGTGGGCCGGAAGTCCGCCAGGTCGTCGGGGTCGAACGCCTCGTCGAGACTGGGGCCGGTCGAGTCCAGCGCTTCCGGCAGCGACGCCAGGAACGCCCAGTGGGGGCTGCGCGCGATCAGGTGGTCGGCGCGGTCCTTCCAGCGCCCGTCGGCGTAGCGACTGCCGAGCACGATCCAGGCGAGCGCCAGCGCGACCGCCAGCGGCCGCGCCAGCCGCAGCCGCGGCCAGGTCGTGGTGGCCAGCCAGACGTAGGTCGCGGGCGCGGCCAGCAGCGCGAGGGCGAGCCCGGGCGTCACGAAGGCCCCGATCGACGAGCGCATGCTCTGCATGTCGCCCGCGAGGTAGAGCAGCGGGTAGGTCAGCGGCGAGCGCAGGAACGAGAAGATCTGGATCGAGGCCACGGCGTAGAGGGCGGCGAAGGCCCCGACCGCGAGCAGCGCCCACTCGGCCACCCGCCCGGCGCGCGGCCAGCGGCGGAGGAGCACGAGGAGCCCCGCGGCGATCGCGCCGAAGCCCGCGGCGAAGGCGAGGTCGGCCGCCGCGCTCGCGAACACGTCGCGCACGAAGTCGCGAAGCGAGATGTACTCGAGACGCGGCGGTCCCCAGTGGGCAACCTTGGCGAGCAGCAGCGCGGGCACCAGCGAGGCCCCGAGGCGGAAGCCCGTGACCCGGGCGAGCCGCGGCGCCAGGCGCTCGACGGGAGCCGCGGCCGGCAGTGGCGTGCGCCCGCTCAACGCAGGTGGAGCACGGGAGCGACCTCCCGCAGGCGGGCGTAGGAGAGCAGCCCGATCTCCTCCTCCGCGAGGACCTGCCTCACGCGCGGGTCGCACAGCGTCCGCAGCTCCAGCTCGCGCTCGGCGTGGTAGAGGCAGTCGAGCGCCGCGTCCACGTAGCCCGGGTGGCAGGACACCTCGTACACGCCCTCGTCGATCTCGCGGCGCAGGATGCCCTCGAGCGCCTCGAACGAGATCTTCGACGGGTCGGTCACTCCGTACTCCCACTGCCCGTAGAAGCCGCCCTTGAACGTCACCGGGAACTCGTCGCGCAGCGGGATGCCGTGCTCGAACGCCAGCTCCTGGAACTGCCGGCGGCGCACCGGGTGTCGGTGCACGTGCTGATGGGAGTCGAGGTGGGTGGGCTTGCGGCCGAGGCGCTCGCAGAACTGGTCGAACTGGCGGCGCAGGAACTCCTTCGTCGCCTTGCGGTCCTCCAGGTCGACCAGGCGCTGCGCCTCGTTCGTGAAGTTGACGTGGAGGCCGACCGCGAGGTCCGGGTTCTCGCGCGACAGCACGATCGCCTCGTCGACGGCCGGGCCGTTGATCATCAGCGTCGCCGAGGTGACGACGCCGCGCTGGTGGGCCTCGACGACGCCGCGGTTGATGCCGCGGCTGTAGCCGAAGTCGTCGGCGTTGAAGATGACGTGCTTCTGCATCACAGCCCGAGGTCGGCGACGAAGCGGGCGGCGACCTTCTTCGCGTCGAGGTAGTCCTCCGCGATCGCGCGCGCCGCCAGGGTCGCCCGCTTGTAGTCTCGTTCGATGGTGTCGATTGCCGCGCAGCACTCGTCCAGGGTCTTGAAGGCGAACAGCCCGTCGCCGGTCGGCAGCACGTGCTCGAATCCGGTGCTCTGCGCGATCACCGGCTTGCCGGTCGCCAGGTAGCAGGCGTCGCGCTCGGAGAACCAGCCGCTCTGCAGCCGCACGTTCTGGTCCTTGGCGACCGTCCACTCGGCGCGCGAGTCGCGGAAGAACTGCTGGTAGCCGAACGGCTCCAGCGAGCCCTGCAGCGGGCTCTGCAACGCGAAGCCCGCGCCCTCGAGCGTCCGGCGATCCGCGGGGTCGTCGACGTTGAGCCACAGTTCGAACGAGACGTTCGGCCGCCGCTTCGGCAGCTCCAGGAACTTCAGGAACTCGTGGTGCTTGCTCCAGTGGTAGACGGAGCCGTTCCACTCCACGTCCTGGCCCTTCTGCCTGAAGTTGCCCGAGGTCGTGTAGTGCTTCGCCCGCGCGTCGAACACGTAGGGCCACAGGTCGAGGTCGATCGGCTGGCGCGTCTTCAGGTACGAGAGGCCGCCCAGCGGCACGCCGCAGCCGGGGCCGCCGTAGTTCTCGCCGTAGGTGACGATCGTGTCGTGCAGCGCCAGCACGTCGCGGGTCTTCTGCTTCCCGTTCGCCAGCTCGAGCTGGTTGGTGACCGGGTCGGTCTCGACGTACACGCGGCGCTTCGCCCGCATGTGGTCGTCGTTGAGCACCGTCGCGCCGCAGACGTTGAGCAACGCGTCGCAGTCGCGGTAGAGCTGCTCCAGCTTCGCCCGCGACAGGCCGTAACAGTCGTCCTTGCCGCGGTACAGCGCACGGTAGGCCCAGCGGTCGCCCATCCCGATCCGGCCCAGCACGCGGTCGAGGTACGAGGTCGCGTAGTCGGGATCGTCGGTGATGGCGTCGCGGCGCGGGTCGTAGGGCCAGGTCGCGTCGTCTTCGACGTACCACACCTCGTGCCCGTTGCGGGCCAGCCCGCGCAGCCAGTTGAGGTAGAGCCAGGTCTGGCCGCCGAACGGGCAGCGACCCATCATGCCGAGCACGACCAGCTTCGCCATCGCTCAGGCGCTCACGGGAAGGGCGTCCAGAACTGCCGACGGATCGTGCTGGCTCCACAGCGCGGCGTAGGCGCCGCCGCGGGCCAGAAGTTCGGCGTGGCTGCCGAGCTCGACGATCTGGCCGTCCTCCATCACCGCGATGCGGTCGGCGCGCCGCGCGGTCGACAGCCGGTGCGCGATCACCAGCGCCGTGCGGCCGTCGAGGACCCGCTCGACGTTGCGCCACACCTGGGCCTCGGTGCCGAGGTCGAGCGCGCTGGTCGGCTCGTCGAGGATCACGATCCGCGAGTCGCGCAGCAGCGCGCGGGCCAGCGCCAGGCGCTGGCGCTGGCCGCCCGACAGCGTGACGCCGCCGTCGCCGAGCACCGTGTCGTAGCCCTGGGGCAGCTTCTGGACGAACTCGTCCGCCTCGGCCTGGCGGGCCGCGGCGACGATCTGCTCGCGGCTCGCCTCGGAGCCGAAGGCGATGTTGTCGGCGACGCTCGAGTGGAACAGGATCGGGTCCTGCAGCAGCAGCGTCACCTGGCGGCGCAGCGAGGCCAGCGTCACGTCGCGCAGGTCGTGGCCGTCGATCCGCACCTGCCCCGCACCGGGGTCGAACAGCCGCAGGGCGAGGCTCGCCAGCGTGCTCTTGCCGGCGCCCGTGCGGCCGACCAGGGCGATCACTTCTCCGGGCTGCAGCTCCAGGTTGACGTCGCGCAGCACGGGCCGCGCGTCGTCGTAGGCGAAGGTGACGTCCTCGAACGACAGCCGGCCGCGGACCGCGGGCAGCGGACGGGCATGCGCTGCGTCGCGCACGTCGGGCTCCTGGTCGAGCACCTGGAACACGCGCTCGAGGCCGGCCCGCGAGGACGCGATCTCCGCCAGGTTGGCGCTGATGCTCTGGATCGGCCCGTACAGGTCGCGCAGGTAGGACAGGAACACCGTGAGCGCGCCGAGCTGCAGCCGGCCCTCCATCACGTGCAGTGCGCCGAGGAACACGAGCGCGGCGGTGCCCAGCGCCAGCACCGAGTCGACCACCAGGCCGAACGCGGTCTCGGTCGAATAGAGGCGCAGCGCCAGCGACAGCGAGTGGTCGGAGCCGCGGCGGAAGTCGTCGACGGCGCGTTGCTCGCGGCCGTAGGCCTGGACCAGCTTGACCGCGCCCAGCGTGCTCTCGGCCTTCGCGTAGAGCGCGCTCTCGGCCTCCTTCGAGGCGGTCGCGTGGGCGTGGATGCGGCCGGTGATGCCGCTGACCGCGAGGTACAGCGGCGGACACACGACGAGTGCCACGAGCGCCAGCGTCGCGTCGAGCTGCAGCATCACCGCGAACATGCCGCCCAGCATCACGACCGCCGTGGCCATCGGCAGCAGGCCGTTCATCACCAGGCCCTGCGCCGAGTAGGTGTCGGCCATCACCCGGAACAGCAGGTCGCCGGTGGTCTGCCGATAGTGGAAGCGCAGCGACAGCTTCTGGAGGTGGGCGTAGAGGTCGGTGCGCAGGTCGGAGACCATGCGCTGGCCGGTCGAGATCGTCACGTAGTTGGCGGCGACGGTGGTCGCGCCGCGCAGGAACGTGAAGACGACGATCGAGCCGGCCGCGACCGCGAGCAGCCAGAGCGGCGAGAGCCCGCCCAGCACCGGCTGCAGCACGCCGGGCAGCGGCCGGCCGGAGAGCACCGAGTCGATCACGATCGCGAGCGGCACCGGCTTCAGCAGGTCGAGCACGATGCCGGCGAGGGTCAGCCCGATGCCGCCCGCGAAGCGCCTGCGGTGCGGCCGCAGGTAGGCGAACGCGCGGCGAGCCGCGGAGACCGCGGTCGGCAGCGAAGCGGTCAACGGGCGGTGCGGGCGAGGCCGACGCGAGCGGCGGCGGGCAGCTCGTCGCGCTCGCCGTCGGCGGCCTCGGCCTTCTTCTCGCGCGGCAGGCCGACGACCAGCAGGTCGAGGTCGCGCGCCGCCTCCAGGAACGTCGCGTTGACCGCCTGGCGCAGGCGGCGCGCCGCGAGCGTCGTCACGATCGCCACCCCGGCGACGACCGGCGCCAACGCCAGCAGCGCGGCCGGGCCCAGCCCGGCCGCGACCAGCGTCAGGTACGCGAGCGCGATGAAGAGCACCTTCTGGAACAGCGTCGCCTGGGCGTCGAGGCGAACCTTCGTCAGCCGCTTCGGCCCGCCGTGGTTCTCGGTCACCGTGATCACGTCGGTCTTGCACCAGCGGTCGCCGTAGAAGCGGGCGTCGTGGCGGGCCCAGCCGGAGTCGACGCGGGGGAACCACTTGTGCGCGTGGGCGATCTCGAGCACCCGCGCGAGCAGCTCGTCGCGGCCGGCGCCGTTCTCGGCCCACAGCTCCAGGCTGTCGCGGTTGATCACCGCCGCCGCGCGCTGCGACCAGGCCTCGGCCAGCCGCCGCAGCGAGGCCGGGATCGCGATCGTCTGGAAGCGGGTCTTGTAGCGCGCCCATCCGCGCTCGACGGGCTGCGCGAGGTTCATCGCCGCGATCAGCGGCCGCGACCACCAGCGGCGCTGGTGCTCGGCCGGGGTCGCCTCGCCGGAGGCGCGCCACGCCAGGGCGAACGTCGACAGCAGCATCAGGGACGGCAGCAGCACCAGCGGGTTGGCGAAAGGCGACAGCGCCCACGGGCCGAGCACCCCCGCGTCAGCCAGTGCCGCGGCGGGATTGAAGACGTTGCCGAGCCCGATCAGCCCCAGCGCCAGCGCCCACCACTCGAGCGACAGCGCGACGAGCGGCCACCACACCTGCGGCGCCGAGTAGATCGTCTGGAAGAAGCCCGTCCCGAACACGCCGTGGTGGATCGCCGGCTCCCCCACGGTCAGGCCCAGGCCCGCGCGGGTGTAGATGCGGCCCATCCACGACAGGTCGGCGCGGAAGCCGTGGAACTTCTCGGGGTGCTTGCGCTTGAGCAGCGCCTCGGCCTCGCCGTAGCCGCACTGCTGGCGCAGGTACGCCTTGACCGTCGTGCGGCGGTGGTGCCACACCATCGCCGACGGCGCGTACACGATGCGGCCGCCCTGCTCCTGCAGCCGCCAGCAGACGTCGACGTCGTCGCCCGCCTTGCGGTACACGGGGTCGAAGCCGCCGATGCCGAGCAGCGCGTCGCGGCGGAACGCCATGTTGCAGCCGGGGATGTGCTCGGCCTCGACGTCGTCGAGCAGGATGTGGGCCGGCGCGCCGGGGCTCGCCTGCACGCAGGCCGAGACCGGGCCGTCCTCGATCGGCAGCAGGTTGGGCCCGCCGACCGCCACGGCCGTCGGCTCCTCGACGAACTTGGCCGCCAGGTAGTACAACCAGTCGGGGTCCGCAAAGCAGTCGTCGTCGGTGTAGACGACGATCTCGCCCGTCGCCGCCTCGGCGCCCACGTTGCGGGCGACCGACAGGCCGCGGTTCGGCTGCGCGATGTAGCGGATGGACGGGTGTTTCGCGGCGATCTCGGGAACGCTGTCCGTCGATCCGTCGTTGACGAGGATCGCCTCGTAGTCGGGGTAGTTCAGCTTCGTCAGCGAGTCGAGGCAGCCGTCGAGCGTGCGCGAGCCGTTGTAGGTGCAGACGACGACCGACATCCGCGGGTAGCGCTCGAGCTTCGGCAGCGGGCTCTCGGCGCGCCAGCTCTTCGCCACCGCGAAGAACGAGGGCTTCGGCGAGCGGTCGCGGCGGACCAGTCCGAACGCCCAGTCGGTGATCGGGTGGCCGCCCGTGAACCACTCGTCGGTGTAGGAGAACACGCAGGTGCCCGCCAGGCCGTTGCGGAACACCTCCTCGAGGTGCATGCCGATCAGCTCGGCCTGCTCTTCTTCGCCGTTGCGGATCGTGTCGATGCCGTACTCGCCGAGGATCAGCGGCTTCTCGCCGGCGATGTTCTGCAGGCGCCGCAGGTAGGCGCCGAAGCGGCCGCGATCGTGCAGGTAGACGTTCATCGTCATGAAGTCGATCGCCCGCGGCGCGAGGTACTCGGTCGGCGGGAAGCTGGCGCAGGTGACGAGCGCGCCCGGGTCCTGCTCGCGGGCCACGTCGACCAGTTCGTCGACGAAGCGCTCGACCTGCTTCGGCCCCAGCCAGCGCACGACGTCCGGCGGCAGCTCGTTGACCACCGAGAGCGCGAACAGGGCGGGGTGGCCGGCGAGGCTGCGCGCGGCCTCGCGCACGTTGCGGCGCCCGCTTTCGCGGTCCTCGCGGTTCTCGAGGAAGCAGCGGTGCTTCGACCACGGCACGTCGACGAAGACCTTCAGCCCGTACTCGTGGGCGAAGTCGAGCACCTCGCGCGGCGGCACGTGGTACACGCGGATCACGTTGGCGCCGAGGCCGCGGATCTGGCGGAAGTCCTGGTGGAGCTGCGGCGCCTCGGGGAGCTGCAGGCCCGAGCCCTGGCGCGGCGCGAAGGGGCCGTAAGTCACGCCCTTGACCCAGAACTTCTGGTCGCCGAGGCGGAAGAACTTGCCGTCGGTGCGGACCCGGGCGCGGCTCGCGCCAGCCGCACCATTTGGGGCACCCTGCACGATCTCGTTCACGCCGCCGACCAGCCCCGCGCCTTCGTCGTGGCGCCGGAAGCGGCCGCCCCGATCCGTGTAACTCACTTCGCCTCAGCTCCTTGCCGCGATCCGCGGAGCCGGCGGCGGGCCCGATGCCCGCCTCCGCCTCGTCACACAAAGGCAACACGGATGCCAGGGCGGTCGACTTACAGCAGGGCCCTCAGCCGGGCGTACCCGGCACGGGACACGGGGAGCTTGTGGCCGTCGTGGAGGATCGCCGTGCGGGAGTCCTTCGCGTAGGTCTCGATCCGGGCCAGGCGCTCGAGGTTCAGCAGGTACGAGCGGTGGATGCGGACGAAACACGCGGGGTCGAGGCTGCGCTCGAGCTCGGCGAGCGTCTGCTCCTTCAGGTAGTCGCGGCCCTCCGAGCGCAGGCACACGTAGTCGTCCTGGGCCTGCACCCAGTCCAGCTTCGGCGTGGGGATCACGTGGACGCGGGCGCCGTCGCGGACCAGGATGCGCTCCGCCCAGGCCGCGGCGGCCGGCGCGGGAGGCTGGGCGGCGGCGCGCAGTTCGACGGCCGAAGGCGGGGCGACGCGGCCCAGCCGCGCGCGGGCTCGCGCGAGCGCCGCGTCGAAGCGCTCGCGGGACACCGGCTTCTGGAGGTAGTCGACCGCGTGCACGTCGAACGCCTTGAGCGCGTACTCGTCGTAGGCGGTCACGAAGATCACGCCGATCTCGCGGCCGATCAGCTCCAGCACCTCGAAGCCGTCGAGCTTGGGCATCTGCACGTCCAGCAGCAGCAGGTCCGGCGCGTGTTCGGCCGCCGCCTTGACGGCCTCGAAACCGTTGGCGCACTCGGCGACCACCTCGACGTCCGCGTGCGCCGCCAGGTACTCGCGCAACACGGCGCGCGCCAGCGCCTCGTCGTCGACGATCGCGACCCGCAGCCGGCCGGTGCGCGGGGCGGCCGCGACACGCGCCGCGCGGGCGGGCGCGGGAGTCGCGCTGGCGGCCGCGGCGCGTTCGAGCAGCGCGACGAGTTCGGCGACCACGTCGGCCATCGCCCCGAAGCGTTCGTCGCGGTCCTTGGCGAGGCAGACGTCGAGCAGGTCCTGCAGGTCCGCCTGCACGTCCGGCGCAGCGCCCGCCAGCGGCGGCAGCCGCGGCGCCGGATCCTTCAGCACCGCGTGCAGCGTCTCGATGCCGTTCGCGCGCAGGAAGGCGGGCCGGCCCGCGAACAGCTCGTGCAGCAGCGCGCCGAACGAGAACACGTCGGCGCGGCGGTCGACGTCTTCGCCGCGCGCCTGCTCGGGCGCCATGTACGCCGCGGTGCCCAGGATGCGCCCCGGGTCGGTGCCCGCCTGGGCGGGAGTGTCGACCGCGCCGCCGAAGTCGCCCAGCGGGTGCAGCAGCTTGGCCAGCCCGAAATCGATCAGCTTGACCCGCCGCTCCGCGGTGACCAGCACGTTGGCGGGCTTCAGGTCGCGGTGCACGATCCCGGCCGCGTGCGCGGCCGCCAGCCCGTCGGCGACCTGCCGCGCGATGTCGAGCCGGGCCGCGAGGCCGGCCTCCGCGCCCGCGGCGGCGCTCCACTCGTCGAGCCGCCGCCCCGGCACCCGCTCCATCGCGATGAAGGCGACGCCGTCCTCCTCCCCCACCTCGTGCACGACGGCGATCGCCGGGTGCTGCAGCGAAGCGGCGGCCCGCGCCTCGCGCAGCAGCCGCGAGCGCAGCTCCGCGTCTCCGACCCGGTCGGGCCGCAGCACCTTGAGCGCGACCTCGCGCCCGAGGTGGAGGTCGGTCGCCACGTACACGACGCCGATGCCGCCGCGGCTCAGCTCCCCGGTGACGCGGTAGTGCGACAGCGTTCGTCCGATCATGCGCAGGCCCATTCTAGTGGTGCAGTACGAGCCGCGCCGCGCCCGCGAGGCGCCGTTCGCCGGGGCCCTGCCGCCGTTCGCCGGGCCGCGGGCTCGGAAGCGGCGCCGGTCTCGTTAGGATCGGCAGGAGGATGGGAATGGCCGAGAGGAAGGGGCGGGTCGACTCCACCGGCGCGGTCGCCGTGGGCCTGCTGATGATGAGCCTGGGCGTCCTGATGATCGCGGACCGGCTGGGCTGGGTCGAGATCCGGGCCTGGCATTACCAGAAGTTCTGGCCGCTGAGCCTCGTGTTCCTCGGCCTCGGGCAGTGGCTGAACCGAAGGGGCTGGTGCGACGGCCTCGGCCTCGCCAGCGCCGGCCTGCTGCTCCTGGCCCACAACCTGGACGTCCTGTCGCTGTGGGACTCCTGGCCGCTGTTCCTCGTCGCCGGCGGCGCCTCGATCGTGCTCGAGTCGCTGATGGAGTCCCGCCGCACCGTCCGCACCGCGTCCACCGCCCCGGAGGCCCGCCATGACCGTTGAGAAGAGCCCCGCGCTGCAGCCCCGCACCGTGCTCGGCCTGCTGCTGATGGCCGTCGGCGTGGTCTTCACGCTCGGCAACCTGCGGCTGATCGAGGCCCGCCAGTACCTGAAGTACTGGCCCCTGTTCGTGATCGCCTTCGGCATCACGCTGGCGCTCGACCCGCGGCGGCGGCTGGCCGGCGCGCTGTGGAGCCTGGCCGGCGCCTGGATGCTCGCGAGCAACCTCGGCGTCGTGCCCGTCAGCTTCTGGGACCTCTGGCCCGGCGCGCTGTTCGTGCTGCTCGGCGCCCACGTCGCCTTCGGCGGCTTCCGCCGGCGCGGCGACCTGCCGGTGACAATCGCGCGCCGCAGCCACGTGGTCGCGGTGATGGGCGCCCACGAGCTCAAGAACGACTCGCCCGAGTTCGAGGGAGCCGACATGATGGCGGTGATGGGCGGCTGCGAGTTCGACCTGCGCCACGCGACGCCCCGCGACGGCGAGGCGATGATCGACGCCGTGGCCTTCATGGGCGGCATCGAGATCCGCGTGCCCCGCGACTGGCACGTGGTCGTCCGCGGCATCCCGTTCATGGGCGGCATCACCGACGAGACCGAGCCTCCCGCCGAGGAGACCGGCAAGCGGCTGGTCGTCAACGCCTTCGCCATGATGGGCGGCGTCGAGATCAAGAACTGACCGCGATGGCGCCCGAGACGAGCCCGGGCCGGCTGGGCCCCATGCTGGCGGCGGTGCCGCCCGTGTGGGGCCTGCTGGCGCTCGCGCTGGTCTCGGGCGGCCTGGCCGGCGGCGAGGCGGTGGCGCTGGGCCTGCCGCTGGCGGCGGTGCTGGGCGGGTTCGGCTTCCCCGCGCGCTCGCTCGCCGATTCCCAGCCGATCGGCCGCACGACGGTGTGGCGGCTGGTCCTGGTCCACGCGATCGCGGCGACGATGGCCAGCGCCGTCTGGGTCGCGGCGGCGCGCGGCCTGGCGGCGGGGTTCGATCCCGCCTTCCCCGGCGTCGAGACCCGCCTCGAGGCCGCCGTGCCGCTGCTGGCGGCGATCGGCGGGCTCGGGTTCCTGCTCGCCGCGTCGCTCCAGCACGCGCAGGCCGCGGCCCGGCGCTCGCACGAGGCCGAGCGGCGCGAGCTCGACCAGCGGGTGCTCTCGCGCGAGGCGGAACTCAAGGCACTGCGGGCCCAGCTCCAGCCCCACTTCCTGTTCAACGCCCTCAACTCGATCAGCGCGCTGACCACGGCCAACCCGGCCGGGGCGCGCGACATGTGCGTGCGGCTCGCCGAGTTCCTGCGGCTGTCGCTGCGCCACGGCCAGCGCGACGCGATCCCCCTCGGCGAGGAGCTCGGCCTCGTCGAACGCTACCTCGCGATCGAGCAGGTCCGCTTCGGCGAGCGGCTGCGGGTCGCGTGGCAGGTGGACGAGGCCGCGCGCGCGGTTCCGGTGCCGCCGCTGCTGCTGCAGCCGCTGGTGGAGAACGCCGTCGGCCACGGCATCGCGGGGCTCGTCGAGGGCGGCGTCGTGCGGGTCGCCGCGGGGCGCGCGGGCGACCGGCTCTGGCTCGAGGTGGAGAACCCCGTCGACGCCGACGCCCCGCCGCGGCGCCGCGGAGAGGGGGTGGGCCTCGAGAACGTGCGGCGCCGGCTGGCGGCCGCCAGCGGCGGGCGCGGGCGCCTGGAGGCCGGCGGGGCCGCCGGGAGCTTCCGGGTGCGGATCGAGCTGCCCGCCGAACCGGAGGCCGCGCCGCGGTAGGATGCCCCGGCCATGCGCCGGAGGCTGACGACGCTCGCGCTCCTCGCCGCCCTCGGGGCCGGCTGCCAGCGCGCTCCGGCGCTGGAGCGCATCGCGGTGGCCGTGCCCTACGGGCCCCAGGACCTGTGGGCCCACCGCTCGGCGGACGAGGTCAGCAACTCCGTCCTGCGCAGCGCCTACGAGCCGCTGGTCGACCTCTCGGCCGACCTGCGGCTCGAGCCGGCGCTCGCCGAGTCGTGGCACAACCCCGACGACCTGACCTGGGAGTTCCGGCTGCGCCCCGGCGTGCGGCTGCACGACGGCACGCCGCTGACCGCCGCCCACGTCGCCGCCTACTTCAACCGCATCCTCGGCGATCCCGGCACGCAGCGCAGCCCCGGCCACCTGCTGGCCGTCGTCCAGGCGGTCGGCGCCGACACCGTGCAACTGCGCACCCGGCGGCCCGTCGGCTGGCTGCCTTCGCAGCTCGCGCGACTGCTGGTCGCGGTCGAAACCCCCGGCAGCCCGATCCCGCTCGGCACCGGGCCCTACCGCATCACGAGCTGGACCCCGGGCGGCGCGGTGGAACTGGTCGCCGTCGAAGGCCACCGCGACGGGGCTCCGGCCATGCCCCGCGTCGCGTTCGTTCCGGTGCCGGACCCGGCGGAAGCGGTGCGACGGCTGCGGGCCGGCGAGGTCCACCTCGTCTCGGAGCCCGACGGCCAGGCCTGGCACGCACTGCGGCGCGAGCCCGGCCTGCGCACGATCGAACGCCCCAGCCTGCGGGTCCTCTTCCTCGGTCTCAACAGCCTGCCCTCGACCCGCCGCCCCGAGCTGCGCGATGTCCGGGTGCGCCGCGCCCTGCGCCGGGCGCTGGACCCGCGGGCCCTCCTGGCGCCGATCGATCCCGCGCCCGGCGTCCCGTTCCGCGAGCTGGTGCCACCCGAGCTCGTGGGTGCGCATGGCCACCTGGCGGTCGAGCCTCCCGACCCGGAGGCGGCGCAGGCGCTGCTCGCCGCCGCCGGCGCCACCGACCTCGCGATGGAGCTCGACTGGGAGGACCGCCGGTACGCGGGCATCGAGAGCGTGGCCACCGGCGTGATCGAGCAGCTCGCCCGCGCGGGAGTGCGCGTCACCCCGCGCCCGCGCGAGCCCGGCAGCCGCCTCGACCGGGACCGCACGGAGCTCTTCCTGCTCGGCTGGCTGCACTCCTCCGGCGACGCGGCGGCGAGCTACGAGTACCTGCTGCACTCGCCCGCCGGCCAGGGACGCGGCGGCCTGTCGACGTACTCCAACCCCGAGGTGGACCGCTTGCTGGCGGAGATCGCGAAGCCGATTCCCGGCGAGGCCCGCCAGCGGCTGCTGCGCGAGGTGGCCGAGCGGGTCCACGAGGACGTCGCGCTGATCCCGCTCTACCGCACGTTCGACCGCTACGCGTTCGACGCGCGGCTCGACTTCAACCCGCGCCTGGACCGCCGGATCCGGGGCCAGGACCTGCGCCCCGTCCGTCGCTGAGCGTGCGGGCGTGGCGCGCGGCCTCCGCGCGCATCCGCCGCTCGGCGCGCAGCTCGCTCGCGCACGCCGCCGCGTAGAGCACGACGACCGCCCCCGCGCCGAGTACCGAGCGCGAGAGGTGTGCGGCCAGCGCCGCGAAGAAGCCGAAGATCGCGGGCGCGACCGGCAGCGAGAAGCGCCGCTCGCCCGCGAGCCGCGCCTGGACCAGGTAGATCGCGAGACACGCCGCGCTGGCCACGACGAAGGTGACCGCGAAGCGCGCCACCCCTGTCAGCTCCTGCGGATCGCCACCACGGCCGGCTGCGGCGGCGCGCCGGGCGTGCCCAGCGGCCAGTTGGAGCCCTTCGGCGAGTCTTCTGCGCGCATCCGCGTGCCCCAGCGCTCGCCGGGGTGCTGGACCGAGAGGAACAGCGCCTGCTCCCCGGGCGCGAACGCGGGGCCCGTGGGCTCGGCCTCGCACGGCAGCGACGCGAACTGCTCGACCGCGCCGCGGCGCGCGCCCAGCACGCCGAGCCGGAACAGGCCGGAGTTGCCGAGCGGCACGTAGTCCGGGTGGACGTGGATCACGTCCGAGCTGAGGTCGGTCGTCAGCCACAGGTCGCCGCGGGCGTCGATCGCGAGGTTGTCCGGCTGGGCGAACGGCGCGCCCGCGCGCTCGCCGCGGCGGGCGCCGACGCAGAAGCGCTCCCAGCGGAAGCGGCTGGCGAGCGGGTCGCCGCCCTTCTCGACGATGCGCCACACCTCGCCGAACGGGTTCTGCCACGGCCCGGAGCGCCCCGGCGCGGCGGTGAAGGAGATGAAGACCGAGCCGTCGGCGGGATGCACCTCGAGGTCCTCGGGGCGCCCCGAGGGCGTGGCCCCGATCGCGTTCGCGGCCTGGTAGGCGTCGAGCAGCATCGCGCCGGGCGACGCGTAGCAGTCGCGCAGCCGCTTCGCGCCGCGCGGGATGAACGGCTTCGGGTCCTTGGGGTCGGGGTTGGGGTCGAGCTCCGTGCGCAGCTCGAGCGGGATCCACTCGCCGCGGCCGTCGGCCGCGAAGCGGGCCGCGAACAGCCGGCCCGCGGCGAGCAGGTGACGGTTGCCGGCGTCCCCGGGCCGATAGGAGAAGTTGGAGACGAACTTCCAGACGTGGCCGCCGAGGCGATCGTCGCCCATGTAGCAGACGACGGGGCGGCCCGGGGTCACGCGCAGGCCCACGTTCTCGTGGCGGAAGCGGCCGAGCGCCGTGTGCTTCACGGGCGTCGAGCCGGGGTCGAACGGGTCGAACTCGACGACCCAGCCGTAGTGGCCGCCGGGCAGGTTGAACACGCCGCCCGTCGCGAAGCGGCCCTGGCCGTCGACCTGGGCCGGCACCCGCTGGTCGAAGTTCTCCTCGCAGGTGAGGGCAGTGCCCCAAGGCGTGACCTGGCCGCCGCAGTTGTCGAAGGTGCCCTCCACGGTGCCACCGCCCAGCAGGCCCGCGGCAGGGCCGTCGGCGCGCATCGGCGTGAAGGCGTCGATCCGGCGGTTGAGCGGGTCGCCGACCACCGCCGCCCAGCGGCCGTCGCCGTCCCGCCGCACGCGCACGACGGAGCAGCCCACGTCCCGCTTCTGGTCGTCGACCTCGGGGCGCCGGCCGCGCAGCATCTCGAACGTCTGCGGGTAGAGCGCGGCGTCGCCGCCGTAGGCGAGGCTGATGTACTCGTGGTTGACGACCAGCACCAGGTCGTCGGCGCCGTCGCGGGGGAACACGCCGATCCAGTCGTTGTTGTAGCCGAAGGTGCGGCCGTCGGCGGTGAACGGGTCGCCCCACTTCAGCACGACGTCGTGGACGAAGCCGTCCGGCAGCACCAGGGCGTCGCGGTCGGTGGGCTCGATCGGCGCGAAGCGCGCGAACGGCGAGTCGGGCGCCGCGTCAGCGCGGACACGGACCGCCAGCGGTCCCAGCGACGCCTCCAACGGCGGCAGTGCCGCCAGCGCGCCGAGCGACTTCAGGAAGCGGCGTCTCATCGCCGGGAGCCTCCGGTGCCGGCCACGGAACGGGGAGGGCCCGCCCGCAACCGGCCCGGAGTTTAGCGTCTCGGCGAGCGGCTATCGCGTCGCGGCCGGGGCCGGGAAACCCCGCTTGCGCATCAGCGGGGCGATGCCGGCGTCCTGGCCGCGGAACGCGCGGTATCCGTCGGCCGGGTCCACGGTGTTCCCCACCGAGAAGACGTGGTCGCGCAGCCGCTTCGCCACGTCGCGGCTCCAGGCGCCGCCGCCTTCGACGAACGCCTCCCACGCGTCGGCGGTCAGGGTGTCCGACCACAGGTAGGAGTAGTAGCCGGCCGAGTAGCCGTCGCTCGAGAAGACGTGGCCGAACTGCGGCGTGCGGTGGCGCATCACGATCTCGTCGGGCATGCCGAGCGCCTTCAGCGTGTCGCGCTCGAAGGCGTCGGGGTCGATCTCCTGGCCGCCGGCCAGGTGCAGCTTCATGTCGACGAGGGCGGAGGCCAGGTACTCGACCGTCGCGAAGCCCTGGTTGAAGGTCGCGGCCTTCGCGATGCGGTCGAGGAGCGCCTGCGGGATCGGCTTGCCCGTCTCGAAGTGCAGCGCGTACCGGTTCAGCACCTCGGGCGTCGGCAGCCAGTGCTCGAGGAGCTGGGACGGGAACTCCACGTAGTCGCGCGCGACGTTGGTGCCGGACAGCGAGGGGTAGGCGACGTTCGAGCTCAGGCCGTGCAGCGCGTGGCCGAACTCGTGGAACAGCGTCGTCGCGTCGTCCCACGAGATCAGCACCGGCTCGCCCGGCGCGCCCTTCACGAAGTTCGAGTTGTTGGAGACGATCGTCGTCACCTCTCCCTCGAAGCGCTCCTGGTTGCGGTAGGCGTTCATCCACGCGCCCGAGCGCTTGCCCGGCCGCGCGTAGGGGTCGAAGTACCACAGGCCCACGTGGCGGCCGCCGAGGTCCTTCACCTCGTAGACCGTGACGTCCGGGTGGTAGACGGGGATGCCGGTCGCCGGCGCGAACGCGAAGCCGAACAGCTCGCCGGCGACGAAGAACATGCCCTCGCGCAGCTTGTCGAGCTGCAGGTAGGGCTTGACCTCGTTCTGGTCGAGGTCGTACTTCGCCTTGCGCACCTTCTCGGCGTAGTAGCGGTAGTCCCACGGGGCGATGCGGATGCCGGCGCCTTCCTTGTCGGCGATCGCCTGCATGTCCGCGACCTCCTCGCGGACGCGGGCCACGGCCGGCTTCCACACGGCTTCCATCAGCTCCATCGCCCGCTGCGGGTTCTTCGCCATCGCGTTCTCGAGCCGCCAGTGGGCGTGGGTCTCGTAGCCCAGCAGGCGGGCGCGCTCGAAGCGCAGCTTCAGGATCTCCGTGATGATCCGGTTGTTGTCGCGGGCGTCGCCGTTGTCGCCGCGGCTGAAGTAGGTGCGCCACACCTTCTCGCGCAGGTCGCGGCGGTCGGAGTAGACGAGGAACGGCTCCATCGACGAGCGGGTGTTGAGGATCGCCCACTGCCCCGCCTTGCCGCGGTCGGCGGCCGCGGCCGCCGCGCCCTTGCGCAGCGACTCGGGCAGCCCGGCGAGGTCGGCTTCCTTCTCGAGGAACAGCGCGTACTCGGTCTCGTCGCCCAGCACGTTCTGGCCGAACTGGGTGAACAGCACTGCCAGGCGCTGGTTGATCTCCGACAGCCGCGCCTTCTTCGCCGCGTCGAGCCGCGCGCCCGCGCGCACGAAGTTGTCGTGGTAGAGCCAGGCGAGCCGCTGCTGCTCGGCGTTCAGCCCGGACTTCTCGCGCGCCGCGTACACCGCCGCGACGCGGGCGAACAGCTTCTCGTTCTGGGTGATCCTGTCGAAGAAGGCCGCCAGCTTCGGCTCCACCTCGACCTCGACCTGCTGGAACGCCGGGCTGCTCATGTTGCCGGACCAGATGCCGTAGACCGCCACGACGCGCTCGAGGGTGCGGCCCGCGCGCTCCATGGCGGCGATCGTGTTCTCGAACGTCGCGGGCGCCGGGTCGTTCGCGATCCGATCCAGGTTGGCGAGCTGCTCGGCCATGCCGGCCTCGAGCGCGGGGGCGAAGTGCTCGACCTTCACCTGGTCGAACGGCGGCACGCCGCCGTGGGGGCCCTTCCAGGGCTGGAGCAGCGGGTTCTCGGGGCCCGCGGCGCGGGCCGGGACGGCAGCGAGGGCCAGCAGCGCGAGCGCGCCGGCCCCGATCGTCATCAGCTTGTGCATGATTTCGAACTCCATCGGCGGAAGCGTCAGTCCTCCGCCACGGCCGGGCCGAGCTGGCCCTTGGCCCGCGCGACGAGCGCGGCCTTGATGAAACCGTCGAGGTCGCCGTCGAGTACCACGTCGACGTTGCCGACCTCGAACTTGGTGCGGTGGTCCTTGATCATCTTGTACGGGTGCAGCACGTAGGAACGGATCTGGGAGCCGAACGCGATGTCCTTCTTCGAGCTCTCGACGGCGTCGAGCTTGGCGCGCTGCTTCTGCAGCTCGAGGTCGTAGAGGCGCGACTTCAGCACCTTCATCGCGACCTCGCGGTTGCGGATCTGGCTGCGCTCGTTCTGGCAGGCGACCACGATCCCGCTCGGGATGTGGGTGATGCGCACGGCCGAGTCGGTCACGTTGACGTGCTGGCCGCCGGCGCCCGAGGAGCGGTAGGTGTCGACCCGCAGGTCCTTGTCGAGCACCTCGATCTTGATGTCCTCGTCGATCTGCGGCCAGGCGAAGACCGCGGCGAAGGCCGTCTGGCGCCGCGCGTTCTGGTCGAACGGGCTGATCCGCACCAGGCGGTGGACGCCGGTCTCGACGGCCAGGTAACCGAAGGCGTACTCGCCCTCGATCAGCACCGTGACGCTCTTGATGCCCGCCTCCTCGCCGGCGGTGATCTCGGTGATGTCGCGCTTGAAGCCGCGGCGGTCGCACCAGCGCAGGTACATGCGCAGCAGCATCTCGGCCCAGTCCTGGGAGTCGGTGCCGCCGGCGCCCGCGTTGATCGAGAGGATGGCGGAGGCGCGGTCGTGCTCGCCGCCCAGCATCTTCTGGAACTCGGCGGCCTCGACCGTGGCCTGCAGGCCCTGCAGCCCCGCCTCGAGGTCCTTGCCGACGTCCTCGCCGGCCTCGTGCCACTCGAACAGGACCCGGACGTCGTCCTCCTCCCGCCGCAGCCGGCCGAGGTACGACAGGTCGTCGTCGAGGCGCTTGCGCCGCTTCTGGACCTTCTGCGCCTCCTGCGGGTTCGACCAGAACTCGGGGGCGGACATCTTCGACTCCAGCGAGTCGAGTTCGGTCCTCAGTTTGGTTTCGTCAAAGATAGCCGCGGATGTCCGCGGCCCTCGCTTGCAGGTCGGTGAAGCGTGGAGCGAAGTCGTCGTTCAAGTTCGGGCGGCCTCCAGCCGTCGATTATCCCCGAGCGGGGTCGCGAGGCGCCAACCGCGGCCGCGCGAGGGCCACGCCCAGCGCCGCCGCCAGCAGGCAGGCGAGCGCCAGCGCGTCGCCGGTCCGCACGTAGAGGGTGCGCCCGTCCGCGAAGGCCGCCTCGCCCACCAGCGCCGTCTCGTCGAAGAGCGCGGTGCGCGCGACGAGCCGGCCGCGCGGGTCGACGATCGCCGTGATCCCGGTGTTGGCGGCGCGGACCAGGGTGCGGCCGGTCTCGATCGACCGCATCCGCGCCATCGCCAGGTGCTGGTGGGGCGCCGAGGTGCGGCCGTACCAGCCGTCGTTGGTGACGTTGACGAGCAGCTCCGCGCCGCCGCGCACGAACGCGCGGGACAGGTCGGGGAACACGGCCTCGTAGCAGATGAACGCGCCCAGGCTGCCGCCCGGGCCGGCGGCCACCGCGGCCTCGGTGCCCGGCTCGAAGTCGGCGACCTGCTGCACCAGCTTGGCCGCGTAGCGGCCGCCGACGGTGAGCAGCGGCTGCATCGGCACGTACTCGCCGAACGGCACCAGCCGCATCTTGCGGTAGCGCAGGGCGAGCTCGCCCTCGGGCGTGAGCAGCTTGGCACCCACGTACGGGCGGCGCCCGCCTTCGGCCGGGAACTCGAGGTCGTCGTTGCCGAACAGCACGAAGGCCCCGGTCTGGCGGGCCAGGGCCCGCAGCCGCGAGGCGACCGCGGGGTCGTGGTCGAAGTAGGACGGAACGGCCGACTCGGGCCACACGATCAGCCGTGCGCCCTGCGCCGCGGCCTCGCGCGAGAGCCGCTCGTGGCGGGCGACGTTGCGCTCGGCGAACTCGGGGTCCCACTTCTCGTCCTGGATCACGCTGGCCTGCACCAGGCCGACCCGCACCCGGCCCGTCTCCTGAACCGGCGTCGCGAGCGCCCACGCGCCGAGCCCGCCCCAGGCGAGCAGCAGGCCCGCCGCGGAGGCGGTCGCCCTGCGGGCGTCCGCCGGCGAGACGAGAGCGAGCGCCAGCAGCGCGTTGACGAGCACCACAAGGAACGACGCGCCGTAGACGCCGAACAGCGACGCCACCTGGGCGAACGGCAGCACGTCGATCGTCGCGTAGCCGACCAGGCACCACGGGAAGCGGAAGAACGTGTGCGCGCGCAACAGCTCCGTGGCCGTCCACAGCACCGGCGCGAACAGCAGCCCGCGCGGCCCGAGCGTCGCCACCAGCCGGCCCAGCGCCCAGCCGAACAGCAGCGGGAAGAGGGCGAACGCCAGGCACAGCAGCAGCATCACGACCATCGCGACGGGGGCCGCGATGCGCCCGAACTGGATCACGGTGAGCGCGGTCCAGTACAGCAGCCCGAGCGCGGCGACGGCGCCGTGCAGGTACCCGAGCCGGAGCCCGCGCGCCGGGGCGGCGGCGATCGCGCACAGCAGCGGCACGAGCGCGACGAAGGCGACGGCTCCGTGCCCGAACTTGGGGAACGACAGCGCCAGCAGCACGCCCGACAGGACGGCCAGCGCGTGCGGCGCGCGCAGCCGGCTCAAGCCCGGGCGCCTTCGACCCCGGCGTGGACCTCGAACGCGTTGAACGACGAGCGCACGAACACGCCCGAGTAGACCGTCGGGAAGCCCATTTCCAGCGCCCGCCGCTCCCACTCGGCGAAGCCCTCGGGCGGCACGTAGCGGGCGACCGGCGCGTGATGGCGGCTCGGCCGCAGGTACTGGCCGAGCGTCAGCACGTCGACCTCGGCCGCGCGCAGCTCGCGCAGCACGGCCAGGATCTCGTCGTCGTCTTCGCCGAGGCCGACCATCAGCCCGCTCTTGGTCACCTGCGCGGGCCTGACCGCCTTGGCCTTGCGCAGCAGCGCGAGCGACAGGGCGTAGTCGCCCTGGCGACGCACCTCGGGAAACAGCCGGGGCACGGTCTCGATGTTGTGGTTGAAGACGTCGGGGGCGGCGTCGAGCACGGCGCGCAGCGCGGCCTCGTCGCCGCGAAAATCGGGGGTCAGCACCTCGACCAGCACGCCGGGCAGCCGCCGGCGCAGCGCCTCCAGTGTGCGGGCGAACTGCGACGCGCCGCCGTCCTTCAGGTCGTCGCGGGCCACGGCGGTGAGCACCACGTAGCGCAGGCCCATCCGCGCCGCGGCTTCGGCGACCCGCTCGGGCTCGCCCGGGTCGAGCGGCAGCGGCTTCGCCGTCGCCACCGAGCAGTAGTCGCAGCGGCGCGTGCAGCGGTCGCCACCGAGCATGAAGGTGGCCGTGCCGCGCGAGAAGCACTCGCCGAGGTTGGGGCAGCGCGCTTCCTCGCAGACCGTGACCAGTTGCTCGTCGCGCAGCAGCACCCGCAGCGGGCGGGCGTGACGGGCGAGCGGGTCGCCCTTGCGCGCCCACTCGGGCAGCCGGACCAGCGGCGCCGGAGCGGCCATCAGTTGCGGACGATGAACGGCTTGAACTTCTCCTGGTCGCGCAGGCGGGCCATCACCCGCTCGGCCTCGGGCCGCGCGTCGTAGCGGCCGACGCGGACGTTGAAGAGGCCCTCGCCGGCCGGGGCCACGACGTAGGCCGAGAAGCCCTTGCCCTTGAGCCGGGTGGCGACGGAGTCGGCGCTGGCGCGGTCGCGGAAGGCGCCGACCTGGATGCTGAAGCTGCCGGCCGCGGGGGCGCTCGCCACCGCCTTGGCGGGCGCGGGGGTCGGCGTCGGCGCCGGTTTCGGAGTGGCGGTGGGGCGCGGGGCCGCCGTCGTCGGCGGGGCCGCGGTCGGCGTCGCGACGGGCACGGCCGTGGCGGCCGGCCGCGGGCTCGCCGCCGGCTTCTCGAGCACGTCGTCGGCCTTGTCGGACTCCAGGTTGCGGGGGAAGGTCAGCGAGTCGGCCGGCAGCGGCGTGGGCTTCGGCTCCTCGCTGACGATCTTCTCCTCGCGCACCTGTTGCGGCGCCGCGGGGTCGGGCGGCGCCTGCACGCCGCGTCCCACCATCACGCCGGCGAGGAAGGCCAGCACCAGGCCGGTGGCGCCGGCCAGGAAGTAGAAGACCAGCTGCTTGTTGGTGAGCTGGATCTCGTAGTAGTAGTCGTCCTGCTGGGTCACGCTGCCTCTTTCGCTCCTGCTAGGCGCCGAGCGCGCCGATCCGCTGCAGGCCCTCCTTGATGATGCCCGAGACCGCCGCTTCTTCGGCAGCGCCGTGGCGCTGGCGGACCGAGAGCTGGATCGCGAACACCAGCTCGTTGAGCGCCGCCACCATCAGCGCCCGCCGCTGGTCGGAGGGCAGGTCGGCCACGTTGGCGAGCATCTGCTCGAAGTCGACCCGCCCGTAGTTGCGCAGGTCCACGCCGTCGAACAGCGACGCGTAGGAGACCGAGACCTCGCGGACCACGTCCTCCATCAGCGCGTCGACCTCCGCGCCGTGCCGCTCCTGCAGCGTCGCGTAGATGCGGTGGAACATCTGGTTGAAGCGCTCGACCACGTCCTCGAGGTCGAGGTCGCCCTGGGCGGCCTTCGCCTCCTGGCCCGCGCTCTCGGCCTCGGCCGGCAGGCTCCAGCGCACGACGCCGAGCACCTGCAGCGCCCACAGCGTGCGGCAGGTCTCGAAGTGGGTCAGGAACGAGACGTTGCAGATCTGCTCGATCGTCGAGCGGCCGTTGACGTGGGCCAGCACCTCCTGCTCCTCGTGCGTCAGCTCGATGCGCAGGAGCACGTCGCGCCGCTCCGTCAGCGCCGGCACCGACAGGATGTTGCCGATGCCGCGCATGACCTGGGTCCACGAGCGGGTGCGGCGGATGCCCTCGAGGATCAGGTTCTCGGCGTTGATGTTGAGGGTGACGACGGAGTCGGCGTCGATCTCCTTCATCACGACCTCGTACTGGCCGTGGGTCCAGGTCAGCAGCTCCAGCAGCACCTCGCGGATCTGCTCCTCGACCGTCGGAATCAGCTCGTCGGGGTCGATCGCCCCCATCTCGACCAGGATCGCGCCGAGGCGCCGCCCCGGGCGGATCATCTTCGACGCCTCGAGGTAGTCGCGGGCGGTGATCCGCCCCTTGAGCAGCAGCAGCTCGCCCAGGCGCTCGTCGGGGTCGGTGGAAGCCGCGTAGACGATGCGGCCGTCCTTCATGTAGATGCTCTTGGTGACCTCGGCGGTGCGGAAGGTCAGGATGCCGGTCTCGCCCGAGGCGAGCAGCGAGCGCAGCAGCGCCGGCACGCTCGAGGAGCGGATCTCCCCGCGCAGCGTCAGCGGCTCGTCTTCGGCGAGCTCGTAGCCCTCGTCGCTCATGAAGTCGAGGCAAGGGTAGCAAAAGAAGCTGGCCCCGAGCCGCGTGCTAGGATTTCGACCGCAATGTTCGGTACCCTCGGCGGCCCGGAGATCTTCCTGATCCTGGTGATCGCGCTGATCGTCTTCGGCCCCCGCAAGTTGCCCGAGATCGGCAAGAGCGTGGGCAACATGATGAACGAGTTCCGGCGCGCCTCGAACGAGTTCCGGCGCACCGTCGAGGAGGAGGTCGAGGCGGACAAGCAGCGGGCGCTTCCGGCGCCGGTGCCGGGGCCCGTCGTCGAGCCGGTGCCCGACACGGTCCCGGTCGGATCGCCCGCCCCGGCCGACGCCGCCGCGCCCGCCCCGGCCGAAGAGCCGCCGCCCGCGGGCGCCGACGCGCCGCCCGCCGAGCCCCGCTGAACGAGGCGCGAAGTCACCCTTGGCCGGACGTCCCGACCCCGATCGCATGTCCTTCCTCGAGCACCTCGAGGAACTGCGCCAGCGCCTGCTGAAGTCCGTCATCGCGCTGGCGGCGGGGTTCGGCGTGTGCTGGGGCTTCCACGAGCAGATCTTCCACTTCATGGTGCAGCCGCTGCGCACGGCCTACCCCGGCATCAAGCTGGTCGCCACCAGCCCGACGGAAGCGCTGATGCTGTTCATGAAGATGTCGTTCTTCGCGGGCATCTTCCTGGCCGCGCCGTTCGTCCTCTACCAGATCTGGGCCTTCGTGGCGCCCGGCCTCTACGCGCACGAGAAGCGCTACGTGGTCCCGTTCATCGTCTTCGGCACGCTGTTCTTCGTCGCAGGCGCGGCTTTCGGGCACTACTGGCTGTTCCCGCTGACCTTCCGCTTCCTCGGCGAGTTCGGCGGGGCGGACGTCGAGTACCTGCCCAAGATCAGCGAGTACTACACGTTCTACTCGTGGTTCCTGCTCGGGCTCGGGGTCGTGTTCCAGCTTCCCGTCGTGATCTTCGTGCTGGCGCGGATCGGGCTGGTGACGCCGGGGTTCCTGCTGCGGCACTTCCGTTGGGCGGTGCTGGCGGCCTTCGTGCTCGCCGCGATCATCACGCCGACACCCGACGTCGTCACCCAGTCGCTGCTGGCGCTGCCGATGCTGGGGCTCTACCTGCTCGGGGTGGTCGTCGCCTGGCTGTTCGGCAAGCCGCGGGCGAAGGCCGAAGTCAGCGCTCCGCCGGCAGCGTGAAGCGGAGCACCGCTCCGCCTTGGACGCCGTGCTTCTTCGCCTGCCCGGCGTTCATCTCGACGACGTACTCGGAGGGCCGGAAGGGCGTGTACGAGGGGCACGGGTCCTTCGTGCAGGGCGGGACGTTCTCCGCGAGGTCGACCACCTTGCCCTCCCCGTCGAGCCAGGCGATGTCGATCGGGAACTTGCAGTTCTTCATCCAGATCGAGTGGCGGTCGTTGTGGCCGAACACGAACAGCAGCACCCGGTCCTCGGGCAGCGACGGCCGGTACATCAGCCCCATCGCCCGCTCCGACGCCGAGAGCATCAGCTCGGCCGTGACCTCGCGCCCCGAGGGCAGCGTCAGCTTCGTGGTGGCGGGTCCGTCGCCCGCCGCAGCGAGGCACGCGACGGCGAGGCCCGCGGCGAGGTAGGCTGAGGCGCGCATATCCAATGCCGATCGTAGCATCGAGGACCGGAGAGCTCGCCGACCTGCTGGAGCGGCTGGGCGGCACCGACGCGGTCGCCCGCGACGCGGCGGCGGCGCGCCTGCTGCTGGTCGGCCGCCGCGCGCTGGCGCCGCTGCTGACCTGGCTGCCGGGCGCCAGCGCGTCGGGCCGCGAGGCCGCCGCCGGCCTGCTCGAACAGCTCCCCGGCGCCAGCGCCCTGCAGGCGCTGATCGACCTGCTGGACGACGAGAGCGACGCGGTGTCGGCCCGCGCGGCCGAAGCCCTGGCGGCGCGCAGCGATGCCGCGGCCGCGCTGCCGGCGCTGGAACGGGCGCTGGCGCGCCGCAGCCCCGTACCGCGCACCGCGCTGGCCGCCCTGGGGCGGATCGCGGCGGACCAGCCGGAGGCGCTGGGCCCGATCACCCGTCTCGCGCTCGATCCGGCGGCGCCCCACGACCTCGGGCATGCGGCGCTGGGCGTGCTGAAGCGCCTGGCACCGCGCGAGGCCGCGGCGGTGGAGGCCGAGATGAAGGCGCGGCGCGCGGCTGCGGCCCCGGCGGCCGATCCGGCGCCCGCGGCTCCGGCCCCCGCGCCTCCCGCGCCTGCCCCGGCGCCGGCTCCCGCCGAGCCATCGCCTGCGGCGACAGGCTCGCTCGAGGAGTTGCGCCTCGCGCTGCGCGAGCCGGTGGCACCGGAGCGCGCGCTGAGGGCCGAACAGCTCGTCTCCGCGGTCGGCGGCGAGGCGCTCGCGGTCGCTCGCGGGGTCGCGCTCGCCTCGCACGATCCGCTGGCGCTGCGGGTGGCCGTCGAGGCGCTGGCCCTCGCCCCCCGCGCCGACGCGGCGCCACGGCTGCTCGACCTGCTGGCGCGCCTCGCGTTCGAGGGCGTCGTCGCGCCGGACGCGCGGGCCGAGATCGCGGCCCGCGCCCATCGGGCCCTGGGCCGCCTCGGGTCGCGCCTCGCCCTGCACGACCTGCGCGATCGCCTGCGGGCGCGACCGCCGGTGGCGCTCCCCTTCCTGCTCGAGGCGGTCGCCGCCCTGCCGGACACCTCTCTGCTCGAGCCGCTGGCGGAGCTGCTGGCCGACGAGGTCGAGCCGCTCGGCGAGCTGCGGGCCACGACGGCGGGGTTGTGCACGACGCTCCAGATCAGCACGCGCAGCCGGGTGGTGACCGCGCTGCCGGAGCGGGCGCGGGCCGCCCTTCGCGTGGCGCTGCTGCGCCCGCGGGGCCGGCGGACGCACCCATCGGGGGAGGGACCCTCGTCCTGAGCCCGGGCTGGCCCGAGCGGCTCAGCCCGCGAGCTTCTCCCCGCACTCGGGGCAGAACTTGGCCTTCGGCGAGACCTTCGCGTTGCAGGCCGGGCAGGCGTCTGACTGGGCGAGCTTCTTGCCGCACTCCGGGCAGAACCTGGCGCCGTGGGTCTCGGCGCTGCAGTCGGGGCACACGAGCTGGCGCTTCCGCTTCGTGTCGACCTTCGCGCCGCGGGCGCGGCCCGCCTCGTGGGCCACCTCGCGCGCGCCCTCCGCCTCGCCCGCCGCGCCGGCGGCTTCGGCCTCGACCTCGGCGCTCGGCGCGCAGTTGAAGCAGAGCCCCTTGTCGGCGTTCCAGCAGCGGGCGCAGACGTACTGCACGCAGCGGGCGCAGCGGTGGAAGTGCTTCTTGGCCTGGGCGATCGCGTCGCGCAGCGCGGCGTCGCGGGCTTCGCCGAAGCCGGACTCCGCCAGCCCGTCGACGGCCTCGCCCACGTTGCCGAGCATGCCGCCCAGCAGGCCGCTGGCCCGGCTCAGCCAGCCGCTGGCCTGGCCGCGGGTGTAGGCCACCCACGGGCTGCGCCAGGTGTCGTTGCAGCGTTCGCAGTGGAAGTCGAACTGGAAGCCGGCGTTGACGCCGGAAGAGACCGAACGGTCGGTATGGTTGTCGCTGAACTGGATCTCGCCCAAGGTTCCTCGCTCCTTCGGATGGGGCCGTTATACCCGAAACGCCAGCCTGTTCAGCGGGGCGGTCGGCGGACTTCGCCGGTCATCGGCACGAAGCGCACGGGGATCGAGCGGTGCTGCTCGAGGCGGCCGCCGCGGCGCGTCACGATCAGCATCTCCTGCACGTCGTCGCCCACCGGGATCACGAGGCGTCCGCCCTCGGCGAGCTGAGCGAGCAGCGGCTCGGGCAGGCGCGGCGCGGCGGCGGTGACCAGGATCGCGTCGAACGGCGCGTGCTCGGGCCAGCCGGCGTAACCGTCGCCCGCGCGGACCTCCACGTTGCGGTAGCCCAGCTCCGCCAGCAGCCGCCGCGACTCCGCGGCGAGGGGGGCGACGATCTCGATGCTGAACACGCGGGCGGCGATCTTCGCGAGCACCGCTGCCTGGTAGCCGGAGCCGGTGCCGACCTCGAGCACCGTCTCGCCCGGCTGCACGCCTGCCGCCTCGGTCATGAAGGCGACGATGTAGGGCTGGGAGATGGTCTGGCCGTGGCCGATCGGCAGCGGGTAGTCGGCGTAGGCCTCGGCGCGCAGGCGCTCCGGCACGAACAGGTGGCGCGGGACGGCGCGCATGGCGGCCAGAGTCGCCGGGTCGCGCACGCCGCGGGCTTCGATCTGCTCGCGCACCATCGCCTCGTGGCGAGCGGCGTACGCGGCGTCGTCCACCTCGGTCATGGCGGTCATGGCGCACGCGAGCGCCGCGACCGCAGTCCCGGCGACCGCGACGGCACGCATCAGGAGAATGCTGCGCCTGCCGCCGCGAGCGTGCAAGCGGCAGGCGCTCGAAGCTCCCTAGTACGCCTGGGCGAACCAGACCTCGCGGCCCTTCTCTCCCGTCACGACGCACTTCGCCTCGATCGGGTCGCCCATCGGCATCACGCGGATCGTGGCCTTCGTCTCTTCCTTGATCCGCTTCTCCACCGCCGGGTCGCCGTTCCAGCCGGCGACGATGAAGCCGCGCTTCTCGGCCATCACCTGCTTGAACTCGTCGTAGCTCGAGACCCGGGTCGTGTTGTCAGCCTGGAACTTCCGCGCGCGCTCGAGCAGGTCGGACTGGAAGGTCGCCAGCATCTCCGGCACCGCGCGCTCGAGGCCGGCGAGCGGCACCGGCGTCTTCGACCGGTTGTCGCGGCGGACGAGCACGCACTGGTCCTTCTCGATGTCCTTGGGCCCCAGTTCGAGCCGGAACGGCACGCCCCGCATCTCCCAGTCGGCGTACTTGTAGCCCGTCTGGTGCTGGTCGCGGTCGTCGAGGTGGACGCGCACGCCGGCCGCGCGGAGCTGCTTCTGCACCTCGCGCGCCTTCGGCAGCACGGCCTCGTTCCAGTCGCCCTTGCGCGGCGGGATCGGCACGATCACCACCTGGTGGGGCGCGATCTTCGGCGGCAGGATCAGCCCGTTGTCGTCGCCGTGGGTCATGATCATGCCGCCGATCATCCGCGTCGAGGTGCCCCACGACGTCGACCACGGCCGCACCCGCTGCTGGTTGCGGTCCAGGTACTCGATGCCGTAGGCCTCGGCGAAGTGCTGGCCGAGGTTGTGGCTGGTGCCGGCCTGCAGCGCCTTGCCGTCGCCCATCAGCGCCTCGATCGCGTAGGTCTTGAGCGCGCCCGCGAACTTCTCCGAGTCGGTCTTGCGGCCGTGGAGCACGGGCATCGCGAGGATCTCCTCGACGAAGCTCTTGTAGACGCCGAGCATCTTCAGCGTCTCCTCCTCGGCCTGCTCCTCCGTCTCGTGCAGGGTGTGGCCCTCCTGCCAGAGGAACTCGGTCGTGCGCAGGAACGGCCGCGTCACCTTCTCCCAGCGCAGCACGTTGGCCCACTGGTTGATCAGGATCGGCAGGTCGCGCCAGGACTGGACCCACTTCGCGTAGGTCGAGCAGATCATCGCCTCGGAGGTGGGCCGGATCGCCAGCGGCTCCTCGAGCTCGGCGCCGCCGCCGATCGTGACCCACGCGCACTCGGGCGAGAAGCCCTCGACGTGCTCCTTCTCCTTCTCGAGGTAGCTCTTCGGGATCAGCAGCGGGAAGTAGGCGTTGACGTGGCCCGTCTCCTTGATGCGGCGGTCCATGTCCGCCTGCATCGCCTCCCAGATCGCGTAGCCGTAGGGGCGGATGATCATGCAGCCCTTGACCGGGCCGTAGTCCGCCAGCTCCGCCTTCAGCACGACGTCCAGGTACCACTGCGAGAAGTCCACGCTGCGCGGCGTGATCTCCTTCATCGTCCGTTCGGGTTCCATCTCCGCCCTTCTCTTTGCTGCGGGCCCGCGGCAGCGGGTCCTGAGGACCTGCGATTCTACGTGAGCGGAGGACTTTCCCCTTGACGCGGGGCCGCCCCGCGCCGACACTGCACTCGGCCTCGCGGAGCGGTCCCGCTCCTCTTCACGACGGGTGTCTCACGAAACACCCGTGGAGAGGACGTCATGACCCGACCGACCGCTCACCTCCTTCTGACCGCCACCTTCGCCTTCGGCGCGTTCGCCGACGAAGGTTCGCGCCCCACCCCCAGCTACACCGATGCCGACCTCGCCCGCTACGCCGCGATGCGCGCGCCGGTCGACGCCGCGGAACCGGCGCCGACGCCCGCGCCGACGCCCGCGCCGACGGCCCGCGGACGGGCGAAGAGGGGCCAGACGGGCCTGGACGACCTCGAGCGCGAGGCCGCCCAGCGCGCCTCGGAGGAGCGCTACTGGCGCCGCGAGGCGGAGAAGGCCCGCGCCCAGGCCCGCCGTCACGAAGAGCGGGCGGCCGTGCTCGAGGCCCAGGTCGCGGAGCGCCGCCGCGCGGCCTCGCGCGCGCGGCCGGGCTCGGCGCCGCCGGCCGTGGCGGCTGCCGAGCGCCGGGCGCAGGCCGAACGCGAGCAGGCGCGGCGGGTGATCGACGAGTTCGAGGAGCGCGCGCGGCGCGAGGGCGCGCTGCCGGGCTGGATCCGCTGAGTGATATGCTGCGCCGCCATGATCGAGGTCCCGGTCGAACTGGGCGCGCGGCGCTACGCGGTCAGCATCGGCCACGGCGCCTCGCGGCTGCTGGGCGGCCTGCTCGCCCCCTTCGCCCGCCGGCCCACCCTGCTCGTCACCACCCGCAAGGTGTGGGCGCTGCACGGCCACCGCCTCGAGCCCGGGCTGCGGGCGGTGGCCCGGCCGCTGCACCGCGCGTTCGTGCCCGACGGCGAGCCCGCCAAGACGACGGCGACGCTGGAGTCGCTGTGGCAGGCGCTCCACGAGGCCCGGATCGGCCGCGACGGCCTGGTGATCGCGCTGGGCGGCGGCGCCGCCTCGGACGTGGCGGGGCTGGCGGCCGCGACCTGGAACCGCGGCCTCGACTGGATCGCGATTCCCACCACGCTCTTGTCGATGGTCGACAGCAGCGTCGGCGGCAAGTGCGCGATCAACCACCCCTCCGCCAAGAACGCGATCGGCGCGTTCCACCAGCCGCGGGCGGTGGTCGCCGACCCCGACCTGCTCGACACCCTGCCGCCGCGCGAGCGCCAGAGTGGCGCCTACGAGATCCTCAAGTGCGCGCTGCTGGCGGATCGCGACCTGTTCCGCGCGCTCGCCGAGGCGCCGCCGCGGCTGGTCGGCTGGGACCGCATCGCGCTCGAGAACGCGATCGCCGACGCCGTGCGCGTCAAGGCCGCGATCGTCGAGCGCGACGAGCGCGAGGGCGACCTGCGTCGCGTGCTGAACCTGGGCCACACGCTCGGCCACGCGCTGGAGGCGGTCACCCGCTTCCGCCGCTTCACCCACGGCGAGGCCGTCGGCTGGGGCCTGATCGGGGCGGCCTGGATCGCCCACCGGAAGAACCTGATCGCCACCCGCGGCTTCGACGCGATCGCCCGCGCCGTCGACGCGCTGGGCCCGCGACCGCGGGTGTCCGACCTGGACCCCGGCAGGCTGCTCGCGGCGGTGGCCCTCGACAAGAAGGCCCGCGCGGGCAGCGTCACCTGGGTGCTGCCGGCGGCGATCGGCCGCGTCGTGCTGCGCAGCGACGTCGGCCGCGCCGAGATCCGCGCCGCGCTGCGGGTGATGGCGGCGCGCGAGGCGCGGCGGGCGTGACCGCCGTGGCGATCGCGCCCGGGCCGGAGGACCGGCGGGACGAGCCGCGGGTCTCGCTCGTGGTGCCCATCTACAACGAGCAGGAGGTGCTGCCGCTGCTGCTGGAGCGGCTGCGCGGGCTGCTCGACGGCTGCGCCGCGGGCAGCGAGGCGATCCTGGTCAACGACGGCAGCAGCGACGGCTCGTGGCCGCTGATCGTCGCCGCGGCGCGCGCCGATCCGCGCTTCCGCGGGCTCGACTTCTCGCGCAACTTCGGCCATCCCGCCGCGATCACCGCCGGCCTCGACCACGCGAGCGGCGACGCCATCGTGGTGATGGACGCGGACCTGCAGGACCCACCGGAGCTGGTGCCGAAGCTGGTCGCCCTCTACCGCGAGGGCTGGGACGTCGTGCACGCCCGGCGCAGCGCGCGGCAGGGCGAGACGGCCTTCAAGAAGCTGACGGCCACGGCCTACTACAAGGTCATGGCGCTGCTCGCCGACCGCCCGCCGACGCCGGAGGTCGGCGAGTTCCGGCTGATGGCGCGCCCCGTCGTCGAGGCGCTGTGCGGGATGCGCGAGCGCCACCGCCTGGTGCGCGGGCTGGTCTCGTGGCTCGGCTTCCGCCAGGCGACGGTCGACTTCGAGCGCCCCGGCCGCGCCGCGGGGTCCACCAAGTTCCCGTTCTGGCGCATGTTCCGGCTGTCGTGGGACGGGCTCACGGCGTTCTCCGTCGCGCCGCTGCGGCTGTCTTTCGCGCTGGGCCTGCTGGCGCTCGTGGTCGCGATCCCCGCGGCCGGGGTGCTGCTGCTCGGCCCGGGCGGCGGCGCGGGCGCCGCGGCGGCGCTGCTGTGCGGGCAACTGCTGCTCGCCGGCACCACGCTCGTCTGCCTCGGGCTGCTCGGCGACTACGTCGGCCGCATCTACGACGAGGTCCGCGGCCGCCCGCTCTACGTCGTGCGCCAGCGGCTCGGCCTCGAGCCGCCGCGGCGCTGAGCCCGGGAGGCTGCGCTGCGGATCGCAGCCGTGATCCTCGCGGCGGGCGCCGGGCGCCGCATGGGCGGGCCCAAGGCCCTCGTCGAGTGGCGCGGCCGCAGCCTGCTCGCACACGCACTCGTGAACTGCGCGCGACCCTCGATCGCCCTGCGGATCGCCGTCCTCGGCTGTGAGGCGGGCCGCGCGCGTCGGGCGGCCGCCGCGGACGAAGCTGCGGTGCGCTGGGCCGTGAACCCGCGCTGGGAGGACGGGATGTTGTCCTCGGTGCTCTGCGGCCTCGCCGCGGCCGAGTCGGCGGCAGCCGACGCCGTCCTGCTCTACCCCGTCGACCATCCTGCGATCGAGCCGGAGACGATCGACGCCGTGTGCGCCGCGCTGGCCGCGGGCGCCGAGCTCGTGGTGCCGGTCTACGCGGGCCGCCGCGGACACCCCGGGGGCTTCGGTCGTGCGCGCTTCGCAGCACTGCGCGAGGCGCCTCCGGAGGTGGGAGCGAGGGCCGTGCTGCGCACCGCGTCCGTCGTCGAGGTCGCGGCGGGTCCGGGCTGCCTGCGCGGCGTGGACACGCCCGACGGGCTGGCCGCGCTGGAGACACGAGCATGACTCGGCGCCGGCGCGAGAAGACCGCCGAGCCCACGCTGAGCCCGCCCCCGGCCGTCGCCCGGGCAGCGGTGCCGGCGTCGATGGCTGCAGGCCTGCTCCTGTGGCTGCCGTCGCTGCGCGGGGATTTCCTCTACGACGACGTTCCGATGGTCGTGCAGAACCCCGTGCTCCAGGACCCGGGCAACCTCGCGGCGCTGGTGACGTTCGACCCCGCCCGGCCCCTGCTGACGCTGTCGTGGGTCGGCAGCGCGCTGCTCGGCGGCGGCATCGAGCCGTGGGCGTTCCGGATCGTGAACGTCGTGCTGCATGCGGCCACGGCGGGCCTCGTCGCGCGGCTGGCGCTCTGGCTGGCCGCGGCCCGCGGCGAGCCCCTGGCGGCGCGCCAGGCCCTGCTGGCCGGCCTGTTCTTCGCGGTGACGCCGATGGCCGCCGAGACGGTCGCCTACGTCGCCAGCCGTTCGACGGGCCTGTGCGCCTTCTTCGGGTTCGCGTTCCTGGTCCTCGGGGTGCGCGAGCTGGAGGCGTCCAGGCCCTGCCGGCGGGCCGCGGCCTGGCTGCTGCTGCTGCTCGCTCACCTCACCAAGGAGGAGGCTGCAGCCTTCCCGCTGCTGCTGGTCCTGCTCGACCTGCATGGGCCGGCAGCCGGCCGCCTGCGCGACGTGGCCGCGCGCTGGCGGCTCCACGCTCCGTTCCTCGCGCTGCCCGTCGCGGGGCTGTGTGCGCGGCGGGCCATGGTGGGCACGTGGCTGCCGGCCCCCGCCTGGCCGTACGAGGTGTGGCTGCCGACGCAGGCGCTCGAGTTCCCGGCCTACCTGCTGCGAGCGCTGCTCCCGCTCGACCCCGCCCTGCACCGCGGCACCCCGCCGTTCGCCTGGCCGCCGGAGCCGCGTTCGATCGTCCTGGGCGTCTTGCTCCTCGCGTTGCTGGCCTTCGTCGCGCGGCGTCCGCGCACGCGACTCGCTCTCGCAACAGCCTGGATGGCGGCCGCCCTGGCGCCTTCCTCCAGCCTGGTCCCGCTGCGCGAACTCGCCGTGGATCACCGCGCCTACGTGGGCGGCTTCGGCGCCGCGTGGGTGGTGGCGGGTGCGCTCGCGCCCGCGGGCCGCGCGCCACTGGCTGCGGCGGTGCTGGTGGTGATGGCCGCTCGCTCGCTGGCCGAGCAGTCGACGCTGGCCACGGCGGACTCCGCCTGGGCTGCGGCGGTCGAGCGCAACCCGGACCTGCCCGAGGTGCGGCTCGGCGCCGGCCTCGCCCGCCTGCAGGCCGGCGACCCGGAGAGTGCGACCCGCCACTTCGGCCGCCTGACGGAACTCGCGCCGGACGATGCCCGCGGGTGGTCCAACCTGGCCTCGGCGCTGGCTGCCCAGGGACGCTACGCCGAGGCCCTCGCGCCCGCGCAGCGGGCGGCCCAACTCTCGGCCGACGATCCGCACGTCGCCTACAACCTGGGCGTGCTCCAGGCCCAGGCGGGCCACCTCGACCTCGCGGAGGCCAGCTTCGAGCGTGCCGGCGAACTGACGCCGCCCGTGCCCCAGGCCCTGCTCAACCTGGCCCGAATCCACATTGCTCGCGGCGAGCTCGCGGCGGCGGAAGCGCGGCTCGGCAGGGCGGCGGGGCTGCGGCTCAGCGACGACTTGCAGGTCCAGCTCGAGGCGCTGCGCGGAGAACTGGCCGCGCGCCGGGCGCGACTCAGTCCGTGAGCGAGACCTCGCGCGCCCCCAGCCGGTGGCGCGCGAGGAGCGCGCTCCACTCCCGAGCGGAGATGCGGGCTCCACGCAGCACGCGGCGACGCGCCCGCAGCGCCGCCGGTGCGCGCCGCGCCGCGTCGCGCCAGGCTCGCAGCGCCACCCGCGGCAACGCCAGGAGCGATCGGCTCTCGCCGAGGCGGGCCGCGGCGCCACGTCCCGTCAGCGCCCCCCAGGCCATCAGCCCCAGCCGCAACGCGGTCCAGGCGGGGCTCGCCAGCACCCACGACCACGGCAGCAGCGTCAGCAGCACGAGCACGCGGTTGCGCTCGACATGGTACGCCTTGAGCTCGGACCACGCGCCGACCGACTGCGAGTAGCGGTGCCACGCGATCGCCCGCGGCTCGAAGGCGCAGCGCCAGCCGAGCAGGCGCAGGCGCAGGCCGAGCTCGGCGTCGTCGCCGTAGAGGAAGTAGCTCTCGTCGAAGCCGCCCGCCTCGTCGAGCGCCGGGCGCCGGAAGAGCGCGGCAGCGCCGCTCGGAAACAGCGCCTCGGTCTCCGCGTCGTACTGGCCGCGGTCGGCCTGCAGTCGGCCACGGCCGCGGTTGAGGCCGTCGGGGTAGAGCTGGTGGCCGCAGGTGTCGATCCGCGGCGGTTGCGCGCCGTCGTCGAGCCACACCTTCGGGGCGACCATGCCCGCCCGCGGATCGGCCTCGGCGCGTGCGATCAGCCGCACGGCGAGGTCCGGCTCCGCCCGCGCGTCGGGGTTGAGCAGCAGCACCCACGGCGCGTCGCTGGCGCGAAAGCCGAGGTTGCACCCGGCCCCGAAGCCGACGTTGCCGGGGGCGTGCAGGACGCGGACCGCGTCGCCGAAGCGCTCGGCCAGCCGCTGCGGCGAACCGTCGCGTGAAGCGTTGTCGACGACGATCGCCTCGAGCTCGACGTCGCACTGCGCCAGCAGGCTGGCGACGGCGTCCTCCACCAGCCGGCCGCCGTCGTGGTTGACGACGACGGCGACGACCCGCGGACGGCTCACGCCCCCGCGCGTCCCGCCAGGCCGGAGTAGACGGCCTCGACGCCGCGCGCCGCGGCATCCCAGGTCAGCTCCGCCGCCGCGAAGGCGCTCACGCGTTCGGCCTCGCCGGACGCGAGGTCGGGCGCAGCGAGCCGCTCGCCGACCGCGCGAGCCAGCGCGGCGTCGTCGTCGGGCGGAACGACGGCGCCGCCGGCGCGCGCGAACCACTCGCCGCACCCGTGCCCGCCGACGACCACTCCGCCGGTGCCGACCGACGCGCCCTCGAAAGGCACCAGGCCGAAGGCCTCGCCGACGGACGGGTGGACGAGCAGCGCCGCGGAAGCGAAGGCCACCGCCAGCTCGGCGCCGGACAGCACGCCCGCGAAACGGACGCGGTCGCCGAAGCGGTTGAATGCGGCGCGGAACGCCGCGTCGAAGGGGCCGACCGCGACCAGACTCGCCTGCGGCAGCGCCTCGAGCAGCGCCGCCAGCCGCCGCCCGCGCTTCTGCACCCCGCCGTTGCCGACGAACAGCAGGCGACCCGGAACCCGTTCCGGCGGCGGAGAAGGCAGCGCCAGCGGCTCGACGCCGTTGGGCACGACGGTGGCCGGTCGCGGCAGATCGCGGGCCTCGGCTTCGCTGACCGCGACGGCGGCGGTCGCGGCCCGCCACACGCGTCGGCCCCAGACGGCGTCGAAGGCGCCCTTCGAGAGGCGGCGCTGCCCGTGGTGCGGCCAGGTGCCGTGCGCCTCCACGACCAGCGGCACGCCGGAGCGGGTCGCGAACTCCGCGGCGGGAGCGGCGAGCCCGTGGCGGACCCCGTGCAGGTGCACGGCGTCGAAACCGCCGAGCCCGGCCAGCACGCGGGCGACGCCGCGCGGCCACGGAATCCGCGCCTCCACCGCGGCCCGCGGGCCCGGCAAGCGGACCACGCGCACGCCGCCGTCGTCCTCGAGCGGTGGCGCGCCGGGGGCCAGCCGCGCGGTGACGACCGCGACGAGGTGGCCGCGGGCGCGGAGGGCCCGGGCCAGCGCGCGGCTCGCGCGCGCAATGCCGCCGAAGGCGGGGTCCGCGTAGAACGGGGTGACGTGGAGCAGGCGCACGGGGCGGACGTGCTAGGATACCCGGCTTTTCGCTCGGAGGTACCGCAAGTTCATGTCGTTCCGCAACGTCGCCATCATCGCCCACGTCGACCACGGCAAGACCACCCTGGTCGACTGCCTGCTGCGTCAGTCCGGCGCCTTCCGCGCCAACCAGGAAGTTGCCGAGCGCGCCATGGACACGGGCGACCTCGAGCGAGAACGCGGGATCACGATCCTCGCCAAGAACACCGCGATCCACTACGCCGACCTGCGCATCAACATCGTCGACACGCCGGGCCACAGCGACTTCGGCGGCGAAGTCGAGCGCGCGCTGAAGATGGTCGACGGCGTGCTGCTGCTGGTCGACGCCTCCGAGGGTCCGCTGCCGCAGACCCGCTACGTGCTGCGCAAGGCGCTGGAGGCGCGGCTGCCCGTGGTCGCGGTGATCAACAAGATCGACCGCCAGGACGCGCGGCCGCAGGAGGTCCTGAACGAGCTGTACGACCTGTTCATCGACCTCGACGCGACCGAGGAGCAGCTCGAGTTCCCCGTGCTGTACACGGTCGCCAAGACCGGCGTGTGCCGCACCGAGGCCGACGGCCCCGACCAGGACATGCGCCCGCTGTTCGAGGCGATCGTGAACCACGTGCCGGCGCCGAAGGGCGACCCGGCGGCCGTCCTCCAGCTCCTGATCGCCAACCTCGACTACTCCGACTATCTCGGCCGGCTCGGCATCGGCCGCATCTTCCAGGGCACGGTCAAGGTCGGCGACCAGGTGGCGATCGCCAAGCGCGACGGCAAGCTGCAGACGACCAAGGTGACGAAGCTCTACGCCTTCGACGGCCTGAAGCGGATCGAGGTCCAGTCGGCTCCCTGCGGCGAGATCGTCGCGCTGGCCGGCGTCGAAGGCATCAACATCGGCGAGACCGTGACCTCGGCCGAGAGCCCGGCCCCGCTGCCGCCGCTGCACATCGACGAGCCGACGCTGTCGATGGTGTTCTCGGTCAACACCTCGCCGTTCGCCGGCAAGGACGGCAAGTGGGTCACCTCGCGCAACCTGCGGGACCGGCTCGACAAGGAGCTGCTGACCAACGTCTCGATCCGGGTCGAGCCCACCGACTCCGCCGACTCGTTCAAGGTGCTCGGCCGCGGCGAGCTGCAGCTCGCGATCCTGATCGAGCAGATGCGCCGCGAGGGCTTCGAGCTGGCGATCTCCAACCCCGAGGTGCTGACCCGGGTGGAAGACGGGGTGCGCAAGGAGCCGCTCGAGCTGTTCGTGGTCGACCTGCCCGAGACCTTCATGGGCGTCGTGCTCGAGAAGATGGCGATCCGCAAGGGCAAGCTGGTCAAGATGGTCAACCATGGCTCCGGCCGCGTGCGGCTCGACTTCCACATCCCCACCCGCGGCCTAATCGGCATCCGCACCGAGCTCCTGACCGACACCCGCGGCACCGCGGTGATGAACAGCCTGATCGAGGGCTACATCGAGTGGCAGGGCGAGATCCAGCGGCGCCAGACGGGCGTGCTGGTCGCCGACCGCGCGGGCGAGACGACCGCCTACGCGCTGTCCCACCTCGAGGACCGCGGTGAACTCTTCGTCGGCGCCGGCACCGCGGTCTACGAGGGGATGATCGTCGGCGAAAACGCGCGGGCGGCCGACATGGACGTCAACGTCACCAAGCAGAAGAAGCTGACCAACATGCGCGCCTCGACCGCCGACGAGGCGATCCGCCTGACCCCGCACCGGGTGCTGAACCTGGAGCAGGCGCTCGAGTTCATCAACGACGACGAACTGGTCGAGGTGACGCCGACCGCGATCCGCCTGCGCAAGCGGGTGCTCGCCGCCAACATGCGGCCCAAGCGCTGGAAGGAAGACTAGGGCTCCGGCTTCAGTCGCCGCGCCAGCGCCTGCGGGCTGAGGCCCAGGCGCTCGGCGGCCGCGATCCGGTTGCCGCCGGCTTCTGCAAGCGCCAGCCGGATGGCCTCCGTCTCCGCGATCGCGGTCGCGCGCCGCGTGACGTCGGCCAGGGTGCCGGAGAGGTCGATCACGTCCGCGATGTGCGGGCCGCCCTGGGGCGGATCCAGCCGCAGGTCGGCGGGCTGGATCTCCAGGCCGCGGGCCAGGATCGCGGCGCGCTCCACGCAGTTGTGCAGCTCGCGGACGTTGCCCGGCCAGGAGTGCCCGACGAGCGCGGTTCGGGTCGCCTCGGAGAAGCGCAGCCCCTTGCGGCCGAGCTCGCGGGCGTGCCGTTCGAGGTGTTCCTCGGCAAGCCGCAGGACGTCGCCGCGCCGGCGGCGCAGCGGCGGGATCTCGACCGGGAACACCGAGAGCCGGAAGAAGAGGTCCTCGCGGAACTCGCGGGCGGCGACCGCCGCGCGCAGGTCCTTGTTGGTCGCCGCCACCAGCCGCAAGTCCACCGCCAGCGTCTGCAGGCCGCCGACCCGCTCGAACTCGCGCTCCTGCACCAGCCGCAGGATCTTGGCCTGCAGCGCCGGCGCCAGCTCGCCGATCTCGTCGAGGAACAGGGTGCCGCCGTGGGCCAGCTCGACCTTGCCGACCTTGCGGGTGACGGCCCCCGTGTACGCGCCCTTCTCGTGGCCGAACAGCTCGTTCTCCAGCAGTTGCTCGGGGATCGCCGCGCAGTTGATGGCGACGAAGGCGCCCTTCGCCCGCGCAGAGAGCTGGTGCAGGGTGCGCGCCAGCAGCTCCTTGCCCGTGCCGCTCTCGCCCGTCAGCAGCACGTTGACGTCACTCGCCGCGGCCCGCTGCACCGCCTTCAGGCACTCCTGGAACTCGGGGGCGTCGCCCAGCACGCGCGGCAGCCCGTGGCGGCGCTGGGCGTCCTCGCGCAGCAGGACGTTCTCGGTCAGCAGCCGCCGCCGCTCGATCGCTCGCCCCACCAGCAGCAGCAGGTGCTCGGTGTCGACCGGCTTGGTCAGGAAATCGAGGGCGCCGGCCTTCATCGCCCGCACTGCGTCCTCGACGCCGCCGAAGGCCGTCATCACGATCACGGCGGCATCGGCATCGGCCTCGCGCGCGGCGTCGATCACGTCGAAGCCGCTGCCGCCGGGCAGTCGGAGGTCGGTCAGCACGGCGAGGTAGCGGCCGGCGGCGAGCCGGCGGCGGGCCGCGTAGGCATCGGCTGCCTCGTCCACGGCGAAGCCACCCTGGACCAGGGTCCGCCGCAGCACCTCGCGCAGCGACTCCTTGTCCTCGACCAGCAGGATGTCGCTCAGTCGCGACCCTCCAGATCGCGCACGCCTGCCCGCCGCGCGGCCTCTTCGAGTTCGGCGTACTCGCGGCGCAACTGCTCGGCCTCTGCTCTTGCTGCCTCGACCTGGCGCCGCAGGTCCTCGATCGCCGCTGCCCGCTTCTGGAGCCGGTTGGGGTCGAGCAGGTCGGGCGCGTTGGGGTTGTTGTCGAGGCGCAGCTCCTCGATCTGGCGCTCCAGGGCAGGCACCTTTGCCTCGGCCGCGCCGATCCGCTCGCGCAGCGCCGCGGCGCGCTGGGCCCAGCCGCCCCGGTCCGATCCGCGCTCGCCGCGCTCGCCGTCGCCGCCTTCTTCGCCACCGTCACCGCCCTCGCCGCCGCTGCGCCGCTCCTGCGGAGCAGTGGTGAGCTGCGGCATCGGGCGCGTCTGCACGGCCGGAGTCTGCTCGGCACCGGGCGTGGAGACACCTTCTCCTTTTGCCGACTCGAGGTCTTCCTCTGTGAACGTCCGCGTCTCGGGGTTGGCCTTCTTCGCAGCTTTGCGCCGGGCCTTCTCGCGCGCCGCCAGTTCGGCCAAGCTCGGCTCCTGTGCCGGCAACGACCAGGCGCAGCCCAGGAACAACCCCAGGGCCAAGGCCAGGCGCGACTTCACGACGCTGCCTCGCCGCTGGCCGCCGGCGCCGCCGCCGCGGACTCGAGGGCCGCAGCCCGCTGTTCGAGCGCTTTGGCGTCGGGAGCATTGGGAGCCAGACGGCAGTACTCGCGGTAGGCCGCCGCTGCCGCCGACGGCTGCCCCTGCCGCTCGAGCAGGATCGCCAGCGAGCGATGGGGCCCGGGTTGATCCGGCTGGGCGCGAAGCCCCTCGTTGACCAGCGCCAGGGCGGCTTCGGCCCGGCCCGCCTTCCACTCGAGCTCGACCAGACGCGCTCGTGCCGTTTCGGCCGCCGGATCGCCCGCGAGTGCGCGGCGATAGGCCGCCGCGGCGTCCGCATCACGCCCGATCCGCTCGAGAGCGTAGGCGAGGTCGGTGTTGAGCTTGACGCTCCCGGGCTCGAGTTCCACGGCCCGCGTCAGCAGTTCCGCCGCCTCGCGCTGGTCGCCGCCTTCCGCGACCAGCGTGGCCAGCGCGCGCAGGGCCCCGGGTGTGTCGGGCTGGACGTCGAGCAGCGCCCGGTAGGCGGCGATCGCGTCGCCCCTCAGGCCGAGAGCCGCGGCAGCCTTGGCGGCATCGGCGTGGTAGCGAACCGACTGCGGCTCCAGGCGCGCCGCTTCCTGGTAGCGCGCGAGGGCACCTGCGCGGTCGCCGGTGACCCACAGGGCCTGGCCGTAGGCGTACTGGGCCTCGGGATCCTCGGGAGCCGCGTCGGCCGCCGCCTTCAGCTTCTCCAGCGACTCCGCAGCCTTGCCGGTGCGCAGCAGGGTCAGCCCTTCGTCCAGCTCGGATGCCGCCTCCACGCTCGAGGGGGCGGGCGGCGGCAGCGACACGCCGCCGGTCGAGAACGCGGTGGGAGACACCTCGTCGCGCGGCAGCGCGATGCGCGAAGCGGCCCAGGCGGCGAGCACGGCGAGGGCGACGAGGCCGACGACGAGGCCGACCGTCGAACCCGCGCCCGCGGTTGGCGTGCCCTCTGCAGACGCCGGCGCAGAAGCACCCGGTGAGACGAGTGGCGAATCGGCCAGAGACTCCCCGCACTTGACGCAGAACTCCCAGGCGGGCTTGTTGCGGGTGCCACAGGCCGGGCAGATGCGAACCTGTTGCTGGGCCATAGCAGAAGTCTAGCACCATGAGGGACCGCTTGAGCAAATACCCTGCATGCGGTCCTCCTGTCATGCGATTCCCGCTACGATCGCTCCCCGACGGAGGCCCTGGAGACGATGGAACTGAAGGGGCGGAAGATCCTGTTGACGGGTGGCGGCGGTTTCATCGGCTCCCACCTCTGCGAGCGCCTGGTGACGGACAACGAGGTGGTCGTCTACGACAGCGGAGTCCGCGACGCGCTGCGCTTCACCAGCCTTCCCGGGCACCACCGCTTCCGCCTGGTGCGCGGGGACATCCTCGACCGCGCCACGTTGCGCGCGGCCGCCGAAGGTGCCGAGGTGATCCTGCACCTCGCGGCGATCGCCGGCGTCTCCAACTACTACTCGCGGCCAGTCGACACGCTGCAGACGAACGCCCTCGGCACCAACGTGGTGCTGGAGGTCGCCCGCGAGGTGAAGCCCCAGTTGTTCGTCAACTTCTCGACCAGCGAGGTGTACGGCCCGGTCGCTGTGGGCGTGGCCGAGACCGACCCGACGAGCCAGGGCGAGGTGCTCGTCTCGCGCTGGACCTACTCGGTGAGCAAGCTGGCCGCCGAGCACCTGTGCTTCGCCTTCCACCGCCAGCACGGGCTGCCGGTGCTCTCGATCCGCCCGTTCAACGTCTACGGGGCGCGCCAGGTGGGCGAAGGCGCCGTCCAGATCTTCGCGCCGCTGGCGCTGCGCGGGGAGCCGCTCACGATCCACAACGATGGCTCGCAATTGCGCGCGTGGTGCCACATCGACGACTTCGTGGACGGGGTGATGGCCTGCCTGGACCGGGCCCCGGAGACCGTGGGAGAGGTGTGGAACCTGGGCAACCCGATGCAAACCGTCAGCGTCGCCGGCCTCGCCGAGAAGATCGTGGCGCTGTGCGGCTCCCGCTCCGAGATCCGCTACGCGCCGTACCGGCCGGAAGGCGACGTGCGGGTGCGCTTTCCGAACATCGAGAAGGCCGAAGCCCGGCTCGGGTTCCGGCCGCGGGTCACGCTCGACGACGGGCTCGCGCGCACGATCGCCTGGTACAGAAACGTGTTCCTGCACGGCTGAGCGGGGCAGGCCCGGCGCCGCCTGCTATCCTCGGCAGCGGGGCGCCCGGCCCCGCTGGCATGGACATCCTCGGCATCAACCACTCGATCGACGCGGCGGCGGCGCTGGTGCGCGACGGGCGCGTCGTGGCCGCCGCAACCGACGAGCGCTTCACGCGTCGCAAGCACTCCCGCGACTTCCCCGCGGAGTCGATCCGCTGCTGCCTGGCGATCGGCGGGGTCGACCTGGCGGGCGTCGACGTGGTCGCCTTCTTCTGGAACCCGGGCGTGCACCTCGCCGGCTTCAACCTGCGCCAGTCGGGCGCCGTGCGCCACCCGCTGGAGTACCTCTTCAACCTGCCCAACCACCTGCTCGCCCAGTACCCGCCGGGGTGGCCCGAGCTCGAGGTCGAGTACGTGGACCAGCGCTTCGCCCTGCGCGGCGCGGCGCGCGACCTGCGCATCGTCTACGTCACCCACCACGAGGCCCACGCGGCCAGCGCGTTCTTCGCCTCGCCCTGGGAGGAAGCCGCGATCCTGACGGTGGACGGCTACGGCGAGCACGCGTCGACGTTCCTCGCGCGGGGCCGCGGGGAGCGGCTCGAGCCGCTCTCGCGCGTCCTGTTCCCCCACTCGCTGGGCGCCTTCTACGCCGCCGTCACCCAGTACCTCGGCTTCGCCGCCAACTGCGACGAGGGCAAGGTGATGGGGCTGGCGGCCCACGGCGAACCGCGCCTGCTGCCGCAACTGCGCGAGCTGCTGGAGCTGCGCGACGACGGAGGCTTCGAGTTCGACCTGTCGTGGTTCGCCTGGCACCAGGAGCGGCCGCGCCGCTACGCGCGCAAGTTCGTGGAGCGCTTCGGGCCGGAACGGCGCCCGGGCGACCCGCTGGAGGAGCGCCACCGCGACCTGGCGGCCAGCGCCCAGGCCCTGCTCGAGGAGGCGCTGATCCACGTCGGCCGCCACCTGCGCCGGCGCACGGGCCTGTCGCGCCTGTGCCTGGCGGGTGGCGTCGCCCTCAACTGCGTGGCGAACTCGCGACTGATCGAGGAGGGCGGCTTCGACGACGCCTTCATCCAGCCCGCCGCGGGCGACAACGGCACCTCGCTGGGCGCGGCGTTGTGGGTCGCCCACCAGCTCCACGGCCAGCCCCGGACCGCGGCCATGGAAAGCGATGCGCTCGGCCCCGAGTGGGACGCGGCCGCGATCGAGCGCGAGTTGCGCGAGGACCGGCTCGCCTACGAGCGCTGCGAGGACATCGCGGCCGCGGCGGCCGAGCGGATCGCGGCCGGCGACGTCCTCGGCTGGTTCCAGGGGCGGATGGAGTTCGGGCCGCGCGCGCTGGGCCAGCGCAGCATCCTGGCCGACCCGCGCACGCTCGACAGCAAGGCCGTGCTCGACGCCCGCGTCAAGCGGCGCGAGCCGTTCCGGCCCTACGCCCCGGCGGTGCTGCGTGCCGCCCTCGGCGACTACTTCCGGGGGCCGGGCGACTCGCCGTTCATGATCAAGAACTTCGTCGTGCGGCCCGAGGTGCGGGAGCGCATCCCCGCCGTGGTCCACGTCGACGGCTCGGCGCGGGTGCAGACGGTCGACCCGCGGGTGCAGCCGCTGTTCGCCCGCCTGCTCGCCTGCTTCGAGCGGCTGACCGGCGTGCCGATCGTGCTGAACACTTCGTTCAACGGCCAGGGCGAGACGATGGTGGCCACGCCGCGCGACGCGCTGCGCTGCTATCACTCCTGCGGCCTCGACGCTCTCGCCATCGGCCCGTTCCTGCTGCGCAAGCAGGGACCCCGCCCCGCGGCGTGAGCGGGCTCACCGTCGTCGTGCCCGCCTTCGACGAGGCAGGCAACCTCTCGGTCGTGGTCGAAGAGGTGGCCCGGGTCGCCTCGGCGCTGCCGCGCTGGGAGGTGGTGATCGTCGACGACGCGAGCACCGACGCCACGCCGGCCGAGGCCGCCGCGCTCGCGCAGCGCCTCCCGGGAGTACGCTGGGTGCGGCACCCGCGCAACCAGGGATCGGGCGGCGCGATCCTCACCGGCATCGCCGAGGCCCGCTGCGAGCTCGTGATGTACGTCCCGGCCGACGGCCAGTTCCACGTGCCCGAGATCGCCGAGTACGTCGCGGCCGCCGAGCACGCCGACATCGTGATCGGGTCCCGCATCGCGCGCAGCGACTACTCGTGGTTCCGGCGGCTCAGCTCCGCCGTCTTCATCCGCCTCGTCGACGCCCTCTTCGACCAGTCGTTCCGCGACGTCAACTGGGTCCACCTGTGGCGCCGCGAGGTGTTCGCCCGCGTGAAGCCCCGGTCGCGCGGCGTGTTCATGCTGGAGGAGGTGCTGGTGCGCGCCCGCCGCGCCGGCTTCTCCGTGACCGAGATCGACTCGCGCTACGTGCCTCGCCGCTCGGGGCAGGCCAAGGGCAGCAACCCCCGCACGATCCTGCGCACCGTGTGGGACATGGGCCGCTTCTGGCTCGACCTCCGCCTCGGCCGCGTGCCGTGACGGCCAACCTGCCGCCGGCTGCCGGCGCCCGGATCGAGGTGCGTGGCGGCGGCAACGGGGCTCCGCGGGTGGCGACGCTGGAGCCGGGGCCGGACCTGCCCGGCGCGCCCGCGCCGTTCGCGCTGTGGCTCGACCAGGAGCTGTCTCCGCCGAGCCCGGGTTCGCGGACGCTGGCCACGCTGGACGGCGCCCCTGCGATCGTCGAGGACGCGCAGGGCGTCGTCTTCCTGTTCGACCCCGCACGCGCCGTCGATGCGCTGCTCCACGAGCGTCACGTGCGACCGCGCCGGCCGCTCCACACGCGAGTGCCGCTGCCCTATCAGCTCGTGCCGGGCGAGTTGCGGCTGCGCGCCTTCCGCCTGCTGGCCCGCGCGGACTCCGCGCCGCCGCCCGGCTTCCCTGACTGGCCGCTGGACGACGCGGCGGACGCGCTGGGCGCGACGTGGGTGGCCGCCGCCCGCCGGGCCGGCGCAACGCTCGAGTGGCCCCCGGCCTGGCCAGGCGGTCGCGGCTGGGTGTTCGTGGTCAGCCACGACGTCGACACGGTCGACGGCCTGCAGCGGGCACCGGCGGTCGCGGAGTGGGAGGCGGCGCGCGGCATCCGCGCCGCCTGGTTCGTGGTCGGCGAGGTGATGCGCCGCGACCCGGGCGCGGTCGCGGCGATCCGCGCCGCCGGCCACGAGCTGGGCTTGCACGGTGACCGCCACGACAACCGCCTGGGCTACGCGGCTCCGGCCGCGATCGCCCGCCGCCTCGACGCGTGCGCGGACCTGGTGGCCGACCACGCCATGGCCGGCTTTCGTGCGCCATCGCTGCTCGAGAGCCCGGCGCTGCGTCGCGAGCTGCGGTTCCGCTTCGCCTACGCGAGCCAGGTGCCGGACACCGAGGTGCGCTCGCTGCTGGCGCCGCGGCGCGGCTGCGCCACGCTGCGGCCGTTCTGGCGCGACGGCCTGCTCGAGGTGCCGCTCACGCTGCCGCTGGACGACAAGCTGGTGCTCGCCGGCGGCGGCGAGCGTGAGATCATCGCGGCCTGGCGCGGGAAGCTTGACGCCGTGCGCAGGCGTGGCGGAATCGGCCAGCTCGTGGTGCACAACGAGGCCCACCTGCTGGCGCGGTGCCGCACGGCCTTCGAGCGCGTGGCCGAAGAGGGCCGCGGCGACGCCGGCGCCTGGCACGCGACGCCCGGCGACGTGGCGCGCTTCTGGGACATCGCGAGGAGAGATGGCTGACCTGTTGCCCGACCGACTGGTTCACGACTACGAGCAGGGCTCGGTGCTGTTCTCGGGAGGCACCGACTCGGCGCTGGCCGCGGTCCACCTGCTGGAGCGATGCCGCAAGGTGACCTTGCTCACCTTCGACCCCGGATACGTCTTCTTCGTCGAGAACTCTCGGGTCCATGCCGACCTCCTCCGCGAGCGGTACGGCGCCGAGCGCGTCGAACACGTGATCCGCCCGATCGGCGAGATCGTGCGCCGGATCCTGTTCGGCGACGTCCGGCGCGACCTGCGCGAGTACGGGTTCGACATGACCGCCCTCGTCTGCATGGGCTGCCGGCTGTCGATGCACACCGCAGCCCTGATCCACAACCTCGAGCACGGCATCCCGGTGCTCGCCGACGGCAGCATCGAGAAGCAGGACGCGATCCCGGAGCAGCGGCGCTCGGTGCTGGCCGAGAACCGGGCGCTGTACTTCCGCGACTACGGCGTGTTGCACGTGCAGCCGATCTACGGAGAGCCGCGCTCGGACGAGCGGCTGTTCGAGAGGGGCATCGCCCCCAAGCGCGGACTCAAGAAGCAGTTCATCTTCTTCGACACCCAGGCCACGTGCGTGTTCGGGGTGCCGGCCGACGTCTACGCCCGGATGTTCTACAAGCCGCTGATGGGCGAGTTCACCGACGTGGAGTCGGTCGCCTACTGCCGCGAGCGCCACCCGAAGATGCGCGGCGAGATCGAGGCCTACTTCGAGCGCACGGGGCAGGACCTGCCGGCGCTGGTTGCGCGGCTGCGCGCCCAGCACCCGACCGCGACGGAGACGGCAGCGAAGGCCCGCGATGCCGCCCGTTGACGCCCGCAAGAGCGCGCTGCGCTTCGCGGCCCGGTACGTGATCGCGGCGCTGATGATCCCGGTTGGCGTGGCGCTGGGCGTGGGCGGCCTGATCCAGCACGCCCTGCGCCAATGGCGCGGGAGCCGAGGCCGCGCCGACGGGGCCTGATGGGAAGGCCCGGGCTGCGGCTGCTGGCCGCCTCGCTGCTGAGCGGCGGCCTGTTGCTGCTGGCCCTGCGCGACGTCGAACCGGGGCGCCTCGCCGCCGCGATCGGCCACGCCCGCCCCGGGCCGCTGCTGATGGCGCTCGCCCTCGACGCCCTGGTGTTCACGATCAAGGCGGCCAAGTGGCGCTTCGTCTACGCGCCGGTCGGGCGGCTGCCGCTGCGCTCGTTCTTCGGCGCCATCGCCGTCGGCGCACTCGCCTCGACCGTGGTCCCGCTGCGCCTCGACGAGGTCGCGCGGGCCGCCTGGCTCGCGCGGGAGGCGGCGGCGCGGCGGAGCGTCGTGCTCGGCACGATCGTCGTCGAGCGACTGCTGGACGCGATCGTGCTGCTCTGCGGCTGCGGCGTCGTGCTGCTGGCGCTGGGTGGCCGCGGCACGCTGCCCGCCGAGGCGGCCGTGCCGCTCGCCGCCCTGGCCGTCGGGGCGGCCCTCGCCCTCGCCCTGGTCGCCCGCGGCGCCGACCTGACGCCGTGGGTGCGGCGGCTGCCGCGCTTCGGCGAATCGCTGGCCAGCCGGGTCCACGGCCTCAACGAAGGACTGGCGGCGTTCCCCCGCCGCGCCCGGCTGCTGGCGGTGTTCGCGTTCGGCGTCGCCGAGTGGACCGTGACGGCGTTCGCCATGCAGTCGGTGCTGGCCGCCTTCGGGGTCTCGCTGCCGTGGGCGGGCAACCTGGCGCTGGTCGCGGCCAGCTACCTGTCCTTCGCGCTGCCTTCCGCGCCCGGCGCGCTCGGCGTCTTCGAGTACGTCGTCAAGGCCACGCTGGCCGCGGGCTACGCGCTGCCCGCCGAGCAGGCGCTGGCGGTGGCCCTCGTGCTGCACGCCCTGCTGCTGGTCCCGATCAGCCTGGTCGGCGCGCTGGTCCTGGCGCGCGCCGGCATCGGACCGTGGCGCCTGGCGCGGCTCGGCGCCGAAGGATGAGCACATGCTGCTGCTGACCGGCGCCTCGGGCTTCGTGGGCGGCCACCTCGCCCGCACGCTCCACGCCCGCGGCGTGGCCTTCCGGGCTCTCGCCCGCTCGGCCCGCAACGGCGAGTGGTTCGCGGCGGCGGGCGTGCCGGTCGTGCGGGGCGACCTCGGCGACCCGGGCGCCTGCCGTGAGGCCGTCGCCGGCTGCAGCACCGTGGTCCATCTCGCAGCCGCCGCCGACGTCAGCGATGCCGCGGTCAACCGGCGAGTCAACGTCGCCGGCCTCGACAACCTGCTGAGTGCCGCGCGCGCCGCGGGTGCCCGCCACTTCGTGTTCGTCAGCTCGACCTGCGCCGGCCGCGAGCGGCGCGACGCCTATGGCGAGACCAAGCGAATAGGCGAAGGCCTGGTGCAGGCGGGCGGCGTTCCGTTCACCATCGTGCGGCCGACGATGATCTACGGCACCGGCAGCAAGGAATGGGACACGTTCGTGGGCGTGATCCGCCGCAGCCCCGTCGTGCCGATCCTCGGCACCGGCCGCCGCGTGGTCCAGCCGGTGTGGATCGGCGATGCGGTCGCGGCGCTCGCGGCGCTCGCAGGCGGCGAGCCGCAAGGCCGCGTCTTCGACCTGGCCGGCCCGGCGCCGATTTCGTTCGACGACCTGGTCCACGCCGTGGCCCGCGCGCTGGGCGTGCGGCGCCGAATCGTGCACGTGCCGGTCGCGCCGGTGCTGCTGCTGGCCCGCGCGCTGGGCCGCCTCTCCACGCACGTGCCGCTGACGGTTGACCAGGTGCTGGCCTTCACGCAGGATACCCAGGTGGATCCCGGGCCGTTGATGCGTGAGATCGCTCACACTCCGCTGCCGATCGAGGTCGGACTCGGGCGCGAGGTACGGCCGGCGCGATGAAGGTCCTGCTCCTCAACCCGCCCTACCCCAAGCGCGTGATGCGGCGCTGGGTGGCCTCGTACCACGCACCCAACTTCCTCAACCCGCCGCTCGAGCTGATGGGGCTGGGCGCGATCCTGCGCCGCTGGAAGGGGCGCGACGACGTGCGCCTGATCGACGCCATCGCCCTCGGCTGGGACGAGGCGCGGGTGCAGGCCGAGATCGCGCGCGACCAGCCCGGGCTGCTGGTGACGCTGGCGGGCTTCAACACGTTCCCGCGCGACCTCGCGTGCCTGAACCGCATCGCGGCGCGCTTCCCGGCGCTGCGCATCGCGCTGTTCGGCTACCTGCCGACCCAGTTCCCCGACCAGGTGCTGGACCGCAGCCGCGTCCACTACGTGATCCGCGACGAACCCGAGCTCGTGTTCTCCGAGCTCTACGACGCGCTGCTCGCGGGGCGCGGCGACCTGTCCGGAGTGCGCGGGCTGGCCTGGAAGGACGCGGCGGGCGGCATCCACGTCAACCCGGAGCGCGGGCGCCAGGCCGAGCTCGACGCGCTGCCGTTCGCCGACCACTCGCTGGTCCCGCTCGAGCTCTACAACGAGTCGTACCTGGAGCGCCCGATCGGCACGATCATGTCCGAGCGCGGCTGCCCGTACCGCTGCAACTACTGCGTGCGCACGTTCGGCGAGAAGCTCTACTCGCGCTCGGCGGACAGCATCCTGTCGGAGATCGAGGCACTGCGCCGCGACCACGGCATCCGCAACCTGCGCTTCATGGACGACACCTTCACGCTCAACCGGGCCCGCACCCTGCGGTTGTGCGAGGGCCTCGTCGAGCGCGGGCTGGACGTCGCCTGGACCTGCCTGACCCGGGTCGACACGGTCGACGCCGAACTCCTGGCCGCGATGAAGCGGGCGGGATGCCGGCGGATGTACGTCGGGGTGGAGAGCGGTTCCCAGCGCGTGCTCGACTACTACAAGAAGGGGCTGACGCTCGACAAGATCCGCCGCCAGATGGCGGTGATCCGGGACAGCGGCGTCGAGTGCTCGGTCTTCTTCATCGTCGGCGCGCCGATCGAGACCGACGACGACGTCGCGGCCAGCATCGCCCTCGCCTGCGAGCTGGACCTCGACTACGTGATCGTCACCAAGACCCAGTACTGGCCCGGCACCGGGCTGTTCGCCGAAACCGGCGAGCAGGTCGACTTCGACCCGTTCACCGAGCGCGAGCTGGTCTACCGGCCCCCGAACTACGACCGGGTCGAGGCCTGGCAACGCCGCTTCTACCGCGAGTTCTACTTCCGGCCGCGCTACTTCGCGAAACGTTTCGGCACGCTGCTGCGCTCGCCGCGCGACACTCTGGTCGGCTTCGGGAAGCTGGTGGCCTACACGTTCGGGCCGCGCACCTCGGACGACTTCATCTGATCGGCGCGCGCGCGGGCGTCGCCTCCGTGCCGCGCCTGGCGTGGGTCGTCGTGGCGCTGGCCGTGGCCGTCACCTCGTGGCCCTACGTCGAGGCGGCCTGGCGCACGCCGCCCGGCCGCGCCTTCCTGGGTCTCGTCGGCCCCTACGCCAACGACCAGGCGTTCTACCTGAGCTGGGGCGCGCGCCAAGCCTTGGACGGGCACCTGCTCTTCGAGGACAAGTTCAACGGCCACGCGGAGCGCCGTGCCGTCTTCAACCCGCTGTGGCTGGCGATGGGCGGGCTGGCCCGGCTCACCGGGCTGCCCCTGATCGCGACCTTCCACCTGGCGCGGGTCGCGGGTGGCGTGCTGCTGCTGCTGGCGGCCCTCGCCTGGTTCCGCCACGCGGGCCTCTCCCCGCGATGGCAGGCCTGGGCGCTGGCGATGCTGGCGTTCGGATCGGGCCTCGGCGCGTACGCGATCCCGCTGGCCCGCTGGGGCGACGGCAGCGGCTTCTCGACGCTGCCCGTCGAGCGGATCACCCCCGATCTCTGGGTCGTCGAGTCCAACGTGTTCCTGACCCTGCTCGGCGAGTGCGTGCTGCCGGCGGCGACGGCGCTGCTGCTCTGGAGCCTCCGGGCCGGGCTCGACGCGCTCGACGGGTCGCCGCGCGATGCGGCCTGGGCCGGCGCCCGAGTGCTGCTGCTGGGCACGGTCTACCCCTACGGCGTGATCTCCACGTGGTCGATGCTGGCGGCCCTGGCATCGTGGCGCGTGCTTTCCGGAGCGCGGCCGGGCGTCGTCGCGCGGCGGTGGGCCACTCTCGTCGCTGTCTCGGCGCCGATCGTCGCCTACGACTACTGGCTCGTGTGGTCCGATCCCCGCCTCACCGTCGGCCAGGCGCTCTACGCCTCGCCCTCGCCCGCGGCGTACGCGATGGGCTTCGGCGTGTTCACCGCGCTGGCGGGGGTCGGCGCGGTGGTCGCCTGGCGCTCGCGGCTGGACTCGCGCCGGGTGCTCGTCGTCTGGGCCGCAGCCAACCTGGGCCAGACCTACCTGTCGATCGAGTGGATCCCGTTCCAGCTCCAGCTCGTGCTCGGGCTCCCGGTGCCGCTGGTAGGGCTCTCGGCGCTCGCGCTGGCACGCCTGTTCGAGCCGCTCGCCGGCGCCGCGAGGAGAGCGGGCGTGGTCGCCCTGGCCCTGCTCTCGCTCGCGGCCTGCGGAACCAGCGTCTTCCACTGGCTGGACGCTCGAGCGGCCACGGGCCGGGGCCGGCTGCCCGAGTACGTCGCGACGGACGTGCTGGCTGCGCTCCGCTTCCTCGACGCCCAGGCCTCCGACGAGGACGTCGTGCTGGCGGCGCCCGCAATCTCGCCGTTCGTCTCGCTCGTCGCGGGCACCCGCATGTTCAGCGCCGACTACCAGGCGCCGACCGCCGACTACCCGCGGAAGGCCGCGCTGGTCCGGAGCCTGGCGGCGCCCAGCGGACTGCACCACGCCGAGGCGCTGCTGCAGGCGCTGCGCAACGAGCGGGTGGCGTGGCTGCTGTGCGAAGGCGAGTTGCGGCGGCTGGGCGATGGCGGCCTCGAGCGCCGGCTCGATCGCATGCCGGGGCTGCGACTCGCGTTCTCGAGCGGAGGCGCGCGGGTCTACCAGGTGCTGCCGCGCGAGGCCAGCCAGATCCAGCCCACCGCCGCCAGCAGCGACGTCCAGAGCCCCGCCGACAGCCCCGGCGGCTGGTAGCGCCATTCGACCCGGTGCCGCCCGGCGGGCACGGTGACGGCGCGGAGGAATCCGTGCGCGACCAGCGCCGGCGCCGCGTCCGCGCCGATCCGGGCCCGCCAGCCGCCCGCCCAGGCCTCGGCCAGCACCAGGAGCGCCGGCTCGCGGGCCGACACGTCGATCGTGACGGTGCGGCCGTCGCGCGCGACGATCTCGGCCCGGTCCTCGCGCGCCGCGTCGCGCGACGGCAGCCAGCGCGGCGCGGACTCGAGCGTCACCCACGACCGCGGGTCCCGCTGATCGCCCCGGGTGAGCCGCGCGAGCGCCTGTTCGGCGCTGGCCACGACCCACTCGCGCGCGAGGAACGCCCGCGGCGCCGGCGCCCGGCGGCACCACACGACCGGAGGGCCGCTGACGCACGCCTCGTAGGACGCGGCGAGCCAGTCCGGCGCGAAGCCGTCGGCAGGCCCCACCACCCGCTCCACGCCGAGCAGGTCCAGCACCCGCGGCCCCGGCTCTGCGAGCGCGGCGCGCGAGCGCCACAGCGTGGCCGTGTGGCGCAGGTCGAACTGGGCCGTCGCCGCGAGCCCGGCGAGCAGGTGGAGGTTCGGGGGCGCGGCGCGAGCGACGCGGTGGAAGCTCTCGGCGTCCTGAGGACGCGACGGCGCGTCCCAGACCTGCAGCGGGAGCAGCCGCCCTTCGGCCCCGAGCCCCGGGGCCAGGCGCGCGATCTCGGCTTCGGCCCTCGCGTAAGCGTCGGCCGCCAGGCCCTCGGGCCGCGGCCCGAGGGCGACTCCGCCGGCCAGGATCGCGAAGAAGGCGGCGGCCGTGGCTGGGCGCCCCAGGCGATGGCGGGCCGCGACTGCGGTCCCGCCCACGAGGCTCGCCAGAGCCAGCGCCAGCGCGTCCTCGCGCCGGGCGCCCGCCAGCCCCGCGTCCGCGCTCGCCGTGAACGCGATCGCGGCGAGGCCGAACCCGACGATCGCACCAGCGGCGGCCAGGCGACCGCGGCCTAGCGGTTGGCCGCTCAGCACCCGCTCCAGCCCCCGCGCGGCGAGCACGGCCGCGGCCACGACGAACCAGAGCAGCACGTGGCCGGGCCAGCGGAAGAAGGCGAACGGCGGCCAGCCCCACAGCCAACCCGCCGCCGCGTGGAGCTCGCGCGAACTGGTCGCGACGGCCAGCAGCGCGACGGCGCTCCACAGCGCGCTGGCGCGATCGCGAGACAGGCCGAGCGGGGCCAGCAGCAGCGTGGTGAAGCCGGTGAAGAACAGCAGGCCCTCCTCCCACACCGGAGGCTGTGGACCGCGGTAGCTCGAGAAGCGCTCGCCGTGGAAGCGGGGCGACCATGCGGTCAGCGCGAGCGAAGCCGGCAGGAAGTGCTCCCGGGGGGCCGCGGCCCGGCCGGCGTCCGCACGCGTGCTCTCGGCCAGGAACGCCGCCGTCGGCGCCAGCTGGACGGCCGCGAGCAGGCTGCCGAGCACGAGCGGGACCAGCAGCGCGAGCAGCCGCCGGCGCCAGCCGGCTGCGCCGGAGGCGAGCATGCAGGCGGCGAAGAGCAGCGCCGCGAGCCAGGTCCCCAGCGGGTCGCCGGCGAAGTGCATGGTGGCGACCACGGCGGCGGCCGCGGCGAGCCAGCGCGGACGCCCGTGGTCGACGAAGCGCTGGCCGCAGAACAGCAGCCAGGGCGTCGCCGCGATCACCGCGAGGAAGCCGGGCAGCACGTGCATCACCAGCGCGAAGCTCGAGAACGTGACGGTCGCGGCTCCCAGCGCCGCCGGCACGCGGCCGCTCCGCTGGCGCAGGAAGAGATAGGCCCCGAGCGCGAGGGTCACCTGGTGGAACAGGATCGTCGCGTTGAGCGCGGCCTCCCGCGGCAGCGCGAGGTAGAGCCAGGAGACCGGGTGGAGCAGCGCGGCCTGGCCTTCGGCGAAGAGCGGAAAGCCCGCGAGCAGGTGGGCGCACCAGAACGGGAACTCTCCGTGCCGCAGGTGCTCGAAGGCGTGGGCGCGCAGCGGGTGGTCCATGAACGCCAGGTCCACCTGGTAGAACACCTGGCGCAGCGTCGCGAACGGCCAGGAGCAGGCGAGCACGGCGAGCGCAAGACCCGCCATGGCCGCCGCGTCCGCCCGCGTGAGCGGGAACACGGTCGTTTCGTCGCGGCGCGCCGGGCCTTCCACGGCGTGTACGATACACGCGCGAGATGAACGCTCAGTCGACGGCGGGGCGGGGCGGGGCACCACTGCTGCTGGGAGCCATCGCGCTGCTGGCGGCGCTGGCCGCCGGTCTCGACCGGCCGATCCACATCGACGACGACGTGTACCTGTGGAGCGCGCGCCGGATCCTGGCCGATCCCGCGGACCCGCTCGGCGGCGAGGGCACCTTCATCGGCGAGCGCGGGCCGCTGTACCACTTCATCCAGCACCCGCCGCTGCTGTCCTATTACCAGGCCGCAGTGACCGCGCTCGCCGGCGGCGAGCGCGAGCGCGCGCTGCACCTCGCCTACTGGCTGTTCCCGATCGGCGCCGCGGTGGCGCTGCGCGACCTCGCACGCCGCTTCACGTCGCTGCCGCTGGCGGCCACCGCGCTGGTGCTGTCGACGCCGGCCTTCCTGGTGATGTCGCACGGGCTGATGACCGACGTCCCGTTCCTGGCGCTGTGGCTCGGGTCCGTCGCGGCCGGCGTGCGCGCGGTCGACGGCGGCGGCGCGGGCGCCCGCCTGGCCTGCGGGGCGTTCGCCGCCCTCGCGACCTTCGTGCAGTACCGCGGGCTGCTGCTGGTGCCGCTGCTGCTCGTGTACCCGTGGTTGCGCGGGCAACCGTTGCGCCCGCTGCTCGCCGCGCTGCTGCCGACGCCGCTGCTGTTCGCGGCGTGGTGCCTGTGGACCTGGCGCACGCTGGGCGTCGCCCACCCGCTCGACGCCGGCTCGTGGATCCCGTTCGACGGCGGCCGCGTGACCTTCGACGCCGTCGCCTACGTGGCGCTGCTGGGAGGCACGACGGTCTTCGGCCCGCTGTGGCTGCTGGTCGCGCACCGGCTCGGCGCCGGGGCCCGCAGCTTCGGCCTCGTCGTGGCCCTGACGGCGGCCGCGACGTTCGCCTGGACGGGCGAGTACACGCCGGCACAACGGTTGGCGTTCGCCGCCTTCTTCGCCTGCGGCGCCGCGGCCCTCGTCTCCCTGGCCGCTGCCCGGCGCGGCCTCGAACGCGAGGCGGGCCGCGACGACGCCTTCCTGTTGCTGATGGCGGTGGTGCCGCTCGTCTCCCAGGTCGCGCTCAACCTGTTCGCGTCCGCCCGCAGCCTGCTGGTCGCGCTTCCTTTCGTGGTGCTGGTCACGCTGCGCGGGCTCGAACGCCGGCAGCCGGCGCCCGCGCTCGCGCGCGACGCCTGGCTCGCCGCCGGGGCGACGCTGCTGCTCGCCGCTGCGGTGGCAGCGGCCGATTACCGGTTCGCGCAGGCCCAGCGCGAGGTCGCGCAGCAGGCCGCAGCGCTGCGCCCGCGCGGCGGCGGCCGCTGGTTCACCGGCGAGTGGGGCTTCCGCCATTACATGGAGCGCGCGGGCTTCCGCCCGCTCGCGTCGGACGGTGCCGGCATCGCCGCGGGCGACCTGGTCGTGATCCCGGAAGTGCCGTGCCCCGCGCCGCTGGCCGACGAGCTGGCCGTGCGGCTGCGGCCCGTCGCGGAGCTCTCTCCGCGCACCCGCTTCCCGCTCAAGGTGATGAGCTTCGAGGCGCGCGCCGGCTTCTACTCGAACTTCCACGGGCTGCTGCCCTTCGCGCTCTCCGCGGCGCCGCTGGAGCGAGCCCGGGTCTACGCGGTCGCTGGCCCGCCGCGCCCCCCCGGAGACCCGTGGTGAAGCCGGGCCCGATCGTGGTGGCCCAGCTCGGCTGCGGGTACTGGGGACCCAACCTGCTCCGCAACCTCCGCGCCCAGCCCGACTGCCGCGTGAAGCGGGTCTGCGAACCGCGCGCCGAGCGGCGGGCCTACGTCGCCGAGACGTTCTCCGGCGTCGAGCTCGCCGGCCACGCGGCGGCAGCCCTGGACGACCCCGAGATCGCAGCGGTCGTGGTCGCGACGCCGGCCGACACCCACCACGCACTGACCCGCGCGGCGCTGCTGGCGGGAAAGCACGTGCTGGTGGAGAAGCCTCTGGCGCTCGAGGTGAACCACGCAGAGGAACTCGGTGCGCTGGCCGCGGAGCGCGGCCTGGTGCTCATGGCAGGGCACACCTTCCTCTACAACGCCGCGGTGCGCTTCGTGCGCGAACTGGTGGCGGCCGGCGAGCTGGGCGACCTGCTCTACGCCTACACCCAGCGCCTCAACCTGGGCCAGGCGCGCACGGACGTCAACGCCTGGTGGAACCTGGCCCCCCACGACGTGAGCATCCTGCTGTACCTGCTGGGCGGTGAGCTCCCCGAGTCCGTCGCGCTGCACGGGGCCTGCCGGATCCAGCCCGGCATCGAGGACGTGGTCTTCGGCCTGCTGCGCTGGCCAGGCGGGCTCACGGCCCACGTCCACGCGAGCTGGCTCGACCCCGGCAAGGTCCGCCGCGTGACCCTGGTCGGCAGCCGCAAGATGGTCGTCTACGACGACATGGCGGAAGCGCGGGTGACGATCGCGGACAAGGGCGTCGACCGCGTGCCGCGCGCAGGCGAACGCATGGACTACGACCGGCCCGACGGCTGGCACCTGCTCCACCGCGCGGGCGACGTGGTGATCCCGCGGATCGCCGGCGAGGAGCCGCTGCGCGTCGAGGTGCGCCACTTCCTCGACTGCGTGCGCAGCGGAGCGACGCCGCTGACGGGCCCCGGGCACGCCCGCGACGTCGTGGCGGTGCTCGCCGCCGGCGAGCAGTCGCTGCGCGCCGGCGGAGCAGAAGCGCCGGTCGCGCCCAGGCGGCCGGAGTAACATCGGCGAACGATGGAATCCCCCGAGACCGGGCCCAAGGCGCAGCTCGCCGAGCGCGCGCGGGTGGCACTGCGCGCCTTCCTGGATTCGGGATCGCGGCTCCGGCTGGACGACGCCACGGAGCCCGACGTCAGCGTCATCCTCGTGCTCTTCAACCGGGCGGAGCTGACCCTGCGCTGCCTGCGCTCGGTGGCCGAGAGCCGCGTCCCGCTCGAGGTCGTGATCGTCGACAACGCGTCGTCCGACGAGACGCCGGCGCTGCTGCGGCGGATCGCGGGGGCGCGCGTGGTGGTCAACGGCGAGAACCGCGGGTTCCTGCGAGCGGTGAACCAGGCGGCCCGGCGCTGCCGCGGGCGCCACCTGCTGCTGCTCAACAACGACGCCGAGCTGCTCCCCGGCAGCCTGGAGGCCGCGATCGAGACCCTCGAGTCCGGCCCCGACGTCGGTGCGGTCGGCGGCCGCCTGCTGCTGCCCGACGGCACCCTGCAGGAGGCCGGCTCGATCGTGTGGAACGACGGCTCGTGCCTCGGTTACGGCCGCGGCCAGGCCCCGGACCGCCCGGAGTTCATGTTCCGGCGCGACGTCGACTACTGCTCGGGGGCGTTCCTGCTCACGCCCCGGGCGCTGTTCGAAGAGCTGGGCGGCTTCGACGACAACTTCGCCCCCGCCTACTACGAAGAGGCCGACTACTGCCTGCGGCTCTGGCGGACCGGACGGCGGGTGGTCTACGAGCCGCGCGCGACGGTGCTGCACTACGAGTTCGCGTCTTCACCGTCGATGGCTCACGCGGTGCGGATGCAGGCCGAGCGCCGCACGCTCTTCGTGCGCAAGCACGCCGCCGAGCTGGCGGCGCAGCAGCCGCCCGCGGCCGAGCGCGTGCTGGCCGCACGCACGCGCCGGCGGACGCGGGGGGCGCGCGTGCTGGTGCTCGACGATCGCGTGCCGCACGACGCGCTGGGCGCCGGCTTCCCGCGCGCGCGGCGGCTGCTCGAGACGCTCGTCTTGCTGGGCCACGAGACCACGCTGTTCCCGCTCTCCCCTGCCGAGGAGAGCTGGAGCGAGGTCTACGCCGACCTGCCCCGCACGCTGGAGGTCGTCAAGCACCCGGGCGTCGCCGGACTCGGCCCCTTCCTCGCCGAGCGCCGCGGGCACTACGACCTCGTGCTGGTCAGCCGGCCTCACAACATGCTGCGGCTGCGCGCGGCGCTGGCCGCGGACGCGTCGCTGCTCGACGGGGCGGCGCTCGTCTACGACGCCGAGGCGCTGTTCGCGCTCCGCGACGTCGCGGGCCGGCGCCTGCGCGGGGAGCCGGTCCCGGCCAGCGAGGAAGCGGCGCTGGTCCGGCAGGAGGTCGCGCTCGCCGGCGCGGCCGACGTCGTGTTCGCGGTCTCGGAGGCCGAGCGCGACCGTTTCGCGGAGGGCGGGCACGGCGACGTCAGGGTCCTCGGACACGCCCTGCAGGCAGCGGAAGCGGCGCCGCTCGACGGCCGCGAGGGCCTGCTGTTCGTCGGCGCAGTCCACGGCGACGACGACCCCAACGCGGACGCCCTGACCTGGCTCGTGCAGGAGGTGCTGCCGGCGCTCGCCGCCCGTCGCGATCCCCCGCCGCGGCTAAGGGTGGCCGGCCTGATGCGCTCGCCGCGGGTGGCGCGCCTGTCGAGGCCCGGCGTGCAGTGGCTGGGTCCGGTGGCCGAACTCGAAGCCGTCTACGCCTCCGCGCGCGTGTTCGTGGCGCCCACCCGGTTCGCGGCCGGCATCCCGCACAAGGTCCACCACGCGGTCGCGCACGGGCTGCCCGTCGTCGCCACGTCGCTGCTCGCCCGCCAGCTCGGGTGGGAGGCGGGGCGCGAGCTGCTGGTCGCCGACGACGCCGCCGGTTTCGCCGAAGCCTGCGCACGGCTGCTGGCCGATGCCGGGCTGTGGCAGTCCGTGCGCGAGGCCGCGGAGCGACGCCTGCAGCGGGAGGCTTCGCCCGCGCAGTTCGCGGCCACCCTGGGCGCCGGGCTCGAGGCGGCCCTGGTTCGTGCGCGGGGGCGGCGGGATGGCCGCTGATCGGCCCGGGGAGTTCTCCCCGGAGCAGGTGGCCAAACTCGAGGCCGACCTCGCCTATCGCGTCCGCGAAGTCGAGACGCTCAATGCCGACGTGGCGGAGCTGACCGCGGCCCTGGCGACCCGCGCCCGCGAGGTCGAGACGCTCAATGCCGACGTGGCGGAACTGACCGCAGCCCTCGCGACGCGCGGCGCGGAGGTCGCGCAGCTCGACGCGAGCGTGGCCGAGCTGAAGCGCGCGCTCGCCACCCGCAGCCACGAGGTGACGGACCTGGCGCGGGTCGTCGACGCCCGAACCCGCCAGGCGGCCGAACTCGAACGCGCCATCTTCGCCACCGCGGCACCCACGGCGCCCGACCCTGTCGTGGCGCCGGCCGCCCCCCCGGACGCCGCCACGGCCGTCCCCTCGTTGCCGTCGGCCCGGTCCGCAGCTCCCCGCCTGGACTACCTCGGCGCAGCCTGGACCCTCGTGCGGACCGACTTCCGCATCCGCTATCACGGCACTCTCGGTGGCTTCCTGTGGGCCCTGGCCAAGCCCGTGGCGATGATCGGGGTGCTCGCCAGCGTGTTCTCCTGGCTGTTCGCCGCGACCCCTGACTACCGCCTCAACCTGCTGGTCGGAATCGTGTTGTGGGACTTCTTCGCGGAAGGCAGCCGCACCGGCATGCTCTCGCTGCTGGCCAAGGCCCACCTGATCGGCAAGACGGCATTCCCTCGCTGGCTGCTGGTCGTCACCTCGCTGGCTACCCCGCTGCTGACGCTCTCCGTCTTCACGGCCGGGCTGCTGGCGGTGCTCGCGCTGGCGGGCCGGCTGCCGGGACCGCTTCCGCTGGCTGCCTTCTTCGGCGCCCAGCTCGCGATGCTGGCGATCGTGCTCGGCGTGGCGTTCGGCACCAGCGTCGTCGTGCTCCGCTACCGCGACCTCAACCAGGTTTGGGACGTCGTGCTCCAGGCCGGCTTCTTCCTGGCGCCGGTCGTCTACCCGCTCTCGGCAGTGCCCGAGCCGCTGCGTCCGTGGTTGATGCTGTGGCCGCCCACGGCCGTGCTGGAGTACGCGCGGGCCGCGGCGGTCGGCGCCCGCGTCCCCGAGTTGGCCGCGGCCGGGCCGCTGCTGGTGATGGTGGCCCTGTCGCTGGGGCTGGGCCTCGCGCTCTACCGGCGGCACGCGCCGGCCGCCGCGGAGTATCTGTGACCGGGGCCGCGATCGTCGTCGACGCGGTCTCCAAGGCGTTCCCGCTGCCCGAGGCCCGCGTGCGCACGGTGCGAGAGGCCGTGCTGCACCCGTGGCGGTCACCCGCAGCCTCACGGCTCCAGGTCCTCGACGCGATCTCGTTTGCGGTCGGCCGAGGCGAGACGCTCGGCATCATGGGCCGCAACGGCTCGGGGAAGAGCACGCTGCTCAAGCTGCTGGCCGGCATCTACCGGCCCGACTCCGGGCGCATCGCGGTCGCTGGTTCCGTGACGCCGATCCTGGAGCTGGGCGTGGGCTGGAGCCAGGACCTCGACGCGGTCGACAACGTCCTCCTGCTCGGCACGCTGATGGGCCTGCCGCTCGCCGAAGCGCGGGCGGCGATCCCGGAAATCCTGGCCTTCGCCTCGCTGGAGCGATTCGCGCGGGTGCCGCTGAAGCACTACTCTTCCGGGATGGCGGTGCGGCTCGCGTACTCGGTGGCGTTCCGGGCGGCCCGGGACATCCTGCTGCTCGACGAGGTGTTCGCGGTGGGCGACGTGGGCTTCCGCTCGCGCTGCGAGGAGCGGTTCCGGAGCCTGCGCCGCTCGGGGCGCACCATGATCGTCGTCAGCCACGACCCGCGCACGATCCGCGACTTCTGCGACCGCGCGCTGGTGATCGACGCCGGCCGCATCCAGCGCGAGGGCAGCCCGGCGGCCGTCGTCGAACGCTACCTGGAGCTGGTGGCGCAGGCCCCGCTGGCGGCCGGGGCGAGCGCATGAAGCCGGTCACCGTCGCCATCGTCTGCCGCGACGAAGGCGCGCTGCTCGAGGACGCGGTCGACTCGGCCTACGCCCAGCGTCCTGCGCCCGCCGAGATCCTGGTCGTCGACGACGGATCGCTCGACCCGCGCACGCGGGAACTGCTCGACGGGTATCGCTGGCCCCGCCTGCGCGTCGTGCGCCTGCCGCGGCCCCACGCGGCCGGCGCCCGCAACCGCGCGCTGCAGGAAGCCGCGACCGAGTCGGTCTGCATCATGGCTGCGGCCGAACGCCTCCAGCCCGGGTTCCTCGCGGCCGCGCATGCCGAACTCGAGGACCGTCCCTCGGCCGCGGGGGCCACCGCCTGGTTCCGCACGAACGGCGCCTTCGAGACCGAGGTCCGGGCCCCGGACGCGGGGCCGGCCGCGGTGCTGGCCGGACTGCTGGCCGAAGCGACGCTGTGGCGGCGGGCGCCCGTCCTGAAGATCGGTGGTTTCGACGGGGGGCTCGAGGACGGCGACGAGACGGCAGACCTGCGGCTGCGGCTGTCGAAGGCCGGCCACGAAACGCGGCTCGCGCGAGACCTGCTGATCGCCCGTCACCTCGGCGCCGGCTCGGCGCCGGCCGGCCACTCCGCCGCGTTCGGCGCCCGCCACTCGGACCTCTCCACCCTGCACGCGGCCGAGATCGCCGGCCTGCGCGCGGAACTGCTCGCCGCGCTGTGGAGCGCGCGGCCCGCTCCAGCCCTGCCGCCGGGCACCGATGCCGCGTTCGAGCTGGCCGAGGCGCGCCGGCACATCGCGGGCCTGGAGCACGCCCTCTCGCACGCGCATCGCCGGCTGGCCGACCTCGGCGCCTCGTGGAGCTGGCGGGTGACCGCCCCGCTGCGCGCCATGCACGCGCGGCTGACCCGGGGTCGCAGCCCTCGATAGGAGCCTGTTCAGCCAGCCCGCCGCCAGGCGAGGGCGAGCGCGAACGCGGCGGCCAGCGAGAGCGCGAGACCGCCGCGGAACGAGCCGGGTCGGTACTCGAAGCTCACGACGTGCTCGCCGGCGTCGAGGCGGACCGCGCGGAACAGGCCCTGGGCACGCACGATCGGCAACGACACGCCGCCCGCGCGGGCGATCCAGCCCGGGTAGTGGACCTCCGAGATCACCAGCCAGCCTCGCCGCTCGAGGCGGGCCCGGACCACGATCCGCTCGGGTTCGGCTCGTTCGACGCTCGCGGTGCCTGCCGGCGTGGGATGCGGGAATTCGTCGCTCGGCCCTCGCAGTCCCACCGGCGCCTCGAGGGCGACGTCGACTCGCGGGTCGAAGCCGCCCACCTCGAGACGATCGATCGCCTGCTGCGGCGAGTCTGCCCAGGTGGCACGGCGGGCGACCCAGGCTCGCGGCCCGACCCGGGTGTTGCGGTAGAGGCGAAGCGGGAAGCCGTCGGCGGGGAACTCCTCCCGCATCAGCATCCAGCGATCGCCCGCCCGCGGCTCCGCCAGCAGGCGCACCTCCTTGACGACGAGCGCCGTGCCGCCCGCGCCGACGTGGCGCAGCAGGATGCGGCGGACGGGACCCGCCAGGTCCCCGCGCAGCTCGGCCCGGTAGTAGGTCCGACGCAGGGCGCCGGCGTCGCGCACGTGGACGAAGTGGCGCACGTCGATCCGCTCGGCCGCCTGCGGCGGCGGCCCGCCCGCCAGGTGACCCGACTCCATGCCGAGACGCAGCGGGTGGCGGCGGGCGGCACCGCTTTCCCCCGCCACCTCGACCTCGCCGATCGTCGAACCGGGAGGCTCGCCGCGCGGGTCGATCGTCAACACCAGTTCCAGTCCGTCGACCACGAATTCGGGATCGACCGGGAGTTCGACGGCGGCGCCGCGAGCCAGCCACAGTCCCTCCTCCGTGACCAGGTTGGGACCCGGCGCGCGGATCGACTGCGACCGGACTTCGGCCAGGTAGCCGACGTGGAGCAGATCGAGCAGCGGCGAGTCGTGAGAGCGGATCGCCGCCTGGAAGCGCTCGTAGGCGAGCAGGTGGCGGCCGGGGCCCGACTCCGCGGGCACGCGGTTGACCAGCAGGCGGCCCGGGTTCGCGTAGCGGCTCTTGAGACGGAGGTCCGTGCCTTCCGCGGCGACGATCCGGTCGTAGCGCGCGTCGTCGCGGCCCAGCGTCGCGACCATCTCCTCGCGCCGGTGCAAGCCGACGCCGCGCCACTGCACGGCGAGATCTATCACGAGCACGGCACAGGCGGCCCAGCCGGCGGCAGCCCGGACCCGGCTCCGGCCCGCCAGCAGCAGCCAGCCGGCCGCCAGCGCCAGCGACCCGGTGCTGGCGAGGAAGGCAAGGCCCGCCACGGGGCGTTGCCAGGCCTGGAGGCCCGCAGCTCCGGGTGCGAGGTGGTGGCCCACCCACAAGGCCACCAGCCCGAGCCCCGCCAGCGTGCGCCATCGCCAGGCGGCCAGCGCGCGGCGAGTTCCCCGTGCGATCGCCAGGTCGAGGCCGTGGCTCGCGAGCAGCGCGAGGCCCACCGCCCACAGCGCCAGGAACCGGCCGGGCGCCCGCATCTCGCCAACGACCGGCACGAGATAGAGGATCTGGTGCAGTCCGCCCGATCGGCCGAGCGCCAGCCACAACCCGGCCCCGGCAAGAACTGCCCAGGGCCGCACGTCGCCGCCAGCTCCGCGGGTCAGCGCCAGCCACGCGAACGCCAGCGTCAGCAGGCCCGCGTAGCCGCCCAGCTCGGCAAAGTTGGGCGGACCCCAGTACGCCGTTCCTTCGTAACGCAGCCAGCCGAAGGCCCGCGGAACCGCCAGCAGGACCAGGCTGTCTGGGTCGAGTGCATAGGCGGCGACATCGTCGTAGCTGTAGGCCGACCGCTCGGAATGCTGGACCAGCTCGCGCATGGGCAGCAGTTGCGCCGCCCCAAGCGCGGTCCCGCCGATCGCCACGGCGGCGACGAGGCCGAGCGCCCTCGCGGAGGCCACCCATGCCTCGCGGGTGCCCCCGCCGCACCCGCCGATCGCGAGTGCGACGGCGCCCACCGCGGCCACGACGACCGTGGAAGGGCTACCCGAGAGGGCGATCATGCCGAAGCCCGCGCACGCCCACAGCGCGGGCCGGAGGCGTCCGGAGCGGAGGCTCGCGTGGAGCCCCCCGAACACCAGCGGCAGCCACGAGATCGCGCACACCAGGGAGACGTGCGACGCACGCGCCACCAGCGCACCCGACAGCGCGAAGGCGACCCCGCCGAAGGCCGCGGCCCACGCGCTGCGCCCGAGGAAGCGGGCAAGGCCGTAGAGCGACAGGCCGGCCCACACGAGGTGCAGCAGCGTGAAGGCCTGCAGCAGGTCGAACAGCCGCACGGGGTCGCAGCCAAGGGCGTGCAGCAGCAGCGACGGCGGGTAGAGCGTGCCGTGGTCGGCTTCGCCCATGAAGGGCATGCCGCTGTCCGAGTAGGGATTCCACAGCGGCAGCGCCCCCTGCCACAATCGCGTGGAAGCGAAGTGGTGGCTGGGCACGTACCAACTGACGAAGTCGCCCCACAGCACCTCGCGGCCGGCCCACAGCGGCTCGAACGCGAGCAGCACGGCGAGCGGGACCAGCAGCGCCGGGGCGTGCGATCGCAGCGTGCTCCAGGAGAACCAGCGCGCGAAGTCAGGTCCGAGGAGTGACATGTCGGCGTTCGGTCGGGATTCTAGCGTCGGCTCTCCGTTCAGGACGGCGGGCTGTGCTGCGGCGGCCTGCGGGGCCCTCGCGCTGGTGACCGGCTGCGGGCTCGCGACCGATCGCCCGCGCGCGTCGCCTTCCGTCGGGGGTGGCGACCGGCTTCTCGCGGAACTCGCCCGCCTGCCCGCGCTGACGGCCCGAGACGGCGGACTCACGTCCGTCGACGTCGGATGGGAGCGCCGTCCCGCGCTCGCCCTCGACCCGGGGAGCCACTTCGACTGGACCGCTGCCGGGACTGGCGACCTGCGGCTGTCGGTGAGCGCCGCGGGGCAGCCCGGCCGCGTGGAGATCTCCTTCTTCGACTCGACAGGCCGGGCGGCCGGCGCACCTCGCGGCCTGCAGGCCGTGCCGGGGCGATGGACCGACGAACGCCTCGGCTGGCCCGAGGGGGCGCGCCGGGTACGGTTCACGGCCGCGCAGGGCCGGGTGCTGCTCTCCGACCCGCGCCGTGAGCCCACTTCCCGCCCGGGCCCGGACGTCGTGCTGGTCTCGCTGGACACGGTCGGGCGCAACCGGATGTCGCTCCACGGCCACCCCCGTGCGACCACTCCCCACCTCGCGGCCTGGGCCGCGCGGCAGGCGGCCGTCTTCGACCGCGCCCTCGCCGCGGCCGGTGGCACCCTGCCCTCCCACGCGAGCCTGCTCTCGGGCCGCTCGCCGCTGCGCACGGGCGTGATCGAACACGCGCTGGCCGGGCTCGCGCCGGACCTGCCCCTGCTCGCCGAGCACTTCCGGGATCGCGGCTATCGCACCGTGGCGCTGACCGGCGGCGGCTTCCTGCACCCCGACTTCGGCTTCGCGCGGGGCTTCGATCGCTACGAGTGGACCGAGCGCGAGGCCCTGGCGGCCTTGCCGGACCAGATCGCGGAGGCGGTCCGGACCCTGGGCGAACGCGAAGGGCGCCCGCTGTTCCTGTTCCTGCACACCTACGCGGCCCACGAGCCTTTCGAGGCGCGCGGCCACTTCCCCGCACCGCCGGGTTGCGGCCCGGCCGGCACGCGCCTGCGTTTCGCGTTGGCGCCCGACCAGGTGTCGCCCGCACGCCCGCAGTTCGAGGACGCCGCCGGCCGGCCGGTGCCGGCGCCGGATGCCCCCGAGCGCTGCGTCGAGTGGCTCTACGACGAGGGCCTGGCGGCGCTCGACGCCGCCCTCGGTCCGTTGCTCGACGCGTTCGAGCAGCATCCGCGCGCACTGGTGGTCGCCATCACCTCGGACCACGGCGAAGCGACTGGCGCCGGCGGTCTCTACGGGCACGGCTGGGTCGATCCCGCCGTGTTCCGCGTGCCGCTGCTGGTCGCTGGCCCCGGCTTCCCCGCCGGCACCAGGCGCGACGACCTCGCCTGCGGCCAGGACGTGGGCCCGACGCTGCTGGAGGCTGCCGGAGGGGGCCGCCCCGCCGGCCTTGACGGCCGTTCGCTGGCCGCGACGACGGGCTCCGTGGGCTGTGATCTGATCGCCCCCAACCCGTGGCTCACGCTCGCGCATCATGGTCCGCTCCAGGGGCTGCTCCGCGTCAACGTCGCTCCGGGCGCCGGCCTGCAGCGGGCGTGGTACCCGCGCTTCGACCACGCGGGCCAGGCTCCGGTGCGCCCCCCTCCTGCCGATGCCGAGTCGAGCCCGCTGCTGGCGGAGGTGGCGCGCCTGGCCGCAGCTCGGGGGCTGGAGATCGTGCACGACGGCAGCCGGCGGATCGACGTGGAGGTGCGGACGGCGCCCGAAGGCGCCTGGGTGGAGTTCCCACCGGCGGGGCTCGTCGACGCCGCCGAAGAAGACGTCTACCGCGTGAGCCTCGGGCGGAGCGCGACGCTGTGGCTGGGCTTGACGGCTCGCGCCCGCGGACGCTTGACGCTGCGCCTCGACGGCCGGCCGTTCGCGGTGGAACTCGACACGGCGGCCCGCGCCCTGGAGTGGACCCGGTCCGGTACGGGGTGGGTCCAGCGCACTCTCGCGGATCCGGGTCCTCGGCCGGGGGTGCGACTGCGCTGGCCCGGCGCGACGCCCGCGTCGTCGCCGCGCGACGACGCCCACCTGCGCGCGCTCGGCTACGTGCGCTGAAGGCGGGTCCCCGGGGAGCGCCCGGGGACCCGCGTCAGATCAGAATCGGCAGACCGACGTGCCCGGGCGCAGGGCGGTCACGCTGATCCGCGCCGGCTGCGGGGACGCCGGGGTGGGCATCGCCGAAGGCGGCGGCGGCGGCCCGGGGGCCTCGTCGAGGTTGCCGCTCTTGGAGTAGATGACCTGGCCGCCGGCCGTCTGAACGCTGCCGACGCGCTGGCCTTCGATCCGGGTGAACAGGTCCGCCGTGCCGTCGTCGTTGAAGTCGTACGCCGCTCCGCCGCTGGCCGCGCCGAGCGCGAACAGCAGGCTGTCGAAGCGCGACAGACACGTGATGTCGGGCGGCACGAAGCGGGCGGCCACGAAGAAGACGCGCCCGTTGCCCGCGTCGTTGAAGGCCGTGGCCGGCTGGGCCGTGCTGTAGTACCGGTTGCCGCTGCCATCCACGAGCGAGCGTCGGAATCCGGCCACGTTGCCCGTGTCCGTCGGGTCGATCGGCAGGCTGCCCAGGGGGATCGTGGCGAGCAGGTTGTTGGCCGCGGTGGAGTCGGGCATGCCATAGGCATAGAACGTCGTCGTGCGCGGCACCCGGTTGTCGTTGCCGGAGGCGAGGAACACCCAGGGCTTCTCGGTGCCGTCCACGTTGAGCTTCAGCAGGCCGGCAGCGTCGCCGAAAGGCTGAGTCGGCCCCGCGTCGAGCAGCTTCGCGGGCTGCGGGATGCCGGAGGAGGCGTCGAAGCGCCAGACCCGGCCGTGCACGTCGGGAATGTAGACCCGGGTGACGCGATCCTCCCCGCGGGTAGCTGCGTTCGGCGGGTCGAGCTGGAACGGGTTGTAGGCCGACGGCGCCGCAACCAGGGCGTTGAACGCCGCGTAGGTCGCCGTGCCCTGGGGCACGGTCGTGCTCGACAGGATCGTGCCGCTCACCGGGTCGAGCACGTAGAACGTGCTGCCCTCGCTCGCGCTCGAGCCGTAGCCCGAGCCCGTGAACGCGAGCCAGTCGAGGTGGCGGCCCGTCACCTTGCCGATCGCCGGCGTCGACCAGGTCTGGCCGAGCGCGTCCCAGCCGACGTCCGCGCTCTCGTTGGGCGCCGGCACGAAGGCGTCCTCGTTGCCCTTGTTCCAAAGGACCCAGGGCAGGTTGGTGTCGAGGGCGTAGCGGGTGTAGGGGCCGGGCGCGGTGACGTCGAGCGCCGTGTAGAACTTGCCGCCCGGGCCGCGCCCGAACAGCAGCAACGTCCGCCAGCGCCCTTCGTAGGTGACTCCGTCACGGGTGAAGGCCCCGGGCACGAACACGTCCGAGACGCGCGGCGACGACGAGGTGATGTAGACGTGGGGGGTCTGGCGCTGGCCGCCCTGCGCCGTCAGGGTGTAGAGCTTGTGGATCTGGTCGATCGGGACGTAGTGCCACAGCTCCTGGCTGCCATTCTCCGGGCAGGAGGGCACGCCGCCGCTCAGGGTGCCGCAGTTGGGACCCGCCCGGAAGGCGTGCAGCCCGTCGTTGAAGGCCGCGTAGACCACCGTCATCAGAGGCTTGAGGTCGGCCTTGCTGGCCGGGTTGGCGTCGTCGAAGTCCGGGTTGCGCAGGCCGAAGCCCTCGTCGATCTCGTTGATGCCCTGGCGGCTGGCGTTGCGCCGCCCGTCACGGAACAGCAGGAACTCCTTGATCTTGTCGTTGGGCGTGTTGCGCAGCGGCGGCGAAACGACCGCCGGCTGGGCCAGCGTCGAGTCGACCAGCAGCCAGTCGCGATAGGCGTAGAGCAGTTGCCCATCGGTGTGGCGGATCGGATAGCCATCCGCGTCCGTGCGGACCCGGGCGCCCGCGACGAACGCGAGGATCATCTGGCGCGCTTCCTTCTTGGCCGCGGCCAGCCGCTCGGACGCGTTGGCGGACTGGCAGCTCGCGCTGGGCGCGCCTCCCGACGTGGGCGAGAAGAGGCAGGCCTTGAGGTCGAGCTCCAGGTTGGCGATCGTCTTCGTCGTCAGCCCCAGCGCCTCGTCCAGCGGACCGACGATCCCTTCGTCCGGGTCGATCACGATGCCCTGCGCGCGCAGGCCGTCGGAGGTCGGCGGCCACAGCGACACCACGTTGGTGCCCTGGGCCGAAGACGAGTCGTAGTCGGCCTCGGCCGTCCGCGGGAAGTTCCGGTTGTAGACGGACAGCCCGGAGCCGTCGGTCGGGTGCGAGGTGAAGACGCGGCGCTTGATGCGGGCGTTCGAGGTGCGGATGTCCTTCGGGGTGGCCCCGTCGTGCAGTTCCTCGAACGTGAAGCTGTTGGCTCCGCGGCCGGTGACGTCGTCCAGCATGCCCGCCTTGAGGCTCTCGTGCATCGTCTCTGCAGCGTCCCAGATGCCGCTCGGGTTGTCGGAGCCGACGGGCTGGAACGAGCCGTCGTTGAGGTAGGCGTAGAAGTGGCCGCTCCAGCTCGGCATCTCGACCGTCGCCTGGTACAGCACGTTGACGCGGGCGTTGTAGCGGGTGTTGGGATCGTCGGGGTCGACGGTCGCGTCGACCAGCGGGCCCAGTTCGAACACGGTCGCCAGCGTGGCCGGCGAGGCGGACAGCTCGGCCGACCCCACGGTCAGCTCCAGGGCCGCCGAGAGCACTCGCTGCAGTTCCTCCTCGTTCGAGGCCGTGAAGGCGTCGCGGCAGGGCCGGGCCGGATCGCCGACCGGGCAGGTGACGGTGCCGTCGGCTTCCACGTGGCCGCCCGAGCCCGCGCGCGCGATCCAGTTGGCGCGGTCGATGTCGACCGCGTCCGCGAACGCGATCACGATCGTCTCGGCCTGGTTGCGCGGGCTGCCCGTGTTGTTGAACAGGGCCTCGGCTTCGCGGGCGGCGTTGATCGCCCGCTCGTCGTTGTTGTCGCCCGAGGCGCAGGTGTCGTCGCCGTCGGTCAGCAGGATCACGTAGTTCTTCTGCACGCCTTCGACTGCAGCCGGGCGCGCGGGGAACAGCGGCGAGCCCGTGGTCCGCACTTCGTTGAGCGACCCGGCGAGCGGCGTCGCCTGGGCGGCGCGCAGGCCGTTGAGCGTGGGCGCCACGCCTTCGAGCGTCGCGGCGCTGTTGGCCGCAGGCAGGCCGCTGAGCGAACCGTCGGCGTTGACCAGGATCTCGCGCTGCATCGCCAGGTCGATCGCCTGCAGGGCCAGGGCGCCCGAAGCCGGGTCGCAGGTCGCGACGTTCGTGATGGTGGCGGTGCCACCGCAGCTCGTGCCGCTGCTGTTGGCGAAGGTGCCGGAGGAGTAGAAGAACGTGGCCACCGCGCCGGTCTGCCGGTTGCGCATCTGGATGCAGGGCCGGTTCGGGTTGCCGTCGCTGAACTTCCCGTCGAGCGCAGCCGCATTGGCCGTGTAGTACGCGGAGCAGTCGATCGTCTCCGTAGCCGTCAGCGACGTGGCCATCGTCGCGGCGGTCATGTCCCACTCGAACCGCACGTCGTTGCGCAGGAGCCGGGACTGCAGGTAATAGCGGCAGTCCACGCCGGGCGTGCAGCCCGTGGGGTAGGGGTCGCGGAAGCGCGCCGGAGTCACGTCGTTGCCGTTGCCGTCGACCGAGTTGTTGTAGAAGCTCTGGTAGACCTCGGTGCTCGAGGTGCCGTCGTAGTCGGCGAGGTCGATGTCGACCTGGCAGAAGTAGCCGTCGCGGGTGGTGCCGCTGGCAGGACAGGTCCGCGGCTCGTAGAAGGACGCCGCGGCGGCGTCGACCGACACGTAGATCAGCGGGCCGTCGAAGTTGTCTCCGGTGGCGCGGTTGCCGTTGAAGTTCTCACGGCCCGAGATGTTGCCGTTCAGGAACTTGCTGGCGTTGGTGACCTCGTAGCTGGCGAGGCCGAAGTTGAGGCGGTCGGAATTCTGGCTGACGACCTGGAGCACGGCCTCCTTGGCCTGGTACATGCGGCTCATCGGGTCGTCGGCGCCGACCGTGAAGTTGTCCTGGTCGACGGGCCACTTCATCGAGCCCGAGGTGTCGACGATGAACAGCACGTTGTTCTTGACCGTCAGCTTGAGGATCTCGAGCGGGTCGATGCCGCCGTCGATCGCGGACTGGGTCCGCGCGCTGTCGCCGACGAGCAGCAGGGCCAGGGCGCCCGCGAGCCCGGCCAGGGCCGCGCGCCGCGCCCGCCGCGAGCCGCGAGCGACACCTGCAGTGCCGCGGGACTCCGTGTTCGCCACCGTTTCGTTCGTCATTTACTTGAGCCCCGTGTTGACTTCGTCCGCGCCGCCGGCCACGCCCCCTGGCGAGACCACGTCGCACTGGTCGTATCCACTGCCCGAGGGACCGCTGCCCGCCTGGGCGGAGCGGTTCTCGCAGTCGTTCGGGTCCTGCCGGGTCAGCTCGACCTCGATGTAGCGAACCGCGCGGTTCATCATCTGATACGTTCCCGTGGCCCCGCCCTGGCTGAAGGGCGCCGTGCCTTCGGCCGTCAGGATCACGCGGGAGTCGGCGTCGGGCAGCTCGTAGGGCACGTAGGTCCCGCTGCCGTCGTCGCGCATCTCGATCTTGCGCCGGACCCAGAGCGTGATCGTGCCGTTCAGGGCGGTGCCCAGGAACTGCGAGCTGTTCTGGAACGGGAACGCCTCGTTGAGGTCGTCGAGCACGACGCCGAAGCCGACGTTGCCGCCGAGGTTTGGGTCCGTGTCGCAGTCCTGCAACTCGAAGTTGCGGCTGGGCTCCCCCTCCGGGCCCGTGCGCGCGGGCAGGTTGACCGTGCTGGGAGCCGTGTCGACGCCATACTCGCGGCTGGGCCACAGCAGAATCCGCCAGTCGAGCTGGCGCAGGTAGCGCTTGCCGAGCTCGATGCCGCTCTCGGCGTTGTGGTAGGCCTGCTCGCTCCAGCGGTAGTTGGTCGCGATGCGCAGCTCCGTAGAGGTGGTCGCGGTCAGCGTCAGGCCCAGAGTGGTCAGCAGCACCAGCGCCATCAGCGCCAGGATCAGCGCGAAGCCGCGCTCGCCCTTCGACACGGGGACGGGGTCGGGAGAGGCCATCATCATCGTCTCCTGTGCAGCCTTCATTGCCACGGGGTCGGCGCCGCCGAGAGGTGGAACAGGGTGGCACGCGGAGCGACCACGGTCGTCATGCGCCCGCGGATCACGCGGCCGTCCGCACCGGTGCCGGCGCCACCGGTCGTCCGCGCCGAGAGGGTCACGCGCACCTCGCGTACCAGCGTCGCGTAGTCGCCATCCGTCACCGTGCCCGGGGTGTCGGACCAGGTGCCCGAGCCGTTCCGGTACTGGACCTGGAGGTCCTCGACGCCGCGCGCGAGCAGGGTCCAGCCGATGCCCGGCGGCGTGTCGTCGACGTTGCCGGTCGCTCCGTCGATGCCGCCGGTCGTCGTGCGGTAGAGCCCGGGTTGTCCGTCGACGTCGGCCCCGATCGCGTAGCGATAAACGGAGATCGCAAGGAGCTTGCGCGGCTCGCTCGGGTCGGTGATATCGGCCTTGGCCTGGATGTCAGACCACGTCGGCTGCTGCCCGATCGGGAAGTTGAGCTTCGTCTTGGCGTGAATGTTGTGGCCCCAGCCCTTCTTCACGACACCCCCGTCGTAAAGCATGTAGGTCATGCCTGGTTCCGGGTAGCACGATGGAATCGTGTCGACCGTGTTCACGTTGGTGCCGTTCGTCGGGGCATTGGCCGGTGGGTCGTTGATGATATGGACCTCAGGACACAGCCCGTCGTTGCCCAGGAACTCCAGGATGTCGCTGTCCTCGCCGCTCACGATCGGCGACGGGAAGGCGGCGTCGCCCACATTGTCTAGGCCATCGGTGAAGACCTGGACGAACGCTCCCATCGACATGCCGGCCACCGACAGGTCCTGCCGGATGCGGTCGATCGCCACCCGGATGTTCTGCTGCCGCTCGGAGATCTCGGGATCGCGGCGGAACGAGTTCTGGCTGTTGGCGATCAGGCCGTAGATCGAACCCGAGACGATCAGCGTGATCGCCATCGCCACCATCAGCTCGATGAGGCTGAAGCCGGCCTCACGGACCGTGTTGCGCATTTCTTCGTTCCCCCGCCCCTAGAAGGGGCAGCCTCCTTCGGTTCCGAGAGTGCAGGTCCGGAAGGAGCTGTACTCGGTCCGCGTCCGCGAGCCCGAAAGCGTGCCGATCGCCTCGGAGCGGACCCGGATGAACAGCGTGTCGGGCCCGCCAGCCCCGGGCCGCGCGATGGACCACCGGGTGCGGATCCGGCCGACGCCGAGGATCTGCCGGGTGGCGTTGAAGTTGCCTGCGATCACGCAGTTGGTCGCATCGTCGTTGCAGGAGGTGTTCGAGCCGGCGTTCGCCTCGAGGTTGCCACCCGTCGTGAGCTGGCTGAACGGGATCGCCTTCAGTCGCTCCAGCACCTCGTTGGCCTGGGTCACGGTCGCCGAACTCTGGTTGGCGATCTGGTTGGAACTGGCGCTGACGATGAACAGGTTGGCGACCGCCACCAGGCCGAAGCTCAGCAGCAGCACTGCCATCAGGGCTTCCATCAGCGAGAAGCCGGCTTCGGCGTCCCGGGGGCGAACGGGGCGGGTTCCCTCCATGTGCATGGCTCCTACTGGACCAGGACCCGGCCGCCGGTCGAGATCCTGACCTGGCGGGTCAGGCCGGTGCTCGGCTGCTTGAGCCGGATGATCGTGCCGCTCGTCGAGTTCACGAAGGCGTTGACGACGGAGAGCGACCCGGGGACCAGGGCGGGACAGGAAGGGTTCGAGGACGTCGGGTCGCACCAGGCCCCGAGGCGGTCGATCCGGAAGCCGCTGTCGTTGGCCCCGCCGAGCTCGAACTCGACGCCGAGCGGGAGTTGCCGGACCTGGCCCCGCTGCGCCTCGTCGTCCGCCAGGGTCCCGAGGTCGGGCCGGGTCGCCGCGTTGATGGGCGGCACCATGTCGTCCTCGATCAGGTACTGGTAGCTGGTCGACGAAAGGGCTACGAAGACCACTCCGAACCCGACGTTGCGGGCGATGGCCCGGCCGCGGGCGGCCTGGATCTCCGCCTGGATCTCGCTGGCCGCGGAGCGGATCCGGGAGGTTCGGACGTACTCCATGATGTTGGGCAGCGCGATCGCGGCCGCCAGCGCGATGATGCCGGCCACCGTGAGCAGCTCGATGAGCGAAAAACCGGACGCCTTCCCGGGTCGATTCATTCCTACCTCGTCTCTGCCGCTTGCAAGGCCCGGGCCGATCTGGGCCAGAGCCCGGAACTCACTCTGAAGAAAGACCTTGTCCTGCTCGGTCGGGGGGCGCACCTGCGCCTGGCTCAGCTCCGACGTTACCGTTCTCTACCGCCGGGCCCTGGAGAGGGAGGCTCAGGACGACTCGCAGCCCTCCACGGGGGACCGGCTCGAAGCGGATGCTCCCCCCGTGCAGGCGCACCAGCTTGTGCGCGAGCGCGAGGCCGAGCCCGAGGCCACCGGGCCGAGCGCTCCGGAACGGGCGCAGCGCCTCGGAGGGACTGAGCGCCAGGCCAGGCCCGCTGTCTTCCACCACCAGTTCCGCGAAAGCGCCGGCCACACGCCCCTCGAGGCGCAAGGTGGCGTGGGGCGGCGACACCTGATAGGCGTTGCGCACGACGTTCTCCAGCGCCCGCTCGAGCAACGACTCGTCGCCGGGCAGCGTCAGGCCCGGCTCCACGGCGACTTCCGCGCGCACGTCGTCGCGGGCGCGGCCCTCGCGGCCGGCCACCCGCGCGAGCAGCCCGGCGACACCGATCGGGGACACGTCCAACCGCTCCTGCCGGACGTAGTCGACGAAACGCCGGACCACGCCCTCGAGCGACTCGCACTCCTCGCGAATGCGCAGCCCGGCCTCCGCCGCGGCGCCCGGGTCGCGTTCGAGCATCCGCGCGTAGCCGAGCACGGTGCCGAGGCCGTTGCGCACCTCGTGCACGACCCCTGCCGTCAGTTCGCCCGCCCGCGCCAGCGCCTCCAGTTCCTTGAGTTCCCCCTCCATCCGCTGGCGTTCCTCGTCGTGCTCGCGGGAGCGCGTCTCGCCCTGGCTGCGCAGCCTGTCGAGCGCCTGCTCGTAGGCGCGCAGCGCGCCGCCGCGGCCCGGCTCGGAGGGCACGGGTGCGAAGGCCAGCAACCCCGCCGCCAGCGTCAGGCCCAGGACCGCGGCGTGGGCGATCAGGTCGGCGCGGTGGGCGGAGGGCAACGAGGAGGGTTCGGCGCTGACGGGTCGCGCCAGCCGCAGCAGCAGGGCCTGCGGCTCGCGGCCGAGTTCGGCGTAGACGAGGATTCGCGGTTCCGGCCCGGCCAGCGGGCCGATCGCGAGCGGGACGGCCCGGGCCCGGGCGCGCTGCGCCGCCGAGAGCCGGTGGGTGACGCGGGGCGAGCGCGGCACGGCCGCCAGCCGCCGCCCGCCGGCCTCGAAGACCTCAGCCTCGGCGCCGAGGCCACGGCTCACCGCGAGCGCGGCCAACCGGCCCGGCCCCTGGACGCGCGCGACTTCCTCCAGCAGGGCCCGGTCGCGGGCCACCGCCGCGCGAGCTTCGTGGAGCGCGCCCTCCCATCGCTGTGAGTAACGCTGCAGAGACTGAGTCAGCGCCACCACTTCCGAGACGCCCAGCAGCAGGCAGGCGGCACCCAGCGCCAGGCGGGGCGACACGGTTCAGAGCCCGCCGGGATCGAGCAGGCCCCTGTACCAGGCCATGATCGGCTCCCCGTAGAACAGCGCCACGACCCCACCGGCGCAGAGGAAGGTGCCGAACGGCAGCTTCATGCGACGGCCCCCGCGACCCGAGAGCAGCAGGGCACCGCCGACGAGGGCCCCCGCGAGGCTTCCCGCGAACACCGCGAAGAGCGTGGACTGCCAGCCGAGCGCCGCGCCCAGCATGGCGGTCAGTTTCCAGTCGCCCTGGCCGAGCGCCTCTTCCCCGTAGTACCGCTCGGCCGCGCGGGCCACGGCGGCCATCGCCAGCCAGCCTCCCGCGGCCGTGAGCGCGGCTTCGGTCGGCGAGATCGGCCAGCCCGGGATCGCGGTGGCCAGCAGGGCCAGCGCGGTCACCGGCAGCGTGAGGCGATCCGGCAGCAGTTGCAGCTCCGCGTCGATCAGCGCCAGGGCCAGCAGCGCGGTCAGCAGCACGAAGGCGAACAGGCCGCGGGCGGTCGGCCCGAAGTGGACGGCCGCCCCGGCCCACAGCAAGGCGTTGGCCATCTCGACGGCGGGATAGCGCGGCGAGATCGGCGCCCGGCAGGCGCGGCAGCGACCGCGCAGCCACAACCAACCCAGCACCGGCACGTTGTCGCGGGCGAGGATGCGAGCGCCACACGCCGGGCAGCGGGACGGAGGGAAGGCGACGGGCAGTTGCCGCGGCAGGCGGTGGATCAGCACGTTGGCGAAGCTGCCCACGGCCAGCCCGAAGACTGCGGCGACCAGCGGCCACACCTCCGGTTCGAGCCAGAGGCGCACGGCGTCGGGGAAGCCCATCGGCCCGAATCCTCCCCGCCGCTCCCCGGGCCGTCAAGCGGCGTACGTCACGGCAAGCGGCGGAGCCTTTCGGCGACGGCCTCGAGCTCGGGGCTGTCGGCCTCCTCGCGGGCCAGGCGGCGGGCCTCCTCGATCAGCGCACGCGCGCGGGTGAGATCGCTCTCCGGGGGGGCGTCGGGGGCGGTCAGCAGGCGGGCCAGGTCGATGCGGGGCTGCGCGGTCGGCGCGGACTCCTCGCGCAGGACCTGCTCGAGCTCGGTTCGCGCTTCGGAGGCCCGGCCCAGTGCCGCGAGCAGCAGCGCGAGGTTGTTGCGGAGCCGGGTGTCTCGGGGCCGCAGCGCGAGGGCCTGGCGGACGGCCTGCTCCGCCTGGGGCAGGCGGCCAGCGGCCGCGTTGACGGCGCCGAGGTTGGTCCACAGCCTGTGGTCGGCGGGGGCCAGCTCGAGGCCGCGCTCCAGGGCGGCGATCGCGGAGCCGTGGTCGCCAGCCGATTCGAGCGCCCGGGCCAGGTTCAGTTGGACCATCGGCGATGCGGGGAGCCGGCGGGCCGCGTCCTGCCACGCGCGCACCGGGTCGCGCAGCGTCCACTCGAAGTGTGCGGCCCGCAGCCCGAAGACGACCACCGCGGCCCCCCCCGCGGCGGGCGGCAACGCCCGCAGCCCGAGAGCCAGCGCATGGTGCGCGCCGGCCCCGCCGAGGTAGGCGCGGTGGTCGACGACCATCTCGTTGAGCGGGACGAGCGTCGACGACGGAACCAGGCCGGACGCCATCCACGCCACGGCGAAGGCGAAGGCGGAGGCGCGACGCCGGGCGAAGACGATCGACGCCAGCAGGCCCGCACCGGCGGCCGCCAGCACGAGGATCTCGGGCGGCGGCGGCCACGACGCCAGCGCGTGCTCGCGATACAGCGCCGGGTCGAGCGGCAGGAACGCGCGGCCCAGGTAGAGCGGGAAGGCGGCGAGCTGAGTGAGCAGGTAGTCGCCGAGCGGAACGGCTCCCGGCGGCAGCCACTCGCCCGTCATGGCCCGGCGCGCCAGCAGTCCCAGCGCGGGGAGTGCGAAGAACGACAGGTGGAGTCTCCAGCGGCTCCGAAGCGGCCCCTGACCGGCGGCGGCGTCGAGCGCCAGCAGGTAGAGCGGCACCGACGCGGCCTCCTCCTTGCTGAGCAGGGCCAGGACGAACCAGCCGAGAGCGGCGAGCGGGAGCCGGCCGCCGGGCGTCTCCAGTGCGCCGCGGCAGCGCAGCAGCGTCAGCAGCGAGAACAGCGCGCATTGTGCCGTGGAGCGGCTGGCCACGTAGGCGACGGTCTCGACCGCCATCGGCGTCAGCGCGAAGAGGGCGCCGCCCAGCAGCGCGTGGAGCCGGGCCCGTTCTGCGCCCTGCCCGCGGGCGAGCCAGGCGAGCAGCGAGGCGACTAGCCACGCGTTGGCGGCATGGAATGCCACGTTGACGAGGTGGTAGCTCCAGGCGCGGTCGCCGCTGATCGCCCAATTGAGTGCGAAGCCCGCGGCCAGCAGCGGCCGCGTGGGGTCGGAGAGCAGGATGGTCAGCGGCCGGCCGAGGTCGCGCAGGCCGTAGTTGTCGAGCACGACGCGGTAGTCGTCGTAGAGGAACCCGCCGCCGAGCGAGGGCAGGTAGAGGGCGATCGCCAGCAGCGCGGCGATGGCACCCGGGTGGCGCAGCGCGAAGGCCTTCACGCGCAGCCCGCGAGAAACTCCGCCAGAGCTGCGACGATGCGGTCGACATCCCCGGGCTGCATGCCCGCGTGCAGCGGCAGCGCCAGCCCCGAGTGGCCGAGGCGCGCCGCCACCGGATTCGAGCCCGCGCTCCAGGCCCTCCAGTCGCGGGCCACGGCTGGGGCGTGCAGGCAGACCGCCCCGGGTCCAGCTTCGACTCCGGCCCGGGCCAGGGCGGCGATGGCGCGCTCGCGCTCCGCGAACTCGGGCAGGACGACCATGTAGGTCTGCCACACGTGGCCGGCGACCGGCGCGGGCAGGCGAACGGGGAGTGCCGCCAGAAGCCGGGAGTAGCGCTCCGCAAGGGCGCACCGCAGCGCGCGTTCGGCCTCGAGGCGCGGGAGCTGGACCCGGCCCAGGGCCGACTGGAACTCGGTCAGGCGCAGGTTGAGGCCGACCGACTCGAACCCGGAGTCGCCGCGGCCGTGGTTCCGCAGGCGCCGCAGACGCCGCGCCAGCTCCGCGTCGGAAACGGCGATCGCGCCGCCCTCCCCGGTCGTCAGCGGCTTGCGCGGGTGGAAGGAGAAGCAGCCAGCGGCACCGAACGTTCCCACCGGACGCCCATCGCTGCGGGCCCCCAGGGCGCACGCGGCATCCTCGACCAGCCACAGGCCCCGCTCTTGCGCGAGGCTCGCGAACGCGGCGGGGTGCGCGGGTGCCCCGAACTGGTGCACGGGCATCAGCGCGCGCACGCGCTCGGGACCGCGGAACGCGTCGAGGGCCTGCCGCACCCGCTCGGGAGCCAGGTTGAACGTGTCGGGCTCGACATCGACGAGCAGCGGTCGGGCCCCGAGCGCGGCGACGGCGTTGGCGGTCGCCGGGAAAGTGAAGTCGGGGACCACCACGGCGTCCCCGGGCCCGAGGCCGAGCGCCCACAGGGCCAGGTGCAGGGCGGCGGTCCCGGAGGAGACCACGACCACGTCGTGGCCTTCGAGCCGCTCACCCAGCTCGCGTTCGAAGGCCTCGCCTTCGGCGCCGTGCACGAGCCGTCCTGTCCGGAGAACCGCAGCGACGGCCTCGATCTCGGCCGCACCGAACGACGGCTGCGCGAGCCGCAGCATCCCGCCGCCCGGCCCCACCCGCCGCAAGATCGCCACGGCGGCACCGTAGCCTCGCGCAGCGAACCCGTCAACAACCTGCTAGATTTCCGGGCTCATGGATCTCCGCGCGCGGCGCATCGTGGTGACCGGGGGCGCGGGCTTCCTCGGCAGCTACGTGTGCGAGGAGCTGCGGCGCCGCGAGCCGGCCGAGGTGTTCGTGCCGCGGCGGCGGGAGTACGACCTGGTGCGGCGCGAGGCCTGCCGGGCGCTGGTCGCGGACGCCCGCCCCGACCTCGTGGTGCACCTGGCGGCGGTGGTCGGCGGGATCGGCGCCAACCGCGAGAACCCCGGCTCGTACTTCTTCGAGAACCTGATGATGGGCGTGCAGCTCGTCGAGGAGTGCCGGCTGGCGGGGGTGGAGAAGGTGGTGACGGTGGGCACCATCTGCTCGTACCCGAAGCTGACGCCGGTGCCGTTCCGCGAGGACGAGCTGTGGAACGGGTACCCGGAGGAGACCAACGCGCCCTACGGGCTGGCGAAGAAGATGCTGCTGGTGCAGGGCCAGGCGTACCGCCAGCAGTACGGGATGAACGTCGTGCACCTGCTGCCGGTGAACCTCTACGGCCCGCGCGACAACTTCGACCCGGGCTCGTCGCACGTGATCCCCGCGCTCGTGAAGAAGTGCGTGGAGGCGCAGGAGGCGGGGGCCGCGGAACTCGAGGTGTGGGGCACGGGGCGGGCTTCGCGCGAGTTCCTGTACGCGGAAGACGCGGCGCGCGGGATCGCGCTGGCGTGCGAGCGCTACGACGGGGCGGAGCCGGTCAACCTCGGGGCCGGGTTCGAGATCACGATCCGCGACCTGGCGCACACGATCGCGCGGCTGTGCGGCTTCACCGGCGCGCTGCGCTTCGATCCGGAGAAGCCGGACGGGCAGCCGCGGCGCTGCCTCGACACCTCGCGGGCGGAGCGGCTGTTCGGCTTCCGCGCGGAGGTCGGGTTCGAGGAGGGGCTGCGGCGGACGATCGACTGGTACCGCGCCGAACGCGGCCGGGCGCCGCGGACCTGAGCGTGGAAGCCCCGCTGCCCGAGCCGGCGCTCGACCCGCTCGCCGAGCGGGTGCGGGCGTTCTACGAGGACAACCACGCCGGCATCGCGCGGGCGCGGAAGCGGCGGGCGTACTACTACGGCTACCTCGCGCGGGTGATCCGGGCGCGGGTGCCGGCCGGCCAGCGCGTGCTCGACCTCGGCTGCGGCGCCGGCGAGCTGCTGGCGGCGCTGCAGCCGTCGAAGGGGGTCGGCATCGACCTGTCGCGGCGGGCGATCCGCGAGGCGCGCGAGCGCCACGCGGGCGAGCCGCTGCACTTCCTCGAGGGCGACGCCTCCGACCCGGCGGTGCTGGCCCAGGCCGGCGGGCCGTTCGACGTGATCCTGCTGGTCAACGTGGTCACCCACCTGACCGACGTGCAGGCGCTGTTCGAGCGGCTCCACCCGCTGTGCCACCCCGGCACGCGGCTGCTGATCTACAGCTACTCCCGGCTGTGGCAGCCGGTGCTGCGGCTGGCCGAGATCCTGGGCGCCAAGTACCGGCAGCCGCCGGAGTCGTGGCTGCCGCCGGAAGAGGTCCGCCACATGCTGGCGCTGGCGGACTTCGAGCTGGTGCGCTCCGACGCCCACGTGCTGTGCCCCGCGGGGGTGCCCGGCGCGGAGCTGCTCAACCGCTACGCCGGCAGGCTGCCGCTCGTCGAGCACCTGTCGCTGATGTACGGGATCGTGGCCCGCCCGGCGGCGTTCCGCTTTCCAGGACACCGGAAGAGCCGGCCGACGGTGTCGGTGGTGGTGCCGTGCCGCAACGAGGCAGGGCACATCCCGGAACTGGTGCGGCGGCTGCCGGACCTCGGCCCCAACTCCGAGTACCTGTTCGTCGAGGGCCACTCGAAGGACGACACGGAGGGGGCGATCCGGCGCGCGATCGAGGAACACCCGGAGAAGCCGCTGCGGTTCCTGAAGCAGCCGGGCAAGGGCAAGGGCGACGCGGTGCGCCACGGCTTCGCCCACGCCCGCGGCGAGGTGCTGGCGATCCTCGACTCGGACATGGGCGTGGCCCCGGAGGACCTGCCCAAGTTCGTCGAGGCGCTGGTGCGCGGCAAGGGCGAGTTCGTCAACGGCTCGCGGCTGGTCTACCCGATGGAGGGCCAGGCGATGCGGTTCCTGAACCTGCTCGCCAACAAGTTCTTCGCGCTGCTGTTCACCTGGGTGCTGGGCCAGCAGGTGCGCGACACGCTGTGCGGGACCAAGGTGCTGTCGCGCGAGAGCTACGAGAAGATCGCCGCCCACCGCGCCTACTTCGGCGACTTCGACCCGTTCGGCGACTTCGACCTGCTGTTCGGCGCGGCCCGCCTCAACCTGCGGATCGTCGACCTCGCGGTGCGCTATCACGCGCGCACGTACGGCGACACCAACATCTCGCGCTTCTCGCACGGCCTGCTGCTGCTGCGGATGAGCGGCTTCGCGGCGCGCCGGCTGAAGTTCCTCTGAGCGCATGATCGTGCGGGCACGGGTCCGGGCGTGAGCCTCGACACCCTGCTCGAGCACCGCCGGATCTGGGCCTGCAAGCCGGTGCTGGCCGCCGTCTACCGGCCGTGGTTCGAGCGGCTGCTGGCGGGACTGCCCGCCGGGGCGCGGGTCCTCGAGGTCGGCGCCGGCCCGGGCTTCCTCGCCGCCCACGCCCGCGCCGCCCGCCCCGACCTGCGCTACGTCGCGACCGACGTCGTGGCGGCGCCGGGTTCCGGCGTCGTGGCCGACGCGCTGCGGCTTCCCTTCCGCGACGGCAGCCTCGACGCCGTGCTGCTGCTCGACGTCGTCCACCATCTCGCACGGCCGTGGGACTTCTTCGCGGAGGCGGCGCGCGCCCTGCGCCGCGGCGGCGAACTGCGCGCGATCGAGCCGTGGATCACGCCGCTGTCGTACCCGATCTACCGCTTCTTCCACCAGGAGGACTGCTCGCTGCGGGTCGACCCGCGCGCCCCGTTCGGCGCCGGCGACAAGCGGCCCTTCGACGGCGACCAGGCGCTGCCGTGGAAGCTCGCGCGCACCGCGAGCGCAGCCGACTGGCAACGCTGCGGCCTGTTCGCGCCGCGGGTCGAACGCCTCAACGGCTTCGCGTACGTGCCGAGCCTCGGCTTCCGCGAGCGCTCGCTGCTGCCGCCGGCTCTCGTCGCGCCGCTGCAGGCGATCGACCGCGCCCTGCAGCCGCTGGCGCCGCTCTTCGCGCTGCGCGCTTCGATGTGCTGGACCCGGGCATGAAGCCGGAACGCCTACGCGAGGCGGCGTGGGCCGCTGCCGGCACGCTGCCCGCGCTGGCGGCTCTCGAGGGCGTGCTCCGCGGCGGCGCCCTCTTCGAGCGCGACGTACACCTCTCGTGGCACGCCCACGCCTGGGCGTTCAAGCGCGCGCTGGCCGCCGGCGAGCTGCCGCTGTGGGACCCGCTGTGGGGCTTCGGACAACCGCACTGGGCCAACCCGCAGACGCAGTCGGCCTACCCCACCACCTGGCTGCTCGTGGCCCTCGAGCCGTGGGCCGCGTACTCGGCAATCGTCGTGCTGCACGTCGCCTGGGCGGCGCTCGGAGCTCACGCGCTGGCGCGGCGGCTCGGCCTCTCGGCGCCCCTCGCGGCTCTCGCGGGCGCCCTCTTCTCTGCGTCGGGACCGCTGCTCTCGATGGGCAGCCTGTGGCACCAGTTGTGCGGGGCGGCCTGGCTGCCGTGGATCGCCTGGGCGGGCCTGCGCGCCCTGCACGCGCCCGGGCCGGGCAGCGCTGCCCTCTGGGGGCTCGCGCTCGCCTTCCAGGTGCTCGCGGGCTCGGGCGAGATGGCGCTGGGCGGCGCCGCGCTGTCCGCGGCGCTGGCCGTGACCGGACTGCTGCGAGCGGGCCCGCGCCGGGCGCGCCTTGCGACCGCAGCGGGAGCGGCGCTGCTCGGTCTGACGCTGAGCGCCGTCGTCTGGTGGCCCGCGCTCGACGTCGCGGGGCGCTCGGCGCGCGAGCAGCTCGAGCCCGCCGCGCGCACGTACTGGTCGGTGCGGCCCGGCGCCCTGCTCCAGCTCTTCCTGCCCGTCCCGGTCGACACCCTGCCGCGGCCGGCCGGCGACCCGCTGGTCGTGCGCGAGGACGCCGAGCCGTTCCTGGCTTCGATCTACATGGGCCTGCCGGCGCTCGGCCTGCTCGCCGCGGCCACGGCGTCGACGCGTCGCTTGACGGCGGCGGCGATCGCGGTGGCGACGCTGCTGCTGCTGGCGTTCGCACTCGGCCGCCACGCGCCGTTCCACGCCGCAGCGGAGACGCTGCTGCCGCCGCTGCAGGCGCTGCGGTTTCCGGTCAAGGCGATGCCCGCAGCGGCGCTCGGCTTCGCGCTGCTGGCGGCGCTCGGCGCCGAGGCCTGCGCCGCGGCCGGCGGCGGTGCCGCGCGCCGCCGGGCGCTCGTCGCGC
>JAMQGV010000023.1 GCA_025994075.1 Vicinamibacteria bacterium
CCCGCGCGGACCGGAGCGGCCGTCCGGCCTGCCGGCCGACGACGATCCCGAAGCCGCGCTCGCGGCCGTCCCGTCCGACCCCGACGCGCCGCCGGTCACCCTCGGCAGCCTCAAGGAGATGGGCATCCAGGCGCTCGGCCAGCTCGGCGCGGATCTCGGCATCCCCGACGCCCAGGGCCTCAAGAAGCACGACCTGATCTTCAAGATCCTGCAGCGCCAGACCGAGCGCAGCGGGCTGCTGTTCGCGGAGGGCGTGCTGGAGGCGATGCCGGAGGGCTACGGCTTCCTGCGCGCGCCGGAGTCCAACTACCTGCCGGGGCCGGACGACATCTACGTGAGCCCCTCCCAGATCCGCCGCTTCCTCCTGCGCACGGGCGACACCATCAGCGGCCAGGTGCGGCCGCCGCGCGAGGGCGAGCGCTACTTCGCGCTGATCAAGGTCGAGGCGATCAACTTCGAGCCGCCCGAGGGCGCGCGCGACAAGGTCCTGTTCGACAACCTGACGCCGCTCTACCCCAACCGCCGGCTGAAGCTGGAGGCCGCCCAGGACAACCTGACGGCCCGCGTGCTCGACATGATGACCCCGCTCGGCAAGGGCCAGCGGGCGCTGATCGTCGCCGCTCCACGCACGGGCAAGACGCTGATCCTGCAGAACCTCGCCAACTCGATCGCCCTGAACCACCCCGAGGTGCACCTGATCGTGCTGCTGATCGACGAGCGGCCCGAGGAGGTGACCGACATGCAGCGCACCGTGCACGGCGAGGTGGTCAGCTCGACGTTCGACGAGCCGGCCACCCGCCACGTGGCGGTCGCCGACATGGTGATCGAGAAGGCCAAGCGCCTCGTCGAGCACGGCCGGGACGTGGTGATCCTGCTCGACTCGATCACCCGCCTGGCGCGGGCCCACAACGCGGTGGTGCCGGCCTCTGGCAAGGTGCTCTCGGGCGGCGTCGACGCCTCGGCGCTGCAGCGGCCCAAGCGCTTCTTCGGCGCGGCACGCAACATCGAGCACGGCGGCTCGCTGACGATCATCGCCACCGCGCTGATCGAGACCGGGTCGCGGATGGACGACGTGATCTTCGAGGAGTTCAAGGGCACCGGCAACGCCGAGATCGTGCTCGACCGCAAGATGGCCGACCGCCGGATCTACCCCGCGATCGACATCAACAAGAGCGGCACCCGCAAGGAAGAACTGCTGCTCGCCCGCGAGGAGCTGAACCGGGTCTGGGTGCTGCGCAAGGTCCTGAACTCGCTGTCGTCGATCGAGGCCATGGAGCTGATGCTGGAGCGCCTGGCCAAGACGAAGTCCAACAAGGACTTCCTCGACGGCATGTCCGGAGCGTTGTAGAAGACTACTTGAGGCCGAGGTCGGCGAGCATCGGGGGGTCGGGCTCCTCCATCGCGAGCACGCCGTGGCACGTCGTGCAGTCCTGGCTGATGGTGCGGCCGTCCTTCGCCTTGTGCTGGTCGTCGTGGCAGCGGAAGCAGCCCGGGAAGTCCTCGTGGCCGATGTTGTTCGGGTGCGAGCCCCAGACCAGCTTCATGTCCGGGAACACGTTGCGCAACCAGACGTCGCGGGCGGCCTCGGCCGCCTTCCTGACGTCCGCCGCCCGCGCCTTCGCGACCTCGGGGTAGTTCTTCTCGTAGAAGGAAGTGATGCGGGCGACGATCTCGCGCGCCGCGACGTCGCGATCGGCGTAGTCGGCCTGGATCGCCGCCGCCGCCTCGCGCTTGACGAAGGGCAGGTCCGCCGGGATGCGCCCGGCCTGCATCGCGCGGTTGAGCCCGCTCTCCGGCATGTCGAAGGCGTGGGTCGGCCGGTTGTGGCAGTCGACGCAGTCCATCTCGCGCCACTCGCCGGCGGTCGCCGGCGGGGCGCCGTCGATCGCGTACTCGACTTCCTTGCCGTCGTCTCCCACGTAGATCACCCGCGGGATCACCTGGCGGCGGTCGTCGGTGGTCTGGTAGCGGACCCGCGACTTGGCGTCGAAGTGGCGGCCGTGGATGCCGACCTGGCCTCCGGCCTGGGTGCCGCCGATGCGCATCAGCAGGATGCTGTGGCTGGCCGTGTTCGACTCGTCGTCGGCGAACTTGGTCCGCACCTGCAGGCGGTCGCCGTGGAACTTCTGCGGCCAGTGGCACTGCTCGCAGGTCTCCCGCGCGGGCCGCAGCTCGTGGACCGGCGACGGGATCGGCCGCGAGAAGGTGCCGAGCGTGACGGCCACCACCTGTCGCGCGCCCGAGAGCTTGGACTTGACGAACCACGAGGCGCCGGGCCCGATGTGGCACTGGGTGCAGGCCACCCGCGAGTGCGGCGAGTTGACGTAGGCCGTGTACTCCGGGCTCATCACCTGGTGGCAGGCGAGGCCGCAGAAGGTCGTCGAGTCCATGTACTCGACGCCCTTGTAGGTGGCCACGCCGAGCAGCACCACGTTGACCGCGGTCAGGGCCCCGACCAGCATCGCCGCGTTCTTGAGCAGTTCCTTGTCGAGGCCGAGCGGCGCCACCGGCGCGCCGCGGCGCTCCCGCCAGCGACGCAGGAGCAGGCCCGCGGGGATCAGCAGCAGGCCGCCCACGAAGATCCCGGGCAGGATCATGAACAGCACGATCCCGGCATAAGGATGGGTCGGGTGGCCGGACAGCAGTTCGACGGCCCAGAACCCGATCAGGGTGAACGCGGCGCTGGTCGTGATGACGACGCCGGCGAGCGCGACCTTGTCCCGCACCACCACCGCCAGCGGAGACAGCAGCCGACCGAGCAGTTCTCGCAATCCCACCGCACGCCTCCCCCGGGGACGGACCCCGCCGCCCTCCCCATTTGCAGGGAGCGTGCCCGCAACACCTGCGCTGCGCCGGTTCGGGAAGACCTGGACCGGATCTTGTAATCTTCGCGCCGGGAGGCGTTCTGCATGCCGCTTTTTTCGCGCTTCACGGCCCTGACCGGAGCCCTGGTCCTTCTCGCCCTTCCCTCCTTGGCGGCACCGACGAAGGCGAAACCGGCTCCTGCCCCGACCAGCGACGACTGCCTCGCCTGCCACTCCGACCCCGAGGCGACCCGCGCTGACGGCAAGCCGCTGGGCCGCGACCTCGGGACCTTCGCGGCCTCGATCCACGGCCAGGGCGGCCTCGCCTGCACCGACTGCCACGCCGACCTCGCGAGCGCGGAGCTGCCGCACGCCGAGAAGCTCGCGAAAGTCGACTGCGCCACCTGCCACTCGGACGTCGGGGAGAAGCACGCCGGCTCCGTGCACAAGGCGCAGTCCTGCACCGGGTGCCACGGGACCCACGACATCCTGCCGTCGTCGGACCCGGCGTCCCGGACCGCTCATGCGAACGTGCCCGCGACCTGCGAGACGTGCCACAAGCAGCCGCCGGGCCCGGCGGGCCGCGGCAAGAGCGTCAAGGACGGCTTCCACGTCGGCAAGGTGCTGGCGGAGTACGGGGAGTCCGCGCCGGTCTGCAGCACCTGCCACGGCGCCCACGACGTGCTGCCGCCGAAGGACCCGAAGAGCCCGATGCACCACGACCAGGTGGCGGCCACCTGTGGCGCCTGCCACTCGGACGTGAAGGAGACGTGGGACACGAGCATCCACGCGCAGATGATCGCCTCGGGACGCAACGCGGCGACCTGTTCCGACTGCCACGCGGTGCACGGCATGCTCGGCACCGAAGGGATGCCGCTGTGGCGGGTGGCAGCCACCGAGGAGTGCAGCACCTGCCACGCGTCGAAGGCCGAAACCTACCGCGACACGTTCCACGGCAAGGTCTCGAGCCTCGGATACGAGCGCGTCGCCACCTGCTCCGACTGCCACGGCAACCACGCGATCCGGCCCATGGAGGACCCGGCCTCGATGGTCTCCGCGGAGAACCGGGTGGCGACCTGTCAGAAGTGCCACCCCGGCACCGGCGCCAACTTCGCGGCCTACGATCCGCACGCCGACCCGCACGACCGCGAGCGCAACCCGGTCCTCTACTACGCGACGATCTTCATGAAGGCGCTGCTGGGCGGCACCTTCGCCTTCTTCGGGCTGCACACGGCGCTGTGGGCGCCGCGCTCGCTGAAGGACCGCCGCGCCCGGCGCGCGGCCCACGAGGCGGAGCGCCAGGCGTCGAAGGGCGCCGGCGACCAGGGTGACGGAGGCCGGGCGTGAAGGGGGAGCCGATGGAGACCGCCAGCCACGAGGAGACCTGGGTCGAGCGCTTCGCCGCGATCGACCGCATCACCCACGCGATCCTGTTCACGACCTTCCTCGGGCTGTCGCTGACCGGCCTGCCGCTGCTCTTCGCCGACGCGCCCTGGGCGCGCACGATGGCGCTGCTGATGGGCGGCTACGGGGTCACCGGCACGCTCCACCGCGTGTTCGGCTTCGCGATGCTGTTCTGCTTCGCGTTCCACGTCGGACGCGTGGTGTTCCGGCTCTACCGCAAGCGCGGGCCCACCATGCTGTGGGGTCCCGACTCGCTGGTGCCGCAGCCGCGCGACCTGTTCCAGATGTACGACCACTTCATGTACTTCCTCGGCCGCGGCCCGCGCCCGCAGTTCGACCGCTACACCTACTGGGAGAAGTTCGACTACTGGGCGGTGTTCTGGGGCATGGGCATCATCGGCACCTCGGGGCTCGTGCTCGCCTTCCCCGAGTTCGTCTCGCGCTTCCTGCCCGGCGACGTGTTCACGATCGCGCTGCTCGTGCACGGCGAAGAGGCGCTGCTGGCGATGGTGTTCATCTTCACGATCCACTTCTTCAACGGCAACCTGCGCCCCGAGAAGTTCCCGATGGACACGGTGATGTTCACCGGCCGCATCCCGCTCCACGAGTTGCGCGACGAGCGGCCCGCGGAGTACGAGCGGCTGGTGCGCGAGGGGCGGCTGGAACACGCGTTCGTGCCGCCGCCGCAGCGTCGGCTGGACCTGTTCGGCCGCTTCGTCGGGGCCATCGCGATCTCGCTGGGGCTGGTGATGGTCGCCCTGACGCTGATCGCGCTCCTGGCCTAGCGCAGATTCGACGCAGCGGGACCTCGCGACGCAATAACTGCGCCGACGGATTCCCGATGGCGCGGGCGCAGCGCTTGCAGTACCGAGCTACGATCATGGCCATGCCCACGACGAATCCGGCGCCCGAGACGCTCGAGGGGCTCCGCGACGCTCTCGCGAAGCGGAGCCGCGAACTGGACGTCCTGGCGGAGGTGGCCTCCCGCATCCACGGTCGCGAGGACGTCCACCAGATCCTGGAAATCGCCCTCGACGAGATCCTCGCCCGCTTCGACCTGACGTCGGCCTGGATCTTCCTCGGCGACGAGGGGGACAAGCGGCTGCGGCTGGCGGCCCAGCGCGGCTGCTCGCGGGAGTGGCTCGACGAAGTCACCGAGCGCGGCCTCGAGGAGTGCCTGTGCCCCGAGGTCTTCGCGACGGGTCACCGGATGCAGGCGCGCAACACCCTCCAGTGCCCGCGCATGCCCACGATCGTCGACGGGCTCCGGGAGCCCGTGGCCCACGCCTGCATCCCGTTGCGGTTCGGCGGCCCGGCCCGCGGGGTCCTCAACGTCGCGGCCCGCCCCGGCCAGGTGTTCAGCGACGACGAGCTGCGCTTCCTCGAGACGCTGGGCCACCAGATCTGCCTGGCGACGGAGCGGGCAGCCCACCTGGCCGCCGAGCGCCGCCGCAACCAGGAAGCTCGCGCGATGGCCGCGATCAGCAAGGCGGTGGGAGGCTCGCTCGACGTGCGCGACGTGCTGGCGGCCGTCGGCAAGACCGCGCGCGAGGTGCTGGAGGCCGACCGCGTCCACATCCTGCTCGGGGCCACACCCGAGCGCATGAGCGTGGCCTACGTCTCCGACCCCGAGCTGCCGCGCCTGCGGGCGGGCGAGGTGATCGACCTGGTCGACATCCACGCGTCGCTGCACGTGATGGTGCTGGAGACCGGCGAGCCGGCGGTGGTCGAGAACTGGGCTCACGACCCGCGCGTCAACCAGTCGCTGATGTCGACCTGGGCCGCCCGCTCCGGCGTGTTCGTGCCGCTCGTGTCGCGGACCGGGCTGCTGGGCGTGCTGGCGGTCACCTGCGAGTCGCCGCGAAAGTTCGAGGCCGACGAGGTGGAGCTGATCGAGGCGCTCGGCGCCCAGGCCTCCGTCGCGCTCGAGAACGCCCGCCTCTTCGAGGAGACGCGGCGCACGCTGGACGAGCTGAAAGGCGCCCAGAACCGCATCATCCAGAACGAGAAGATGGCGGTGCTGGGGACCTTCGCCTCCGGCCTCGCCCACGAGGTGCGCAACCCGCTCAACTCGATCGCCCTGCAGCTCTCGATCCTGGAGCGCCGGACCGCCCGGCTGGACGAGCCGCTGGCGAGCCAGGTGCGCGACCTGGTCGGCATCATCCGCGAGGAGATCCGCCGCCTCGACGGGCTGGTCGGCGACTTCCTGCTGCTGTCCCGCGCCAACCGCGTGCAGTACCGGCCGACGGAGATGGAGCCGCTGCTCGACGAGGTCGTGCGGCTGCTGCGGCCCGAGGCCAGGGAAGCGGGCATCACCATCCGGCGTCAGCGGCTGGGGGCGCCGATCGGCACCCTCGTCGTCGACGCGGAGAAGCTCAAGCAGGTCGTGATCAACCTGGTCCGCAACGCACTCGAGGCCCTGACCGGGGCCGGCACCGTGACCGTCGAGGACGGGCTGCTCGACGGGCGCGCCACCGTCGTCGTCCGCGACACGGGGCCGGGCCTGCCGGAAGGCGTCGACATCTTCCAGCTCTTCGTGACCACCAAGCCCAAGGGCACCGGCCTCGGCCTGTCGATCGCCGAGCAGATCGTCACCGAGCACGGCGGCGAGCTGCGCGCGGAGAACGAGCCCGAGGGCGGCGCGCGCTTCACGATCAGCTTGCCCGCGGGCGCACCGCCTGTCGCGTCAGGGAGGCCCTGAGACATGAACGGCAAGGGACGAGTCATCGTCATCGACGACGAGGTCAACGCGGCCAGCGCGCTGGAGACGCTGCTGCGCGAGGACGGTTTCGAGGTCGCCTCCGCCAACGACGCCCGCACCGGCCTGACCCTGCTCGAGAAGCACGACCCGGACGTCGTGCTGACCGACCTGCGCATGCCCGGCATGGACGGCCTCGAGCTGCTGGCCCGCATCAAGCAGCTCCGGCCCGAGACCATGGTCGTGATCATGACGGCGTACGGCACGGTCAAGACCGCGGTCAAGGCGATGAAGCTGGGCGCCGAGGACTACCTCTCCAAGCCGATCGACGTCGAGGAACTCGAGGTCGTGCTCCAGAAGACGCTGGAGAAGAAGAGGCTGGTCGAGGAAGCCCGCGTGCTGCGCGAGCGGGTCGACCAGAAGTACCGCTTCGAGAACCTGATCGGCGAGAGCCCGGGCATGCTGGCCTGCTTCAAGACGACGCGCCAGGTGGCGCCGTCGTCGGCCTCGGTGCTGCTGCTCGGCGAGAGCGGGACCGGCAAGGAGCTGTTCGCCCAGGCGCTGCACCAGGGCAGCCCGCGCCGCAACCGCCCGTTCATCAAGGTCGCCTGCGCGGCGCTGCCCGAGACGCTCCTGGAGAGCGAGCTGTTCGGCCACGAGAAGGGGTCCTTCACCGGCGCCCTCTACTCGCGCGCCGGCCGCTTCGAGATGGCCGACGGCGGCACGCTGTTCCTCGACGAGATCGGCGACATCAGCCCGACCGTGCAGGTCAAGCTGCTGCGCTTCCTCGAGGAGCGCGAGTTCGAGCGGGTCGGCGGCAGCAAGACCTTCAAGGTCGACGTGCGGATCGTCACTGCGACCCACCGCGACCTGCGCAAGAAGATCGAGGAGGGCGCGTTCCGCGAGGACCTCTACTACCGGCTCAACGTGATCGAGGTCCACATCCCGGCGCTGCGCGACCGGCCGAGCGACATCCCGCTGCTGGCCCACCACTTCCTGCACCGCTTCGCGGTCCAGAACCGCAAGGAGATCCGCCGCTTCTCCGACGACGCGATGGCGCTGCTGCTCGGTTATCGCTGGCCGGGCAACGTGCGCGAGCTGGAGAACGCCATCGAACGCGCGGTCGTGCTCTCCGAGCAGGACGTGCTCGATCCGAGCCACTTCCCCACGCTGCGGCGGGTGACGCCGGTGGCCGCGACCGCCGCGGCGCTGGTGGTGCCGCCGGCCGCCGCCGTCGCCGAGAGCGAGGCCCCCCCGGCCCCGGCGAGCGCCCCCGCGCCGGTCCCGGCGGCGCCGCCGCTCGCCGCGCCGCCGGCTCCCGAACCTGGCCCGGCATCCGCGCCGGTGGCGACGCCCGCGGGCGTCCCGGTCCCGGGGAGCACGCTGGCCGACATCGAGCGCGAGGCGATCCTGCGCACGCTGGACGCGGTCAACGGCAGCACGTCGAAGGCCGCCCGCGTGCTCCGGATCAGCCCGCGCAAGATCCAGTACAAGCTCAAGGAGTACCAGCAGCAGGGCCTGCTGCCGCGGCGCTGACCACGGCGCGCGCCCACGCGGTGCGCCCGCAGACACGAAGGGCCGGGGACGCGTCCCCGGCCCTTCGCTCGTCCAGCTCCTTGCGAGCTACTTCTTGTCCTTGAGCCAGGTGACGTCGATCTTGTCGGCCTTCTTGGCGGCCTTCTGGTCGACCAGCCACTTGCCGACGTCGTTGAGATCGGGCGTGCCCTTCTTCGGCATCGCCACGGTGTGGCAGTGCTTGCAGTTGGCGACCTGCAGGCCGGCCGCCTTGGCCGCCTTCTGCATCTCCATCGTCGCCTGCGCGGGCTGCGGACCGGCCAGCACGAAGGCGAGCGCGGCCAGCCCGATGCCCGTCCCCACGAGCGTCTTCTTCATCTTCCCCTCCCCAGGTCCGGGGCTAGCGTGCAAGAAAGCGGGGCCGGCCTGTCCGGCCGACCCCGCGACGTTTCCGGGGCGCCCCGGGCGCCGCGGACCCGCTGGAATGAGTGCTACTGCTTCGGCTTGTACTCCTTGAGCCACGCCATGTCCAGCTTCGTGGCCTTGCGCTTGGCGCCCTCGTCGACCAGCCACTGACCGGCCTCGTTGAGGGCCGGAGTGCCCTTCTTCGGCATCGCCACGGTGTGGCAGTGCTTGCAGTTCTTGACGTCGATGCCGGCCGCCTTGGCCTCCTTCTGCATCTCCATCGTGGCGAACGCCGGCTCCGGGCCGGCGAGCAGGAAGGTGAAGGCCAGCGCCGCGATCCCGGCGCCCAGAAGCGTCTTCTTCATCGTGGTTCCTCCGTCCGTGGACAGTCTACGCAACAACCGGGCCAGTACCGCTCCCCCGTCAGCGCGCGACGGCGGTGGCCAGGACCGTCGCGTTTCCCTCCACCGCCGGGCGCTCCGGGCCCGGCCCGAGGCCCAGCACGCGAGCCGCCAGCAGCGCCTCGTCGGTCGCCCCGCCGCGGGCCGCAGCCTCGCGGAGGAACGCGGTCGGCGGGTGGAGCAGCTTGTTGACGATCGCGGCGGCAACCGCCTCGACGGCGGCCTCCTGCTCGGCGGTCAGTCCTGTGAGGTGCCGGCGCGCCTTCCGGAGCTCGGCCTGCTTGACCTCCTCGGCGCGGCGCCGCAGCGCCGCGAGCACCGGCTGCACCTGCAGGGTGCGCTCCCAGGCGACGAAGGCGGCGACCGCCTCCTCGACCAGGGCGAAGGCCTTCCGCGCCTCGCGCTCCCGCTCGCGCCGGTTCGCCGCCGCCACGGCCTGCAGGCCGTCCATGTCGTAGAGGAACACTCCCGGCAGCTCGGCTGCGGCCGCGTCGATGTCGCGGGGCACCGCGATGTCGATCAGGAACAGCGGGCGGCCGTTGCGCGCCGCGAGCGCCGCAGCCACGTCGGCGCGGTGCAGGATCACGCACGGCGCGCCGGTGCCGCTGACGACGACGTCCACCGTGCGCAGCAGGCGCGCCATCGCCTCGAAAGGCACGGCCTCGGCACCGAGCGCCGCCGCCAGCTCTTCGGCCCGCGCGAAGCGGCGACCGCCGACGACGGTGGCGCGGGCGCCGGCCTGGACCAGTCGCTGCCCGGCGAGGGCGCACATCTTCCCCGCCCCGACCAGCGCCACCTCGCGTCCTTCCAGGCTGCCGAAGATCTTCCGCGCGAGCTCGACCGCGACGTGCGAGACCGACACCGCGTGTTCGCCGATGCCCGCCTCCGAGCGGGCCCGCCGGGCCGCCTGGATCGCGCGGTCGCGCAGGCCGCGCAGCGCGGCGCCCAGCGTGGCGGCCTCCTCCGCGAGCCGGAAGGCCTCCTTGAACTGGCCGAGGATCTGGGCCTCGCCGAGCACCATCGACTCGAGGCTGGCGGCCACCCGGAAGGCATGGCGCACCGCGGCCTCGCCCGAGAGCGCGAAGAGCTGCCCTTGCAGCGCGGCCAGCGGCTGGCCGATACGCTGGGCGAAGAGTCGCGACGCGGCCTCGAGCGCCCAGGGGTCGCCTTCTCCGTAGAACTCGACCCGGTTGCAGGTGGACAGCACGGCCGCTTCGCGGAACCCGCATTCGCCGCGCAATTGCGCGAGCAGGGACGGGACGGCGTCGGCCGGCACGGCCGCCGCCTCGCGCAGGGCGACCGGGGCCGTCTTGTAGCTGATTCCCACGACCAGGATCACGGGTGGCTCCTCCGAGGTGCGACCGTTGCCGGGAAGTGCAACGCAGGTGCCAGACTCTTCGAGGGCCAGCCGCGAAAAACCTTCGCGGCCGGCCCCAGCGGAGTACCTAGGCCCGGGTCGGCTCCGGGACGGCTGCGCCCGCCGAGCCGCGGGCGTGGTGGGTGCGCCAGCGCCAGAGCGCCGCCCCGATGACGACGACCTCGAACACCACGAAGGCCACGATCCAGGTGTAGCCGCCGGAGCCGAAGCCGTACGAGTGCAGGCCGGTGCCGAGGATGTAGTTGACGCCGTACCAGGCCATCAGCACCAGCAGGAAGCCGAGGATCGAGCCGACCGCGAGCCCGAAGTCCTTGAGCCAGCCGAGCAGCCGCCCGTGCAGGATCGCGAGGTAGCCGAGGCAGGCGATCAGCGACCACGTCTCCTTCGGGTCCCAGCCCCAGAACCGGCCCCACGAGTAGGAGGCCCAGACGCCGCCCAGCAGCGTTCCGGCCGCCAGGAACAGGGTGCCCACCTGCATCGCGCGCAGCAGGAACTTCGTCAGCGTCTTGAGCAGGGCGACGCGGCCCGGCGCGAAGAAGACGAGGCCGAGGTTGACGTGGCCGAGCCCCATGGCCAGGAACAGCGCGGCGTAGCCGAGCATGATCGTCAGCACGTGCGTGGTCAGCCAGAAGTTGTCGCGCAGCACCGGCACCAGCGGGTGGATCGAACCGTCGAGGATGGGCGCGTTGTCGGCCAGGATCAGGGCCAGCACGCCGAGCCCCGAGGCGACCGTCATGCTCACCTTCGAGCGGTGCAGCAGGTCGAACACCAGCGCCAGCGCCACCGCGCCCCAGGCGACGAAGACCACGGTCTCGTACATGTTGGTGAGCGGCGTGCGGCCCGAGATCACGGTGCGCAGCCACAGGCCCCAGCTCAGCGAGCCGAGCCCCAGCACCAGGGCCGCCACGCCCAGCCGGCTCAGCAGCGTCGAGGCCAGCGGGAAGCTCGAGATCAGCGCCAGGAAGCCGACGAGGTAGAGCATCCAGGCGCTGCGGAAGGGCTTCGCGCGGTTGTAGGTGAGTTCGCGCTCCAGCGTCAGGGCCGACGGATACGCGCTCGGCGCGCGAGCCGCCAGCATCCGCCCGATCTCGGCCGCCCGCGTCTCGAGCGCCGCCCGGTCGCCGGCGCGCGCGGCTTCGCGGAGCGCGATCACGCGCGGCCGCAGGTCGCCACCCGCGGCCTCGTCGAGCGCCAGCACGTCGGCCAGGCTCAGCCACGCGGCGTTCGGGTCGTCGGACGGCGGCACCACGGTCAGGGCATGACCGTCCATCACGTCGCGGAACGTCACCAGCGTGCCCTCGAGGTCCAGCACCTCCTGCTCGACGGGGTCGGGGCTCGCGTCCGGCGTCGACTGCAGGCGGGCGCGGATGCGCTCGGCTGCGGCGAGGAACGCGTCGTGCCCCACCAGTTCCTCGAAGCTGAATCGGTCGCGGTCCTTCGGCAGCGCGATGGCGTCGCGAAGGCCGGCGTGGGTCACCCGGAAGATCGGCTTCGCGCGCCACTCCTCGGGCTTGCCGAACACCGACATCGCCCACTCGGCGGGCTGCAGGCCCTCCAGGTGGTCGCCGCCGCCGAAGGCCTTGGCCCCGCCCACCCGGCGCGCCGTCTCGCGGGCGAAGGTGTCGAGCGGCTTGACGCGCCCGGCGTCCTGGATCGCCAGCCCGGCCAGGCCGTCGCCCGGTGCGGGCGCGGCGAACGTGGGCGAGGTCGCGCCGAGGGCGGCGACCGAGAGCAGCACGACGGGGAGCGAAGCGCGCATGGAAGACCTCGCGAGGGCCTGCGCCGCACGGGCCGGCAGGGCGCCCGCCGCCTGGCGGGCCTGCAGGGCCTGGGCCGCGGTGCGGCGCACGAGCCAGGGCTTGACGACGTACATGAAGACGATGCCGAGGGTGATGAAGAGGGTGCCCGCGTAGACCAGCGGCAGGCCCGGGGCGCGGGCGACGGAGAGGATCGAGGTCATCGGCTGCCCCTCGATGAACGACGACTGGAAGAACGTGTAGCCACGGTAGTGGAGCGGGCGGTTCATCGACACGAGGTGCTCGGAGGCGCCCTGCTCGGGGTCGTCGATGCGGACCCGGCTCTCGTAGGTCGCCGCCATCCGCGAGCCCGGGTACTTCTCGGAGGTGAAGTCGAGCAGCGTGACCTGGAACGGCAGCGAGAGCTGCGGCGCGGCGAACGCGACCTGCGCTTCGCCCTCCTCGAGCCGGAGGGACTGCGGCTCGCCCCACACGAGCCAGAACGAGGGCGACCGCCCCTGCGGCCCCTCGAGGTGGGCCTTCAGCGCGGGCAACCGGTTCTCGAGCTTGACCGGGGCGCTCGTCTCCGCCACGTCGCGCCGGAACTCGGCACGCTCCAGGGCGCGCAGCACCGAGAACTTCATGCCCATCCAGGGCGTCGCGATCTCCACGCCCGGCTCCACCTGCGCGGGGCGCGAGCCCGAGAACGAATGCAGCACCCGGCCGCCCGGCAGCATCGCGAAAGCGAGGCGCGGCGCGGTGCCGGAGGCCTTCAGCGCCTCAGCGGCCGCCGCCTCGTCCGCCGCGGCGAAGAGCTCGATCGACAGCGGGCCGAACGACGCCTGGGCGTGGCCGTGGCCGCCGTCCATCAGCCACTCCTCGACGTGGCCGAAGGAGCCGTGGAGCGCGAGCCGCAGCGCGGGACCGCCGGCCTCGGCTTCCATCACGCCCTCGACCAGCTCGACGTGCGGGGCGAACTTCTCCAGCACCACCGCGACGTCGCTGCCGGCGGCCACGAAACGCGCTTCGCCGCGAGCGATGGCCGTCTCGTCGACGGGAGCGGTGAGCGAGACCGGGCCGGCAGCACCCGGGAGCAGCGCGTGGAGGCCGCGGCCGACGGCGGCGACGCGGTCGGAGCGCTCCCCCTCCTGCAGTTGCAGCGAAGCGTCGAGGCCGTAGCGGAGCGACACGAGCGAGCCGACCAGCAGCAGCACGATGCCGATGTGCGCCGCGACGAAACCGCCCTGGAACCGGTTCCACGGGTACTTGGCCATCATCGCCAGGAAGACGTTGATGCCGAGCACGGCCATCAGGCCCGCGAACCAGGGAGTGCCGTAGATCGCCTCCTGGACCGCCGCGGTGCCCCGGCTCATCTCGTAGAAGGTGCCGACGCCGCAGATCACGCCCAGCAGCACCATCAAGCCGACGCCCAGGCGCGTCGAGCTCAACCCGTCACCGAGCTGCTTGAGGGTCTGGCCCAGGTTCCTCATCGTGCCTCCTCGAACTGCATCGCACGTACTTCAAGGGCTGTGCCGCATCCGTCACACCGTTTTTTCCCGACGAGACGGCAAATCTCGCCGAGATCGGGGCGAATGGGCACGCAAATCCTGCGATCTATTCGCGAGCGAGACGGGCCACGAGGGCGGCCCTCTCGTTGGGAAGGAGCTGGCGATCGAGCATCGGGAACAGCACGCGCTCCTCGCGGACACAGTGCTCGTCGACGGTGCGCGCGAGCTTGTCGAGCGCCTCCGCGAAACCGTGCCCGGCTTGTGCAGCAGCCGCCGCCTCGGCGACCACGCGCTCCAGTTCGTCGTGCTCCTCGCGCAACACGCCGGTCGGACCGCCGGAGACGCCGGTGCGCACTTCGAAGAGCGGGAAGAGCAGCTCCTCCTCCAGCCGGATGTGCCGCTCGAGGCGTCGCGTGTAGACCGCGAAGCGGGCCGTCGCCGCTTCGTGGTCCCCGCCCTCGAGGGCGCGCACCGCCGCGTCCCGCAGGGCGTCGATCTCCTGGTGGTCCCCGCTCATGTACTCGGTCACGGTGACCGGGTTCAGCGGGCAGCTCCCGAGGTCCATGCCTCGCCGCTCTGCACGTCGCGTGCCCGGCCGTGGAGCGCTCCGACCCGCCCACGACCGCGCAGGCCCCGCGCGCGGCGCGCGTAAGATGCGGCGGCCGTGAAGACCAATGCCGCCCGCGCGCTCGACCGACTGGGCATCACTTACGAGTGGCGGGAGTACGCCGCGGCGGCGGAGCACGAGCCGGCCCCCGCGGTCGCGGCCCGGCTCGGAATGCCCGCCAGCGCGGTGTTCAAGACCCTGGTGGTGCGGGGAGATCGCGCCGGCGTCGGCTTCGCCGTCGTGCCTGGCGACCGCTCGCTCGACCTGCGGGCGCTGGCCCGCGCCCGGGGCGATCGGGCCGTGTCGCCTGTGGCGCTGGCGGAGGTCCAGCCGCTGACCGGCTACGTGCGCGGGGGCGTCACCGCCCTCGCCTCGCGCCGGGCCTACCCCGTGGTGCTCGACGCCTCGGCGCTGGCACTGCCCCTCATCTCGGTGTCGGCCGGCCGCCGCGGAGCCCAGCTCGTGCTGGCTCCGGCCGACTACGTGCGGGCGACGGGCGCGACCGTCGCCGTGATCGCGAGCCGCGAATCGTGAGCGACGCGAGCGAGGCCGAGGTGCTGGTCGTCGGCGCGGGAGCGGCCGGGCTGTTCGCGGCGATCGCGGCGGCACGCCAGGCGCCGGGACTGCGCGTCGCCGCGCTCGACGGCGCCCGCACGCTCGGCGCCAAGATCCTGGTCAGCGGCGGCGGGCGCTGCAACGTGACGAACGCGCGAGTGACGCCTGCCGATTTCTGGCGCCCCGCCTCGGGTCACCTCCGTCACGCCCTCGGCGCCTTCGGGGTCGAGGCCACGCGGAGCTTCTTCGCCGGCCGCGGCGTGCCCCTCCACGAAGAAGAGGAGGGCAAGCTGTTCCCGGACTCGGGACGCGCGCGCAGCGTGCTCGACGCGCTGCTGGGCGAGGCCCGCGAGCGAGGCGTCGCCCTCCACTGCGGGCAGCGGGTGGTGGCGCTGGAACGCGACGCCGGCGGCTTCCGCGCCACGACCGCGGGCGGAGCCTGCTTTGCGTCGCGCACGGTGGTGCTCGCCACCGGCGGGCGCTCGCTGCCGAAGTCGGGCAGCGACGGCGGAGGTTACGCGCTGGCCCGCGGCCTCGGCCACTCGCTGGTCGAACCCGTGCCTGCCCTCGAACCCCTCCTGCTGGCCGAGGAGGGCCCCCACGCGGGGCTGTCCGGGCTGGCGCTCCCCGTCGAACTGACAGCACGGCCGCCGGGCGCGGCGATCGTTCGGGTGCGCAGGCCGCTGCTGTTCACCCACTTCGGCATCAGCGGCCCGGCCGCCCTCGACGTCTCGCGGTTCTGGCGTCGGGCTCGTGCCGAGGGCGCCGACGCCCCGCTTGCGCTCTCGCTGCTCCCCGACCTCGACTTCGGCCGGGCGGAGTGCTGGCTGCTCGAGGAAGCCCGCCGCCGGCCGCGGGCCCGGCCGGCCGCCCTGCTCGCGACCCGGATGCCGGAGCGGGTCGCGCTGGCCTTCGCCGCGCGCAGCGGGGCGACCGCCCCGCTGGCCCGGCTCGCCCGCGAGTCGCGGCGGGCGCTGCTCCACGCGCTGCTCGCGACGCCCTTGCCCGTGGTCGGCGGCCGCGGCTGGAACCACGCCGAGGTGACGAGCGGCGGCGTGCCGCTGTCCGAGGTCGAGGCGCCGACCCTGCGTTCGCGGACCTGCCCGGGGCTCTACCTCGCGGGCGAGATTCTCGACGTCGACGGACGCCTCGGGGGCTTCAACTTCCAGTGGGCCTGGAGCAGCGCGTTCCTCGCGGGCCGGGCGGCCGGCCGCGAGGCCGCGGCCGGCGGGTAGGCGCTCAGCCGCGGCGTTCGATCGGCTGGATCAGGGCCCGGCTCTCGAGGAGTTCCTGCAGGGCGTCGAAGCGCATCAGCGGGTCGCGGATCGCCGCGACGCGGAAGCGCAGCGGTCGCGAGCGCAGCAGCAGCTCGAGCTGCGGCAGGCCGGCCTGGGCGCGGTGCAGCATGTCGAGCAGCCGCTGCCGGACGTTGTCGGAGGCCTCGGCCCACACGTCGATCGCCACACCGCCGTGGTCGTCCAGCAACACGATGAGGCCCGGCCCCTCGAGCGCCGCGGAGGCCTGTGCCTCGTCCAGTACCTGATCGACGCCCCACTCGATCATGGCGGCTCCTCGCGGCTGGCCGGGCGCAGGTCATGCGCCCGGGAGAGGGATCCGGCTCCGGTCCGGGCATGTTCAACGAGCGTGCCATCCACACAACAACAAGCGGCATCGTCCTTGCTAGACCGAGGAGGCATGGAGAACGTGACGACCCTGGACTGGACCAACCCCGCCCTGCTGAAGCTGGACCTCTTCTGCAAGGGCCTGCGGGTGGACGACTCGTGCCTCGTCGAGGAGGACGGCGGCCGCAAGATCCTGCGCACGCGGGCGGGCCTCGGCTCGGGCCTGGAACTCGTGCTGCCCGGCGGCCTGTGGACCAACGCCCCGGTCACCGAGCGCTTCGCCCAGAAGTCGCCGTGGCTGATCCGGCGCCGCGAGCAGCGGTACTGGCTGGAGCGCGACGGCGTCGCCCCGATCGAGGTCAAGCTCTCGCCGCGCCCCGACTGGTACGACCGCAAGACCACGAGCGGCAAGCCGATGACGCGCGTCGGCACGCTGCAGGGCACCTACCTCGGCGTCTACCCGGCCAAGGTCTGCGAGTACTGGCTCGAGGACGAGAAGAGCAACTGCAAGTTCTGCTCGGTCGGCCTCAACCTGGGCCTCGACGACGACGTCGAGAAGTCGGTCGACGAGGTGATCGAGGTGGCCCGCGCCGCCCGTCGCGAGTCGGGCATCACCTACGTCGACTTCAACACCGGTCACTACGAGGGCGAGACCTTCCTCGACATCCTCGAGCCCTACATCCGCCGCGTGAAGGAGGAACTGGGCCTGCTGGTCGGCGTGCAGACGCCGCCCCACTCCGACCTGCGCCGCTACGACCGGCTGCGCAAGATGGGCGTCAACCGCGTCTCCTTCTGCTTCGAGATCTTCGACCCCGTGCGCTTCCGCGAGGTGTGCCCGGGCAAGCACCGCCAGTACGGCCTCGAGCGCTACCTCGACGCCGTGCGCTACTGCGCGACGCTGGGCTCCTCGGGCCCGGCCAGCGAGCCGTGGGTGACGAACGGCGAGATCATCGCCGGGCTCGAGCCGCCGGAGTCCTCGATCAAGGCGATCGACTGGATCACCTCGGTCGGCGCGATCCCCACGGTCTGCGTGTTCCGGCCGCTGTCCGGCACCGACTACTCGAACCTGGAGCCGCCGAAGACCGAGGACATGGTGCCGGTGTTCAAGCACCTCTACGAGGCCTGCATGGAGCGCGGGCTTCCGATCGGCTGCGCGCCCAACGTCCACGTCAGCCTGGTGCTGCTGCCCGAGGAGGGCCGTTACCTGTCCGACCGCAAGTTCCGCTGGCAGACGGCGAAGAACAGGCTGCTGGCGACGGGCCTGAAGATGAGCCTCAACCGCAAGTGGCGCAGGCTCGAGGCGCGGCCGGGCGCGGAAACGCCGCAGGCGGTGGCGGCCCAGTAGCCCGGCAGAGCGGGCGCCGGGCTCGCACCCGGCGCTCGTTCCTAGCAGCCGGGGACCGTCTCGACGAGCATGCGGCCGGCCGCGAGCGAGCGCAGGTCGTCGGCCAGCGACAGCGTCGTCAGGATCGCCTGGCGGGCGATCGCCTGGGCATGCGGCTCCGCGGCCAGTTCCGCTAGCAGGTTCTGGCCCCACTCGTGGTGGCGCTTCTCGTCGGGCTGGATCTCCTCGCGGTACAGCCGCGCGGTGGCCCGGTCCCCCGCCTCCTCGCAGAAGGCGATGAACAGCTCGTTGGCCTTGTAGCCGACGGCCTCGCGCGTGAACTGGGCGGCCGCCACGCGCTCGACGGTGGTGCCCAGGCCGGACAGGTAGCGGAACAGCTTCGACGGCGCCTCGCGCACGCCGGCGACGCCGCCCAGCTCGTGCAGCCGCCGTTCGATCAGCGTGTAGTGCCGGGCCTCGTCGCCGCACTGGCGCGCGAAGGCGATCCGCGCTCCCAGCTCGGGCGTGACGGGCACCCACAGCGCCGCGATCTCGCTGGCCTCCAGCTCGGCCCGCAGCGCCCCGCGCAACAGCGCCTTCATGTCCGCCCGCGACACCGCGTCCTTGAGGTGGGCGAGCGCCGCGTCGCGCACGTCGAGCAGTTGCCAGACGGTGGCCGTCATCTCGGCGACGAACTCCGTCCCCGAGCAGGCTCGTGCCGGCCCGCGGTTCACGCCCGCGCCTCCGCGGGCGCCGGGCGCACTCCCACCTGCGGCTCGTACGAGCACCAGGGATCGGTCTCGAAGGGGTCGCCGGTGAGCCCGTAGGCGCGCGAGCGCGAGCCGCCGCAGATGCGGGAGAACTCGCACTGGCCGCAGCGGCCGCGCAGCGCCGCGGGATCGCGCAGCGCCTTGAAGAGCGCGCTGTTGCGGTACGCGTCGGCGATGCCGCGGGTGCGCAGGTTGCCCGCGGTCAGCGGCAGGAAGCCGCTCGGGTAGATGTCGCCCGTGTGCGACACGAACAGGAAGCCGTTGCCGGAGTTGACCCCGCGCGGCGCGAGGCCGACGGTGTGGCCGGGGCCCTCGGACGTGGTCAGCATCCCGGGCATCGCCACCTGGCCGTGGGGGCGGCCGCCGCGGTGGCCGCCCTCGACCATCTCGCGCTGCGCGACGTGGCGGCGGTAGTGCGGGGCCTCGGTCACCTTGACGATGAAGTTGCCCTTCTTCTGGACCTTGTAGATGACGTCGAACAGCCGCTCGCACTGCGAGGCGCTGAGCCCGGCCATCATGCTGCCGCGGCCCGTCGGCACCAGGAAGAACACCTCCCAGAACACGACGCCGAGGGTCTCGACGAAGGCCGCCATCTCCTCGAAGTAGGGCGCCGTCTCACCGCACACCGTGGTGTTGATCTGCAGCGGCAGGCCGATCTCGCGCGCCCACTTCGCCCCCTCGAGCGTGCGCTCGAACGAGCCGGGCACGCCGCGGAAGCCGTCGTGCAGCTCGGCCCGCGGGAAGTCGAGCGACAGCGCCATCTGGTCGAGGCCGGCGTCCTTGAGCTGGCGCACCAGCGCCGGGCTCAGCCACTCGGTAGCCGCGGGGATCGTGGCCGTGCGCAGGTTGCGGCGCTTGCCGTGCTGGATCAGGTCGAGCAGGTCAGGGCGATTCACCGGGTCGCCGCCGGTGAAGATGAGCAGCGGCGTGCCCATGTCGGCGACCTGGTCGATCAGGCTGAAGCCCTCCGCCGTGGTCAGTTCGCCCGGGTCGCGCCACGGCCGCGCCGAGGCGCGGCAGTGCCGGCACGCGAGACCGCACGCCTGGGTGGTCTCCCAGATCACGAGGAACGGGGACTGGTCGAAATCCACGACGGGCATCGGCATCGGTACGTGCCTCCTTGACAACCCCAGCCTACTGCAATGCGGGTGCCCGCGGACTTCGACGCCGCGGCGGCACACGTTTGCGACACGGAATCGAGCGTCGGACGCAACTTTCGCGGCAGAACGCAACGGGTGCCGCGGCCGCCCTCCGGAGACCCCACAGGAGGGGTTTTCTGCTGGCACGAGGCTTGTGTACGTTGTCTGGCGGGAGGGTTGCCATGGGACACCCCGCAAAGCCTCCGACCGATCCGAGCTGGGTCCTGCGCCCGGCGCCGGCCGTCCAGAGCCGGCTCTTCGACGACGCCCTGATCGCTTCTCGTTCGCTCCGCGGTCGCCGCAGTGCCGCGGGCACCGTTTCCCTGGTCTTCCACGCCATCGTCGCGCTCCTCGTCTTGCTGGTGCCGCTCTGGGTCGACGACAGCATGCCGGAGGTGACGGGCTCCGTGCGGGCCTTCTTCGTGAGCCCGCCCGAGGCCCCGCCTCCGCCGCCGCCCCCGCCGCCGAAGGCGCCGGCGCGCGCCGTCGCCCATCGCCCCGTCACCCAGGCCACGCCGCCCCCGGCCAACGCCTTCATCGCACCCGTCGACGTACCGACCGAGATCACGCCCGAGGCCGGGCTCGACCTCGGCATCGAGGGCGGCATCGAAGGCGGCGTGGAGGGCGGCGTGCCTGGCGGCGTCGCCGGCGGCATCGTCGGCGGCCTGCCGGCGCAGCCCCAGGAAGCGCCGCCCGCGCGCGTCGTGCGCGTCGGGGGCTCGATCATCGCGCCCAAGCTGGTGCGCCGGGTCGAGCCCGAGTACCCGTCGCTCGCGATCCAGGCGCGGCTCTCGGCGCTGATCATCCTCGAGGCCCACGTCGACACCCGCGGCCAGGTCCGCGAGGTCAAGGTACTGCGCGGAGCGCCGCTGTTCGACGACGCCGCGATCGCGGCGGTGAAGCAGTGGCGCTACCAGCCGCTGCTGCTGAACGGGACGCCGACGGAGTTCCTGCTGACGGTGACGGTCAACTTCAACCTGACGACCCAGGGCCAGCCGCAGGGCTGACGCCGGACGCCTGGCACGCCGACTTCGGGAGGCGCCATGATGAACATCCGCGAGATCTTCTTCCCCACCGACCTGACCGCCGAAGCCGACCAGGCCCTCGAGCACGTCCGGCTGCTGGCGGAGCGCTTCAAGGCCAGCGTCACGCTCTACCACGCGGTCGAGATGCCCGACCCGCGTTACGCCCACTGGGCCTTCGCGCACGGCGCCGAGGTGTGGGCGCGCGCCGAGGAGGTGGCGCGCGACATGCTGCAGCGCCAGGCGGACACCCTGTCCGCGTCGCACAAGGTCGTGGTCGAGCGGCAGCCGTCCGCGTCGCGCGCGATCATCGCCCGCGTCCACGAGGACCAGCCGGACCTGACGGTGATGGCGACCCACGCGCGCGAGGGGCTCTCGCGGCTGCTGCTCGGCTCCGTCGCCGCAGCGGTCATCTCCCACTCGTTCCGGCCCGTGCTCTGCGTGCGCGAGCCGGATCACGGGACGCCGCTGCCTTACAGGAAGATCCTGGTGCCGACCGACCTCTCGCTGGCGTCGCGGCTGGCCTTCCCGCTCGCGGCCCTGTTCGCCCGCTCCTTCGGAGCCGAGGTGATCGGCCTGCACGTGCGCCGCCCGTACACGGGCTTCGACGTCACCGAGGGCGCGGTCTGGTCGTTCCTGCAGCAGGACTTCGCCGGCCTGCAGGTGACGGCCCAGGTCCACACCGGCTCGGTGTGGGAGCGGATCGTGGAGACGGCGCGCGTCGAGCGCGCGGACCTCGTGGTGATGGCGACCCGGGGCCACGACACCGTCGGCGACCGCGTGCTGGGCAGCAACACGGACCGCGTCACCCGCCACGCGCCCTGTCCGGTCGTCGTCGCCTGATCTACCGCTCCGGCGCCAGCCCTCTCGCCCAGGCCGCGATCGCCTCGACGAGCCCCTCGCGCGTCGAGGGTCGCGCCACGGCCACGACCGGCAGGCCCGCGGCGCGAGCGGCAGCCTCGGTGACGGGGCCGATCACTGCCGCCGGCACCCGCCGTCCCTCGGCGGGGACGACGTCCGTCCAGGCCTGCACCGCAGACGGCGAGGCCAGCACGACGAGGTCGCAGTCCGCGCCCGCCGCCGCGCCCGCCGCGGTCACCGTGCGGTAGGCGACGACGGCCTCCACCTCGGCGCCCGCCGCGCGCAGCCCCGGGGCCAGCACGGGCCGCGCGCGGTCCGACAGCGGCAGCAGGAAACGTCGGCCCGCGGCGCCCCGGCCGCGCAGCACGGCGAGCAGGCCCTCCGCGTGGAAGGCGTCGAAGGGCGGCGTGACGATCTCGATCCCGGGGAACGCCTCGCGCGCCGCTGCCGCGGTGGCGTCGCCCACCGCGGCCAGCGCGCGCGGCTGCTCGCGGAGTCCGAGTTGCGCGAGGCGGTCCACGACGGCGGCGACCGCGTTGGCGCTGGTGAAGACGACGACGTCGAACGACCGCAGGCGCCGCAGCGCCGCCGAGAGCGGGGCCGGGTCGTCGGGTGGAGCGATCTCGATCAGCGCCCCGGCGAACACGCTGGCGCCGAGCGCTTCGAGCGCGGCGACCAGCGGCGCCGCCTGCGCGGCCGGGCGCGTGACCCGCACCCGCAGCCCGCGCAGCGGCGCCGGACCGCTCACCGCCCGAGCAGTTCCGAGGCGCCCTGGCCGAGCAGTTCTTCGGCGAGGCCGCGGCCGAGCGCCTCCGGGTCGGCGCCGCGGCGCTCGCCGCGGAGGATCCGCGAGCCGTCCTCGCGGGCGACGAACGCGCGCAGGCGCTGCCCCGCACCATCGCCTTCCGCGAACGCGCCGAGCGGGACGTTGCAGCCGCCACCGAGCGCGGCCAGGAACGAACGCTCGGCGGTGATCGCCGCGTGGCTGGTGGCGTGGTGCAGGGGCGCCACGGCCGCCGCCGTGGCCGGGTCGTCCTGGCGGCACTCGATCGCGATCGCGCCCTGGCCGGGCGCGGGCAGCAGCAGCTCGGGCGCGAGCGGCTCGGTGACCTCCGCCAGCAGCCCGAGCCGGGTCAGGCCCGCCATCGCCAGCAGGATCGCGTCGTACTCGCCCTCGCGCAGCTTGCGGATCCGCGTGTCGACGTTGCCGCGCAGGTCGGAGATCGCGAGGTCGGGCCGCACGGCGCGCAACTGCGCCTGGCGCCGCAGGCTGGTCGTGCCGACCTTCGCGCCCTGCGGCAGGTCGGCGAAGGCGACGCCGCCGCGCGAGAGGAAGGCGTCGCGCGGGTCCGCGCGTTCCAGGGTGGCGACGAGGTGCAGCCCCGCCGGCAGCTCGGTGGGCACGTCCTTCAGCGAGTGGACCGCGAGGTCGACCTCGCGCGCCAGCAGCGCCTCCTCGATCTCCTTCAGGAACGCGCCCTTGCCGCCGACCGCCTGCAGCCGCCGGTCCAGCACGCGGTCGCCGGTGGTGGTGATGACCTGGATGCGCGCGGCGTGGCCGAGGGCCGCGAGGCGCGCCTTCACGTGCTCGGCCTGCCACAGCGCCAGCGCGCTGCCGCGCGAGCCGATCACCAGTTCGTTGCGGCTCACAGTCCCAGCACGCGACGGATCAAGCCCATCATGTCCCCCCGGCCGTCGCGCGCGGCCTCCTTGAGCTGCACCGTCGGCGCGTGCAGCAGCTTGTTGACGATCGCCGCGGTCGCGGCCTCCAGCGCCTGCTCCTGCTCGGGCGTCAGGTTGCCGAGCCGCCGGCGCGCCTTCTCGAGCTCCGCGCGGCGGATCTCCTCGCCGCGGCGCCGCAGTTCGGCGAGCAGCGGCGCGACCTCGCGCGAGCGCAGCCAGTCGAGGTACTCGCGCACCTCGTGCTCGACCACCTGCTCGGCCTGCACGGCCTCCTTGCGCCGCTCGCGGAGATTGGCCTCCGACACGGCCTTCAGGTCGTCGAGATCGTAGAGGAAGACGCCCGGCACGTCGCGCGCCTCGGGCTCGACGTCCCGTGGCACCGCGATGTCGACCAGGAACAGGGGACGCCCGCCGCGCGCCTGGCGGGCGGCGGCGACGTCGGCACGGGAGATCACCGTGCCCGGCGCGCCGGTGCCGCTGATCACGATGTCGGCCCGCGCCAGTTCGTCGCGCAACCGCTCGAGCGGCGCCGCGCGCCCGCCGAGGGCACGCGCGAGCGCGTCGGCCTTCTCGAACGTGCGCCCGCCCAGGACGGAGGCCGTGGCGCCGGCCGCCACCAGTTGCCGGGCGGCGAGGGCGCTCATCTTGCCGGCGCCGACCAGCAGCACGGCCCGCCCCTTGAGCTCGCCGAAGATCTTGAGCGCGAGCTCGACGGCCACCGACGAGACCGAGACCGCGTTGCGGCCGATGCCGGTCTCGCTGCGGGCCCGCTTGGCGGCGGCGAAGCTCCGGTGGCGCAACGTCGCCAGCGCCGAGCCGATCGCCCCCGCGCCTTCTGCCAGCTCGTACGCCTCCTTCACCTGGCCGAGGATCTGCGCCTCGCCCACGACCATCGAGTCGAGGCTGGCCGCCACCCGGAACGCGTGGCGCACGGCGTCTTCGCCGGCCAGCCGGTAGGCGTACTCGATCAGGTCGTCCTGCCGGCGCCCGTGGTGCGCCGCCAGAAAGTCGGCGACGGGCGCGGGGTCCTCGAGCCCGCTCGCGTAGATCTCCACCCGGTTGCAGGTCGAGAGGATCATCGCCTCCTCGACGCCGGCCTGCTCGCGCAGCTCGTCCAGCGCCGAGGGCAGCGTCTCCTTCGGGAAGGCGAGCGCCTCGCGCAGGGCCAGCGGCGAGGTCCGGTGGGAGACGCCGACGACGACGATCATCGGGCGGCGGCGACTCCCGGAGCGGCGAGCGTGACGAACACGAACGCCAGCGCGACGGCGGCGAAGCCGGCGATGCCCAGCCACGCCCCGCGCCTCCCGCCCCAGCCGCTGCGATGACGCGCGACCAGCATCACGAGGTAGATGAGCCACGCGAGGGCGGCCGTCCACTCCTTGGGATCGCCGGTCCAGTAGGCGCCGCGCGCCGCCGCGCTCCAGAACATGCCGGTGACGATCGCGAGCGTCAGCAGCGGGAAGCCGACCGCCGCCGCGCGGCCGCCGGTGCGGTCACATCCCTCGAGGCTGGGGATCAGGTAGTAGAACGTGTGCGGGCTGCGCGCCCGCAGTTCCCGCTCCTGGATCAGGTACAGCACGCCCATCGCGAAGGCGACGAAGAGCGCCGAGTAGCCGAGGAAGGCGAGCGTGGCGTGGACCGGCAGGAACAGCGTCTGCAGGTAGGGATCCGCCTTGTCCTCCGGCCGCGAGAGGTTGGCGACCACCAGCAGCAGGAAGGCCGTGGGGTGCACCGCGAGGCCCAGCACGTCGACCTTCGAGCGCAGCCACATCAGCAGGAACACGAGCACGAGGCTCCAGGCCAGGAACGACGACACGTCGCGCAGGCCCACCGCGGGGAAGCGTCCGGCCTCGTTCCAGCGCAGCGCCAGCGCCGCCGTGTGGGTGGCGAAGCCGAGCAGCGTCGCGGCCGTGGTGGTGAGCGACAGCAGCCGGCGACGGGTGGCCGCATGGACCAGCACCTGGACGGCGCCGGCCGTGTAGAAGAGCAGCGTGAGGAGGAGATAGACGCGCGAGCCCACGACGGTTCCGCGCCTAAGGTAGCACGCGTCAGGGCACGAGATCCTCGCGGCCGACGCCGCACGGCAGGAAGCGGCTGAGGTGCGGCGCGAAAGGCCGTCCCTCGCGGTCGCGCAGGTCGCGGGTGGCCACGAAGTGCACGGCCTCGTGGCGCAACGGTCGCAGGCCGCGCCACACCAGGATCAGGCCGTCCGGGCTGACGAACGTCGCGCCGGGCACCGGCCCGCGGTCGTCCAGCACCTCGACCGGCTCCCGGCCGGCCTCGACGCCCGCCGGGTGGGACAGCCGCAACACGACGGGCGCGTCGCGGAAGACGCCGGCGGCGCCGTCGTGCGGGTCGACCCGCAGCACCAGGCGCGGGCCGTCGTCGCCCGGACCGCCGAACGCGAGCGGGTTCGACCGCACGCCGTGGCGCGACAAGGTGAACGGCCCCGCGCTCGCGCCGGTCGGCACGATCGCCACCGCCTCGCGATCGGACACCACCACCAGGCTGGCGGGCAGCGACCCGAAGTGAGCGGACAGGCCAGCCCCGAGGAACCCCTCGCCGGTCGCGAGCAGCGGGTCGCCCTCGCGGCCGTGGGCGGGCAGCAGCCTCTCCAGGCGCGGCGCGCGCCCGACGGCGAAGACGTGGATCGCGGCCAGGCAGCGGGTGTCGAGGCGCGCCGGCAGGGCCTTCACCGCTGCCTCCAGGCGCGGCCGCTCCACAGCATGACGCGCACGCGGGCGGTGTTGGGGTTGACGCGCACGGCCGCCTGGCCGCCGGTGCTGCCGGCGAGGTAGAACGTGCCGGGCGTGGCCGACCCGAGCGGCGAGAACGAGATCATGCGAGACGTGCCGAAGCGGATCGGTTCGCCCGAGAGACGGCCGCGGTCGGGCGGCGGCGCCGGCACCCCCGGCCGGATCGCGACCGAGACGAAGGCGCTGCCGGAGTCGAGCCGCCACGGCCCACCGATGCGGGTGTCGACGCCGCGGCGGATGTCGGCGGCCAGCACGCCGTTGTGGTTGCCGTCGTCGTACACGGAGTAGTACGTCACGCCGTCGCTCGTCTCGAAGCGGATCGCGGTCTGGCGCCCCGTGTTCACCGCCCGCGTCCAGGCCTCGCGGAAGCGCTGCTGGAACGACAGCGCCGCGGCGACCAGTGCCGACTCCTCGGAGTGGGCGCGCAGCCGCGGCAGCCCGACGGCGAGGGCGGCCGCGATCACTCCCAGCACCGCCACCAGTTCGACCAGCGAATACCCTGACTCGCGGCGCATCGACGGGCTCCTCTCTCGGGGAAGGGGGCGCGCGGGACCAGGCGGTCCCGCGTGCCACGGAAGGCCTAGCGCGAGCCGCCGGACCGAACGGCCGCGTCGCCGACGGTGACGAAGGGCTCGAGGCGCTCGAAGTTCTTCTCGCCGATGCCCTTGACGTTGAGCAGCTCCTGCACGGTCTTGAAGGTGCCCTGCTTCTGGCGCTGCTCCAGGATGCGGGTGGCCAGCTTCTCGCCGACGCCCGGCAGCGTCGCGAGCTGCTGCACGCTGGCCTGGTTGATGTTGACCTTCGCGGTCGGCACGGGCTTGGCGTCGGCCAGCGCGGGCGCGGCGAGGCCGAGGGCGAACACGAGGGCGAGGGCGGCGGCAGCGAGTCGGCGGAGCATCATGGTTCTTCTCCTGGTTTCGGGTGCGGCGTTGCGCGGAGTGAGGCGGGGGCACGTTCACGGGCCTCGCGAAGCGGCCCCCTCCTCGGGTTGTCGTCGATTCGGGCCGCGCCGGCGCCTCGCGGTTCCGGGAAGAAGCCGTCTCTCCCCCGGCCCCCCGGCCCGTCTGGCGCCGGCGCGACCCGGCCTCTCCCCTGGCAAGCCGGGCGCCGGCCACACCTCTCGCTACAAGTGAAATCGGGTCAGCGAGTTGCGAGATGACCCCGGAAGCGGGCCAAGGCCCGGAGCCGCGGTGCAAGGGGAGCGTGGCTGCTCCGCTAGGGGCGTCAGCCGCGCCGGGCGTTGGTGGGCGCGATCGGCGCACGCGTCAACGGGCGTTGACGCGTTGGAAACGAACGGGGTCAGTCCTCCGAGGAGCCGCGGCGGCCGAAGCGCTCCAGCCAGCCCTCGACGTCGGTCTCGCGCGCGGGCTTCTCGCCGTCCCCGGTGGCGCCGCGACGGGTGGGGGCCGCCATCGGCCGGCGCTCGAGCCGGTTCCACTCGTGGGCCCTCAGCACGGCCGCGCCGCGGGTGCGGCAGTACGAATAGAGCGCCTTGTCCGAGGTGACGACGATCCACTCCGCCGGGCGCGCGGCGGCCTCGACGAGGCCGCGGATCACGCCGTCCGCGTCTTCGCCCGGACGCGGGAAGCGCAGGCGCACGCCGCCCAGCTCCTGCTCGGGGAAGTCGGCGCGCAGCGGGGCGCCGTCGAACACCAGCACCGCGCGGGCGCCCAGCCCGCGGCAGAGCGCGGCGACCCGGCGCACGACCTGCTCGCGCGCGTCGCCGCGCCCACGGGGACCGCCCCAGGAGCCGAGCAGGTTGTTGCCGTCGATCAGGTACGGCACGGGGCGGGCGACGCTGCGAGCGTCGGCTCTACAGGCGCAGGAGCTTGCCGAGCAGGCCCTTGCGCTCCTCGTCGCGCTTCATGAACACCTGCTCGAGTTCGCCGGCGTCGAAGAACGCGCCCTCGCAGAACGAGCAGACGTCGACCTTGATGCCCGACAGGTCGTCCTCGCGCAGGTCGTGGCCGCACTTCGGGCACTTCATGAAGTGCAGTGCCTTGAGCTTCGCGCGCGCCTCGACGGCCTCCGTCTCGGCACGCTCGCGCTCGCGCTTCTCGCGCGCCTGCCGGGCCGCGTCGATCAGCTTCTCCTCGTTGCGGCGGAACCAGTCGTCTTCGCGGCGCTTGTCCTCTTCGACCAACGCGGACCTCCCAGTCGGATCGAGTTGCTGCCGCGAGTGTAACAAAGCGGCGCGATCGCCGTGCCGGGGACCGGTGCGAGGTGATAAACTCTTGCAGGCTGGCATGTTGCGGAGGGTGCACCCAGGAGGTCTATGAGCGACGAGGCGGCGCCGATCAGCGGCAGCATCGATCCCCGGACGTTCCCGCTCGTGCTGATGAGCCTCCACCGCAACGGCGTGACGGGCTCGCTCAAGGTCGAAGGCACGACCTACCAGAAGGCGCTCTACTTCCGCTCGGGGCGCATCCTGTTCGGGTCGTCGAACGACCCGCGCGACGAGCTGGGCGCGATCCTGATCGCCGCGGGCAAGCTCACGGCCGAGCAGCTCGCCGAGGTGAAGGCGCGGGTCGGACCCGGCAACCCGCTGGCGAAGGCGCTGCAGGACAGCGGGTTCGTCAGCCAGCGCGAGATCGGCGAGGCGGCCCGCGGCAAGGTCGAGCAGATCCTGGCGGACGTGCTCGCATACGAGGTGGGCAGCTTCGAGTTCGAGGACGGCGTGCTGCCCAAGGGCGCGATCGACCTCAAGCTCTCGACGCCGAAGCTGGTGCTGGCCGCGGCGCGGCGCGCGACCGACCGAGCGTTCGTGCTGCGTCACCTCGGCTCGCTCGACGCGATGCTGGGCCCGGGCGCCACCGAGGCGGGCGAGGTGAAATCCGAGGCCGGGCCGCTGCTCGACCAGCTCGACGGGACACGCTCGCTCAAGGAGGCGGCGGCCGCAGCGGCCCTCGACGAGTTCGAGGCCGCCAAGACCGCGTGCGGTCTGCTGTTCCTGGGCGTCGTCGAGAACCGCGGCGGCGGGGAGATGAACCTCGCGGCCGAAGAGGCCCCGCTCGACCTCGGGCTGGCGACGGACGAGACGCCGCTGTTCGCCACCTCGCCGGAGCCGCAGTCGCAAACGATGATGCTGCCGAGCCCGTTCGCGAGCGTGCGCCCCGCCGAACTCGCGACGGACGCCGCGGAGCCCTCGCTGGAGGCGACGCTCGACGAGACGTTCTCGCGGCTCAACGCGGCCGACGTCCAGAAGTCGTTCGACGCGATGCGCGCGGCCGAGTCGGCACCGGAACCGGAGCCGCCGACGGTCGAGGAGCAGCCGGCGACCGAGCCGCTCGACATCGCGCCGCCGCCGGAGCCGCCCCCGGCGCCAGCCGCACGCGCCAGCAAGGCCGACCTGGCCGCGATCGACGGGCTGCTCAAGGACAAGCCGGCGACCGAGGGCCCGCTCACGCCTTTCGAGCGGCGCTCGTGGGAACCCGAGTTCCCGAGCAAGCCGCTCGCGCCCCAGCCGCAGCCCCGGCGGCCGCAGGCGGGCCGGCGCCAGCGCCAGTCGCCCGCAGTCGCACTGGGGCTGGGAGGCGTGGCGCTGATCGCGGCCGGCGCGATCTGGTACTTCTTCGCGGGCCCCGGCGCCGCCCCGGCCGTGCCTCCCGCGCCGCCCACGACGGTCGCCGCGGCCCGTCCGCAGCCCACGGCCCAGGCCGCGAACAGCCCGTCCACCGGCGCTGCGGCGAGCGCGACCGATGCGGGCCCGGCACCCGCTGCCAGCGCCGCAGCGGAGCCCTCCGCGCCCGCCGCAGCTCCGCCGACCACAGCGGCTGCCCGGCCACCCGCGACCACGGCCGCGGCCCCCGCGGCCCCGCCGACCACGGCCGCAGCGCGCCCCGCCCCGCCTCCGGCGGCCAAGGCCGCTCCCGCCAGGCCCGCGCCCGCGAAGCCGGCCGGCGCTCGGCCCGCCGGTTGGTCCGAGGCTTCCGCGGCGCTGCGCCGCGGCGACCTCGACGCGGCGGCCCGTCAGTTCGCGACGGCGGCGCGCGCCAGCGGCAAGTCGTGGACCACGCAGTTGCTGGTGGCCTGTGCCGCGGAGACGGTGACGAAGGCCGCCACGGCCGTGTCCTCCGAGGAGATGTTCGTCGTGCCGGTGCGCTACCAGAAGCGCGACTGCTACCGCCTGCTGTGGGGTCTCGCCGACTCCGAGTCCCAGGCGGCGGCCGCGGACGTCCCGGGCTACTTCAAGGCCGGCGGCGCCGCCCCCAAGCCCGTGGCGCTGCAGAGCGCGCTGCCCTGAGCCGGCGCGCCGCCGCGCGCTGCGCCGCGCTGGCCGTGCTGATCTCCGCGGCGGCGGCCACTGCCGACGTCGTCGAGCTGCACAACGGGCGCAGCTTCACCGCCGATCGCACCTGGGAGCAGGGCGCTCAGTTGTTCTACGAGCGCAACGGCGGGGTGTTCGCGATCCCTCGTGAGCTGGTGCGGCGCGTCGTGCGCGAGGCGGCCCCGCCACCCGTCGCCGCTCCCGACGTCGAGCAGGCCCGGCAGCGCCTGGCAGACGGCGCCGCGCTCGAGGCGGTGACGCTGGCGCGACGGGCCCTGAGGCGCGACCCCCGGTCGCTGGCGGCGCTTCACCTGCTGGCCGAGGCTTCGCTCGCCGTCGGCGACGCCCGCGGCGCGGCGGAGGCCGCAGCCCGGGCGGTGGGGCTCGAGTCGGGTGACGCCAGCGGGTACGCGCTGCTCGGCGACGCGCGCGCCGCGCTCGGCGATCGCCCCGGGGCCGAGCTCGCCTATCGTCGCGCGCTGGAGCTGCGGCCCGACCCGGAGGTCCGGCGCAAGCTCGGGGACGTCGCCCCGGCGCCACCCCGCGCCCAGGGCGCCCAGCTCCGCCTGCGCTACGACGGTGGGGTCAACGCCCCGCTCGGCAACGACGTGCTGCGGATTCTGACCGCGGCGTGGGAGGAGTTCGCCCAGCGGCTGGCGGCGGAGCCTGCCGAGCCGGTGACCGTCGTGCTCGAAACGGGACAGGCCTGGGCCGACGAGCGGGTCCCGGAGTGGGCTGCGGCCGTCAACGCCCCGGAGGCCATCCGGGTGCCGACCGGCGGCGTGGAGCGCCCGTCGCCCGCGATGGCGCGGCTGCTGCGCCACGAGCTGGCCCACTCCTTCGTCACCGCCCGCACCGGCGGCAACTGCCCCTACTGGCTGCAGGAGGGCGTCTCGCAGTGGCTCGAAGGCGGCGACCCCGCTCGCGAGGACGCAGCCCTGGCGCGGCGGCTGCGGGCCGGGAAGTTCGGCGCCATCCTCCAGCTCGAGGGGCCGTTCGCCGCGATGGACGAGGCCGAGGCCCAGGTGGCCTACGCGCAGAGCCTGTCGGCAGTGGCCCACGTCCTGCGCCTGGTCGGCGAGGAGGGCCTGGTCCGGCTGCTCGCCACCCTCGGCGACCGGGTGCCGGCCGAGGAGGCGCTGCCCGAGGTGCTGCGGCTGTCCTACGCGGAGTTCCAGCGGAGTTGGGAGGCCCACCTGCGGGCGCTGCCCAGGCCCGGTACGGGGCCGCGCGGTCGCTGACGCCGGTTCAGCTCCGGGTCCGATACCACTCCACGGTGCGCCGCAGCCCGGTCTCGAAGTCGACCGTCGGCCGGTAGCCGAGCAGGCGGCGGGCGGCGCCGATGTCGGCGAGGCTGTGGCGGATGTCGCCGCGGCGGGCCGGCCGCTTCTCGGCCTTCGGCCGGGCGCCGACCAGCCGGGAGAGCTCGGCGAGCAGTTGCAGCAGCGTGATCCGGCGACCGGTCGCGACGTTGCAGGCCTGGCCCTCGGCCCGCGGCGCGCGCAGCGCCAGCAGGTTGCCGCGCACGACGTTCTCGACGTACGTGAAGTCCCGGCTCTGGCGGCCGTCGCCGTAGATCACGGGCGTGCTGCCCGCGAGCAGCGCCGTCGTGAACAGGCTGATCACGCCCGAGTAGGGAGAGCCCGGGTCCTGGCGCGGCCCGAACACGTTGAAGTAGCGCAGCGTCAGCGTCTCCAGGCCGTAGAGCTGGTGGAACACGCGCAGGTACTGCTCGCCGGTCAGCTTGCCGATCGCGTAGGGCGAGAGCGGCTTCGGCGCCATGTCCTCGCGCTTGGGCAGCTTCGGGGTGTCGCCGTAGACCGACGACGATCCCGCGTACACGAAGCGGCGCACGCCGGCGTCGCGGGCCGCGGTCAGCATGGTCAGGGTCGCGGTCGAGTTGGCGCGGTGCGACAGCGCCGGGTCGTCGACCGAGCGGGCGACGCTGGGCACGGCGGCCTCGTGATAGACGACCTCGACGCCTTTCACGGCGCGAGCGGCGGCTCGCGGGTCGGCGCAGTCACCGCGCAGCACCTCGACGTCGCGCGCCACGGCCTTGAGGTTGGCGCGGCGGCCCGAGAAGAAGTTGTCGAGCACGCGCACCTCGTGCCCCTCGCGCACGAGGGCCTCGGTCAGATGGCTGCCGATGAAACCGCACCCGCCCGTCACCAGGACCCGCATTCCTCTCCTCGTCGCCGTTCGTTCCGTCGATCCTTGCCCGATTCGAAAAGAAGTGTCCGGGGAGAGAGGCTGTAAGCCGGATTCTGTCCCGCTTCCCTCCCGCCTCGCGGCGGGCGTTCGGCGGCGGCGGTCATTCCTCTAGGCGCGCGGTTGCCCGCGCGCTCCAGCGGTCTACCCGGGGGCTTCGGCCGGGCCAGCCTCGGACGCCCCCCTATTCGACCTTGCTCCGCGTGGGGTTTGCCGTGCCCGGGAGTGTCGCCACCCCGGCGGTGCGCTCTTACCGCACCGTTTCACCCTTGCCACCCGCGGGGTCGCCCCCGCGAGTTCGGCGGTCTGTTCTCTGTGGCACTTTCCCTGAGGTCGCCCTCGCTGGCCGTTAACCAGCACGCTGCCCATGGAGTCCGGACTTTCCTCCCCGGCCGACGTCAGCCGCGGCGATCGCCCGCCTCTCTCCCCGGACAAGGGCGAGCCTAACACGGCTCCCCGTACCGCGCCGCCGCGAGCCCGAGGCCGATCAGCGCCCAAAGGCTGCGCAGCAACTCGAAGTCCATGTGCAGCGTCGCCACCAGCAGGCCGGCGACCGCGTAGCGGACGGCGTGCGGGACCGATCCCGCGGGCGCGGCCCCGAGGCGCCGCAAGACGACGGCGAACAGCGCGGCCCAGGCCGCGAATCCGACGAGCCTCGTCTCCGCCAGCGCCGCGAGCGCCGGCGAGTGGGGCCCCATGCCGGCCGCCTGCAGGGGCGGGAAGCTGGCGCCCCGCTCCTCGGCCGTCGTCACCCGCGCGTACGCGTGCGGGAAGCTGCCGGGGCCCCAGCCCACCCAGGGGCTCTGCTGCCACAGCCGCAGCGACGCCGCGTGGAGCAGCGCGTAGGCGTTGACGCGCGGTTCCCATCCGCCTTCGTCCCACGGCGCCACCGCCCACCAGGTGACCGGCCCCAGGGCGACCAGGCCGGCGAGCGCCAGGGCCCGGCTCGCCCGCCGCACGGCCTGCCAGAAGGCGGTCGCGTCGCGCACCGGCGCCGAGAGCGCGACGAAGACCGACACCAGTCCGCGCGACTGCGCGCCGGCGGCCGCCGCCAGCGTCAGCGCCAGCGCCAGCAGGCGAGCGCGCCGGCGCCGGCTCCCCCAGCGCCCGTGCACGATCCACGGGATCGAGAGGCCGAGGTAGAGGACGAGCGAGTTGCTCGAGAGCACGCCCGACACGCGAGCGACACCGGGGAGGTTTGCGGAGTTGGGCGTGGCGAGGTGGCTGACGGGAATCAGGTCGAGGTGGAAGAGCCCCCAGCCGACCAGGCCCACGGCCGACCAGGTGGCCGCGCTGGCCGCTATGGCGGCCCCGACGGCTGGCCCCGTCTTCAGGTGGGCGACGGCCACCAGCACGAGGAGCGGCGCCACGATCCTCGGCAGCCTCACCTGCCCCGAGGCGGCCCACGCAGAGAGCGCGTGGGAGGCCGTCACGGCGGCGGCGGCGGCGATCAGCGGCAGGTCCGCCTCGCGTGCGCCCGCGAGCCACTGCCACGCCAGGGCCACGGCCACCAGCAGGAAGACCGCGTCCGTGCGCACGAGGGTGACGGGCGCGAGCCAGGCCACCGCGACCGCGGCCAGGGTGCCGAGGCGCAGGGCCCCGGACTCAGCCATCCCGCTCCTCGGAGATGCCGTACTGCTCCAGCTTCTTGTAGAGATTGGAGCGGGGAGTACCGATGGCCTGGGCGGTGGCCGAGATGTTCCAGCGGTTCTCGCGCAGCTTCTCGACCAGGAACGCGCGCTCGGCGCTCTCCTTGAAGTCCTTGAGCGTCCCGGGCGGCTCGCCGCCCGCGGGGCGCGCGCCCGCCGCTTCGGCGCCGCGGCGCAGCACGTCGCCGAGTGCCGTGGCGTCGATCGGGTCCGCCTCCTCCATGATGATCAGGCGCTCGACCGCGTTCTTCAGCTCGCGCACGTTGCCCCGCCACGGGTGGCGGCGCAGCGCCTGCAGCGCGTCGGGCGTGAAGGAGCGGCGGCGCAGGTTATTCTCCTCGCAGAAGCGCTGCGCGAAGTGGGTGACGAGCGGCTCGACGTCCTCGCTGCGCTCGCGCAGCGGCGGCACCCGCACCGGCACCACCGACAGGCGGTAGAACAGGTCCTCGCGGAAGTCGCCGGCGGCGATCGCCGCCTCCAGGTCCTTGTTGGTCGCCGCGATCACCCGCACGTCGACGTGGATCGTGCGCTGCGAGCCGATCCGCTCGACCTCGCCCTCCTGCAGGACCCGCAGCACCTTGGCCTGGGTCTTCAGGCTCATGTCGCCGACCTCGTCGAGGAAGATCGTGCCCTCGTGGGCCAGCTCGAACTTGCCGATCTGCTTCTCGGTGGCGCCCGTGAACGAGCCCTTCTCGTGGCCGAACAGCTCGCTCTCGATCAGGTCCTCGGGGATCGCGGCGCAGTTGACCTGCACGAACGACTTCGCGCGGCGGTTGGAGTTGCGGTGGATCGCGCGGGCGACCAGTTCCTTGCCGACACCGCTCTCGCCGGTGATCAGCACGGTCGCGCTGGTCGGCGCCGCGCGCCGGATCGACTCCGCCACCTTCTCCAGCGCCCGCGAGCCGCCGACCATCCGGTAGCGCTCGTCGAAGCTCAGCTTGAGGGCGCGGTTCTCGTCCTGCAGGCGCTTCTGCGAGATCGCGTTGCGGGCCAGCAGCAGGATGCGTTCGCTCTCCGGCGGCTTCTCGACGAAGTCGAACGCGCCGAGCTTGGTCGCCTCGACGGCGGTCTGGATGTTGCCGTGGCCCGAGAGCATGACGACGGGAGGCGCGTCCTCCGCCGCCTTCATCGCCTTCAGCACCTCGAGCCCGTCCATCTGCGGCATCTTGACGTCGAGGAACACGAGGTCCGGGCGCTCCTTCTCCGCCAGCCGCAGCCCGAGCGGGCCGTTGGCCGCCAGCAGCACCTCGTAGCCCTCGTACTCGAGGATCATCTTGAGCGTCGAGCGGATCGCGTCCTCGTCGTCCACGATCAGGATCTTCGGCTTCATCGCTCTCCCGCCTCGGGCCACGCCCGCAGCTTGACCAGCAACCGGCGCCCCTCGCGGGGCCGGTGCACGTAGAGGAAGGCGGCCGCGCCCGGCGCGACGCGCGCGGCCGCCTGTCGCCACGCCTCGGCGTCCGGCACGTTCGCGCGGTTGAGCTCGAGGACGACGTCTCCCGGCTCGATCGTCTCCGGTCCCGGCGCCGGCCGCAGCACGCGCCGCACGACGACGCCTGGCCGCCCGCCGCCGGCGCCCGACTCCACCTCGAGCCCGAGCAGAGCAGGCGGCGTGAGCGTCGGTCGCGGACGCACCGTCGGGGCCGGCCGCTCGGCGAGCGTCGCGCGGGCCGGCACGGCCCGCCCGTCGCGCCAGAGCTGCAGCTCGACGGCCGCACCGGGGGCGCGCGCGGCGATCGCGGCGACGACGGCGTCGGCATCCGCGGCCGGCCCGCCGTCGAGGCCGGTGACCACGTCCCAGGCTTGCAGGCCTGCTGCTTCCGCGGGACCTCCCGGGGCGACGTCCACGACCACCGCGCCACGCCCGGCCGGGAGTTCCAGCAGCGCCGCGAGGTCCGGGTCCACGTCGCGCAACTGGGCGCCGAGGTAGCCGCGGGTGACGCGGCCCGCGCGGCGCAGTTGCTCGATCACCGGCGCCGCCACGTCGCTCGGCACGGCGAAGCCCAGCCCCTGGCCGCGGCCGGACACCGCCGCCACCACGCCGACGACCGCGCCGGTGGCGTCGAGCAGGGGGCCGCCGGAGTTGCCCGGGTTGATCGCCGCGTCCGTCTGCAGGTAGGCGTCGAAGCTGCGGTCGAACAGCTTGCGGCCGCGCGAGGACAACACGCCGACGGTGAAGGAGTCCTCGAAGCGCAGCGGGTGGCCGAGCGCCCCGACCCAGTCGCCGACCCGCAGCCCGGCCGAGTCGCCGAAGCGCAGCGCCGGCAGCCCGCTGCGCTCGACGCGGAGCAGCGCGAGGTCGGTGATCGCGTCTTCGCCGGCGAGGCGGGCGATCGCCTCGCTGCGATCCGCGAAACGCACGAGCGCGCGCGTGCTGCCGGCGAGCAGGTGGCGGCTGGTGACCACGAGCCCCTGGGGATCGATGACGAAACCCGAGCCCTCGGCGAGCCGGGGCCGCACCTCGCCCTCGCCGAGCGGGTCGAGCAGCACTGGCCGCTCCGGCGGCGGATCGAGCAGCCGCACGTGCACGACGGCCGGCAGCGCGCGGGCGGCGACCTCGGCGAAGCGGAAGGGCGGCGCGGCGGCCGCCGCGCGGTCGACGGCGGCCGGCGACGGCGCGGACCCCGGGCCCGGGGCCCGCGCGAGGAGCCCGCCGACGGCGCCGCCCGCGAGGCCCGCGACCAGGGCCGCCCCGACCAGGCCGACGCCGCGCCCTTCGTTCATCGCAGGCTCACGAGGCGTCGGCGGCCGCCAGCAGGGCGCGGAAGCCGGCCTCGTCGACCACCTTCACCTTGAGCTCGGCCGCCTTCTCCGCCTTCGAGCCCGGGTCGGCCCCGACCACGACCACGGACGTCTTCTTCGAGACCGACGACGTGACGCGCCCGCCGCGGCGCTCGATCTCGGCCTTCGCCTGGTCGCGCGTCATGCCGGACAGCGTGCCGGTCAGCACGAACTGCTGCCCCTGGAACGCGAGCGACGCGGGGCCTCCGGGGCCGTCTTCGACCGTGACCACGCCGGCCCGCTCGAGCCGCTCGACCAGCGCGCGGCTCGCGGGGTCGGCCAGCCAGTCGTGGATCGACTGCGCGACGGCGGGGCCGATCTCGTAGATCGCGTCGATCTCGTCGACGCTCGCCTTCGCCAGCGCCTCGAGGCTGCGGAAGTGGCGGGAGAGCAGCATCGCGGCCCGCTCCCCGACGAAGCGGATGCCGAGCCCGAACAGCAGCCGGCGCAGGCCGCGGCTCTTGCTCTGCTCGATCTGGGCGACCAGGTTCGCGGCCGACTTCTCGCCGAAGCGCTCGAGCTCCGCGAGCTGCGACGCGGTCAGGCGATAGAGGTCCGAGACGTCGCGCACGAGGCCGGCCGCCGCGAGCTGGGCGACGAGCGCCTCGCCCAGGCCTTCGATGTCCATCGCGTCGCGGCGGGCGAAGTGCAGGATGCGGGTCTCGAGCTGGGCCGGGCAGGCCGCGTTCGGGCAGCGACGATCAGCCTCGCCCTCCGGCTTCACGGCCTCGGCGCCGCACGCCGGGCAGTGGGTCGGGGCCTGCCACGGGCGGGCGCCCGCCGGGCGCTTCTCGGGCACCACCCGCACGACCTTGGGGATCACGTCGCCGCCCTTCTCGATCAGCACCGTGTCGCCCACCCGCACGTCCTTGCGCGCGACCTCCTCCTCGTTGTGCAGGGTGGCGCGGGCCACGGTCGAGCCGGCCAGCGGAACGGGGCGCAGGTTGGCGACGGGCGTCAGGCGCCCGGTGCGGCCGACCTGGACCACGATCGACTCGACGACGGTCGCCGCCTGCCGCGGCGGGTACTTGTAGGCGATCGCCCAGCGCGGCGACTTCGAGGTGAAGCCGAGCTCGGCCTGCAGCGCGGCGTCGTCGACCTTGACCACCACGCCGTCGATGTCGTACTCGAGGCTGTCCCGCTTCTCCTGCCACTCGGCGCAGAAGGCCAGCACCTCTTCGAGGCCGTCGCACAGCCGCGAGGTGGGGTTGGTGCGCAGTCCCCAGCCGCGCAGCCGCTCGAGCGCCTGCCACTGCCCGCGCGGTGCGGCCCCGGACTGGTGAGCGATCTGGTACAGGAACAGGTCGAGCCCGCGCTGCGCGACGACGCGCGCGTCGAGCGTCTTCATGGTGCCGGCCGCGGCGTTGCGCGGGTTGGCGAAGGCCTCCTCGTCGGCTTCTTCGCGCTCGCGGTTGATGGCCTCGAAGCGGGACCGCGGCAGGTAGACCTCGCCGCGCACCTCCAGCTCGTCCGGCGCTTCGCCCTGCAGCAGCAAGGGCACCGAGCGGATGGCCCGCACGTTGGACGTCACGTCGTCGCCGCGCACGCCGTCGCCGCGGGTCACGCCGCGGACCAGGCGCCCGCGCTCGTAGTGCAGCGAGATCGACAACCCGTCGATCTTCAGCTCCGCGGTGTAGCGCAGCGGGCGCTCCCCCACCAGGCGGAACACGCGGGCCTGGAAGTCGCGCAGCTCGTCCTCGTTGTAGGTGTTGTCGAGGCTCAGCATCGCGACCCTGTGGGTGAACGTCGCGAAGCCCTCGGCCGGTTCGCCGCCGACCCGCTGGGTCGGGCTGTCGGGGCTCACCAGCTCGGGGTGCGCCGCTTCCAGCTCGCGCAGCTCGCGCTCCAGCGCGTCGTACTCCTGGTCGGAGATCTCGGGCGCCGCCAGCACGTAGTAGAGCCGCTCGTGGCGGCGAATCTCCGTCCGCAGCCACTCGACCCGCTGCTTCGTCCCCCGCTTCACGCTCCCCCTCCTGCGCCAGCCCTCGCCGCATCCCCGGCCAGCACCGCGGCGCGGGCCGCGTAGGCTGCCAGGCCGAAGCCGCGCCACGACGAGGCCGCTGCCGGATCGAGCTCGCGGCGCAGTTCGGCCAGCAGCGCCGCCGCCAGCTCGGGCCGGCCGTCCACCAGCGGGCCGGCCACGTCGAGCGCTGCGGCTGCGGCCTGGCCCGCCCACGGCAGCGGCGCGGTCAGCGCGACGCAGCGCGCGGCGTCACGGCCGACGCGCCGGGCCGCCTCCAGGTTGACGACGCCGTCGGCCCCGCGCGCGCCGTGCCAGCGCATCCACGTGTGCGCGGTCCAGGCGTCGGCCGCCGGCGGCGCCAGCACCGCGAGGGCCGCGCACGAACCCAGCAGGAGCGCGCTCCCCGGGACCCGCCTGCCTTTCCGAGCCGCCATCGCCCGGACGCCCCGCTAGCGGTCGCGGGAGAGGATGAAGTCGGGCAGCGCCTCGAGCGCGTCGCGGTACTCGCTGCGCTCGAAGGCCTGCAGGTCGCGGCGGGCGGCCGCGGCGTAGGCCTCGGCCGCCTTGCGGGCCTGCTCGAGGGCGCCCGTCTCGCGCACCAGGGCCCCGATCTCCCCGGCCGACACCCGCGCGAACCCGTGGTCCTCGGCCACCGCGCGGACCTTCTCGCGGGCCGCTTCGCCGCCCAGCCGCAGCGCGTAGATCACCGGCAGCGTCAGCTTGCCCTCGCGCAGGTCGTTGGCGACCGGCTTGCCCAGCACCTTCTCGTCGGCGGTGAAGTCGAGCAGGTCGTCGACCATCTGGAAGCAGATGCCGAGGTTGAGGCCGTAGGAGGCCAGCGCCTGCTCCTGCTCGGCGTCGCGGTCGGCGAGGATGGCGCCGATCCGGGTGCAGGCCGAGAACAGGTCGGCGGTCTTGCGGCGGATGATGTCGACGTGGTCGGCCTCGGTCGTCGCGAGGTCGGCGTCCTTCTGGATCTCGAGCAGCTCGCCTTCGATCATCCGCAGCGTGACGTCGGAGAGCAGGCGCAGGATGCGCAGGTTGTCCTGGGCCAGCGCCATCGCCATCGACTTCGTGTACAGGAAGTCGCCGGCCAGCACGGTGATGTCGTTGCCCCACGCCGCGTTGACGCTGCGGCGCCCGCGCCGGGTCTCGGCCTCGTCGATGATGTCGTCGTGCAGCAGCGTCGCGGTGTGGATGAACTCCACGGTCGACGCCAGCAGGATCGCGCGGTCGCCGCGGTAGCCGCACAGCCGGCCGGCCAGCAGCAGCAGCGCCGGGCGGATGCGCTTGCCGCCGCCGTCGCGGATGTAGCGGCCGATCTCGCCGACGACCTCGACGTCGGAGCGGATCTGCTCCTCGAAGAAGGCCTCGACCCGCAGCAGGTCGTCGTCGACCAGCGCCGCGATGTCGCGCAGCCCGGCCAGGCTGCGCGCGACGCCGGGCTTGCCCTGGGTGGTGCTCACGCGCTAGCGGTAGTTGGTGAACTGCATGTCGATGCCGAGGTCCGTCTCCTTCAGCAGCCGGATCACCGCCTGCAGGTCGTCGCGGTTCTTGCCGGTCACCCGGAGCTGGTCGCCCTGGATCGCCGCCTGGACCTTGAGCTTGCTGCCCTTGATCAGCTTGACGATCTCCCTGGCCTTGTCCGTTGGAATGCCCTTCTGCAGCTTCACCTTCTGGCGCGCCGTCTGGCCCAGCGCCATCTCGACCTTGCCGTAGTCGAGCGCCTTCAGCGGCACGTTGCGCTTGACCAGCCGGGTCTCCAGCACGTCGCGCACGGCCTTGATCTTGAACTCGTCGGCGGAGGTGAGGACGATCTCCTCGCCCGTGAGTTCGATGTTCGAGTTCGAGCCCTTGAGGTCGAACCGGGTCTGGATCTCCTTCATCGCCTGGGAGATCGCGTTCTTGACCTCCTGGTGGTCGACCTCGCTGACGATGTCGAAGGAGCTCTCGGATGCCATGCCTGTTGCCGATGCCTCGGGTAAGGGGGTTGTCGCCGGGGGGCGCCTGGACCCTAGAAACTGACGGATCCGCGCCGTTTTGTCAACAAAAGAGGACGCTTGCGGGCGGCTTCAGCGGGGCGGGAACAGGCGGTCGAAGTTCGCGACCACGGCCTCGCCCAGCGCCTCCGGGGCCAGGCCGCGCAGGGCCGCCACCTTCTTGGCGACCTCCACGACGAAAGCCGGCTCGTTGCGCTTGCTCCGGTGCGGCGGCGGCGCCAGGAACGGGGCGTCGGTCTCGATCAGGACGCGGTCGAGCGGGGCCTCGCGCGCCACCTGCTGGATCGTCTCGGCACGCGGGAAGCAGACGATGCCGGAGAACGAGATGTGGAAGCCGGCCGCCAGCGAACGGCGCGCCAGCTCGAGGCCGCCGGTGAAGCAGTGGATCACGCCGCCCGTCGTCCCGGCGCCTTCTTCCTCGAGCACCGCCGCGGTCTCGGGATCGGCCTCGCGGGTGTGGATGATCACCGGCAGGCCGACCTCCCGCGCCAGCCGGAGCTGGCGCCGGAAGGCCTCGACCTGGACCTCGCGCGGCGAGTGGTCGTAGTGGAAGTCGAGCCCGATCTCGCCGATCGCGGCGATCCGGCCGTCGCGGGCGAGGGCGCGCAGGCGCTCGAACGTGGCCTCGTCGGCGTGCTTCGCCTCGTGCGGGTGGACGCCGGCCGTGATCGGCAGGCCCAGCTCGGCGGCGACCTGCAGGCCGCGCTCGAGGCCGTCCCCCGCGTCGTGCTGGCCGATCAGCAGGAAGCGCTCGACGCCCGCCGCGCGGGCCCGTTCCAGGACGGCGGACCGATCCGCGTCGAACTGGGGCATGTCGAGGTGGCAGTGGCTGTCGACGAGTCGCATCAGGGGGTCTCTCCGTGGCAGCGCTTCACGACTCCGGGCAGGGCGTGCGCGGGTCGAGGTAGCCGAGCGCCTTCATGTTCTCGCACTGCTCGCGGGTCAGCGTGCTCTTCTCGGCGCCGCCCGCGACCGGCTTGAGCCGGCCCAGCCAGGCGTAGAGCGCCTGCTCCATCGCCTCGGCGCGGATCGAGGCGCGGGCATAGAGGTCGGCGGTCTCGCGCGGGTCGCTTTCGACGTCGTAGAGCTGGGAGCGCCCCGAGCGGGTGTCGTGGATCAGCTTGAACTGGCCGTCGCGCAGCGCGTACACCGGCCGCTCCCACACCGTGCGCGAGAGCACCGCCGGCTTGCCTGGCGCCCCCGCCAGCATCGGCAGCAGGCTGCGGCCCTGGGCCTCCTTCGCGAACGTCGCGTCGGCGAGCCCGAACACGTCGAGCACGGTCGGGGCCACGTCGAGCAGGTCGACGAGGCCGGGGAGCCGCTTGCCCGAGAGACCCAGCGCCTTCGGGAAGCGCACGATCATGGGGATGCGGGTGCTCTCCTCGTGGACCTGGGCGGAGTGCGCGATGTAGCCCTTCTCGTAGAGCTGCTCGCCGTGGTCGGCGGCGACGACCAGCACGGTCTTCTCGAGCAGCCCCTCGCGCTCGAGCGTCTTCACGAGCTCGCCCACCTCGCGGTCGGCGTAGGCGAGGTTGCCGTCGTAGAGGCGCACCAGGTGGTCGATCTGCTCCTGCGACGCCTGGCGGACGCCCTGGCTGACCTCCTTGTACCAGGTGGAGTCGCGGCGCTCGGCCTCGCCCAGCGGCGCGTCGGGCCCGAACATCGTCGTGAACGGGGGCCCGGGGTCGAACGGGAAGTGCGGCTCGCGGTAGTGGACGTAGGCGAAGAAGCGCTGCGCCTTGTGGCGCGCGATCCAGTCGGGCACCACCCGCCGCATCGACTCGCCGCGGCTGCCGAGGTCCGGGAACATCCGGAACACCTCGTGGAACTCGGCGAACCCGCGCTCGAAGCCGAGCGCCGTGCCGGCCATCGCGTTGTTCACGAAGCCCGCGTTCGGGACGCCGCGCGCGGAGAGCACCTCGGCGAGCGTCAGCTTGTCCTTCGGCAGCCGGGCCGCGAACGAGAGGTCCGAGCGGTGGCGGTCGGGGTACTGCGCGGTCCACACGGCCGACATCGCGGCCAGCGTGTAGACCGCGGGCGTGTAGGCGCGCTCGAAGACCACGCCGTCGCGCGCCAGCGCGTCGATGTTCGGCGTCGTCGCCCGCGGGTAGCCGTAGGCCCCGAACTGGAACGCGCGGGCCGCGTCGAGGATCACGAACACGACGCTCGTGCCGGCGAGGCCGCGGCGCAGCTCGGCGGCCTTCGCGTCTTCGGCGGGCGACCAGGCCGGCGCCTGCAGGCTCGGCGCAGGCCCGCGGCCGAGCAGGCGCGGCGCGCCCCAGATCCCCCACGCGCGGCGCGTGGCACCCTCGACGTGGAGCCCGAGCCGGACCGGCCGCCCCGCCCAGGCCGCGAGCGACACGGTCACCTCGTCAGCCGAGGAGGCACGCGGATCGAGCTCGCGCGACCACAGCTCCTGCTCCACCCCGGGCATCTCCTCGAGCGTGACGCGGAGCCGCACGCGCGCTGCCGCCGCCCTCGCCGCGTCGTGGAGCGCCGGCGTGAAGCGCAGCTCCTGGCCGGAGCCGAGGACGAAGGCGTAGCGCACCGCGCCGGGCCCCGTCTGGACCAGCGCCGGCGCGCCGGCGCGCTCCACGGTCTCCAGCGGCGCGGGAGCTTCGCGCGCGAGCAGGTCGTCGAGCCCGGCGTCGCCGGCGAGGCCGACGACCACCGCATGGAACGCCGCGGCCAGCGTGCGCCGGTCGCCCGTCGTCGGGTCGAGCTCCGCCGGCTGCGCCGAGCGCGCGAACGCGAACGCCAGCCGGTTCTCGCCCGAGCGCTGCGCCACGGCCGGGAGCGACAGGCGGTGGCGGGCGCGCCCCTCGCCGAGACGCAGCTCGCCGACGGCCTGGCCGTTGAGCGCGACCTGGACGGACTGCTCGCCGAGCCCCGGCAGCGGCGCCAGGTCCAGGATCGCCGTACGCGGCTGCGGCGCCTCCCAGGTGAACGACAGCTCCACCTCGGGCCGCGCCCACACGAACGCCTCGCTGCCGAGCCCGCCCGTCGCGTAGAAGCCCTGGGCGAGATGCGGCTCGGCACCGGGGGTGCCGAACAGCAGCACCTCGCGCGGCCCGGTGACCTGCGCGTGACGCAGGCCCGCGGCGAGGTCGTGGTGGACCTGCAGCGGCTCGCGGCCGCCGACGAGCCGCCACAGCAGCACCCCGAGCAGGGCGGCGCCGGCCGTCATCACGGCCGCGCGCAGCAGGCGTCGCAAGGTCTACTTGACCTTCGTCCCCGGCGCCACGTCGCCGTCGACGGCGAGCAGCACGGCGCGGCCCTCGGGCGAGGCGGCCAGCACCATGCCGTTCGACTCCACGCCGCGCAGCTTGCGCGGCGCGAGGTTGGCGACCACGACGATGCGCCGCCCCACCACCTGCTCCGGCGCGTAGTGTTCGGCGATGCCGGCCACGATCTGCCGCACCTCGCTGCCGAGGTCGACCTGCATCTGCAGCAGCTTGTCGGACTTGGGGACGCGCTGCGCCTCCTTGACGAGGCCCACCCGCAGGTCGACCTTGACGAAGTCCTCGATCCCGATGATGGCAACGCCCTCAGCGGCCGCGGCGGGCGCCACCGGCGTGGCGGGGGCCGCGTCCTTCTTCGCATCCGACACGGTCTTCTTCTCCTTCTTCTTCTCGATCGGGGCAGGCGCGGCGGCCTCCCCTGCGGCCGCGGGCTTCTCCTTGCGCGGGAACAGCGGCTCGACCGGGCTCAGCGCGGTACCCGGCTCCAGCCGGCCCCAGCCGAGCTCGTCCGGCGAGGCGAGGCCGTCGCGGCCGAGCATCGCCAGCACCCGGGTGGCCGCCCGGGGCATCACCGGCGAGACCAGCAGCGCCGCGAGCCGCACGTCCTCGAGCAGGCGATAGAGGAACGCGTCCAGCTCGCCGCGCCGCGCGGGGTCCTTCGCCGCGGTCCACGGTTCGAACGCGACGATCGCCTGGTTGGCGCGCGCGACGTGGGCCCACACCTCCGACAGGGCCCCCGCGAACTCCAGCTTCTCGTAGCGCGCGAGGCAGCTCTCCACCAGCGCCGAGCGATCCTCCCCCGGCGCCACCCGCGGCGGCACCCGGCCGTCGCAGTACCTGTGCACCATCGTCAGCGCCCGCGAGACCAGGTTGCCGAAGTCGTTGGCGAGGTCGGCGTTGAAGCGCTTCAGGAACGCGTCGTCGGTGAAGTCCCAGTCGGCGCCGTAGGGCGCCTCGCGCAGGAGGAAGTAGCGCACGGCGTCGAGGCCGAAGTCGCGGATCAGCGCCTCGGGGTCGATGATGTTGCCGGTGCTCTTGGCGACCTTGCGCCCGTTCTTGGTGATGTGGCCCTGGACGAAGACGTGGGTCGGCCGCGGCAGCTCGGCGGCCTTCAGCAGCGCGGGCCAGTACAGGCAGTGGAAGCGGATGATGTCCTTGCCGACGACGTGCAGCCGCACGCCACCCTGCTCCCAGAACTCGCGGTACAGCGGGTCGCCGTCGGCGTAGCCGAGCGCGGTGACGTAGTTGGACAGCGCGTCGACCCACACGTACAGCACGTGGTCGGGCTGCTCGGGCACCGGGATGCCCCACTTCACGCGCGCCCGGCTGACGCTGAAGTCCTTGAGCCCGTCGCGGATCACCGCCAGCACCTCGTTGCGGCGCACCTCGGGGTCGATCCGCAGCCGGCCCGACTCGATCTCCGCCTTGAGCCAGTCGGAGTAGGCCGAGAGGCGGAAGAACAGGTTCTGCTCCTCGGTCCACTCGCAGGGCTGCTCGTGGGTCAGGCAGCGGTTGTCGGGCTGGACGAGCTCGTCTTCGTCCTTGAAGCCCTCGCAGCGCGGGCAGTACCAGCCCGCGTACGTGCCGGAATAGACGGCGCTGCGTCCGTCCGGGGCCGTCGCCTTCGCGACCCGCTCCCAGATCGCGAGCACGCCGCGCTTGTGGACCTCATCGGTCGTGCGGATGAAGCGGTCGTAGGCGACGTCGAGCGAGTCGAACACCGCGCGGAAGCGGGCGGAGTTGCGGTCGCACAGCTCCTGCTCGGGGATGCCCTGCTCGCGGGCGACGCGCTCGATGTTCTGGCCGTGTTCGTCGGTGCCCGTCAGCAGGAAGGCCCGGCGCCCCGCCAGCCGCAGCGCCCGCTTGAGCGCGTCGGCGGCGATGGTCGTGTAGGCGTGCCCCGCGTGCGGCGCGGCGTTCACGTAGTAGATCGGGGTGGTGACGTAGAAGCTCTTCATCTCTCGTCGCGCGCGCGCCACGCCGCCAGCGCCGCCTGCTGCACTTCCTTGACCGGCACGCCGTGGGCTTCGGCCGCCCGCCGGCACTCCTCGAACTCGGGCCAGGCGTTGCGGACCGCACCCGCCTGCCGGCCGACCTTGATCCCCACCTCCCCGTAGGCCGTCGCCACGGGGACCCGCTCGCGCTCCAGCGCCGTGCGCTGCCAGGCGCTGCGGCGCACGCCCAGGGTCGACGTCTCGGCGAAGTAGGCCGCCTCGACCGCCTCCCGGGCCGCCGGCGGGGCCAGCGCGGAGATCAGGATACCAAGCCGGCCCTTCTTCATCGTAATCGCCGTGAACCAGGCGTCGAGGGCCCCGGCGGCGAAGAGCCGCGCCATCACCACCTCGCACAGCTGCGGCGGCATGTCGTCGACCTGGGCCTCGAACAGCAGCAGTTCGTCTCCCGAGTCCGGGGAGACGGGCTCGTCGAGCGCCTCGCCGACCACGAGCCGCAGCACGTTGGGCCGCCCGGGCGTTTCGCGGGTGCCGGCGCCGTGGCCCGTGGCCGCGATCTTCATGGGCGGCAGCGGGCCCCAGGCGTCGGCATGGCCGGTGACGAGGAGGGCGCCGGTCGGCGTCGTGCACTCCCCGGGCCCGACGGCCACGACCGGCACGCCCTGGACCAGCCGCGCCGTCGCCGGCGGCGGCACGGGAAAGGTGCCGTGCGCCATCGTCACGGTGCCGGTGCCGAGGTCCAGCGGCGAAGCCACGACGCGCTCCGCGCCCAGCCAGGCGAGGCCGATCACGCCGCCGACCACGTCGACGATCGAGTCGATGGCGCCGACCTCGTGGAAGTGGATCGCCTCGACCGTCGTGCCGTGGACCGCGGCCTCGGCCTCGGCGAGGCGGCGGAAGAGGAGGCCGGCCTTCGCCTTCACGCGCGGCTCCAGGCTCGAGGCCTCGAGCATGCCGAGCAGCGCCGACAGGCCGCGGTGGTGGTGGTCGTGGCGCTCGAGGACCACCTCGACGTGGCTCGCCGCCAGGCCCGAGCGCAGCACCTTCCGCGCCTCCAGCCGGTAGCCGGAGAGCGGCAGCTTCGCGAGCTCCGCGCGCAGCGCCTCGAGCGGAAGGCCGAGGTCGACGAGCGCCCCCAGCATCATGTCGCCCGCCGCGCCGTTCGCGCCGTCGATCCACAGGATGCGGCTCACACCTGCCCCCTTTCCTTCAGCGACACGAAGCGCGCCGCGCCGACGATCACGTGGTCGAGCACCGGGATGCCCATGAGAGCGCCGGCCTGGCACAGGCGCCGGGTCAGCGCCAGGTCTTCGGCCGACGGCTCCGGGTCGCCGCTCGGGTGGTTGTGGAACAGGATCACGCTGGCGGCGCGGGCGACGACCGCCTCGCGGAACACCTCTCGCGGGTGGACCAGCGACGATGTCAGGCAGCCCTGCGACACCTCGACCGCGCGGCGCAGCCGGTGGCGGGTGTCGAGGGCCAGCATCCCGAACACCTCGAGCGGCCGCGCGCCGTAGCGCGGCACCAGCCAGCGCCCTGCCGCCGCGGGCGAGTCGAAGGCCGGCGAGTCGGCGACGGGCTCGGCCGCGGCCCGCGCGCCGAGCTCGAACGCGGCGACGAGCCGCGTCGCCTGGGCCGGGCCGAGGCCCGCGATCGCCTGCAGGTCGGACACGGCGTGCCCGGCCAGCTCGCGCAGCCCGCCCGCCGCCAGGCGCCCGGCGAGGTCGAGCGCCGAGGCGCGGGCGTGGCCGGTGCCGAGCACGAGAGCCAGCAGTTCGCGGTTGGAGAGCGCGCCGGCGCCGTGGCGTGCCAGGCGCTCCCGGGGCCGTTCGTCGATGGCGAGGTCGCGCACCCGCAGCGGGCGCGCCGCCGGCAGCATCGCCTCGCTCACGACGCGGTCCCCACGAGGCGCGGCACCACCGCAGCGGCCGGGCCGGCGAAGAAGGCGGCAGCGAGCGGTGTCAGCGGCGTCGGCTCGAGGTTGACCTCGACGACGAAGGCGCCCGCACGCGCCGCCTGCTGCGGGATGGCGGCCGCCGGGTAGACGAGCGACGAGGTGCCGACCACCAGGACGACCTCGGCAGCCATCGCCGCCGCGAACGAGCGCAGCAGGGTGGCCTCGGGCAGCACCTCGCCGAACCAGACGATGTCGGGCCGCAGCAGCCCGCCGCAACCGCAGCGCGGCGGCAGCTCGGGCAGCGGCACCCGCCGGTCCTCGGCGGCCCTTCCGCAGCCGAGGCAGCGGGTGCGCCACAGGCAGCCGTGCAACTCCGCGATCTCCCGCGACCCGGCCGCCGCGTGCAGGCCGTCGACGTTCTGGGTCACGAGCAGGAACTCGGGGGCACGGCGCTCGAGCTCGGCCAGCGCGACGTGGGCCGGGTTCGGCACGCAGCGGGCGACCAGCTCGCGACGCCAGGCGTACCAGCGCCAGACCAGGGCCGGGTCGCGCTCGAAGGCGTCGAAGTTGGCGAGGTCCTCGGGGCGGAAGCGCTCCCAGAGCCCCTCGCCCGAGGCTCCGCGGAAGGTCGGCACCCCGCTCTCGGCGGACACGCCGGCCCCGGTCAGGGCGACGACGCGGCGGGCCGCACGCAGCCGGGCGGCGACGTCTTCGAGCAACTCGTCGGACGGCATGGCACACCCTCGGGAGATCGCGGTGGAGCGCCGCCGCGAAAGCCCGCGACGACGCGGCGGATCGTAGCACCGGGGCCCGGAACGGCCCGGCGGGGAGAGAGGTGCCGTCCGCCGCGTGCGATCATGCGGCCCGCATGAGCCCTGCGAGGTCCGCGCTGCTGCCGGTGGCCCTGGTGCCCGTCGTCGTGCTGCTCGGGGTGCTGGCGATGGGCGTCGTGCTGCCGTTCGCGGCTCCCTTCGGCCTGCGCCCCGCGCTGATCCTCGCCGAACTGGCGCTGTGCGCGCCCGCCGTGCTCGCGCTCGCGCTGTGGCGGGTCGCCCCGGGAGCGGGCCTGGGCCTGCGCCCGCTGGCCGCCCGCGAGCTGGCGCTCGCCGCCTTCTCCGGCGCCGCGCTGTGGCTGGCCAGCCTCGGCCTGATGGAGATCCAGGCCTGGCTGCGCCCGCCGCCACCCGGCTTCATCGAGCTGTTCCAGCGCCTGCACGCGATGCTGCGGCCGAAGGACGCGCTCGACGCGCTCCTCTCGCTGGCCGCGATCGCGCTGGCCCCCGCAGTGTGCGAGGAACTGGTCTTCCGCGGCGCCGCGCTGCCTTCGCTCGCGCGCGCGCTGGGCCCGGCGACCGGCGTGTTCGCTTCCGCGTTCCTGTTCGGCTTCATCCACGTCGACGCCGTCGGCGGCGCGCTCTCGCTGTATCGCGTGCCGTTCGCGCTGTCGGTGGGAATCGGCCTCGGCCTGCTGCGCCTGCGCAACGGCGGCCTCGGCCTCGCGGTCGCCGCCCACGCGACGCTGAACGCGATCACGTTCGCCGCGGTGCCCTTCACCGAGCCGATCACCGGCAACACGCTGCCGGAGTCCAACCCGCTGATCGGTGCCGTGATGCTCGGCGTCGGGGTCGGGCTCTTCGCGCTGGCGCTGCGCGGCCTGCCCCGCACGGCCGCAGACTCGGGCACACTGTCGTCATGAAGCGACTCCTGCTGGCCGCGGCGGCGATCGCCGCCGCCGCGCTGGCCGAGGCTCCCGGCCTCGGCTCCGTGCCGCTCGACGAGAACCCGCGCCCCGGTGGCGACACCTGGCCCGGCGAGGTGATCGTCGAGTTCACCCGCGACCTGCGCGCCGACGAGGCGAACGAGATGATCCGCGAGGCGGGCGGCGAGCGCGCCCGGCGTGCCGCGCGAGGCGGACGCTGGCTCGTGCAGCTCGAGGCGGGCCGCTCCGTCGAGACCGCGCTGGCCCGCTTCCGGGCGATGCCGGAGGTCGACTACGCCGAGGCCAACGGCGTGCTGCGCTCCCACCTCGTGCCCAACGACCCGCTCTACTCGCTGCAGTGGCACCTGCGGGCGCTGAACGCCGAACGGGTGTGGGACATCCAGCGCGGCGACGCCTCGGTCGCGGTGGCCGTGCTCGACAGCGGGATCGCCTTCGAGGACTTCGGCGCCTTTCGCCGCGCGCCCGATTTCGCCGGCACCACCTTCCTGCCGGGCCTCAACGTGTTCGACCGCAGCCCGCACGCCAACGACGACAACTTCCACGGCACCCACGTCGCCGGGGTCGTGGCGCAGGCGACGAACAACGGGACCGGCGTGGCCGGGCTCGCCCACGGCTGCGCGCTGGTTCCGGTCAAGGTGCTCGACGCGGCTGGCCTCGGCTCCTTCTTCGGGGTCGCGGAGGGCATCGACTACGCCGCGGGGGTTTCGGCCGTCAAGGTGATCAACCTGAGCCTCGGCGGCGAGACGATCAGCGAGACCGTGCGCCGCGCGATCGACCGCGCCCGGACCGCGGGCATCACCCTGGTGGCCTCGGCGGGCAACGAAAACGCGGGGACCGTGTCGTTTCCCGCGAGCGCCGAGGGCGTGATCGCCGTCGGCGCCGTGGACGCGCGAAAGACGCGGGCCCGTTACTCGAACTACGGCTCCGCGCTCGACGTGGTCGCCTACGGCGGCGACCTGCGCCGCGACGACGACAACAACGGGCAGCCGGACGGCATCCTGCAGCAGACCTTCGACCCGGCCGCGGCGCGGCGCGGCAGCTACGACGCCTTCGGCTACTACTACGTGGCCGGCACCAGCCAGGCGGCGCCGCAGGTGGCGGCGCTGGCCGCCCTGCTGTACCGCCAGGGCATCACCGATCCGGCCGCGATCCAGAAGGCGATCGAGACGACGGCCGAAGACGTCGGCCCCGCCGGCCGCGACGACGAGCACGGCCACGGGCTGATCCGCCCGGTCGCCGCGCTGTCCGGCCTGGGACTCGGCCGATGAGGGCCGCCACCTTCGGCCTGCTCGTCCTGCTGGCCCCGGCTGCCGCGGGCGAGGGCCTCTCGGTCGGCTTCGACGCGGGCTGGAGCGACCTGACCGCGGCGAAGCTGTCGGCGCGGGCCGTGTTCGGCGGCACGGGCGGCGCCACGTTCGGCGGCGCCCTGCGCAAGCCGCTGGGCTCCGACTTCTTCGTCGAGCTCGGCGCCCGCGTGCTCCGCAAGGACGGCGAGCGCGCCTTCGTCGCCGATCGCACGTCGCCGGTGTTCCGGCTCGGCCACCCGCTGGAGGTGCGGCTGATCCCGGTGCAGGCGACCTTCGGCTACCGCCTCGGCCGCGTCGCGGGACTGGACGCCTGGGTGGGCATCGGCGGCGGCGCGCTCCTCTACGAGGAGACCTCGCGCGTCGCGGGGGTGGCGGAACCGAAGCTGTCGCGAACGCGCGGCATCGGGCACGTCGCGCTCGGGGCGGACCGCTGGTTCGGCCGCGCGCGGATCGGCCTCGCGGTCTCGTACGCGATCGCGCCGGGGACGCTCGGCGCCGGCGGCGTGTCGCAGGTCTACGCGGAAGAAGACGCGGGCGGCCTGACGGCGCTCGTCCGCGTCGGCTTCGGGCGGCCGAAGAAGCCCGCGCCTCCGGCCGAAACGCCCTGAGGGCGAGCTACTCGGCGAGCGCCCGCGCCGCCTCCTCGAGCCGCGCCGCACAGGCGGCGATGGCCTCGGCGACGCGGACCACCTCGCGCTCGACCTCCGCGTCCCGCCGCTCCTCGATCGCCTCCCGCACGCCCGGCAGCGTCTTCACGCCGTAGCCGGTGTAGAAGCCGGGCGCGTAGACGTGATGGCGGAACCACGGCCGCCCGGGCAGCCCCTCGTCGCGAGTCAGCGCCCGCTCGAGCCGGATCAGCAGGGCGTCGGCCTTCGCGCGCGCTGCCGGAGCGGCTCCTGTGCCGCGCGCGGCCGCCTCGTCCCAGGCCCGGGCCGCGCCGCGCAGCCGCTCGACCGCGTTGCGCAGCGGCGCGAAGTTGAAGTGCGGCACCTCAGGCCGCGGCGCCGGCGCCACCCGCGTCTCGTCGGGCGGGGCGGCGACCGCGAAGGCGCCCGCCGCGATCGCGCGGTTGCGGGCCGCCGTGTCGCGCCGCATCCGCGCCGCCAGCGCCTCGACCTCGTCCACGTAGCCGGCGACCGTCTCGGCCAGCGCCTGGCCGCGGAACGGCAACAGTTCGGCCTGGGCCAGGCGCAGCGTCGCGCGCCCCGCGACCTGGGCCAGCGCGACTCCGTACGCGAAGTCCGGGTCCATGAAGCGCACGTAGTGGTCGAAGCTGTCGTAGACCGAGTGGTACTGCCCGTAGTGGCCCTCGCCGCCGAAGCCGAGGTTGAGCGCGGCGATGCCGAGGTGCTGCAGGAACGGCGTGTAGTCGGACCCCGAGCCCAGCGCCTCGAGCGGCAGCTCCGCCCGGTCGAGCGCGCGCTGGCGCTCCGCCGGGTCGGCGCCGACGAGGTCGAACGCGCGCAGCCGCTCGGCGACCGGGACGCCGTGCTTCGGGTCGCGCACGTCGCCCGCGATCTCGTTCATCAGCCGCTGCAGGCTGTGCGAGCCGCCCATGCCGAGGGCGCCGCGGCTGTTGCTGTCGGTGTTGACGTAGGCGACCGCCTTCGCCTGCAGTTCGGCCGCATGGTGCTCGGCCCACTCGACCGAGCCCAGCAGTCCCTGCTCCTCGCCGTCCCACAGCGCGTAGACGAGGGTCCGCTTGGGCCGGAAGCCGGCCTTCGCCAGCTCGCCGATCGCCCGCGCCTCCCCCATCAGCGCGACGGCGCCGCTCACGGGATCGGCCGCGCCGTTGACCCAGGCGTCGCGGTGGTTGCCGCGCAGCACCCACTCGTCGGGACGTTCCGCCCCCTTCATCACGGCGATCACGTTCAGCGCCGGCACCAGCTTCCAGTCGAACGCGAGCTGGACCCGCACCTTCGCCGGCCCCGGTCCGAGCCGGTAGGTGATCGGCAGGCCGCCTCGCCACGGCTGCGGCGCGACCGGGCCGCCGAGCGCCGTGAGCAGCGGCTTCGCATCGGCCCACGAGATCGGCAGCACCGGGATCTTCGTCAGCGTCGGCGCCTGCTCGCGCGGCAGCCGCCTCGCGTCCGCCGTGGCTCCCACGCCGGGCGTGAGCGGGTCGCCCGGGTAGAGCGGCATGTCGGCGACCGAACCGCGCTGCACGCCGTCGGCCGGCCGATAGCCGCCCCTGGGGTACTCCTCGCCCGCGAGGTAGCCATCGTCGGCGGGGTCCGTGTAGATGAGGCAGGCGAGCGCCCCGCGCTCCGCCGCGACCTTGGGCTTGATCCCGCGCCACGACCCGCCGTAGCGGGCGATCACGATCTTGCCCCTGACGTCGATGCCGCGCCGCTCCAGCTCCTCGTAGTCGGCGGGGATGCCGCGGTTGACGAACACCAGCTCGCCGGTGACGTCGCCGTCGACCGAGTAGGCGTTGTAGGTCGGGAGCTGCTCGGCGTGCTGGCCCGAGGTCGCGTCGCCGGGCACCGCGGGCTCCTGCAGCTTCGCGACGAAGCGCCGCGGCGCCAGCAGTTCCACCCGCCGCACGCGCGGCGTCGGGAACAGCACCTGGTACTCGTCGATGCGCGCCTCGAAGCCCCAGGCGCGGAACTGCCCGAGGGCGAACTCCGCGTTGGCCCTGCCTCCCGGCGAGCCCAGGTGATGGGGCCGCGCGGACATGCGACGCGCCCACTCGCGCAGGTCGTCCGCCTTCAGCAGCGCGTCGAAGCGCGCCTCGAGCGCGCGCTGCTCCGCGGCGCCGGCGGCCGAGAAGCCGGACAGCGGCGCGCCGGCGTCGGCACCCAGGGAAGCGGACGGCGCGGCGAGCAGCGCGGCGAGCAGCAGGGCGACGGGTCGCATGTTTCCTCCTGTGAGGTGGGGGCAAGCCTACCGCGGCCGTGCCCGTGGCACACTCGAAGCTGGAGCGGCGGCCCTGGAGAGTGTGATGAGCAAGGTGGAAGCGGCGCTTGGGACGTGGCGCGAGACGGACGTGAGCGTGAAGGTGCTGTCGGGCCTGTTCTCCGTGCTGCCGCAGGCGCCGCCGTTCCGGCTCTACCCGAACCTCGAAGGCGCGATCGCCCGCGTCGGCGGTGACGCGGCGGGCTACGACGCGTTCGACCGCGCGCGGGCACTGGCCGCGACGCCCGAGATCGAGAAGGCGCTGTGGGTCGCCGAGACGCTCGACAAGGCCGACGCCGGCCTCGCGGTCTACGCCGGCCTCAAGAACGTGCTCTCGTTCTTCGGCGGCGGACGCAGCAGGCGCACGTTCGAGTCGGACCCGCAGCAGGCCGTGGACGCCGGGCTCAAGCTGCTCGGCCTTGCCTACATGAGCGCCCAGGCCTTTCCGGGCCGCTCGCCGCAGGAGCAGTTCCAGGCGGTGGTGGCGCTGCCGGCCGGCCAGGAGGCGCTCTACTACTTCGCCGCCGCCGAGATCGGGCTGCCGTTCGCGGACAACCTCGTCGAGGGCGGCGCGCGGGTGCTGGGCCGGGTCACGGGCTACGCCCGCGGCGACGCGGGGCGCAGGCTCTCGCAGCTCGGCGGCGGGAGCATGCTGTCGCAGGCGCTGGGCTCGCTGGAAGGCTTCGCGGGGCCGCTCGCGAGCTACCTCGACGGCGCGCGCGGCGCGATCTCGAACCTGCCGCGGATGGCGTCACGGGTGCTCCCCTCGGTCGCCAACCTGGCGGACTCGGCGACGGGCGCCGCGGCCGGCGCGCTCGACGCGCTGCCGGTGTGGAGCTTCCTCGGCCCGCGGCTGCTCGCCGAGGCCTGCGCCTCGCGCGCCCTGGCCGGCGAGTCGCCGGCCGGCGCGCGCAGCTAGCGCTCGACCAGCCAGCGCACCGCGGGCGCCGCGGCGCCCATGTAGCGCTCGGCGCCGCGGCGGGACGTGTGGTGGCTGTCCACGAAGAGGGCCGTGCCGTTCTCGTCGGCCGGGCAGACGAGCGCCGAGCACAGGCCGTCGATTCCGTCGTACACCCGCACCGACCGCGGGAACCTCGTCGCGACCCGGTCCAGCAGCGCGACCGCGGCCTGCCTGTCGGCGTCCACCCGCGCCCGCGGGCGCGCGCACTCCGCAGGGCTGCGCCGCAACAGGCAGGGCACTCCGGCGGCCGCCAGTTCCGGCACGGGCGCCACCAGCACCGCACGCTTGCCCGCGGCCTCGATCCGGCGGAGCGTCGTGAACAGCCCGCGCTCGAGGCGGGTCTCCATCTCGCGGGTGCCGGGCGTCGCGATGCCGATCCCGCGCCCCGGGAACCCCCCATGTCGGCTCCAGCGCGCGACGAAGAGCACGCCGACGACCTCCGGGTGTTCGACGAGCGCCGTGAACGTGGCCGCGTTGAACGCGTTGCAGCCGGCGTCGTCTCCGCCGACCGGCGCGCAGTTGTCGCGGCTCCGCGTCTCGATCAGGAAGCCGAGCGGAGCCGCGACGGCCCGCGCGCCCGCCG
>JAMQGV010000024.1 GCA_025994075.1 Vicinamibacteria bacterium
AATTCCCCACTGCTGCCTCCCGTAGGAGTCTGGGCCGTGTCTCAGTCCCAGTGTGGCCGTCCGCCCTCTCAGGCCGGCTACCGATCGTCGCCTTGGTGGGCCATTACCCCGCCAACTAGCTAATCGGACGCGGGCTCGTCTTCAAGCGCCAGGCCTTGCGGTCCCCGGCTTTGATCCCCAGGCCAGAGGCCCGAGGATGTCATGCGGTATTAGCACCAGTTTCCCGGTGTTGTTCCCCACTCGAAGGTAGATTACCCACGCGTTACTCACCCGTTCGCCGCTCTACTCGGGGTTGCCCCCTTTCGCGCTCGACTTGCATGTGTTAGGCACGCCGCCAGCGTTGATTCTGAGCCAGGATCAAACTCTCCAGTTAAAACGTTTCGACCGGCACGAGGCCAGTCACCCCTTGCGGGGTTGGAGATACATTGGTCCGCAGGCCGAACCTCATCGAATCAAGGTTTCACGCACTGCCTAGTTTTCAAGGAGCCGCGTCCCGTTAGGGGACTCGACCAGAGTATCGAACTCGACGATGCGTGTCAAGCCCGAAGTTCCGAAACTTCACCGGGCGTCGTACGTTGGGGAGGACCGACCGGAAGGACCGTCTTTCCCGAAACGACCCGGCGAGGGATGAATATAGGCCGCGAGGGTCCCGGTGTCAAGGCGCGGGGGCAAAAAAGATCACGCGGCGTCCCTCGACCCGCCAGGCGCCCTCGACCAGGCGCGCCACGGCCTGCGGGTACACCTCGTGTTCGGCAGCCAGGATGCGGGCGGAGAGAGATTCGACGGTGTCGTCGTCTGCCACGGGCACGGCACGCTGCGCCACGATCGGGCCGGAGTCGAGGCCCGCGTCCACGAGGTGGACCGTGACCCCGCTGACCCGGGCTCCGTACTCGAGCGCCTGGCGCTGGGCGTCGCGGCCCGGGAAGGCGGGCAGCAGCGAGGGGTGCACGTTGACGACCCGGTGGCGGCGGGCCTCCACGAAGGCGGGGCCGAGCAGCCGCATGTATCCGGCGAGGCAGACGAGCTCGGCGCCGTGGGCGCGCAGCGCGGCATCCAGGTCGGCGTCGTGCTGCTCGCGGGAGCGGCCGCGATGATCGAAGAAGGCCGTGGCGAGGCCCGCCTCGCGGGCGGCCAGCAGCCCCGGGGCGTCTTCCACGTTCGAGATCACGACCGCGATCTCGGCGCGCAGCCGCCCGCCGCGAGTGGCTGCGAGGAGCGCCCTGAAGTTGCTGCCCCGGCCGGAGAGCAGCACGCCGAGGCGCTTCACTCGAGCCGCACCCCTTCGCCCTCGACCACCTGGCCGATCACGTGGCTCGCCTCGCCGCGTCGCTCGAGCGAGTGCTCGACCGCGTGCAGGTCGGTCGGGGCGACGATCGCGATCATGCCGATGCCCATGTTGAACGTGCGGTACATCTCGGCCTCGGGCACCGCGCCCAGCTTCTCGATCAGGCGGAACAGCGGCGGCACCGTCCACGCCGACGTGCGGATCCGCACCCCGAGGCCCGCCGGCAGCACCCGCGGAATGTTGCCGGGGAAGCCGCCGCCGGTGATGTGGACGAGGCCGCGCAGCAGCCCGCGCTCGACCAGCGGCTCGAGGGCCGCGAGATACGAGCGGTGCGGCGCGAGCAGCGCGTCGCCCACCGTGGTGCCGAGCTCGGCCACTTGCGTGTCGACGCGCAGGCCGCCGGCCTCGAGCAGCGCCTTGCGGGCGAGCGAGTAGCCGTTCGTGTGCAGCCCGGCCGAGGGCAGGCCCACGAGCACGTCCCCCGGCCGGATCCCCTCGCCGGTGATCGCCCGCTCGCGTTCGACGACGCCGACGATGAAACCGGCCAGGTCGTAATCGTCGGGTGCGTAGGTACCGGGCATCTCCGCGGTCTCGCCACCCAGCAGCGGGCAGCCGAACTCCGCGCAGGCGCGGGCGACGCCGCGGACGACGGCCTCGACCCGGGCGGGGTCGAGTCGGCCGAACGCCACGTAGTCCATGAAGAAGAGCGGGGTGGCACCCTGGACCAGGATGTCGTCGACGCAGTGGGCGACCAGGTCGTAGCCGACCGTGTCGTGGCGGCCGACCAGGCAGGCGATCCGGATCTTGGTGCCGACGCCGTCGGCGGAGGCGACCAGCACCGGGTCGCGGTAACGGCCGAAGTCGGGCTTGAACATGCCTCCGAAGGAGCCGATCTGGGTCAGCACCGAGGGGTTGAACGTGCCCCGTGCGAGTCCCTTGATGCGCTCCTTGGCGTCGTCCGCCCGGTCGATGTCCACGCCCGCGTCGCGGTAGTCCATGGCGCGGGGATTCTACGTCCGGGCGAGGGGTTCCAGCTTAGGATCCGGGAGGTGAGCGAAGCCCTGCAGCCCGCCCCGGCCCCGACCGCGTTCGCGGGACTGGAGACAGCGCTCGCCCGCGAGCGCGAGCGGGTGGACGCGGCGCTGCGCGAGTGGAGCCCGCGGGGCGCCTCGCCGGCGGTGCAGCGCGCGCTCGAGGACAGCCTGTTCGCCCCCGCCAAGCGGCTGCGCCCCGTGCTGGCGCTGCTGGTGGCGCGGGTGCTGGAGGCCCCGCCGGACCCGGTGCTGCCGGCGGCCTGCGCGCTCGAGATGGTCCACACCTCGAGCCTGATCCTCGACGACCTGCCGAGCATGGACGACGCCCGCGAGCGCCGCGGTCGCCCGGCCTGCCACGTCGCCCACGGCGAGTCGACCGCGCTGCTGGCGGCGTTCGCGCTGCAGGCGCGGGCCTTCGAGATCCTGGCCACGGGCTGGCCCGCGGGCCCCGACGCGGCGGCGCGCGCGGTGCTGGCCCAGGACCTCTCGGCGGCGATCGGGCTCGACGGGCTGACCGCCGGCCAGGAGCTGGACCTGGCGATGACCGGCCGCCCCCTCGACTTCACGACCCTGGAGTTCATCCACAGCCGCAAGACCGGGGCGCTGTTCACCTGCGCCGCGCGGATCGGGGCGCGGGCCGCCCGCGCGGAAGCGCGCCAGCTCGCGGCGCTCGGCAGCTACGCGAAGAACCTCGGCCTGGCGTTCCAGATCGTCGACGACGTGATCGACGCGGCCGGCGACCGCCTTGCGGCCGGCAAGGATGTCGGACAGGATTCGCGCAAGACGACGTTCGTCTCGTTCGCCGGGGTGGCGGGAGCGATGGCGCTGGCCGCCGAGCTCTCGACCGCCAGCGTCGACGCGCTCGAGGCATTCGGCCCGGGCGCCGAGCCGCTGCGCGACCTGGCGCGCTACGTCGTCGCACGCAGGAGGTAGAACAGAGTGGCCCGCCCCCCCGAAGAAGGCTCCGAGCGCTGCCCGGAGTGCGAGTCCGACCTCGAGCTCGACGGCTACGAGCTCGACGTCGGCGAGACGATCAACTGCCCCGAGTGCTCGATCGAGCTGCGGATCGTGTCGGAGAACCCGACCCGGGTCGTGCTGGCCGAGGAGTAGCGCCCCGCGTCAGCTCTCGAAGTGGGCCAGCGCCTCGGCCTCGGTCGGGTAGAGTTCGAAGATCGGCAGCAGGCGCGCCGTGAACAACGTCTGCTGCACGCGCTCGCCGGCCTGCAGCAGCTTGAGGCTGGCCCCGAAGCGCCGGGCCGTGCGCAGCCCCGCCACCAGCTCGCCGACGCCGGCACTGTCGATGAAGGACACCTCCGACAGGTTGAGCAGGATCTTGCGGCGGTTCTCCGCCAGCAGCTCGTCGATCGTGTCGCGCAGGATCTGGTCGCCCAGGCCCAGCGTGAGCTTGCCCTTGAGGTCGACGATCACGACGTCCCCGGACTGACGCAGCTCGACGTGCAAGGGTCTCCTCCTTGTCGGGCTCCCGCGGGAGCCCTGGGTCCTAGCCGACGAGCCGGCGATAGGCCTCGGTGTCGCGGGTGATCGGGTGGCGCTCGCGCGCCTGGCGCAGGAACGCCTCGAAGAGCTGCTCGCGGCGGGCCCGGATCAGCGCGGCCCGGATCGCACCCTTCTGGGCGTCGAAGCTCTGGCCTTCGGCCACCTTGCGCTCGAGCAGCCGCAGCACGACGTAGCCACTGCTGGTGCGCACGGGCTCGGACAGCGCCTCGGGCGCCAAGTCGAGCAGGACCTGCTCCAGCGCGTCGCTGTTGCCGGCGTCGGGCAGCGGCTGACCGGGAGCCAGCGGGGCCGGCGTCTCCTTGCGGGTCAGGCTCAGGGCGACGGCCGCCTTCGCGAGACCTTCGGTGACGGCCCGCGCGCGCAGTGCCGCGGCGCGCTCCGCAGCCAGCTCCAGGGCGCGGCGCTCGACGAGGTCGGCGCGCACGCGGTCGCGCACCTCGCCCAGCTCGGGCAGCCGCGAGGGCTGGATCTCGTCGACGCGGATGAAGGCGGCGCCGCGGGCGAGGCCGAACGGCTCGGGATGGACGGCACCCTTGGCCAGCGCGAAGGCACGGGCGGACAGCAGCGGCGAAGACAAGGGCGGCGGCGCCTCGCCGCGCGCGAAGGCGGCCGACTTCTGGACCGTCAGCCCGGCCGGCCGGCCGGCCTCCTCCAGCGAACGGCCGCGGCGCAGGTCGGCGGCGATCTGCTCCGCCTGGGCGACCATCCGCTCCTGTGCCTTGCGGGCCAGCAGGCCCTGCTTGACGGCGTCGGCGACGGCGAGGAGCGGCTGCACGCCCTCCTCGCGGCGCGAGACGAGCTGGATCACGTGGAAGCCGTAGCTGCTGCGGACGAGGTCCGAGACCTGGCCCGGCTCCAGCGCGAAGGCCGCCGCGTCGAACTCCGGCACCATCGCCCCCCGCGGGAAGCAGCCGAGGTCGCCGCCGCCGGGCGCCGAGCCCTTGTCCTCGGAGACGGCCTTCGCCACCTCGGCGAAGTCGGCGCCGCCGCGGATGCGGTCGAGCGCGGCCTGGGCACGACGACGGGCCTCGGCCTCGGGGTGGCCCTCGCCCTGCTCGCCGCGGACCTTGACCAGCACGTGGCGGGCGCAGGCCTGCGGCTCCTGGCGGAAGCGCTCGCGGTTGGCGTTGTACTCGGCCTCGATCTCCGCCTGGGTCGCCGACTCGCGGGCGCGCAGCGCCTCGAAGTCGAGATAGAGATAGGACACCACGCGCTGCTCCGGGACGCGGTAGCTCTCCTTCGCGCTCTCGAAGCGCTGCTGGACTTCAGCGTCGGTGGGAGCCACGCCCTCGCGCAGCGGCGCGGCGTCGACCGCGACGTACTCGACCCGCACCGTCTCGCTGCGTCGGCGGTACTCGCGTCGCGCCTCGTCGTCGGAGACCGCGACCGCAGCCGTCACCGCCGACTGCAGCCGCTGGCGCATCAGGCTCGCGCGCAGCGAGCGCTCGACGTCCTGCAGGCGCAGGCCCTGGGCCTCGATCAGGCGCCGCAGCTCGTCGCCGCCGATGAAGCGGCCGTCGCGCTGGAACTGGGGGTCGTCGACGATCGCCTTCTGCAGGGCCTGGTCGTCGACCGTGAGGCCGAGGCGCTCCGCCTCCAGCTCGACGAGGCGCTGCTCGACGAGGCCATCGAACACCTGCTCCTCGATCCCGAGCTGCTGCAGCGCGGCGCCGTCGAGCCGGCCCTGGTACAGGGAGCGGTAGAACTCGAGGCGATCACGATACGCCGCCTGGAACTCGGCCAGCGTGATCTTGCGATCGCCCACCGAGCCGAGAGCCGCGCCGCCGCCCGCCTGGCTCGCGTCCTGGAAGGCCGGGATGTAGAGGATGATGAATGCGGCGATCACGAGCCACAGGAAGACGTAGAGCCACCGGCGGTGCCGGCGCATGAACGAAAGGGCCATCGCTGTCGACCAATCTCCAAGGCGGCGCGCCCGAGGCGGGCGCCCGCTCCAAGTCCCGCGAAACGAGTACGTTAAACCGTTCGCGCGCCCCCCGCAACCAGCCCGGCGCGGCGATTGCGTGCGCCGGGGCCGTAACCTATACTGCCGCGGCCCAGGCCAATCGGGTTAAGTCTCTCTGGTTGTAGGAACTTGGCGACTTTCGTGTGGGCTCTCCTGGGGCTCGAGAGGCGGCGATGAGCGGACGGACCCCTGGCAGTTCGATCGACGAAGATCGCGAGTGGACCACTGTTTCCTACCGCACGATCTATCTGATCGTGGCGGCGGTGGTGCTCGTCGTCGGCGGAGCTCTCGCCTGGCGGTACTGGCCGGCGCCGCCGCCGGCGGCTCCGGTGGACGATCAGGCGCTGATCACGGCGCGGTTCACGGCCCTCGAAGGCAACGTCAAGGTCCGGCCGTTCGGCAAGCTCGAGTGGGCCTCGGCCGATCGAACGATGGTGCTGCACAAGGGCGACCTGGTCCGCACCGGCGCCGGCACGACGGCGGAGGTCACGTTCTTCGACGGCACGGTGGTCCATGTGCGGCCGGAGAGCCTGATCAAGATCGAGGAGGCCTTCGACGATCCGGCCACCCGGCGACGCAAGGTCGCCTGGCACATCAACTCGGGCGAGGTCAACTTCAAGACGGCTGCGCGCCGCGGGGCCAGCGCTGGTTCGGCGGAGATCTCCACGCCGACGGTGCGCGTGACGCAAGGCGAGGCGGCCACCGGCGGCATCCGCGTCGACGAGACGACCGGCGAGGCGAACCTGCGCCAGTTCAGCGGCCGTGGCAGCGCCGAGACGACGAGCGGCGAGAAGATCGAGCTGGCCGACAACGAGGCCGTGAAGGTCGACAAGGCCGGCAAGGCGGGACCGAAGATCGCGCTGCCCGATGCGCCGGAGCTGCTGGCCCCGCCGCACCAGGCGGAGATCGCCTACGCGGACCCGGCGCGCTCGACCACCGCACTCGTGTGGAAGGCGGTGGCGGGCGCCGCCGGCTACAACGTGATGCTCGACTACAGCCCCTTCTTCAACCGCCCGGTCGTCGACCAGCGCGGCGTGCGCGGCACCAGCGTCGACCTGCGCGGGCTGGAGGCGGGCAAGTACTACTGGCGGGTCTCGGCGGTCGACGGCGCGGGCAGCGAGGGGCCGTTCTCCAACTTCGGGCGCTTCTCGGTGGCGCGCTCGTCGACCGCCGCCGCCGGGCCGCCGCCGCCGCTCGCGCTCGATGGCCTGGACGTGCGCGGCTCGATCCTGCAGATCAAGGGCCGCACCGAACCCGGCGCGACGGTGACGGTCAACGGCCAGCGCGTGGACGTGCAGAACGACGGCTCGTTCAACGAGTTCGTCACTCTCTCCGACGAGCCCGGCGCCCAGGCCGTCGTGGTGCGGGCCACCGGCGTCGCCGGGGGCGTGCGCGAGGTGCGGCGTAACGTCGAGGTGAAGTAGCACGGTGGCCAGGGTCGCGGTCTTCGCGTCGTCCCGGCTGCGCAGGTCGCTGCGCGACGGCGAAGGGCTGCGCTTCGTCGAGGCCGAGGCCGACGCCCCGCCGAAAGGCTGCCAGGGCGCCGTCGTCGAGCTGCGCCCGGGCCTCGGCGGAGAGCGCCTCGACGCGCTGCGGGCGGCGCTCGGGGGCGCCCCGCTCGGCAGCGTTTCGCGCTCGACGAGCGCAGCCGCGCTGCAGCGCTCGGTAGCCCTGGGCTTCGACTTCCACGTGGCCTGCGACCGCCCCGGGCTGCAGCGCGAGCTGAAGGCGCGGCTGCAGGTGGCGCGCGCCCAGCCGCGCGGGGGCGGCGGCTTCGGCCTCGCGGTCACCCGTGAGCGGCTTCAGATCCTGACCGACATCGTCAAGACCGCCAACTCGATCCTGGAGCCCGACAAGCTGATCGACGTGATCATGGGCAAGATCCAGGTGCTGATCCCCAGCGAGGCGTGGTCGATCCTGCTCGTCGACGAGACCCGCAGTTACCTCTCGTTCGCCCTGGCGCTGGGCGACAAGAGCTCGCCGCTCGCCAAGCTGAAGGTCAAGATGGGCGAGGGCATCGCGGGCTGGGTGGCCCAGTCGGGCGAGTCGCTGATCGTCAACGACGTCCACAAGGACCCGCGCTTCGCCTCCAAGTTCGACCACCAGACGCAGTTCCACACCCGTTCGATCCTGTGCGCGCCGCTGGTCTCCCGCGGCCGCTCGATCGGCGTCGTCGAGGTGCTCAACAAGCGCGGTGGCGACTTCAGCCAGGCCGACCTCGAGCTGCTGATGACGCTGGTCGAGCCGTGCGCGATCGCGATCGAGAACGCCCAGCTCTTCCAGCGCGCCGAGCAGCTCACCGTGACCGACGACCTGACCCGGCTGTTCAACTCGCGCTACCTGACGCTGTACCTCGAGCGCGAGCTGACCCGCTGCCGGCGCCACGGCATTCCGCTGTCGCTGGTGTTCCTCGACCTCGACGGCTTCAAGGCCGTCAACGACCTCTACGGCCACCTGGCCGGCTCGGCGACGCTGACCGAGGTGGGCCGGATCCTGGCCGACACGGTGCGCGAGTCCGACACGCTCGCGCGCTACGGCGGCGACGAGTTCGTGGTCGTGCTGCCGGAGACCCCGTCGTCGGGCGCTCTGGTGATCGCCGAGCGCATCCGCAAGGCGATCGAGGCCCACGATTTCCTGGCCGAGCAGGGCCTCTCGGTCCACATCTCCGCCTCCTTCGGCATCGCCTGCTTTCCGGACCACGCCCAGACCCCCGAGGGCCTCGTCCAGAAGGCGGACCAGGCGATGTACCGGGTCAAGGAGGCCAACAAAAACGGCGTCCAGGTGGCCCGCTAGCGGGCCCGTCTGCGAGCGCCCCACGCGAGGATGAACCCGTCTCTCCCATGAACACCCGCTCCCTGTTCAACCTGAGCTTCCTGTCGAGCGATCTGGCGATCGACCTCGGCACCGCCAACACCCTGGTCTACGCCAAGGGCAAGGGCATCATCGTCTCCGAGCCGTCGATCGTGGCGATGAACACCCGCACCGGCAAGGTCGAGGCGGTCGGCAAGGAGGCCAAGGAGATGCTGGGCCGCACGCCGGGCCAGATCGTCGCCATCCGGCCGATGAAGGACGGCGTGATCGCCGACTTCGAGATCACCGAGAAGATGCTGTCGTACTTCATCCGCAAGGCGCACAACCGCAACACGCTGGTGCGGCCGCGGATCATCATCGGCATCCCCTCGGAGGTGACCCAGGTCGAGAAGCGCGCCGTGCGCGACTCGGCGCTCAAGGCCAAGGCCTCGGAGGTGTACCTGGTCGACCAGGCGATGGCGGCGGCGATCGGGGCCGGCCTGCCGATCACCGAGCCCTCGGGCAACATGGTGGTCGACATCGGCGGCGGCACCAGCGACGTGGCCGTCATCTCGCTGGCGGGCATCGTCTACTCGAAGTCGGTGCGCGTCGCCGGCAACGAGATGGACGACGCCATCATTCAGTACATCAAGAAGAAGTACAACCTGCTGATCGGCGAGCGCACGGCCGAGCAGATCAAGCTCGAGCTCGGCTCCGCCTTCCCGCTCGACGAGCCGATGTCGATGGAGATCAAGGGCCGCGACCTGGTCGAGGGCATCCCCAAGACGCTGACCGTCACCGACGCGGAGATCCGCGAGGCGCTGTCCGAGCCGATCTCGATCATCGTCAACGCGGTTCGCGTCGCGCTGGAGAAGACGCCGCCCGAGCTGTCGGCCGACATCGTCGATCGCGGCATCGTGCTGACCGGTGGCGGCAGCCTGCTGAAGAACCTCGACCGCCTGCTGCGGGAGGAGACGGGGCTGCCGGTGTCGGTCGCCGAGGACCCGCTCTCGTGCGTGGTGCTCGGCACCGGCAAGATGCTGTCGGACTTCGACCTGCTGCGCAAGATCAGCCTGGAGTAGGGCGTGGCCGGCACCGGCGCCTCATGATCAAGGTCGTCGACACCCGGCGGTCGCTGGCGCTGCTGGCCGTGCTGGTGCTCGGCCACCTGGTCGCGATCAGCCGCCAGGTCGAGGCCGGCGGCGGCGGCACGCTGTTCGACCGCGTGCTGCTCGCGGCGCTGTCGCCGCTGTCGTCGGGCACGGCGGCGGTGGTGCGCGGGGTCTCCGACGCCTGGCACGGCTACGTGGACCTGCGGGGCGTGCGCGCCGAGAACGCTCGCCTTCGCGAGCAGGTGTCCCATCTCGAACTGCTGCTCCAGCGCAAGCAGGACGCCGTGCGCGAGGCCGAGCGGCTGCAGGCGTTGCTGGCGCTGCGCGAGGCGCTGCCGCTCTCGACGGTGTCGGCACACGTCGTCTCTCGCGACGGCACCCCGTGGTTCAGCACGCTGACGATCGACCGCGGGTCGCGCGACGGGGTCCGGCTCAACGCCCCGGTGCTGAGCTCGACCGGCGTCGTCGGGCGGGTCACAGACGTGGGCCCGGGCGCCGCGCGGGTGCAGGTGGTGCTCGACGTCAACGCCGGCGTCGGCGCGCTGATCGAGCGATCGCGCGTCTCCGGCGTGGCCTCGGGGCTCGTGCGTTCCGCCGAGGCCGGCCGCTTCGACCTGCGCCTCAAGTACGTGCCGGCGCTGGCCGACGTCGCGGTCGGCGACGTGGTGGTGACCTCCGGCCTCGACCGCATCTTCCCGCGCGGGCTGGTGATCGGCCGCGTCACCGCCGTCGGGCCGGGCTCCGGCCTGTTCAAGGAGGTCGCGCTGGCGCCGGCGGCCCGCTTCGAGAGCCTCGAGGAGGTGCTGGTCGCGACCGGTGAGCGGCCGGCGCCACCCGTCTTCGAGGAGGGCGTGCGGTGAGCCCGCCGCTGGCCGCCGCCCTCGCGCTGCTGGTCGCGTTCGTCGCCCAGTCGGCCCTGAGCCTGGTGGGGCCCGCGGCGGCGCGACTCGTCGACCCGCTGCTGGTGGTGGCGGTGGTCGTCGCCCTCGCCCGCGGCGAGGTGTGGGGCATGCTGGTCGGCGCCGCCGCCGGCTGGATCCTCGACGCCCATTTCGGCGGCACGGTGCTGGGCCTGGCCGGCCTCGCGCGGATGCTGGTCGGCTTCGTCGTCGGCTTCGCCGCGGCGCGCCTGCTGCTGCTCGGGCCCGGGTCGCGCCTGGCCGTGCTGGCCGCGGCCACCGTGCTCGACGCCCGGGGCCTGGAGTGGCTGGCCGCCTCGTTCGACGTCGGGGTGCCCACGCTGCCGGCGCTGCCGCTCGCCGGTCGCGCGCTGCTCAACGCCCTGCTCGGCGCCGCGCTCTACGGCCCGCTCGAGCGTCGCCTGCGCGTGGAGGGCGCGCGGTGAGGATCTACGAGGACCTGCGCGCGGTCCAGGAGCGGCTGGTCGTCGCCCAGCGGCTGGTGATCGGGCTGCTGCTGGTGTTGCTGGCGGCCTTCTGGCACCTGCAGGTGCTGAACAACCGCTACTTCCTCGAGCTGGCCGAGTCGAACCGGATCCGCAACGTCCCGCTGGTCGCGCCGCGTGGCCTGCTGCTCGACCGCGCCGGGAACCTGCTGGTCGAGAACCGGGCCTCCTTCAACATCGTGCTGACCCCCGAGCACGCCGAAGACCTCGACGCCACCGTGACGCGGCTGGCGGACGCGCTCCAGCTCGACGAGGCGGCCGTGCGCGCGCGCATCGCGGCGCGGCCCGCGCGGTTCCGGCCGGCGGTGATCCGCGCCGACGCGTCGTTCGCGGACGTGGCGGCACTGGAGGCGCGGCGGCTGGAGCTGCCGGAGACCGGCGTCGAGGTGGTGCCGCTGCGCGCCTACCCGATGCGCAGTGCCGCTGCCCACGCGCTGGGCCGGGTCGGCGAGGTCAGCGAGCGCCAGCTCGAGCAGGAGGCGTTCGCGATGGTCGCGCCCGGCACGTTCATCGGCCAGGCCGGCCTGGAGGCACGCTACAACGCGGAGCTGATGGGCCGCGACGGCGTGCGGCGGGTGGTGGTCAACAGCCGCGGGGCCGAGGTGGCCGAAGCCGAGCGCACGCCGCCCGTCGACGGGCCGCCGCTGACGCTGACCCTCGACGCGTCGCTGCAGGCGGCCCTGGAGCGGGCCTTCGCCGGCCGCCGCGGCAGCGCGGCGGCGCTCGATCCGGAGACGGGCGAGATCCTGGCGCTGGGCTCGCTGCCCTCGTACGACCCCAACGCGTTCGCCACGGGTGTCGACAGCGCCACCTGGCGGGCGCTGATCGGCGACCCGATGCGGCCGCTGATGAACCGCGTGATCCAGGGCCAGTACTCGCCGGGCAGCACGTTCAAGCCGATCGAGGCGATCGGCGGCCTCGCCGAAGGCGTGATCACGCCGCAGACGACCATCTACTGCCCGGGCTACCTGTCGATCTACAACACCGTGTTCCGCTGCAACCGCCCCGAGGGCCACGGCAGCATCGACCTGCGGCGGGCGCTCGCGGTGTCGTGCAACGTGTTCTTCTACCAGACCGGCGTGCGGCTGGAGATCGAGCGCATCGCGCGCTGGTCGCGGCGCTTCGGGCTCGGCAGCGCGACCGGCATCGACCTGCCGGCCGAGGCCAGCGGCCTGGTGCCGAGCCCGGAGTGGAAGCAGCGGGTGTTCAGGACGCCTTGGTACGCCGGCGAGACGGTGTCGGTGGCGATCGGCCAGGGCCAGCTCAACGTGACGCCGATGCAGATGGCGCGAGCCACGGCGGCGCTGGCCGTCGGCAAGCTGGTCCAGCCGCACCTCGTCAAGGCGATCGCCGGCCGCCCGGTCGAGTGGCCGCCCGCGCAGGACCTGGGGTTCGTCCCCGAGCACCTCGAGGCGGTGCGCGAGGGCATGTGCGACGTGGTCGCGCCCGGCGGCACCGGCTGGCGCGCGCGGGTGCCCGGCATCGAGGTCTGCGGCAAGACGGGATCGGCCCAGGTCGTCGCCCGGGCCCGCCTCCAGCGCGACGGCGCCGAGAACGAGCTGATCCGCCCCCACGGCTGGTTCATCGCCTTCGCACCCCGCGAGCGGCCGCGGATCGCGCTGGCCGTGCTGGTGGAGAACAGCGGCTCCGGCGCGGAGGGGGCGGCCCCGGTCGCGCGCGAGATCCTGGCCCACTTCTTCCGCGTCGGCGAGCCGGCCGCGAGGCCGACGGTGCCGGCGCCCGCCGCGGCCGAGGCGCCCTGACGATGGCGATCGACCGCCGCCTGCTGACGAACCTGGACGGGCCGCTGCTGCTGGCGGTGTCGTTGTTGTGCGGGATCGGGGTCGCCACGATCTGGAGCGCGACCAAGGCGACCGCGCACGCCGAGCTTTACCTGAAGCAACTCACCGCGGTCGGCCTGGGCCTGGTCGGGATGGCCGTGGTGGCCAGCCTCGACTACCGGCGGCTGGCCGACCGCGCGCCGTTCTTCTACGCGGCTTCGCTGCTGGCGCTCAGCTACGTGCTGTTCTTCGGCCCGCGCATCGCCGGCACCCGGCGCTGGTTGCTGCTGGGCGGGGCGCAACTGCAGCCGTCCGAGTTCGTCAAGCTGGCCGCCGCGCTGTTCGTGGCCAAGGTGTTCGCGGAGTCGCGCAAGGACCAGCTCGGGCTGGCGGACGTCGTGCCGTCGGGCATCGCGGTCGGCCTGCTGTCGCTGCTGATCGCCGCGCAGCCCGACCTCGGCACCGCCTTCTGCCTGGTGCCGCTGTTCCTGGCCGTCGCGCTGCTGGCCGGGCTGCGGGTGCGCGCGGTGCTGACCCTCGCCCTCGTCGGCGTGCTGGCCGGGGCGCTGGGCTGGAACTTCGCGCTGCGCGACTATCAGAAGAGCCGCATCTACACCTTCCTCGACCCGAGCACGGACCCCCGCGGCGCCGGCTACCAGACGATCCAGTCGCAGATCGCCGTCGGCTCCGGCGGGCTCACCGGCAAGGGCTTCGGCAACGGCTCCCAGGTCCAGCTCGGCTACCTGCCGGCGCGCCAGACCGACTTCATCTTCTCCGTGCTCGCCGAGGAGATGGGCTTCGTCGGCGTCGCCGTCGTGCTCTCGCTCTACCTGTTCGTGCTGTGGCGCATCCTCGAGACGGCGCAACTCGCGCGCGACCGGGTCGGCGCCTACCTCGCCGCCGGACTCGCGGCCACCCTCGGATTCCAGGTCGTCTACAATGTCGCGATGGTGGCCGGGCTGGTTCCGGTGAAGGGACTGCCGTTGCCGTTCCTCTCCTACGGCGGGTCTTCCGTTTTGGCCTCGCTGCTCGGAATCGGCCTCATCCTCAACGTCCGCATGCGCCGCTTCGCCAATTGACGAAGCCCGCCCGACGCTTCGCCACCGCGGCGCCCCCGGGGGGCGCCGCCACGACTTCTCGCTCGCGCGCGCAGGCCGCTCCCGGCCGCCGCCGCGGGGCCCTCCCCCCTCAGCCCGAAGAGCGCCCGACCGGCGCGGCACCGGGAGGGGCGGGAACGTGGCCCCCGAAAGGGATCTGCGTCCATGACCAAGGACCTCATCGTCAGCAGCACGCCGCAGGAGACCCGCGTCGCCCTGCTCGAGGACGGCGTCGTCTCCGAGTTCTTCCTCGAGCGTGAGGCCCACCGCGGCATCGTCGGCAACATCTACAAGGGCGTCGTCACCCGCGTGCTGCCGGGCATGCAGAGCTCGTTCGTCGACTGCGGGCTCGAGCGCGACGCGTTCCTCTACGTCGCCGACGTGCTCGAGGAGCTGCCCGAGAACCTGCTGACGCCGGAGGAGCAGAAGAGCGCCGCCCGCGGCGGGCACTCGATCGAGGACCTGGTCAAGGAAGGCCAGGAGGTGCTGGTCCAGGTGCTGAAGGAGCCGCTCGGCACCAAGGGCGCGCGCATCACCGCCCATGTCTCGATGCCGGCGCGCTACCTCGTCTACATGCCGACCGTCGAGCACGTCGGCGTCTCGCGCAAGATCACCGACGACGACGAGCGGCGGCGCCTGAAGTCGATGGTCAAGGAGATCCGCCAGGAGCTGGGCGGCGGCGGCTTCATCGTGCGCACCGCCGGCCAGGGCCGCAGCCGCGAGGACTTCGAGCGCGACGCCCGCTACCTGGCCCGGACCTGGGACGAGATCCGCGGCGTCGGCTCGCGCGGCCGCGCGCCGCAGCTGCTGCACCGCGAGCTGTCGCTCGTGCAGCGACTGCTGCGCGACCTGCTTTCGGACGAGGTGGCCTCGATCCGGCTCGACGACGAGCGCGAGTACAAGCGCACGCTCGACCTCGTCAGCCAGCTCCAGCCCGAGCTGGCGCCGCGCGTGCGGCTGCACGGCAAGCCGTCGTCGATCTTCGAGGACCACGGCGTCGCCGCCGAACTGGAGCGGGCCCTGCGCCAGAAGGTGTGGCTGGAGTCCGGCGGCTACATCGTGATCGACCAGACCGAGGCGCTGGTCGCCATCGACGTCAACACCGGCCGCTACGTGGGCCAGAAGAAGCTCGAGGACACGGTGCTCGAGACCAACCTGGAGGCGGTCAAGGAGATCGTGCGCCAGATCCGGCTGCGCGATCTCGGCGGCATCATCGTGCTCGACTTCATCGACATGGAGGAGCGCAAGAGCCGGCAGAAGGTGATGGCGGTGCTCGAGCAGGAGCTGCGCCGCGACCGCTCGCCGTCGAAGGTGCTCTCGGTCAACGAGTTCGGGCTCGTGATCCTGACCCGCAAGCGGGTCCGGCAGTCGCTGCAGCGCACGCTGTGCCAGCCCTGTCCGTACTGCGCGGGCAGCGGCATGATCAAGAGCGTGGCCACGGTGTGCGCCGAGATCTACGACGAGGTGCGCAAGCTGGCCGGCGACCTCAAGGGCGAGGCGCTGCTGCTGCGGGTGAACCCCGACGTCGCGCGCGCCCTGCACGGCGAGGAAGCCGCGATCCTGCGCGACCTCGTCCAGCTCGTCGGCCACGAGGTCAAGGTCCAGGGCGACCCGCTGCTGCACCAGGAGCAGTTCGACCTCGTCACGCGGTGAGCGACGCGGCCGCGCTGCGCGAGTTCGTGGAGGCGATCGAGGCGCACCTCGGCCGCCTGCGCGGGCGCGAGGTGGTGCTGAGCCCGCCCGAGTTCGCGCTGGCCCGCGCGTGGCACGCGGCCGGAATCGACCTCGCGCGGGTGCTCGCGGCGCTCGACGCCCACGCCGCGCGGCATCCGACGGTCTCGCTCAGCGCCGTGCGGCGGAGCGTCGAGGCGAAGCGCGAAGAGGCTTGAGCGGCACCGCGCCGTGACGGACGAGGTCGACGCGCTCGCCGCGGAAGGTCACGCCCTCGGCCCGCAGGCGCCGGCGCTGCTCGCGCTCGTGGCCGCTGGCCCGCGGCGAGAGCCGGCCGCCGGCGCCGACCACGCGGTGCCACGGCGTGCGCCGCGCCAGCGGTTCCGGAAGCGCGCGCAGCGCCCAGCCGACGGCGCGGGCGCCGCGCGGCACCCCGAGCAGGGCGGCGACCTGGCCGTAGGTCAGCACCCGTCCGCGCGGGAGCGTCGCGACCAGCGCCCACACCTGCTCGAAGAAGGTCACCGCTCCGGCGTGGGGCTCGGGCTGGGGCCGGGCGTCGGACTCGGCGTCGGACTCGGCGCCGGGGCCGCCTCGCGGGGCGGCGGCGCCACCTTCTCGGGCCGCGCCTGCGGCGTCGTGGTCACGCCCTCCACCTCGGGCACGGCGAACGAACGCTCCGGCGCGGCGGGCGCCGCGGCAGCGGGAGCCGACGGGGCGGGCGCGACCGGCGCCACCAGCTCGGGCGCCGCGGCCGGCATCGCCACCTCCAGCGGCACCTCGCGGACGCGGACGTCGACGAGCGCCTTCTCGCGCAGCTTCTGGATGAAGGTGTCATAGGCCGCGGCGAAGCGCTGCTGCTGCAGCTCCTGCTGCAGCTTCGGCTTCACCTCGTCGAAGGGCGCCGTCTGGGCGGCGACCGCCTCGCTGACCTTCAGCACGCGGTACCCGTCGCCGGACGGAAACGGGTCCGAGACCCCGCCCGCCTCCAGGGCGAAGGCGACCCGGGCCAGCTCGGCGTTGAGGTCGCCGCGCTCGAGCACGCCGAGGTCGCCGCCTGCCGCTCGCGAGGCCGAGCGCGAGTGCTCGCGGGCCAGCGCAGCGAAGTCCTCGCCGGCGCGGGCCCGGGCCGCGAGTTCCGCCGCGCGGGCGGCGGCGGCGTCACCGGTGACCAGGATCTCGTGGAGGTGGACCCGCGCCGCCTGGCTGAACTCGGTCGCCTTGCGCTGCTCGTAGGCGGCGCGCAGCTCGTCGTCGCCGATCGTGATCTTCTGCTGCACCTCGCGCGAGAGCACCTGGTTGCGCAGGATCGAGCGGGTGATGTTCCGCTTCAGGTCGGACAGCGCGAGGCCTTCGCGGCGGAGCTGCTCCGCCATCTGCTCGTCGCTCTCGATCCCGTTCTCCTTCTTGATGTCCTCGATGATCTGGTCGATGTACTCGGGACGGAGCTGGAAACCGAGCTCGGCGCCGCGCTGGATGATCAGCAGCTCGTCGACGGCCTCCTGCAGGATGCGCGCGTTGTTGTCGCGCAGGAACGCCTCCAGGCGGTCGGGCGTCACCCGCGCGGCCTGGGCGGCCGCCACCTGGCGGGCCTGGAACTCGGTGAGGGTGACGATGTCGCCGTTGACCTTGGCCACCACCCGCTCGAGGACCTGGGCCCCGACCGGGACGGCGAGCAGGGCGCTAGCGAGGAGCGTCCGGAGCGGAGAGTGCAGCTTCATGATTCACCTCGGCGCGGGCGAGCAGCCCGCGGACGTAGGCGCGCAGCGCCTGGTCGGCGCGCTCGCGTTCGAGTTCGGCTCGCACCCGGTCGGCGACCTCGGCGAGAGCGGGTTCGGCGGCCGGCGTGCGCTCGTCGAGCCGGAGGACGTGGAAGCCGAACGGGGTCTCCACGATCTCCGCGATGGCACCCGGCGCGAGCCGGAAGGCGGCCTGCTCCAGCTCGGGCGGGAGCTGGCCTCGGGCGAAGGCGCCGAGACGTCCACCCTGGCTGGCCTCGGGTCCGCGCGAGCGCGCGCGGGCGAGCTGCTCGAACTCGCGCGGGGCCTTGCGCAGCAGGCGCAGCACGTCGCGGGCTTCGTTCAGGGTCGGCACCAGGATCTGGCTGAGCGTGACCGTCTCCTCCGTCCGGTAAGACTCGCGACGGGCCTCGAAGGCCTTCGCGACCTCCGCGTCGCCGACCGGGGCGGCCCCCGCCGCCGCCTCGGCCAGCAACTCCTGGACGGCCGCGCGGGTCTGTTCCTCGCTCGCCCCTGGCGGCAGCCGCCCGGTGGCGCGTGCCTCGAGCTCCACGACCCGCTCGGCCAGGAAGTCCTCGAGCAGGCCGCGCTTCGCCTCGGGGGCGAGCGGCGCGCCGCCGCGGGCCTCGAAGCGGGCGACCTCGGCGAGGAAGGCCGCGCGGCGCACCTCTCCGCTGCCGAGCCGCAGCACGACGGGATTCTCGTCGTTTCCCGCGCGGCAGCCGGGCAGGGCGAGGGCGACGACCAGGATCAGGGCAGCGGGCGGGCTCACGGCGATCCGGTCATTGTACGGCCCGCACGCCGCCCACGCCCTGCTCCAGCCCCTGAAGGGCTCCGTCGAGGGCCGCCAGCAGCGTCGTTCCGGCGGGCACCGGCAGCCGCAGGCCGCCCTGGGGCAGCAGAGAGGCTCCAGGCCGGGCCCGGACCAGCGCCACGAGGTCGTCGACCGGCAGCGGCGGGCGCTCGCCGAAGAGCAGTGCGAGGCCGTGGGCGATGCGGTCGACCTGGCGCAGGCCGAGCGCCTCCGCGCGCACCCGCAGCCGCGCGTAGGCCAGCAGGTCCTCCGCTTCCACCGGGGGCGCCCCGTAGCGCTCGCGCACCTCGTCGCGCAGCGCGTCGAGCTCGGCCACGTCGCGGGCCTGGCTCGCCCGCTTGTAGAGCGCCATCCGCTGGTTGACGTCGGGCACGTACTCCGGCGGCAGCCGCAGGTCGAGGCCCAGGTTCAGCGCGGTGCGCACCGCCTCGGGCGGCAGCTGCCCGCGCAGCTCGGCGATCGTCTGGTCGAGCAGCTTGAGGTAGAGATCGAGGCCCACGGCCTCGATGTGTCCGCTCTGCGCTCCGCCGAGCAGGTTGCCGGCGCCGCGCAGCTCGAGGTCGAGGGCGGCGATGCGGAAGCCGGCGCCCAGGTCCGAGAACTCCTGGATCGCGGCGAGGCGCTTGCGCGCGATCTCGGAGAGCACGGTGTCGGGCGGCACCAGCAGGTAGGCGTAGGCGCGGCGGTCGGAGCGGCCGACGCGGCCGCGGAGCTGGTAGAGCTGCGCCAGGCCGTAGCGGTCGGCGCGGTTGACGACCAGCGTGTTGGCGCGCGGGATGTCGAGGCCGTTCTCGATGATCGTGGTCGCCACCAGCACGTCGGCCCGGCCCTCGACGAAGGCGAGCATCTGCTGCTCGAGCTGGCCTTCCGGGAGCTGGCCGTGGGCGACCGCCACCCGCGCCTCGGGCACCAGGCGCTGGACGAGCCCCGACAGCGCGTAGATCGACTCGACCCGGTTGTGGACGAAGTAGACCTGGCCGTCGCGCGAGAGCTCCTGGCGGATCGCGGCCGCGATCGCCTCGGTCGAGAACTTGACGATCGAGGTGTGGATGGCGAGGCGGTCCTTGGGCGGGGTCTCGATCACCGACATGTCGCGCAGGCCGGACAGGCCCATCTGCAGCGTGCGCGGGATCGGAGTCGCCGACAGCGTCAGGCAGTCGATCGCGGTGCGGAGCTGCTTGAGCTTCTCCTTGGCGGCCACGCCGAAGCGCTGCTCCTCGTCGATGATCAGCAGGCCGAGGTCCTTCCAGGCGACGTCCTTCGACAGCAGGCGGTGGGTGCCGATCAGGATGTCGACCTTGCCTTCGGCCAGCAGGCCGAGCGTGCGCTTCACCTCCTGCGGGCTGCGGAAACGGGACACCATGTCGACGCTGACCGGGAACGGCGAGAAGCGCTTGCGGAACGTCTTCCAGTGCTGGAAGGCGAGCACGGTGGTCGGCGCCAGCACCGCCACCTGCTTGCCGTCGAGCACGCAGCGCATCGCCGCCCGCATCGCGACCTCGGTCTTGCCGTAGCCGACGTCGCCGCAGACGAGGCGGTCCATCGGCGCGGGCTGGGCCATGTCGTTCTCGACCTCGGCGATCGCCGCCTTCTGGTCGACCGTCTCCTCCCACTCGAAGGCGTCTTCGAACTCGCGCTGCCACGGGCTCGTGGCCGTGAACGCGTGGCCCGGCTGCGCCTTGCGCAGCGCGTAGAGGCGCAGCAGCTCGGCGGCCATGTCGCGCATCGCCTTCTTGACGCGCTTCTTGACCTTCTCCCACGAGCCGGAGCCGAGCTTGTCGACGTTGGGCCGGGCGCCCTCCGCCGAGGCGTATTTCTGGACCCGGTCGAAGGCATCGACCGGGACCTTCAGCTTGTCCCCGCCCTGGTAGGCGAGGACCATGAACTCGCGGGTCTGGCCGGCGAGCTGCAGCGTCTCGAGGCCGACGAAGCGGCCGATGCCGTGCTCGTCGTGGACCACCAGGTCGCCGACCTTGAGGTCGCGGAAGTCCGAGAGGAAGCCCCGCGCGCGTCGGCCGCGGGCGCGGGCGTGGACGTGGACCTCCTCGGGGAACACGTCGCCGTCGGCCAGCACCCGCAGCGACGGCTCCTCGAGCTCGAAACCCGCCGAGAGCGCGCCGACCCGCACGTCGACGGCGGCGCCTTCCGCGACGGCCACGCCGGTCTCGCGCAGCACGTCGGCGACGCGCTCGGCGCGGCCCGCGTTGCCGAGGAAGAGCACGGTGGCCGCGCGCTGGTCGAGCTCGGCGGCGAGCCGCCGCAGGTCGCCGGCGTAGCGCGGCGCGGGCCGCGAGCCGACCCGCAGGCCGCGCTGCTCGAGGTCGAGCCCGCGCAACTCCACCCGTGGTCCGTCGGCGAGACGCGAGGCGAGCGCGGCGGGGTCGACCAGGGCTTCGCCAGGCGCCGGCCACAGCGCGCCGTCGTGCCGCTCCCACTCCTCGTGTGCGCGCTGGGCGAAGGTCTCCGTCTCTTCGGCGACCTGCTCGGGTTCGACGATCGCCGTCAGCATCGCGGGCAGGTGGGTCCACGGCGCGACGAGCGCACCGTCCACCAGCGCGAGCAGCTCGGGCAGGTCGTCGGGGTAGAGGCCGCGGTGGATTCGCTCGAGCAGGGCGTCGCGGTCGCGCGAGGGCGGGAAGCGCTCCTCGATCCGGCCCGGGAGCGCCTGCAGCAGCGAGCGGGTGGGGAAAACGTCGGACAGCGGCAGCACGTCGATGCGCTTGAGGTGCTCGCGCGAGCGCTGGGTCTCGGGGTCGAACGCCCGCAACGTCTCGATCGTGTCGCCGAAGAACTCGAGCCGGACCGGATCCTCGCGGTCGGGCGGGAAGAAGTCGAGGATGCCGCCGCGGTGGGCGACCTGGCCGGGCGCCGAGACCGGGTCCTCGCGCACGTAGCCCGCTTCGTCGAGGGCCTCGAGCAGGATCTCCGGGGTCATCTCCTCGCCGCTCCCGAGGGAGAACGCGCGGGTCTCGAACAGCTCGCGGCGCAGCGACGGCCGCAGCAGCCCGGCGGGCGAGGCCACGAGGCCGGCGAGCGTGCCGCGGCGCGCGGCGTGCAGCGCGGCCGCGCGGCGCAGCAGCGCTTCCGGATGACGGGCGAGGCCGCGGTAGGGGGCGGGCCCCGGGGCGGGGAAGCCGAGCACCTCGCCCGCGCGGCCCAGTTCGGCGAGCAGCGTGCGCAGGTCGGCGGCGACGCCCTCGACGTCGCGCTCGCGCGGCACCACCACCAGCAGCGGGAGCGAGGGGCGCTCGTCGTCGCCTTCGGCCAGCAGCGCCGCAGCGAGCGGCGCGGCCGCGTCGGCGATCGCGTGGAGGGCGACGTGGCCCTCCGCGCGCAGGCGGCTGCGCGCCTCGCGCAGCCACGCGGCTGCGTCGAGCCGCGCGAGCCACGCGGCCCTCATCGCTTCCGGATGCGCTCGAGCGTGGCGGAGGTCGAGCGGCCCGCGACCAGCTCGACGCGCACGACGCGGCCGCCGGCCGCCTCCACGGTGTCGCGGCCGACGATGCGGTCGAGGGCCCAGTCGGCGCCCTTGACCAGCACGTCGGGCACCAGCGCCCGGATCGTCTCCGCGGGCGTCTCCTCGTCGTAGATCACGACGTGGTCGACGGCCTCCAGCGCCAGCAGCGCCTCCGCCCGCTCGGCCTCGGGGATCACCGGCCGCGACGGGCCCTTGAGCGCGCGCACCGAGCGGTCGGAATTGAGGCCGACGACGAGCTGGTCGGCCTCGGCCCGCGCGGCCTCGAGCAGGGCGAGGTGGCCGGGGTGCAGCAGGTCGAAGCAGCCGTTGGTGAAGGCGACGCGGCGACCGGCGGCGCGGGCCTGCTCCCGCGCGGCGCGGGCCTCCGCGAGCGTGTGCCTCAACTCCCCGCCTCGTCGCGCAGGTCGAGCTCGGGCCTCGGCTCCGGCGGCGTGATCCGGACGCCGGTGAAGCGCCACGCGTGGCGTGGCCTCCAGACACCGACGTCCTTGACCCGGCTCTTGACGCGGAACGAGTAGAGGCCCCGGTGGTAGTCGTAGGGCGTGCCGTCGCGGCGGTGGCTGGCGACGTCGATCAGGTAGGTGCCCTCGACGAGGTCGAGCGAGGCGATCTCGAAGCGGACCTCGCCGTCGCCCGAGAAGGCGACCGGCACGTGGTCTTCGACGTGGGTGTTGGTGCCGTACACGCTCGTGCCGTCGGCGGTGAAGATGCCGATGCCGAACACGAAGTCCTCGACCGGCTCCGCCGCGCGGACCCCGAGTGTCACGTGCAGCGCCTCGCCGTGGGCGTAGACGTGGCGGGCGCGGCCGCGGTCGTCGCGCAGCGCGACCTCGGTGATCTCGATCTCGCGGCTGCCCCAGCGTCCCTCGCGGTAGCCGCCGGCGCCGGGCTCCGGCTCGCCGGGCGCGGTCTCCGGTGCGGCCGTGCCCTCCTCGGCCGCGCGCGGGGCGCCGTGCTCGGCGGCGAGCAGCGCCTCTTCGCCGCCGGCGACGTAGGTGAGGTACGCGTCGACCACGCGCTTGGCGTCGCCCTTCTCGACCAGCCTGCCGCGCCGCAGCCAGGCGATCTCGTCGCACATCTTCTCGGCGAGGCCGAGCGAGTGGGTGACCAGCACGATGGTGCGGCCGCGGCGGCGGAACTCGCCGATCTTGTCGAGGCACTTGCGGGTGAACGCCTCGTCGCCGACCGCCAGCACCTCGTCGACCAGCAGCACGTCGGGGTCGACGTGGATGGCGACCGCGAAGCCGAGCCGCATGTACATGCCCGACGAGTAGGTCTTGACCGGGGCGTCGATGAACGGCCGCAGCTCGGCGAAGTCGACGATCTCGTCGAAGCGGCGCTCCACCTCCTCGCGGCTGAGGCCGAGCATGATCCCGTTGATCACCACGTTCTCGCGGCCGGAGATCTCGGGGTGGAAGCCGGCGCCGAGCTCGATCAGCGCCGAGATGCGGCCGTCGACCGTGAGCGTTCCGCGGGTCGGGCGGGTGATGCCGGCGACCAGCTTCAGCAGCGTCGACTTGCCCGAGCCGTTCTCGCCGATCACCGCGAACGTGCAGCCCTTCGGCACCTCGAAGGAGACCGAGTCGAGGGCGGTGAAGGTCTCGTCGGGCTTGAGGTCCGAGAGCAGGCTGCCGGTCAGCAGCGCGCTCTTCAGCGTCTTCCACTGGTTCTTGTGCAGGAAGCGGCGGTAGACCTTGCTGACGTCGCTGGCGACGACGGCCGGCGCGCTCACACTTCCTCCGCCAGCGTGTCGCGCAGCCGCTCGAACAGCCAGGCGCCCGCCGCGAAGGCGACGAGGGCGACGACGAGGGCCGCCAGCAGGCCGCGCCAGTGGCCGAACGCGCCGAAGAACAGCGCCTCCTGGTAGCCGATCATCACGTGGGTCATCGGGTTCAGGCGCAGCAGCGGCTGCAGCGCCGGCACGTCGGCGTAGGCGTAGAGCACCGGCGTGGAGAAGAACCACAGGTGCAGGACGTGGCCGAGGATGTTGGCGATGTCGCGGAAGTGGACGGTCAGCGCGGAGATGAACAGGGCGAGGCCGAGCGTCAGCACCAGTTGCACGAGCATCGGGATCACGGCCAGCAGCGCGAGGGGCGAAAGGTGCCCCGACCACAGCAGCACGGCGACCAGGATCGGCAGCCCGAAGGCGAAGTGGCACAGGTTGGCGAGCACGGTGACGACCGGCAGCACCTCGGCCGGGAACAGCACCTTCTTGATCAGGTTGCCCGAGGAGATCAGCACCCCGGCCGACTCCAGCAGCGACGAAGAGAACCAGGTCCACGGCAGGATGCCGCAGAACAGGAACACGAAGTAGGGGTCGGTGTCGGGGGAGCGCCGCACCGGCAGCATGTAGGTGAAGACCAGGCCGTAGGTGGCGAGCAGCAGCAGCGGGTTGACGAAGCTCCACACGAAGCCGAGCACGCTGCCGCGGTAGCGGGCCTTCAGCTCCCGCGAGACGAGGCTGCCGATCAGCGCCCGGTAGCGGACCAGGGTCTGCACCTGGCGGACGAGCGTGCTCAGCATGGGCGTTCCATCCATCGGCTCCAGGGCCGCGGCGACATCGGGTCCGGGGCGGAGGAGCGCCGTTTCGCCCCGGCGGCCCGAGCGGCCGGATTCACTCCGGCCGCGAGCCGCCGATCAATCGCGGCGCTTGCGCGCCACGGACAGGCGGGTGACCGCCTTCATGTAGGCGGCCTGCGCCTCCTTGAAGCCCTGCTCGTCGCGGATCGACTTCATCCGGTCCGCGGCCTGGTGTCGCTGCTTCTCTGCGCGCTCGACGTCGATGTCCTCGGCGCGCTCGCCGACCTCGGCCAGGATGCTGACGCGGTCGGGCAGCACCTCGCAGAAGCCCCAGAAGCAGGTGAGGTGCCCGCTCTCCTTGCCGATCTGGTAGGAGATCTCCCCGAGGCCGAGGGTCGAGAAGAACGGGCGGTGGCCGGGCAGCACGCCGAAGTAGCCGAGCGCGCCCGGGGCGCGCACCGTGTCGACCTCCTCGCGCAGGAGCAGGCCCTCCGGGGTGACGACCTCGAGCAGCAGCTTTTCGGGCAGCATCCTCGTCCTCTTACGACTGCAGCTTCCTGGCCGCCTCGATCACGTCCTCGATCGTGCCCTGCAGGAAGAAGGCCTGCTCCGGCAGGTGGTCGACCTCGCCGTTCACGATCATCTTGAAGCTGCGGATGTTGTCGGCGAGCGTCACGTACTTGCCGGGGATGCCGGTGAACTGCTCGGCGACGTGGAACGGCTGGGACAGGAAGCGCTGGATCTTGCGGGCCCGCGCCACCGTGACCTTCTGCTCTTCCGACAGCTCGTCGATGCCGAGGATCGCGATGATGTCCTGCAGGTCCTTGTACTGCTGCAGGATCTGCTTCACCGCGCGGGCCACGTTGTAGTGGTCCTCGCCGATCACGCGCGGGTCGAGGATGCGCGAGCTGGACGCGAGCGGGTCGACGGCCGGGTAGATGCCGAGCTGGGCGATCTGGCGCGAGAGGTTCGTCGTCGCGTCGAGGTGGGCGAAGGTGGTGGCCGGGGCCGGGTCGGTGTAGTCGTCGGCCGGCACGTAGATCGCCTGCACCGAGGTGATCGAGCCCTTCGACGTCGAGGTGATCCGCTCCTGCAGCTCGCCCATCTCGGTCTGCAGCGTCGGCTGGTAGCCGACGGCGGACGGCATGCGGCCGAGCAGCGCCGACACCTCGGAGCCCGCCTGGGTGAAGCGGAAGATGTTGTCGACGAAGAGCAGCACGTCCTTGCCCTCCTCGTCGCGGAAGTACTCGGCCGTGGTGAGGCCGGTCAGCGCGACGCGGAGGCGGGCCCCGGGCGGCTCGGTCATCTGGCCGTAGACGAGCGCCGCCTTCGACTTCTTGAAGTCCTTGAGGTCGATGACGCCCGACTCCTGGAACTCGAGCCAGAGGTCGTTGCCCTCGCGCGTGCGCTCGCCGACGCCGGCGAACACCGACACGCCGCCGTGCTGCTTGGCGAGGTTGAAGATCAGCTCCTGGATGATGACGGTCTTGCCGACGCCGGCGCCGCCGAACAGGCCGATCTTGCCGCCGCGCAGGTAGGGCTCGATCAGGTCGATGACCTTGATCCCGGTCTCGAACATCTCGAGCTTGGTCGACTGCTCGGCGAAGGAGGGCGCCGGGCGGTGGATCGGGTAGCGCTTTTCGGCGGTCACGGGGCCGAGCTCGTCGACCGGCTCGCCGATCACGTTGACGACGCGGCCGAGGGTGCCGGGGCCGACGGGCACCGAGATCGGGGCGCCGGTGTCGACCGCCTTCATGCCGCGGACCATGCCTTCGGTCGGCTGCATCGAGACGCAGCGCACGCGGTTCTCCCCGAGGTGCTGCTCGACCTCGGCGACGATGTCGATCGGCACGCCACCGGACGCCTTGCCGTCGTCCTGGACGCGCACGGCGTTGTAGATGGCCGGGACGTGCTTGTCGAACTCCACGTCGAGGACCGGCCCGATCACCTGGACGACGCGACCGACGTTGTCTGCCATGTTCTTCGCTCTGCTCCGCTGTTCGGATCTACGACGAGGCGCCCGAGACGACCTCGATGATCTCCTTGGTGATCGCCGCCTGCCGCACCTTGTTCATGTACAGGGTCAGGCTGTCGATCATCTCGCCCGCGTTGTTGGTGGCGGCGTCCATCGCCGCCATCCGCGCGCCGTGCTCCGCCGCCGCCGACTCGAGCAGCGCCTGCCACAACTGGACCTCGACGTGGCGGGGCAGGATCTCGTCGAAGATGGCCTGGGCGTCGGGCTCGTAGAGGTGCTCGACCGGGGGGTTCTCCGGCGCGAACTCCTCGCGCGCGACCGGCAACAGGCGCTCGACCGCCACCCGCTGCGCGATCACCGACTTGAACTCGTTGAAGACGAGGTAGACCGCGTCGAAGCGGCCCGCGGTGAAGCCGTCGATGGCGCTCTTCGCCAGCACCTTCGCCGTCTCGTACTTGAGCGGCTGGAAGACGCCGACGTGCTCGGCGTGCAGCTCCCACACCCGCTTGCGGAAGAAGTCGCGCGCCTTGCGGCCGACCACCTCGAGCTTGACGGTCTGGCCGACCCGCTGCTCGTCCTGCAGGAAACGCAGGGCCGCGCGGGTGATGTTGGCGTTGAAGCCGCCGCACAGCCCCTTGTCCGAGGTGACGACGATCAGCAGCACGTTCTGCTGCGGCCGCTCGACGAGCAGCGGGTGCGCCTCGGGAGTGGCGCGGCTGGCCAGCGAGTTGAGCACCTGCATCATGCGCCGCGCGTAGGGGCGCGCCGCGAACATCGCCTCCTGGGCGCGGCGCAGCTTGGCGGCCGAGACCATCTTCATGGCCTTGGTGATCTGCTGCGTGTTCTTCACGCTGCGGATCCGGCGCCGGATGTCGATCAGGGCAGGCATGGCGCGCTCGCGGGGCCGCCTACGCCTGGGCCTGGGCCTGGAAGATGTCCGCGAACTCCTTGAGCGCCGCGTGCAGCTTCTCGGTCGGCTCGCCCTTGATGTCCTTCTTGTCGGCGATCTCCTTGAGCAGCCCCGGGTGGCGGGTGTCCATGAAGCGGTACAGCTCGGCCTCGTAGCGGCGACCCTCCGCCACGCCGTAGGCGTCGAGGTAGCCGTTGGTCGCGGCGAAGATGATCAGCACCTGCTTCTCGGCGGCGAGCGGCTGGTACTGGTTCTGCTTCAGGATCTCGGTCAGGCGCTGGCCGCGCGAGAGCTGCGCTTGCGTCGCCTTGTCGAGGTCGGAGCCGAACTGGGCGAAGGCCGCCAGCTCGCGGTACTGGGCGAGGTCGAGGCGCAGGCGGCCGGCGACCGCCTTCATCGCCTTGGTCTGGGCCGAGCCGCCGACGCGCGACACCGAGTTGCCGACGTTGATCGCGGGACGCAGGCCGGAGTTGAAGAGGTCGGCCTCGAGGAAGATCTGGCCGTCGGTGATCGAGATGACGTTGGTCGGGATGTAGGCCGAGATGTCCCCAGCCTGGGTCTCGATGATCGGGATCGCGGTCAGCGAGCCGCCGCCCTTCTTGTCGGAGAGCTTGGCGGCGCGCTCGAGCAGGCGCGAGTGCAGGTAGAAGACGTCGCCCGGGTACGCCTCGCGGCCCGGCGGACGGCGCAGCAGCAGCGAGATCTCGCGGTAGGCCGCGGCGTGCTTCGACAGGTCGTCGTAGATGCACAGCGCGTGGCGGCCGGAGTCGCGGAAGAACTCGCCGATCGCGCAGCCGGAGTACGGCGCCAGGTAGAGGAAGGGGGCGGGCTCGGAAGCGGTCGCCGAGACGACGATGGTGTGCTCCATCGCCCCGAATTCCTCGAGCGTGCGCACCACCTGGGCCACGGTCGAGCGCTTCTGCCCGATCGCGACGTAGATGCAGACGACGCCCTTGCCCTTCTGGTTGATGATGGTGTCTACGGCCACCGCGGTCTTGCCGGTCTGGCGGTCGCCGATCACCAGCTCGCGCTGGCCGCGGCCGATGTTGACCATCGAGTCGATCGCCTTGATGCCGGTCTCCAGCGGCTCGCGCACCGGCTGGCGATCGACGACGCCGGGGGCGATGCGCTCGATCTCGAAGAACTCCTTCGTCTCGATCGGGCCCTTGCCGTCGATCGGCCGGCCGAGCGCGTTGACCACGCGGCCGACCATCGCGTCGCCGACCGGGATCGACATGATGCGCCCCGTGCGCTTGACCTCGTCGCCCTCGCGGATCTCCGCGGTGTCGCCCATCAGCACCGCGCCGACCGAGTCCTCCTCGAGGTTCAGCGCGAGGCCCATGACGCCGTGCGGCAGCTCCAGCAGCTCGCCCGCCATGCAGCGGTTGAGGCCGTGGATGCGGGCGATGCCGTCGCCGACGGACAGCACGCTGCCGACCTCGGAGACGTCCATCTGGGCCTGGACGCCGCCGAGCTGCTCGCGCAGGATCTTGGTGATTTCTTCGGCGCGGATTTCCACTCGTGCTACTCCTGGTCTGGCGTTTCGAATTACGCGCGGGTCGGCGCCAGCGCCCGGCGCAGGCTGGCGAGGCGCGCCTTGACGCTGCCGTCGTAGGTCAGGCCCTGCAGGCTCAGCCGCACGCCGCCGAGCAGTGCGGGGTCGGTCCCGGTGTCGAGCGCCACCGCGCAGCCCGTGGCCGACGCGATCGCCTTCTCGAGCGCCTCGCGCTGGGCGGGCTCGAGCGGCACCGCCGTCGTGGCCTGGGCCGGAACCACGCCCTCGGCCTGGTGGACTCGTTCGGCGAAGGCGCGAGCGATCGCCGGCAGCAGCACGAAGCGACCGCGCTCGGCCAGCAGCTTGAACAGCCGCGCCGCGAACTCCGAGGCGCCGGCGAACACGGCCTGGACGACGCGGGCGCGGGCGTCGGGACGCACGGCCGGGTTGGTCAGCGCCGCCCGCAGCTCCGGGTGGGTCGAAAACGCGTCGCCGGCCTGCTTCAGCTCGTCGCGCAGCAGGCCGCGCGCGGAGACGGGCGCCACGTCGAACAGGGCGCGGGCGTAGCGCCGCGCGGCCAGCGATTCCCCCTGGGCAGCCAACCGGTTCGTTCCCCTCGCCTGCTCGTTCTCGGTCCCACCGGGGAGCGACGACCCGCGAGGTCGGCGCGGGAAGCCGCGGGGGCCGCGGAGCAGGCACGGCACGGGCCCCCAGAAAGCGCGGCAGGGTAACACGCGCCGGCTTTCGGCGTCAAAAAAACGGGGGGCCTAACGGACGATCAGCGGGTGCGTCCCGGCCGTCTCGGCGCGGCCGATCGCGGCGGCCCCGGGCAACGCCGCGAGCAGCTCGGGGACGCGCTCCGGCGGGCAGGCGATCGCCAGGCCGCCGCTCGTCTGCGGGTCGAACAGCAGGGGCTCGCGGGCGGCATCGACGCCCTCGAGATCGAGGCCGGGCGCGTAGTGCCGGCGGTTGGCCTTGAGGCCGCCCGGCTGGTGGCGGGCCGCCAGCTCGAGGGCGTGGGGCAGCAGCGGCAGGGCCGCGGCGTCGAGGACGAGGCTGACGCCGCTCTCTCGGGCCAGCCGCGAGAGGTGGCCGGCGAGGCCGAAGCCGGTGATGTCGGTCGCGGCCCGGGCGCCGACCGCGAGCGCTGCCGCGCCCGCGTCGCGGTTGAGCCGCGCCATCGAGACCGCCGCGGCTTCGGCGGCCTCGGCGGGCGCCGCGCCGGCCTTGATCGCCGTGGCGATCACGCCGGTGCCGAGCGGCTTGGTCAGCACGATCACGTCGCCGGGGCAGGCGCCGGCGTTGGTCAGCATCCGCGCGGGGTCGACGAGCCCGGTGACGGCGTAGCCGAACTTGATCTCGGGGTCGCGCACGCTGTGGCCGCCGAGCAGCGCGCAGCCGGCCTCGGCCAGCGCCATGGCGCCGCCGTCGACGATCGCGCGCGCCCACTCGAGCGGGAAGTCGCGCTCCGGGAAGGCGGCGATCGACAGCGCCGTCAGCGGCCGGCCGCCCATCGCATAGACGTCCGAGAGCGCGTTGGCGGCGGCGATGCGGCCGAACAGGAACGGGTCGTCGACGACCGGCGTGAAGAAGTCGACCGTCTGCACGAGCGCCGTGTGCTCGTCGAGGCGGAACACGCCGGCGTCGTCGCCGGTGGTCTGGTCGACGAGCACGCGGGGGTCGGTGTTGCGCTGGAGGCCGCCCAGGACCTGGGCGAGTTCGGCAGGGCCGAGCTTGCTCGCTCAACCCGCGCACGAGACGCGCTCGGTCAGCCGCCGGATCCGCTCGCGCGCGTCGCTCATTTCGTGGTCGCGGGCGTCGTGTCGCAGTCGCCCTGGAACAAGGCCCCCTCCTCGATCACCAGCCGCGGCGAGCTGAGCGTGCCGTGGACCTTCGCCCCGGCCATCAGCTCGATGCGCTGGCGGCCGTGGATGTGGCCGGTGACGGTGCCCCGGATCGAGACCACTCCGCAGTCGATGTCGGCCTCGACGTGGCCGGTCTCGCCGACGATCAGCGTGTTGTCGGACACGATCCGGCCCTTGACGTGGCCGTCGACCCGGAACGTGTCGCGGAATCGCAACTCGCCCAGGAACTCGGTGCCCTGGTCCATGAAGCCGTTGAGCTCGTCGCCGGCCAGACCCCGGAGTTGCTTGAGAACCATCAGACCCCGCGCGAGAGACGCACCAGGGCGTCATAGAGGCGAGACAATTCGGCCTCGCTCCCGAATTGGATCTTGAGCAGGCCCTTGCCGCCGCGCTGGCGCGCGATCTGGACCCGGGTGCCGAGCGCGGCGCGCAGCTTCTCCTCCGCCGCGCGGGTGTTGGCGTCGACCGGCTTGCGGATCGTGGGCCGCGGCGCGCGCAGGTGGGCGACGCGGGCCTCGACCTCGCGCACCGAGAGCCCCTTGCGCGCCGCCTCGCGGCCGAGTGCCACCTGGTCCTCCCCCTTGTCGAGGGCGAGCAGGGCGCGGCCGTGGCCGGCCGAGAGGCGACCGTCCCCGACGAGGTCGCGCAGCTCGCGCGGGAGGCGAAGCAGCCGCATCGTGTTGGCGACGGTCGCACGGTCGCGGCCGACCTTCTGGGCGACCTGCTCCTGGGTCAGCCCCAGGTCGTCCTGCAGCTTCTGGTAGGCGGCGGCCTCCTCGATCGGGGTCAGCTCCTCGCGCTGGACGTTCTCGACGATCGCCAGCTCGAGCAGGCGGTCGTCGGGCACCTCGCGCACGGCGACAGGGACCTTCGCAAGGCCGGCCCGCTGCGCCGCCCGCCAGCGGCGCTCGCCGGCGATGATCTGGAAGCGCTCGCCGTGGGGACGGACGACGATCGGCTGCACGATGCCGCTCTCGCGGATCGAGTCCGCCAGCTCCTGCAGACGGGCCTCCCCCATCACGGCGCGCGGCTGGACCGGGTTGGGCTCGAGACGGTCGATGGCCACCTCGCGCGTCGGCTCCGCCGACCCGGGGGCGGGCGGCGGCGGCGGCGCGACCGGGGCCGGCTCAGGCTCCGGCAGGAGTGCCGAGAGTCCCTTGCCCAGTGCCTTGCGCGTCATTCTCGAGGATCTCCCTGGCGAGGGCGAGGTAGGCCTCGGCCCCCTTGGACTTGATGTCGTAGAGCAGGATCGGCTTGCCGAACGAGGGGGCCTCGCCCAGCCGCACGCTGCGCGGGATGTGGGCCGCGTAGACCCGACCCGGGAAGTGGGCGCGGACCTCGGAGATCACCTGCTGGGTGAGCGTCATCCGCAGGTCGACCATGGTCAGCAGGACGCCGGCGATGTCGAGGTTCGGGTTGAAGGCCGCCTGCACCCGGCGCAGAGTCGACAGCAGTTCGGTGACCCCCTCGAGCGCGAAGTACTCGCACTGCAGGGGCACCAGCACCGCGTCGGCGGCCACCAGCGCGTTGAGGGTCAGCAGGCCGAGCGACGGCGGGCAGTCGACGAGCACGTAGTCGTAGTCGGCGGTCGCGTCGCGCAGGGCCGCGCGCAGGCGGTACTCGCGCTCTTCCGCGTTGACGAGCTCGATCTCGGCGCCGATCAGGTTGCGGTCCGAGGGGATGAGGTGAAGGGTGGCGAGGTCGGTGGCGAGCCGGGCCGTCGCCACCCCGGACTCCCCCGCCAGCAGGTCGTAGGCCGAGGGGCGCGGATCGCGGCTGCGCAGCCCGAGGCCCGAGGTGAGGTTGCCCTGGGGATCGAGATCGATCGCCAGCACCCGCTTCTCGGCCGCGGCCAGTGATGCGGCCAGGTTGATGACGGTCGTGGTCTTGCCCACGCCGCCCTTCTGGTTCGCTACGGCAATGATGCGCGCCACCGCCCGCGTCTACCTCCTGTTTCGGGTTCCCGCGCCGCGCCAGGCTCACTCTGGCCGGCAGGACCCTCGGGGGGCGAGAGGATACCACCGGTGTTTCACGTGAAACACCCCACGGCTCCGCGGGGATGTTTCACGTGGAACAGCGCCGGGCAACGTGCACGTCCGGGGCCCAGCCGGGCAACGGCTCGAACCCACCCCACGAGACGGGCGGCGCCCCGACCTGCACCCACTCCCCCCGCGGCCGGACCAGCGGCCACAGGTCGCGCGCTTCGATCTGCAGCGCCCGCAGCACGACGGTGTCGACGGGCGGCCCGTCGTACTGGTCGTGCCGGGCTCGTACGGCCTCGGCGCGGACACCGGCGTCGCGAATCGCCTCCCGCAGGAACGCCCAGCGCCGCATCCGCGGCTCGAGCAGCGTGACCTCGAGGTCGGGACGCAGGATCGCCAGCACCAACCCCGGGGAGCCGTTGCCGCTGCCGATGTCGAGAACCCGGGGCCCGAGAACCCTGTGTGCCCAGGCCGGGATGTCTCCCACGAGCCGCGCCACGCGGGTGGCCGCGTCGCGCGCTCCGGTCAGGTTGATGCGGGGATTCCACTCCGCGACCCGGTCCAGGTAGCGGGCCAGGCTGTCGCGGCCGGGCCCGGGAACACCGAGCTCGGCAAGCGCCCGCGCGTGCGGGCTCTGATCAGGCGTGCGCGGTGTCGGGGCGCGGCGCGATCACGACCCGCCGCTCCCGCCCCTCGCCCTGGCTCTGGCTGGCCACGCCGGGCACCTCGGCCACGGCCATGTGCACGATCCGGCGGTCGTAGGCGTTGAGGGCCGGCATCGGCCGCGGCCGGCCGTCCTGCGCCACGGCGCGCGCCACCGCCAGCGCCTCTTCGCGCAGGTGCTCGTCTCGGCGGAGCCGCACGGCCTCGCAGCGCAACTCCAGCCGGTACTCGGGGTCGGCGTTGGCGGCGACCCGCTGCAGCAGCAGGGCCAGCGCCTCCAGCGCTTCTCCGTTGTCGTGGAGCAGCACGCGAGTGGCCTCCCCCTTCAACGACAGCCGTTCGCCGCGCGACGTCGCTTCGGCGTCGACATCGAGGGCGGCACCGGCCGCCCGGCCCAGCGCGGCGAGCACCCCGCGCACCGCCTCTCCCGGCGAGACCGCCACGCGAGCCGGCACGGGCGCCAACGGCGCGGGCGCCGACGCCGCTCGCGTCGGCACGATCACCGCGATGCGGGCGGGCGTGGCGGGCACTCCGCGTCCCGCCGGCGTCCCGGGGTCCAGCAGCGCATAACGCAGGCCCTCGGCCGGAAGGCCGAGCGTGCGCGCGGCCTCGGCGACGGCGGCCGCTTCGTCCGTGCCCGTGAAGACCGGGTCCCTCATCGCTTCTTCCTCTCGGGCGCCGCTTCCGGCTGCGAGTGCGAGTGCTGGAGCAACTTCAGCGTGATCCCCTGCTGCACGATCGCGCACACGTTCGACGCCAGCCAGTACAAGTTGAGGCCGGCCGGGGCGGCGAAGAACATCACCACCAGCACCAGCGGCATGAGCATCATGATCCGCTGCTGGGCCGGGTCCATCGCCGTCGGCGTCAGCTTCGACATCAGGGCCATCGACGCGCCCATCAGGATCGGCGTGACGTACCACGGGTCGGTGTGGGACAGGTCCGGGATCCAGAGGAACGACGCGCCGCGCAGGTCGATCGACACCTGGAGCACGCGGTAGAACGCGAACAGGAACGGCATCGTCAGCAGCAGCGGCAGACAGCCGAGCAGCATCTGGCTGCCCATGCTCATCCCGTGCTTCGCGTACAGCGCGGTCATCTCCGCGTGCATCTCCTGGCGCTTCGGGTCGAGCGGTGGCACCTTCCGATAGCGCTCCTGGATCACCTTCATCTCGGGCGCCATCTTGGCCATCTTCATGCCGTTGGCGATCGAGAGGTGGCGCAGCGGCGCCATCACCAGGTTGATCAGGACGGTCAGCACGACGATCGCCCAGCCGTAGTTGCCGACGTAGCCGTGCACGAAGCGCAGCAGGCGCAGCAGCGGCACGACGATCGGCCCGATCCAGTCCCCCACGCCGACGACCTCGTGCAACTGGTGCCCGAGGCGGGCCAGCTCGTCGTAGTCCTTCGCGCCCACGAACAGCAGCGCGCCGCCGGGCCCGACCGGCAGCAGCACGGCGGGCAGCTCGACCTTCGGCAGCGCCGGGTCGGTCGACGGCACCTCGACCCTCCGCACCTCGGCGGCCGCGGGCTCGGCCGGCACCAGCAGCGCTGCGAAGTGCTGGCTCTCGACGCCCACCCAGCGGGCGGCCGGCGCTCCCACCGGGGCCTCGAGACCCGCAACCACCACCCGATGTGTCGACCGCCCGTCGAACCACACTCCCTGGGGTGCAATGTAGCCCTGGACGCCCTGCTCCGCGACCGTCGGATTGCCCAGCCCCGGTCCCCACACGAGCCGCACCGGGAGGTCGCGGCCCGCCTTGCGCACGCGGGCCCGCACCTCGACGAGGCCGTCCCCGCCGCGGAACGTCAGCTCCTTGCTCGCCTCGAGGTCCCCGCTGGCGTAACGGAACGAGAGTTGCCCGCCCTCGCGCCCGAGCGTCACGACTTCGCTGCTGGGCTGGAACAGGGCGCTCCGCAGCGCCGCGTCGACTTCCCGGTCCCCGGTCTCGACATCGAGCGGCCACGGCCCGCCGAGCGCCGCCCGGATCATCTCCAGCGGCGCCCCGCGATCGTCCCGGAACGCTTCGATCCGCCACGAGACCAGCCGCGCACCTTCGTTGCTGAACGCCAGCGACCGACCCCCGCCGCTCACCTCGACCCGGCGCTGCCGTTCGTCCGCGACGGCCTCGACCACCGGCACCGGCGTGGGCGTCGCCTGCGCCACGGCCGGCGACGCGGGGCCCGCTTCGCCAGGCTCTGCGGTCACGGTCGTCGCCGGCGGCCGCTGCGGACGCTCGGGCGGCGGAAACAACAGGCGGTACCCGGTCAGGACCAGAAACGACAGGGCCACCGCCAGCAACAGACGCCGTTCTTCCATGGGTCCTTCCTAGGGCACCGGGTCCGGCCCGCCGCGGCTCAGCGGCTGGCAGCGCAACAGCCGCCACACCGTGAGTCGCAGGCCGCGCCATGTCCCGTGTCGCTCGAACGCCTCTTCCGCGTACGCGCTGCAACTGGGGACGAAACGGCAGTGGCCCCCCAGCCAGGGGGCCAGCGTGAGGCGGTAGATCTCAATCCCGGCCAGCAGGGCGGCTTCGCCGGGCCGGCCGGCCTTCCAGGCGCCGGAGGCGCTGGGCCAACTCACGCTTCACCTCGTCCGCCGAGCGCTCGGGCAGCCCCGGCTTGCCGACCGCGACCAGGTCCGTGCCGCGCTCCGGTCCGACCGCGCGGAACGCCTCGCGCAGCAGCCGCTTCGCACGGTTGCGGCGGACCGCGTCACCGACCCGCCGGCCGACGGCGAGGCCGAGTCGCGCCAGCGGTTGCGGCCGATCCAGCGCGAAGAGCACGAACAGCGCGCCGTCGAGCCGCAGGCCCTCCTTGAGCACTCGCCGGATGTCGGCACCGGAGCGCAACCGCCTCGGCCGGGCCAGCCCGCTCACGAGTGCCGCGCGCGCTACAGCGCGATCCGCTTCCGGCCCTTCTGACGGCGGCGCTTCAGGACCAGGCGACCGCCCTTGGTCCGCATCCGGACCAGGAAGCCGTGGGTGCGGCGCCGGTGGCGGTTGTTCGGCTGGAACGTCCTCTTCATGGTTCTTCGAAGCCTCGCAAGTGCGTCCGACGAAAGCGATAAGTGTACGGCTCCCCACAGGACGCTGTCAAACGACGGCGCGGCCCCGCGGACCGCTCCAGCATTGAGCCCCGTCGCTTCGTGTGCTAACGTCCCCGCTTCGGACGAAACGCTTCTCGCGGCCACCGCCTCCCGATTTCCACAGATGTTGAAATCTCTGTGCAAAACCCGCCCGTTCGGGAGCGGCGCGGGGCGTTGCGGCTCGATCCGTGTCTCAAGTCGTTGCATCAAAGAGAGTTGCGTCCCACAGTCGAAGCCAGGAGCGCCGCTGTCGTGAACCTCTGGGATCAGGTCCTCGGGCTGCTCGAGCGGAAGCTGACCCGCCACACGTTCAGTCTCTGGTTCCGACCCACCACGCTGCTCTCCGAGGATGCGAGCCTGTTGCGGGTGCGGGTGCCCTCCGCCCAGTTCAAGGACTGGCTGACGAAGAACTACCAGCCGGTGCTGCACGAGGCACTGGCCGACCTCGGTCGCCCCGAGGTGAAGGTCGTCTTCGAGCCCGAAGACGTCGAGCCGATGGCCGCGCCCGCGGCGGCCGCCGCCGAGCCACCGCGTGACGAGGCCCTGGCTCCGCTCAACCCCAAGTACACCTTCGAGAGCTTCGTGGTCGGCTCCTCGAACCAGTTCGCGCACGCCGCCGCGCGGGCCGTGGCCGAGATCCCCTCCAAGAGCTACAACCCGCTGTTCCTCTACGGCGGCGTCGGGCTCGGCAAGACCCACCTGATGCACGCGATCGGCCACTACATCCAGGCCCGCAACCAGAAGCTGCGGCTGCTCTACATCTCGTCGGACCGCTTCATCAACGAGATGATCAACGCCATCCGCTTCGACCGCCTGCCCGCGTTCCGCCAGAAGTACCGCTCGATCGACGTGCTGCTCGTCGACGACATCCAGTTCATGGCCGGCAAGGACCGCACCCAGGAGGAGTTCTTCCACATCTTCAACGCCCTCCACGACGGCCAGAAGCAGATCGTGATCTCGTCGGACTGTCCTCCCCGCCAGATCCCCAGCCTGGAGGAACGCCTCCAGTCCCGCTTCGAGTGGGGGCTGATCGCCGACATCCAGCCGCCGGACATCGAGACCAAGGTCGCGATCCTGCGCAAGAAGGCCGAGTCGGAACGGGTCGAGGTGCCCGAGAACGTCGCGCTGTTCATCGCGAGCAAGGTCCGCACGAACATCCGCGAACTCGAGGGCAGCCTGATCCGGCTGGTCGCCTACGCGAGCCTGACCGGCCGCGACATCGACCTGCCGCTGACCCAGGAGGTCCTGAAGGACCTGCTGCACACGGAGGACAAGCCGGTCAGCCTGGAGATGATCCAGAAGCTCGTCGCCGACCACTACAATGTGAAGCTCGCCGAGCTCAAGACCCGCAACAACTCCAAGGCGGTGGCCCTGCCGCGCCAGGTCGCGATGTACCTGATGAAGACGCTCACCGACGCCTCGCTGCCCGAGATCGGCAAGGCGTTCGGCAAGCACCACACGACGGTGATCCACTCCGTGCGCAAGATCGAGGATCAGCGCAAGAAGGACCCCGATTTCGACAGGCTGATCCACAGCCTGATGCACTCATTCCGATGAAGTTGCGCCGCTTTTCCGCAGGCAGCGGCTGTGGGGCCCCGGTGACCGCGCTGTGGGTCGCCCGCCATCCTCAGCCCGCCGCTCACGGCCGCCCCGGCATCCACAGGCCGACCCACAGCGGTCGCCGTCGCCGCTCAGAGACTTGCGCGGATTCACACCGTTTCCACAGTCACCTCTTTCTCTTCTCGTCTCTCTCCCGTATGTCGGTTTGAAAGGAACGGGAAAGGAACCGCTCATGGAATTCGTCGTCCGCAAGACCGACCTCGTCAAGGAACTGTCGCTGGTCCAGGGCATCGTCGAGCGCAAGAACTCGATCCCGATCCTCGCCAACGTCCTCCTCGAGGCCGAGCGCGGGGGAGGGCTGCGGATCTCGGCCACCGACCTCGACGTGTCGCTGCGCTCCTCCTGTGCCGCCGACGTGGCGACGCCCGGGGCGCTGACGCTGGGCGCCAAGAAGCTGTTCGAGATCGCCCGCGTGCTGCCCGACGCCGACGTCCGGGTCGCGGTCGGCGCCGACGGCTGGGCCAGTCTCGAGTGCGAGCGCGTGCGCTACCGGATGGCGGGCCTGCCGCGCGAGGACTTCCCCGCGCTGCCCGAGGCGGAAGGTGGCGCCGCGGTCGAGCTGCCGGCCGCCCCGCTGCGCGAGATGATCCTCCGCACCGCCTTCGCGATCACCGCCGAGGACGCCCGCTACTACCTCTCGGGCGCGCTGCTGGTGCTGGAGAGCGATTCGTGCGCGCTGGTCGCCACCGACGGCCACCGCCTCGCCTACTGCCGCGCGACCGCCAGCCTGGAGGTCAAGGAACCGCGCCGGATCCTGGTCCCGCGCAAGGCCGTGCACGAACTGGCCCGCCTGCTCGAGGGAGCTGACAGCGTCGCCTTCGAGGCCCGCGAGGCCCACCTGCTGTTCCGCAGCGGCGGCCGGACGCTCGCCTGCAAGACGATCGAGGGCCAGTTCCCCGCCTTCGAGCGGGTGGTCGCCGTCACCGGAGAGCGCAAGGTCGAACTCTCGCGCGAGGCGCTCGTCACCGCCGTCCGCCGCGTCAGCCTGCTCTCCTCCGAGCGCAGCCGGGCGGTCCGCGTCGCGCTCGGCAAGGGCAAGCTGGAACTCTCCGCCCAGTCCCCGGACCAGGGCGAAGCCCGCGAGACGCTCGTCGTCGAGGAGCCGGGCCCGGAGCTGGAGATCGGCTTCAATGCCGCCTACCTGCTCGACTTCCTCGGCGTCGCCGGCACGGAGACCGTGTGGCTGGAGCTGAAGGACGCCGAGAGCCAGGGGCTGCTGCGCCCGGGCGGCGACGCCGCCGCCCTCGACTACCGCTACGTCGTGATGCCGATGCGGTTCTAGATCGCGAAGCGTGTGGATCGAGCGGCTGCACGTGCGTGACCTGCGCAACATCGCCGAGGTGGAGTGTGCCCTCGGCCCCGGTCTCAACGTGTTCCACGGCGCCAACGCCCAGGGCAAGACGTCGCTGCTCGAGGCCGCGGGGCTCGTGTCGCGGGCCCGCTCCTTCCGCACCGACGACCTCAAGACCGTGGTCCGGCGCGGGCAGCCGGTGCTGAGCGCCGGCGCCACCGCCGTCGAGGGGGACCGCCGCAGCGCGCTCGAGGTCGAACTCGGCAGCGGTCGCCGCGCGCTGCGCGTGGAAGGCCGGCCGGTGACCGCCGCCGACTACCACGGCCGGCTCGAGGTCGCCGTGTACGCCACCGACCGGCTGCGCGTCGTCCGGGGTTCGATGCGCGACCGCCGCCAGTTCCTCGACCGCAGCGCCGGCGCGCTGTGGCCGGCGTACCGGCGGCTGTTGCAGGAGAACGAGCGGGTCGCAGCGCAGCGCGCGGCGGCACTCGAACGGCGCAGCCCCGACCGCTTCGCCTGGGACGAGCGGCTGCTCGAGCACGGCAGCGCGCTGCGGGTGCGGCGTGCCACCTACGCCCGCCGCCTCCACGAGGCGCTGCAGCAGGAGTACCGCCCCGGCGGCGAGAGCGAGACCTACTCGCTGCGCGTCTCGCACCCGGAAGAGGACCCGCAAGCCGCGCGCGAGCGCCTGCGCCGGGAAATCGAAGCCGAGCGCGCTGCCGAACTGGCCAGCGGACGCATGCGGGTCGGTCCCCAGCGCGACCGGGTGCTGCTGGAGATCGCCGCGGCCGACGCCGTCGAGGCCTCGTCGGGCCAGGTGCGAAGCCTGCTGCTGGCGCTGACGCTGGCGGTGCTGGCGGTGCACCGCCAGGAGACGGGACACGCAGCGGTGGCGCTGCTCGACGACCTCGACTCGGAGCTCGACGAGCAGCGCGCGTCGCTCTTGTGCGAGCGGGTCTGCGAGCGCGGCCAGGCGCTGGTCACCACGGCCCACCCGGGCTGGGCCCGCCGCGTCGCGCGCGACGGAAAGCTGTTCGAGGTCGCGGCGGGAACGGTGCGCGCCGCGTGAGCGGGGAGACGAGGGGAGAAGAGGTGGTCGACGAAAAGACGTACGGCGCGGAAGCGATCCGCATCCTCGAGGGCCTCGAGGCGGTGCGCGTGCGGCCCGCCATGTACATCGGGTCCACGGGCGAGGCGGGCCTGCACCACCTCGTCTACGAGGTGGTCGACAACTCGGTCGACGAGGCGCTGGCCGGCCACTGCCGGGAGATCGCGGTCACCATCCACATCGACAACTCGGTGACCGTGATCGACGACGGCCGCGGCATCCCGGTCGGGCCCCACCCGCAGATGCCCGAGCTCGACGCTGCCGAGGTCGTGCTCACCAAGCTGCACGCCGGCGGCAAGTTCGACAAGGGCGCCTACAAGGTCTCCGGCGGCCTGCACGGCGTCGGCGTCTCGGTCGTCAACGCGCTCTCCGAGTCGCTCGACGTCGAGATCTGGCGCGACGGGCGGACCTATCGCAGTTCCTTCCGCCGCGGCGAGCTGGTCACCCGCCTGCACGCCGACGGCGCCACCGAGCGGCGCGGCACCAGGGTCACCTTCAAGCCCGACGGCCAGATCTTCGAGACGACGGTCTTCAGCTTCGACACCCTCTCCCAGCGGCTGCGCCAGCTCTCGTTCCTCAACCGCGGCATCCTGATCACGCTCTCCGACGAGCGCGACAACAAGAGCCACCGCTTCCAGTACGAAGGCGGCATCGCCAGCTTCGTCGAGCACCTGAACCGCAACAAGGAGACGATCCCGCCCCAGCCGATCTACTTCGGCGCCTCCCGCGAGGGGGTCGAGGTCGAGGTCTCGCTGCAGTGGAACGACGGCTACGCCGAGAACGTCCACTCCTTCGCCAACAACATCAACACCCACGACGGCGGCACCCACCTGGTCGGCTTCAAGGGCGCGCTCACCCGCTGCGTGAACGGCTACGCGGCGAAGCTGGCGGGCGGCAAGGACGCGGCCGAGATCTCCGGGGAGGACGCCCGCGAGGGGCTGACCGCGGTGATCTCCGCCAAGGTCCCGAACCCGCAGTTCGAGGGCCAGACCAAGGGCAAGCTCGGCAACTCCGAGGTGCGCGGCATCGTCGAGAGCCTGGTCGGCGAGAAGCTCTCCGCCTGGTTCGAGGAGAACCCGAGCTTCGCCAAGCGCATCGTCAACAAGGCGGTCGACGCCGCCCGTGCCCGCGAGGCGGCGCGCAAGGCCCGCGACCTGACGAGGCGCAAGGGCGCGCTCGACGGCGCCGGGCTGCCCGGCAAGCTGGCCGAGTGCCAGGAGCGCAACCCCGAGCTGTGCGAGCTGTTCCTGGTCGAGGGCGACTCGGCCGGCGGCTCGGCCAAGCAGGGCCGCGACCGCCGCTTCCAGGCGATCCTGCCGCTGCGCGGCAAGATCCTGAACGTCGAGAAGGCGCGGCTCGACAAGACGCTCGCCTCCGAGGAGATCCGCAACATCATCACGGCGCTCGGCACCGGCGTCGGCGCCGACGACTTCGACGCCGGCAAGCTGCGCTACCACCGCATCATCGTGATGTGCGACGCCGACGTCGACGGCAGCCACATCCGCACGCTGCTGCTGACCTTCTTCTACCGCCAGATGAAGGAGCTGATCGAGCGCGGCCACCTCTACATCGCGCAGCCGCCCCTGTACAAGGCCAAGGCCGGCAAGTCGGAGCGCTACCTGAAGGACGAGGCGGCGCTGTCCGCCTTCCTGATGGAGCGCGCCGTGGAGAAGCGCAAGGTGCGGCTCGCCACGGGGCACGAGGTCGAGGGCCCGCGGCTGCGCCACCTGCTCGAGCGCATGGTCGGGTTCGCCCGCCTGCTCGAGCGGGTCGAGAGGCGCGGCCACCCGAAGGCGCTCGTCGAGCGGCTGCTGGCCGAGGGCATCACCGATCCCGCGGCCTTCCGCGACAAGGCGGCGATGAAGGCCGTCGTGCAGCCGCTGAAGGACCGCGGCCAGGACGCGCTGCTCGAGCTCGACGAGGAGACCGGCGTCTACGAGCTGGCGATCACCGTCGGCCAGAACGGCCAGAGCCGCCAGCAGCGGATCGCGGCCGAGTTCGTGCACAGCCCCGAGTACAAGGCGCTCTACACGGCCTACGACGAGTTCCGCGACTTCGACCGCGGCCCGCTGGTGCTGGTCGACGGCGGCGAGAAGGAGCTGCCCGGGCGCGCGGCGCTCGTCGAGCAGGTGCTGGCCGACGGCAAGCGCGGGGTCACCATCTCCCGCTACAAGGGCCTCGGCGAGATGAACGCCGAAGAGCTGTGGGAGACCACGATGGACCCGGAGACGCGCACCCTGCTCCAGGTCCGGCTCGAGGACGACGAAGTGACCGAGAACATCTTCACGACCCTGATGGGCGACGCCGTGGAGCCGCGGCGGCAGTTCATCGAGGAGAACGCCCTCAACGTGAAGAACCTCGACGTCTAGGCGGGAAGCGAGAGAACGAAGACCGAAGATGGACGAACCCGAGAAGATCGCGCTCTTCAAGATCCCCACCAACATCGCCGACGAGATGCGGCAGTCCTACATGGACTACGCGATGTCGGTGATCATCGGCCGCGCGCTGCCCGACGTGCGCGACGGGCTCAAGCCCGCCAACCGCCGCGTGCTGTACGGCATGCAGCAGATGGGCCTGGTGCCGGGGCGGCCCTATCGCAAGAGCGCCAAGATCGTCGGCGAGGTGATGGGCAACTACCACCCGCACGGCGACATGGCGATCTACGACACGCTGGTGCGGATGGCCCAGCCGTGGAACATGCGGGCGCCTCTCGTCGACGGCCAGGGCAACTTCGGCTCGGTCGACGGCGACCCGCCCGCCGCCCAGCGCTACACCGAGGCGCGGCTGACCCGGCTCGGCGCTCTGATGATGGCCGACATCGAGAAGGAGACGGTCGACTTCCAGCCGACCTACGACGACTCCTCGGTCGAGCCGACGGTGCTGCCCACCGCGCTGCCTAACCTGCTCGTCAACGGCGCCGCCGGCATCGCGGTCGGCATGGCCACCAACATCCCGCCCCACAACCTGGGCGAGGTGGTGGAGGCGCTCACCTTCCTGATCGAGAACCCGGACCTCACCCCCGACGAGCGGCTCGAGGGCGTGATGCAGCGCGTCCCCGGGCCCGACTTCCCGACCGGGGCCACGATCTGCGGCCGCGGCGGCATCCGCTCCGCCTACCGCACCGGCCGCGGCCAGATCGTGCTGCGCGCCAAGGCCGAGATCGAGACCAACAAGAAGGGCGACCGCGAGCAGATCGTGATCCGCGAGATCCCCTACCAGGTCAACAAGGCGAAGCTGATCGAGAAGATCGCCGACCTGGTCCGCGAGAAGCGGCTCGAGGGCATCTCCGACGTGCGCGACGAGTCCGACCGCGAGGGGATGCGGATCGTCGTCGACGTCAAGAAGGGCGAGCCCGCCCAGGTCGTGCTCAACAACCTGTACAAGCACACCCCGCTGCAGGACACCTTCGGCGTGATCCTGCTGGCGATCGTCGACCAGCGGCCGCGGGTGCTGAACCTGCTCGAGGCCTGCGAGCTGTTCCTCGAGTTCCGCCGCGAGGTGATCCGCCGGCGCACCGTGTTCGAGCTGAAGAAGGCCGAGGCTCGCGCCCACGTCCTCGAGGGCTACGTGATCGCCCTCGACAATCTCGACGCGGTGATCGCGCTGATCCGCGGCTCGAAGACGCCGGCCGAGGCCCACGCCGGCCTCGTCTCGCGCTTCGGCCTGACCGAGATCCAGGCCGACGCCATCCTCGAGCTGCAACTGCAGCGGCTGACCGGGCTCGAGCGCCAGAAGATCGTCGACGAACTCGCCGAGCTGAAGGTGCTGATCGCCGACCTGAAGGACATCCTGGCCCGCGCCGAGCGCATCGACCGCATCGTCGTCGACGAGCTGCGCAAGCTGCGCGCCGACCACGGCGACCCGCGCCGCACCGACATCGTCGACTCGGTCGACGAGATCACCACCCTCGACATGATCGCCGACGAGGACGTGGCGATCTCGATCACCCACGGCGGCTACATCAAGCGCACCTCGATCTCGACCTACCGCTCGCAGCGCCGCGGCGGCCGCGGCCGGATCGGGATGAAGACCAAGGACGAGGACTTCGTCGACCACCTGTTCATCGCCTCGACCCACTCCTACATCCTGGTCTTCACCGACCGCGGCCGCTGCTACTGGCTGCGCGTGCACACGATCCCCGACGTGGGGCCCGGCGGCAAGGGCAAGGCGATCGTCAACCTGGTCCAGCTCCAGCCCGGCGAGAAGCTGGCGGGCATGGTCGCGGTGCGCGACTTCGAGGCGGGCGGCTACGTGTTCCTCGCGACCCGGCGCGGCATCGTCAAGAAGACCGAGCTGCGGGCGTTCGGGAACCCGCGCGCCGGCGGCATCATCGCGCTCGGCGTCGAGGAGCCCGACGCGCTGCTCGAGGCGGTGCTGACCGGCGGCCAGGACGAGCTGCTGCTCGCCACCCGGGAGGGCCTGTCGATCCGCTTCGCCGAAGGCGACGTGCGGCCGATGGGGCGCACCGCCTACGGCGTCAAGGGGATCGAGCTCGGCGAAGGCGACGAGGTGGTGGCGCTCGAGGTGCTGCAGAAGGAGGGCACGCTCCTGACCGTGGCCGAACGCGGCTACGGCAAGCGGACCGAACTCGGCGAGTACCGGCTGCAGAACCGCGGCGGCAAGGGCATCATCAACATGGACGTCACCGAGCGCACCGGGCAGGTGGTCGGGGTCAAGTTCCTGCAGGGCGACGAGCAGGTGATGCTGATCAGCGGAAAAGGTATGATCATCCGTCTCAACACGGCGGAGATCCGGACGATCGGCCGCAACACGCAGGGCGTGCGCCTGATCGACCTGGAGGAGGGCGACGCCCTCGTCTCGGTCGCCCGCCTCGCCGAGCGCGACGAGGCCGACGAGCCGGCACCAGCGCCTGAGAGTTGATCCAAGGGCCGGGGAGCGCTTCTGAAGGAGGAGCCATGAGACTTCGTGACGGGGCGCTGCTGGTGCTGGCCGCCTTCGCGGCCGCCTGTGGCGGCGCCGAGAACCAGGTCGTCGAGAACTACTTCCGCGCGGTGGCCGCCAAGGACACCCAGACCGTGTCGAGCTTCGCGATCGTGCTGTTCGACAAGGTGCCCCAGTCCTGGAAGGTGCTCGGCGCCTCCCCCGAGAATCGCGGCCCGGCCCCGCTCGTCGAGATCGTCCGGAAGAACCAGGAGGCGATCAAGGGCCTGGCCGACAACAAGAAGACCTACAACCAGTACTACCTCGACAACCTGAACCCCGCCACCGAGGTCCAGGACCTGCTGAAGAAGGGCGCGCCGATCCCGGCTCGCCTCGCCAAGGTCGCCGAGGACTGGAAGGGCTTCATCGAGAAGGAGAAGGAGTTCAAGCGCGCGGTCGCCGACACGACCCAGGAGCTGGAGCGGGAGAAGCGCGTCGTCACCCTCTCGATCGGGGCCAGCGAGGAGATCGAGAAGCTCACCGGCGACATGGTGGAGAAGACCGTCGACGTGGCCGTCACGGTGGACGGCACGGTCGAGAACTACACCATGACGCTGCGCAAGTACGAGATGAAGGACGCCGCCGGCGTCACCCTGCCGATGAGCCGCTGGGTGGTCACCGGACTCGACAAGAAGTAGTCCCGGGCAGCGTCGCGGGCCGCGGAGGGGGCTGAGGCGCCCCGGCCGCGGCCCGTTCGCGTTTCAGGCCTCTTCGAGCCCCGCGTACTTCGCGACCAGGCGCTTGGCGCCCACGCCCGGGAACGACACGGTGACCTTGAGGTCGTCGCCGTCGCCCTCGCGGCGGATCACGGTCCCCACCCCGAACAGCGGATGGCGGACGCGGGCTCCGGCCTTCAGCTCCGGCCCGCCGGGAGCCGGCGGAGCGGCGGCCGCCGCGGCCAGGCGCGGGGGCAGCGACGACCGGCTGAGCGCCGGCTCGTCGCGCCAGCCGGAGCGCCCGCCGCCGCCCCCGGAGCGCCAGCCCCCGGTCGCCGGCGGGGCCTCGAACCCCTGCCCGGTGCGGCGCAGGCCGACGGGAGGCAGCTCCTCGAGAAAGCGGCTCGGCTCGGCCAGCCGCCGCTGGCCGAACACGGCCCGGGTCACGGTCCAGGTCAGGTGCAGCCGCTCCATCGCGCGGGTCATCCCGACGTAGCAGAGGCGGCGCTCCTCCTCGATCCCGTCGTCGTCGTTCGCCGCGCGGGCGTGGGGCACGAGCCCCTCCTCCATCCCGATCAGGAACACGTCCTCGAACTCGAGGCCCTTGGCCGCGTGGAACGTCATCAGCACGACGGGCGCTTCGCCCTTGGCCTGGTCGACGTCGGAGAGCAGCGAGATCTCGTCGAGGAAGCCGGCGAGGCCCGCCGCGTCCTCGCGGGCCTCGTACTCGGCCACCGAGTTGATCAGCTCGGCGAGGTTGGCCTCGCGCTGCTGGCTCTCGCGCGAGTCGTCGTCGGCCAGCGCCAGCGCGTAGCCCGACAGCTCGAGCAGCCGCTCGACGAGCCCGCGCAGGGTGAGCCGCGCGGCGTCCTCGCGCAGCCGCGTCACCAGGTCGCGGAAGCGGCCGAGCGGCAGCGTGGCGCGGGCCGGCAGCAGCGCGTCGTCGACGACGCGCCCGAGAGCGCCCATCAGCGACAGGCGCTCGGCACCGGCGAGCCGCTCCAGCTCGGTGACGGTCTTGTCGCCGATCCCGCGCGGCGGCACGTTGAGCACCCGCCGCACGGCCATGTCGTCGTCCGGATTGAGGACCAGGCGCAGGTAGCCGAGGACGTCCTTGACCTCCTTGCGCTCGTAGAACCCGACGCCGCCGACCACCACGTAGGGCAGGCCGTGGCGCCGCAGCGCCTCTTCCAGCAGGCGGCTCTGGGCGTTCATCCGGAACAGCACCGCGGCGCGGTGCTGCCGCCGCGAGGCGATCCGCTCCACGACCCACGCCGCCTCCTGGTACTCGTCGGCCGCGCGGTGCAGCCACACCGGGTCGCCGCCGGCGCGGGTCGCCTGCAGCGTCTTGCCCTTGCGCTTGCGGTTGCGCGAGACGAGGGTGCCGGCGGCGTCGAGGATCGCCTGGGTCGAGCGGTAGTTCTGCTCGAGGCGCAGCACCCGGGCGCCGGGGAAGTGGCGCTCGAAGTTCAGGATGTTCTCGATCGTCGCGCCGCGCCAGGAGTAGATCGACTGGTCCTCGTCGCCGACCACCGTCACGTTTCCAGCGCCGCCCGCCAGCAGCCGGACCAGGTCGAACTGGGCGCGGTTGGTGTCCTGGTACTCGTCGACCAGCAGGTACGAGAAGCGCCGCTGCCAGCGCTCGCGTACGGCGGCGTCCTGCGCGAGCAGCGCGACGCTGCGCAGCAGCAGGTCGTCGAAGTCGAGCGCGTGGGCGGCGTTCAGCCGCTGCTGGTAGCGCTCGGCCACCCGCTGCACGAGCGAGGCCTGCAGCGACATCTCGTCCGCGGCCTCCGGGTCGCGCCCCGAGTTCTTGCGGGCCGAGATGCGCGACAGCAGCCGCCGCGGCGGGTGCAGCTTCTCGGACAGGTCCAGCTCCTTCATCGCCAGCCTGACGGCGGCGAGCTGGTCGGCCTCGTCGTAGATCACGAACTCGCGGGGCAGCGAGGCGGCCTCGAACTCGCGGCGCAGCAGGCGGACGCACAGCGCGTGGAAGGTGGAGACCCACAACCCGGCTGCGCTGCCGCCGCCCAGCAGGTGCAGCACCCGCTCCTTCATCTCGCCGGCCGCCTTGTTGGTGAAGGTGACGGCCAGGATCGCGTCGCGCGGCACGCCGCGGTCGAGCACGAGGTGGGCGATGCGGTGGGTGATGACGCGGGTCTTGCCGCTGCCCGCGCCGGCCAGGATCAGCACGGGGCCGTCGGCCGCCAGCACCGCGGCGCGCTGCTGCGGGTTGAGCCCGGCGAGGAGATCGGGGGCCGCCGGGCCCGCGGGCCCCGGCCACGGGCCGCGCACGACGTTGCCGCTCATCGCGACGCTTACTCGACCGTGACCGACTTGGCCAGGTTCCGCGGCTGGTCGACGTCGCGTCCCGCGCGCACCGCGACGTGGTAGGCGAGCAGCTGCAGCGGCAGCGTCATCAGCAGCGGCGACCACATCTCCTCGGCCTCGGGCACCGTCAGCACCGCGTCGCGCGGCTCGAGCACGCCGCGCAGGTCGTCGTCGGGCCCCGCGTTGACCGCGATCACGCGGCCGCCGCGCGCCTTGACCTCCTGCACGTTCGACAGCATCTTCTCGCGCCCGCGGCCGCGCGGCAGCAGCGCCACCACCGGCAGCCGCTCGTCGATCAGCGCGATCGGCCCGTGCTTCATCTCGCCCGCCGGGTAGCCCTCGGCGTGGATGTAGGAGATCTCCTTCATCTTGAGGGCGCCCTCGAGCGCGATCGGGTAGTGGATGCCGCGGCCGAGGTAGAGGAAGTCGGTGGCGTGGACCAGCTCGCGCGACAGCTCCTCCGCCTGCCGCTCGAGCCCGGCGAGCGACTGCTCCATCAGGTGCGGCACCCGGGTCAGCCCGACCAGGTGCTCGCGGCAGGCGTCGGCCGACAGCGTGCCCTTGAGCCGGCCGAGCTGCAGCGCGAGCAGGCCCAGCGCGACGAGTTGCGAGGTGAACGCCTTGGTGGAGGCGACCCCGATCTCGGGGCCGGCGTGGGTCAGCAGCGTGCCGGCGGCTTCGCGCGTCAGCATCGAGCCCTGCACGTTGCAGATCGCGACGCCGGTGGCGCCGCGGCCGACGGCCTCGCGGAACGCGGCCAGCGTGTCGGCGGTCTCGCCGCTCTGGCTGATGCCGACCGCGAGCGTGCCGGCGCCGACCAGCGGCTGGCGATAGCGGAACTCGGAGCCGTAGTCGACCTCGGCCGGCACCCGCGCGATCTGCTCGAGCAGGAACTTGCCGACGAGCGCCGCGTGCCACGAGGTGCCACAGGCGAGCAGCGTCACGCGCTCGACCTTGCGCAGCGCCTCGGCGGCGGGACCCAGCTCCTCGACGTGGACCTCGCCCTGCTCGAGGCCGATGCGGCCGAGCAGGGTGTCGCGCACGGCGCGCGGCTGCTCGTGGATCTCCTTGAGCATGAAGTGGCGGAAGCCGCCCTTCTCCGCCTGCACCGGGTCCCAGGCGATCCGCTGCGGCCGCAGCTCCACGCGGGTGCCGTCGAGCCGCGACAGCTCCGCGCGGTCGCCGCGCACGACCGCCATCTCGCCGTCGCCGAGGAAGGCGATGTCGCGGGTGTAGGCGAGCAGCGCGGGCACGTCGGAGGCGAGGAAGTGCTCGCCGTCGCCGAGGCCCACCACCATCGGCGGCCCCTGGCGGGCGCCGACCAGGAGCCCCGGCTCGTCGCGGTGCATCAGCACCAGCGCGTACATGCCCTCGAGCTCGCGCAGCGCGGCCCGCGCCGCCTGCTCCAGCGAGCCCTGGTAGAGCGACTCGACGAGGTGGGCGACCACCTCCGTGTCGGTCTGGGTCACGAAGCGGTGGCCCGCGGCCTGCAGCCGCGCCTTGAGCGGCAGGTAGTTCTCGATGATCCCGTTGTGGACGACGACCAGGCCGCCCGTGCAGTCGGTGTGCGGGTGGGCGTTTTCCTCGGACGGGCGGCCGTGGGTCGCCCAGCGGGTGTGGCCCACGCCGAAGTGGCCGGCCAGGGGTTCGGCCACCAGGCTCTGCTCCAGGTTCCGCAGCTTGCCCTCGGCGCGGCGCCTTGCCAGGCCGTTCTCGGTGAGCACCGCCACCCCCGCCGAGTCGTAGCCGCGGTACTCGAGCCGCCGCAGGCCGTCGAGGATCACCCCGACCGCTTCGCGCGCTCCGACGTAGCCGACGATGCCGCACATGCGCTTCGCTTCTCCTCTCGCCGGAACGCGTGGCTGCGGGGCCACGAACGGCGACGCCGGCTCCGCCCGATGCAAGGGCGGGGCCGTCAGTGCTTGCCGCGGCTCTCCCGCCGCCGCCGCGCCCAGCCTTCCTTGACGACCTGGCTGGGGCGCGACACGGCCAGCGCATCGGCCGGCACGTCCTTGGTGATCACCGAGCCGGCGCCGACGTAGGCGCCGTCGGCGATCGTCACCGGTGCCACCAGCGTCGAGTTGGAGCCGACGAAGGCGCCGGCGCCGATCGCCGTCGGGTGCTTGGCGTGGCCGTCGTAGTTGCAGGTGATGGTGCCGGCGCCGATGTTCGCCCTGGGCCCGATCACCGCGTCGCCGAGGTAGGTCAGATGCGGCGCCTTGGCGCCCGCGCCGAGCCGGGTCTTCTTGAGCTCGACGAAGTTGCCGACCTTGGCGCCCGGCTCGATCACCGTCTCCGGGCGCAGGTGGGCGAACGGCCCGATCGTGGCGCCCTGCTCGACCTGGCACTCGCGCAGCAGGCAGTGGTCGAGCACCGTGGCGCCGGCGCCGACGCTGGCGCTCTCCAGGCGCACGAAGGGACCGAGCACCGCGCCTGCCTCGACCCGGCTCGCCCCGCCGATCACCGTGAACGGCCGCAGCACGGCGTCGGCCGCGACAACCGCGTCTTCCGAGACCCAGGTCGACGCGGGGTCCTCGATCGCGACCCCGGCCTCCATCAGCCCGTGCAGCCGGGCCGCGCGGCGCAGCGCCGTTGCCGCCGCCAACTCGGCCACCGTGTTGACGCCGCGGCCCTCGTCGGCATCGGCCGCGGCCACCGCCGAGATCCGCCCGCCGCCCGCCGCGATCGCCGCCACCACGTCGGTCAGGTAGTACTCGCCCTGGGCGTTCTGCGGGGTGAGCGTCGCGAGCGCGCGTTCGAGGGCGTCGGCCGCGAACGCGTAGACCCCGACGTTGATCTCGCCGATCGCGCGCTCCTCGGGGCTTGCGTCGCGGGCTTCGACGATGCGGGCGACGCCACCGTCCGCGCCGCGCACGACGCGGCCGTAGGCGCCCGCGTCGGGCAGCGTCACGCTCAGCAGGGCCGCGGCGTCCCCCGCCGCGCGCCGGGCGAGCAGGGCGCGCAGCGACTCCGCGCGCAGCAGCGGCAGGTCGCCGTTCACGACCAGCACCGTGTCGGCCCCGGCGATCGCCTCGCGGGCGACCATCACCGCGTGACCGGTGCCGCGCGGCGGGTCCTGCCGCACGAAGGTGAAGCCGCGCCCCGCGAAGGAGCGCTCCACGGCCTCCGCCTCGTGGCCGGTGACGACCACGACGCGGCTGACGCCCGCGCCGGCCAGCGCCCGCAGCGGGTACTCGAGCAGCGGCAGCCCGTGCACCCGGTGCAGCACCTTGGGCCGGGCGCTGCGCATCCGCGTGCCCTTGCCGGCCGCGAGGACGACCGCGCGGACGTCCAAGCCGATCAGGCCTCGAGCAGGGCCGCGATCTCCTCGTCCTCGCGCAGCGCCTCGAAGTCGGCGTCGCGGCGGGCGTGGACCCGGCTCTCGGGCGACAGGTCGACGGCCTTCTGCAGCGCCTTGCGGGCGGTGGCGTCGTCGCCGTTGCGGGCGGCGGCGGCGGCCAGGCAGTAGTGGGCGACGTCGTTCTGCGGGGCGAGCCCCGCCGCCTGGGCGAACTGCTTCTGGGCCTCGGCGAACTCGCCGCGGTTGTGCAGCACGCTGCCCCAGGCCAGATGCTCCTCGGCCGTCTTCGGCTTGAAGGCGCCCTTCTTGTCCGCGTGCTGCGCGCACACGGCGAGATAGGTGCGCGCGCGCTCGCCCAGCTCCGCGGACTCGCTGCGGGCGAGCGGCTCGAGCAGCTCGGCCGCCTTCTCGTAGTCCTTCTTCCAGAAGGCCTTGAGCGCCTTCTCGTAGGCCTCGACGCTCTGCGCGCCGGCCTTCTCCACCTTCTTGCTCATGGCAGAACCGTCTCGTCCTTCCCGGGCCGCGTGTCGGGCGACGGCCGTCGCCCCGCTGCCTGCAAGCGACCAGTTTAGCAGGCCGGGGGCTACAATCGCTGCCGCCCATGGACGACACCCGCCTCCAGGCGCTTCGCGCCCGCTTCCCGATCCTCGGCCGCTCGACCTACCTCGTCAGCCACTCGCTGGGGGCGATGCCGGCGGCCGCCCGCGAGCGCCTGGGCGCCTACGCCGACGCCTGGGAGACCCGCGGCGTGCGGGCCTGGGCGGAGGGTTGGTGGTCGATGCCCGTCACGACCGGCGACAAGCTGGGACGGCTGCTCGGCGCGGCGCCCGGCTCGATCGTGATGCACCAGAACGTCTCGGTCTGCCAGGCGCTGATCCTGTCCTGCTTCGAGTTCACCGGGAAGCGCAACAAGATCGTCTACGACGACCTCAACTTCCCCTCGGTGATGTACGTCTACGAGGCCCACCGCCGGCTCGGCGCGCGGGTCGAGATGGTGGCCTCCGAAGACGGCATCACGGTGCCGCTCGAGAAGCTGCTCGCCGCGATCGACGAGGAGACGCTGCTCGTCCCCATCTCGCACGTGCTGTTCAAGAGCGCCTTCGTGCAGGACGTCGCGGCGATCGTGCGCCGCGCCCACGAGGTCGGCGCGCTGGTGGTGGCGGACCTCTACCAGTCGGCGGGCACGGTGCCGGTGGACCTCGCCGCCTGGGACGTCGACTTCGCCACCGGCGGCTCGGTCAAGTGGCTCTGTGGCGGCCCCGGTGCGGGCTACCTCTACGTCGCGCCGCGGCTGCGCGACACGCTGCGGCCGCGGGTCACCGGCTGGATGGCGCACGCGCGGCCGTTCGCGTTCGAGCCGGGCGAGATCGAGTACGCGGCCGACTGGACCCGCTTCCTCCACGGCTCGCCCGCGATCCCGGCGCTCTACGCGGCCGAGGCCGGCTACGAGGCGGTGGCCGAGGTCGGAATCGAGGCGATCCGCGCGAAGTCGATGCGCCAGATCGCGCTGCTGCTGGACCGCGCCCGCCAGCACGGGCTCGCCCCCCACGTGCCCGCCGACCCGGCGCAGCGCGGCGGGATGGCGATCCTTGCCGTGCCCGAGGGCGAGGCGGTCACGCGCGAGTTGCTGCGGAGGGAGATCGTCGTCGACCACCGCCCCGGCGCCGGTATCCGGATCTCCCCCCACTTCTACACGACCGACGCCGAGGTCCTTCGCGCGGTCGACGAGATCCGCGCGATCCTCGACAGCGGCGCCCACCGCCGCCACCTGGCGGACGGCGGCACGGGCTTCTAGTGTGGCCCCGAGGCCACTTGTGGCGACGGAGCCACGGTTGTCGTCCCGGCGCTTCTACCGCAAAGCGTTGAAAACAAAGCCGATCCAGTCCGGGCCCCGACGCCGGTTGCGGGCCTGAGAATTGCAGGCAGAGGGCGCGGTGCCGCAGAGACACACCCTCGAGCGTTCCGTCACGTGTGCCGGCATCGGCCTGCACTCCGGCCGCGTCGTGCGGCTCGCCCTGCATCCGGCCGCACCGGGGCACGGCATCCGCTTCCGGCGCAGCGACGTCGGCGTCGAGATCCCGGCCAGTCTCGCCCACCTCTCGCGGACCGATCACGCCACGACCCTGACCGCGGAAGGGGTGTCGGTGGGGACGGTCGAGCACCTGCTGTCCTCGCTGCACGCCCTCGCGATCGACGACGTCCTGGTCGACGTCGACGGGCCCGAGGTGCCGGTCCTCGACGGCTCCTCCGCCCCGTTCGTGATGCTGCTGCACGAGGCCGGCCGTCGCGCCCATGGCGGCGCACGGGAGTACCTGAAGGTGCTGCGCCCGGTCGAGGTCGTGCGCGGCGGGCGCTCGGTGCGCTTCTCGCCGGCCGACCACCTGCGCATCACCTACACGATCGGCTTCGACCACCCGCTGCTCCACCACCAGCAGGGCAGCTTCCGCGTCGACGCGCAGACCTTCGCCGAGCAGATCGCTCCGGCCCGCACCTTCGGCTTCATGGCCGAGGTCGAGCTGCTGCGCCAGCACGGCCTGGCGCTGGGCGGCAGCCTCGAGAACGCGATCGTGATCGGCGAGAGCGGCGTGCTCAACGGGCACCTGCGCTTCGAGGACGAGTTCGTGCGCCACAAGGTGCTCGACGCGATCGGCGACCTGGCGCTGCTGCCGTGGCCCGTGGTCGCCCACGTCGAGGCCGTCAAGGCCGGCCACGCGCTGCACGCGGCGGCGGCCCAGGCGTTGCTCGAGGCCGAAGACGCCTGGACGCTGGTGACGCGGCCCGAGCTGCCGACCCTGCCCGCGCTGCGCCCGGCCGAAGGCGCCGTCCCGGCGCCGCTGCCCGCCGTCTAGCCGGCGCTGTTTCGCTAGCGGGCCGGTTTCACGTCGGCCGCCACCTTCAGCTCCAGGCGCGGTCGCCGCTCGTCGTTGGTCGCGACCACCACCTTGCGCTCCACCGGCCCTTTCGACTTGCGGGTCTCCAGGCTGACCCGCAGCGCCGTCGACCCGCCCGGGGCGACCCGATGCGAGCCCAGCAGCGCGGCGGTGCACGAGCAGTCGCTGGCGATCGGCCCCAGCACCAGCTCCGCGTCGCCGTGGTTGCGGATCGTGAACTGGGTCGACAGCGTGCGCCCGGGCAAGGCGGCACCGAAGTCGAAGCGCTCCGGCTCGACCACCACCCGCGGCGCGGGCTCGGCGGCGGAGACAGCGCCGGCCCACAGCGCCAGCAGCAGCGCCGCGCGCCGCCTCACGCCCGACCCGTCGGCCGCCGTCCGGCCTTCTTCTTCGCCGGCGCGGTCAGCTTGCGCATGTAGGCGTCGAGCATCTCGTTCTCGTAGGTGACCGAGTTGAGGAACAGGCTCTCGACGAGGTAGCTGCGGCGCTCGTCTTCGCTCATCTGCTCGACGATGCCGCGGATCTCCGCCATCACGTCCTCGAACGAGGCCCGCAACTGGCTCTTCAGCGTGACCTCGCGATAGAGCAGCTCCAGCACGGCGAGGATGTCGCCGTCGAGCTCGAGCGCGGCCCCGCCGCGCAGCCGGACCTTACGCATCGCCGCGCTCCCCCAGCGCCGCCACCGCGTCGGCGCACGACTTGTGGACCGACACGATGCGGTGCACGCCGGTCATCGACAGCATGGTCTCGACCCGCGGCTGCAGGCTGCACAGGTGAACGGCTCCGCCGTGCTCGGCGAGCAGGCGGTGGATGTCCATCAGGCAGCCGATCGAGGCGGAGTCGATGTAGCCGACCGCGCCCAGGTCGATCACCAGCTTGCGGGTCCCCGCCTCGACGAGGCCGCGCACCTCGCCGAAGAACGCCGCCAGCACCGGGTAGGTGAGCTTGGCCTCCCCGACCCGGAGGACCCTCACGTCGCCGCGGCTCTCGTGGCTCAGCTCCATCGTTCCTTCCCCCCACGCGCGCGCGCCGGGCGGCTGCCGCCGCGGCCCGCCTGGGCCCGCAGCAGCAGGCGCGCCAGCTCCTCGCGCCCGCGATTGATCCGACTCTTGACCGTGCCCTCCGGCAGCCCCAGCCGGTCGGCCATCTCCTGGTACGTGAGCCCGACCAGGTCGCGCAGCACGACCGCCTCGCGCAGCTTGTCGGGCAACTGGTCGAGGCCGCGACGCACGAAGCTGGTGCGGTCGCGCGACTCCAGCTCCCGGTACGGGTTGCCGGAGGCGGCCGGCGCCAGGTCGAACGCCAGCAGGTCCTCGACGACCACCTCGCGCTCGCGCTTGCCGGCGCGGTAGCGGTCGATGCAGTAGTTGCGGGCGACGCTCGACAGCCAGGTGCCGAAGTCGGCGTCGCGGTGGAAGCGGTCGAGGCTCTTGAAGACCTTGAGGAAGATCTCCTGGGTCAGGTCCTCGGCCTCGGCGTGGCGGCCGGTGAACTTCCACGCGATGTGGAACACGCGGCGCCGGTAGCGGGCGACGATCTCCTCCCACGCCGCGTCGTCGCGGGCGAGACAGCGCTCGATCAGGCGCACGTCGTCGCGGGTGGGCGGGGCCAAGCTACTTCAGCGGCGGCCGCCCGGCGGCCGTCCACGCGGTGTACCAGTAGCTGCCCACGGCGTCGGCGGCCCGCGACAGCCGTTCCTTCAGCAGCTCGCCCATGCGCAGTTTCGCGGCGTCGTAGTAGATCGACCCGTAGCCGGGCTTGCCGCGCGCCGCCAGCTCCTCGAGGAAGAGCACGTTGTCGACCCACACGTAGCTCGCGCTCATCAGCGAGAAGGCGTGCGCCTGCGGGTTCTCCAGCAGGTGGGCGTCGTCGGTCGACAGCTTGAGCTCGCCGGTCATCGCCTCCGGCAGCTTGACCGCGAAGCGCTGGTAGAGCCCGTGCTGGCCCGTCTCGGTGCCGTCGTGGTGGCGGCTCAGCGCCAGCGGGTTGCACAGCTCCGCGACCAGCGCGGCGAGGGTGTCGGCCGCGCCCAGGATGCGGTCCTTCTCGCCGGCGCGGAAGGCCTCGACCAGCCGGCCGTAGCTCTCCTGGACCAGCCACGGCAGGCGGCCCACCTCGTCCGCGGCGACGCCGAAGCGTTCGCGGAACGCCTCCTCGCGCTGCGGCAGGTCGGCGAACGGGAAGGGCAGCAGCCGATCGACGAGGAACCGCCGCTCGGGCGTGTCGGCCGGCGCCGTCGACTCCAGCGCCAGCGTCGGCAGCTCCAGGCGGTGGGACTTGAAGAACTCGCGCAGGCCCTTCGGCAGCGTCTCGATGGCCCGCGCGGTGACGGCCTCGTGGCCGACCGGGCCCCACGCGTCGACGGGCCGCGGCCAGGCGCCCAACACGAGCGCGAGCGCCGCGATCTTCGTCCAGCTCGCCATTGCTTCTCCCCTGCCCCGCAGCCGATCCCCCAAGGGTAACAGGCCGCGGCTACAGCCCGGCGCGGGCGATCGTCAGCACGCGGACCTCGCGCGCCCCGGCGTCCAGCAGCACCCGGGCGCAGGCGCGGACGGTCGCGCCTGTCGTGTACACGTCGTCGACCAGCACCACGACCCGGCCGGCGACCGCGGCCCGCCGGCGGACGGCGAAAGCGCCGGCGACGTTGCGGCGGCGCTCGGCCGCCCTGAGCCCCGCCTGGACGGCGGTGTCGCGCCGCCGCACCAGCACCCCGCGCTCGTGTCGCGGCGCTCCCGCGCGGGCGACCGCGGCGCACAGCTCCTCCGACTGGTTGAAACCGCGCTCGCGCAGGCGCCGCGGGTGCAGCGGCACCGCGACCAGCACGTCGGCACCCGAGAGGACGGCGCCGGCTTCCGGCCGCTCGCGCAGCCGCGAGGCGACGCGGCTCGCGGCACTGCGGCGGCCGCCGTACTTGAACGCGTGCACGAGGGCCCGCAGCGGCCCCTCGTGCGGCCCCAGCGACGCGCCGCGCGCGATCGGCTGCAACCCGCGGCGGCAGCGGCCGCAGGTCCCCGCCACGAGCAGCGGCGCGCCGCAGCCGCAGGCGGCCGCGTGCTGCGGCAGGGCCTGCCAGCAGGCGCCGCACAGCGGCCCCTGGCTGGGCCGCTCGACGCCGCGCGCGCAGCCAGGACACTCCGCGGGGAACACCGCGGCCAGCACCGGGTCGAGCACGCCCGCGCGGGCGCGCTCGACGAGCCGGGCCGGGAGCGAGAGGTTCAGAGCAGCCCCTGCTCCTGCTTCTCCTGGCAGGAGAGGCAGTGGCGGGCCCACGGCACCGCCTCCAGCCGCTTGCGCTCGACCTCGCCCTTGCAGCTCACGCAGGTGCCGAAGCGGCGCTCCTCGATCCGGACCAGGGCCTCCTCGACGAGCTGGAGCTGCTGCCGCTCGGTGGCCGAGAGGCTGAACAGGAACTCCTTGGTGTACGAGTTGGCGGCCTTGTCGGCGAGGTCCTGCGCGCCTTCTTCGTCGGCGGCCATCCCGTAGGCCTTCGAGCGCCCGTACGCGCGGACCATCTCGTCCTTGCGCTGGAGCAGCCGCTCCTTGAAGCCCTTGATCGTCTTCTGGTCCATGCCGGTCACTGCTCCTTCTCTCCAGGGCCGATGCCGTAGCGGCGCCGCTTCTCCCACAGCGCCTTGCGACTGATGCCGAGCACGGCGGCGGCCCGCGTCTGGCTGCCGCCTTCGACGGCCAGTACGTGGCGGATGTAGGCCTGCTCGAGCTGCTTGAGCGTCGGCCGCGCGTCGCGGCCCGCCCACAGCGCCTGCGGCTGCAGGGGCAGGGTGGCCGGCAGCGCGGCGGTGCCGATCGTCTCGCCGCGCGCGTAGAGCACCGCGCGTTCGACGGCGGCCTTCAGCTCGCGCACGTTGCCGGGCCACGAATAGCCGCGCAGCAGCGCCTCGGCTTCGGCGTCGAAGCCGGTGGCGGCCGTGCGGCCCCGGTCGCGCAACGCGCCGAGGAAGGCGCGCGCCAGCGGCAGCACGTCGTCGCGCCGCTCGCGCAGCGGCGGCAGCCGCAGCGGCACCACGGCGAGGCGGTGGAACAGGTCCTCGCGGAAGCGCCCGGCCGCCACCGCCTGTCGCAGGTCGACGTTGGCGGAGGCGACGATCCGCACGTCGAGCTGGACGGTGCGGGTGCCGCCGAGGCGCTCGAAGCGGCGCTCCTCGACGACCCGCAGCAACTTGGCCTGCAGCGCGGGCTCCAGGTCCTGGACCTGGTCGAGGTACAGCGTGCCGCCCTCGGCCGCCTCCAGTCGTCCCGGCTTCGCCTCGCGGGCGTCGGTGAACGCGCCGCGCTCGTGGCCGAACAGCTCGCTCTCGGCCAGCTCGAACGGCAGCGACGGGCAGTGCAGGGTGACGAACGGTCCGGCCGCACGGCCCGAGTGGGCGTGGAGGAAGCGGGCGAACAGGTCCTTGCCGGCGCCGCTCTCGCCCTCGAGCAGGACCGGGCTGCGGGCGGCGGCCACGCGGCGGGCCTCCGCCAGCAGCTCGCGCATCGCCGCCGAGGCGCAGATCGGCTCCACGATCAGGAGTACGCCTTGCGGTGGGCGGCCCCCCACAGCCGCTCGAGGTCGTAGAACTCGCGCGCCTTCGGCGTCATCAGGTGGACCACCAGGTCGCCGTAGTCCATCAGGATCCACTCCTGGCGCGGGTAGCCCTCGACGTGGCCGGCGCGGTAGCCCTCCTTGCGCAGCGATTCCTCCACGGCGTCGCTGATCGCGACCAGCTGGCGCTGGTTGTGGCCGGTCGCCAGCAGGAACACGTCCGTGAAGCTGCTGTCGGGACGCAGGTCGAGGGCGACCACGTCGGTGGCCTTCTTGTCGAGCGCGGCGGCGGCCGCCAGTTCGACGATGGCGGGCAGCTTCACGAGTACAGCCTCCTCTTCGCGATGTAGTCGGCGACCCTGTCGCCGACGAGCGCACGCACGTCGCGGCCCGCGCGCACGTCCGCGCGGATCGCGGACGACGAGACGTCGAGCCCGGTCGTGGGCAGCGAAAGCGTCCCCTCCGGCAGCGCCGCGGCCTCGCGGCCGGGCCGGCCGACGACCGCCACCCGCGCCAGCTCGCGTACCCGGTCGGCCCGGTGCCAGGTGGGCAGCAGCGCGGCGGCGTCGGCGCCCAGCAGCAGGAAGTACTCCGCGCCCGCCGCGCCGGCGCCGAGCGCCTCGAGGGTGTCGACCGTGTAGCTCGGCCCGGGCCGCTGCAGCTCCAGCGGGCACGGCAGCAGCGCCGGCTCGCCCGCGGCCGCCAGCGCGGTCATCGCGTAGCGGTCGAAGGCGTCGCCCGCCGGCGCCGCGCGGTGCGGCGGGCGCCCGGCCGGCACCAGCAGCACGCGCTCCAGGCCGAGCGCCTCCCGGGCCAGGGCGGCGAGCTGCAGATGGCCGCGGTGGATCGGGTCGAAGCTGCCCCCCAGCAGGCCGACCTTCACGCCGGCGTCTCGGAAGCCGCGACGGCGAGCAGGTCGGCCATCGCGTGCAGCAGCGGCTCGAGCCCCGCGCCGCTGACCGCGGAGATCGGGAAGACCGGCAGGCCCAGCGCGTCCGCCGCCGCCCGCAGCTCGGGCAGCGGGTCGGGCTCGACCACGGCGTCACGCTGCGAGGCGACGACCAGCGCCGGCCGCGTCAGCAGCTCGGGGTGGCTCTGCGCCAGCTCCTCGCGCAGCGTGCGCAGCGCGGCCACCGGGTCGTCGCCGCGGGAGCCGGAGGCGTCGACCACCCACGCCAGCGCCCGCGTGCGCTCGACGTGGCGCAGGAACTGGAGGCCGAGCCCGGCGCCCTGGTGCGCGCCCTCGATGATCCCGGGGATGTCGGCGACGACGAAGTCGCGCTCGCCGACCGAGACCATGCCGAGCACCGGCGACAGCGTGGTGAACGGGTAGTCGCCGATCCGCGGCCGCGCCGCCGAGATCCGGGACAAGAGCGTCGACTTGCCGGCGTTGGGCAGGCCGAGCAGGCCGACGTCGGCCAGCAGCTTGAGGTCGAGCCGGATCCAGCGTTCTTCGCCCGGCTCGCCGGGGCCGGACTCGCGCGGCGCGCGGTTGCGGTTGGAGAGGAACGAGCGGTTGCCGCGGCCGCCGCGGCCGCCTTTCGCCAGCACCACGCGGTCGCCGACCGCGAGCACCTCGCCCAGCACGGCGCCGGTCTCCTCCTCCGTGGCCACGGTTCCCGGCGGCACCGCCACCTGCATCGGCTCCGCATCGGCCCCGGTGCAGTTCGAGGGCCCGCCGTGGCGCCCGCGCTCGGCGCGGAACTCGGTGTGGTAGCGCAGAGGCAACAGCGTGTTCTGGTGGGAGACGGCGACCATCACGACGTCGCCGCCGTGGCCGCCGTTGCCGCCGTCGGGGCCGCCGCGGGGGACGTGGGCCTCGCGGCGGAAGCTCACGCAGCCGCGCCCGCCGTCACCGCCCTTCGCGAGAATCCTGACGCGATCGACGAACATCGGTGGAAGCGGCTCTCTTCGACCAGCGACCGCCCCGCCGTCTCGGCGGGGCGGCAGCGTGCGCGGGAGGCGCCGCTAGCTCGCGGCGGCGGGCTCGACGCTCACGTACTGGCCGCGCGAACCGTGGTCCTCGAACTGCACGACGCCGTCGACCAGCGCGAACAGCGTGTGGTCCTTGCCGAGGCCGACGTTGCGGCCGGCCTTCCACTTGGTCCCGTGCTGGCGCATCAGGATCGTGCCGCCCTTGACGCGCTCGCCGCCGAAGCGCTTGACGCCGAGGCGCTGCGCGTTGCTGTCGCGGCCGTTGCGGCTGGATCCGCCGCCCTTCTTGGTCGCCACTGTCTACTCTCCCGTCAGCCGAGCTGGACGCGCTCGATGCGGAGCGCGGTGTAGGACTGGCGGTGGCCCTGGGTCCGCCGGTAGCCCTTCCGCTTCTTGTACTGGAAGATGCGGATCTTGCGCTCGCGGCCCTGCTCCACCACGGTGCCGACGACCGAAGCGCCCGCGACGTGCGGGGCGCCGACCGTCGCGCCCTTGTCGCCGCCGACGAACAGCACGTCGTCGAGCGTCACCTGGGCGCCGGCCTCGGCCGACAGCTTCTCGACGTAGATCACGTCCCCGGGAGCGACGCGGTACTGCTTGCCGCCCGTCTTGACGATCGCGTACACGGCCACGCCTCCTGATGCCCGAAGCGAGCGGAAAGACTCGCCCGAAAACCCCGGATTCTAGGGCGAACCGCCCCCCGAGGTCAAACGCCGCGCCCGCCCGGGGGCGCCGGCCTCCTAGAAGTCATAGCCGATCCAGAAGTCGAAGCGGGTGTCGTTCGAGGTGACCTTGAGGTCCGTGAATTTCGTCCAGTCGAAGTGCATCGGGTAGCCGAGGAAGAAGAACTGCAGGCCGAACCCGTAGGAGGCGCGGCCGTCGACCAGCCGGAAGCCGTCGACCGGCTCGCCGAACACCGGGTCGTTGACGTACGACACGCCCGGGCCGCTGTCGGAGAAGTTGGTCGGCTGGCCCTTGTAGCGGGCGTGGCCGATGCCGGCGTAGACCGTGCCGCGGACCGGCCCCAGGATGCCGATCGGGGTCGCCATCAGGTCGATCAGCGGGAAGCGCAGCTCGAGGTTGGCGTGGAACCCCTCGTTGCCGGTCATCGACAGGTAGTTGAGCCCGCGCAGCTCCATGTTGCCGCCGAAGTAGAAAATCTCCGGGTTGTCGCCGAACGACTTGAAGCCGCGAGCGCGGGCGGCGAGCAGGGTGGATCCGGTCAGCCGCAGGTACTTGCGGAAGTCGCCGTCGAGCGTGGTCCGGGTCAGGCTGTTGCCCAGCTTCGGCGCGTGCGAGAGGCGCACGGCGAAGGTGCTGCCGGCCAGCGGGCCGAACTCGCGGAAGCGGGTCGTCTCCTGGACCAGGCTCACCCTGAGTGGCGCCAGCGTGCCCGTGTAGAGGTAGCTCTGGCCGCCCCCCGCCTGCTCGACGAACTGCTGCACGGCCGGGTCCTCGAACTTCTGCTCGAGCCGCACGATGCCGGCCTGGAACTCGAGACGGCGGAACTTGTCGAGCGGGTAGATGCCGATGCCGAAGGCGCCGGTGTAGCGCTGGGTGGCGATCGCCCCCTCGCGGAAGAACTCGTACTGCGGGATGTAGTAGTCCGGGTAGTAGAAGTACGTGTTGTCGAACAGCGAGACCCCGTACTGGAAGCGCCTGCCCTGGTCGAGGAAGGTGGCGTCGTAGCTGCGGAAGTCGCGCACCGAGGCCACCGTTACCACCAGGTTCTTGTCCTGCAGCACGTCCGAGAACGCGACCTGGGAGCCGCCGAAGAAGTCGCCCGAGGAGGTGACCCCGACGTTGAGCGGCGGCCGGCCCTCGAGGTAGAAGTTCTCGAACGCCCGCTTGCCGCGCTTGTTCTCCTGGACCACCTGGTGCTGGACGTCGGGCTGGAAGTCGACCAGGTCGCCTTCGACCGCGACGACGTCCTGCTCGACCTCGCGCAGCGCCTTCTCCGGCTCCAGCGTGTAGAGCCCGTAGCCGCCCTTGAAGTACGAGATGAACGCGAGCCGCGACCCGCCGCGGCCCGCCGCCGGCAGCACGTGCGGCGCCATGTTGCCGCCGAGCACCTCGGTCCAGTGCTGGATGACGCCGGTCTCGAGGTGCAGCGAGCGCAGGTTGAAGGTGTCGTCGTCCTCGTTCGAGGCGTAGACGAGGCCCTTGCCGTCGGCCGTCCAGGCCGGGGTCTTGTCGTCGAAGGGGCCGAACGTGAGCTGGGTCTTGCGGGCGGGCTCGGCCAGCGGGAACACCCAGATCTTCTCGTGCCCGCTGATGCGCCGGGTGTAGGCGACGAGCTTGCCGTCCGGCGACACCCGCGGGTCGTTGTCCGCCCACGGGTCGTCGGTCAGGTTGGTGACCGCGCCGCTGTCGAGGTCGAGCAGGAACAGGTCCGACACGCCGTTGCGCAGGCCCGCGAACACCACCTGGCGGCCGCCGGGCAGCAGCGCGGGCGCCTGCGCCTGGTCGACGCTCATCGGCACCTCGCGCACGAGGTCGCCGGTCAGCGCCGAGAGCAGGAACAGCGAGCGACGCTTGTCGGCGCGGCCGAAGAAGGCGACCAGGTCGCCGTCGGGCGAGAAGTCGATCGTGCGACCCGCCACGAAGGCGTCGTTGAACGACAGGCTCTCCCAGCGCCCGGTGTAGCCGCGGGTCAGGTTCTTGATCACGCTGCCGTCCTTCGTCGACAGCAGCACGATGTCGGCCTCGCCTTCGGCGCGGTTGCCCGTGATCGCCGCCACCATCTCGCCCGAGGGCGAAGGGGCGAAGGCGTAGACGCCGACGTACGGGGTGCGCTCGACGTCGGGGGCGAGGTCCTCGCCGTAGTCGGAGGGCCGCTGGCGGTCGCGGTAGGGCTTGAAGCGCTCCTTCAGCCACTTCTCGAAGGCGGCGTCGAACTCGTCCGGCTTGAGCCGGAACGCCTGCATGTAGATGTCCTCGAGCCCGCCGCCCACCACGCTCTTGCGCAGCATGTAGAGGAACTGGCGGATGCCCTCCTTGCCGAAGCGGGCCTCGATGAACTCGAAGGCGGCGTGGCCCATGTTGTAGGTGAGCCGCGGGTTGCCGAACGCCTCGAGCGAGCTGGAGCGGCTCATCCGCGGCACCGAGTCGGCGATCGCCGCGTCGCGCACCATCATCAGGTCGAGCGTCTGCCAGGTCCCGCGCATGTAGTCGGCGAGGCCCTCGTCGACCCACAGCGGCACGTCGCGCCGCACCAGGCTGCGCGGGATCAGGTCGAACTCGAAGATGTGGGTCAGCTCGTGGACGATCAGCCCGTAGAGCCGGTCGGGCGGCTCGTCGATCGGCAGCACCATGCGGTCCCGCACGGGCTCCGCGAACGCCATCACCCCCTCGGGCAGGAAGGTCGGGAACAGGTTGGTCTGCTCGAACTCGGAGTGGGTCTTGTAGAAGATGACCGGGATCGGGCGGCCGATCTCGTGCTTGAGCTCGGACGAGATCTTCTGGTAGGCGCTCTCCAGGTAGGAGGCGAGCCGCGGCAGGTGCTGCTCGAACTCCGGGTAGTAGTAGACCTCGAAGTGCGGCGACTTGTAGATCCGCCAGTCGAAGTCGTCGTAGCGGACCTTGTTCTTGCCGAAGTAGGGGATGAACTGGGCGTCGGCGGCCGGTGCCGCGAAGGCGGCAGCCAGCGCGAGCGCCAGCAGGCGTCGCATGTTCGGGCTCCTAGCGCAGCAGGACCCGCGTGCCGCGGATCCGCTGGGGCGTGATGACCCCCAGGAAGTTCGGCAGCAGCCGGTCCATCAGCTCGAAGTACGACGACAGCGCCGACACCTTCTGCTCCTCGGAGTAGAGCACCTCCTCGGTGAACTTCTCCTTGTGCAGCGTCTCGCCGGTGCGCCCGTCGACGAAGTGGAACTCGGCGGTCAGGCTGTACCCCTTGCGCTCCTGGAAGCGGTTGCCGCGCACCAGCCGCGGCCGGCCGGTGGCCAGGTCGCGCACCACCCGCTCGTCGCTCTGGAAGCCGGAGCGGTTCTGGGCCGCGAAGTCGACGCGCCCGGTGATGATCAGCGGGTCCTGGTACTCCTCGCCGAGCCGCTGCCAGAAGGCGCCGTCGCCCAGCACCCGGTCGGTCTCCAGCCGGTAGCGCTCGCGATCTTCCTTCGTGTGGGCGCCGCCTTCGCCCAGGCTCTCCAGCGCGCGCTCCAGCGCGTCTTGCAGCGGTGGCCGGTCGGGCTCCAGCACCTGGAGCCGGGCGCCGGTGTTGCGCAGCTGGTTCTGCAGCAGCCGCGCGGTCTCCGAGCCGATGTCGAACTCCGGGTCGGTGCCGAGCTCGGACGCGAAGCCGGCGACCAGCACGCGGCGGAACTGCGAGACGTCGATCTTCGACTGCAGCGGCGTCTCGACCGCCACCTCGACGAAGCTCGCGCAGCCCGTGCCTGAGAGGGCCGCGGCCAGCAGGCCGAGGCTAAGGATTCTTCGCATCGACGGCCCTGCGGGCCTTGCGGTTGCGCTTGTCATCGGCTTCCCGGAACAGGTCGTAGTTCTGCTGGATGTAGACGTCGCCCGGCTTCAGCTCGAGCGCCTTCTCGTAGGCCGCGCGGGCCTTCTCGAACTCGCCGGACTGCTCGAGGGCGATCGCCAGGTTGTTCTGGGCGCTGGCGTTGCCGGGCTCGCGCGCGGCCGCCTTCTCGAAGCGCAGCCGCGCCTCGCGCCACAGGCCCTTCTGGGCGACCTCGATCCCGAAAGCGATCTCCTGGTCCGCGGTCGGGCCGGCCGCGAGCAGCAGGAACAACGTGAGCGGCGCGAGCATCGACGAGCGCCTCCTGTGAGTTTGCGATGAGTGTGAGGGCCCCGCTTTTCGCGATGTTACCAGCGGGCATCGACGAAGCAAGGCAAGTGCCATGCGCCGGGAACACCTGGCCGCCGCGCGGCGGCGCGACCTGTTCACGGCTGTGGACGCGGTTGTCCCACGGCGGAGGGACACCACGAGCCGCGCGTTCACGGACCTTCACAGGCCGGGTCGCGGGTGATGATCGCCGTCCGGGCCGCCTCCCCGCCCCGGACCCGATCCAGGAGGCGACCCCTTGCTCTCGATTCCCGACGCACTCGTGCTCTCCTTCCTGCCCGGGCTCCGGCCCGGTGCGGCCCTCGCGATCGCCCGGCGCGGGGCCCCGGAGGTGCTGGCCCGCCCCGGAGACCATGCCGACCTGCTGCCCCCGGCAGCGGCGCGGGCCCTCGCGGGGGGCGAACCGCGGCGCCGGGCCGCCGCCGAGGAGCGGCTTGCCGCGTCCGCGGGGGTCCGCCTCGTGGCTCTGGGGCCGGACTACCCGGACTGGCTGGCGCGCTCGTCCGACCCACCCCCGCTTTTGTGGACGCGCGGCGCCCTGGACCCCGCCGAAGGCGGGCGCAGCCTCGCCCTCGTGGGGTCGCGGGCGGCCACGACGGAGGCCCGGACCCTGGCCCGGGCGATGGCCCGGGAGCTGGCCGCGGCGGGCCTCGTCGTGGTCTCCGGGCTGGCCCGGGGCATCGACGGCGAGGCCCACCGCGGGGCCCTCGAGGCCGGGGGGCGCACGGTGGCCGTCTTGGGATCCGGCCTCGACAGGATGTACCCTCCGGAGCATGCCGCTCTTTCCGAGGCCCTGGTGCGCGACGGCGGCGCCCTCGTCAGCGAGCGCCCGCTGGGCGCCCCGCCGACGCCCGACGCCTTTCCGCGGCGCAACCGCATCCTGGCGGGCTGGGGCCGGGGAGTCGTGGTGATCGAGGCGGCCCGGCGCAGCGGCGCCCTGGTCACCGCCCGCTGCGCGCTCGAGGAGGGACGCGAGGTGATGGCCGTGCCGGGGCCGCCGTCGTGGCCGACCGCGGCGGGCACCAACGCCCTGATCCGCGACGGGGCGGCGCTGGTGCGCGATGCGGCGGACGTCGCGGCCGAGCTGGGCGTGGCGCTGCAGCCGCTCGCCCGGCCGGCGGGCGACGCGATGGAGCGGGCGCTGCGCCCCGACGCGCCGTCGACGCTCGAGGACCTGGCGCAGCGCAGCGGCCTGCCGCTGCCCGAGGTCCTCGCGCGGCTTTGCGAAATGGAACTGTGTGGGCGGGTGCGGCGGCTGCCGGGCCCGCTGTTCGTGGCAACGTCTTAACCAGAGATCGCCGGGAGAGTCTTGGGCAAGAACCTCGTCATCGTCGAGTCGCCGGCCAAGGCGAAGACCATCAACAAGTACCTGGGCAAGGACTTCCTGGTGAAGGCCTCGATGGGCCACGTCCGCGACCTGCCCAAGAACCCGAAGAAGCCCAAGGGCAAGGCCGCCGGCCGGGTGATCGGCGGGGTCCAGATCGAGAAGGGCTTCGCGGTCGACTACGAGCCGCTCGAGAAGAAGAAGAAGGTCCTCGACGAGCTGAAGACGGCCGCGAAGACCGCCGACAAGATCTACCTGGCGGGCGACCCGGACCGCGAGGGAGAGGCGATCTGCTGGCACCTGGCCGAGTCGCTCGGGGTCAAGGACAAGAAGAAGCTGCGCCGGGTCGTGTTCCACGAGATCACGAAGAAGGCGGTGCAGGCGGCCTTCGAGCACCCGCGCGACATCGACGAGAAGAAGGTCGACGCCCAGCAGACGCGGCGCATCCTCGACCGCCTGGTCGGCTACGGCGTCAGCCCGATCCTGTGGGAGCGGGTGCGGCGCGGGCTGTCGGCGGGCCGCGTGCAGTCGGTCGCGCTGCGCCTGATCTGCGAGCGCGAGCGCGAGATCCGCGCTTTCGTGGCCGAGGAGTACTGGAGCGTGCTCGCCCACCTGAAGGCAGGCGCGCCACCGGTGTTCCCGGCCAACCTGCTCAAGCGGGGCGGCAAGCCGATCGACATCACGAACGCCGAGCAGGCGCAGGCGGTACGCGCGGAGCTCGAGGCGGCGACGTTCAAGGTCGCGAAGGTCGCCCAGAAGGAGCGCAAGCGCCACCCGGTGCCGCCCTTCATCACGTCGAAGCTGCAGCAGGAGGCCTTCAAGAAGCTGCGCTTCCCGGTCAAGAAGACGATGCAGGTGGCGCAGAAGCTCTACGAGGGCATCGAGATCGGCCCCGAGGGCAGCGTCGGCCTCATCACCTACATGCGTACCGACTCGACGAGGGTCGGCGACGACGCGCTGGGTGCCGTGCGCCGGCACGTGGCCGGCACCTATGGCGAGGACTTCCTGCCGGAGAAGCCGGTCTTCTACAAGTCGAAGTCGGGCGCCCAGGACGCCCACGAGGCGATCCGGCCGACCGACCTCGACAAGTCGCCCGACGCCATCAAGCGCTACCTCGGCAAGGACGAGTACGCGCTCTACCGGCTGATCTGGAACCGCTTCGTCGCCTCGCAGATGCGGCCCGCCGTCTACGACGAGACGGTGGTCGACGTCGAGGCCGCCTCGTGCCTGCTGCGGGCCAAGGGCTCGACGCTGCGCTTCAAGGGCTTCCTCGCCGTCTACGAGGAGACGCCCGACGAGAAGCCCGAGCACAAGCCGGCGCCCGAGGACAAGGCGGCCCAGGCCGACGACACGGCGCCCGAGGAGGCCGGCTCCGAGCTGCCGCCGCTCGTCGAAGGCCAGGTGCTCTCGCTGCAGAAGCTCGACACCGACCAGCACTTCACGCAGCCGCCGCCGCGCTTCTCGGAGGCGACGCTCGTCAAGGAGCTGGAGGAGAACGGCATCGGCCGGCCCTCGACCTACGCCCAGATCCTGGCCACGATCGAGGCGAGGGACTACGTGGAGAAGCGGGAGGGCAAGTTCTTCCCGACCGAGATGGGTTTCCACGTCATCGACCTGCTGATCCAGGGCTTCGCCGACATCGTCGACGTCGAGTACACCGCCGCCCTCGAGCAGGAGCTCGACGCGATCGAGGCGGGCGAAGACAACCTGCTCAACACCCTCGGCCAGTTCTGGAAGAAGTTCGGCAAGGACCTCGACGCCTTCGGGGGCAAGAAGCAGAAAGCGGCCCCGGCGTTCGTCGACGGCGAAGTCTGCGAGAAGTGCGGCTCGCCGATGGTCAAGAAGTGGGGCGGCGGCGGCCGGCCGTTCCTCGGCTGCTCCGCCTACCCCGAGTGCAAGTTCACGAAGAAGCTGGAGGGCGAAGAGAGCGGCTTCCCGCCGGTCGACCCCGAGGCCCTCGCCCTGCGCTGCTCGATCCACGACGAGCCGATGCAGCCGCGCTCCGGCCGCTTCGGCTACTTCATGGCCTGCCCGCGCTACCCCGAGTGCAAGCAGACCCGCAAGCTGATCCGCGCCAACGACGTCGACGGCACGCTCAAGCCGGAGCCGCCGCCGCGCCCGATCGACGAAAACTGCCCCGACTGCGGCAAGCCGCTGGCCTGGCGCCGCGGCCGCTTCGGCCCGTTCATCGCCTGCTCCGACTACCCCTCCTGCAAGTACATCAAGAAGAAGGAGGCGATCGAGATCGGCCTTTTGTGCCCCGAGTGCCACGAAGGCCAGGTGGTCGAGCGCAAGGGGCGCTGGGGCAAGTCGTTCTACGGCTGCCGCCGCTACCCCAAGTGCACGTTCACGGCGTACCACAAGCCGGTCGCCGAGCCGTGCCCCGACTGCGGCCGCGCGTATCTCCTCGAGAAGGAGACCAAGAAGGAGGGCCGCGTGCTGTTCTGCGGCAACGAGGAGTGCGGCTTCAAGAAGGTGGCCGCGGCGGCTTGAGCCCTCGCGTCACCATCGTCGGCGGCGGGCTGGCGGGCTGCGAGGCGGCCTGGCAGCTCGCCCGCCGCGGCGTGGCGGTCGACCTGTTCGAGATGCGGCCCGTGCGGCCCACGCCGGTCCACCAGACCGCCGACTTCGGCGAGCTGGTGTGCTCGAACTCGCTGCGCGGCAACGACCTCGCGCAGGCCGCCGGCCTGCTCAAGGAGGAGATGCGGCGGCTCGACTCGCTGATCGTGCGGATCGCCGACGCGGTGCGGGTGCCGGCGGGCTCGGCGCTCGCGGTCGATCGCGGGCTCTTCGCGCGCCGGATCACGGAAGCGGTCGAGGCGCTGCCCGGCATCCGCATCCGCCGCGAGGAGGTGGGCGCCATCCCCGACGGCGAGGTCGTGATCCTCGCCACCGGCCCGCTGACGGCGCCGGCGCTGGCCGCGGAGATCCGCGCCTTCGTCGGCGCCGAGGCGCTGCACTTCTACGACGCGATCAGCCCGGTGGTCGAGGCCGACAGCCTCGACCTCTCGAAGCTGTTCCGCGCCTCGCGCTACGGCAAGGGCGGCGACGACTACCTCAACAGCCCGCTCGACGAGGCGCAGTACCGCGCCTTCCACGCCGAGCTGCGGGCCGCCGAGCTGTCCGAGGTGAAGGACTTCGAGAAGGAGTTCTTCTTCGAGGGCTGCCTGCCGATCGAGGTGATCGCCAGCCGCGGAGCGGACACGCTGGCCTTCGGCCCGATGAAGCCGGTCGGGCTCGTCGATCCCCGCACCGGTCGCCGCCCGTTCGCGGTGGTGCAGTTGCGGCAGGACGACCTGGCGGCGTCGCACTACTCGCTGGTCGGCTTCCAGACCCACCTCAAGTGGGGCGAGCAGAAGCGGATCTTCCGCAGCCTGCCCGGGCTCGAGAACGCCGAGTTCGTGCGCTTCGGCATGATCCACCGCAACACCTACGTGAACGCCCCGAAGGCGCTGTCGCCGGTGTTCGAAACCCGCGCGCGCCAGGGCCTGTTCTTCGCGGGCCAGATGTCGGGCGTCGAGGGCTACGTCGAGTCGGCGGCCTCGGGCCTCGTCGCCGGCATCGCGGCCGCCGCGCGCGCGCGCGGCGAGGAGCCGCTCGCCTTCCCCCTGGAGACCGCCCACGGCGCCCTGGGTCGCTACATCTCGGGCAGCGATCCCGCCCACTACCAGCCGACCAACATCGCGTTCGGCCTGTTGCCCGAACTCGACGCGCGGGTGCGCGACAAGGCGAAGCGGCGCCTGGCCCAGTCCGAACGCGCGCTGCAGGCGCTCGACGCGTTCCTGCCGCAGGTCGCGGCCCCGGTCGGGGTGTGACCGGGCTGGCGTTCGCCGAAGCGATCCCGCGCTTCGCGCGGCACCTCGACCGCGAGCGCAACGCCTCGCCCCACACCGTCCGCGCGTACACCCGCGACCTCGAGCAGTTCGAGCGCTGGGCGCGCGACGAGCTGCAGCGCCCGGTGGCCGCCACCGAGGTCGACCACCTGCTGGTCCGCTCGTTCCTGGCCCACCTCCATCACCACGGATTGAAGAAGAGTTCCGCCGCCCGCAAGCTGGCCACGCTGCGGACCTTCTTCCGCTACCTCGCCCGCGAGGGCATCGTCGAGCGCAACCCGGCCCGGGCCCTGCTCTCGCCGCGGCTCGAGAAGCGGCTGCCCGCCCAGCTCGAGGAGGGCGAGGCCGCCGCCCTGGTCGAGGTCCCGGGCGACACCGCCGGGGCCGTGCGAGCACGTGCCGTCCTCGAGCTGCTCTACGCGACCGGCATCCGCTGCGCCGAGCTGGTCGGCCTCGACCTGCCGGAGGTCGACCTGGAGAGCCGCCTGATCCGAGTTCTGGGCAAGGGTAGAAAAGAAAGGGTTGTGCCTTTCGGGCAAGCTGCGGCGCGGGCGGTACGGGCCTGGATCACCGTCCGGGACGCCCTGGGGCCCCGCGAGGACGCCCTGTTCGTCACCCGCACGGGCCACCGCCTGTCCGACCGCGCGGTGCGCCGCCTCGTCTCTCAGAGAGTTCGGGCGATCTCCCTCGAAAGAAGGGTCAGTCCCCACACTCTCCGCCACGCCTTCGCCACCCACCTGCTCCAGCGAGGGGCCGACTTGCGGGCGATCCAGGAGCTTCTCGGCCACGCCAGCCTGTCGACGACCCAGAAATACACCCACGTCAACGCCCGACACATTCTGGAGATATACAAGAAAGCGCACCCGCGGGCCTGACAACCCGGCTGCGACTCCGCAGCCCGCTGCTGCGTCTCATTCCAGTGAAGGCGATGGGGTTTCCGCCCACCGACGAAGAGCTCGTCGCGGCTGTCCAGGCGGGGGAGTCGTCCGCCTTCGACGAGCTGGTGCGGCGCTGGGAGCGGAAGATCCGCGGCGCCGTGTACCGGGTGGTGGGGTCGGAGGAGGAGGCGCGCGACGTGACGCAGGAGGCGTTCCTCAAGGCCTACCGGGGCCTGCCGGGGTTCAAGAGCGAGGCGCGATTCTCCTCGTGGCTCTACCAGATCGCGCTCAACCTCTCGCGCGACCGGCTGCGCCGCCGCAAGCTGCGCGACCACGCGAGCCTCGACGCGATGGAGGAGGACGGCGTGGCTTCGCCCGCGCTCGTCTCCCGCGCGCCCGACGCCCACGCCCAGTTCGAGCGCGGCGACCTCTCGCGGCGCGTCGCGGCGGCGGTGGCCGCGCTGCCCGACGACCAGCGCGAGGTGATCGTGCTGAAGGAGTACCAGGACCTGACGTTCGTCGAGATCGCCGAGGTGCTGGACCTGCCGGTGTCGACCGTGAAGACGCGGCTGTACCGCGGCCTCACCCTGCTGCGCGAGCGGCTCGAGCAGCAGGGTGTCGCCAGCTACGCCCGCGCCGGCGTGGCCCTGCTGTGAGGGATTGAAGACTGCCATGACGGACTGCGAACGCTCCCGCGAAGACCTGATCGACCTGCTCTACGGCGAAGCCGGACCCGACGCCCGGCTGCGGGCCGAAGGGCACCTCGCCGCCTGCGACGCCTGCCGCGCGGAACACGAAGCGCTGCGCCGCGTGCGCGGGCAGTTGCCGGAGTGGAAGCTGCCCGAGGCGCGGGTGCTGCGGCCGCGGCGCTGGGCGCTGCCGGTGGCGGCGCAGGCCGCGCTCGGCCTCGCCGCCGGCCTGCTGCTGGCGCTCGGCCTCGTCGTGCTGACCGGCTCCGAGGTGCGCTACGAGGGCGGCGCGCTCGCCGTGCGCATCGGCCGCCCCGCCCCGGCGCCGAGCGTCGACCTCGAGGCGCGGCTGGCCGCGCAGGAAGAGCGTCATCGCCAGGAGATCGCGGCCCTGCGCGCATCGCTGCAGGCCCCCGCGCCGGCGGACGAGCGGGTGCTGGCGCTCGTCGACGAGCGCATCCGCGCCGCGGAGGCGCGGCAGGCGGTACTGCTGTCGTCGAGCCTCGCCGACTTCGCCGAGAAGAGCGACGCCCAGCGCCGCTACGACCTCGCCCGCGTCTCGCAGGGGTTGTCCTATCTCGACCAGCGCACCGGCCGCCAGCTCGCCCGCACGTCCGAGCTGATGGGCTACGTGCTGCAGGCCTCGGACCAGCGATGAAGGCGCACGCTTTCGTCGCGCTGCTCGCCGCGGCGCCGCTGGCTCTGGCCCAGGACGCAGGTCCCGAGCGCAACGAACTGCAGGGGCTCGCCTCCGTCTTCGAGCAGTCGCTGCGCGAGACCACCCGGCCCGGCCTGTTCATGATGGGCTTCGACGCGCCGCGCAGCTTCTACCTGCCCGGCGTCGGCGCCGTGATCGTGCTCTCGCCGCGGGCGCTGCCGGTGGAGCGCCGACCCCTGGTGCGGCGCCGGCTGGAGGGAGTGCCCTACGCGAGCGCGCTGCGCGAGCTGGAAGCGCGGCGGGCCGAGGCGCGCAGCCCGGAGGAGGAGCAGGCTCTGGCCCAGAGCATCGCCAACCTGCGCCGCCTCCAGGAGCTGCACGCCCGCGAGAACGAGGAGCGGGCGCGGGCCCACGCCGCGCTGGCCCGCGAGGCCGCGCGCGAGGCGGCGCGCAGCGCGCCCATGGTCGCCGACGTGCGCGAGCTGGAGCGCCAGGTGCTGGCCATGCAGGAGGAGGCCGAGCGCTCGCGGCGCGAGGCCGAGGCGCAGCTCGAGCGCCTGAGCCACGAGGTCCGGCTGCGGATGCCGCTCCCGCCCGACGCGCCGCCGCCGCCGGACGCTCCGACGCCCGCCGCGGCGCCCGCGGCACCGAGCGCACCGGCCGCCCCCGCCGCTCCCGCGGTGGCGCCTCCCGCGCCGTGGGCGTTCTGGTTCGAGGTCGAGGAACTGGGCGAAGAGGGCACGCCCGAGGCCACGCTCGAGGCCGTGCGCGCGACGCTGGTTCGGGCCCTCGAGACCCAGGGGCCGCGGCTGCGCGGCCTCGCCCCCCAGGAGGGCATCGTCGTCGCCGTCGACCTCGTGGCCGGCGGCTGGCCCGGCCTGCCCACGAAGCGCCGCACGCTGGTGGCGCGCGTCGCCCGGAAGGATCTCGACGCCCGCGCCGCCGGCAAGCTCCCCGCCGAGGAGTTCGCGAAGAAGGTCCAGCTCCTCGAGTACTGAGCTCAGCGCCGGCGCAGCAGCAGGGCGAGCGTGACGAGCGCCAGCGTGCCGTCGGTGCCGGCGAAGAGCAGGAACGTCGCGGGCGACTGCCGCGCGAAGTGGTCGTAGACGAACAGCGCGGCGCCCAGCGCCTTGACGAACACGCCGGCGACCCAGAAGTAGCCGCGCCGCGCGACCACGTCGCCTGCGGCCCAGAAGTAGCCGAGCGCCAGCGTGATCGTGAACAGCCCGTTGAGCTGGGCGTTGATCACGGGCACGGGTTCCGGCGCGCCGAACAGCCGCGCGACCAGCGCCGGCGCCACGAGCAGCGGCAGCCCGAGCAGCAGGTCGTAGATCCCCGACACCACCGCCAGCGTCCGCAGAGCGCCCGTCGTCCCCTCGCGCACGCCCTATACTAGCCGCGCGCTTTCGCATGTCCGATACCCGCCTCCACGGCACCACCATCCTCTGCGTCCGCCACCGCGGCGGCGTGGCGATCGCCGGCGACGGCCAGGTCAGCCTGGGCCAGACCGTGATCAAGGCGGGCGCCCGCAAGGTGCGCCGGCTGCACGACGGCAAGGTGCTGTGCGGCTTTGCCGGCGCCACCGCCGACGCGATGACCCTGCTCGTCCGTTTCGAGGCGAAGCTCGAGGAGCACCGCGGCGGGCTCGAGCGCGCTGCCGTCGAGCTCAGCCGCGACTGGCGCACCGACCGCGCGCTGCGCCGGCTGGAGGCGTTCCTGATCGTGGCCGACCGCGACGCGGCGTTCCTGCTCTCGGGCGCGGGCGACGTGATCGCGCCCGACGACGGCCTGCTCGCCACCGGCTCCGGCGGCCCCTTCGCGCTGGCCGCGGCCCGCGCGCTGTGCGCCCACTCCGAACTCGACGCTGCCGCCATCGCGCGCGAGGCGCTGCGGATCGCCGCCTCGATTTGCGTGTACACGAACGACCAGCTCGTGGTCGAGGCGCTCTGAGCGTGGCGATCGCCCTCACCGAGCACGCGGACGAGTTGCGCACGCTCGACCAGCTCACCCCGCGCCAGATCGTCGCCTTCCTCGACCGCCACGTGATCGGCCAGCACAAGGCGAAGCGGGCGGTGGCGATCGCGCTGCGCAACCGCATCCGGCGCCAGCGCCTGGAGCCGGAGCTGGCGGCCGAGGTCACCCCCAAGAACATCCTGCTGATCGGCCCCACCGGCGTCGGCAAGACCGAGATCGCGCGCCGCCTGGCCCAGCTCGCCGGCAGTCCGTTCGTCAAGGTCGAGGCCAGCAAGTTCACCGAGGTCGGCTACGTCGGCCGCGACGTGGAGTCGATCGTGCGCGACCTGGCGGCGGCCGCCGCCGAGAAGGTCCGCGCCGAGCTGCAGGAGCAGGTGCGGGAGAAGGCGAAGCGCTCCGCGGAGGAACGGCTGCTCGACGTGCTGCTGCCCGTGCCCCGCCACGCGGAGGGCGCCGAGCCGGCGGAGAAGGCGCGCGAGGCGATGAAGGCCTCGCGCGAGAAGCTGCGCGCCGCGCTGCGCCGCGGCGAGCTGGAGGCGCGCAGCGTCGAGGTCGAGGTGCGCGAGAAGCCGCCGCTGATGCTGAAGGCGCTGGGCGGCAACGAGGAGTTTTCGTCCCAGCTCCAGGACATGCTGGGCGGCCTGATGCCCGGCCGCGGCCGGCGCCGCGCGATGAGCGTGGCCGAAGCCCGCGAGGTGCTGCAGCGCGAGGAGGAGGCGCGCCTCGTCGACGAGGACGAGGTGGCGCGGCTGGCCCGCGAGCGCGCCGAGTCGACCGGCATCGTGTTCCTCGACGAGATCGACAAGATCGCCGGCCGCGAGGGCCGCCAGGGCCCCGACGTCTCCCGCGAGGGCGTGCAGCGCGACCTGCTGCCGATCGTCGAGGGCACCACGGTGCAGACCAAGATCGGGCCGATCCGCACCGACCACGTGCTGTTCATCGCCGCCGGCGCGTTCCACGTCAGCAAGCCCGCCGACCTGATCCCCGAGCTGCAGGGCCGCTTCCCGATCCGCGTCGAGCTCGAGCCGCTGGGCGAAGACGAGCTGTGCCGGATCCTGACCGAGCCCAAAGGCGCGCTCCTTCGCCAGTACCAGGCGCTGCTCGAGACGGAAGGCGTCGCCCTCGAGCTGACGCCGGAGGCCGTGCGCGAGGTCGCCCGGCTGGCGATGGAGACGAACGCGAAGACCGAGAACATCGGCGCCCGCCGCCTCGCCACCCTGCTCGAGGCCCTGCTCGAGGAGGTCTCCTTCGCCGGGCCCGACGGCGGCCCGCGCAGCCACCGCGTGGACGTGGGCGACGTGCGCGACAAGCTCGCGCACCTGGTCCGCGACACCGACCAGTCGAGGTTCATCCTGTGAACGTGCGCGTCCCCGCCGCGGCGCTGGCCCTCGGTCTCACGCTCGTCGCCTGCGGCAAGCGCGGCGACCCGCTGCCGCCGCTGCGGCGCCAGCCGCTGCCGGTCGCCAACCTGCGGGTCGCCCAGCTCGGCCCGGAGCTCGTGGTCCGCTTCACGACGCCGCGCACGACGATGGCCGGCGTGGCGATCGGGCTGATGGACCTCGAGCTGTCCCATGCCTTCGGCACCGGCGCGTTCGACGCGCTGGCCGTCAAGAAGACGCTCAAGGCGGCGCCGGGCGAGGCGCTCGAGGAGCGTTTCCCGCTGCCCGAGCCCGGCACCGTCTTCCGCTACAAGGCGGTGGTCCGCGCCGATGGGCGCCTCTCGCCCGAGGCGGCCCCCGAGCCGTTCACGGTGCGGGCCGCGCCGGAGCCGCCGAAGGACGTGGTCGCCGAGGTCGTGGCGACGGGCCTGCGCCTGCGCTTCACGCCAGCCCCCCTCCCGACCCCGACCCCGTCGCCGTCCCCGACCGAGACTCCGTCCCCGACCGCCTCGCCGACCCCGACCGGGTCGCCGTCCCCGACCGAGACTCCGATCCCGACCGGGTCCCCGATCCCGACCGTGAGCCCGACCCCGACGGCCTCGCCGTCCCCGTCCGCGAGCCCGTCCCCGACAGGGTCCCCGGTCCCGACCGCCTCGCCGGGCCCGTCCCCGACCGAGACTCCGACGGCCTCTCCGACGCCGACCCCGTCCCCGACGCCGCCCACGGCCGGCACGTTCGTCTACCGCCGCCCGGCCGACGGCAGCTACGGCGATCCGCTCACGGGGGACCCGCTCACGGCGGACAGCTACGAGGACACGACCGCCGAGCTCGACCAGCGCGTCTGCTACGAGCTGCGCACGGCCGTGTCGACGAGCCCCCGCGTGGAGAGCGCGCCGAGCGGCGAGGTGTGCCTGGTCCGCCGCGACATCGTGCCGCCGGCGGCGCCGCGCGGGCTGACGGCCCTCGAGCGCGAGGGCGCGATCGAACTCGAGTGGAGCCCGGCGCCGGACGCGGACGTGGTCGCCTATCGCGTCTACCGGACGGCCGGCGGGAACCGCGAGCGCGTCGGCGAGGTGAGCGGGACCCGCTACCGCGACGAGGCCCTGCCCCCGGGAGTCGAGGTGTTCGTCTACCAGGTCGCCGCCGTCGACCGGGCCGGCAACGAGGGCCCGCTCGCCGACGGCGTCAGCGCGAGGAAGCCATGAACCGCTACTACCGCGTGCGCGACCACGGGGCCGCCGTCTGGGCCCGCGAGGAGGGGGACCGGCTCCGCCTGCTCGAGGGCGACCCGCTGCTCCAGCCGCGGGACCGCGGCGAGACGATCCCGAAGGAAGTGGCGCACGTCCTGTGTCCGGTCCACCCGTCGAAGATCGTCTGCATCGGCCGCAACTACCGCGAGCACGCGGCGGAGCGCGGCAAGCCGGTGCCGAAGGAGCCGCTGCTGTTCCTGAAGCCGCCCTCCGCCCTGATCGGACCGGGCCAGCCGATCCGCCACCCGGCCTGGGCGGGGCGCGTCGACCACGAGGCGGAGCTCGGGCTCGTCATCGGCCGCGAGATCGCGCGGCCCGCGACGCCGCAGGAGGCCGCCGCGGCGATCTTCGGCGTCGTCTGCGTCAACGACGTGACCGCCCGCGAACTGCAGGACAAGGACGTGCAGTTCACCCGCGCCAAGGGCTTCGACACCTTCTGCCCGACGGGCCCCTGTGTCGCCACGGGCCTCGACCTCGGCGCGCTGAGCGTCGCCTGCAGGGTGAACGGCGAAACCCGTCAGGACGGCAACACCCGCGACCTGATCTTCGACCCGGCCTACCTGGTCTGGTACGTGTCGCGGGTCATGACGCTGCTGCCGGGCGATATCATCTCCACCGGGACCCCCGCGGGCGTCAGCCCGCTCCAGCCGGGCGACGTCGTCGAAGTCGAGGTCGAAGGCGTGGGCGTCCTGCGCAACCCCGTGCAGAGCCAGGAAGGGACGTAGATGAAGATCTTTCTCGACACCGCCAGCCTGAAGGAGATCCGCGAGGCGGCCACGCTGGGGGTGGTGGACGGCGTCACCACCAACCCGAGCCTGCTGGCGAAGGAGCAGGGCGAGCCCGAGGAGATCCTGCGCGAGATCTGCGACCTGGTCGACGGGCCGATCTCCGCCGAGGTGGTGGCGACCGATGCCGCCGGCATGATCCGCGAGGGCAGGCACTGGGCGGCGCTGCACGAGAACATCACCGTCAAGGTGCCGTGCACCGTGGCCGGCATCCAGGCGACGAAGGCGCTCAGCGGGGCGGGTCACAAGGTGAACGTCACGCTGATCTTCTCGCCGACCCAGGCCCTGATCGCGGCCAAGGCCGGGGCGACCTTCGTCTCGCCTTTCGTCGGCCGCCTCGACGACATTGCGACGCCGGGCATGGAGATGGTGGCGGACATCGTCCGCATCTTCGCCAACTACGACTACCCGACCGAGGTGCTGGCCGCCTCGCTGCGCCACCCGATGCACGTGCTGGAGGCGGCGCGCATGGGCGCCCACGTCGGCACCATGCCGGTCACGGTGTTCCACCAGCTCCTCAAGCACCCGCTCACCGACATCGGCCTCGAACGCTTCCTGGCCGACTGGGAGAAGGCGAAGAAGGAGCTGGGCGCCAAGGCCCGCTGACGATGCCGCTCTACGAGTTCGTCTGCGACGCCTGTCAGGAGAAGTTCGAGCAGATCGTGCCGTCGTTCCGCTCCCAGGCCACCTGCCCGAAGTGCGGCGGCCACGAGGTCGAGAAGCTGCTGTCCACGTTCGCGATGAGCTCGGCCGGCGGGGGCGGCGAGCGGGTGCCGGCCATGGCCTCGCGCGGCGGCGGCGGTGGCGGTTGCTGTGGCGGCGGCTGCGGGTGCCACTGATGCACGACCCGACCGCCGTCCTCCAGGACAAGATCGCCCGCGCCGAGGCGGGCGGCGGCGCCGCCCGCCGCGAGCGCCAGCACGCCGAGGGCAAGCTGACCGCGCGCGAGCGGGTCGAGCTGCTGCTCGACGAGGGCAGCTTCGAGGAGCTCGACAAGCTGGTCGAGCACCGCTGCCTCGACTTCGGCATGGCCGACCAGAAGATCCCCGGCGACGGCGTCGTCTCCGGCTACGGCCGCATCGACGGCCGGCTGGCCTTCGTCTTCGCCCAGGACTTCACCGTCTTCGGCGGCAGCCTGTCGGAGACCAACGCCCAGAAGATCGTCAAGGTGATGGACCTGGCGATGAAGATGGGCGCGCCGCTGATCGGCCTCAACGACTCGGGCGGGGCCCGCATCCAGGAGGGCGTGGCGAGCCTGGGCGGCTACGCCGACATCTTCCTGCGCAACACGCTCGCCTCTGGCGTCGTGCCCCAGATCTCCGCGATCCTCGGTCCCTGCGCGGGCGGTGCCGTCTACAGCCCCGCCATCACCGACTTCAACGTGATGGTCAAGGACACCGCGTACATGTTCGTGACCGGTCCCGACGTGATCAAGACCGTCACCCACGAGGAGGTCAGCAAGGAGGACCTGGGCGGGGCGATGACCCACAACGTGAAGTCGGGCGTCGCCCACTTCGCGGTGGACGACGACCGCGCCTGCCTGGCGCTGATCCGCGAGCTCGTCTCGTTCCTGCCGCAGAACAACCTCGAGGACCCGCCGGTCGTGAAGTCGGAAGACCCGCCCGACCGCGCCGACGCCGAGCTCGACACCCTGATCCCGCAGGAGACCAACAAGCCCTACGACATCAAGAAGCTGATCGAGGGCGTCGTCGACGACCGCCACTTCCTCGAGGTCCACGAGCACTACGCGCCCAACATCGTGGTCGGCTTCGCGCGGCTCGGGGGCAAGAGCGTCGGCATCGTCGCCAACCAGCCGGCGGTGCTGGCCGGCTGCCTGGACATCGACGCCTCGGTCAAGGGCGCCCGCTTCGTGCGCTTCTGCGACGCCTTCAACATCCCGCTCGTCACCTTCGAGGACGTGCCCGGCTTCCTGCCCGGCACCGCCCAGGAGTGGGGCGGCATCATCCGCCACGGCGCCAAGCTGCTGTACGCCTTCGCCGAGGCGACGGTGCCGAAGCTGACGGTGATCACCCGCAAGGCCTACGGCGGCGCGTACTGCGTGATGGCCTCCAAGCACATCCGCACCGACGTCAACTTCGCCTACCCGACCGCGGAGATCGCGGTGATGGGGCCGGAGGGGGCCGTCAACATCCTCTACCGGCGCGAGCTGCAGGCGGCGGAGGACCCCGTCGCCTACCGCAAGTCCAAGGTGGAGGAGTTCAAGGCCAAGTTCGCGAACCCCTACGTCGCCGCCGACCGCGGCTTCATCGACGAGGTGATCGCTCCCCGCGACACCCGGCGCAAGCTGATCGCCGCCCTCGAGATGAGCAAGCACAAGCGCGACAAGAACCCGCCCAAGAAGCACGGCAACATCCCGCTGTGAAGGGCTTCCAGAAGATCCTGATCGCCAACCGCGGCGAGATCGCTGTGCGCGTGATCCGCGCCTGCCGCGAGCTCGGCATCGGCTCGGTGGCGGTGTACTCGGAGGCCGACCGCCTGGCGCTGCACGTGCGGCGCGCCGACGAGGCCTACGAGATCGGCCCCGCGCCGTCGCGCGAGAGCTACCTGCGGATGGACCGCATCCTCGACGTGGCGAAGCGCAGCGGCGCCGACGCGATCCACCCCGGCTACGGCTTCCTGTCCGAGAACGCGGCCTTCGCACGGGCCTGCGAGGAGGCCGGCATCACCTTCATCGGCCCGCGCGCCGAGACGATCCAGGCGATGGGCGAGAAGACCTCGGCGCGGCGGATCGCCGTCGAGGCCGGGGTGCCGGTGGTGCCCGGCACGCTGCACCCGGTCACCTCCGACGACGAGATCCGGCGCGAGGCCGCGCGGATCGGCTTCCCGCTGATGCTGAAGGCCGCGGCGGGCGGCGGCGGCAAGGGCCTGCGGCTGGTGCCCCACGCCGACGACCTGGCGACCGCCGTGGACCGCGCCCGCTCCGAGGCGAAGAGCGCGTTCGGCGACGACAGCGTGTACCTCGAGAAGGCGGTGCTGAAGCCGCGCCACATCGAGATCCAGGTGCTGGCCGATGCCCACGGCAACGCCATCCACCTGTACGAGCGCGAGTGCACGATCCAGCGCCGCCACCAGAAGGTGATCGAGGAGTCGCCCTCGCCGTTCCTGACCCCCGAGCTGCGCGAGCGGATGGGGGCGCTGGCGGTGGCGCTCGTCAAGAAGGTCGGCTACGTCAACGCCGGCACCCTCGAGTTCCTGGTCGACAAGGACCGCGAGCCGTACTTCCTGGAGATGAACACCCGGCTGCAGGTCGAGCACCCGGTGACCGAGATGGTCACGAACCTCGACCTCGTCAAGCTGCAGATCCGCGTCGCCCAGGGCGAGCGGCTGCCGATCACCCAGGAGGACGTGCGCCAGACCGGCCACGCGATCGAGTGCCGCGTCTATGCCGAGGACCCGGAGCGCGGCTTCCTGCCCTCGCCGGGCAGGATCGTGGCGCTGCGGGTGCCGGGCGGGCCCGGCGTGCGCGACGACTCCGGCGTGTACGAGGGCTACGAGGTCCCGATCCACTACGACCCGATGATCAGCAAGCTGGTGGCCTGGGGCCGCACCCGCGAGGACGCGATCAACCGCATGCGGCGCGCCGTGTCCGAGTACAAGGTGCTCGGCATCCAGACGACGCTCCCGTTCTTCGAGCGGGTGATGCGCCACCCCGACTTCCTGGCCGGCGACTTCGACACCTCGTTCGTCGACGTCGCCTTCCGCCGCCACGAGGTCGTGCGCGAGGCGCCGTGGGAGGTCGCGGTCGCGGCGGCGGCGATCCAGGCCTTCCGCGACCGCAAGGCGCGGCGTGGCGCGCTCAGCCAGTCGGCGGGAGCCGCGCCGGTCTCGGGCTGGCGCGTGCGCGGCTGGCGCGAGGGCGCCGGGGGGCGGCTGTGATCTTCGACGTCTCGGTGCAGGGCCGCACCGTCAAGGCCGAGGTCAAGGAGACGACGGCCGACGGCTACACCGTGGTGATCGACGGCAGGCCCCACGTCGTCGACTTCCGGGAGACCGGACGCGACTTCGCGAGCCTGCTCCTCGACGGCCGCAGCTTCGAGGCCGGGCTCGAGCGCAAGGAGGACGGCTTCGTCGTCCACCTGCCGGCCGACAACATCGCCGTTGCGTTGCACGAGGCCGCGCGCGGCTCGGCGGCCGCCCACAAGAAGGCCAGCGGCCCGAGCCGCGTCACCGCGCCGATGCCGGGCAAGGTCGTGCGGGTTCTGGTGGAGACGGGCCAGGAGGTGGCCGCGGGCGCCGGCCTGCTGGTGATGGAAGCCATGAAGATGGAGAACGAGCTGCGCGCCCCGCGCGCCGGCCGGGTCCAGAGTGTCGCCGCGCGCGAAGGCCTGGCCGTGGAGACGGGGGCGTTGCTCGTCGTGATCGAGTAGGCCGGAGGCGGCGTTGTGGCCCTGGCGACGCCGGCCGGCCGCGCCCGCTGACGCGGAGGCGCCGGCGCCTGCCGACGCTCCGCCCGAAACGACGCCAGCCGAGCCGCCCGCCCTCCCGCCGCCGCGCTCCCGCCGCCGCGCGCGGCTGCTCCTGCTCGCGCTGTTCGCGGCCACGGTCGCGCTCGGCTGGACGCGGATGCCCTTCGTGGCGGGCGAGGTGGCCGGCTTCGCACTGGGCCAGGCCCTCGAGCGGTCGACCCGGGTCGCCTCGGTCCACTTGACGTTCGACCCGCCCGGCGTCGAGTTGCGCGACGTGCGCATCGCCGGCCGCAAGCCCGGCGGCCCGCCGTTCGTCGAGATCCCGCGCGTGCACCTCGTACCGGCTCTCGAGACGCTCGGCGGGCCGCGGCTGGCCTTCGAGCGGGTGCGGATCGAGCGGCTGCGGCTGCACCTGCGCGCGTTCCCCGAAGGCGGCGACGACATCCCCAAGCCGCAGCGGCGCGGCGGCGGCGGCGGCGGGCCGCAGATCCGGGTCCGGCGGCTGGTGCTCGACGACGGCCTGTTCGTGCTCGACCACAAGCGGGTGCCGCTCGAGCTCGACCTGCCCGACTTCGAGGCACGCCTGGCCCAGGGTCGCGCCGGCGCGCTGCTGGGCCGGATCTCGTTCGGCACCGGGCGCCTCCGTTTCGGCGAGAACCCGGAGTTCCCGATCGGCACGGCGATCGAGGTGCGCATCGAGGGGCCGGAGCTGATCGTGCAGGAAGGGCACCTGCGGGCCCCGGACACGGACCTGCGCTACACGGGCCAGATCCGCATCCAGGCGCAGCCGGTCGGCCGCTTCGCGCTCGACGGCCCGATCAGCCTGGCGCTGCTCGACGAGCACCTGATGCGCACGGGCTTCGGGATCAAGGCCGATCAGGGCCGCTTCAAGGGCATCGTCACCGTCAACGGCTCGCAGCTCGGCGTGCAGGGCGAGCTGTCCGGCTCGGACGGCGAGTTCGACGCGGTGCCGGTCGAGCGCTTCCGCGGCGACATCCGCTGGGACCGCGAGGGCGTGCACCTCACCGACCTCGAGCTGCAGACGCTCGGCGGCTCGGGCGTCGTCGACCTGGTCGTGCCCCCGGGCAAGACGACGACCTCGACGCTCGGCGCCGACGTGCGCGGCGCCGACGCCGAGGGCCTCGCCCGCGCCGTGTTCGACTGGGGCCCGCTCGGCCTCGCCGCCGCCGCCACCGGCCGCATCGACCTCGCCTGGCCCAAGGGCCGCTTCAAGGATCGCCTCTCGGGCCGCATCGGCCTCGAGCTCGAACGCCGGGCGGACGACCGGACCGCGCTGTGGGGCCGGCTCGACTGGCGCGCCGAGGACGGCGTGCAGTGGATCGAGCGCGGGCGCTTCGAGACCCCGCACTCGGAGGCGGACGTGGCGGGCCGGGTCGAGGTCGATCGCCGCGCCGATCTCGCGGTGCGCGTCGAGACCCGCGACCTCGCCGCCGCCGACCGCCTCGCGGCGCGGCTGCGCGCCGCGGTCGGCAACCCGGAGGCCGTGCCCGCCGGCTTCGGCGGTCGCGCGACGTTCGAGGGCCGCTGGCGCCGCACGCTCGACGACCCGTTGTTCGAGGGCCGCGCCACCGCACAGGATGCCCGCTGGCTGGGCGTCCGCTGGGGGAATGTCGAGTGGACCGGCACGGCGGATGCGCTCGAGGTCCGCTCGCAGCCGCTGGTGCTGCGCAAGGACGAGGCGTGGATCGAGATGACCGGCCGCAGCGAGACCGGCTTCCTGGGCGACCTCGACGCCGTCGAGGCCGAGGTGCGCCTGCGGCGCTGGCCCTCGCGCGACCTGCTGATGGCGATGGCGTGGCGCCTCGAGCTCGACGCCGCGATCAGCGGCGAGGTCTCGGTCACCGGCCGCCGCAGCGCCCCGCGCGGTCGCGCGGCGCTGCGCTCCGAGAACGGCGTCTACTACGGTGTGCCGTTCACCGCGCTTTCGGTCGACTCCGAGCTGCGCGGCACGATTTCGCGCGCCAGCGGCAGCGCCACCGCCGGCGGCGGCCGCGTCCGCTTCGCGGGCGTCGCGCGCGAAGAGGGCACCTACGACGGCAAGGCCTGGATCGAGGCGGTGGACCTCGCCGGCGCCGTGCCCGAGGTCGCCCCCGGCGTCGGCTGGAGCGGGCGGGTCAGCGCCGAGGCCACGCTCGCCGGCAGCCTCGACCGGCCGTGGCTCGCGGGCACGGCGAGTGCGCCCCGCGTGTTCCTCGGCGACGAGGGTCTCGGCGCGCTGTCGGGCACGGCCAGCGGCGACGGCAGCGGCGACGTCGCGCTGCACGCCGAAGCCCGCTCGGCCCGCGTCGCGCTGCGCCTGGATGGCACGATCGGCGCGGCCGAGCCCTATGCCGCGCGGCTGCGGCTCGGCGCCGAGGACACGAGCTTCGATCCGTTCGCCCGCGCGCTGTCGCCGGCGCTGCCGCCGCTGCTCTCGGTCGTGGCCAGCGGCGGTGTCGACCTCGAGGGGCCGCTGCTCGACCCGAAGGCGCTGAAGGTCCGCGGCGAGGCGCCGCTGCTGCGGCTGAGCCTGCCCGAGTACGAGGTCCGCAACGCCGCTCCGCTGCGCTTCGAGGTGGACGCCGGGCGGCTCGAGGTCTCGGCCTTCGCCCTCTCCGGCGAAGGCACCGACCTGCGCGTCTCCGGCCACGCCGCGCTGCTCGAAGACGGCCCGCTGGCGCTCGCGGTGCGCGGCGCCGCGGACCTCCAGGCGCTGGCAGCGCTCAGCCGCAACCTGCGCGGTCGCGGAGCGATGTCGCTGGCACTCGACGTCGCGGGCACCCGCGACGCGCCGCGGCTGTCCGGCGCGCTCGAGGTCGACGGCGGCGGCCTGCGCCTGCGCGGGTTCCCCCACGGCCTCGAAGGCGTGCGCGGAAGCGTCCGCATCTCCGAGCAGGGCGCCCAGTTCGAGAACCTGACCGGCACCCTCGCCGGCGGCCCCGTCGAGGCCTCGGGGCGGCTGGCGTGGTCCGCGGGCCGGCTCTCCCGCTTCGACGTCGAGGCCTCGGGTCGCGGCATCGCGTTGCGCTACCCCGAGGGGCTGCGCAGCCAGCTCGACGCCGAGCTGCGGCTCTTCGGAGACGGCGAAGAGCAGTGGCTGACCGGAGACGTGGACGTGCGCCAGGCCTCGTGGACGCGGCGCTACGACCTCGCCTCGGAGCTGCTGTCGGCCACGGCCATGGCGCCCGCGGCGCCCACGGGGCTGTCCTCCGGCGTCCGCCTCGACCTGCGGCTGCGGGCACCGGGCACGCTGCGCATCGACAACAACCTGGCGACGCTGGTGGCGCGCGCCGACCTGCGGCTGACTGGCGCGGCCGAGGCGCCCGCGGTGCTGGGCCGGGCCGAGGTCGAGCGCGGCCGGCTCTACTTCCAGGGCAACACCTACCAGATCCGGCGCGGCGTGATCGACTTCGCCAACCCGCAGCGGATCGACCCGCTCTTCGACGTCGAGGCCGAGACCCGGCTGCGCTCGTACCGCGTGTCGCTGCGCTTCAACGGCACCCTGGAGCGGGTCTCGCCGACGCTGACCTCGGACCCGCCGCTGTCGGCGGTGCAGATCCTGAGCCTGCTCGCCGGCGCCGACGAGCGCGACGTCGCGTCGTTGACCCAGGTTCAGAGCGAGAGCACGAACCTGGCCGCCACCGGCGCCGCCACCCTCGCCGCCGGGCGGCTCTCGGAAGGCGTGGGCCTCGAGCGCGGCGCCGAGCGCCTGCTCGGCCTCAACCGCTTCTCGATCGACCCCAGCGCGCTGCGCGGAGGCGTCACCAACCCGACCGCGCGGCTCACCGTCGGCAAGCGCATCACGCCCGACCTGTCGGTGCTGTACTCGGTCGACCTGCGCGGCACCCAGGAGCGCATCCTCTCGGTCGAGTACACGCTCTCCGACCGCCTCTCGGTGCTGGCCACGCAGGCGGAGCCCGACGGCATCGGCTTCGACCTGCGGGTGCGGAGGACCTACCGGTGAGGCCGGCCCGGCTCCTCGCGCTGCTGCTGGCGGCAGGGCGTCTCGGCGCGGCCGAGCCGCCCGTCGTCGACGTGCGCGTCGAGGGCCCCGCCGAGCTGCGCGGCCGGCTCTCCCGCTACGTCGGCCTCGAGACGGGCGCGCCTCTCGACGCCGAGGCGGTGCGCCGTTCGGTCGAGCGGCTGTTCGCGACCGGCGAGCTGGAGGACGTGCAGGTCGAGAAGGAGCCGGCAGCCGACGGCACCCGCGTCCGCTTCGTGCTGGTCCCGCTGCCGCGGCTGCACGGCGTTCGCACCGAACCCGGCGACGTGCTCGACGGCGGCGACGCGCGCCGCATCGCGGGGCTGCGCGACCGCGAGCCGCTCGACGCCGTGCGCCTCGACCGCGCCGCGCAGGCGCTGGCGCTGGCGCTGGAGCGCCGCGGCTACCTCGAGGCGCGGGTCAGCGGCCGCCTCGAGCGCGACGGTGCGCGCGCCGACGCGGTGTTCGCGATCGAGGCCGGCCGCCGGGCCCGGGTCTCGTCGGTGCGCCTGCGGGGCGCCCCGGCCGCCCATGACGCCCGCTTGCGGGGGCCGCTGCTCGCGCTGCAGGGCCGACACGAGTCGCGGTCGCGGGCGGAGGCGGTGGCGGAGGACGCGCGCCGCGCGCTGGTGGTGGCCGGACACTGGCGGGCGAAGGTCGACGTGCGCCGCGTCTACGATCCGGCAGCGGCGGAGGTCGCGCTCGAGTTCGTCGCCGAGGCGGGGCCTCGCCTCGTGTTGCGCTTCCAGGGACCGCCGCTGCCGGGTTCCGTGCGTTCGCGGGTGACCCGGCTGGTCGTCGACGGCCGCGCCGCGACCGACGCCCTCGACGCGGCGGCCGAGCAGGTCGAGGCCTGGTTCGCCAGCCGCGGCCACCGCGGAGCCGAGACGCGCTGGAGCGAAGTCGCGGCGCCCGGCGGCCAGGAGCTCGTCTACGCGACGAGCGCGGGCCCGGCGACCCGGCTGGCGGCGGTCGCGCTCGAGGCCTTCCCTCCGGGTCTGGCGCTGCCGCCGCTCGCCAGCCGCGCCGACGCCCCGGCCCGCGACGCGCTGCTCGAGCAGGACCGCCGGGCACTGGAGGCGGCCCTGCGCGAGCACGGCCACCCCGACGCCGCGGTGGAGCTGGACCTGCCCGAGTCCGGCGACCACGTCACCGCCACGTTCCGCGCCCGGCCCGGCCGCCGGGTGATCGTCTCGGCCTTCGAGGTCCGACCCGACGTGCCGCTGCCCGAGGAGGCGGAGCCGCGCGAGCTGCGGCTGCGCGCGGGCGCGCCGTACCGCGTCACCGACGTCGCGCTCGATCGGGCGGCGCTGCTCTCGGCCTGGCGCAACGCCGGCTACCAGCAGGTCGAGGTGACGCCCGAGCTCGCCTTCGCCGAAGACGGGCAGGCGGTGGCCGTGACGCTGGCGGTGGCCGCCGGTCCCCGCACCTTCGTCGACCGCATCGTCGTCGCCGGCCTCGAGCGGACCCGCGAGGAGGTCGTGCGCCGCGAGTTGCAGCTCACCGAAGGCGCGCCGCTCGGCCTCGCCGACGCGATCGAGAGCCAGCGGCGGCTGTCGGCGCTGGGGCTGTTCGGACGCGTGGACCTCGCCGAGGTCGAGACCGCCGCCGGCACCACGGACGTCGTCGTCCAGCTCGACGAGGCGCCGCGCACGACGGTCGGCTACGGCATCGGCTTCGGCGAGCGCGACCTGCTGCGGGCCAGCCTCGAGCTCGGCCGCCGCAACCTGGCCGGCCGCGACCGCACCGGCGCCCTGTTCCTGCGCGGCTCGTACCGCGGCTCGCGGCTGCTCGGCAGCTACCGCGAGCCGTTCCTGTTCGGCTCGCGGCGCGAGCTGCTGGTCACCGCCTTCCGCGAGGAGGAGGACCGCGACAACTTCGACTTCCGGCGCATGGGCCTGTCGGTGCAGGTGGCGCAGGCGATCGACGCCCGGCTGTCGCTGGTCGGGCGGCTGCTGTTCCAGGACACCGACACCGACGACGTGGTCGTGCCGTGCGACGAGGTCGACCGCCAGTTCTGCGACGCCGCCGTGACCGGACCGTCGGTGTCGCTGGTGCTCGACGAGCGCGACGACGCGCTCGACCCGCGCCGCGGCTTCTTCCTCGGCGCCGACGTGCTCTACTCCTCGCGCCTCCTGGGCGGCGACAACTTCCTCAAGGCCTTCGCCCAGGCGGCGGTGTTCGAGCGGCTGCAGCGCCGGCTGTCGTTCGCGCTGTCCGCCCGAGTCGGCCTCGCACGCACGCTGGGCCTCGACGAGCCGCTGCTGCTGCCGCTGCCCGAGCGCTTCTTCGCCGGCGGCGACTACTCGCTGCGCGGCTTCGCCCCCGACGCGGTCGCGCCCAAGGGCGGCAACGCGCTGCTGCTGGGCAGCGGCGAGCTGCGCTTCGAGGTGCGCGAGCGGGCCTCGCTGGCGGCGTTCGCCGACGTGGGCAACGTGTACCCGCTGGTCGGCGACGTCTCGCTGCGCGACCTGCGCTACGCCGCCGGGATCGGCCTGCGTTACCGCAGCCCGCTCGGGCCGCTGCGGCTCGACTGGGGTTACAAGCTGAACCGCCGCCCCGGCGAGTCGCGCTCGCGCTTCCACGTGACGGTCGGCCATGCGTTCTGAGCTGCTGCTCGTCGCGGTGCTCTCGGCGCCGGCCGCCGCTGCCGCGGGCGAGCGGATCGAGGCCGTCGTCGCCGTGGTCGACGGTCGGCCGGTGTTGCTCTCGGAGCTGAGGGCTGCGGCGGCCGTCAAGGGGCTTGGCGAGCGCAGGGCGCGCGAGGAGTTGATCGACCAGTTCCTGATGGAGCGCGAGGCGCAGCGCTTCGCTGCGCTGGCCCCGGCCGACGACGAGGTGGAGGCGCTCGTCGACGGCCTCGCCGTCCGCGCGCCCGACGTGCCGCGCGCCGCGCTGCGCCGTCTGGCCCGGCGCGAGGCGTGGATCCTGCGCTACGTCGAGTTCCGCTTCCGGCCGCTCGTCACCGAGGCCGACGAGACCGAGGTGCAGGGCGACTGGCTGGCGCTGCCCGAGCCGCGGCCGCCGTTCGCCGAGGCCCGCGCGCCGCTGCGCGAGGCCCGCAGCCGCCGCGCCCTCGACGCCCGGGTCGAGGCCTGGGTGGCCGACCTGCGCCGGGCGGCCCGCATCCGCCTTGTCGAGGGCTGGCGCGAGTAGTCAGTCGTACAGGCCGCGGGCGCCGTTGCGGCGGATCGCCAGCAGGTCGGCGAAAGCGCGGGCACCGCGGCCGAACGTGACGCGGGAGGCCGCGTCGTTGCGCCAGGTGACGCCGATCTCGGCGATGCGCAGGCCCGCGCGCCGGGCGGCGTAGAGCACCTCGACGTCGAAGCCGAAGCCGTCGAGCACGCTGCGCGCGAACGCGCGTTCCGCGGCGGCGGCGGTGAACAGCTTGAAGCCGCACTGGGTGTCGTGCAGCCCCGGCAGCAGCAGGCCGCGCACGCAGGCGTTGAACAGCCGGCCCATCGCCTCGCGGTACGCCGGCTGGTGCACCTCGACCCTCGAGTCGGCCACGGCCCGCGACCCGATCGCGACGTCGGCGCCGGCGTCGAGCGCCGCCTCCAGCCGCGCCAGGTCCTCGATCGGTGTCGACAGGTCGGCGTCGGTCATCAGGCGCCTGTCACCGGCGGCCCCCAGCATGCCGCGGCGCACGGCGTCGCCCTTGCCGCGGTTGTGCTCGGCGCGCAGCACGCGCAGTGCGGGCAGGCCCAGAGCCAGCACCGCTTCGGCGGTGCCGTCGCTGGAGCCGTCGTCCGCGACCACGATCTCGAAGTCGCGCCCGGCGAGCGCCGCCGCGACGCGGCGCAGCGTGGGCGGCAGCCGCTCCGCCTCGTTGTAGGCGGGGATCACGACCGACAGCTTCATCCCGCCACCTCGCGCAGCCGCTCGACGACGGCCGGCGGCACGGCGCCGAGGCCCAGCTCGCGCGCGGCCCAGCGCACCTCGTCGACGTAGCTGCCGAGCCGGGTGCCCTCGAGGCGTCGCGCCGAGGCGATGCGATCCCGTTCGCCTGGCGCCGCGCCGGCCCGCGCGGCCAGGAAGCTGGAGAGCGTGCGAGCGGTTGCCGCCAGGTCGTGGTGGCGCCGAACGTGGTCCGCCGCCGCCGCGCCCATCGCGTCGCGCAGGCCGCGGTCGGAGCAGAGTTCCGTGAGCACCGCCTCGAGGTGCGCGCCCTCGAGCGGCCCGGGATCGACGGGCGCCACGACGCCCTCGGGGAACTCCAGCGCGGCGGGGGTCTCGGCGCTCACCAGGCAGGCGCGACCGAGGCCCATCGCCCGCACCAGCGCCGCCGACATCTCGCCGTGCGAGGGGAAGCGCAGCGCCAGCACGACGTCGGCCGCGGCCAGGTGGGCGGCGAAGTCGGAGAGCGACAGGCGGCCCGTGACGCGCAGGCCGTCGCTGTCGAGGCCGGCGGCGCGCGCTTCGGCTCCGAGGTCGAAGCCCGGCTCGACGTCGCCGGCCACGACGAGCTGCAACGACGGGAAGCGCGAGCGGAGCCGGGCCACGGCCTGCGCCGCAGCGGCGAGGCGCTTGTGCGGGTTGGCGAGTCCGGGCGAGGTGACGAGCAGCGCGTCCGCGGGCAGCCCCAGCGCCCGCCGCGCCTCCGCCTGCGGGGGCGCGGCGCAGGGCGGCAGGTGCATCGGCAGCGCCAGCACCGGCGTACGCCCGAGCCGGGCGTGCAGCGCCGCCGCGGTCGCGCGCGACAGGGCGACGACGCCGAGGCTCTCCTCGAGCAGATGCTCGGATAGCGGGTGCAGGGCGGGCCACAAGGCACCGCCCAGCCCGCGCGCGATCTGGCGCGCGACGAAGGTGCCGCGCTCCCCGTGCTCCCGCCGCATCAGCCGCAGGTAGCCGGCGGCGTCGCCGCGCTCGACGGTTTCGCCCAGCACCAGGTGGTGGAGGCAGGCGTCGTGGATCAGCACCACGCCGGGCACGGCCCGCGCGCGGCGGTAGACGAAGCCGTGCAGCGCCGAGTTGCCGAGGTGGTACAGGTCGAGGTCCGCGGCAGGCGGCGCGTCGGCGGCCGCGACGGCGACCCCGTCCGGCAGGCCCCGCACCGCCTCCGGCGCCTCGGCGACCGCGGTCACGCGCGCGTGCTCGCGCAGCGCCGCGAGCTGCTCGGCCGCGTAGTCGGCGACGCCGGAGGCGGCCGGCGGCCACGGGCTCCAGACGTTCAGCTTCACCGCAGGCCCTCGGTCAGGCGGTCGATCACGTGGTCCCACGAGATGTCCGCGACGCGCCGCCGGCCCGCCTCGCCGGCGTCGCGCAGCCGCGCCTCGGGCCACGCCCACAGCCGATCGATCGCGTCGGCGATCGCCGCCGGCGTCGGCTCGGCGACGAGGCCCGTCTCGCCGTCGGTCACGAACTCGAGCGGCCCGCCGGCGTCGGTCGTGGTGAGCACCGGCTTGCCGGACAGGAACGCCTCGACCGTGACGTAGCCGTAGTCCTCGTTGAGCGGCGCGTAGTAGGCGGCGCGGCAGCCGGCGTAGAGGTCGACGAGCGCGTCCGCCGAGACGAAGCCGAGCAGCTCGACGCGGTCGCCGACGGCGAGCCCCTCGATCTGCTTGCGCAGCTCCTCCGCCAGCGGTCCCGAGCCGGCGATCTTCAGCTTCGCGCCGCTCTTCACGTGGGTCATCGCGTCGACGGCGAGGTCGAGCCGCTTCAGGCGGTCGAGGCGGCCGGCGTAGAACAGGTAGTCGCCCGCGGGATCGCAGCGGTAGCGGCCGAGGTGGTGCGGCGGCGGGTACAGCGCCTCGCCGTGCAGGCCGTTGTAGTCGGACAGCCGCCGCGCGACGTTGCGCGAGATCGTGTACACCTTCTCGCACTCGCCGAGCGCCGCGCCGTCCATCGCCCGGATCGCGTCGCGGGTCTCCAGGTCCTGCGGGCTGTCGGTGAACGAGCAGTACTTCGTGCCCCACAGGTCGTAGGCCTCGCGGTGCTGGTGGAACAGCCACGCGACCTTCTTCGGGTGGCGCACCAGGTAGCTCGGGAACTTGGTGGGGATCACCAGGTCGACCGCGGTGCCGTTGCTCTCGGTGACGTCGAGCAGCCGCCACGCCAGCGCCTGGCGCACCAGCTCCGGCACCGGGTACCACTTGAACGGCACGTTCACCACGTCGACGCGGAAGCCGCGGCGGGCGAGGTTGTCGCGCAGCTCGGCGACCAGGATCTCGGCGCCGCCCGTGATGAAGGGCGCCTGCGCCGCGCACACCAGCACGCTCTTCATGCGCGCGGCAGCCGCTCCTCCAGCGCGCGCAGCCGCTCGCGCAGGTCGCGCAGCGCGAACTCCAGGCCGTGGCGCCCGCGCTCGCCGTCGGCCAGCACCAGGTCGATGCGCCGCACCAGGTCGTGGACGTGGGCGACCAGCTCCTCCTGCAGGATCATGTGCCGGGTGTCGGCCTCGCCGAGGTGGCGGCCGTGCTGGCCGAGCACCGCGTCGTAGTGGCCGTGGGTCGCGGCGAAGCGGCCCTCGACCCAGTCGAAGAGCTGGTTGTCGAGCTGGACCTGGCGCGAGTTGAACGCGACCTGCGCCTCGTGGGCCGGGCGCAGCAGCGACCACAGCAGGCGGCCCAGCCAGCCCTTCGGGCCGCGCGGGAACACAGGCGTCGCCCGCCACAGGTCGTTGACGGCGGCTCCGTCGGGCCGCGCGGGCGGCTGCGGCCGCTCCGGCGCCGGCGCCGCCGGCGTCACGGGACGCAGGTGCGGCTCGCGGGCCGGCGGCAGCTCCGCGCGGGACGGGCCGGCGAGCAGGGCGCGCTCGCGCACCTCCTCGCGGGCGGCGCGCAGGCGGCGGGCCACCTGCTCGCGGCGCGCGCTGTCGTCGTCTTCCGGTTCAGCCACGTTCAGGGAGCCGATTCTACGCGCGCGGCCGTTGCCGCCGGCTTGCGGCCCACGGCGAAGACGCTGGCGCCGATCGGCAGGTCGAGCCCGGCGCCGACGAGCGCGGCCTCGGCCTGCAGGAGGCGGGTGAACAGCCACTCGAGGGGGGCGGGCAGGAAGCCGACGTCCGAGCCCTCGCGGCCGCTCCGCCGGTCGAGCCAGCGGCGCAGCAGCAGCAGCGGGAACAGCAGGGTGTTCGCGTAGGTCGTCCGCACGCCCTCGAGGCCGGCGCCGACGAACAGCGCGCGCAGTTCGGCCGCGGTGTAGCGGTGGCGCGAGAACACCGCGGCGTCGTGGGCGCCCCACAGCACCTTCAGCGCCGGCACCCGCACCAGCAGCACGCCGCCGGGCCGCAGCACGCGGACCAGCTCGCGCACGGCCGCGGCGTCGTCTTCGACCCAGCGGTGGTAGAGCACGTCGAACGAGGTGACGCGGTCGAAGCTGCCGTCGCGGAACGGCAGCGACAGCACGCTGCCGCGCACGACCCGCTGGCCACGGGCGCGACAGAAGTCGACGGCGGCCGGGGCGAGGTCGACGCCGACCGTCGCGTGGCGCTGGCCCAGCCGCACCAGGTTTTCGCCGGTGCCGCAGCCGGCGTCGAGCAGGCTCGGCCGCTCCCCGCCGCCTGGCTCCCGGCCCAGCAGCGCCGCCGTGATCGCCCGCATCCCGACGTACCACCACTGGCGGCCCTCGGCCTCCGCCATCCGCGGGTACTCCTCGGGCTTCACCGCTCCTCCAGGAAGAACACCTTCGAGACCCGCGGCTTCGCATCGCCCTGCGGGCGCAGCGTCAGCCGGCGCAGGCCGGCGCGCAGCGGAAACGGCGGCCGCAGCACGTGGCGGGCGAGTGCCTCGCCCGTTTCCAGCCGCCCCAGCGCGAAGCCGTCGAGCGCGACGTCGACCGCGCCCGGCCCGCGCGCCTCGAACCCGAGCGCGAGCCGGGTCGGCTGCCGGAGCTGGAAGTAGACGAGTGCTTCGCCGTTCAGGTTGCGGCACGACTCGGGCGGACAGGGCACCCGCGCGCCCCAGCCGCCGTCGAGCAGCCCGTCGACCTCGAAGCCGGGCCCGGCCAGCGCGATCTCGTGGCCCAGCCCCGGCCACGGCTCCAGCGCGTGAGCCGTCGCCAGCCGGTCCCAGCGCGCGGCGACCAGGCCGTGGCGGGCGCCGAACAGCACGTTCGCGGGCCACGCCGGCGGCGCGCCCACCCACGAGCGCAGGATCGCCGCGTTGTGGAAGGCGAAGTCGGCGAAGGCGACGGTGTCGTCGCGAGGCACCAGCCAGCGGCGGTAGCTCTCCATCGACAGCACGTTCCACAGGGTGAGCGCGCCGAGCACGGCACCGAGCGCCCTCGCAGGCCGACGGCGCAGGGCGGCCGCGAGCGCGGCCGTCGCCGCAGCGAACCCCGCGAACAGCAGCCCCAGCGCGGCGCCCAGCAGCGGCGACCGGGCGGCGTCCGGCAGTGCGGCGGCGAGCGCCAGGGCCAGCGCGCCTGCGCCCGTTGCGGCCCGCGCCCGCGGAGGGACGAAGGCGCCGGCCAGCGCCACCCACAGCAACGGGCTGCGGAACAGGGCCCCGTCGGGCACCCCGAAGAGCCCGACCGCGAGCCGCGCGAGCTCCATCTCGCGCAGCATCGGAGCGCCCAGCGCGACGCCGGCGAGGAGCCCCACGACCGCTGCAGGCGTGCCCGCGAGCCGCGGCACCGCGGTGGCGACCGCGGCGATGGCGAACGCCGCGGCGAACAGGCCCGGCCCGAGCTCCGAGAGCGGCGTGCCGGCGAACCACAGCAACAGCGGGAGCAGCGCCGCGCGCCAGCGTTCCCGCTGCGCCGCTCCCAGCGCGACGAGCCCGAGCGTCACCAGCGCGACGCTCACGGCCGCGGCTCCTGCTGGAACTGGAAGTAGTCCACGAGCACCGGCCCCGAGCGCGTCTCCAGCACGACGTCGTTGAGGTCCTTGCGCCACAGGCGCGCGTCCGCGCGCCAGCTCGCCTCGGTCCAGCCCGCGGCCACGGCCACCGCGCCGAGATCGTGACCGTTGACGGCGAGGGCGACGCTGGCGGGGCCGCGCAGGCGGACGCGGACGGTCAGTGTCTCGGGCAGGTCCAGCGGCGCGAAGGCGCGGGCGCGGGTGCGCACCTCGCGCGCTTCGGCGCCGTCCTCGTGCACCGGCGGACCGAAGCCCTCGGCCAGCAGGCCGCCGTCGTCCCTGGCGCCGCCGAGCTCGATGCGGCCGCCGAGGTTGCCCTGGCGGAAGAACAGGTAGCGGCCGACGGCGAGGTCGTACGCGCCCGGCGGCCGCCCTGTCCGCCACGCGAACAGCCAGCTCGCGGGCCAGGTCTGCGGGCTGCCGACCGCGTCGGCCATGCGCAGCCAGGCGACTCGTGCGAGCTGCGGGAAGTGCGGCGGCAGCCGGCTGTCGCCCGGCGACAGGAGCAGGCTCCAGGCCGCCACCGGCACGAGAAGCAGCGCGGCCACGACCTCGGGGCGTCGCCGCACCCACTCCTGCGCGCGTTCGAAGAAGGCGGCCAGGCCGAGCGCCAGCGGCAGCAGCAGCGGGTCGAAACGGCGCAGCGAGTACGCGCCGCCCGCCCACCAGTCGCCGGCGCCGGAGTTGACCCAGGTCGTGAACAGCACGATCGGCACGAGCGGCGCCCCCAGCGCGAAGCGCCGCCGGACCAGCGGCCACAGGCCGAGGAAGGCGGGCAGGAACACCGGCGTCCAGGCGAAGAGCCCGTGCCGCGACGACCACAGCGTCTCCAGCAGGTACGGCCGCCACAGCCGCACCCAGCCGATGCCGTGCGGGGGGTGGGTCAGGAGCCACTCGTCGAACAGCGTCTTCCACGCGGCCATCTGCGGGAACGCGCCGATCGCCACCAGCGCGCCGAGTGCCGCGCCGTGGCGCAGAACCGACGGCAGCGCCGCGGCGCGCTCGCGCCACAGGCGCGCCAGCAGGTCGAGCCCCGGCAGCAGCAGCAGCAGGCCGCTCTGCCAGCGGGTGGTCATCGCGAGTCCCAGCGCGAGGCCGAGGCGGGCGTGACCCCAGGCCGAGGGCTGCGCGCGCTGACGGTCCCACAGCCAGACGACGAAGCCGGCGGCGCAGCCGGACAGCGCGTGCGCCATCAGCGGGTGCTGGACCATGTACCAGTGCAGGAACGTGCCGCCCCAGGTGGCGAGCGCGGCGAGCAGCGCGAGGCCCGGCGCGAAGTGGCGGCGCGCGAGGTCGTGGATCAGCAGGACCAGCAGGAAGCCGTAGAGCAGGCTGCCGAGGCTGCACGCGTTGACGTGGACGGCACCGTAGCCCGAGAGGTCGACCTCGGCGCCGAGCCGGCGGTGCAGGCGTCCGATCCCCTCGCCGATGCCGAAGAACGGCGTCCACAGCACGGCGGGACCGATCGAGAACACCGAGCGCCGGTGGCCCGTGCGGGTGGGCGCCATCATGTCGGCGCGGTCCTGGTAGCCGTAGTGCTCGTACTCGTTGGCGAAGTGCAGGTCGCCGTCCTTCCACAGCGAGCGCACGAAGACGTAGTAGCCGAGGCCGTCGCCGCCGGTGCGGCCGCCCGCGAACTGGAACTGCTGAAGGGTCGGCATCAGCAGCGCCACGAGCAGCAGGTGGGCGCCGGAGACGGCCTGCCCCGGCGCGGCCAGCGCCCGGAAGCGCAGCGCGAACAGCGCGTAGAAGAGTGCGAGGCGCACGGCCAGGCCCGCCGGCGTGAGCGCCGACGCGGGGGCCGCCAGCGAGAAGCCGCCGACCAGCGCGCACAGCAGGTCGAAGCCCACGGCGAGGAGCAGCACCAGGCTGCCGTGGCGGGCGGACCTCACGCGGCGCGCTCCGCCAGCAGCTCGCGGTAGAGCGCCTCCACGCGCCCCGCGAGCGCGGGCCAGGCGAACTCCGCGAGCACCCGCTGCCGGCCCCGCTCGCCCCAGGCCCGCAACCGTGCCGCGTCGGCGAGCGCGTCGGCGAGCGCGTCGGCCAGTGCGGCGGGGTCCGCCGGCGGGACCAGGCGCCCGCTGGCCCCGTCTTCGATCTTGTCGACCAGGCCACCCGCGCGAGAGGCGACGACGGCGCGGCGGTGGGCCATCGCCTCCAGGGTGACCAGGCTCGAGCCCTCGAAGTGCGGCACGTGCACGAACAGGTCGGCGCGCGCGTAGAGCGCGTGGAGCGCCGCTTCGTCGACCCGGCCCAGCGCGTGAACCGGCAGCTCGGTCGCCGCGGCGCGCAGCTCGCCCAGCAGCGGTCCGTCACCGGCGACGGCCCAGGCGAGCCCGGCGGGCCAGGCGCCGCGCGACTTCAGCAGGCGCAGCGCGGCGAGGGTGTCGGCGAAGCCCTTGTAGGCCTCGAGCCGGCCGACCGAGACGAGCAGCGGTCGCGCGGCCGCCAGCGCGGGCCAGCGCGCGGCGACGAATGCCGCGGGGTCGTCGGGGGTGAGCGCGCGCAGTTCGTCCGCGTCGATCCCGTTGGGCAGCACCACGACCCGCGCGGGGGCGACGCCGAGCAGGCGCACCACGTCCTCGCGAGCCGAGACGTCCGTGGCCACGACGCGATCGGCGCCCCGTGCGGCCTCGCGCGAGAGCCGCCGCAGCCGCGCCAGCGCCAGGCGCTTGAGACCGCGGGTGCGGTGCTCCTCGAGCCCCTGCGGGTTCATCACGAGCGGCGCCCGCAGCCCCCGCGGGTCGCGCTCGCGCAGGCGCGCGTAGCCGAGCGCGCACAGGCCCTGGGCGTCGACGACGTCGATCCGGCCCGCGCGCACGGCTTCCGCCACCGCAGCGCCGGCGCGGCGCGCGAAACCCGGATAGAGCAGTGTGCGGTCGAGCACGCGGCCGTGGCGCAGCCCGGGCAGCGCGCCGTAGGGCACGCTCACCACCTCGCCCGGGAAGTCGACGCCCGGCGTGCCGCCCTGCGGCGGCCGCGTGTAGAGCACGCTCTGCACGCCGCGCGCGGCGAGGTGGCGGGCCAGCAGGTAGACGGCCTTCTCCATTCCGCCCGGCGGGTGCAGCGGGTAGGCGCCGCGCGCGACGAGCGCGACCCTCACCCCGCGAGCCTCCGGTACACCGCCTCGTAGCGCGGGATCAGCCGCGCGGGCGAGAACGCCGCGGCACGAAGACGGGCGCCTTCCGCGAGCGCCGCCCGCAGCGCGTCGTCGCCGGCGATGCGGGCGACCGCGTCGCCGAGCGAGGCGACGTCGTCGACCACCAGCCCGCTCCGCCCGTGCTCGAGGATCTCGCGGGTGCCGCCGGTGTCCATCGCCGCCACCGGGGTGCCGAGCGCCAGCGCCTCCAGCAGCACCCGCGACAGCGGCTCGGGCCACAGCGAGGGGAACACCAGCGCGGTCGCCCGTGCCATCGCCCGCAGCACGTCGTCGCGGTGGGCCCAGCCGCGGTGGACGAGCGGCACGCCGGCCGCGGTCGCGTCGAACTTGATCGCGTGGGTCAGCGTGCCTTCGCCGAGGATGACGAGCGGCAGGCCGGTCTTCGCCGCCGCCACCGCCGGCACCAGCGCCCGCGCGCCCTTGTTCTCCTCCAGCTTGCCGACGAACAGCAGGAAGCGCTCGGGCAGCGGGAAGCCGGGCTCGCCGCCGGCGTGGGCGAGGGTTTCCGCGACGTCGACGACGTTGGGCAGCACCTCGACCCGCGGCAGGCCGGCCGAGCGCAGCTCGGCCGCCACTGACTCCGAGACCGCGAGGTTCGCGCCGACGCGCGACAGCGCCCGGCGCTTGGCCGCGAGGTCGAGCTGCATGTAGGGGATCGCGGCCGGCTTCAGCAGCGACGGCCAGCCGGTGACGTGGTCGCGCACGCAGCGGGTCATCGCCCGCGTGCCGCAGCCGGGGCACAGCGCGCCGCCCGTGATCCGCGTCGACCAGAAGCAGACCGGCCAGTGGTCGCGGATGGTGACGGCGACGCGCGCCGGGTCGAAGCCGGCGACGGCGCCCAGCGCCGCCAGCGAGTGCTGGGCGTGGACCACGTCCCAGGAGCCGCCGCGCAGCGCGCGGGCGAAGGCCCGCGGCTGGGCGAAGCGCTTGCGGCCGGGCGCCGCCAGCCGCTTCACGGGGATGCCCTCCTCGTCGTCGGGGCCAGGGCTCGTGGTGAACACCACGACCTCGTGGCCGTGCTCGCGCAGGCCCAGCGCCAGCGCCCGCGTCGACCAGCCGGCGCCGCCGGCGCGCGGCGGGAACACCTCGGAGGCCAGCGCGATCTTCACGCCGCCACCTTCGCGAGCACGGCCTCGAGCTGCGCGCAGTGCACCGCCCACGAGTAGCGCGCGGCGACCCGCTCGCGGGCCGAGGCGCCGAGCCGCGCGCGCAACGGGGCGTCGTCGGCGAGACGCACGATGGCGGCGGCCAGCGAGGAGGGGTCGGCCTCGCCGAAGTGCAGCGCCTCCTGCCCCTCGCGCACGATCTCCGTCAGCGGCGGGCGCGGGATGGTGACGGTCGGCAGCCCGCTCGCCATGTACTCGAAGATCTTGAGCGGCGACCAGTAGAAGCCGAGCTGGAGCTGGGCCAGGCGCGCGGTGTCGTAGGGGGCGACGCCGACGTCGCAGGAGGCGGTCAGCGCCGGCATCTCCGCGTAGGGGAGGGCGCCGAGGCGGACGCCGCGGTAGCCCGCCCCGGGGCCCGCCTCGGGCCCGCCCGCGAGCACGAAGAAGAGGTCCTCGCGAGAGGCGAGGGCGCGCGCCGCCGCCTCGAACACGTGCACGCCGTGCCACGGCCGGAAGCTGCCGGAGAACAGCACCGCGACGGCGCGCTCGGGCACGCCGAGCCGCGCGCGCAGCGCCGCGTCGCGGCGGCCGGGGTGGAAGGCCTCGACGTTGGCGCCCCAGGTGACGACCTCGGTCTTGGCGCGGGCGAACTCGGGCACGATCTCGCGCAGCGGCGAGACGAGGGCGGCGGCGGCGCGACACAGCCGCTCGCGGTGGCGGCGCAGCGGCCGCACGACGAGCAGCGCGTCGAGCGCCGCCTTGGCCGAGCCCGCGTGGTCGAGCACCGGCGAGTTGACCTCGAGCAGCGCGGGCACGCCCGCGTCCTGCGCGGCGAGCACGCCCTCGCCGCCGAAGTTGTAGTAGCGCTCGATCACCGCATGGGCGCCCACCTCGGCGATCAGCGCCCGCAACTGCGGCCGCGCCGCGAGGCGGAAGAAGCGGTGGGGCGGGAACCACGTGATGCGGTGCCAGGTGACGCCCGCGCCGTCGCGCTCGCGCAGCGGCTGGCCGGGGCCGCGCTCCACCACCGCGTGCACCTCGTGGCCGCGGGCGGCGAGGCCGTGGGCCACCTCCAGCACGTGGACCGAGCCGCCCGTGCGGCCCGGGTGGCGCTGGTCGGACGCGGCGTACACGATCTTCAAGAGCGCGTCTTCTCCAGTACCCCGAAGAAGGGGCCGGTGCGGACGCCGCCGAAGAGCACGACGTCGAGCTTGAGCAGCCAGGTCAGCGCCATCGCCACCGCCAGCTCGAAGCGGGTCGGCGGCTTGCGCGGCGCGGCCGGCGCGTGGTCGTGTGCGTGCTCGTGCGCGTGGGCGTGGGCCGCGACGGGCTGGTGGCCGTCGTGTTCGCGGGCCGCACTCGCTCCCGCGCGCGCGCGCCGCCGCTGCTCGATCATCCGCAGCAGCAGGTCCTCGATCACCGCCTTGAAGACGACGTTGTAGTAGCGGCGGTCGGCGACCCGCAGCCCCGCCCCCGCGCACAGCTCCTCGAAGTGCTCGTGGGAGCGGATGGCGTTGACGTGGTCGCTCTTGCGCATCGCCTCGCGCTCGTGGTCGATCAGGCCGCGCCGGCCCAGCCGCTTCGCCAGCCGGTTGACCGCGCGCTGGAACGCGGCGAGCTTCGACGACTCCATCGCGTGGGTGTAGACGAACAGCCGGCCGTTCGCCGTCAACGCCCGCCGCGCCTCGAGCAGCACCTCGCGCACCCCCGTCTCGTCGAGGTGCTCGAGCACGTCGAGGGTGTAGGCCTTGGGGAAGCTGCCCTTGCGGAACGGCAGCCGGCGCAGGTCGCCGATCACCAGGTCGAGCGTGGCGGCGGCGCGCGGCAGGAAGAACGGCGCGATGTCGACGCCGCTGGCGGTCGCCCCGCAGTCGGAGGCGTAGAGCGCGAACTTGCCGGCGCCGCAGCCGAGGTCGAGCACGCTGTCGCCGGGCTTCAGGTCGAGCAGCCCGCGCATCATGTCGGCCTTGACCCGGGCCGAGAGCACCGGCGGCGCGTCGACCACGCCCAGCCGCTCGTGGAACTCGTGGTCGGCGTACTGGGTGACGGCGCCGACCGCGCTGCGCGGGGACAGGTCGGCGTGGCCGCCGGCGCGATCGAGCGGGTACCGGGCCGCGCACGCGGGACAGCGCAGCGCTTCGTCGCCGTCGGCCCGCAACGCGACCTTGTCGGGACCGCCGCAGGAGCAGCCGGCTCGCTCCGCGTAGTCGGCGGGGCCGGCCGTGTCGCGCCGGCAGCGCTCGCAGCCTTCGGCCTCGAGGCAGGTGGGACAACCGAGCTTGCGCAGCAGCGCTTCCGAGATCAACGCGTCCCCCTCACCAGCGCCTCGCGATCGGTCAGGTAGCCGTGCACGACGCCCAGCAGCCGCGGTGGCACGGCGGTCACCTGCCGGATCGCCACGTCGGGCCAGACCAGCTTCTGGCGATCCATGATCTTGAGGCCGAACTGCACCATCAGCGAGACGTTCCACCACACCGCGAAAGCCACCACCAGGCCGGCCAGCGCCGGGGTCCGCTTGCGCAGCCCGGACAGCACGAAGGCGAGGCCCAGCGCGAACACCGGCACCAGCGACAGGAAGCGGCGCGAGCCGAAGGCGCCGGCCATCGTCCAGCTCTGCACCGAGCCCGACAGCCAGGTCTGTACGGCGAAGCCGACGACGAACAGCGCCGCGGTCGCCTCACGGCGGCTCATGAGCCGCACCAGCAGGCCCAGCACGGCCACGAGCAGCACGGGTGTCCACAGGAACAGGCCGTGGCCGGGGTCGAACAGCACGCCCCAGGCGTGCGGCGCCGACCAGTCCATCTTGCGCGCGACCAGCGTGCTCGGCCCGAAGCGGCCGTTGATCGCCTTGTAGGCGAGCAACTGGGGAACGAGCGCCACGAATGCCGCGCCGGCCATCACCGCGGACCGCGCCAGCAGCTGCAGCGGCGCCCGGCGGCGGATCGCGTCGCCCACGAGCCACAGCCCCGGCAGCAGCAGGAAGAAGCCGTCCTGCTCGCGCACGCTGCCGGCGAGGCCGCCGAAGAACCCGATCCACGCCCAGCGCTCCAGGCGCAGGTCGCTCATCTTGCGCTCGCTCTCCTCGAGGAAACGCTTGAGCAGCAGCGCGACCACGAACAGCGAGGTCGCGTGCGAGAAGCCCGGCGCGACGGTCATGTAGTAGAGCAGCGGCGAGCCGAACCACAGCGCGAAGGTGGCCAGGAGCGCGCTGCGCTCCTCGACGTGGAAGTGCTCGACGAGGATGCGGGCGGTCAGCCGCAGGCCCAGGAAGCCGTAGGACGCGGAGGCGAAGCAGACCGCGACCAGGTAGGGCCACGAGACGCCGTCGGCCACGACCGGCAGCCCGGCGCGGGCGGCGACGACCACGGCGAGGTGGGCGAGCAGGTAGAAGGGCGACCACAGCAGCGCGGAGCCGATCGGCGCGAAGTTGATGGGCCGCCCGGTGAGCGGCTCGCGGCGGTCGAGGAAGGTCTCCTTGAAGCCCTTGAGCCCGACCGGGTCGTGCGAGTGGAAGTGCAGGTACTCGTTGGCGAAGTCGAGGTCCTGGTCGATCACCAGCGACGGCAGGTAGGAGAAGTACTCGATCTCGTCGGCGCCGCGCAGCTTGAAGGTGACGAACGGCAGCATCAGCACGAACGCGATCGCCAGCCAGCGCTCGCCCCGGATCACGCGGCCACCTCGTCGAACAGCGCGCAGAGCGCCCGCGCGCGGGCGGCCCACGAGTGGTTCACCGACGCGTCCCACGCCGCGCGGGCCAGGCGCTCGGCGAGGCCGTGGTCGGACAGCAACCGCGCGATCGCCGCGCGCAGGGCCGCGGCGTCGCCCGGGGGGACGAGCAGCGCGCTGGTGCCGTCCTCGAGGATCTCGCGCGTGGCCGGGGTGTCGGAGGCGACGATCGGCCGCCCGGCGGCCATCGCCTCGAAGGCCTTGATCGGCGACGTGTGGCGCTCGGTCATCCGCGACAGCAGGAACGGCACCGCGACCACGTCGGCGCGGGCCAGCTCTTCGGCGACGCGGGCCTGCGGCACGGTGCCCGCCATCGTCGTGCGCGCCGCGAGGCCGAGCGCCTCGACCCTGGCCCGCACCCGCGCCAGGTCGGGCTCGCCCTCCAGGCCGCCGAGGATCACGAGCTCCGCGTCGGGCACCCCCGCCATCGCCTCGAGCAGCACGTCCACGCCCTTCCACGGGTAGAGCTGGCCGGCGTAGAGGACTCGTTTGGAACCCCCGGATGCCAGCCCGGGGAACCTGCGGTCCTCGGGCACGTCGCCGCCGTTCCCGACTACCGCCACCCGCTCGCGCGGGCCGAACGCCGCGGCGAAAGCGTCGCGGATGCCGGCCGTGGTGGTGACGAAACCCGCGGCGCCGCGCCACACCCGCGCCTCGCGCGCGCGCAGCCGCGCGGTCTTCTTCGGGTCCTCCGTCTCGGCGGTGCCGTACAGCGCGCCGCGCTCGGCGTACATCACGTGTTCCACCGCGTGCGCCTCGTACACGACGCGCGGCGTGCGCGCCGCCAGCAGCAGGTCGGCGAGCTGGAGGTCGCGGGTGAACACGACGTCGCCTCGCGACGCGGCCCGGCGCGCCGCGCGGCCGGCGCGAGCGAGGTACAGCAGCCGCGGCAGCGCGAAGGCGCCGCGCTGGTGCAGCACGCCGAGCCGCACGACGTGCAGCCGCGGGTCGGGCGCCAGGCCGTAGAGGGCGAGGATCTCGGCGGTCGGCCGCGGGTCGGAGTCGCGCACGACGAGGCGCACCTGGCACCCGGCGCGGGCCAGCGCGGCGGCGGTCTTCACGGTCTGCACGCCGTTGGCGCGCTCCAGCGGGAAGCGGATGTCGGCCGCCACCAGCACGCCTCCGCTCATTTCGCGAGCACGCACTGGATGTGGCCGATCATCACGTCCTGCAGGAACGGCCGCGCCGCGCAGAAGCGCAGCAGCGGTCCCGGCAGCGCGCGGCGGAAGAAGCCGGTGACGTGGCGCTCCTCGCGCACGACCCGGAAGCCGGAGCCGGCGATCCACGCGGACATCCGCCGCACCGTGACCTTCTGCAGCAGGTCGTCCTGCTTCTCGCGCCCGGCCTCGGCGCAGCCGATGAAGGAATTGGCCTCGCGCGGCTCGGAGAGCGTCCACGGCGCGTGGCGGGCCAGCGCGCGGAAGGTGGCGAACGCGAGGCGCCGGCCCAGCAGCAGGTGAATCGGGACCGGCACCTTGAGCCGCGGCAGGTGGGCGCCGGCCAGCGACAGATAGGGCGCGGTCGACAGGTACATCACGCCGCCCGGCTTCAGCACCCGGTGGCACTCGGCGAGGTAGGCGGTGGCCGAGGTCAGGTGCTCGATCACGGAGTGCGAGAAGACGAGGTCGAAGCTGCCGTCGCGGAACGGCAGCTTCGTGCCGTCGCCGGAGAGGAAGGCGACGTTGCCGATGCCCTTCTCGGCGCCGAGCCGGGTGCCGGCGTCCCTGAAGCGCGGGGCGAGGTCGATGCCGACGGCGAACTCCGACTCCTCGGCCAGCGACAGCGCGGTGCCGCCGCCGCCGCAGCCGGAGTCGAGGATGCGGCCCGCGACCCGCACGCCCGCCCGCTCGAGGGCCTGGATCACCTTGGCGCTGCGCAGGTACTCGAACACCGCGTAGTCGTACTCGCTGCGGAAGCGCTTCTCGCCCGCGGCGCGGATCGCGGCGTCGTCGATCGCCCTCACGCCGCTGCCTCGCCGTAGATGCGCAGGTACTGCTCCGCCACGCCGGGCAGCCGGAACTGCGCGGCGATCCGCTCGCGGCTCTCCGCCCGCGCGCGGCGCGGCGCGGCCAGGAAGGCGAGCACGGCCGCGGCGAACGCCGCCGGGTCCTGCTTCGGGACCACGCTCACGTCGTCCCCGAACAGGGCGGCGAGCTCGACGCCGCCGGGGTTGTCGGTGGAGACGACCGGGGTGCCCGAGGCCAGCGCCTCGAGCGCGACCGTCGGCGTCGCCTCCAGCGTCGAGCTCAGCACGAACAGGTCGGCCGCGGCCTGCAGCTCCGCGACCTGCTCGTTGGGCACGAGGCCGAGCAGCCGGGCGGAGTCGCCGAGATCCAGCGCCCGCGCCTGGGCCGCCAGCGCCTCGCGGCACTCGCCGGAGCCGGCGACGAGCAGCACGGCGTCGGGGCGCTCGCGGCGGACGGCGGCGAAGGCGTCGAGCAGCGTCTTCTGGTCGGCCAGCGGGTGCAGCCGCTTGACGTTGAGCAGCAGCGGCGCAGCGGCGGCGAGGCCGAGCCGCTCCCGCACCGCCCTGCGCAGTCCCGGCTCGCGCTCGTGGAACTCGTCGGCGACCGGCGGGTAGACGACGGATGCCGCCGGCAGCGGCACCTGCAGCTCGACCGCCCGCGCGTGCAGCGCCTGCGAGTAGAACGCCACGTGGCGCGCCTCGCGGTTCATCCGCCGGAAGCTCTCGTCCTTGCCGTCGTGGTGCCAGATCTCGGTGCCGTAGTGGGTCAGCACGTACGGCTTGCGCCGGGCCGCGCACAGCCGCGCCGCCACCTGGTTCATCCAGGTGTTGGAGTGGACGTGGACGACGTCGGCGGTCTTCAGCAGCGCCTCGGTCTTCCACCACGTCTCGGCTGCCTCCAGCGCCTGCGGCACCCGGGTCGCGCGCAGCCGCGCCCCGCGCCGCCGCACGTGGGCGACCTCCGCGGTGTCGGGGCCGCGGCCGAAGGTCAGGAAGCGCACGCCGTGGCCGCGCTCGCGCAGGGCGCCGCCGAGCAGGTGCGGCAGCAGCGCGTTGGCCGCCTGATAGGGCGGCAGGTGCGGCGTCACCATCAGCACGTTCACGGCGTCCACTCCGCCGCGAACTCGGCGTAGGTGCGGCCGCGCGCGCCGAGCTTCGAAGTCGCGTGCTGGAACAGCTGCTCGAGCGCCTCGAAGAAGCGGTCGACCGCCGCCTCGTCGCGGTTGTACGGGCTGCCGCCGGGCAGCAGCTCGCTCGAGTGGAACAGCAGATTGAGCGGCAGCCCGCGCGCGGCGAGCGAGCTGGCCAGCGCGACAGTGTCGGCGAGGCCCGTGTACGAGGGCCGCAGCCAGCGCGGGCGCAGGCCGAGGCGCTTGAAGTAGCCGCGCCACGGGATCGGCCGCAGCGAGGCGTAGGCCTTCTCGAGCGCCTTCGGCAGCGCCGGAGTGGTGTCGGCGCTGACCGGGATCTCGAGCAGCGTCGCGCTCCCCGGGCGCCGCACGTCGGCGTAGTCGAGCCGGTAGGGGCGCAGCGGCGCGCCGGCGAACAGCGGACCGCCCTTGCGCACCTCGTTGAACAGCGGGTCGACGCTGGTGTCGACCCGGTAGCCGAGCGATTCCAGGATCTTCACGCTGCGCGCGTCGAAGCCGTGGCGGCCCGCGCGGTAGCTCCGGGGCCGCACGCCGACGTGCTCCTCGATCGCCTGCGTCAGCTCGGCGAGCTGGCGCGCGAGCAGCTCGTCGGGGAGCTGCGACGGGTAGGTGCCGGCCTCGCGGTCCTCGGGCCGGAACGGCGGCGACGACCACGGGTGGAGGTGGGCGCCGATCTCGCAGCGCCCGCTCCGCGCCAGCTCGCGCAGGACCGCGGCGCTCTCGGGGCGGGTCGCCATCTCCCAGGTGACGAGGTACGACGGCCGCATCCCGTAGCGGTCGCACAGCGCCTGCAGCCGGGGCAGCCGCTCCGCGTTGCGCACCGAGAGCTCGCGGCGTCCCTGCAGCGTCCACTGGTCGTCGGCCTCGGTGTCGACGCCGATCAGGAAGGCCGTCATCGGTCGAGGTCCCCGTCGCCGAGCATCCACTGCCAGCGCCCCAGGTCGTCGAACGCGCCGTGCGGGTCCTCGGTCCACTTGATGCAGAACTGGACCGAAGACTGGCCGGGGAAGAACCCGAACCGGCGCAGGTCCTCCTGCAGCGCGCGGTTCATGGTCCAGGCCTGGACGCGGGCGACTCCCGCGGCGCGGAAGCGGTCGAGCGCGGTCCGCAGCAGCGCCGCCTTCGCGTCACGATCGTCCGCGTCGGCGAAGAGGTCGATCAGGTAGCCGAGCCGCAGGCCCTTGTGCTCGCCCAGCCGCGTCACCGCGAACCCGCGCAACTCACCGTCGAAGCGGGCCTCGAGCACGTCGTAGGTGCGCTGCGGGCAGGCGAGGTACTTCCAGCGCAGGTAGTCCCGGCGCTTGGCGACGCACAACAGGTAGCTCGACCGGGCCCGCTCCCAGAGCCGGTCGTATTCGTCGGTGAAGTCCGTCACCGCACGAACCGACCAGCCCGGCCCAATTTCTGGCTCTACGCCAAATTTCAGCCTCAGGCCCGCGGCGAGCGCCGGCATTCCCAGGGTTCCGAGCAGCCAGCCGAGGCGTTTTCTGGAAATAACCAGCGGATCGAGGATCTTCTGGAAGAACGGGACCGGGCCCACGTCCTTGAAGATCTTGCGAAAGAGAGGGTAGGAGGAGGGCGTGAGACCCATCGCGAAGGCGATGCCGATGTGGGCGGCCCAGGTCTCCGACAGCAGGATGCCGAGCCCGCGGCCCTGGGCCTCGCGTCGCACGAAGTAGTCCATGCCGACGGAGCCGTGGACCTCGCGGTCGCCCCACCAGGTCTCGCACGGCATCGTCGCCATCTGCCCGATCAACCGGTCTCCCTCGCGGGCCATCCAGATCACGGGCCCGCTGTCGCGGGTCAGGGGGTTGTCGAGGTACTGCCAGCGCCAGCGGCCGCGGCTCGCCTCCGCGTTCTTCTCGCCGAAGATGTCCGCGTAGAGCGCGAACAGCTCCGCGTCGTGCTCGGGCCGCCGCTGTTCGACCCGGATTTCCCCCGGGCTCCCGGGCGCCGCTCCAGTCATCGTCGAAACGTGAAGTCTACCCGCGCCCCCCGAGCCGCCCCAAGCCGCGGGCGAGCGCCGCGCGCTCGCCGCCGGTCAGGAAGCCAGGGACGAACAGCAGCACCGCGAACCCGCCCACGAGCAGGGCCAGCTTGAGCGGGATCGCGACCCCCGCCGCGCCGGGGACCAGCGGAGCGAGGGCCAGGACCACCGCCGCCGCGCCGACCAGCCACAGGAGCCGCCCGGTCTCGAACGGGATCGGCCACAGCCGCTGGGAGAGGAAGATGCCGAGCCCGGCCATCGCCGCGTAGGAGGCGACCGTGGCCCACGCCGCGCCGAGCGGCCCGAAGTGGGGGATCAGCAGCAGGTTGGCCACCACGTTGACGGCCGCGGACACCGCCGTCACCAGCGGGTAGTAGCGTGCGCTCTTGGTGATCCCGATCCCGACGGAGCCGAGCAGGAACGCGCCGTGCAGCACGTAGGCGATCGCGACCACCGGCACGATCGCCGCGGCGTCGTGGTAGCGCGGGTCGGTCATCAGCACCACCACCTCGCGCCCCAGCACGGCGAGAGCGGTGCCGCAGAACAGGAAGGCGGCGAACACCCAGGTGACGAGTCCGGCCACCAGCCGCGGCGCGCCCTCCTTGCGCACCTGCTCGTAGAGGAACGGCTGCCAGGCCGGCTCGAAGGCCGACAGCGCGAACTTGACGGTGCCGCCGAGCGTGTAACCGACGTGGTAGACGCCGAGCTCGGCGCGCGAGACGAAGGCCTCGAGGATGCGGCGGTCCAGCAGGTTCTGGGCCTGCACCATCAGCCCGTGCGGCACCTTGGGCAGGCCGAAGCCGAGCGCGGCGCGGACCAGCGGCCAGTCGAAGGCGGGCACGGTGCCGCGCAGCAGCGTCGGCGACAGCACGAGGGCGAACAGCGCGGTCGAGATCACGTCCGCCAGCAGCACGCCCAGCACGCCGTGGCCGTTCATCAGCAGGTAGACCTTGAGCCCGACGTTGGTCGCGTGGCGCAGCGCCGAGTACGCCGAGAACAGCCCGGGGCGCCCCTCGATCCGCAGCAGCGCCAGCGGCACGAAGCAGAACGTCGCGAGCCAGACGTCGGCCGCCGCCAGCACCAGGTAGAGCGGCGGCGGCGGCTCGTCGGCGGAGAGCAGCCGCGACAGCGGCCCCGACAGCGCCACCGTCAGCAGGAAGAGAGCGGTGCCGGCGCCGGTCGCGAACAGCGCGACGCTGCCCGCCAGCCGCCGCTGCTCGCGGGGGCCCGGCTGGTCGTAGTGGATGCGGAAGTAGCCGGAGTCGAGCCCCAGCCGGAACAGGATCTTGGCGAAGCTCGAGAAGAGGATCAGCAGCGCCAGCGTGCCGTAGTCGCGGGGCGAGAGCCACGCCGTGAACAGCGGCAGCAGCAGGAACGACACGGCGCTCGCGAACACGTCCGCGGCGCCGTAGATCGCGGAGTGGGAGAGGAGCCGCGCGAGGGAGGCGCGCAGCGCCAGGCTCAGAGCCTCCCCTTGTCCGACGTGAAGAAGGCGATCACGTGGTCGAGGATCTCGTCGAGGTGGACCTGCGGCTCGTAGCCGATCAGGCCGCGGATCTTCGACAGCTCCGGCACCCGCCGCGGCATGTCCTCGAAGCCCGCCTCGTAGGCCTCGTCGTACGGGATCAACTGGATCTCGCTCTTCGACTTGGTCCGCGCCTTGACCCGCTTCGCGAGCTCGAGGATCGAGATCTCCTCGCGGTCGTTGCCGATGTTGAAGACCTGGCCCTCCGCCCCGGGGTGGTCGACGAGCCCGATCAGCGCCCCCACCACGTCGCCCACGAACGTGAAGCAGCGGCTCTGCGAGCCGTCCCCGAACACCGTGATCGGGTGGCCCAGCAGCGCCTGCTTCACGAAGTTCGGGATCACCATCCCGTAGCGCCCGGTCTGCCGCGGACCGACCGTGTTGAACAGCCGCGCGATCACCACCGGCAGGTGCTTCTCCTTGTGGTACGCGAGCGCCAGGAACTCGTCGATCGCCTTCGAGCAGGCGTAGCTCCAGCGCCCCTTCGACGTCGCCCCCATCACGAGGTCGGCGTCTTCGCCGAACGGCACGTTGGTGCTCTTGCCGTAGACCTCCGACGTCGAGGCGATCAGCACCTTCTTCTTCTTCTTGTTGGCGAGCTTCAGCACCGTCTCGGTGCCGTGCACGTTGGTCTCGATCGTGTTGACCGGGCTCTCCACGATCAGCTTGACGCCCACCGCCGCCGCCAGGTGGAACACCACGTCGGCACGATCGATCAGCTCCGCCGTCACCGGCTCGTGCATCACCGTGTCGATCACGTAGCGGAAGCGCGGGTGCGCCTTCAGGTGGTCGATGTTGTCGATCGCGCCGGTCGACAGGTCGTCCAGCACGTAGACCTCGTCGCCGCGCGAGAGCAGCGCCTCCGCGAGGTGGCTCCCCACGAATCCCGCCCCGCCCGTGATCAGCGCCTTCATGACTCCGTTCTCCCCTCTTGCCCGTCGCGGGCCCGCGCGCGGTGCAGCACCACCTCGGCCGCCCGCGACGCGCCCATCCCGTCCACCAGTCGCCGCCCGTTGCGGCTCATCTCCGTCCGTGCCGCCGCGTCGTGCAGCAGCGCCGCGACCGCGGCGAACAGCGTCTCGTCCGCCACGTCGGGCCCGAGCCCGAGGAAGCGCAGCGTGCCGTGGCGGGCGAAGGCCCGCATCCGCTGTTCTTCGCGCGCATTCTGCCCCAGGACCACGGCCGGCGTGCCGAGCGCCGCCAGCTCGTAGACCGTCATGCCGCCCGAGCAGACGACGAGGTCGGCGTCCTGCATCAGGTCGGCGATGTGGCCGCCGGCCCCGGAGATCAGCGGCACCCGGTGGCGCAGCCCGGTGGCCAGCGCCTCGAACTCGCGCTTCCACGGGAAGGCGGGCCCCGCGACCGCCAGCAGCTCGACGTCTTCGGGCAGCGCGTCGAGCGCGCGGGCCGCCTTCACGGTCAGGCCCTGCGGGTCGGCGCCGCCGAAGGTCAGCAGCACCCGCCGCGGCCGCTCGCGGATCTCCTTCTCCGGCGCGCCGCTGAAGTGCTCGCGCAGGATCGCGTAGGAGGGGCCCGCGTAGAAGCCCTCCGGCGTCTCGCGCTCGTCGGCCATCACCGAGACCACGACCTGGGCGTAGGCCTCGGGCCGCTCGACGTCGTCGGGGGTGTCGACCAGGTTGATGGTGGCGGCGCCGATGTGGGCCAGTGCCTGCAGCCAGGCCGACTCGATGCGCGGCAGGTCGTTCACGATCACGTCGGGCGCGAAGTCGCGCACGCGGCCGAGCGCGTTCTCGAGCCCGGCGTCGCCCAGCACGAACACCGGGTAGCCGTGGGAGGCGACCACCTTGAGGCCCTCGGGCGGCTCCGAGCGCATCAGGAACCCGGTCTCGGCCCGCGAGTTCTCGCGCAGCGCGTCGGCGATCGCCAGCGAGCGGAACACGTGGCCGAGGCCCATCTCCGCCCCGCCGTCGACCCGGAACAGCACCCGCGGCTGGCCCAGCAGCCGCTCGGCCATCCAGAAGTCGTGCAGGTCGTAGACCGTGAAGCCGGCGCGCTTGTCGAGCACGACGAAGCCGATCCGCTCGCCGAAGCGGGTCGGCTGGTCGAGCGTCGCCCGCCGCAGGGCGACCACCGCGCCGTTCTCGCGGTAGAGCGCCGGCTGGTCCTCGCGCCGGCCCTCGCGCGCGAACAGCGGCACCAGCCGCCCGTCCTGCTCGCGCCAGTTGAGGGTGCGGTCCTCGGTCACCGAGATCACCGCGTCGAGGTCCGAGCCCAGCAGCCGCGCCACGGCGGCGTCGATCGCCGCGGCGTCGCGCAGCGGCGTCGTCGCCTGCAGCACGACCACGACGTCGCAGCGCTCGCCCTGCGCCTCCAGCGCGCCCACCGCGTGCACGATCACCGGCTTCAGGCTGGGCAGGTCGGCGGCCAGCTCGGCGGGGCGCAGGAACGGCACCTCGGCCCCGAACTCGCGGGCCACCTCGGCCACCCGCTCGTCGTCCGTCGACACCACGACCCGGTGCACGGAACGCGCCGCGCGCGCCGCCTCCAGCGTGTGCGCCAGCAGCGGCTTGTCGCCCAGGCGCTTCAGGTTCAGGTACGGCACGCGGTCGGAGCCGCCGCGGGCCGGGACGAGGGCGACGACCCGGGTCACACCATCGACCACGTGAGCGTCGTGTCCTCGGGGATGTCCTCGCGCGCCACGCGGCCGACCACGAGGTCCATGTGCTTCGGGCTGATGCCGGTGCCGGGCCGCTTGTAGGTCAGCATCGAGGCCTCGATCACGGTGCCCTTCGCGATCGCCACCTTCGAGGTCACGCTGCGGCGGGCGAAGCGGAACGCGTCGCGCTCCAGCGGCTCGACGCCCTTCGTCGCGCTGCCCATCGCCTTCTCGATCGTGCGGATGCCGGCCAGCAGCGCGCGGAGCTCCGGCGGGTCGACCGAGAGGTGGTGGTCGGGCGAGCCGGGCAGCGTCTTGTCGACCGTGTAGTGCTTCTCGATCATGCAGGCGCCCAGCGCCACGGCCGCCTGCGGGACCGCGATCCCCAGCGAGTGGTCGGAGAGGCCCACCGGCACGCCCGGGAAGGCCGCCATCAGGTGCTGCATCGCGCGCAGGTTGATGCCCTCGGGCGGGCACGGGTACTTGAGCGTGCAGTGCAGCAGCACGACCTGGTCGTTGCCGGCGCGCCGGCAGACGTCGAGCCCCTCCTCGACCTCCGCGAGCGTCGCGGTCCCGGTCGACAGGATCATCGGCTTGCCGAAGGCGGCGCAGCGCTCGATCAGGCCGTGGCAGGTGAGGTCGGCCGAGGCGATCTTGTAGGCCGGCACGTCGAGCGAGGCGAGGAAGTCGACCGCCTCGTCGTCGAACGGGGTCGAGAAGGCGACGATGCCGGTCTTCTTCGCGTGGGCCATCAGGCCGCGGAACTCGTCGTCCGACAGCTTGTCGAGCTTGTCGAAGGTGTCCCACTGGGTGCCGTTCGGGTCCTTCGGCTCGACCCAGTAGCGGGGCGCGACGCGGGTCGAGATCTTGCCCGCGGTGTAGCTCTGGAACTTGATGGCGTCGGCGCCGGCGGCCTTCGCCTCGTCGATCAGGCGGCGGCCCAGGGCCGGGTCGCAGTTGTGGTTGACGCCGGCCTCCGCGATCACGTAGGCGGGCGCGCCGATCCCGACCGGGCGGCCCGCGATCTCGAACTGGGAGCGCATCTACTTCCTCGTGGCCGCAGCCACCCCGGCATCGAGAGCGACCGAGCGCAGGTTGGCGGCCTTGTGTTGCAGGTGGGCGTTGATCTCGGCGAGCGCCGGAGACGCGTCGAGCAGGGCGATCGCCTCGCGGGTCGACGGGAGGCGTCTGCCCACCGCGAGCCTCTCGAAGAGCGCTTGCATGAGCCGGACGTCGTCTTCTTCGTCGACCGTCAGCCGGTACGCCGGGCGATACAGTTCCGGCGGCAGCTCGGCGGTCGCGATCCGGAACTCGTCCGGGTGCTCCTTGATGTAAAGCGTGACGAGCTCGGAGCGGTGGCGGCCGTCGCCGCGCTGCCAGCTCCGCTCGAGCGCCGAGACCGAGATCACCTCGCTGAGGATGCCCATCAGGAGCGCGTCGCCCGGCACGTAGGTGTAGTCGGCATGGCCCTCGGCGTGCAGCGCCACCAGCCGCTCCAGGGTCTCGACGCAGGTGAGCGGGTTGTCGCCGGTGACGCGCACGACGTGGCGGGCGCCGACCGCGTTCGCGGCGTCGACGTGGCGCTTCAGCACGTCGTCCTCGTCGCCCGCGAACGTCTCCCATCCGCAGCGGCGGGCGAGCGCCAGCAACGGCTCGTTCTCGGGCCGCGTCGAGGTCGCGAAGACGAAGCCGTCGAGGCCGCGGGCGGCCGCGACCCGCCGCAGCAGCACCTCCAGCAGCGGGGTCCCGGCGAGCTCGGCCAGCGCCTTGCCGGGCCGCCGCGTGGAGCCCATCCGCGCGGTGACCACGGCCCACGTGCCGTTCACTCGAGCAGCTCCTCGCGCAGCACCTCGTCGGCCTGGATCGGCCGCGCCGCCCGCCGCCCGATCAGCCGGTCGCGCTCGCGCGGCGCGAGGCCCGGCTCGAACTTGGGGTCGGTGCGCTTGAAGGCGAGCATCTCCGCGGTGATCGCCTCGCCGCGGGCGATCAGCCGCGCCGCGACGATCTGGCGCGCCATCATCCGGTGGTAGCGCAACGCGCCTTCGCTCTCGCCCCCCGGCCCGTCGCCGCGGGCGCGCTCGGCCTGGCGCAGCAGCTCGACCATGCGGTAGAAGTCGCCGGGGTCGAGCGAACTCTGGTAGTCGAAGCCCTTCAGGCTGCGGTCGAGCGTGAAGTGCTTCTCGACCAGGTCGGCGCCCCAGGCGACTGCCAGCGCCGGCGCCACCAGCGCGAACGCCGAGCCGCCGTCCGTGTGGTCGAGGAAGCCGACCGGGACCCGGAAGCGCTCCTTGGCGGAGCGCAGGTCGCGGTAGCGGATCTCCTCGATCGGCGTGGGGAAGGTCTGGAAGCCGTGGAGGATGCCGTAGGGCACGGCGCCGCAGATCGCCAGCGCCTCGCCCAGCGCGTCCTCCGGCACCCCGCCCGTCGCGAACCACACGGGCCGCTCCACCGCGCACACCGCGCGGATGAAGTCGGGGTTCTCCATGTCCGTCGTGTGGATCTTGAAGGCGTCGGCGCCTTCGGCCGCGGCCAGCTCCAGCGACGGCTCGTCGAAGCACTCGGCGAACAGCGTCAGCCCCGAGGCCTTCGCCTCCCGCAGCACCCGCGCCCACTCCTTCTCCGAGAGCTCGATCTGGTCGAAGTCGCGGCGGCCGGGGTGGCGGGCGATCACCAGCCGCTCGGCGCGGAAGAGCTGGAACTTGATGCCGTCGGCCCCCATCTTGAAGGCCGCCTCCAGCATCTTGAGCGCGACCGCAGCGTCCCCGCCGTGGGCGGAGGCCACCTCGGCGAGGACGAAGCAGGGCTGTCCTTCGCCGATCTCCCGGCTGCCGACGCGGATCGTGGCCTGGCGCATGGCGCGTGAATCGTAACGTCCCGGCCCTTTCGGGCGTGAATCAGCGGGCGCTGCTCTGGATCAGGTCCAGGATGCGGCGGACGGCCTGCCCGTCGGCGCCGCAGGCGACGTCGTCGACGTACCGCCCCCGGGCGGCCGCGAGCGCGTCCCGGGTCGCGGGGTCGAACAGGGCTCGTTCCAGCGTCGGCGCCGGGTCGGCCCCGGGGGCCACGCCGAGGGCCACGCCGGCCTCCACCAGCGCCCGCAGGTGGGTCGGGTGCTGCAGCACGACGACCGGTAGCCCCAGCACCAGGGCCTCGACCGCCGACAGCGACTCGACCGTCACCAGCACGTCGGCCGCCGTCATCAGCGCGACGAGGTCGGCGTCGGGTGCCGCCAGCGCGGTGCGAGTGCGGCCGGCGAGGTCGCGTGCGTAGGGTGCCGGCGACTCGGCCGGGTGCGGCTTGACCAGGCCGCGCAGCCGCGGGTCGGCCTCGATCGCCGCCGCCAGCCGCGCGAACGCCGCGCCCAGCGCCGGGTGGGTCTCGCGGATGCCGCGGTAGCGGCTGGCGACCAGCAACAGCTTCTGGTCGGAAAGCACGCCGAGTTCCGCGCGCAGGGCCGCGCGGTCGCGGCCGCGCGCCTGGGCCACCAGGGCGTCGAAGCGCGGCGAGCCGGTGACGGTCAGCGTGTCCGGGGCGTAGCCGCCTTCTTCGACCAGGAAGCGACGGGCGGCCTCGCCGAACAGCGCGGTGCGGTCCGGCCGCGGCGCGTCGCCTTCGTCGCTCCGGTGCAGGTAGGAGTAGTAGCGGGGGTAGAGCAGGCCGTGCTGCATCGCCACGCTCGGCACCCCCGCGGCGCGGGCTGCCGCCACGGCGACCCGCCCCCAGCCCGAGGACTCGGCGTAGAGCACCAGCACGTCGGGCGTGAGCGCCTGCAGCGCCTCGCGCGTCTCCTCGAAGCTGCGGATCGCCCACGGCAACTGCTCGAGGAACACCGAGGCGACGTCGGCCGCGCACATCTCCGCGAAACGCACGCCGCGGTGGACCAGCGCGTCGCGCAGGCCCGGGGCGTCGCGCAGCTCGCGCCAGGCGCGCCAGACGGCGCGGACCGGCTCCCGCGTCGCGCGCAGCGCCGCCGTCGTCGCGAACGCGTTCATGTGGACGTAGGGCCCGGCCGGCGCGGGCGCGAACCAGTCGACGAGCCGCTCGCGCAGGCCGCGGCGCCGGAACGCGGCGCGGGGACCGACGGCGACCACGGCGGCGTCCCACCCGGGCTCGGCGGCGAGGTCGGGGATCAGGCGCTCGAAGTAGTGCTCGTGGATCTCCGTCTCGCCGTCCGCGCGCCGGCGCGAGCGCCAGAACGCTGCGTGGGAGAGAAACAGCGCGCGCCGGCCCGCGCCCCGCGGCGGCAGCTCGGGCGCCGGCCCCAGCGCGCGCTTGAGGACGGCCGCGCGCAGCTTGAGTGCCTGCAGCCGAGCCCGCCACACGACCCGCGTTGCGGACTCGGGCGTCTGCCGCGGCGCCTCGCAGAACACGCCGAGCGCCGTCGCCGTGCGGCCCAGCAGCACGAGGTCCTCGACGGGCAGGCCGACCGCAGCCACCTCGTCCGGCCGCAGCGCCTCGAGCAGCCGGGCGAAGGTCTCGATCCGCCGCACGCGGCGCGGGATCGCGGTGGCGTGGAACAGGTGCAGCTCGGCGAGCCACCAGAGGTCGAGGTCCCCGTGCCGCAGCCATCCGCGCAGCGGGCGGCCGTCCACCAGCGGCTTCGAGCCGAGGTCCTTGGTCCAGGCGATCGCGGCGTCCTCGATCGCGCCGTCCGCCTCCGGGCCCAGCACCTGGGACACGGTCGTCGCCTCGAGGCCCGCGTCGCGGGCGACCGCGGCGGCGGCCTCGTCCCAGGCCACGACCCGGTCGCCCTCCGCCCACGAGCGCGACAGGCCAGGCCCGTCGTCGCCGCGGAACAGCAGGACCCGCACTCGCACTCGCGCCATCGCGGGGCGAGTCTAGTCCGCGTCCGCGGGCCCTTCCTACCGGGTCACTTCTCGGGACTTCTTTCGTCCGCGCCCCACGCGCGGTAGCACTCGAGATCCGCCGCGGCCGAGCACTCCGGCACGAGCTGGCAGCCGCAGTCGTCGGGCCGCGGCCCGCACTGGCCCTGGAGGAAGCGCTGCAGGTCGGCGTCCCCGCCCGGGCAGGTGAACTGCAGGCCGCCCCCCCTGCACGGGCCGACGACGACCCCCGCGAACTGCAGGTCCTTGCGCTGGAAGCACTCGGCCTGCAGGCGCCGCTCACGGCAGTCGGCCGGCTCCTGCGTGCCCGAGAGTCCGAACGGCGGCTCGCCGTACTTCGCGCAGTCGGTCACGACCGAGTTGCCGATGCGCCACTCGCACTCCGACGTCGAGCCCGAGCGGCAGCAGATGCTGGCCTTCAGGAACTCCCGGCACCCGCAGCGCTGCGCCACGACCACGTCGTAGTCCCAGCACGTGCCCACCGGCGTCGGAGAGCTGCGGCCGGCGAGCTCGTGGGTGGCGCGCTCGCCGCCTTCGAAGCGGCACTCGAGGACCTTTTCGCCCGAGGGCGCCTTCTGCCAGCTGTCGCGGCACTGCTTGACGGAGGGCGCGCCCCCTCCGCAGGCCGCCAGGGACAGCACCAGGGGAACGAATGGCCAGACCGACGTCTTGCTCATGATGGCCTCGCCTCGCAAAGGGGCGGGGCCGCAGGTACCGGACGGCCCCGCGTCGGGCGGAGGTTACGCCCGCGTCCCGCGGATCGCCAGGCGTGCCGTCGTCACGCGTTCCCGCCGGCGTAGCATCGGCGGACGATGCGGCTTCACGTCGGTACCAGCGGGTTCGCCTACAAGGAGTGGAAGGGCTCGTTCTACCCGAAGGAGCTCAAGGACGCGGGCTTCCTGCCCTACTACGCGCAGCGCTTCGGCGCGGTCGAGATCAACAACACCTTCTACCGGATGCCGAAGCCCGAGCTGCTCGCGAGCTGGGCGGCCCAGGTCGGTGCCGACTTCCGCTTCGTGCTGAAGGCGCCGCAGAAGGTCACCCACATCCGCCGCCTCAAGCCCGAGTGCGCCCCCGACCTCGCGCACTTCGTGGAGGTCGCCCGCACGCTGGGCCCGCGGCTGGGGCCGATCCTGTTCCAGACCCCGCCCAACATGAAGCTGGACCTGGAGCGCCTCGACGGCTTCCTGGCCCTGCTTCCGGGCGACCTGCGCTTCGCCTTCGAGTTCCGCCACCCGGACTTCTTCGACGACGCCGTCCACGCCCGGCTGCGCGAGCGCGGCCACGCCCTCGTCGCCTCCGACACCGACGACAGCGGCGAGGAGGGAGCGCCGCTGGTCGAGACCGCGGGCTGGGCCTACCTGCGGCTGCGGCGGTCGGACTACGACGACGACGCGCTGCGCGGCTGGCACGCGAAGCTGCGCGCGCTGAGCGGCGTCGCCGAGGCGTGGATCTTCTTCAAGCACGAAGACGCGGGCACCGGCCCCCGCCTCGCCCGGCGTTTCGGGGACCTGGCCTAGCCGGCCGCGCGCCGTGGCGTGTCGTCCGCGACCGCCGAGGGTGCCGCGGCAGCCGCCGCCCTGGCGGCGAGGCTGGCCTTGAGCGCCTCCATCAGGTCGACGATCTCGGCCTTCTTCGGCTCGGGGGCCATCGCGACTTCCTGGCCCGCGACCTTGCGCTCGATCGCCTCCTGCATCCGCTTGCGGACCTCGTCTTCGTAGGCCTCGGGGCGGAAGCGGTCGGCGGCGATCTGCTCGACGAGCTGGACGGCGAGACCCAGCTCCGCCTCCTTGACCTCGCTCTCGCCGGTCGGGATCTCGTCCATCCCGCGCACCTCGTCGGCGTAGAGGAGCTGCTGCATCACGATCCCGCGGCCCACCGGCCGCAGCAGCACCAGGTACTGCTTGCCGCGCGCCGCCCAGCGCGCCAGCGCGCAGCGCCCGGTCTTCTCCATCGCCGCCGCCAGCAGGCGGTAGGCGCGGTCAGCGCCCTTGTCGGGCCCGACGTAGTAGGCGCCGTCGAAGTACAGGGCGTCGACCGCGGTGGCCGGCACGAACTCGGCGATCTCGATCAGCTTGTTGGCCTCCTGCTGCATGGCCTTGATCTCGTCGTCCGTGAACGTGACGTACTGGTCCTTGGCGAACTCGTAGCCCTTCACCATGTCCGGGCGCGGCACGACCTCGTTGCCGTCCTTCGGGCACACGTACTGCTGCTTGAGCCGGCCCTTGCACTTGCCGTGCAGCAGGTTGAAGGAGATCGCGGCCTTCGACTCGGTCGCCGCGTAGAGGTTGACGGGGATCGAGACCATCCCGAACGAGATGGTCCCGGACGCCAGGGGTCGCGGGGGCATGGAGCGATTATGGCCGCTCCGGTCAAGCCCGCAGCGCGAACCCCCCCGCCTTCAGCAGCCGCGCGGCGGCGGCGTGCACCTCGTCGACCCCCACCAGGTCGAGGCACTCGGGCAGCGCCGCCTTCGCGCACTCGGCCGGCGGCTTGCGGATCAGGTTGCACGGCGCGCACCACAGGTCGGGCCGGCACACGACGTGGCGCTCGCGCTCCGCGGGCTCGAAGTCGAAGAAGTAGCGGCCCGGGTCGGACGGCCCGAAGACGCTGACCGTCGGCGTGCCGACCAGGCAGGCGAGGTGCATCGTCCCCGTGTCCGGCGAGAGGTAGAGGTCGAGCTGCTCGACGACCGCCAGCGTCTCGCGCACGGAGAGCCGGCCCGCGAGATCGGTCGGCCGCTCGGGCAGTCGCGCGGCCACGTCGGCCGCGAGCGCCGCGTCGGCGCCCGAGCCGGTGATCACCACCCGCGCCCCGAACTCGCGTTGCAGCCGCGCCCCGACCTCGGCCCAGCGTTCCGCGGGCCACTGCTTGATCAGCCGTCCGCCGGAGGGGTGGATGCCGATCCGCGGGCCCCCGGGGCCCAGCCCCAGCCGCCCCAGCAGCTCGGCGGCGGCCGCGCGCTCCGCGGCGGTCAGCGGGTCGGCGACGCGTCCCCGCGGCTGCGGGCCGAGCACCACGTCGAGCGCCAGCCGGTTCTGCGCGACCCAGCTCACGTCCTCGTCGAGCGGCACCACGTGGCTCAGCATCCAGGCGCCGCCGGTGTTCGCGTATCCCGCCCGCGCCCGGGCCCCGCTGAGCCACATCAGCAGCGAGGCGCGCACGTCGCCCTGCAGATCGAGCGCCAGGTCGAGCCGCTCGCGCCGCAGGCCGAGGGCGCGCCGGCACAGGGCGCCGAAGCCGTCGGCACCTTCGCTGCGGCGGCCGACCCACGGCGCGCTCCACTCGATCACCTCGTCGACCGGCGCGCTGCGCGCGACGTCGGCGCTCCAGCGGCCGACGGCGAGCCGGATCCGCGCGTCCGGCAGCGCGCGGCGCAGGTCGGCCAGCGCGGGCAGGCTCATCACCACGTCGCCGATGCGGTCGAGCCGCAGCACCAGCACCTCGCGCAGCTCCGCAGGGTCGAGCGGCAGTCCCGGCGGCCGCCCGCGCAGCGCGGCCCAGGCGCGGCCGGGCAGGTCGAAGGCGCCGACCGCCAGCCGCTCGAGCGGCTCGTAGATGCGGTTCTCAGTCCCGCGGACGTTGGTCCAGCGCCTGCGCGCGGACATAACACTCCTCGAAGGCCTGTGCGGCCGCGTCCCACGTCAGTTGCGCGCGGGCCCGCTCGCGGGCCGCGGCGGCGAGCCGCGAGCGCAGCGCCGGGTCCGCGGCGAGTCTCGCGATCGCGGCGGCCAGCGCAGCACCGTCCCCCGGCGGCACCAGCAGCCCGTTGATCCCGTCCTCGACCACGTCGGGGATGCCGGCGACTCGCGAGGCGACCACCGCGGCGCCCGCGGCCAGCGCCTCGAGCAGCGCGTTGGGCAGCCCGTCGACGTTGCCCGCGGAATCGACCACCGACGGCACCGCGACCACGTCGGCGACGGCCAGCGCCGCGGCCACCCGCTCGCGGGTCAGCGCGCCGGTGAAGCGCACGCGCGCGCCGGCCGCCTGTGCCTGCCGCTCGAGAGATGCGCGCAGGTCGCCGTCGCCGGCGATCGCGAACGCGCAGCGGCGGTCGGCGCGCGCGGCGGCGTCGACCAGGAAGCGCAGTCCCTTCTTCTCGACCAGGCGGCCGAAGGCGAACACCAGCAGCTCGCCGTCTTCGGCGCCCAGCTCGCGCCGCAGCGCCGGGTCGGGCGTGCGCGGCGCGAACAGCGCGGCGTCGACCCCGTAGGGCACGGTGCGCGTGCGGTCGGCGGGCGCTCCGAGCACGACCGCGCGGCGGTGCAGGTCGCCCGAGCAGGCGGTGACGGCGCCGGCGCGGTGGAACGCGCGGGCGGCGAGGTCGCCGAGGAAGCCGCGGCGCTCGGCCATGAACACGTCGCTGCCGTGCAGGCTCACGACCTGGGGCACGCCCGCCCGCCACAGCTTGCCGGTGACGAGAGCGGCGTTGGGGATCACCCAGTGCAGGTGGGCGACATCGTAGCGCGTGGCGCGCAGCCGCGCCGCCACCGCGCGGCGCAGGCCCAGCGCGGCCAGTGGCGCGACCAGCGGCAGCTCCAGCCGCAGCCGGGTGTCGGCGACCAGGCTCTGCGCGTAGCCCCACACCGCGAGCCGCGACGTCGGCGAGTAGCGGTAGGGGAAGAAGGCGAGGCCCGGCTCCGCCGGCCGCGCGAGGCGCGGGTGCTCGGGCAGCACGACGTCGACCTGGTGGCCCCGGCGCACGACGCCGCGCGCGATCTCCTCGATGAACGGCGCGGTGCCGTCGCCGGGGTGCAGCGGGTACGACGAGGTGACCATCAGCACGCGCACGGGCGCGGCCTCAGGCGGCAGGGCGGCGGCGCGGCCGGAAGCCGTAGCGGAAGCGCAGCAGGGCGAAGTTGAGGACCGCCATGTACACCTCCTCGAGGCTCAGCTTGGAGGCGTCGCGGGCGCGGTTCTTGAAGTGGATCGGCACCTCGCCGAGACGGAAGCCGTGGACCCAGGCCTGGTACGCCATCTCGCCGTGCACGGCGTAGCCGGAGATCTTGATGCGGTCGAACTCGGTCTCCTCCAGCACCGCGCGCCGGTAGCCGCGGTAGCCCGAGGTGGTGTCGCGGATCGGGACCCCGGCCACGACCTGGACGTAGACGTTGGCGACGGCGCTGAGGATCGGCCGCGCCATGCCCCACTCCGAGGTGCCGCCGCCGGGCACGTAGCGGGAGCCGATCACCATGTCGCACTCGCGCAGCTTCTCGACGAACTTGGGGATCTCGCGCGGGTGGTGCGAGAAGTCGGCGTCCATCTCGAACAGCAGCTCGTAGCGCCTGGGGTCGGCGAGGCCGCGCCTGAAGGAGTCGATCACCGCGGCGCCGCGCCCGCGCTTGTGGGACCCCTCGACCAGGCCGACGCGGCCCGGGTGGGCCGCCATCGCCTCCCGCACCGCGTCGGCGGTGCCGTCCGGGCTGCCGTCGTCGGCGACCCACACGTCGAGCTCGAAGGGCAGCGCCAGCAGCTCCGCGATCAGCGGGGCGATGTTGTCGCGCTCGTTGTAGGTCGGGACGACGACGAGGATACGGGGGCTCACGGTCGGCGGGCCGGCATCGTAGCACGCGCACCCGAGGAGCCTGCCGCGGGCGCACCCGGGGCGGCGAAGCGGACGCGATCGACCATCACCCCGAGGTCGCGCACGTCGCTCGAGCCCGGCAGCACGTTGATCGGCCGCCAGGCCGGCACGTCGAGGCGCAGCACCCGTGGCCCCGCGGGCAGCGGCGCGGGCAGCGGCAGCGCGTACTCGCGCCAGCCGGCGACGGGTTCCACCGTGCCCAGCACCACGCCGTCGAGCGAGACCGTCACCGGCGCCAGCCGCTCCGCCGGGCGGTGCCCGGGCGACAGCGTGAGCACGATCTCCCCGCCTGCCGGGGCCCCGGGGGCGTAGACGCTGGCGCAGGCTCCGCTCCAGCGATAGGTGCGCTCGCCACCGCCCTCCTTGTCGAAGAAGCCCGAGACCATCACGTCGTCGGAGCCGCCGACGTCGATCGCGTCGAGCGGCGGCACCCGGATCTGGTCGGGCGGCACCACCCGCGACAGCGTGAAGTGCACGGAGCGGAACTGCGGCCGCGCGGGCCGCTGGTTGTACGCGTACCACTCGAAGGTGCCGAACGAGAAGTCGGCCACCCGCTCCAGGAACAACCCGCACAGGTTGGTGTTGTAGGTGTGGACGAAGTACATGTTGCGCCAGCGGCCTCGCCAGTCGTCCACGAGATGCTGCAGCCGCGCCGGGTCGGGGTCGAAGCGGGCGAACTCGAGGCCGTTCACGCCCCACGCCGCCCACAGCGGCAGCGACAGCAGGTGCACGCTCTTGGGCTGCTCGAAGATCACCACGTCCCGCGGCCCGAAGCGGCGGGCGAGGTCGGCGACGAAGCGCACGGAGCCCGTCCAGTCGACGTAACGCAGGAGCGGCCGCGACTGCGCGGCGAAGCTCGCGAACAGCGCCACGCCCAGCATCGAGGCGAGCGCCTGGCGCGCGCGGGCGCGGCCCGCGAGGCGGAACAGCGCGAGCGCGGCGAGGCCCAGCAGCAGCGGCAGCGTCGCCGGCAGGTAGCGCCGCATCGCGAACGGGTAGTCGTTGAAGACCCGGATCTTGTACAGGTAGAAGGCCGTGAAGCTGGCGAACACCAGGAGCGGCAGCAGCGTCCGCTCCTTCCACTCGCGCAGCGCGACGAGACCACCCGCGACGCCGAGCGCGATCCCGAGCGGCGTCACGAACCAGCCGAGCCGCACCAGCGCCTGAGCGTCGTGGGCGGCGAGGCGGCGGAAGCCCCAGGCCTCGAGCGTCGCGCGCAGGTCTCCCGCGGGCAGGGCGGCCGGCCCCGGGTTGCCGTCCCCGCCCGCCCAGGCCGAGAGCAGCGGGCGCAGGAACCAGGCGTAGCCGAGGGCCAGCACCGCGACGGCACCCAGCACCAGCCGCAGCCGCGGCGCGTGGGGCCGCAACGCTGCCGCCAGCCGCGGTCCGACGCGGTCGGCGGCCAGCAGCGCGCCGGCCAGGAGCAGGGCCAGCGCGACCCACACCCACGCCGGCTGCCGCCAGTACGGACGGTCCACGATCGTGCGCACGTACTTGGGGGCCCAGATCGCCGCGTGCACGGCGGCGTGCAGCGCGAGGAGGGCGAACGGGACCAGCACGGCGCCGAGCTCGGGCCAGCTCGCCGCGCGCCGGCAGCGGCGGACGAACACGTAGAGCGCCAGCGGCCCCAGCAGCAGCACCGCGTCGATCCGCACGAGCAGCGTGAGCCCGAGGGCGAGCCCGGCCAGCGCCCCCTGCCAGCGGCCGCGGGACTCCTCCCAGTGGCTGAACGCGAGCAGGCCGGCGAGCAGCAGCGCCTGCGACATCGGCTCCGACACGGGGTAGCGCGCGAACCACAGGGACAGCGGGTTGACGAGCAGCAGCAGAGCGCCGGCCGCGGCGACCCCGGGGCCCCACAGCCGCCGCAGCAGCAGGAAGGCGGCCAGCAGCCCGAGCACCCCGAACACCGGCGGCGCCGCCAGCGCGCCCTTGATCCCGAAGGCCGAGAACAGCAGCGCGCCGAAGGCGGGGAACAGGTGGAAGAACTGCGGGTAGACGCGTCCGGTCTCGGGGCGCTCGAGGTCGAAGCCCATGAAGCGCGACCACGACAGCGGATCGCTCTTCTCCGGGTTGCGGTAGAACAGGCCGAAGTCGGGAGCCGGAATCGAGAGCACCGCGGGATCGGCGTGGACGATCGCGCCGGTGCGGGCGACGAGGCCCATGGTGGCGACGTAGGCGCCCGGGTCGCGGCCGCCGACGATGTACTCGGAGGGCCGCGCGTACAGGGCGAGGGCCGCCGCGGCCAGCAGCACGAACGGCGCCCAGTCCGCGCGACTGCCGGGCCGGGCCAGGGGCCAGGCGAGGCCGGCGCGCCCGGCGCGGGCGAGCCGCGCGAGCAGCGCCGCGGCGCAGACCGCGAAGGACAGCGCGCCCGCCCGCGGCAGCGAGAAGGCGCCCGCCTCCGCCAGCACCAGCGAGAGCCAGGCCGCGAACGCCGTGCTGGCGAACAGCGCGAAGAACAGCCGCTCGTCGAGGCGCAGCGCGTCGCGCTCGCGCACGGGCAGCAGGGCGAGCCAGCACAGGCCGGGCAGCAGGAACAGCGCGGCGCCGCACAACGCGGCGACGACGGGCGGCGTGAGGCTCAGCGAGACTCCCGCACGGCCGCCGCCACGGCCAGCGCCTGGGCGTCGGTCAGCTCCGGGTACATCGGCAGCGACAGGATCTCGCCGACGACCTGTTCCGCGTTCGGGAAGTCGCCGACCTTGCCGCCGAGGCGGGCGTACATCTTCTGCAGGTGCAGCGGCACCGGGTAGTGGATCAGGGTGCCGATGCCCTTGTCGTGCAGCTCCTGCGCCAGCCCGTCGCGGCGCGGCGAGCGCACGACGTAGAGGTGGTAGCAGGACTGCGCGTACGGCTGCTCGCCCAGCGGCCGCACGGCGCCGTCCGCCAGCTCGCGGTCGTAGATCGCGGCGATCGCGCGGCGGCGCGCGGTCCAGGCGTCGAGGTGCGGCAGCTTGGCGCGCAGCACCGCGCAGTGCAGCTCGTCGAGCCGCGAGTTGATGCCCGGCTCGTCGTGGTAGTAGCGGCGGCTCTGGCCGCCGTTGCGCAGCCGGCGCAGCCGCTCGGAGTAGCGGGTGTCGGAGACGAGGACCGCACCGCCGTCGCCGAACGCGCCGAGGTTCTTGGTCGGGTAGAAGCTGAGGCCTGCCAGCGGCCCGAGACTGCCCACCTTGCGGCCCTTGTAGCGCGCGCCGTGGGCCTGGCAGGCGTCCTCCAGCAGCGGCAGCCCCTTGCGCTTCGCCAGGTCCAGCATCGGGTCGAGGTCGACCGGGTGGCCGTACAGGTGGACCGGCATCAGCGCCTTCGTGCGGGGCGAGATCGCCTTTTCCACGCTCTCCGGCGTCACCGCGACGGTCGCGGGGTCGACGTCGGCGAACACCGGGGTGCCTCCGGCGCGCTCGATCGCGATCGCGCTGAAGGCCGCGGTCACCGGCGAGGTCACCACCTCGTCGCCGGGGCCGACGCCGAGCGCCTCGAGGGCGAGCTGCAGCGCCTCGGTGCCGTTGGCGACCGCCACCGCGTCGGCCACGCCGAAGTGCGCGGCCAGCTCGCGCTCGAAGGCCTCGCACTCGGGGCCGAGGATGAACCAGCCGGAGTCGAGCACGCGGGCGATCGCCGCGTCGATCTCCGCGCGGTGGGCCGCCACGTGGGGCCGGAAGTCGACGAAGGGGACGGGCCCGGTGGTCACAGGTAATGCTCCTTGTGCGCGTCGTAGTAGGCGATCGTGCGCGCGAGTCCGTCGCGCAGCTTCGTCACCGGCTGCCAGCCGAGCGCCGCCTTGATCTTCGAGGTGTCGGCGTAGAAGTCGCCGATGTCGATCTTCTTGCGCTCCTCGGGGAACGGGATCAGCCGGTAGGAGCCGCGGCCGGCCAGCTCGATCATCAGCTCGGTCAGGTCCCTGAGCGAGACCGGCGCGTCGCCGCCGAGGTTGAACACCTCGCCGTCGGCCTGCTCCATGGCGCCGGCCCGCAGGAAGGCGTCGACCGTGTCGTCGACGTAGTCGAAGTCGCGGCGCTGCGCGCCGTCGCCGTAGATCTGGATCTGTTCGCCCAGCACCACCTGCTTCATGAACCAGCCGATGAAGCCCTGGCGGTTGTGGCGGATCAGTTGCCGCGGCCCGTAGGTGTTGGTCAGCCGCAGCGAGCAGGCGCGGATGCCGTGCACGGAGTTGTAGACGAGGTGGTAGAACTCGCCCGAGATCTTGTTGATGCCGTTGACGTCGGTCGGGTTCAGCAGGTGCTGCTCGTCGACGGGCAGGTAGCGCGGCTTGCCGTAGATCTGGCGGGTGCCGGCGTAGACCACCTTGCAGTCGGCATTGAACTGGCGCAGCGCCTCCAGGATCCAGAGCTGCGACGTGCAGTTGATCTCGAGGTCCGTGAACGGGTCGGTCATCGAGTCCATGTGGCTGACCTGGCCGGCGAGGTTGAACAGCACCTCCTGGCCGCGGACCAGGTGCTTCATGGCGTGGCCGCGCACGTCGGCGACGTTGATCCGGACCTTGTCCTCGTAGCCCGCGAGGTTGAAGGGATTGCCGCCGTAGTCCGGCAGCAGGCTGTCGACCGCCAGCACCTGGGCGCCCAGGTCCGCCAGGGTGCGACACAGGTTGGAGCCGATGAAGCCGAGGCCGCCGGTCACCATCACCCTGCGGCCGCGGTAGAAGTCGCGGTGATCGCCCACGGCTCCCCCTACGCCCGCGGCGCGAGGTGCTGCTTGCGGACCACCAGCTCGAACCACAGGTTGGCCAGGTCGAGCAGCGTGCGGGCGACGCGCGGGAAGTTGAAGAACTGGCTCTTGCCGTAGGTGCGGTGGAAGTGGCGGACGCCGACCTGCGCGATGCGGAAGCCGTGGTCCTGCACCTTCTTCATCAGCTCGACGCAGATGACGCCGGAGCTGCGCTCCAGCACGACCTTGTCGAACACGCTGCGCTTCATCAGCCGGAAGTCGCAGTCGACGTCGCGCACCTTCAGCCCGAACATCGTCTTCACGAAGTGGTGGTAGACGCGGCCGATCACGATCCGGTGGAACGGGTCGGAGCGGCCCATCTTGAAGCCGTTGACGAAGTCGACCTCGGGCCCGAACGCCTGCCACAGCGAGCGCAGCTCGCGCGGGTCGTACTGGGCGTCGCCGTCGGTGTAGAAGACGAGGTCCTTGGAAGCGGTCTGGAAGCCCGTGCGCAGCGCCCCGCCGTACCCCTTGTTCTTCTCGTGGTGGACGACTCTCAGCCACGGGAAGCTCTTCGCCATCTCGTCGAGCAGCTCCCCGGTGTGGTCCGGGCTGCCGTCCTCGACCACGATCACCTCGTAGTCGTCGGTCAGCTCGCGGGCGGTCATGTGGGCCACGATCGCCAGCGAGGCGATGGTCCCGGCGTCGTTGTAGGCCGGGAAGAAGATGGAGAGGCTGGGAGGCTTGGTCATGGGGTCAGGGCGCGGGCGGCGAAACGCGCGATCGTAGCGCGCGACGATTTTGGCGGTCAAACCCCAGACGGACGGCCAGCACGGCGAAAGCGAGGCCGCCCAGCGCCAGCCCGGCCGCGAAGCCGGGCGGGGCGTAGCGCAGCACGACCCGGTGCCAGCCGGGAGGCAGCGCCACGGCGAGCCGCGCCTCGTTGGCCGCGACGACCTCGGCGGGCCGGCCGTCGAGCGTCGCCGACCAGCCGCGGTCCCAGCTCTCCGCCAGCACCAGCAGCCCCGGGCCCTCGGCCAGCGCCTCGAGCCGGCTGCCCGCGGCCCGTGCCAGCAGCGCCCCGCGCGGCCGGTCGCCGGCCACGAAGCCCGGGGGCACGGCCGCCAGCAGCGCCTCGCGCCGCGGGTCGAAGCCCGCGCGCTCCGGCTCGGCCAGCGCCCGCAGCCGCGCCTCCTCGTCCGCCACCACCCGCACCCGACCCAGCACCGCCGCCGGCCCCAGCGCGTCGGGCAACGCGAACAGCCGCACGCCCGGCGTGGCCGCCACCTCGTGCAGCACGCGGGTGTCGCTGAGCCAGGCGGAGACCCGCGAAGCCGGCGTGAAGCGTCCGCTGGCCGCGTCGCGCAGCGACAGCCGCGACAACAGGAAGCGGAAGGAGCCCGGCGCGCGCACCAGACGCACCCCGTCCACGAGGAAGCGCCCGGGCAGCGGCAGGCTGGCGAAGTAGCGGTAGCCCAGGAACGCGGCGCCGTCGGCGGGCCAGCTCTCCAGCACCGGGGCGCGGCCGTGGCGGATCACGGCGCGCACGTCGGGCCGGTCGTGGGCCCACTCCGCGGTGTGCTCCCCGGCCCGCAGCGGCAGCGCGATCGTGCGCCCGGAGGCGAGCCGCACCTCGGCGGTGGCGACCACCGTGCCCTCCTCCACGTCCTTCGCGTCGGCCAGATGGGAGGCGAGGCGCAGCTCCGAGGCCGGTTGCAGCGGCAGCGGGAGGAAGCGGGGCACGTCCGGCAGCAGCTCGAGGTCCAGCGGCTCGCCGAGGCCCCAGGGGTCGGGGCGGCTGGCGAGGGCCTCGGCCTCGGCCAGCGCCCAGCGCACGCCGAGCGCCTCGAGCCGGGCCGGCGAGGTCGCGAAGAAGTCGCCGCGCAGGGTGCCGTCCGGGCCCATGCCGCCGATCGCCGCCCGCGTGCGCAGCGGCACCATCGGGTCGTAGCCCGCCGCGTTGCGGCGGCCGCTGAAGCGGGCGAGGCCGGCGTGACCGAGGTCGGCGGCGGTCGCCTCCGGCCACGCCGTCGCGAGGCTCAGCGACAGCTCGCGCCGCCCGGCGCCCATCGCCGCCTCGACGCTGCGGCGGGTGGCGGTGCCCTCCTCGACCACGGAGCGCGTCGGCGCGCCTGCCCAGGCGCCGCGCCCGTGGGGCTGGAGCAGGAACGCCGCCGTCAGCGGCAGCAGCCACACGTTGGCGATCAGCGGGTCGCGGTGGGTGACGGTCGCGAAGTAGACGATCATCGCGAAGGCCAGCACGCCGACGGCGGCGGTCAGCGACTCCGGCAGCGGTCCGGTGGCGGCCGCCGCGACCGACAGCGCGGCCGACGAGCACAGCGCCGTGAACAGGAACCAGGCCCGCAACCGGGCTCCCAGCGGCTCGTGGCGAGCCCGCCACTGCACGGACAGCGACAGCCCGCACAACACCGCCAGCGCGAAGTCGAACACCAGCGCGAGCGCGCCGGGCTCCGACAGCGGCCCGCGGCCCCACTGCAGCCACAGGCACACCAGGAGCGCCAGGCCCAGCACCCGCACCGCCATGTGGGTCATCACCAGCGGCAGCGCCGCCAGCGCCAGCGCCGGCGCGGGCGTGTGCGACACGTAGCGCACGATCAGGCCGGCGAACCCGGGCCAGGCGGGATCGCCGTCGGCGAGGCCCGTGACCTGGCGGCCGGCCTCCGGCAGCAGCAGCAGCGAGGGCAGCAGTTGCGGCGCGGCGAGAGCAAAACCCAGCGCGACGGCGAGCCCGCTCTGGCGCGGGCTGGGCCCGCCGTCGTGGGGGCGCAGGTGGCCCAGCAGCAGCCGGCCGAGCAACAGCGCGACGCCGGCCCTGGAGGCGGCCGGAGAGCCCGCCACCAGCAGCAGCGCCAAGGCCCCCGACAGGCCGGCCGCGCGGCCGACGGAGGCCCGGTTCATGTGCGACTCCGCGGCCAGCAGCACGAGCGGCAGCAGCGGCGCCGCCACCACGGCGTCCGTCTGGCCGAGGTGGCCGGCGAGGTAGGGACCGAGCGCGAAGCACAACCCGGCGACGTAGGAGCCTGTCATGCCGGCGCCGAGCCGGCGCAGGTAGAAGAAGGTGACGAGTCCTGCGGCGGCGAGCGAGAACAGCACGAGCAACTGGAAGGCCCCGAACGGGTCGAGCGGGGCCAGCGCGACCATCGGCGGGTACAGCGCCCCGGGGCGGTAGGAGGCGAGCAGCGGGCTGCCGCCGAACTGCGAGCGATTCCACGCGGGCAGTTCGCCGCCGCGCCAGGCCTCCCAGACCTCGGCCCGCAGCGGCAGGTGCAGCGCGGCGCCGTCCCCGGGCCCGAGCAGCGTGTCGGACAGGAGCGCCGGCGCGTGGGCCAGGACCGGCAGCAGCAGCAGCAGGCCCGCCGCCTCCAGCTCGCGGAGCGGCCGGCGCCTCACCGCCGCTCGTTCTGGGCGGCGATCTGCTCGGCGATCAGCCCGAACAGGAAGACGACGACGGCGAGCTGGATCAGCAGCGCCGAGCCCATCGGGATCTTGCCGAAGGCCCACACGTTCCAGGTGCCGTAGGCCACGCCGGTCGCGAGCGCGGCGGCCGCCACGGGGAAGAACACCCGCAGCGGGCTGTACAGCGTGACGACCTTGAAGATGATCAGCAGGAAGCGCAGGCCGTCGCGGAGGACGCGGATCTTGCTCTTGCCGACCCGGACCCGGGCCTTGATCGGCACGAACAGCACGTTGTGGCCGGCCTTCAGGAAGGCGAGACAGGAGGTCGTCGGGTAGGAGAAGCCGTTCGGCAGCAGGTGGAGGATCTCCAGCATCCGCTCGCGCTTCACCGCCCGGAAGCCGGAGGTGAGGTCGGGGATCTCGCGCTCGGTCAGCCACGAGGCGAGGCGCTGGAACACCGCGTTGCCGAGCGCGCGCACGAAGTGCTGGTCGGCCGCGGCGCGGGCCCCGATCACCATGTCGTAGAGGCCGATCGGCGCCACCACCGATCGCGCCTCGCCCGGGTCGTGCTGGCCGTCGGCGTCCATCAGCAGCACCACCGGGAACCGGGCCTCGCGCAGGCCGGTCTTGACTGCGGCGCCGTTGCCCTTGTTGTAGGGGTGGCGCACGATGCGGGCTCCGGCGGCCTCGGCCCGCTCGGCAGTGCGGTCGGCGGAGCCGTCGTCGACGACCAGCACCTCGCCCCACGGGGCCGCCGCCAGCAGCGAGCGCACGACGTCGCCGATGCCCTCCTCCTCGTGGAAGGCGGGAATCACCACCGAGACTTCGGCCGGTTCAGCCACGACCCGCGTCCTCGGGACGCTCCGCGTTCCCCTTCAGCTCCATCTGGCGGACGCGGTAGAGCACGTCCTCGATCAGCTTGCGGTTGCTGGCGATCAGGTCCGCCATCAGCCCCCACTGGATCGTCACGAAGCCGAGGATCAGCAGCAGCACCGACAGGATCGCCGACTGGAAGTGGCCGCGGATCTCGCCCATCCACCAGAAGTAGGTGTAGCGAAGGCCCAGCACGAAGCCGCCGGCGAACAGCACCCCGCCCAGGATCATGAAGACCTTGAACGGCTCGTACATCGCGTAGATGCGCACGATCGTCGCGGCCGAGCGCTTGACGTACTCGGCGGTCGAGCCGAACAGCCGCGAGGGCCGCGTCTCCTGGGCGTGGATCGGCACCGAGGTCACGGCCAGCTTCTTCTTGCCGGCCTGGATGATCGACTCCAGCGTGTAGGTGAACTCGGAGACGATGTTGATCCGCAGCGCGGCCTCGCGGCTCATCGCCCGGAAGCCGCTGGTGGTGTCGGGCACGCGGGTGCCGGACACCTTGCGCACGACCCACGAGCCGAGCATCTGCAGCCGCTGCTTGGTCCACGAGAAGTGGGCGACCTCGCCGACCCCGCGGTCGCCGATCACCATGTCCGCCTCGCCGCGCAGGATCGGGGCGATCAGCGCCGGGATCGCGTCGGCCGGGTACTGGTTGTCGGCGTCGGTGTTGACGATCACGTCGGCGCCCAGCCGCAGCGCCGCGTCGACGCCGGCCATGAAGCCGTAGGCCAGGCCCTTGCGCTGGGTGAAGCGCACGACGTGGTCGGCGCCGTGCAGGCGGGCCACCGCCGAGGTCCGGTCGGAGGAGCCGTCGTCGATCACCAGCACCTCGACGACGTCGACGCCGGGGATCGAGCGCGGAATCGCCCGCAGCACCTCGGGGAGGGTCTGCTCCTCGTTGAGGCACGGGATCTGGACGATCAGCTTCATTCCCGCCCGGACGGTAACACAGGAACCCTGCACGGCCCGCGCAGGCCGGGCGGGGTTCGTTCAGCGCGCGGCGGACAGGCGTCGCTCGAGGGCGCCGCGCCAGGCGGAGTAGGCGCGGAACTGGACCAGGTTGTCGAGCAGCCGGTCGCCTTCCTTCTCGCGGCGCGGGGCGCCGGGGCGCGCGCCCGGCGCCTCCTCCTCCCGCGCCGCCACGAAGGCGAGCGCGACCGGCAGCTTCCGGAAGCCGTCGTCCACCGCCACCCCGGCGCGCGCCAGCGCGTCGCACCAGGCCCCGAGCTCGAGCTGGGCCGAGGCTCGAGGGGTGCGGAAGGCGAACTCGGCGGGGTCGAGCTCGAGCGGCACCGGATCCGTCCGGCGGTGCAGGTGGAAGCGGTAGCCGGGCTGCGGGTTGTTGACGCGCACGTGGCGCAGCGCCCGCCAGCCGGGCGCCTCCTGGGCCTGGTGCTCGCGGGCGATCGGGCCGCACACGATCAGCAGCAGCTCGGCCGGCAGGAGTCCGATCGGGCCGGACCCGGTGTCGAGCGCGAGCGACCCGCCCTCGAAACCGCCGCCCTGCACCCGCAGCGGGCGCGCCGCGCGCCGGCTGTCGGCCTCGGGGACCACCTCGGCCCGGGCGCCCGCCGCCCGCAGGCGCCCGGCCAGCGCCAGCGCCTCGGCCGGCGGAAGCGCCCGCAGCTCCTGCCAGCCGCCGCGGCGGGCGAGCTGGCCGGCCTCGTAGGCGCCGATGCCGAGCGCGGCGCCGAGGGCGGCCGCCTCGACGCCGGCGGCATCGCACACGACGCGGTCTCGCCCTTCGGGCTCCGGTGCTGCCGGCGCCGCGGCCGCCTCGGGCGCCGTCTCGGGCACGGCGGTCAGCGGGGCGCCGCAATAGAGACAGCGCGGACGGCCGGCGGCCGCGGGGCGGGCACAGGCGGGACAGGACGCCATCGGCTGGGGATCGTAGCAGGGCGGCCCCGTGAGGGTGGGGCGTGTTACACTCCGACGTTTCCCGGTTCGAGGAGCGTTGCACGATGTCCGGTCACTCCAAGTGGCACACGATCAAGCACAAGAAGGGCGCGCTGGACGCCAAGCGCGGCAAGGTCTTCACCAAGCTGATCCGTGAGATGACGATCGCGGCCCGCATCGGCGGCGGCGATCCCGAGAAGAACCCGCGGCTGCGCACGGTGCTCGACAAGGCCCGCGCGGCGAACATGCCCGCCGACAACATCAAGCGCGCGATCCAGAAGGGCACGGGCGAGCTCGAGGGCGAGACCTACGAGGAGATCGTGCTCGAGGGCTACGGCCCCGGCGGCGTCGCGGTGATGGTCGAGGGCTCGACCGACAACCGCAACCGCACGGTGTCCGAGATCCGCCACGCCTTCACCAAGAACAACGGCAACATGGGCACCGCCGGCTGTGTCGCGTACATGTTCTCGCCCAAGGGCGTGATCACCATCGCGCGCGAGAAGATCAGCGAGGACGACCTGATGGCGCTGGCGCTGGAAGCGGGCGCCGACGACATCAGCGGCGAAGGCGACCTGTGGGAGGTGTCCACCTCGCCGCAGGCCTTCGAGGCCGTCGTCACCGCGCTCAAGGGCGCTGGCGTCGAGCCCGACAGCGCCGAGATCGGCAAGTACGCGAGCACGAACGTCGCGCTCGAGGGCAGCAAGGCCCAGCAGATGATGAAGCTGATGGACGCGCTCGAGGATCTCGACGACGTCCAGAACGTGTGGGCCAACTTCGACATCTCGGAGAAGGAGATGGAGGAGGCGGCGGCCAAGTAGCCGCCGCGCTCGCCAGCAGGAGAGCGTGATCGTCCTCGGGGTCGACCCCGGCTCGGTGCGGACCGGCTGGGGCGTCCTCGACTGGCAGGGGTCGCGAGCCCGCCTTTCGGACAAGGGCGTGATCGCGGCCCCCGCGCGCTTTTCGCTGCCCGAGCGGCTGCGCCTGATCCACGAGGGGGTCGCTGCCCTGATCGCCCGCGTGAACCCCGACCTGATGGCCGTCGAGGAGGCGTTCCACGCCGCCAACGTGCGCACGGCGCTCGTTCTCGGCCACGTGCGCGGGGTCGTGCTGCTGGCCGGCGCTGCGGCCGGGGTGCCGATCCGCGAGTTCCCGCCGGCCACGATCAAGCAGCAGGTGACCGGCAACGGCCGCGCCGACAAGGCCCAGGTCGCGCTGATGGTCGAACGCCACCTCGGCCTGCCCGGCGCGGGCGAAGCCGGCGACGCGGCCGACGCCCTCGCCGTCGCCCTCTGCTGCGCCCACCAGCACACCCCCCTCGCCGCGCTGATCGCGGGAGGCCGATCGTGATCGCACATCTCCGCGGAAGGCTGCTGCGGAAGGAGCCGCAGGAGGCCGTCGTCGACGTCGGCGGCGTCGGCTACCGGGTCGCGATTCCGGTCTCCACCTACTACAAGCTGGGCGACCCCGGGGCCGAGGTCGAGCTGCGCATCCACACCCACGTGCGCGAGGACGCGCTGCTGCTGTTCGGCTTCCTGACCGCGACCGAGCAGCAGCTCTTCGAGAAGCTGATCGAGATCTCGGGCGTCGGGCCGCGGCTGGCCGTGACGATCCTGTCCGGCATCGAGGTGCCCGACCTGTTGCTGGCGCTCCAGACCTCGGACGTGGCGCGGCTCGTGCGCATCCCCGGCGTCGGCAAGAAGACGGCCGAGCGGCTGGTGCTGGAGCTGAAGGACAAGGTGAAGACGCTCGGCGCGGGCGAGCCGCTGCCCGCCACCGCCGGCGCCGCGCCGGCCCACGCCGCCAAGGACGACCTGGTCTCGGCGCTGGTCCACCTCGGCTGGGCCCGGCCCGAGGCCGAGCGCGGCGTCGACCGCGTGCTGAAGGACGCGCCCGACGAACGCTTCGAGGACCTGCTGCGGCGTGCGCTGCGGCAACTCTCCTCGCGGTGACGCGATGACCGACCCGCGCCTCGTCTCGGGAGGGCCGCAGGACGACGACCTGCGCTTCGACCTCTCGCTGCGGCCGAAGAGCCTCGACGACTACGTCGGCCAGCCGCAGGTGATCGCCAACCTGCGGGTGGCGGTGGAGGCGGCGCGCAGCCGCGGCGAGGCGCTCGACCACGTGCTGCTGTTCGGGCCGCCCGGCGTCGGCAAGACCTCGCTGGCGCACGTGCTGGCGGCCGAGCTGGGCGCGCCGATCAAGGCCACCTCGGGCCCGATCATCGAGCGCGCCGGCGACCTCGCCGCGCTGCTGACCGCGCTCGAGCCGCGCGAGATCCTGTTCGTCGACGAGATCCACCGCCTCGACGCCAAGGTCGAGGAGATCCTCTACCCGGCGCTCGAGGACTACTCGCTCGACCTGATGATCGGCACCGGCCCCGGCGCGCGCTCGATGAAGATCCCGCTGAAGCCCTTCACGCTGGTCGGCGCCACCACCCGCGCCGGGCTGCTGACGGCGCCGCTGCGCAGCCGCTTCGGCATCGTGCACCGGCTCGACTTCTACTCCGACGACGACCTCGCCTTCGTCGTGCGCCGCTCGGCGCGGCTGCTCGGTGTGCCGATCGAGGACGACGGCGCGGTCGAGATCGCGCGCCGCAGCCGCGGCACCCCGCGCATCGCCAACCGCCTGCTGCGCCGGGTGCGCGACTTCGCGCAGGTGCGGGCCGACGGCGTGATCCGCGGCAGCGTCGCGCAGGACGCGCTGGGCCTGCTCGAGGTCGACGCGTACGGCTTCGACGAGATCGACCGCAAGCTGCTCTTGACCATCATCGAGAAGTTCGGCGGCGGCCCGGTCGGCGTCGGCGCGCTGGCGGCGGCGATCAGCGAGGACACCGGCGCCATCGAGGAGATCTACGAACCGTACCTGCTGCAGCACGGCTTCCTCGACCGCACCCCGCGCGGGCGGATGGCGACGGCCCGCGCCTACCAGCACTTCGGCCTGCAGGTGCCGTCGCACGCGCCGGGCCAGGGCAAGCTGTTCTGAGCCTCTCGTTCGACCTCGACGACTACGACTTCGCGCTGCCGGAGAGCGCGATCGCGCAGCAGCCCGCCGAGCCCCGCGACGCCTCCCGGCTGCTGGTGCTGGACCGCGCCACGGGCGCGATCGCGCACCACGTCTTCGCCGACCTGCCCGAGCTGCTGGCGCCGGGCGACCTGGTCGTCGTCAACCGCAGCAAGGTGTTCCCGGCGCGGCTGGTCGGCCGCAAGCGCGGCAGCGGCGGCGTGGCCGAGGCGCTCCTGGTGCGCCCGCACGGCGACGGCACGTGGGACGCGATGGTGTGGCCCGGGCGCCGGCTGCGCCCCGGCGCGGTGATCGAGATCGCCCCCGAGCTGAGCGTCGAGGTTCTCTCCGAGTCGGGCGTGGAGAAAGGCCTGCGCCGAGTGCGGCTCGCCGGCGACGGCGACCTGGACGCGCTGGTCGAGCGGTTCGGCCACGTGCCGCTGCCACCCTACATCGCCCGCCCCGACACCGCCGCCGACCGCCTCCGCTACCAGACCGTGTTCGCCCGCGAGCGCGGCAGCGTCGCGGCGCCGACCGCGGGCCTGCACTTCACGCCGCGGGTGCTCGAGCGGCTGCGCGAGCGCGGGATCGAGCGCGCCGAGGTGGTGCTCCACGTCGGCCCCGGCACCTTCCGCCCGGTCACCGTGCGCGACGTGCGCGAGCACGCGGTGGCGGCCGAGGCCTGCACCCTGCCCGCGGAGACGGCCGAGGCGATCGCCGCCTGCCGCGCCCGCGGCGGGCGGGTGGTCGCCGTCGGCACCACCAGCGTGCGTACCCTCGAGTCGCACGCCGACGGCGCGGGCGGCGTCCGCCCCGGGGCCGGCGCCACGTCGCTGGTGATCGTGCCCGGCCACCGCTTCGCGGTCGTCGACGCCCTCGTCACCAACTTCCACCTGCCGCGTTCTTCGCTGCTGCTGCTGGTCGCCGCCTTCGCGGGCCGCGAGCGGGTGCTGCACGCCTACGAGACAGCGGTGCGCGAGGGCTACCGCTTCTACAGCTACGGCGACGCGATGCTGGTGCGGTAGGCCGCCGCGCTCAGCGGCGGATGTCGCGCACCTCGCGGGCGGCGATCACCTCCAGCTCGGCAACGCTGGTCGACAAGGTGTCACCGGGCACCGTGTGCTTGAGCGCCGCCATCGCCAGCGCGTAGTCGAGCGCGCGCTCGCGGCGGTCGCTCAGCCAGGCCCACAGGAAGCCGGCGGAGAACGCATCGCCGGCTCCGATGCGGTCGATCCGGGTGGTCGGGAAGATCGCGGCGCGCCGGCACTCGCCGCCGTCGATCGCCAGGCCGCCCTCGCCGCCGCGGGTCAGCACCAGGCACTCGCAGCCGAACCGCTGCTGCAGCAGGCGGCCGACGGTCTCGGGTTCGCCGCGCAGTCCCCACAGGGTGCCGGCGTCGTCTTCGGTGACGATCACGATCCGCGCGGCGCGGGCGAGCTGCTCCAGCACGGGAGCGGCCTCGGCCGGGGTCCACAGCCGGGCGCGGAAGTTGAGGTCGGTGGCGACCAGCGCCCCGGCGTCGCGGGCCGCCACGCACAGCGCGAGCGTCAGCTCGCGGGTCGCGGGCGACAGCGCCGGCGTGATGCCGGAGACGAAGAAGGCGCGGGCGGCGCGCACCGCGTCCCACGGCGCGTCTTCCGGCCGCACGCCGCACACGGTGGAGCCGGCGCGGTCGTAGAGCACCTCGATCGCGCGCGGCTCGCGGCCGTACTCGACCCAGTAGGTGCCGAGCCGTCCCGCGGCGGTGCGCACCAGCGCGGTGTCGACGCCGCAGGCGCGCAGGTGGCGCCGCACCCGCTCGCCGAGCATCCCCGGCGGCAGCACCGAGAACCAGGCCGCCGACAGCCCCAGCGAGGCGGCTGCGGCGCAGGTGTTGAGTTCGGCGCCGCCGACGTGGGCGTGGAAACGCTCGGCCTCCGCGACGCGACCCTCGCCCGAAGGCATCAGCCGCAGCAGCGCCTCGCCGAACCCGATCACGTCGTGGGCCATTCTCCAGAGCCTCCCGCTCGCGCGATTCTATGCGGCACCGGGAGGCGATCGGGTCTTCTTTGACACCTCGTGCGGCCCGGCGATAGTGTCTCGCGACCCCGGGGTCCGACACGCGGGAGGTGCGACTTGGACAAGGCGGCAGTTCTCGGCTGCATCAGGGACGTCGGCGTGATTCCCGTGATCCGGGCCGCGTCGCCGGCCGAGGCGGCCGCGGCCATCGCGGCGATCCAGGCGGGCGGCGTCACGGTGTTCGAGATCACGATGACGGTGCCGGGGGCCGTCGACCTGATCCGCGAGGTCTCGCGCAGCGCGCCCGGGGCGCTGGTCGGCGCCGGTACCGTGCTCGACCCCGCGGCGGCCCACGCCTGCATCGACGCCGGCGCCCGCTTCGTGATCAGCCCCGCGCTCAACCTCGACACGATCCACGCCTGCAACGAGGCGGGCGTGGCGGTGATGCCCGGCGCGCTGACCCCGACCGAGGTGCTCACGGCGTGGAACGCCGGCGCCGACATGGTCAAGGTCTTCCCGGCCAACGCGCTGGGCGGAGCCAGCTACCTGAAGTCGCTGAAGGCGCCGCTGCCGCACGTGCGGCTGGTGCCGACCGGCGGCGTGAACCTGCAGACGGCGAAGGACTTCGTCAAGGCGGGGGCGGAAGCACTCGGGGTCGGCGCCGACCTCGTCGACCTCGCGGCCCTGCGCCGCGGCGAAGCCTCGGTGCTGACGGAGCGTGCGCGGCAGTTCCTGCAACTGGTCCGGGAGGCGCGCGCGTAGTCCGCGCTCCCTGGCGTCCTTGACGCCTTCACGGCCGCGGCGCAGAATCGAATCTCAGCGCCATGGAACAGACGCTGGTCCTGAACGCGAGCTACGAACCGCTCAGGATCGTTCCCTGGCAGAAGGCGATCACCCTTCTGTTCCAGGGCAAGGTCGAGGTCCTCGCCCACCACGACCGGGAGATCCGCGGCGTGACGGTGCGGGTGAAGCTGCCGTCCGTGCTTCGCCTGCTTCGCCACGTCCGCATGAAACGGGCCTATGCCCACGTGCCGTTCTCGCGCACCAACGTCTACGCCCGCGACCAGCACCGCTGCCAGTACTGCGGCCACCGCTTCGCGCCGCAGGAGCTGACCTTCGACCACGTCGTCCCGGTCGCGCGCGGCGGGCAGAAGGGCTGGGACAACATCGTCACCTGCTGCATCCCGTGCAACCGCCGCAAGGGCGACCGCACGCCCGAGGAGGCGGGGCTCGCCCTGCTGCGCAAGCCGCGGCGGCCCGATCACCCACCGGCGCTCACGCTCAGCCTCGGCCTGCACCGCGCGCCGGAGAGCTGGCGCGACTTCCTGTACTGGGACCTGAGCTGGGACCGCGGCTGACTCCGCGCTCTCCCCTCGCGCCATGAGCCTCTCGGGCAACCTGCGGACGATGGCGCTGCCCGAGATCCTGCAGTGGATCTCGATGGGCCGGAAGACCGGCACCCTGGTGCTCGAGCGCGGCGAGGTGCGCAAGCAGATCAGCTTCGAGAACGGCCTCGCCTTCACCTCGTGGTCGAACGACCCGCGCGAGTACATGGGCCGCATCCTGGTGCGGATGCGGCTGATCAGCGAGGAGCAGCTCTTCCGCGCGCTGCTCGAGCAGGAGCAGACGGGCGCCCCGCTCGGCCGCATCCTGCGCGACGGCGGTGCCCTCGACGAGACCGCGCTGGTGCGGGCGCTGACGGCGAAGGCCGAAGAGACCGTCTACGACCTGTTCCTGTGGCCGGACGGCCAGTTCGCGCTGCGCGAGGGCGAGTTGCCCGCTGACGTGCCGGTGCGGATCACGCTCGACGTCACCCACGCGGTGTTCGAGGGCGCGCGCCGGGTCGACGAGTGGGAGCGCATCCGTTCCGTGTTCGGCTCGATGGACACCACGCTGCGGCTGCGGGGCGCCGCGGCCGGCATCGGCGACCCGCGCGAGCGGCAGGCGCTGGGGCTCTGCGCCCGCGGCCAGTCGCTGTCCCGGATGGCGCTCGAGCTCTACGCCTCGGAGTTCGAGGCGGCCGCGCTGGTGTTCGACCTCCACGAGCGCGGGCTGGTCGAGATCGCGCAGCGCGTCGAGGCGGGGCCGGCGCAGGACGTCGTGGCCCGCATCCGCTCCGGGCTCGACGCGGCCGCGGGGCACGCCGCCGCCGGGCGCTGGGAGCCGGCGCTCGCCGCCTACGAGCAGGTGCTCCAGCTCGACCACCTCAACCAGCACGCCAAGAAGGGCCTGATCGCGGCGATCGAGGGCCGCTCGCGCCAGCGGCTGGTGAAGGCGGTGCCGCTCGACAAGGTGCCGGTGATGGTCGTCGACTTCGCGACGCTGACCAAGGAGAAGTTCGACCCCCAGGAGGGCTTCGTGCTGTCCCGCGTCAACGGCCAGTGGGACGTGCGCTCCATCCTCAAGCTGTGCCCGATGCCGGAGGAAGACGCGATCCTGATCTTCGCCCGCCTCCTGGAACGCAAGGTGATCGAGCTGCGCTAGAGCTTCCTTCCCAGCACCGGGGCGATCTGGCGGAGGTCGGCGACCAGGTCCTCGAACGCGGCCGGGGTCAGCGACTGCGGGCCGTCGGAGAGGGCGCGGTCGGGGTCGTGGTGGACCTCGATCAGCAGGCCGTCGGCGCCCACCGCGGCCCCCGCGCGCGACAGCGCCGCCACCTTGTCGCGGCGGCCGGTGCCGTGGGAGGGGTCGACCACGATCGGCAGGTGGGTGATCGCCTTGACCGCCGGCACGATCGCGAGGTCGAGGGTGTTGCGCGAGAAGTCGGAGAAGGTGCGCACCCCGCGCTCGCACAGGATCACCTGGTAGTTGCCCTCGGCCAGGATGTACTCGGCCGACATCAGGAGCTCCTCGAGCGTCGCCGACATCCCGCGCTTGAGCAGCACCGGCTTCTTCGCCCGCCCCGCGCGCCGCAGCAGCGTGAAGTTCTGCATGTTGCGGGCGCCGATCTGGATGCAGTCGGCCCACTCCTCGACGAGGTCGAGGCTCTCCAGGTCGAGTGCCTCGGTGACCACCGGCAGCCCGGTCTCCTCGCGGGCCGCGGCCAGCATCTTGAGCCCCTCGAGCCCGAGGCCCTGGAAGGAGTAGGGGCTGGTGCGCGGCTTGTAGGCGCCGCCGCGCAGCAGGTGGGCGCCCGCGGCCTTGACCCGGCGGGCGACCGTGAGCGTCTGCTCCAGCGACTCCACCGCGCACGGCCCCGCCGCCAGCACCAGCGCGTCGCCGCCGATCCGGACGCCGCCGATGTCGACGATCGTGTCCTCCGCCTTGACCTCGCGCGAGACCAGCTTGTAGGCGTGCGAGACGGCGATCACCTCGAGCACGCCCGGCAGGCTCTCGAAGGCCGGCGCCTCCACGGCCCCCTTGTTGCCGGTGATGCCGATCGCGGTGCGCTGGGCGCCGGGGATCGCGTGGGCCTTGTAGCCGCGGGCCTCGATCGCTCGCACCACGCCCGCGATCTGGTCCGCCGTCGCGTCCTTGCGCATCACCACCAGCACGCCGCGTCCTCCCGCGGGCCCGGGAGGGCACCCGCAAACACTCCATTCTCCGGCAGAACGCCGTCGCAGCGGGAATCGCGGGTGTAGCATCCGGCTCTCCCGCGAGCGACGGACCGGGGCGGCGCCCGGGCGGGCGGCAAGGAGAGACGATGGACACGGGCCACAAGACCTCGCCGGGGCTGCTGGAAGCCCTGATCCCCGTCGCGGTCCTGATCGGGCTTTTGTGGGGCTCGGTGCGCATCTACGGCGACGGCGCCGCCTCCGGTCCCAACCAGATCGCGCTGATCCTGGCCGCCGCGGCCGGCGTCGTGGTCGGGCTGCGCCACGGCTGGAGCTGGAAGGAGCTCGAGGCCGGCATCGTCCACGGCATCTCCTTGTCGACGGCGGCGGTGCTGATCCTGCTGATCGTCGGCGCCCTGATCGGGACCTGGATCCTCTCCGGCGTGGTGCCGGCGATGATCTACTACGGCCTGCAGCTGCTGAACCCGACCGTGTTCTACGCGGCCGCCTGCGTGATCTGCTGCCTGGTCGCCCTGGCCACGGGTTCGTCGTGGACGACGGCGTCCACCGTCGGCATCGCCCTGATGGGCATCGCGGTGGCCCAGGGCCTGCACCCGGGACTGACCGCGGGCGCGATCATCTCGGGCGCCTACTTCGGCGACAAGATGTCGCCCTTGTCCGACACCACCAACCTGGCTCCGGCGATGGCCGGCACCGAGCTGTTCGTCCACATCAAGCACATGGCGTGGACCACGACGCCGTCGATCGTGATCGCCGTGCTGATGTTCGCGGCGGCCGGGCTCTTCTGGGGCACGCCCGCCGCCGGCGCCGACCTCGAGGCGATCCTCTCCGCGCTGCGCGGCAGCTTCGACATCGGCCTCCACCTGCTGATCCCGCCGGCGCTGGTGCTGCTGATGGTGTGGCGGCGGATGCCGGCTTCGCCCGCGCTGCTGATCGGGGCGCTGGTCGGCGGGCTGTTCGCGGTGCTGTTCCAGCCGGGCGCGGTGCTGCGCTTCGTCGGCGAGACCAGCCTGCCGCAGCCGGTGGCCCTGGTGCAGGGCGTGTGGACGGCGCTCGGCAGCGGCTTCAAGCTGGAGTCGGGCAACGCCGCGCTCGACGCGCTGCTCTCCCGCGGCGGCATGAGCAGCATGCTCAACACCGTGTGGCTGATCCTGTGCGCGATGACCTTCGGCGCGGTGATGGAGACGACCGGCGCGCTGGAACGGATCGCGGCGGCGGTGCTCAGCCTGGTGCGCGGCACCGGCTCGCTGATCGCGGCCACCCTCGGCACCTGCATCGGCACCAACGCGATCGCCTCCGACCAGTACATCGCCATCGTGCTGCCGGGGCGCATGTTCCGCGCCGAGTACGCGCGGCGCGGGCTGCACCCCAAGAACCTGTCGCGGGCGCTCGAGGACGCCGGCACGCTGACTTCGGCTCTCGTCCCGTGGAACACCTGCGGCGCGTTCATGGCGACGACGCTGGGCGTCGCCACCACCGCCTACCTGCCGTTCTGCTTCTTCAACCTGATCAACCCTCTGGTGTCGGCGATCTACGGCTTCACGGGCTTCACCATCACGCGCCTCGACGAGCCGCCCGCCGCGCCGCCGGTCGCCGAGGCGGTGGCGGAGGGCGCATGAACCTCTTCCGCACCAAGAGCCTCGACGGTCTGCTCGGCTCGCTGAGCCCGGGCGAAGGCGGGGTCGGCCTCAAGCGCTCGCTGGGCCAGCTCGACCTGGTGATGCTCGGCATCGGCGCCGTGATCGGCGCCGGCATCTTCTCCAGCATCGGCACCGCGGCGGTCGGCGAGGTGGCGCCCGACGGCACCGTGGTCCGCTACGGCGCCGGGCCCGCGCTGATCCTCTCCTTCGCGCTGCTCGGCGCCGTGTGCGCGCTGGCCGGGCTGTGCTACGCGGAGCTGACCGCGCTGATCCCGATCGCCGGCAGCGCGTACACCTACGCCTACGCGACGCTCGGCGAGCTGATCGCGTGGATCATCGGCTGGGACCTGATCCTCGAGTACGCGGTCGGCAACGTGGCTGTGGCGATCGCCTGGTCGGGCTACTTCGCCTCGCTGCTGCGGGTGTTCGGCATCGACTTCCCGTTCTGGCTCGCCCACTCGATCCGCGACGTCACCCACTCCTACCCGGAGCGCATCGGCGAGCTGCCGACGGTGTTCGGGATGCCGATCGCGATCAACCTGCCGGGGATCGTGATCGTGGCGCTGATCACCTGGCTGCTGGTGATCGGCATCAAGGAGAGCGCGCGCGCCAACAACGCGATGGTCGTGCTCAAGCTGGCGGTGCTGGCGCTGTTCGTCGGCGTCGGCGCGATGTACGTCGACCCCGCCAACTGGCAGCCCTTCGCTCCCAACGGCTGGAAGGGCATCCACCAGGGCGCGGCGATCGTGTTCTTCGCCTACATCGGCTTCGACGCCATCTCCACCGCCGCCGAGGAGACCAGGGACCCGCAGAAGAACATGCCGCGCGGCATCCTGTGGTCGCTCGCGATCTGCACCGTGATCTACGTGATCGTCGGCGCCGTCGCCACCGGCCTCGTGCCCTACCAGCAGCTGAAGGGCTCCGACCCGCTGGCCCGCGCGTTCGAGATCGCCGGCCTCGGCTGGGGCCAGGCGATCATCGCGCTGGGCGCGATCATCTCGATGACCGCCGTGCTGCTGGTGTTCCAGATGGGCCAGCCGCGGATCTTCTACTCGATGAGCCGCGACGGCCTGCTGCCCAAGTGGTTCTCGAAGGTGCACCCGAAGTTCCAGACCCCGCACGTGACGACGATCCTGACCGGGATCGTCGTGGCGCTCGGCTCGACCATCCTCGACGACGACGAGACCTACGACCTGACCAACATCGGCACCCTGTTCGCCTTCCTCGTGGTGTGCGTCGGGGTGCTGGCGCTGCGCATCAAGGACCCGCACCGGCCGCGCCCGTTCCGGGTGCCCTTCGTGTGGGTGGTCGCGCCGCTGGGCGCCGTGGCCTGCCTCTACGTGATGCTCGGCCTGCCGGCGGCGGCCTGGGAGCGCTTCGGGATCTGGATGGCGCTGGGCGCGGTCGTCTACTTCGCCTACGGGCGTCGCCACAGCCGGCTGAACGCCGCCGGGCCCGCCGGGGGCGGCGCGACCCCCTGACGTCCCGGGCGGCGCCGCTTCAGCGCGGCGCCAGCGCCTTCACCAGGTCGTGCACGCGCTGGCGTTCGGCCGGGTCGGACACGCGCGCGAGGTAGACCTCGGCGCGGGCGGCCAGCAGTGCGTGGTCGGCCGCGTCGCCGCCCGCGCGCATCACCGCCGCCGCCGCCTCCAGCGCGCGCCGCTGCGCGAGGAGCGGCGCGCCCGGGCGCAGCGCCTCGCGGACGCGGCGATCGCGCTCGGCGCGGGCCCGCGCCAGGGCGTCCGTCGGTGCCGCGGCGCTCTTCTGCAGCGTCGTCGCGTCGGCGGCCCGGACTTCGGTCTCGGCCGCCCCGGCGATCGCCGACAGGTCCTGGCGGGGAGCGACCTCGGCGCCTTCCATCGACTCGGCCCGGGCGCGTTGCGGGGCCGCGGCGGGGGGCAGCGGCGCCGCGGGCAGGGAGCGTTCGAGGGCCTCCGGGGCTGCGGTTTCGGCCGGCGCCGGGGCCGACGCCGGGTTCGGGGGCGGTGCCGACGGGCGGCCGGGGCGCGCCGCGTCCAGCGGGGCCACGGCCTCCGCCGCGGGGGCCGGCGGGCGGGGCTCGGCCGTGGCGGGCGGCGTCGTCCGCGGGGCGGCGGCCGGCGGCAGCGGCCGTTCGGCGGTGGCGAGCGGGCGCTCCAGCAGGCGCGGCGTGACCAGCGCGATCAGCAGCGCCGCGGCGAGGGCGCCCGCCCACGCCGCCGGGCGCGACCACACCGCCCGCGGGCGACCCGTCGCGCGGGCCGTGACCCGCGCCGGCAGCGCGTCGAAGTAGCCGGCCGGCACCTCCGCCTCCTCGCGCGCGAGGGCGTCCAGCGCGCGCAGCTCCGCGAGCGCGAGCGCGCAGTCGGCGCACTCCGCGAGGTGGCGCTCCGCGTCGACGAGGCTGTCGCCGCGCAGGGTGCCGTCGTGCAGCGCGTGGACCCGCAGCGGGTCGCAGCCGCTCATCGCGCCCCCCTTTCCCCGCGCAGCCGCGGGCCGAGCAGCGCCCGCAGCCGGTCGCGGGCGCGGAACAGCCGGCTCATCACGGTGCCCTCCGGCAGCCCCAGCTCGCGCGCGATCTCGGGGCAGGTCATCTCCTCCAGCGTGCGCAGGGCGAACACCGCGCGTTGCTCCGGGGGCAGCGCGCGGAGCGCCTCGTCGAGCGTCGCCGCGGCCTCGGCGTCGCGCAGCGCGCGTTCCGGGGACGGCGCCAGGGACGGCGTCTCGTCGTGGTCCTCCGGCAGCGGTCGCTCGTGCCAGCGCGGGGACCGCACCCGGTCGAGCGCGACGTGGACGGCGATGCGCGCGACCCACGGCCCGAACGGGCGGCCGAGCTCGAAGCGGTCGAGCGCCCGCCAGGCCTTCAGGAAGGCCTCCTGCGTCACGTCGTCGGCCTCCTCGTGGCGGCGCACGATGCGGCGCGCCGCCGCGTACACGCGGCGCTGGTGGCGGCGCACGATCTCCTCGAAGGCGGAGGCGTCCCCGGCCCGGGCCCGGCTCACGAGCGCGGCGTCGTCGTCCATCCGCTGCCTCGATTACGGGCGGGAGCGCCCGCCCATTCCCGCCTCAACCGACGATCTTCACCACCACGAGGGTGACGTCGTCGCGCTGCTCGGTGCCGCCCGTGAAGGCCTCGAGGTCCTCCAGGATGGCGGCGCCGATCTCCGGCGCCGCTTCGCCGGCGTGGCCCTCCACCACCCCCACCAGGCGCTGGGTCTCGTACTCGACGTCGCCCCGGGTCGCCTCCTGGACGCCGTCGGAGAAGAACACCAGCACGTCACCGGCGGCGAGCGGCACCTCGAGCTCCTCGTAGGCCGCCTCCTCGAAGGAGCCGAGCGGCAGCCCGGCGATCTCGACGCGGTCGCAGGCGCCGGTGGCCGCCCGGTAGTGGATGGGGTGCGGCATGCCCGAGCCCGCGATCCGCAGCCGCCGCTCCGGGAAGTCGAAGACCGCGTAGGTCAGCGTGCAGTAGAAGCCCTCGATGCCGCGGTTCCACAGCGCCCGGTTCACGCGCCGCAGCAGGTCGGCGGGCTCGCGCTTCTCGAACGCCCGCGCGCGCACGGTGCCGGAGGCGAAGGCGCCGTAGAGCGCGGCCGCCACGCCCTTGCCGGCGACGTCGCCGATCGCCATCCCCAGCCGGCCGTTCTCCAGCTCGTAGAAGTCGTAGAGGTCGCCGCCCAGCTCGCGGGCGGGCAGGAAGTGGGCGGAGGCTTCCCAGCCCGGGCCGCTCGGGCACTCCTCGGGGAACAGGCCGTGCTGCACGGCCTGCGCGACCTGCAGCTCGCGCTGCAGCCGCGCCTCCTTCTGGCGCAGCGCCTCGTACAGCCGCGCGTTCTCGATCGCGATCGCCGCCTGGCTGGCGAGCGGGGTGAGCACCTTGACGTGCTCCTCCGTGAAGCGGTGGGTGACCGTCGACTCGAGGTCGAAGACGCCGATCAGCCGGTCCTTGTGGACCAGCGGGATCACCAGCTCGGAGCGGGTCTCGGGCACGATCGAGATGTAGCGCGGGTCCTTCGTCACGTCGCCCACCAGCACCGGCTGCTTGGTCGCCGCCGCGGTGCCGCACAGCCCGCGGCCGACCGCGATCCGCGTCTTCTCCTTGAACTCGCCGAAGCTCACCTGCTTGTACATGACCAGGTCGCGGCCGCTCTCGTCGAGCAGCAGGATGCCGAACATCTCGTAGTCGATCACCCGCTTGACGACCTCCGCGATGCGGGTCAGCAGCGCGTCGAGCTCGAGGATCGAGGCGGTCTCCTTGCCGATCTCGTACAGCGTGGCCAGCAGCCCCGCGTACCAGCGGGTCTCGCCGTGCAGGGTGGCGTTCTCGATCGCGATCGCCAGGTGGGTGGCCAGCACCTGCAGCAGCGTGCGCGCCTGCTCGGTGAAGGCGGCGGCGTCGGGCCCCTCCACGTTGAGCACGCCGATCAGCCGCTCGCCGCTGACGAGCGGGATCGCGAGCTCCGCCCTGACCCCGGGGAACAGCGAGACGTAGCGCGGGTCGCGGGTCACGTCCGCCACGAAGATGGTCTCGCGGGAGGCGGCCGCCGCCCCCACGATGCCCTGGCCGGGGCGCAGCCGGAACGCGCGGGCGGCCTCCGCCGGGTAGCCCTCGACGAAGGCGGGCCGCAGCGAGCCGTCGGCCTCGGGCAGGAAGATGTCGAGGATGCGGTAGTCGACGAGACGCTTGACGTGGCCGGCGATCGCCGGCAGCAGGGCCTCGGGGTCCAGCACGCGGTTGATCTCCGCGGCGATCTCGAGCACCTCGGAGAGCAGGTCCGGCGGCAGCGGAGGCGGGGATTTGCGCGCGCGCGGCAAGCGTCGGCGATCGTAGCACGCGGCCCCTGATAGACTCGGGCGTTCCGCGATGACGCTGAAACTGCCGCTCGAAATGGAGGATCTCAAGCGCATCCTCCCCCACCGCTACCCTTTCCTGCTGATCGACCGCATCGTCGAGATCGAGTCGGACCGGCGGGTGGTGGGTGTCAAGAACGTCTCGTCCAACGAGCGCTACTTCATCGCCGGCCCCGGCGGCAAGCCGATGCTGCCGGCCTCGATCCTGACCGAGGCGATGGCCCAGGTCGGGGCGGTGCTGGTGCTGACCAAGCCCGAGTTCCGCGCCAAGCTGATCCTGTTCATGGGCATCGACAAGGTGCGCTACCGCCAGCCGGTGGTCGCCGGCGACACGGTCTACCTCGAAGGCGAGGTGGTGCGCCTGCGCAGCAAGCTCGGCACCCTGCGCGGCTGCGCGAAGGTCGACGGGAAGGTCGTCTGCGAGGGGCAGATGAACTTCGCGCTGGCCGACCGGCCCGAGGCCTGAGCGCCCCCGTCTCCCTCGCCCGCGCGCTCTCCAAGTGCGGGGCCTGCTCGCGCCGCGAGGCGATGCGCCGGATCGCGGACGGCCGGGTGCGGGTCGACGGCCGCGTCGTGCGCAACCCGTCGTTCCGCGTCGAGCTCGGCCGCGCGCGCCTGGAACTCGACGGCGAGCCGGTGCGCGAGCGCCGCACGAGCCTCGTGATCGCCCTGCACAAGCCGGCCGGCCACGTGACGACCCGCGTCGACCCGGGCGGCCGGCCCACCGTGTACGACCTGATCCCGGAGCTCGACCGCTTCGTGTTCCCGGTCGGCCGCCTCGACCGCGACACCCGCGGGCTGCTGATCCTGACCGACGACCATCGCCTCGGCCAGCGCCTGACCGACCCGCTCCATCACGTCGCGAAGACCTACCACGCCCACGTCGCGGGGGTGCCGGCGGAAGACGCGCTCGAGGTGTTGCGCCGGGGCATCACGCTCCCCGACGACGGCACCCCGACGCGGCCGGCGCGGGTGCGCTCGCTGGGCGTCGCGAAAGACGGCGGCGCGTGGCTCGAGATCGTGCTGACCGAGGGCCGCAACCGCCAGGTCCGGCGCATGTGTGCCGCGATCGGCCACGACGTGCGCGACCTGGTGCGAGTGGCGATCGGCGCGCTGGAGCTGGGCGACCTGCCGGCCGGCGAGTGGCGACGGCTCGCCCCCGAAGAAGTCGCGCGGCTCGTTTGAGCGCTACTTCAGCCGGGCGGCGACCTCGCGCAGCTTCTGGTCCATCGGGCCCATGCCGTCGTCGGTGTTGGTCAGCACGACGATCGTCCACGGGCCGGCGATCGCCAGCGAGGAGCTGATGCCCGGGAAGCCGCCGGTGTGGCCGACGACGCGGCCGAGCGGACCCTGCGAGACGCCGAAGCCGAAGCCGTACGACGGCGAGCCGAGCTCGGGCTTCGGGCTCCACAGCCGCTCGCGGGTGGCGTCCGAGACGAGCTTCCCGGCGCGCAGCGCCTCGGCGAAGGCCAGCAGGTCGCGCGCGGTCGAGTAGCCGCCGCCCGCCGGTCCGCCGCGGATCACGTGCTCGAACGTGTTGGCGCGCCAGCGCACGCCGTCCGCGGTGCGCTCCCGCGAGTAGCCGATCGCCAGCTTCGGCACCGCCAGGTCGACGTCGAAGCAGTCGGTGTCGCGCATGCCGGCCTTCGCGTGGACCCGCTCGCGCACGACGTCGAAGTAGCTGCGGCCGGTGACCGCCTCGATCACCGCGCCGGCCAGCAGGAAGCCGGTGTTGCTGTACTGCCAGCGCGTGCCCGGCTCGAAGGCCAGCGTCTCCTCCGCCACCATCGGCTTGTAGTCGTCGACCGAGCGCAGTGCCTGGCGCGCGGTGCGGGCCCAGGTGCGGTTGAAGTACGAGCCGAGGCCGGAGGTGTGCGAGAGCAGGTGCTCGATCCGCACCTTCGACAGGTCGGCCTTCGTCCAGCCGGAGAGGTACTTCGAGACCGGGTCCTCGAAACGCAGCTTGCCCTCGTCGACGAGCTGGCCGATCACCACGGCCGTGAACATCTTGTTCATCGAGCCGAGGTTGAGCTTCGCGTCCTTCTCCATCGGCACGCCGTGGTTGCGCTCGGCGAGCCCGCGCGCCGCCTGCCAGAGCACCTCGCCGTCCTTCGCCAGCAGCGCGGTGCCGGAGAACACCTCGGCCTTCGCCAGCCGGTCGGCGAAGGCGTCGAGCAGGGCGACGGCCTGGGCCCGGTCGAGCGGGGCGGCGGCAGGCAGGTCACGCGGCGGTCGCGCGGGCAGCACCTCGAGGCCGGCGATGCGGTCCGCCGAGTCGAAGTGGAGGGCCAGCCCCTTGAACCCCTCGGTCAGGCGGCTGCGCACGATCACGACCAGGTCCGCGCCGCCAGGGGCGCCGCCCGGATAGAGGCGCACGGAATGGAACTCGAGCCCCTCGTCCTGGAGGCTGCCGAGCACCTGGCGGTGCTCCTCGAGCGGCAGGTCCTGGAACGGGCCGCCGAACGCGTCGCGCACGAGGGCGTCGATCTTCGCGGCGTCCGGCGCCGCCAGCGCGGCGAGCACCTGGCTCACGCGCTCCCCGCGCGGCCCCGCGGGCAGGGCCCGCTCGTCGGTGTAGTCCTGGGCGAGGAGCGGGGCGGCGAACAGCAGCACGGCGAGCGCGGTACGAAGCAGGCGGGTCATGTTCCAGTTCCTTGGATGGCGAAGGACGTCGACCCTTGAGACGCAGCAAGCCCCCGCCTCGGTCGGCGGGGGCTCCACGCGGCGCGCAGATGCGCGGAGGCGGCCGCTCTCTAGCGCTCCTGCTCCTGGGGCACGGGGCGGGCGGGGGTGCGGCGCAGCATGCGGCCGGCGGCGAGCATCCCCTGCTGCATCACCATCGCGATGCCGATGAAGGGCAGGAACATCACGAACAGGGCGCCCATCACGGGGGCCAGCAGCAGCAGCGCGAAGGCCGGGATGCGGTAGAAGACCTCGCCGGCGTGCCCGGGCAGCGTCTCGCCGTCTTCCGCGAGCGTCAGGATCTGCCACTGCGCCATCCGCCAGTAGAAGCCCGCCTTCACCGTGTCGCCCGCCTGCCGCTTCAGCATGATCGTTTCTCCTCGAGTTCCTGTGGTTCCTGGTGATCCGTCGCTACCGGCCCTGTTCCTTCGGCGCCGGGCCCGACTCCTCGGCGGTCTTGTGGACCGCGCGGAACGCCGCCCGCACCGCGTGCTGCAGCACGATCGCGACGCCGACGAAGGGCAGGAAGATCACGAACAGCCCGCCCATGATCGGGGCCAGCAGCAGCATCAGCAGCGCCGGGATCCGGAGGTAGGGCTCGCCCGCGTTGCCCGGCAGCGTCTCGCCGTTCTCGGCGATCGTCACGATCTGCCAGTGCGCCATCCGCCAGTAGAAGCCCGCCTTGACCGCCTCGCCCGCCTGTCGCCGTGCCATCTCGTCCTCCCTTGTTGCCCGTAATGTGCGCCTCGGCGGGGCTCGGGGCATCGGGTGAACACCCGAGGCCGCCCCGGGACGATTCCCGAGGGAGAGCGGGTGCGAGTCCGGAGCCGCGACTTTCGGGGCGCGAGGCGCGCCGGCGGGGCTGGTTCGCGCTCAGCCCGCCGGAGCCGGTGCGGGGGGCGCAGCCGGGACCGGGGCCAGCTCCTGGTCCTTGTACTGGAGCTGGTACAGCCGCCAGTAGAGGCCGCGCTGGGCCAGCAGCTCGCGGTGGCTGCCGCGCTCGCGGATGCGGCCCTTGTGCATCACCAGGATCTCGTCCACGTGCTGGATCGTCGACAGCCGGTGGGCGATCACGATGGCGGTGCGCCCGCGCAGCAGCGTGCGCAGCGCGTCCTGGATCAACTGCTCCGTCTCGGTGTCGACGGACGAGGTCGCCTCGTCCAGGATCAGCACCTTCGGGTCGTGGGCCAGCGCGCGGGCGAAGCTCAGCAGCTGCTTCTGGCCGACCGACAGCGTCGAGCCGCGCTCCTTCACCTCGGCGTCGTAGCCGCCGGGCAGCTCCGCGATGAAGCGGTGGGCGTGGACCGCCTCCGCGGCCGAGCGCACCCGCTCGTCGGAGATCGGGGAGCCGAGCCGGATGTTGGAGGCGATCGTGCCCGAGGCGAGGTGCACGTCCTGCAGCACCAGCGCCAGCGACCGCCGCAGCTCCGCCGGGTCGAGCTCCCGCACGTCGACCCCGTCGAAGGTGACGCGGCCCTGCTGCACGTCGTAGAAGCGCGCGAGCAGGCTGATCACCGAGGTCTTGCCGGCGCCGGTGGCGCCGACGAGGGCGACGGAGCGGCCGGGCTCGACCGTGAACGAGACGTCGCGCAGGACCGGGTGCGCGGGGTCGTAGCCGAAGGTCACGCCCTCGAACGCCACCCGGCCCCGGGGCTCGTCCAGCGCGCGGGGAGCCGGCGGGGCGACCACCTGCGGCTTCGTGTCGAGCAGGGTGAAGATGCGCTCGGCCGAGGCCATCGCCGCCTGCAGCACGTTGAACTTCTCGGACAGGTCGGAGATCGGCCGCCAGAAGCGCTCGGAGTACTGGACGAAGGCGACCAGCGCGCCGAGCGTCAGCGCGTCTCCCAGCACGCGGCCGCCGCCGTAGAGCAGGATCAGCGCGATGCCGATCGCGGCCAGCAGGTCGATCGCCGGGTAGAACACCGCGTAGTAGAAGAGCGCCCGCATGTTGACGTCGGCGTGCTCGCGGTTGATCGCGGCGAAGCCCCCGAGGTTCTTCGCCTCGCGGCCGAAGAGCTGGACGACGCTCATCCCGGCCAGGTTCTCCTGCAGGTTGGCGTTCATCGCCGCCACCTTCTGGCGCACCTCGCGGAAGGCGTCGCGGGCGCCCTTGCGGAACCAGTTGGTGACCAGGAAGAACGGCGGCAGCACCGCGAAGGTGACGAGCGCGAGGCGCCAGTCGAGCCAGAGCAGCACGCCCATGATGCCGAACAGCGTGAACAGGTCGCCGAACACGGTGACGATGCCGGAGGTGAACAGCTCGTTGACGGCGTCGACGTCGGTGGTCACCCGCGTCATCAGGCGCCCGACCGGGTTCCTGTCGAAGTGGGCGACGTGCAGCCGCTGCAGGTGCGCGAACAGCTCGCGGCGCAGGTCGAGCATCACCTCCTGGCCGGTCATCTGCAGCACGTAGACCTGGCCGAAGCGCACGGCGAAGGCGCAGACCAGGGTGAGAGCGTAGAGCGCGGCGACGCCGAGCAGGCCGGCCGCGTCGCCTTTCGCGATGTGCTCGTCGATCGCCCGCTTGGTGAGCAGCGGCCCCACCAGGTCGAGCGCCGCCATCAGCACGATCAGCAGGAACGAGACGAGCATCGCCAGCCGGTACGGCCGCAGGTACCGGAGCAGGCGCAGCAGCAGCCGCCAGTCGTAGCGGGTGGTGACGACGTCGTCGTCGGGGGCCGCGCTCACGCGGTGGCCGCCTCCACCTCGGCCTCGAGCTGCTGGCGCCGAGCGAGCCGCGCGTAGGGCCCGCCGCGGAGCAGCAGCTCGTCGTGGCGGCCGCGCTCGACGATGCGGCCCTCGTCCAGCACGACGATCAGGTCGGCGTCGCGCACCGTGGAGACGCGGTGGGAGACGAGGAACGTGGTGCCGCTCGCGCGGCCGCGGCGCGCCCGCAGCCCCTGCAGGATCTCCTCCTCCGTCTGGGTGTCGACCGCCGACAGCGCGTCGTCGAGCACGAGGATCCGCGGGTCCGCGGCCAGCGCGCGGGCCAGCGCCGCGCGCTGCTTCTGGCCGCCGGACAGGGTCAGCCCGCGCTCGCCGAGCCGCGTCTCGTAGCCCAGCGGGAAGTCGATCACGTCCTTGTCGAGCCGGGCCACGGCCGCCGCCTCGCGGGCGCGCTCCGCCGTGCCCGGCCGCGGCGAGAAGGCGACGTTGGCGAGCAGCGTGTCGGAGAACAGGAAGCTCTCCTGCGGCACGAAGCCGATCGCGTCGCGCAGCGCCCGCAGCGGCCAGTCGCGGACCTCGACGCCGTCCACGAACAGCGTGCCCGGCGGCGCCTCGTGCAGCCGCGGGATCAGGTTGACGAGCGTGCTCTTGCCGGAGCCGGTGGGCCCGACGATCGCGACCAGCGAGCCCGGCGCCACGTGCAGGTCGATGCCGTGCAGCACGGGCCGCCCCGGCTCGTAGCCGAAGTCGAGCCCGCGGAAGTGGACCTCGCCGCGCAGCTCCGGCGCCGGCGCTCGCCCCGCGTCGGCGAAGGTCTCGGGCTCGTCCAGGATCTCGTGGATGCGGCCGAGCGAGGCCTCGCCGCGCTCGAACAGGTTGACCACCCAGCCGAGCGCGATCATCGGCCAGTGCAGCATCGCCAGGTAGGCGCCGAAGGCGACGAACTCGCCGAGGGTGATGCTGCCGGCGATCACCATCCGCCCGCCGACGTAGAGCACGAGCACGGTGCCCGCGCCCATCAGCAGCTGGATGCCGGGGTAGAGCGCGCCGTAGGTGCGGACCAGCGCCCGGTTGCGCTCGCGGTACTCGCGGTTGGCGGCCTCGAAGCGCTCGCTCTCGTGGGCCTCCTGCACGTAGGCGCGCACGACGCGGGCGCCGGTCAGGTTCTCCTGGACCAGCACGTTGATCGACGCGAGCTGCTCCTGGGCGCGCTCGTAGAGGTCGTGGATCTTCCGCCCGTAGTGGCGGACCAGCACCGAGACGAGCAGCAGCGGGAAGAGCGCCAGCGCCAGCAGCCGCGGGCTGATGGTGGCCATGAAGGCGAGGGTGCCCGCGAACGTGGCCAGCGTGTTGGCCGTGTACATGATGCCGGGACCGAGCACCATGCGCACCGCCGACATGTCGTTGGTGGCGCGGCTCATCACGTCGCCGATGCGGTGGCGCTGGTACCAGTCCGGCCCCAGCCGGCACAGGTGGGCGAAGAGGTCGTTGCGCAGCTCGTACTCGACCTCGCGGCTGATCCCGATCAGCACCATCCGCATCTGGTAGCGGAAGACGCCCTCGGCCGCCGCGAGCGCCACGATCAGCGCGGCGTACAGGCCCAGCTTGCGGTACGACAGCTCGGCGGCGAGGTCGTCGATCGCGTGGCGCAGCACCCAGGGTGCCGCCACCGAGAACAGGGCGGTGACGAGCAGGCAGGCGAGGCCGAGGAGCAGCGCGCCGCGGTGCGCACGCAGCCGCGGCAGCAGGCGGCGGAGGTGCTTCAGCGCCGGCGCCGCTCCATCGCCGTCGCCAGCCGCACCAGGTGCGAGAGGTTGGTCTTCTCCCAGTGCAGGGCCTGGCGGTGCTGCGGGTAGCGGGCCTCGGCCTCGCGGAAGGCGCGCGAGTGGTACACGGTGCGCCCGGCGGCGTCGGGCACGCCGCCCATGTGGTGGTGCAGCATCTCGTGGTAGACGACGCTCTCCACGAAGTAGCGCGGCACCTCGCTCCGGTCCAGCACCGGGTGCACGCGGATCAGCCCCAGCACGGGATCGTAGGAGCCGAAGGTGATGCCGCCGCGCCGGGCGCGACCGCCGCCGCGGCCCCAGGTGATCGGCACCCGCAGCCCGCCGCCGAAGAAGCGGCGGTTGAGCGCCTCGAACACCTCGCGCAGGTCGTAGGCGGCGCCCTCCGGCCGCAGCGCCGGCATCCGCCGCGGCGCCTTGCGCACGCGGTGCAGGTTGTCGTTCATGAAGCGGCGGATGCAGCCCTCGCCCGCGCGGGTGCGGCGGCGCAGCGAGCGGGCCAGCGCGCGCACCACCTCGAGCGGCGCGTGCAGGAACATGCGGTGCAGCCGCAGCTCGACGCCGGCGGCGTGGCGCCGGAACGAGAGCAGCACCGAGCGATTGTCGGTCAGCGTCAGGCTCACCGGGCGCAGCGCCTCGTTGGCGAGCACCGCCTCCAGGCTGGAGGCGTCCCACAGCGGGGCCTCGTCGAACGGCAGCGCGAGCTGTTGGAGCGGCGACACCGACTATCTCCCGGGATTGGCGACCGGCCGAGAATGGCGCGAGGGCTTCACGGAGTCAACCCCGCCGCGCCATCGGCACGTAGTACTGGGTGCCGCGCCCGAGCGAGCGCAGTTGCCGCACCAGGTCGTCGACGTCCTCGTCGCGCTCGGCGAAGTCGACCTCGGCGGTGTTGACGACCAGCAGCGGCGTGGCGGAGTAGTGGAAGAAGTAGTGGCTGTAGGCGCGGTTGACCTCGGCCAGGTATTCCTCCGACAGCGATTTTTCCTCCACCCGGCCGCGGCGCCGGATGCGCTTCATCAGCACGTCGGTCGGGGCCTGCAGGTAGATGACGAGGTCGGGCTTCGGCACGCCCGCCTCGAGCAGCGCCCACAGCTTCTCGAACAGCAGGAGCTCGGAGTCGTCGAGGTTCAGGTACGCGAACAGCCGGCTCTTCTCGAACACGTAGTCGGCGAGCGTCGCCTGCTCGAACAGCCGGCGCTGCTGCAGCTCCTGCTGCTGCCGGTAGCGGGAGAGCAGGAAGAACAGCTCGACCTGGAAGCTGGCGCCGGGGGCCTGGTCGTAGAACGGGCGCAGGAACGGGTTCTCGCCCCAGTCCTCGAGCACCTTGTTGGCGTTCAGGCGCTCGGCGAGGCGGTCGCACAGCGTGCTCTTGCCGACCCCGATCGGGCCTTCGACCGCGACGTACTGGAAGCGCAGCGGCTCAGCCACGCGGTGCCTCCAGGCGGCGCACCGCGCCGCTGTCCGGGCAGCGCGCGAGCAGCTCGCGCACCGTGAGCCCCAGCCGCGGGTGCACGGCGTCGGCGGCGATCTCGCACAGGGGCACGAGCACGAAGCGGCGCTCGTGCAGCCGCGGGTGCGGCACGCTGAGGCCCGGCTCGTCGAGCACGCGCGCCCCCCACAGCAGCAGGTCGACGTCGAGCGTGCGCGGGCCCCAGCGCTCGCGGCGCAGCCGGCCGCGCGCCGACTCGATCGCCAGGCAGGCCGCCAGCGCCTCGCGCGGCGGCAGCTCGGTGTGCACGCAGAGCGCCTGGTTGAGGTACGGGCCCTGCTCGGGCCCGCCGACCGGGTCGGTCTCGTAGACGGCGCTCTCGCGCAGCAGGCGCAGGCCCAGCCGCGGCAGCCCGGCGCGGGCCGCGGCGAGGTGGCCCTCGCGGTCGCCCAGGTTGGAGCCGATCGCCAGCAGGAGCTGTTCCACCACCAGGGCCGCTACGGTAGCACCAGGGCACGGGGCCTTGACAGCCGCCGCGGCTGCCCTCAATACTGAATGACGGTTCATTCATGGCCCGACGCAGAAGCGACGACAAGCGCGAGCGGATCCTGCAGGCGGCGATCAAGGTGTTCGCCCGCAAGGGCTACTTCGCCGCCCGCGTCAGCGAGATCGCGCGCAAGGCCGACGTCGCCGACGGCACCATCTATCTCTACTTCGAGAGCAAGGAGGACCTGCTCGTCTCGCTGTTCGACACGGTGATGAAGGAGCACATCGAGCAGGCCCGCGCCGAGCTGCTCTCCGCGCCGACCGTGCACGACAAGCTGCGCGTGATCGCGCTTCACCACCTGCGCGCGATGGGCCAGAACCGCGACCTGGCGATCGTGTTCCAGGTCGAGCTGCGGCAGTCGACCAAGTTCATGGAGCGCTTCACGGCCTCCTGGCTGCAGGACTACTTCGCGCTGATGGGAGCGGTGATCGAGGAGGGACAGAACGACGGCAGCCTGCGCCCCGAGCTGCCGCGCAAGGTCGTGGTCAAGGCGCTGTTCGGCGCCCTCGACGAGATGGTCACCTCGTGGGTGCTGTCCCGCCGCGACTATGATCTCGAGAAGCTCGCGGCGCCGGTCGTCGACCTGTTCCTGAAGGGCGCCGCGTCCACCCGAGTTGCCACCCGCCGCCCGGCCCCGGCCGCGGCGGCGGCCCAGGGGGCGCGATGACCGTCAACACGCTGTGCGACATCTTCTTCCGTTCGGTCGAGACCTTCCGCAAGCCCGGGCACCTGCGCTTCAAGCAGGACGGGACCTGGCGCGCGATCAGCTCCGCCGAGTACCTGGCCGCGGTCGAGGAGCTCTCGATGGGCCTGCGCGGCCTCGGCCTGGAGCCGGGCGAGCGGGTCGCGATCCTCTCCGAGAACCGCCCGGAGTGGATGTTCGCGGACCTCGCGGTGCTGTGCGCCGCGGCGGCCGACGCGCCGATCTACCCGAGCCTGACGCCGTCGCAGGTCGCCTACATCCTGAAGGACTGCGGCGCCCGCATCTGTTTCGTGTCGACCCCCGTGCAGGCCGCCAAGGTCGAGGCGGCCCGCGCCGAGGTGCCGACGCTCGTCCACGTGATCCGCTTCGACGAGTCGCCGGCGATCCCCGGCACGCTCTCGCTCTCCGAGGTGCGCGCGCGGGGCCGGGAGGCGCTGGCAGCCGACCCGAAGGCGGTGCGCGAGCGGGCCGCCACGGTCAAGCCCTCGGACCTCGCGACGCTGATCTACACCTCGGGCACCACCGGCGACCCCAAGGGCGTGATGCTCGTCCACTCGAACCTGGTGTCGAACGTGCTGGCGTCGGCGTCGTGCGTCGAAGGCATCGGCCCGGACGACCACACGCTGTCGTTCCTGCCGCTGTGCCACTCGTTCGAGCGGATGGCGGGCCACTACTGGATGCTGCACCAGGGCGCCACCATCAACTTCGCCGAGAGCGTCGAGAAGGTGCCGGACAACCTGCTCGAGATCCGGCCCACGATCATGACCTCGGTGCCGCGGCTGTACGAGAAGATCCATGCCCGCGTGCAGGAGGCGGTGGCCTCCGCGCCGCCGCTGCGCCAGAAGCTGTTCCGCTGGGCGCTGGGCGTCGGCGGCGAGGCCTTCCAGCTCAAGGTCGCGCGCCAGTCGCCGGGACCCCTGCTGGGGCTGAAGCTGGCGCTCGCCGACAAGCTCGTCCTCGCCAAGATCCGGGGGCGCGTCGGCGGCCGCGTCAAGTACTTCGTCTCCGGCGGCGCGCCGCTGGGCCAGGAGGTGGCCGAGTTCTTCGGCGCCGCGGGCATGCTGATCCTCGAGGGCTACGGCCTGACCGAGACCTCGCCCGTGATCTGCGTGAACCGCCCCGGGCACTTCCGCCCGGGCACCGTGGGCCCCGCGCTGCCCGGCGTCGAGGTGAAGATCGCCGCCGACGGCGAGATCCTGACCCGCGGCCCGCACGTGATGCGCGGCTACTTCAACAAGCCGGAGGCGACGGCGGAAGCCATCGACCCCGAGGGCTGGTTCCACACCGGCGACATCGGCGTGCTCGAGGCGGACGGCTTCCTGCGCATCACCGACCGCAAGAAGGACCTGATCGTCACCTCGGGCGGCAAGAACATCGCGCCGCAGCCGATCGAGAACCGCATCAAGGCCCACCCGCTGTTCGCCGAGGTGGTGATGATCGGCGACAAGCGCAACTTCGCGGTCGCGCTGGTGGTGCCGAACCTCGTCAACCTCGAGAAGTGGGCGCAGGAGCGGGGGCTCGCCGTCGCCTCCCGCGAGGAGCTGATCGCCCGCCCCGAGGTGGTCGCCCTCTACGAGGGCCTGGTCGCCGAGCGCACGACCGACCTCGCCCAGTTCGAGAAGATCAAGAAGATCGCGCTGATCGCCACCGAGTTCACGATCGAGGCCGGCGAGCTGACGCCGACGCTCAAGGTCAAGCGCCGGGTGGTGGAGCGCAAGTACAAGGACCTCATCGACCGCATGTACGCGGGCGGAGCCGCCTGACGCCGCGAGGCGTCCGCCTGGCCCGGCCGCACGGAAGGAAGTCATGAGCCTCTCGATTCGCAAGGCCGTGGTGCTGGGTGCCGGGACGATGGGGGCGCAGGTCGCCGCCCATCTCGCTGCACAGGGGATCGAGGTCGCGCTTCTGGATCTCGTGCCGGAGGGCGCGACGGACCGCAGCGCGCTCGCGAAGCGGGCCGTCGAGAACCTCAAGAAGATGAAGCCGTCGCCGCTGGCCGTGCCGGAGCTGGCCGCGGCGATCCGGCCGGGCAACTTCGACGACGACCTGGCCCGCGAGCTGAAGGACGCCGACTGGGTGTTCGAGGCGGTGCTCGAGGACCTCTCGGTCAAGCAGGCGCTGTTCGCCCGCGTGGTGCCGCACCTGAAGAAGACCGCGGTGCTGTCGACCAACACCTCGGGCCTGCCGATCGTCCAGGCCGGCGCCGCGCTGCCGGCCGACGTCCAGCGCCGCTTTCTCGGCACCCACTTCTTCAACCCGCCGCGCTACCTGAAGCTGCTGGAGACGATCCCCGGTCCGCACACCGACCCCGGGCTGCTTCTCGCCATGGAGCGCTTCTGCGAGGCGACGCTCGGCAAGGGCGTCGTGCGCTGCAAGGACACGCCCAACTTCATCGCCAACCGGATCGGGTCCTACGGCCTCGGCAAGGCGCTCGCGGTGATGCAGGCGCTCGAGCTCTCGATCGAGGAGGTCGACGCGCTGACCGGCCCCGCGATCGGCCGCGCCAAGTCCGCCACCTTCCGCACCGGCGACATCGCCGGCGTCGACATCTGCGTCAAGGTCGCGCAGAACCTGTACGACGCGGTCCCCGGCGACCCCGAGCGCGAGCTGTTCCTGCCGCCCGCCTTCATGAAGGCGATGCTCGAGAAGAAGTGGCTGGGCGACAAGACCGGCGTCGGCTTCTACAAGAAGGAGGGCAAGGACATCTTCGCCCTCGACTGGAAGACGCTCGAGCACAAGCCCAAGGGCAAGCCGAAGTTCGCCTCGCTGGAGGCGGCCAAGGACCTGGCCGACCCGGGCGCCCGCATCGCGGCGATCGTGCAGGGCACCGACAAGGGCGCTGCGTTCCTGTGGCAGGCGCTGTCGGCGACCTCGCTCTACGCGGCCTCGCTGGTCCCGGAGATCAGCGACGACGTCGTGGCCATCGACCGCGCCATGGAGTGGGGCTACGCCTGGGGGCTCGGCCCCTTCCGCGTGATGGACGCGATCGGCGTGAAGGTGGTCGCGGAGCGGGCGGCGAAGGAAGGGCGCCCGGTGCCGAAGCTGGTCGCCGACCTGCTGGCCTCCGGCCGCACCTCCTTCTACGAGGGCGACACCGTGTGGGGGCCGAAAGGCGCCGAGCCGCTGCCGCGGCGCGAGGGCGTCGTCGCGCTGCCCGCGGTCAAGGCCCGCGCGGGCGCCGTGCTCAAGAAGAACGCGGGGGCGTCCTTCGTCGACCTCGGCGACGGCGTCGGCCTGGTCGAGTTCCACTCCAAGATGAACTCGCTCGGCACCGACACCTTCTCGATGCTGGCCCACGCCGCGAAGGAGGGCCGCAACCACTTCGACGCGCTGGTGATCGGCAACCAGGGCGACAACTTCACGGTCGGCGCCAACCTGATGCTGGCCCTGCTGGCCGCGCAGGAAGAGGAGTGGGACGAGCTGGAGCTGTCGATCCGCCAGTTCCAGCGCGCGAACATGGCGATGAAGTGCGCCGACATCCCGGTCGTCGTCGCGCCGTTCGGCCTGACCCTGGGCGGCGGCTGCGAGATCGCGCTGCACGGCGCGAGGGTGCGGCTCTCGGCCGAGACCTACATGGGCCTGGTGGAGGTCGGCGTCGGCCTGATCCCCGCCGGCGGCGGCACCAAGGAGATGGCGCTGCGCGCGCTCGACCGGGTCGCGGGCGTCGACGGTGCCGACGCGTTCCCGTTCGTGAAGCGGGCCTTCGACCTGATCGCCTTCGGCAAGGTGGCGACCTCGGGCGCCGAGGCGCGGCAGTGGTTCCTGAACCCGGCCGACTCGGTCTCGCCCCACCCTGACCGCCTGATCGGCGACGCCAAGCAGGTGGCGCTCGGCCTTGCGCGCGCCGGTTACCGGCCCGCGTCGCCGCGCGCCGCCGTGCCGGCCCTCGGCCGCCCCGCGCTCTCGATCTTCAAGATGGGCATCTACAACGCGCAGAAGGGCGGCCAGATCTCGGACCACGACGCGCTGATCGCCGGCAAGGTCGCCCACATCCTGTGCGGCGGCGACCGCGCGCCCGGCCTCGTCTCCGAGCAGCACTACCTCGACCTCGAGCGCGAGGCCTTCCTGTCGCTGCTCGGCACCCGCAAGACCCAGGAGCGGATCGGCCACATGCTCAAGACGGGCAAGCCGCTGCGCAACTAACTGAGTGAGCATTCATTCGTTTTCGCTGGAGAAACTCCATGCGTGAAGCCGTGATCGTGAGCAGCGTGCGCACCGCCGTCGGCAAGGCCGGCAAGGGCGCGCTCCGGAACGTCCGCCCCGACGACATGGCGGCGGCGGCGATCCGCGGCGCGCTCTCCCGCGTGCCCCAGGTGGAGGCCGCGAGCGTCGACGACGTGATCCTCGGCTGCGCCATGCCCGAGGCCGAACAGGGCATGAACGTGGCCCGCATCGCCGGGTTGCTCTCCGGCCTGCCCCACACCGCGGCCGCGATGACCATCAACCGCTTCTGCTCGTCGGGGCTGCAGGCGGTGGCGCTGGCCGCCGATGCCGTGGCCGCCGGGCGCTCGGAGGTGGCGGTCGCCGGCGGCACCGAGAGCATGAGCCTGATCCCGATGGGCGGCCACAAGATCGCCCCCAACCCGGAGCTGCTCGAGCGCTACCCCGAGGCCTACCTCGGCATGGGCCTGACCGCCGAGCTGCTCGCCCAGCAGCACGGCATCACCCGCGAGGCCTCGGACGCCTTCGCGCTGGGCTCGCACCAGAAGGCGCTGGCCGCGATCGCGGCGGGCCACTTCAAGTCCGAGATCGTGCCGCTGTCCGTCGACGGCGCCGTCTTCGAGGTCGACGAGGGCCCGCGCGCCGACACCGACCTGGCCTCGCTCGCCAAGCTGCGGCCGGCCTTCGCGAAGGACGGCATCGTCACCGCCGGCAACGCCTCGCAGATGTCCGACGGCGCGGCGGCCACGGTCGTGATGTCCGCGGAGAGGGCGCGCGCCCTGGGCGTGAAGCCGATCGCCCGGCTGGTCGCCTACGCCGTCGCCGGCGTGCCGCCCGAGATCATGGGCGCGGGGCCGGTGGCGGCGATCCCGAAGGCGCTCGGCCTGGCCGGGATGAAGCTCGACCAGGTCGAGGTGATCGAGCTCAACGAGGCCTTCGCCTGCCAGGCGCTGGCGGTGATGAAGGCGCTCGAGCTCGACCCGGCGAAGGTCAACCCGAACGGCGGCGCGGTGGCGCTGGGCCACCCGCTCGGCTGCACGGGCGCGAAGCTGCTGGCCTCGCTGCTGCCGGAGATGGAGCGGCGGCAGGCGCGCTACGGACTGGTCTCGATGTGCGTGGGCGGCGGCATGGGCGCCGCCGGCATCTTCGAACGGCTCTAGGGTGGGAGGGACGGACATGGCGACGGACACGATGGCGACGGGCGGGGTGCTGGCGGCGAGAGGCGGGACGTTCCTCACCGAGGAGCGGGTCCCCGACGAGGTGTTCACGCCCGAGGACCTCACCGAAGAACAGAAGATGATCGGGCAGACGGCGGCCGAGTTCATGGAGAACGAGATGGCCCCGCGCATCCCGCAGATCCTCAAGCTCGAGTACGAGGTCTCGCGCGAGCTGATGCGCAAGGCCGGCGAGCTGGGCCTGCTCGGCATCGAGATCCCCGAGGAGTACGGCGGGCTCGGCCTCGACAAGGTCTCGGGCTGCCTCGTCTCCGAGAGCGCCGCCCGCGACGGCTCGTTCGCGGTCACCTTCATGGGCCACACCGGGATCGGCTCGCTGCCGATCGTCTACTTCGGCACCGCCGAGCAGAAGCAGAAGTACCTGCCCAAGTTCGCCTCCGGCGAGTGGATCAGCTCGTACTCGCTGTCGGAGGCCAGCTCCGCCTCCGACGCGATGAACGCCAAGGCGCGCGCGACGCTGTCGAAGGACGGCAAGAGCTGGATCCTGAACGGCGAGAAGATGTGGCTGACCAACGGCGGCTTCGCCGACGTCTACATCACCTTCGCCAAGGTCGACGGCGAGCACTTCACGGCCTTCATCATCGACAAGGGCACGCCCGGCGTGTCGCTCGGCGCCGAGGAGCGCAAGACCGGCATCAAGGGCAGCTCGACGCGGCCGCTGATCTTCCAGGACGCGGTGATCCCGAAGGAGAACCTGCTCGGCGAGATCGGCAAGGGCCACAAGATCGCCTTCAACATCCTCAACGTGGGCCGCTTCAAGCTCGGCGCCGGCGTCACCGGCGGCGCCAAGCTGGCGCTCAAGTCGGCCGCCGAGTACGGCAAGAGCCGCACCGCGTTCGGCCAGCCGATCACGAACTTCGGCCTCGTCCGCGAGAAGCTCGGCGAGATGGCCATCCGCATCTACGTCTCGGAGGCGATCGTCTACCGCACCGCCGGCCTGATCGACAGGAACCTCGAGGGCGTCGACATCCACGACGTGGCCGAGGCGCTGAAGCGGATCGAGGAGTACGACGCCGAGTGCTCCATGGTCAAGGTGTGGTGCTCGGAGATGCTCGACTACGTGGTCGACGAGACCGTGCAGATCTTCGGCGGCGCCGGCTACGTCGACGACTACCCGGCAGAGCGCTACTGGCGCGACGCGCGGGTCAACCGCATCTTCGAGGGCACCAACGAGATCAACCGCCTGCTGGTGCCGGGGCGCATCCTGCGCAAGGCGCTGAAGGGCGAGCTGCCTCTCTTCCAGAAGGCGATGGGCCTGATGGACGAGTTCACGGCCGGCCCCTCGTTCGAGGAGCCGGAGGAAGGCTTCCTGAAGGCCGAGGAGCGGATGGTCCGCGGCGCCCGCAAGATCGCGACCATGGGCCTCGGCATCGCCGCCCAGAAGTTCGGCAAGGCGCTCGGCGACAAGCAGGAGCTGCTCGGGCTGTGGGCCGACGTCGCGATGGAGACCTACGCCCTGGAGAGCGCGGTGCTGCGGGCCCAGAAGAAGGCCGCCCGCGACGGCGCCGCCGCCTGCGCGCTGCAGGAGGCCGCGGTGCGCTGCTTCGCGCAGGACGCGATGGACCGCATCGAGGCGGCGTCGAAGCGGCTGCTGGCGGCGCTCGACGACGGCGACATGCTGCGCACCTACCTGACCGCCCTGAAGCGCTTCGGCAAGCGCGACGCGGTCAACACGGTGGCCCTGCGCGAGCAGGTCGCCGCCTCCGTGATCGACGCCGCGCGCTACACGCTGTAGCCGCGATCGGCGGGACCCGGCGGCGGGGCGAGTCCGCCGCCGGGCCTATGATTGCGGCGATCGTGCGCCGATTCGCCGCCGTCCTGCTCCCGCTCCTGGCCCACGCCTGCAGCGGAGCTCCGTCCACGCCGCCCACCGACGTCGGCCAGTTGAAGGGCCCGGACGGCGCCGTCTACCTGCTGCTCGACCGCGGCCCCTACAAGGCCTTCTACGACCCGTGGGGCCGGCTGCTGCGCATCGAGTACGACGCGAACGGCGACGGAGCGCCCGACCAGTTCGCCCACCACCAGGGCCGCAAGCGGCCGGTCCGCATCGAGATCGACACCGACTTCGACGGCCGCCTCGACCGCTGGGAGCACTACGACGACGAGGGACGCCTGCACCGCATCGGCGCCACCCGCCGCGCCGGCGCACCCGACACCTGGGTCGAGCTCGACGCCGCCGGCGCGCCGCTGCGGCGCGAGTACGACGACGACGGGGACGGCCGCGTCGAGCGGGCCGAGCTTCTGGAAGGCGAGGCAGTGGCGGCGATCGCGCTGGACACCGACCGCGACGGCCGCTTCGACCGCTGGCAGCACCGGAGCGGGCCGCTCGCGGGCAGCGAGGACCTCGACACCGACGGCGACGGCCGTCCCGACCGCCGGCTCGTGAAGGACGCGCGCGGCCGGCTGCTGCGCGTCGAAGCCCTGAAATGAGCGCCGCCGGGCCGCCGGTGCTGCGCCACGGCCTGCTCGTCGTCGCCGTGCTGCCGCCGTTCGCGCTCGGCGCCGTGCACGCCCCGGCCTTCGTGCCACTGCTGGTCGTGGGCGGCGCGCTCGGGCTCGCCTCGTGGCTGCGCGAGCGGCTGGCGGTCGCGTTCGGCGCCGTGCCGCGCCACGTGCCGGGCGCGCCGCTGCTGGTCGCGGCGCTCGGGCTCGTCGCGCTGCAACTGCTGCCGCTGCCGCCGCTGCTCGTGGCCTGGCTCAGCCCCGGCGCCGCCGCGTTCCACGAGCGCTACACGCTGGTCGACGGCCTGTGGCGGCCGCTCAGCGTCGATGCCCCGGGCACGCTGCGCGGCCTCGGCTTTCTCCTGGTGATGGCGTTGCTCTACGCGGCCGCGTGCCGCGAACTCGCCGACCCCGCCGCCCGGCGCCGCCTGTTCCGGGCGATGGCGATCACCGGCGGGCTGCTGGTGGTGATCGCGCTGGTCCAGGCCCGCAGCGCCGCCCCGACCCGCATCTACGGCTTCTACGAGCCGTTCTGGAAGTGGGCCGTGTTCGGCCCCTACGTCAACCGCAACCACTTCGCGGGCTACCTGATCCCCGTCGTGGCGCTGAGCCTCGCGCTGGTCGGCGAGGCGCTCGGCCGGGTCCGGGTCGCGGCCTCGCGCCGCCGCCGCCGCCGCTGGCTGGCGCTCGGCGAACCCGCCGGCGCCGCGCTGCTGCTGTGGAGCGGCGTCGCCCTGCTGGTGATCGTCGGGCTGTTCGCGGCCGGCGCCCGCTCGGGGCTGCTCGGCCTGCTGGGTTCGCTGGCGGCGCTGTGCGCCCTGTCGCGGCGCCGCCGGCTGGCGCTGGCGCTGCTGCTGCTGCTGCCGCTGTCCGCGCTGTGGACGCGGCCGATGGCGGTGGTGGAGGCGATCGAGGGTCGCGGCGTGTGGCGCAGCCGGGGGCCGATCTGGACCGAGTCGCTGCGGCTCGCGGCCGACGTGCCGCTGACGGGAGCCGGCCTCAACGCCTACGGTCCCGCGCTGATGGCCTACCGCAGCTGGCAGCCGGATCTCTACGTCGGCGAGGCGCACAACGAGTACCTGCAGGCCCTGACGGACCTCGGGCTGCCCGGGCTCGCGCTGCTGCTCGCCCTCGTCGCCACCCTGCTGCGCCGCACCTGGCGCGCGGCCCGCGCCGGCGGCTCGCTCGAGGCGGGGGTCCTGGCCGCGGTGTGCGGCGTGCTCGCCGCCAACGCCGTCGACTTCAACTGGCAGATTCCCGCCAACGCGGCGGCTTTCGCGATCCTCGCGGGCAGCGCTGCCGGCTCGGGGCCGCGGACGTGAGCCGGGTGGTGACGGCGGCGACCGCGCTTGCGGTGGCCGCCGCCTGTCTCGCCCCGTGGGCCTTCGGGTCCGTGCCCGCGCCCTTCGAGCGCGGCCTGCTCGCCGCGCTGCTGGCGGCGCTCGCGCTGGGCGCCATCGGCGAACGCGGCGTGGCCGGCTGGCCACCGCTGCCGCCGAAGGCGGCGAGCCTGCTCGGCCTGGTGCTGCTGCTGCCGGCGCTGCAACTCGTGCCGCTGCCTCCCGCGCTGCTGGCGGCGCTGTCGCCGGCCGCGGCGGCGGTGTGGCACCCCGCGGGCGCGGCCGGCGAAGCGCTGGGGGGCGGCTTTCGGCCGCTGTCGATCCGCCCCGAGGCCACGGCCCGCGCGGCGCTCTACGCCGGCACGCTGGCGCTGCTCGCGCTGCGGCTGGGCCCGTGGCTGCTGGCGGGGCGCCGCTACCGGGCGGTGGTCGTGGCGCTGGGAGCGACGGGGCTCGGGCTGGCCGGCTACGCGGTCTACGCGCGGCAGGCGTTCGGCGAGCTGCTCTACGGCCGCTACGCGGTGCCCACCCTCGCGCCGTTCGGCCCCTACGTGTCGCGGAACCACTTCGCGGGCTGGACCTTCTGCGCCGCGCTGGTGCTGCTCGGAGCCGCGATCGGCATCGCCTCCCGCGCTCGCGCCCGCCACGGCGCGCAGTGGACCGAGCGCGGCGCGGCAGGCGCTGCGCTGGCGCTGGCCGTGGCGCTGGCGCTTGCGGTCACGGGCCTCGCCACCGGCTCGCGGGGCGGCGCAGTCGCCTTCGTCGCCGGGTTGCTGGTGCTGGGCGCCCTGCGCTGGAGCGCGGGCCGCGCCCGGCGCGGCGCGCTCGCGGTGCTGGCGCTGCTGCTGCTGGCCGCCGGCGTCGCCTTCACGAGCGCGGCCCCCGAGGTGCGCAGCCGCCTCGGCTCGCTCGGCAGCGCGCACCGCGAGGTGTCGGGCTCCTTCCGCCTCGAGGTGTGGCGCGACACGCTGTCGCTCGCCGCCCGCGCGCCGGTCGCGGGCACCGGGCTCGGCACCTTCGCGGACGCGCTGCCGCCTTTCAAGACCGCGCACGGCGCGCTGCGCGTCGAGCACCCGGAGAACGAGTGGCTGGAGCTGCTGGCCGAAGGCGGAGCCCTCGGCTTCCTGGCCACGACGTTCGCGCTCCTGCTGACGCTGCGCAGCGCGATCGGGGCCGCCGCCACCTGCCCCGACCCGTGGCTGCGCGGCGTCGCCCACGGGGCGCTGGCCGGCCTCTGCGCGCTGCTCGCCCACGGGCTGATCGACTTCAACCTGCGGATCCCCGCCAACGGCGCGCTGGCCGCGGTCGTGGCCGGCCTCGCCCTGGCTCCGCTCGGGGCCCGGCCCTCGCCGCGCGCGACGGTCGGTGCCGCGGCGTCGCTCTGCGCGCTCGTCGCGCTGGCGATCGCGCTGCCCGCGTCGAGCCCTCGCCCCGATCTTTCGGCGGAGCGCGCCGGCAGCCTCGCCCGCGACCCGATCGTGCGCGATCTCAAGCAGCGCCGGCTCGAGCTCGAGCTGCGCCGCGCCCTGCAGCAGCGGCCCGCCGACGCCGAGTCGTGGCTGCTGCTGGCCTGGGTGGCCGAACTGCGCGGCGAGCACGCCCGCGCGGCGGACCTGGCGGCGCACGCGGTCGCCCTCGATCCGCTGCGGCCCGGCCTGGCCGATGCCGCGCGCCGATTCCTCCGCTGACGCTGCTAGAATCCGACGCGGAAAGCTCCTATGGCGGATCCCTCGCGACGACCGCCGGCCCTCTCGGTCCTGCTCGGGCCCCAGGCGGGCCGGGAGTTCACGCTCCGGCGCCTGGAGTGCACGCTCGGGTCCGACCCGGGGTGCGACGTCTCCGTTCCCGCGCCCGGCGTCGCCGCGATTCACGCCCGGTTGCGACTGACGGCCGGTGGCGCGCGCCTGGTCCCCGAGCCCGGCGCCGCCGGGCTGTTCCGCAACGACGACCCGGTGACGGGCGAGAGCCCCCTGGCTTCCGGCGACGTCGTGTGGCTGGGCGCGCCCGGGGAGCCGGGGTCGGTGATGCTCCAGTGCCGGCTGCCGGCCGACCTCGCGGCGTTCGTCGCCGATCTGGCGGCTCCGGCCGAGGTGGAGCCGGAGCTCCACGAGGAACCCGAGCCCCTGCTCGAGGCGGTGGAGCCTGCCCTCGAGCCCGAGCCCGAGCTGGTCGTGGAGCCGCACCCGGACGACGTGGAGGATCACGCCGAAGTCGCTGAGCCGCAGGCCGAGCCCGCCGACGAAGGCGAGGCGACGATCGCGCTGTCGGCCCCGCCGCCGCTCCTGCCCCCGGCCGAAGAGGAGGTCGTCGATTTCGCGGCCACCGTCACCGACGTGCCGGTGCCCGATCTCGCCCCGGCCGAGCAGCTCGACGCCACGCTCGTCGACCTGGCGCCGGTTCCCGAGGTGGCCGAGGAGATCGTCGAGGAGGTGCCCGAGCGCTTCGAGGTGGAGGCCCCGCCGCCCGCGCCCGTCGTGGTCGAGGAGGACCTCGCTCCGGCAACCGACCCCCAGGCGACGATGGTGCTGCCGCGCCCCGAGGCGCCGGACGAAGCCGAGTACGCACCGACCGTGAGCTTGAAGCGGCAGCCCGTCGCTCCTCCCGGGCCCCCGGCCGGGGCGCCGCCAGCGCCACTGCCGACCTCCGCGCCGCCGCCCGCCGCACCCGCGGCAAAGCCGCCGGCGGCCGCGAAACCCGCGGCCCCGGCCGCACGTCCGCCCGCCCCCGCGACGCGCCCGCGGCCAGCGGCGCCCGCGGCTTCGCATCCCGCGGCTTCGCGTCCCGCGGCCGCTTCGCGCCGCCCGGCCCCGCCGACCGCGCGGCCCGCACCTGCGCCGGTTGCGGAGCCGCCTGCCGCCCCCGGTTCGAAGACCGGCCTCTTCGTCGGGGCGGGTCTCGTGGTCGCCGCGGCCGTCGGTGGTTTCCTGTGGATGAACCAGGCCCCGGCGCCGCCCGCGACCATGCCCGCGCCGCCGCCGACGGCTCCGCCGACGACGATGGCGGCGCTGCCGCCGCCGACCACGGCAGCGCCCGCGCCGACCGTGGCCGAAGAAATCGCCGAGCCCGCGCCGACGCCCGCGCCGTTGCCGACGGCACCTCCGGTAGCCGCCGCGAAGGCTGCGGCCAAGGCCGCGGCGACGCCGACCCCGGCGGCCGCCAAGGCTGCCGCCGGCAAGGCGGCCGCAGCGAAGGCCCCGGCGGCGACGCCCGCGCCGGCGGCCCCGGACCCCGCCCAGGTGCGCGCGCAGCAGCTCGCCAGCCTGCTCGACCGCGGACAGTCCGCGCTGGAAGCGCGCCAGTTCGATGCGGCCAGCGCCGCCTTCAGGGAGGCCCTCGCCCTCGAGCCGGGCAACGCGCGCGCGACCAGCGGCGTGTCGGCGGCCGACGCGGGGGCGACGGAAGCGCGCCGCCGCTTCGTGCCGGGGCGCAGCTTCTTCCTCGCCAAGCCCTCCGGCAAGGCCCCGGCCGGCTTCAACACCCAGGACGTGACCGTCGCCAACCCCGACTACTCGGCCCAGGTCCAGTTCGAGGCGACGCCGCCGAGCGTCCACGCGGGAGTCGCGTGGAAGGTGCAGGTCTACGCGCTGAACGACGGCAAGAAGGCGATCAAGCTCGAGAGCCTGAGCGCCTTCGTCACCGTCAACGGCTCCCGCGCCGCGGTGCCGGCAGCCCTCAGGTCCCGCGAGCTGGCGCCCGGGCAGCGCGCGCTGCTGGCCGAGGTCACGGGCGACTGGCGCGACGGCGTGAAGAGCTGGAGCCTCGACGTGGTCGCCACGACCACGCGCGAAGAGACGCTGAAGGGCAGCCTGAGCTGGAAGTAGGCGCCGCCGCCTACTTGGAGGCGGTCGAGGGCGTCGGAGACGGCGTCGGCTCGGGAGTCGGCGTCGGCGTCGGCGACGGGCTCGGTGTCGGGCGCGGTGTCGGCGTCGGGGTCACAGAGGGCACCGGGGTCGGCACCGGGGTCGGCACCGGGTTGGTCACCGTGACCGCCGCCGAGATGCCCGCGGCCGCCGCGCCGCTGACCAGCGCGGCCACTGTGCCCGCGGTCAGCGCCAGCGAGCCGGCGGCGAACCCGGCCGGGGCCACGGCGGCGCCGGTGGCGGCCGAGTAGACGGTCACCTCGCCGGGGCCGCCGAGCGCGGCCAGCCGGCCCGCGGCGCAGGCCGACTCGTTTTCGACCACCTTGACCTCGTGGGTCTCGGACTTCACCTCTTCGCCGTCGGTGGTGAGGAACGCCACGTAGTACTCGATCGGGCTCGCCTCGAGCCGCGGCCGCGGCAGGCGGCCCTGGAAGCCGCCCTCGGGCGCGGCCTCCATCTCGACGTAAAAGAACTCGGTCGCCCGCGCGGGCCGGAAGTAGATGCGCGCGCTGGTGTAGGGCGCGGCCGGCTCCACCGACGCCGTCAGCAGCGGGAACTCCTCCGCGAGGAAGCAGGCCGCCTCCTCGTGGGTGATCTGCGCCTGGCCCTGCTGCGGCGCCGCGGTCAGCGCGCCCGCCAGCAGCAGCTCGACCTGGGCGCGGGTCAGGCCCGCGGCGGCCACGCGCACGACGCGCGGCCCGCGGCTCACCACCAGCGGCGCCTTCGACTCGACCATCAGCGCATAGCTGCCGGCGGCGAGCCCCAGCCGCAGCCGGCCGCTCGCGTCGGTCACGCCGCGCACGACGTGTCCACGCTCGAGGTCGACGAGGGCGACCGCCAGCCGCGGCGCGGGGCGCCCGGAGACGGAGAAGGTCGCGGCCAGCCGCCCGGCCGCCGGCGCCGCCTGCGCCGGAACGGCCGGCAGCAGGGCGAGGGCGTGGCAGAGCGCGAGCGCGCACGCGCGGCGGGCGAAGGAAGGTGTCGAGTCCAAGGGCCTCATGCTACGCCGTCGCCCCGCGCGGGTGTCAAGCCGATCAGGAGCGCTTGAAGCGGCGCAGCTTGCCCGACTCGGCCGCGGGGTTCTCGGCGCTGTAGTAGCTGCGGTAGTAGTCGCCGTAGTAGTGGCTGTAGTAGTAGGCGTTGCGCTTCAGGTCGACGCGGTTGAGCACGGCGCCCAGCACCACGCCGCCGACGCCGCGGAGCTGGTCGATCGAGCGCTGCACGGCGGGCCGCGTCGAGACCTCCGCGCCGACGACGAGGATCACGCCGTCGACGAACGGCGCCAGGATCGAGGTGTCCGCCATCGCCAGCACCGGCGGCGTGTCGACCAGCACCCAGTCGAAGCGCCCGCGCAGGTTGTGGAGCAGGTCGCGCAGCCGGGTCGAGGCCAGCAGCTCCGCGGGGTTGGGCGGCAGGTAGCCGCAGGTGATCGCCGACAGCCCCGCCCAGCGGGTCGGCTGCAGCGCGGCCTCGAGGTCGAGCTTGCCGACGATCACGTCCGTGAGGCCCCGCGCGCGCTGCAGGCCGAAGTGCAGGTGCAGCGTGGGCCGTCGCAGGTCGGCGTCGATCGCCAGCACCCGCGCGCCGGCGACGGCCAGCGCGCCGGCCAGGTTGGCGCAGGTCGTGGTCTTGCCCTCGCCGGGGTTCGCCGACGACATCACCAGCAGCCGGCCGCCCTCCGGCGGCAGCGAGTAGGTGAGGTTCGTGCGCAACAGCCGGTAGGCCTCGGCGGCGGAGTAGGGGCCGGCGCGGAACACGGCGGGCGTGCGCGAGGCCGGTCCTTCTTCCGGCTGGGCCTCGGGGATCACGCCGAGCAGCGACAGGCCGAGCGCCTCGCGCACGTCCTCCGGCGTCTTCACGGTGTTGTCGAGGGCGTCGAAGCCGAGCGCGAGGGCGATCCCGATCACGAGCCCCAGCAGCAGCGCGTTGCGGTAGGTGCTGCCGGCCCGCGGCGAGACGGGGGAGCCCGGCGTGGTGGCCGGCTCCAGCACCCGCAGCGGCGGCAGGCGGTAGGCGCCCTGCAGCTCGGTGGTGCGGGCCTGGCCGGTCATCTGCACGAGCAGCGCGCGCTCGTTCACGAGCTGCTGCTCGAGCGACTGGATCTCCGCCTGGGCGCCGCTGCCGACGACCTCGGCGCGCAGGCTCGCGATCTCGCCCGACAGCGTCGCCTCCCGCTGCAGCAGCATCCGCACCTCGTTCTCGAGGCCGGTGACGACGGCGCGCGCCTCGGCGGCGAGCTGCTGCTCGAGCGAGGCCACCCGCTGCCGCGCCTCCTGCATCTGCGGGTGGCGCTCGCCGAGCTGCTCGGCGAGCCGGGCCTGGTCCTCCTGGGCGCGGCGGAGCTGGCCGCGCAGCTCGGCGAGCCCCCCCTGCATCGAGATCGGCAGTGCGTCGGCCGGGTTGGTGCCGGCGCGGACCTGGTCGAGCAGCGCCTGCTTGGTGCCGCGCTCCGCCTGCAGCGCGCTCAGAGTGGCGGACAGGCTCGCGGAGCGGCGCTCGGCGTCGCCGCCGGTGTCGACCCCGGCCGCGCGCCGCTTCTGCTCGAGCTGCGCAGCCAGCGCCTGGATTCGCTGTTGCTGCTGCCGGTACTGGTCGGTCAGCCACTCGGTGCGCTCGCCGGAGCGGTCCGAGCGGTCGCCGGCGGCCAGCTCGGTGAACGCGTCGATCAGGCTGTTGGCGGCCACCGCGGTGAGCGCGGGGTCGTAGGCGCTGAAGCGAATGTCGATCAGGCGGGTGCCGGCGACCGGTGTCACCCGGACCCGCGACTGGAACGCGCTGGCCGAGGGCGACAGCGGCACGCCGTCCGGCGCGACCGGCGTCGCCGGCGGGCCGAAGAGCCGATGGCGCGCGAGTTCCCACAGCGACACCATCGGGCCGGTGCCCAGCTCGGCCGCCATGCGGTTGCCGAGCCGGCTGACGACGCGCTCGGCCAGCTCGCGGCCCCGCAGCACCTCGAGCAGGGTGTTGGTGTCGTCGGCGATGCCCGTCAGGTCCGTCTGCCCCAGCGGCGCGCCCGGCTTCTCGAGCAGCACCCGGACCCGGGCCTCGTAGACGGGCCGCGTCGTCTGCGTGTGGAGGAAGGCCGCCAGCAGCGAAACCGCGGTGCAGGCGGCGATCAGCAGCCGCCGCCGGTGCAGGATGGCGAGGACGCGGCGGGCCTCGGTCAGCGGGGCCTGGGTGGTGGGGTTCATGGCCGGAAGTTCGCGCTGAGGCCGAGCGTGAAGCCCTCGGCGCGCCCCCCGGACGCGAACGCGGTGCGGCTGCGGTTGCGCCAGCTTCCGACGAGGCCGAGACGCAGCGCGCCGAAGCGGTAGCCGAGGTCGCCTTCGGCCAGGTACTGCACCTCGTCGCGCCGCACCTCTTCGCTGCCCGCGCCGAAGTCCAGCTCCACGCCGCCGCCGTCGGTCTCCACCGCGGCCCGCTGCAGGTTGACGCGCAGGTCGAGCCGCTCGGTGACGAGCTCCTTCAGGATGCGCAGCCCCAGCTCGTCGCGGACCAGGGTCTGCGTGTCGCCCAGCGTGCGCAGCAGCGACGTCTCGCGCGCTCGCCGATAGCTCGGCTCGAAGCGGGTGCGCGGCGAGGGGCCGAACTGCACGCGCAGCTCGGCGTACCAGGAGTCGCGCGTCGGCGTGGTGTCGCTCTGCGCGTCGTAGCGCTCCACGCCGACCCGCAGCAGGCCGGGGACCAGCGTCGTGGGATCGGTCTCGATGCCGACGCCGTAGCCCCAGGTGTCGGCGTCGAGCGTGTCCTCCTGGTCGTAGATCTCGCGCCGGAACGGGGCCTCGACGAACACCGAAGTCTTGGGCGTGATCGCGTAGCCCAGCCGCGGGCGCGCTTCGAACGTCGCCCGCGACAGCCGCCGCGCGACGTCGTTGCCCAGCACGTCGGGCTCGTCTTCGGGCGAGCTCTCGTCGCGGTAGGTGGCGTCGAGGTCGACCTTGAGCCGGCCCGGCAGCGAAAAGCCGAGCGAGCCGACCGGGCCGGCCCGCGTAGTCTCGATGCGGCGCCCGATCTCCTCGACCGGCCGCTCGAACGTGCGGTAGTGCGCGTAGCCTGCGGTCAGCCGCACCGGGCCGCCGTTGAACACCAGGCGGCCGTCGCCGCCGCCCGTCAGCCGCCGCTGGTCCGCGGTGTCCAGGTACCAGTGGTAGTTGAGGCGCGAGTCGGCCAGGAAGCGCAGCTTGGGCGTGATCGGCACCATCAGGCCGAGGCCCGGGCCCCCGCTCGCGAACAGGTCGTTGCGCTCCTCGCCCGCGCCTTCGCCGACGAGGTAGACGTTCGACTCCCAGCCGATGCCGCCGAAGTCGAAGCGCGGCTGCACGATCACCCGGCCGAGGCGGAAGCCGCGGTCGCGCACGACGGTCTCGGCCGGACCCTCCGGAGCGACCTGGGCCTCGAGGCCGGCGGCCGCCAGGGTCGCGCACACGGCAACGGAACGCAGCCACCTGGACATGTGAGGAGAGGTTACCGTCGCCGCCGCCTCCCGGCAAGTTCCGGAAGCGGCGAGGGATACGCGGTTGTCAGGGCAGCAGGAAAGCGGCCAGTGAATCCACGTCCTTGACGAAGAGGCGGCCTGCGCCGAGCGCGGGGTGGGCCCATACGACGCCGCTCGCCAGCTCGTAGGACGCGAGCGGGGCGAAACCCGCCGCGCCGGAGCGCGCGACGAGCAGCTCGCCGCCGCTGGTCGCGAGCAGCAGCGCGTCCCCCGCGAGCAGCAGGCTCGCGTGCTCGGCCTGCCGGCCCTCGCTCGCCCACAGCAGGCGGCCGCTGGCGAGATCGGCCGCGAAGAAGCGGCCTCGCTGCCGGTGCGTGAAGCCGAAGAGGCGCTCGCCGTGCGCCACCGGGCTGCTCATGTACAGCGGCAGCTCGGGGTTCTCCCACGCCGTGGCGACCGTGAAGCGGGCTCCGGCCCGCGTGACCCTCGACGCGCGCAACGGGCGGTTGATGCCGGAGACGATCACGAGATCGCCCACGACCAGCGGCGTCACCGCGTTCTGCTCGTACTCCGTCGTGAACGGCTCGCTCCAGAGCAGGGCTCCGGTCGCGAGCTCGACGCCGACCAGCTTCGTCTGGGTGAGAGTCACGACCTGGCGCACGCCGCCGAGCGTCGCCACCACGGGCGAGGCGTAGCCGGGGCCGTCGCCGGTCCAGCGCCACAGCGTGCGGCCGCTCTTCGGATCGAGGGCCACCAGTGCTCCGTCGCCGGCGCCGCCGACGTGCACGATCAGCCTGCCGCCGTCGACGAGCGGGGACTGCGCGGCGCCGAACTCGGGTTCGCTCCGCGCGTGCTCGGGGAGCGTCCGGCGCCACAGCGGCGCGCCGCTCGCCGCGTCGAACGCGCGCAGCGTGCCCGTGATGCCGAACGTGAACACGCGCCCGTCGGCGACCGCGGGCGTCGCCTTGGGCCCCTTGCCGTGGCCCATCGCCGCCGGGTTCATCGTGTAGGCGACCGGCTCGGCCTGGCGCCACAGGCGCCGGCCCGTCGCCGCGTCGTGGGCGGAGAGCGTCTCCTCCTCGCCCTCGCGGGCGAACAGGTACACGCGGTCGCCGACGACCACGGGCGAGGCGTGGCCGGCCCCGGCGGGAATGCGCCAGTCGCGGAGGAGCGCGCGCGGCCAGCTCGTCGCGCCCGGCGCCGCCGCGTGACCGTCGCGCTGCGGTCCGCGCCACTGCGGCCAGTCGCCGGCTGCAGCCGGAGCCGCGCTCGCCGCGCACAGGAGGAGGGTGGCCGTCGCTCGTCGCATGCCTCGCAGTCCTTTCGGTCGGAGTGTCGGCAGGGGGACGCCGGAGCGGCCGCCGATGTTCCGGGAGAAGCCCTCGCATTTTGCCCCCTTGACAAGTCTTTGCCGGCGCCCCTAGAGTCCCCCGCAGAAAACATAACGAGCGTTCGGTATCTTTTCGGGTACCGAGTCTCGCGAAGCGGAGGAAGGTCCGATGAATCAGTCGCTTGGCTTCTTGCGACCGGGAGGTCGGCGCCTGCTCGCCGGGTTCCTGATCGCGCTCTTCGCGGGGGTCGCCCCGCTCCACGCCCAGGTCGCCGACGCGGTGCTCGAGGTGAACGCGGTCGACGAGACGGGCCAGTCGCTCCCCGGCGCCACCGTCACGGTCCGCCGCCCCGACACGGGCTTCGAGCGCTCGCTCGTCACCGGCGACGCCGGCGGCGTGCGCGTCGGCGCCCTGGCCCCCGGCTCCTACGAGGTGAAGGTCGAGCTGACCGGCTTCACGCCGGTCGTCCAGCAGGGCCTCGTGCTGCGCGTCGGCCAGACGGCCCGCCTCGACGTCACGCTCAAGGTGGCCACGGTGCAGGAGACGGTCACCGTCACCGCGGACCTGCCGCTCGTCGACGTCTACAAGACCGACTCCTCGACCAACATCCTGCCGGAGCAGATCCAGGACCTGCCCGTCGCCGACCGCGACTTCCAGCGCCTCGCCTTCCTGGCGCCGGGCGTGCAGCGCGAGCGCGGCGGCTTCCGCTTCATCGGCGGCGGCCCGGTGATCGGCGCCGGCGGCAACGCCTCGCAGTCGACGATCCTGGTCGACGGCGCCGACTTCACGGACACCACGCTGGGCCTGGCCCGCGCCCGCTTCAGCCAGGACGCGATCGGCGAGTTCCGGGTCATCGCCAACCGCTTCGACACCGAGGTCGGCGGCTCCGCCGGCGGTGCCTTGTCGATCGTCACCAAGTCCGGCACCAACCAGGTGAAGGGCTCCGCCTTCGGCTTCTTCCGCGACGACAGCCTGCGCGCGAAAGGCGAGTACGAGGCGCAGAAGAACGACTACCAGCGCAGCCAGTTCGGCTTCACGCTGGGCGGCCCGCTGCAGAAGGACAAGACCCACTTCTTCGTCTCGCTCGAGCAGATCGACGAGGACAGCATCACCCTGTTCCGGCCCGGCGGCGCCTATGCCTCGCTGGCGGCGGACGTGCCGCTGCCGCTGTCGCAGACGCTGGGTTTCGCCGGCCTCGACCACCGCATCTCGACCACCCAGAGCCTGAAGGCCAAGTTCGCCTACGAGCGCTACCGCCTCGAGAACTTCCGGGTCGGCGGCGTGGCCGACGTCAGCAACGGCCAGCAGCTCAACCGCGACAACTGGAACCTGACGCTGGGCCACACCTGGGCCCCGGCCTCCGGCAAGCTCAACCAGCTCACCGTCCAGGTCGGCGGCCGCAAGTACGACGAGCCGACCAACTCGCAGGCGGTGACCGAGTCGTTCTCCTCGGGCAACACGCTGACGATCGGCGAGAACATCGTCGGCGCACTGCTCGGCGACTCGACCCAGTGGGAGATCCGCGACACCTTCTCGTTCACGCTCGGCAGCGGCAAGAAGACCCACGACATCAAGATGGGCGCGGCGGTGATGCACGTCTCCGACCGCTTCGACTTCCCGGTCTTCGACGCCGGCTGGCTGATCTACGCGACCGACACCCGCGCGCTGCCGCTCCTCTACATCTACGGCGAGGGCTCGGGCGACGCCACCATCGACACCAACTACGTCTCCGCCTTCGTGCAGGACGATTTCCGGGCCAGCGCGAACCTGACGCTGTCCTTCGGCCTGCGCTACGACCTCGACACCAACGGCAACAACCCCGGATTCACCCACCCGCTGCTCAGCGGCGAGCGCAAGAAGGACGTCAACAACTTCCAGCCGCGCGCCAGCTTCTCGTGGGACGCGACCGGCGACGGCCGCAACGTCGTGCGCGGCGGCGTCGGCATCTTCACCGGCCGCTTCCTGCTGGTGCCCTCGTTCTCCGAGCTGCAGCAGAACGGCGTCTCCGGCCGCGTCGTCCAGCAGCGCCTGAACGGCCTGGTGCTGGGCATCCCGGCGCTGGCGCTGAACCCGGCCAGCCCGAAGACCACCGGCATCCCGCTGCCGAAGGACTCGACGCTGCTCGACTCCGAGTACGTGAACCCGTGGACCTGGCAGGCGACGCTCGGCTACACCCGCAAGCTCGGCGACTCGGGGCTCTACTTCGACCTCGAGGGCATCTACGTCAAGGGCGAAGACGAGATCATCGTCCGCGACCGCAACTTCGCCGGCAACGCCGCCGTGCTCGCCGGCCGCGCGGCGCGCCTGAACCCGGCCTGGAACCAGGTCAACACCTACACCAACGAGGGCCGCTCCGAGTACAAAGCCGTGGTCGCGAGCCTCAACGGCACCATCAAGGGCGGCCACCTGATCACCGCCTCGCTGACCCTCGCCGACAAGAAGAACATCAACGACGACTTCAGCCCGGCGCTGACCGACTACCCGTCCGACCCGTTCGACATCGAGGCCGAGTTCGGCCGCTCCCGCGCCGACGAGCGCGTGCGCGCGATCGTCTCCGGCGTCTTCAAGCTGCCGGCGGCGATCACCGTGGCGCCGATCGTCGAGTACGGCTCCGGCCAGCCGTGGAACAAGCGGCTCGGCTACGACCGCAACGGCGACGGCAAGAACTCCGACCGCGCCGACGGCGTTTCCAAGTTCGACCAGGACGGCCCGTCGTTCTTCAGCCTCAGCCTGCGCCTGACCAAGCGCATCGCGCTCGGCGAGCGCGCCGGCCTCGACCTGATCGCCGAGGGCTTCAACCTGACCAACCGCAAGAACGACGACGTCAACTCGGTGCTCAACGGGGAGTTCCTCTCGGGCCCGACGCTGACCAACCGCGCCGCGGCCTTCGTGGCCAACCCGCGCTTCGGCCAGTACACCACGACGCTGCCGCCGTTCGAGGTCCAGCTCGGCGTGCGGCTCACGTTCTAGACGCTTCCACCTCGGGCGGCGGCCGTCGCTCTCGCGGCCGGCCGCCGCCCGTCTCGTACCGAAGGGACACGCCATGGACTACGGGCTCGCGGGACAGGTCGTGATCGTGACCGGCGCGGCCGCCGGCATCGGCCGCGCGACGGCGCTGCGCTTCGCCGCGGAGAAGTGCAAGGTGGCGGCGTGGGACGTGGGCGAGCCGAAGGAGCTGCTCGCGGAGATCGCCGCCGCGGGTGGCGAGGGCCGCTTCCAGCGGGTGAACGTCGCCGATCCGGCGGCGGTCGCGGCGGCGGTCGCCGAGGTGATCGCTGCCTGGGGCCGGATCGACGTGCTCGTCAACAACGCCGGCATCGTGCGCGACGCCCAGCTCGTCAAGTGGAAGGACGGCGCGGTGGCCGCCACCATGACCGACGAGCAGTGGGACGCGGTGATCGCGGTCAACCTCAAGGGCCCGTTCCTGTGCACGCGCGCGGTGGCGCCGCACATGATCGCCGCGAAGAGCGGCGTGATCCTGACCGCGTCGTCGGTGGTCGGCCTGTACGGCAACTTCGGCCAGACCAACTACGCCGCCACCAAGGCCGGCGTCATCAACATGACGCGGACCTGGGCCCGCGAGCTCGGCAAGTACGGCATCCGCGCCAACGCGGTGGCGCCCGGCTTCATCGGCACCGAGATCCTGAACGCGATGCCGCAGAAGGTGCTCGACGGCATGGTCGCCCACACCCCGATCGGCCGCATGGGCGCGCCGGAGGACATCGCGAACGCCTACTGCTGGCTGGCCTCGAAGCAGGCCGCGTTCGTCACCGGCACCTGCCTGTCCGTCGACGGCGGGCTGGTCGTCGGCACCTAGGAGACCCCCTTGCGTCACGTGAAGATCGCCTCGACCGGGCGCTTCCTGCCCGGAATCGAGGTTCCCAACACGGCCCTCGAGGCCCGGTTCGGCGCGAAGTTCCCCGAGTTCGTCGCCAAGATGGAGGCCTCCTCCGGCATCCGCAAGCGCTGGCACGCGCCCGAGGACTGGGCGACCTCCGATGTCGCCCTGCCCGCGGCGCGGCAGGCCCTGGAGCGAGCGGGCCTCGGGCCCGAGGACCTCGACCTGATCGTGCTCGGCACCGACTCGCCCGACTACGTGACGCCGGCGACGTCGGTCGTGCTCCAGCACAAGCTGGGGGCGAAGAACGCCGGCACCTTCGACGTCGGCTGCGCCTGCGCGTCGTTCCCGACCGGGCTGTCGGCCGCTGCCGGCATCCTGGCCGGCAACCCGTCGATGAAGGCGGCGCTGGTCGTCGGCGTGTACCTGATGCACAAGCTGGCCGACGCCGACGACCCGATGACGTTCTTCTACGGCGACGGCGGCGGCGCGGCGGTGCTGGTGCCCGCGGAGGCGCCAGGCTATCTCGGCGCCGCATTCCAGGCCGACGGCGCCTACGCGAAGCACTGGGCGATCCTCGGCGGCGGCACCGCCGAGCCGGCCACCGTCGACGGCGTCGCGGCCGGGCGCACGAAGGTGAAGATGTACGAGCGCTACCCGCCCGAGATCAACCACGAGGGCTGGCCGCGGCTCGTGCGCAAGCTGGCGCGGGAGCAGGGCTTCGCGCCCTCCGAGATCGACTTCGTGGTGTTCACCCAGGTGCGCCGGCCGTCGATCGAGCTGGTGATGCAGGACCTCGGGCTGCCGATGGAGCGCACCCACACGGTGATGGAGGAGTGGGGCTACACCGGCTCCGCCTGCATCCCGATGGCGCTCGACGACGCCCGCGAGAAGGGCCTGATCAAGCCCGGCAGCCTGGTCGTGCTGGTCGGCTCCGGCGTCGGCTACAACCAGGCCGCGGTCGCGCTGCGGATGTAACCGATGCTGCACGGGGACGTGCTCGGCGAGCGCGCGCGGCTGACGCCGGACAAGCTCGCGCTCGTCGACGTCGCTTCGGGGGCGCGGCTCACCTACGCCGAGCTCGACGCCCGCGCCGCGGCCTGCGCCCGGCTGCTGCGCGGGCTCGGGCTCCGCAAGGGCGAGCGCTACGGGCTGCTCGCCGGCAACCGCGTCGAGTACCTCGAGTGCGTGTTCGCCGCGGCCAAGGCGGGGCTGGTGCTGGTCCCGCTGTCGACCCGCGCCACGGCCCACGAGCTGAAGCACGTCGTGGAGCACAGCGGCCTGCGCGTGCTGATCCACGACGCCGCCCACGCCGCGGTCGCCGGCGCGCTGCGCGACCTGGTGCCGATCGAACGGGTCGTGGCGCTCGATGCGCCGTCGCGTGCGGCCGACCTCGTCTTCGCGGACGCGCGTCCGCCCCTCGCGGAGGCGCCGGAACCGCGCGAGGCCTGCGATCCCGAGGACCTGCTCTTCCTGCTCTACACGAGCGGCACCACCGGCAAGCCCAAGGGCGTCCGGGTGCCGCACCGGATGGTCGCGTGGAACGGCTACAACACCGTCGCCTGCTGGGGGCTGCGCGAGGACGACGTCAGTCCCATCTTCACGCCGCTCTACCACGCGGGGGCGCTGGGCGCGTTCCTGGTGCCGATCTTCACGGTCGGCGGCACGATCGTGCTGCACGCCGGCTTCGACCCCGCCGAGGTGTGGGCGACGATCGGTCGCGAGCGTTGCACCGTGGTGCTCGGCGTCCCGACGATCTGGAAGCTGCTCGCCGAGGCCCCCGAGTTCGCGACTGCCGACCTGTCGTCCGTCCGCTTCCTGATCAGCGGCGGCGCGCCGCTGCCCGAATGGATCATCGAGACCTACCAGCAGCGCGACGTCGTGTTCAAGCAGGGCTACGGCCTGACCGAGGTCGGCGTCAACTGCTTCTCGATGACGGTCGCGGAGTCGGAGCGCAAGAAGGGCTCGATCGGCAAGCCGCTGCTGTTCACCGAAGCGAAGCTGCTGGACCCCGACACCGGTCGCGAGATCCTTCCGGGCGAGCGAGGTGGGGGTTTGGGGGCGGAGGAGCTACGTTCGCGACGTAGCCCCCATGGGACCGGCGGCGGATTCACTCCGCCGCCGGAACCCGTCGGTGAGTTGCTGCTCCGCGGGCCGCACGTGTGCCAGGGCTACTGGAACGACCCCGCGGCGACCGCGGCGGCGCTCGACGCGGAGGGCTTCTTCCACACCGGCGACCTCGCGCGGCGCGACGCGGAGGGCTTCTTCTACATCGCCGGCCGCCGCAAGGACATGTTCATCAGCGGCGGCGTCAACGTCTACCCCGCGGAGATCGAGGCCGAGCTGCTGCTGCACCCCCAGGTCGCCGACGCGGCGGTGATCGGCGTGCCGCACGAGACGTGGGGCGAGGTCGGCTGCGCGTACGTCGTTCGGCGCCCCGGCGCGAGCGTCGGCCCCGAGGCACTCGACGCCCACCTCGACGGCCGCCTGGCCCGCTACAAGGTGCCCAAGCACTGGCGCTTCGTCGACGCCCTGCCGCGCACGCCCTACGGCAAGGTGGTGAAACCCGACCTCGTCGCCATGTGGGCGAAGGAGCAGGCATGACCCCGCTGCCCCACCGCTTCGACGGCCCGGCCGACGGACGCGTGCTGCTGCTCCTCAACGGCGGGGCGATGTCGATCGCGGCGTGGGACCCGGTGGTGGCCGGCCTCTCCGCGCTGCGCGTCCTGCGCTGCGACTTCCGCGGCCAGTTGCTGTGCCCGGGGCCACCGCCCGCCACCATCGAGGAACACGCGGACGACGTCGCGGCGCTGCTCGACCGGCTCGGCCTGCCCGCCCTTCACGTCGCCGGCACGTCGTACGGCGCCTTCGTCGCGATGGCGCTGGCCTCCCGCCACCCGGCGCGCGTGCGCAGCCTCGCGCTGGTCACCACCGCGGAGGCGCTGACGCCCGAGATGCAGGCGGCCAGCCACCGCCTGCGCGAGGCCAGCGCGCGGGCGGCCGGCGGCGACAAGGCCGCGGCAGCCGAGGTGTTCGACGGCCTGTTCGCGTTCGCCTACTCGGACTCCTACCGGCAGCGTCACGCCGAGATGCTGGCCACCCGCCGCGCTGCCGCCGATCGCCTGCCCGCGCCGTGGTTCGAGGGCCTCGTCGGGCTGTTCGGGGCGCTGCTCGCCTTCGATCCGGCCCCGCACCTCCACGCCTTGCGCGCGCGAGCCCTGCCCGCGCTGGTCGTGGGCGCCGCCGGCGACACCGTGTTCCCCGCGTCCCACTCGCGCGCCCTGGCGGAGCTCGCGCGCGCCCGTCTTCAGATCGTCGAAGACAGCGGTCACGCCCTGGTCGTCGAGCAGCCGCAGGCGCTGGCCGCGCTGCTCGCCGGGTTCGTGGCCGAGGTCGAGAACGGAGTCAGAGCATGAAGCCCCTCTACATCGCCGCCTATCACCAGTCGCCCTTCGGCAAGCTGATGGACGCGACCGTGCCGCAGATCGTCGAGCGCGCCGTGACCGGCGTGCTGGGCGAGGTGGGTGCGCCGGCCTCGGCCGTCGACATCGCCTCGATCGCCGCCGCCTGCCACTTCACGCTCAACGAGCAGGGGCTGCTGGCCGGCCTCGTCGCCGAGGTGCCGGGGCTCGCCGGCAAGCCGATCGAATCGGTGGAGAACGCCTGCGCCTCGGGCGGCCAGGCGGTGCTGTCGGTCGCCCAGAAGCTGCTCTGCGGCGAGGGCGAGGTCGGCCTCGCGGTCGGCTACGAGAAGATGCGCGGCCCCGACGGCAAGATGGACGGCAAGCTGATCGGCAAGGTGCTCGGCTACTTCTCCCACCCCGACGAGCGCGCGGGCAAGGTGTTCGTATTCCCGCACATCTTCGCGGAGGTGATGGACGAGTACATGAAGGCGCACGGCGCGACCGAGGAGGACCTGGCGGCCATCGCCGTCCAGGAGTACGCCAACGCGCGCCACAACCCGCTGGCCCAGATGCGCGACGTCGAGCTCGACCCGAAGAAGGCGTGCGCGATCGAGGGCATCAACCGCTACGTGGTCGAGAGCCTGAAGCTGAAGACCTTCGACTGCTCGCAGATCACCGACGGCTACGCGGCGCTGCTCGTCGCCACCGACGAGGGGCTGGCCCGGCTCGGCGTGAAGAAGCAGGACTGCGTCGCGCTGCGCGGCTTCGCCCAGGCCACCGATCCGTTGAAGAAGGCCGGCCGCGACGTGCTGCGCCCGGCGGGCGCCTACCGCGCGATGCAGAAGGCCTACACGATGGCCGGCCTGTCGCCGCAGGACGTCAACGTCGCCGAGCTGCACGACTGCTTCACGGTGATGGGCGCGATCGGAACCGAGGTGATCGGCAAGGCCGAGTACGGCCGCGGCGCCCGCTACTGGGTGGACGGCAAGGCCGCCCCCGGCGGCGAGTGCGGCATCAACACCTCGGGCGGGCTGATCGCCAAGGGCCACCCCGTCGGCGCCACCGGCGTCGCGATGATCGGCTGGAGCGCGTGGCAACTGCTCGGCAAGGTGCCGAGCGCCCTGCAGGTGAAGAACGCTCGCGCGGCCGCGACGTTCAACATCGGCGGCCCGATCTGCGCCTCGGTCTGCACGGTGCTGGCGCCGGCGTCGTAGGCCGCTGCCATGGCCGCCGACGCGCCCGTCCCCGACACCCAGGGCTCCGTCTCCATGCACGGCCACGACGTGCACTGGGAACGCTTCGGCCGCGGGGAGCGCGAGACCTTCGTCCTCTGCAACGGCGTCGGCATGCACACCGGGGCGTGGGCCGGTTTCCTGCCGCGCCTGCTGCCGGAGTACGACGTGCTGCTGTGGGACTACCCGGGTCAGGGCCAGTCGAGCAAAGCCGACGTGCCGTACCTCATCCCGCACTTCTGCGACGCGCTGGCGGCGATCCTCGACGCGAACCGCATCGAACGCGTGCACCTGATGGGCATCTCGTACGGCGGCTTCGTCGCCCTCGACTTCGCCCGCCTGTATCACCCGCGGCTGCACACGCTGACCGTTTCCGGCATCCTGCTCAGCCACGAGGAGCTGTTCGCGATGTACCAGGAGGTCTCGCTGCTGTTCTACCGCGGCGGGCCGCAGGCGTTCGAGATCTACAGCTACTACCTGTACGAGAAGATCTTCGGCGAGAGCTTCGTGCGGACCGTCAAGGACAAGCTGCCACGGATGCGGGAGAGCTTCTTCGATCGCTGGAAGGACAAGGTCCACGCGCTCGTGCGACTGACCCTCGCCCAGGACCCGTTCTTCGCGGAGCTCGACGCGAACCAGCCTGGCTACCGCGCGATCCCGACCCCGACCCTCTTGCTCGCGGGCGCCGAAGACCGCACGATTCCGCCTTCCGTGCAGCGAAAGATCGCGGCGATCCTGCCGAACAACCGCTTCCACGTCGTGCCCGACTGCGGCCACGTGGTCTACATCGAGAAGCCCGACGTGTTCTTCGGCGCCATGCTGCGGCTGGCCCGCGCGAAGTCGCTCCTGGGCTGGGAGGTCCCGGCGTGAAGCGCCTGCTGCTGGCCGCCGTGGCGATCGTCGTGCTGGCCGCCCTCGCGGTCGGCGTCTCCTTCTGGCGCGCGCCGTTCTGGTGGTTCGAGAAGCTCGGCAAGGCCGGCCTCCAGGGCGCGGGCCTGACCCGCGCCGTCGCCACGGGCCCGCGCGGCCCGCTCGTCTACTGGCACGGCGGCTCGGGGGCCACGCTGGTCCTGCTGCACGGCGCCAACGACCAGGCCGGCGCCTGGGGCCGGGTCGCGCAGCCGCTCGCCGCGGGCCGGCGGCTGGTCGTGCCCGACCTCGCGGGTCACGGCGAGAGCGGGCCGGCCGACGGGCGGCTGGCGGTGGGCGACCTGCTCCAGGGGGTGGAGGCCGTGATCGACGCCGCGGCGCCCGGCGAACGCGTCGCGATCCTCGGCAACTCGCTCGGCGGCTTTCTCGCGATGCTCTACGCGGCGCGCCACCCGCAGCGCGTGGACCACGTGATCCTGCTCAACGGCGCGGCTGTGCGCGCCGCACCCGGTGCGCAGGTCTCGCTGCTGCCGCAGACCCGCGAGCAGGCGCGGGCGGCGATGGACGCGCTGACCGCCCCACAGTCGCCGCGGGTGCCCGACTACGTGCTCGACGCGCTGGTCCGGATGGCGCCCGGCAGCCCGCTGGCGCGACTGCTCGAGTGGCCGCTCGACGAGTCGCTGGTGCTCGACGGCAAGCTCGCTTCTTTCGTCACGCCGGTCACCCTCGTGTGGGGCGAAGCCGACCGCTACATGACCGTCGATTACGCGCGCGAGGTGGCTTCGCACCTGCCGGCAGCGCGCCTCGTCACGCTTCCCGCCTGTGGCCACGTGCCGCAGCGGGAGTGCCCGGAGCCGGTGGTTGCGGCGGTGCAGCGTGCCCTGGCCGAACCCCCGCGCGCCGCGGGCACCGCGCCGTGACCGCGAGGAAGAAGGCCGCGCCGCGCGTCGACCGCCGCCGCGCGCCGGCGCAGCGGGTGCGGCGCCAGCAGCAGCGCTCGGAGCAGAGCCGGGCGGTGATCCTGGAGGCGGCGCTCGACCTGTTCTCCCACCAGGGCTTCCACGGCACCAACATCCGCGACATCGCGCACAAGGCGCGGGTTTCGACCGGCGCCCTCTACTACCAGTTCCCCGACAAGGAGACGCTGTTCCGCGCGCTGCTCGACGAGTACTGGGCGGCGCTGGCGCGGCCCGACCATCCGCTCAACCGCGCGCTGGCCGAAGGCGCCTTCCCCGACAACCTCGACGCGCTGGGCCGTGCCGCGCGCGAGAGCGTCAAGGGCTACGAGCGCTACATCGCCCTCATCTACGTCGACGTCGTCGAGTTCGACGGTGTCCACATCCAGCGCTTCTACGCCGACATGGCCAGCCGCTTCGAGGCGTTTCTGGCCGCCCACCCGGGGCGCGAGCGGATCGAGCGTCGGCTGCGGCCCGGCGTCTCGCCGGTGGCGGCGATCATGCTCGCCACCCGCTTCCTGCTCCACTACTTCGCGGTCGAGATCGTGTTCCGGGTGCCGAACCACTTCGGCAAGGACTCGGACGCGGTGCTCGGCGAGATCGCCGACATCCTCCGCCACGGCATGCTCCGGCAGGAGCGGGCGCTCCTGCCGGAGTAGAGCGCCTACTTTCCGTCCTTCAGCGAATCGTAGGCGATGCCGAGGAAGATCTCGGGCTTCATGAAGCCCTTGCCCCACGCCTCGTCGTGGGCGGCGAGCGGCTTCGCGGCCAGCACCGCCTCGCGGCTGTCGCCGCGCTGCACCAGCGGCAGCACCTTCGCCTTCACGTCCTTCAGCATCGCCACGTAGCGTTCGAGGTCGGCCTTCTTCGCGAGCGGGCCGTGTCCCGCGACGATCCGCGTCTGCTCGCCGGCCATCGAGAGCGCCTTCTCCCCGGCCGCGATCACGCCCGACAGCGAGCCGCCCGAGGAGAGGTCGATGAACGGGTAGAAGCCGTTGAAGAACAGGTCGCCCATGTGGATCACGTCCGCGTTGCGGAAGTGCACGATCGAGTCGCCGTCGGTGTGGGCGGGGTCGACGTGGAAGGCGTGGATCGTCTCGCCGTTCAGGTGGAAGGTGACGCTCGCGTCGAAGGTGACGACCGGCAGCGCCCCGGCCGGCGACGGCGGGGTCGCGCGGTTCCACAGCTTGTTGAACTGCTCGACGCTCATCCGCTGCCGCACGTTGTCGTGGGCCACGATCAGCGTGCCCGCCTTGCCCAGGTTCTCGTTGCCGCCCGTGTGGTCGCCGTGCCAGTGGGTGTTGAGCACGAAGCGGATCTTCTGATCCGGGGCGACCGCGGCGACCGCGGCGACGATCTTCTCGGTCAGCGGCGCGTACTGGTCGTCGACCAGGAAGGCGCCGTCAGGGCCGGAGCTGACCACCAGGTTGCCGCCGGCGCCCTCGATCATGTGGAGCCCGGGGGCGAGCGGCGTCGTCTTCATCTCCACCTTCGACCAGTCGGTCTGGGCGAAGGCGGCGGGGGCGGCGAGGGCCGCGACGAGCGCGGCCGTGCGGGCGAGAAGCATCGGACCTCCGTTTCGAAAGACGTGCAGACTACACCGGCGTCCAGCGCCGTGGACCCCGGGAAACTGCAAAGAAACGTCAGTCGCCCTTGAGCGACGGGATCAGCGGTAGCCGGCGCACGTAGCGCAGGGCCGCCCGCGACGAGGCGAAGCCGCACAGCGCGACCGCCGCGAGCAGGGCGGCGAGGCTCGCCCACGGGAAGCGGGCCGCGCGCAGCACCGCCTCGGGGGCGACCGCCAGCAGCGCAGACAGGGTGCCGGCGGCAAGCCCCCACAGCAGCACGCGGCGGTTCTCGGCGAGCACCACGGCGTCGAGGTCCGCGGGCGCGTAGCCCGCGGCGCGCAGCAGCGCCAGCTCGCGCCGCCGCTCGATCACGTTGCGCACGAGCACGCTGCCGAGGCCGAGCGTGCCGAGCAGCAGGCCCAGCGCGCCCAGCGCCTGGAACACGGCGAGGTAGGTGTTCTCGACGCGCTGGAACGCCGCCAGGCGCTCGTGCACTGGCGTCGCGTCGAGGCCGACTCCGGCGAGCCGCTGCTCGAGCGCCTGCAGCGCCGCGTCCTCGCGGCCCGGGGGCGTCTCCGCGAGCAGCACGCGATAACCGTCGACCTCGGGGAACAGCCGCTGGAAGTGGCGCTCCGCGATCAGCAGCTCGCCCTGGAACAGGCTCTTGCGCAGGCTCGCCACCAGCCGCAGCCGCACGGGCGAAGCACCCTCGCGCGGCAGCTCGACCACGTCGCCGAGTGCCTTGTGCAGCGAGTACTGGATCGTGTTGGCGTCGCCGATCGCCGGGATCGCGCCGTCCGCGACCTCGGCCTCGAGGAGTCGCCACGGGTTCGCGCGCTCCTCGGGCGTGGCGGCGAGCGAGGCCGCGAAATCGAAGCGCGCTTCGGCGGCGAAGCCGGGCGCCGGCGCCAGCACCCGCGGCCGGGTCGGGCGATAGAGGTTGAGGCAGGAGGCGTCGTCGCCGGGCAGCAGGCGGAAGCGGGCCAGCGACACGCCTTCGAGCTCGGGCACGTCGAGCCCCAGCTCCGCGCGGCCTTCGGCCGTCGACGGGTCCCACGCCAGCGGCCGCACGGCCTCCGCGATCAACTGGTAGCCGCCGCCGCCCGAGCGCCGCTCGCGCGAGGCCTCGGGCTCGTGGCGGAACGCGCCGAGCGCCACCAGCACGAACGAGGCGAACGCGATCAGCGCGGCGGCCAGCACGCTGCGCCCGGGCACCAGCGCGGCGGCCCGGCGGCCCAGGGCGCCGGGCGAGTCGACCGCCCCCGCGTGCGCGAGCAGGCGGCGGCGGAACTCGGCGAGCGCAGCGCCGAGCGCCAGGCCGCCGGCGCCGAAGAAACCGGCCACGGCCGGCACGACGCGGAGGGCGGCGAGTGCCGTGAGCAGCAGCGCCAGCGCGGCGAGGCCGTTGCGCCACTGTGCCGCGCGGCGCGCCGCGGCCGCTCGCGCCACGGGGGCCGGCAACGCGCCCAGCAGCAGCCCGCGCACCGGTGCCCGGGCCAGGTCGCGCAGCGCGAGGAAGACCGCGAAGAGCGAGGCACCGAAACCGGCCAGGGCCGCGCCGAAGAGCTCGGCTGCGGGGACCGAGAGCGCGAGGTCGCGGGTGCCGACCGCGCCGATCCACCACGTGCCGAGCCCGTGCAGCAGCACCCGCGCCCAGGCCACGGCCAGCGCCGCGCCGAGCAGGGCGCCCACCGCGGCGACCGCCGCGGCTTCGGCCACGAACGCGCGGCGCACGCCGGCACTCGTGAAGCCGACCGCGCGCAGCAGCCCGGCTTCGCTCAGCCGCTGCTCGACGCCGAGGCGGAAGAACAGGCCGGCCAGCAGCAGCGCGGCCAGCACGACGAAGAACGAGAAGTAGCCGAAGTACTCGCCGAAGTCGGTCGTGCCGGCCGCCGCCCGCAGCGCCTCGGCGCGCGCGGCGCGCAGCTCGAGCCCGTGATGCGCCGGGGGCAGCCGCGCGAGCAGCTCGCGCTCCAGCGCCTCGCGCGGCGGAGCCTCGCCCACCGCGGCGGCGCTGAAGCGGATCGACGTCAGCCGCCCCAGCCGGTGGCCGAACAGCGCCTGCGCGGTGGCGAGGTCGAGGTACGCCTTCGGCGTCGCGCGGTGCTCGTCCCAGTACGCCTCGTCCTGCGGGCGGATCGCGCCGAGGTCGAGCGGGAACGGCGGGTCCCAGTCGGAGAGGTGGGCCGCGCCGCTGATGCCGGGGTACTCGGGGGCCAGGTCGCGGCGTGCGTGGAGGCCGGCGATCGGGACGACGCCCGCGAGCCGGAAGCTCGCACGCTCCGTCTCGATGCGCCCCTCTTCCCGCCACAGGAAGTACTCGACCTCGACCGCGTCGCCTGGCTTCGCGTCCAGCTCGCGCGCCGCCCAGTCGTTGACGAGCAGCGGCGGCGGCTCGCCCGCGGCGGGTGCGGGCAGCGCAGGGTCGGGTGCCACGGCGGCGATCAGCGAGTACGGCACGCTGCGCCCGCCGATCCGGATGTGGTTGGCGAGGTAGGTCAGCACCTCCTCGGCGCGGGCGCCCGTGGCGCGGCCCGCCTCGCGGGCCGCGGCGGCGACGGGGTCGGAGACGAAGCCGCCCGCGTTCTCGAGCGACAGCGAGCCGTCGTCCGCGCTCCGCAGCCGCAGGCCGAGGTCCTCGAGCCGCGTCGCGGCGGCGAGCGCCGCGTTCCCGTCCCAGTCCTCAGGAGCGGCCAGCAGCGCGGCGTTGGCCTGTTCGCGCCGGTCGAGGCCGCGCTGGACGAGGGCCAGCGGCGCGAACAGCACCAGCGCGTCCTGCTGGCTCGGCCGCAGCGCGAACGCGCCCAGCTCCGCGCTCTCCAGCACGCGGGCGACGTTCACCCGCAGCGCGGGGCCGAGCGCCTCCTTGCGGCCGAACAGGGAAGCCTGGGAGACATCGGCCGCCGCGGGCAGTCGCGCCAGCACCGTGTCGCCGACCGCGGCGCCCAGCTCGCGCGCCAGCGCCGCGCTGATCCACGCCTCGCGCGCGGCCGGCCCGCCCTCGCGACCCTGCAGCTTCCAGAAGCGCTCGTCGACGCCGAACACCTGGACGCGTCCCGCGCGCCGCCCGGATCCCTCCTGGACGACCGCCGCCTCGAGCGCGATGGCCGGCGCGGCCGCGCGCGCCCCGCGCAGCTCTGCGGCGAGCGCCTCGCGGAAGAAGCGGGGCGACTGCACGACGTGGGTCACCTCGCCGAGCGAGAGCAGCGCGCGCTCGCGCAGGCTGTCGCGCACCGAAGCACCGAGCAGGCGGGCGCCGCCGAGCGCCGCCACCGCGACGGCCACGCCGAGCACCGCCGCGAGGTGCGCGCGCGCGTGGAAGCGCAGGCTGGCGCCTGTGAGGAAACTCACGCCGCGCCGCTTGACCCGCCCGGGAGCGGGGCGTAGCCTGCCAATTCCGAACCATGAGCGACATTCAGGATCTGATCACGCGCCGGCAGTACCCGAAGGCGCTCGAGGTCATCAAGGCCGAACTCGCCCGGCGACCCAAGGACCAGCGGCTGCGCCTGCAGCACGCCGACGTGCTGATCGCGGCCAATCGCGGCAGGGAGGCCGTGCCCGTCCTGCTCGGCCTCGCCGACGAGCACGCGAGCGACGGCTTCACCGCCAAGGCGATCGCGATCCTGAAGCGGATCGACAAGATCGAGCCCGGCCGCCGCGACGTCGAGGAGCGGATGTCGCACCTCGTCCAGCAGAAGGTGGCCGCGGCGCCCAGCGCGCCAGCGCGCCCCTCCGGCCTGCCGGAGTTCGGCTTCGAGGAGATCGACTCGTCGGCTCCCGAGCTCGACCTGGGCATGGGTGGTGGCGGTGGCTTCGACGTGCCCGCGCCGATGCCCGAGCCCACCGTCGACGAGGGCCTCGAGTTCGTGAACCCCGAGCTGGACGAGGAGGAGCCGCGGCCGCAGGCCGTCACCTCGCCGCTGTTCGAGAGCCTGTCGCCGTCCGAGATGGAAGCGGTCGTGCGCGGCCTCGAGCTGCTCGAGTTCCAGCCGGGCGACATTCTGGTCGCCGAAGGCGCTCCCGGCACCAGCATGTTCATCCTGAGCACCGGAATGCTCAAGGTCTACGTCCGCGACATGAAGGGGAACTACCTCAAGGTCAAGGAGTTCTCCGAGGGCGAGTTCTTCGGCGAGATCTCGGTGCTGACCGGCAAGCCGCGCACGGCCACGATCGTCGCGGCGACGCCCGTCGAGGTGCTCGAGCTCGACAAGAAGACCCTCGACGCGATCACCCAGCAGCACCCGCGGGTGCGCGAGATCCTCGAGGAGTTCCAGAAGAAGCGCGCTCAGGACACGGTCCAGCAGATCATCAAGAACCGCTGACCAGGCGGCCCTGTTCCAGTCGCGCCCGCCGCGGCAGGCGCGCGGCCAGCGCGGGCGAGTGGGTCACCACCACCAGGATCGTGTTCTCCCGCGCGTGCAGCGTGAGCAGCAGGTCGGCCACGGCGCCCGCCGTCTCCGGGTCGAGGTTGCCGGTCGGCTCGTCGGCCAGCAGCAGCGTCGGTTTCAGGACCAGGGCCCGCGCGATCGCCACCCGTTGCTTCTCGCCGCCCGACAGCTCGGCGGGGCGGTGATCGAGGCGGTGGCCGAGCCCGACCGCCGCCAGCAGCTCCCGCGCCCGCGCCTCGTGGGCCGCCGGTCCGCCCGGCGCCACCAGCGCCGGCACCAGCGCGTTCTCGAGCACCGTGCACTGCGGCAGCAGGCAGTGGTCCTGGAACACGAAGCCGACATGGCGGTTGCGGAAAGCCGACAGCGCACGCTCGTCGAGCGCGAAAGGATCGGCGCCGTCGAGGCTGACGCGCCCGGACGTGGGCGGCTCCAGGGTGCCGGCGACGTAGAGCAGCGTGCTCTTGCCGACCCCGGAAGGGCCGACGATCGACAGCGCCTCGCCGCGGGCGAGCTCCAGGTCGGCCTCGCGCAGCACGTGCAGGTCGCCGGCCGGCGTCGGGTACGCCTTGGAGACCTGCTCGAGGCGCAGCATCAGGCGGCCCCCAGCCGTTCGCCGCGGGCGAACGCGGCGACCACATTCTCGTAGAGCGCCGCCGCGTCCGCGGCCATGCGCGCCACCGAGTAGTGCTCGCGGACGGCCGAGGCCGCCGCGCGGCCGCGATCCCGCCAGGCCGGCAGGTCGGCCGCGACCTCGGCGATCGCCGCGGCGAGGTCGCCCGTGTCGCCGGGCCGGAACAGCCGTCCGCCGCGCGTCTTGCCGAGCACCTCGGGGAACGCGCCGTGGGCCGGCGAGATCACGGGCAGTCCCGAGGCCTGCGCCTCGAACAGGTAGAGGCCCTTGGGCTCGGCGTAGGGCGATGGCACCGCCAGCAGGTCGACCTCGTGGAAGAAGCGCAGCTTGTCCTCGCGCGACACGGTGCCGCGGTATTCGAACTCGTCCAGCAGCCCGGCGCTCGCCAGCGTCGCCTTCACCTGCTCGAGGTAGCTGCGGTGTTCCGGTGCCAGGTAGCCGGCGGCCAGCAGTCGGGCCGGGCCCAGGCCGCGCTCGCGGCGCAGCGCGACGTACGCCTCGGCCAGGAGCAGCAGCCCCTTCTCGGGCGCGACGCGGGCGAAGTAGCCGATGCGCGGCGGGCCCGGCGCGCGCTCGCCCTCCGGTGGCGCGTGCCCGTCGAGGGCGACGCCGAGCGGCACCACGTGGATGCGCTCGCGGGGCAGCCCCGCGAAGGTCGCCATGAAGTCGGCGTAGTAGTGCGAGACCGAGACGAAGGCGTCGACCTCGGCGGCGTGGCGGCGGATCAGCCCGAGCGCCTGCTCCCGGTACGGTTCGCCCAGCCCGTCGAGGAACAGGTCCTCGCCCTGCAGCGTGCAGGCGACCGGGCGCCCGGTCGCCCGGCGGATCGGGCCGGCGAGGCCCAGCAGCATCGAGTTGGGCAGCACGATCAGGTCGAACGGCTTCTCGTGGCGCAGGTGGTCGCACAGCTTCAGGACCTCCTTGCGCTGGAAGCCCTCCTCGCCCCTGAGCGTCGACACCGTCAGCTCGCCGAGGAACTTCGGGTCGACGGCGACGCCGCCGCCGGCGAAGGCCTTGATCACCGCCGGCGCGTCCCACAGCCTGTCCAGCACCCGGGGCGTCCTGCGGAACAGGGGCACGTGCTGCTGCAGGTACACGCTGATGCCGCCGAAGAACACGTGGCCATCGGAGACGTTGCGGCTGTCGGTCGTGGTCGGCGTGTAGATCGGCAGCAGGTCGACGTCGTGGCCGCGCGCCATCATCTCCGCGGCCAGCGCGTTGTCGCGCAGGCACGAGCCGCAGTACATCGGGCCCGCACCGGCGGTGATGGCGAGGACGCGCACGCGAGGTCTACGCCGTGGCGCGCTGGAGGGCGCGGCGCGCCCACAGGTGCTCGAACAGGTTGCCCTCGTGCGGCTGGTCCCAGGCGACGCGCTGGGTCGGCACCGGGCCGAGGTTCAGGCGGTGCACGTCGTGGCTCGCGAAGAAGCGGCGGCGGAACGCCTCGTCGTCCGAGATGAGGGCGACGGCCAGGGTCGGGCCCAGGATCTCCGGCATCGACTCCTCGGGCACTTCCACGACGCTCGCGAACGGGAACAGGAACTCGCGATTGGCGAGCGGGTGCTCCGGCGTGTCGCAGTGGACGATCGTCGGCAGCAGGTACGTGCCGCCGTCGAACTCGGCCACCCGCGAGCGGCCGCCGCGGTGCTTCATCGTCACGTCTTCCGCGCCCGGCTCGCGCAGGCCCTGGTCGACCATCGCGCTGATCCGCTCGGCGACCCGCGGGTCGGCGAACGGGGCGAGGTCGGCTTCCGGGTCCTCCGACGCGCGCGGGACGACCCGCGCCAGCCGCTCCCCGAGCGCCTCGGCGATCGCGCGGCCGTGCTTCGTGACCCACACGCCGGAGGCGTTGACGCAGGAGCGGCCGGAGTTCTCGGCGATCGAGCTGGCCATCACGTCGAGGTAGCGCTCCCAGTCGTCGGCCTGGTCGGGCCCGATCACGACCTTGCTGTAGCCGGGGCCGTGGACCTCGACCCGCGGGTCCTTCGCCCAGCGCTTCGTCGACGACACGTCGCCGAACACCATGCCGCGCCCGCAGCGGCGCAGGATCTCGCCCGCGCTCGCGTGGTCGGTCGGGTAGTAGCCGAACGCCTCCGACGGCATCCCGGCGGCGAGGAAGGCCTGGATGATCCGGTACGGCGACCACGGCTCGGCGGAGCCCGGCTTCAGCACCAGCGCCGTCTTCAGCGCGATCGTCGGCGCCCACAGCGCGTGCACGCCGGGAGAGTTGCTGGGCAGCACGACTCCCAGCGCGTCGCCGCGCGGCGCGAAGCCCATCGCGTGGCCCGCGATCTCGCCGGCGCCGCTGTCGAGGATATCGAGCGGCAGGCCGCGGGTCAGCCCGGCCAGCACCACGTCGACGTTCTCCATCACGCCGCGGATCTTCTCGAGGTTGCGCCGCACCATCACGTGGGGCAGCCCCGTGGTGGCCGACACCTGGCGCACGTAGTCGGCCGGCGTCTGTGCCTGGTCGCCGACCGGCAGCGTCTCGTGGGCGAACAGCTCGGCGGCCTTCTTGGTGCGCGCGATCAGCTCGGCGACCGGCAGCGCGTCGAGCGCCTTGCGCATCTGGGCCTGGTTCTGCGGCAGCAGGTCGCGGCGGACCAGCCCGCCGTTGGCCTGGCTGACGGTGACGTAGGGCTTCCGCGTGCGGAAATCGGGCACGCTGGCCACGTCGAGGCTGCGGTACGGCTGCCCGAAGCGGAGGATCGGCAGGTGCAGCATGGGCGACCTAGTAGACGCCTTCGACGACGGTGGTCGCGAAGCCGGAGAAGGGGCGCACGTTGCGCACGCCGTCCCACGGGTAGCGCGCGCAAGGCCGCTCGCGCTCGGCCTCGTCGCGCTCCAGGAAGCGCGGCATGAAGAACTCCCTCGTCAGCGTGGTGAGCCGCACGCGACCGGTTTCTCCGTAGCCGACGACCTTGTCGGTCTGGTCCTTGTCCACCACCTCGATCATCGCCCGCGGCGCCGGCGGGTAGTAGACGATCGCGTAGCCCTCGTCGGGTCCGGTCTCGCGGTGGGTGGCGAGCCCCATCAGCGTGTTGCCGTAGGTGGGCGCGAAGTAGGCGCCCTCCATCAGCTCCTCCTGCGCGAACCGGTGGAACTGCGGGGTCATCTCGGTGCCGCCGCAGAACACGCCCTTGATGCCGAGCTGCTTGAGCGATGCCCGCTCGCACAGCGCCTCCAGCAGCTTCGGGGTGGTGAACAGGCACTGGATGTTGGGGTGGGCCTTCATCAGCACCAGCGCCTGGTCGATCACGTGCTTCTTGTACTTCTCGACCATCTCGATCTCGCCCCACTTGATGAGCTTGATCACCCAGCGCGGGTCGAGGTCGACCATGAAGCAGATGCCGCCGCGGTGCTGCGCCAGGTGCTCGATCGCGAGCCGCAGCCGGCGCGGGCCCGAGGGCCCGATGTGCATCCAGTCGGCGCCTTTCGGGAAGAACTCGTCGGGCAGCGTCGTCGAGAAGTTCTCGTAGTCGATCCGGAAGTCGTCGATGTTGATCCGCGCCTTCGGCACGCCCGTGCTGCCGCCCGTCTCGAACAGCGAGACCGGCTTGCCCGCGTGGCCCTTCGGCACCCACTTGCGGACCGGGCCGCCGCGCAGCCACTCGTCCTGGAAGTTGCCGAAGCGCGCGAGGTCGTCGTAGCCCCGCACTTCCTTGCGCGGGTCCCAGCCGGCCTTCTTCGCCCATTCGAGCCAGAACTCGCAGCCCGTGGCCGGGTCGAAGTGCCACTGCACGATTTCGCGCACGTGGGCGTCGAGCCGCTCGCGGGCGGCGCTCGCGGCGGCGGTGAGGTCCGGCGTGGTCGTGCTCATGGACCTAAGTGTCTCCGAATCAGCGGCCCAGGTTCAGCTCGAGGCGAGCCTGGACGGAGAACGGCTTGCCCGGGATCACGGCGTAGGTCGAGAAGCCGCGGGTGCCGTACTCCTCGTCGGTCAGGTTCTGGAAGCTGACCACCGCCCGCCACAGCCGCTTCTGGTAGCTGAGCGCGGCGTCGAGCAGCACGTAGGAGTCGAGCTGCGTCGCGTTGTCCTCGGCGATGAACTGGGAGCCGACCAGGCGGGCGCCGAGCGCGACGCCGAAGCCGTTCGCGAAGCGGCGCATCGCGTAGAGGTTGCCGAGGTGGCGCGGGGCGAAGGCCGGCGCGTTGCCCGAGCGGTCGAGCACGCCGTAGGTCGGCTGGAACGTCGCGGGGTCGAGGCCGACGATGCCGAGCTCGGCGAAGCGGGTCAGCTCCGCGTCGGTGTACGCGTAGGCCGCGGTCGCGAAGAAGCCCTCGTGCTCGGCCGCGAGCTCCATCTCGAAGCCGCGCGAGCGCTGGTCGCCCTGCTGGCGGGTCAGGCCGAACGCGTCGGGGATCGCCATGTTGTCGCGCTCGAGCTGGTACACCGCCGCGGTCGCGAACGCCTTGCCCTGCAGGAACTGGACCTTGACGCCCGCCTCCACCTGGCGGCTCGTCTCCGGCTCGCGCGGCCCGACCACCTGGATCGACGGCGGCGCGAAGCCGCGGCCCGCCGAGGCGTAGAGCGCCACGTCCTTCGCCGGCAGGAACACGATGCCGCCCATCGGCGAGACCTCGGTCGCCTCGCGGTCGGTGTTCGTCAGCCGGTCCTCGAACGAGATGGAGTCGAGCCGCGCACCCACCGTCAGCTCCAGCTTGTCCGAGACCTGGACGCGGTCGAGCGCGTAGCCCGCGAGCACGTCGGAGGTCGACTCGCCGCGCTGGCCGAACATGGGGAGCGGCAGCCCGAACTCCTGCGCGGGCACGACCGGCGCAAAGGCGTCGAGGGCCGCCAGCAGCGCGACGTCCTGGGTGAAGTCGTCGCGCAGCCGCGAGAGCTCCACGCCGAACAGCCACTGGTGTTCCAGCGACCCCGTCCGGACGTTCCAGACGAGCTCGGTCTGGTTGCCGGTCAGCCGCTGGTGGTCGTCGAGGTAGGTCTGGTTGCGGAAGGCGAACAGCGAGCCGCGGCCGTCGGGGGCGACGCCCGAGTGCAGCGTGCCTTCGGAGTCCCACTTCAGCCGTGTCGAGTAGGTCTTGTTGCGCAGCCGCAGCGACTCGGAGAGCTTCTTCTCCACGTCGAGCCGGAGCCGCCAGGTGTCCTGCTCCGAGAACGAGGTGAGCGCGTCGTACGAGGTCTCGCGCGGCACGCCGACGGCGGCGCCCTGGACCACCGGCACGCCGGCGTCGGGCGACTGTTCCGAGCGCACGTACTCGGCGCTGCCGGTGATCGTCAGGCTCGACGAGGGCGTGAAGCTGACGACCGGGTTGAAGGCCGCCATCTTCGACGGCTTGTCGTCGCGGTAGCCGTCGCTCTCGTTCCACAGCGCGTTGAGCCGCAGCCCCCAGCGCCCGTCGGCGCTCGCGGTGTTGGCGTCGAGCCGGCCCTCGCGGTGGCCGAAGCTGCCGCCGCCGATCGAGACGTCGGCGAAGCGGCCCGCCTTCGGCTGCTTGCGCAGCAGGTGGATGGCGCCGGAGAGCGGGTTGCCGCCGTAGAGGAACGCGGCCGGGCCGCGCAGCACCTCGACCTGGCGCACGTTGTAGAGCGGGTAGAACGCCGACTCCGGCTCCGGCGCGCCGTCGGTCAGCACCAGCCCGGTGGCCAGCGAGTCGAAGCCGCGCAGCGTGAAGAAGTCGAAGACGCCGAAGCCCGGCTGGGCGTTGGCGCCCGCGGCGTTGCGCAGCGCGTCCGCCATCACCACCGCCACCTGGCTCTCGAACAGGTTGCGCGGGATCACGCTCACCGACAGCGGGGTCTTCAGCGCCGGCACCGGCAGCTTGGTCGCCGTCTCGTCGAAGGGCGGGATCACCGGCAGCTCGCCCATCACCTCGACCTTTTCGGCGTAGCGCGCGGCGGCGGCGGCCTCCGCGGGATCGGGCGTGGCCGACGGCGCGGGCGGTGCGGCGTCTTCGGCTGCGACCGGGCAGGCGAGCGCGAGGGCCAGCAGGAGGGAGGCGGGGCGGTGCAGGGTCATCGGGATCCTTCGTCGAGGCGGCGGTTTGTCGGGTGCGGGCCACAGCGCGGCCCGCGCGTTGACGGCGGAGAACTGAAGCGAGGATACGCCGCCCCTCGCGCGGCCGTTCACAGCGGGCTGCAAAAAGACGTGAGTTATCCTGCCTTCAAGACCATGAACCAGCCCCGCCTCTGGCCTGCCGCCGTCCTCGCCCTCCTCACCCTGCTCGCCCTGGCCCTCGTGTGGGGGACCGGCGACCGCGCGCAGCAGCAGAACGTCACCCTGACGATGGTGACGCTCGGCCTCGCCGGGCTGCTGCTCTTCCTGTGGTTCGTCGCCTTCTCGCGCCTCGCCGCCCGCGTGCGGATGGCCGGCGCGCTGGCCCTCGTCGCCGCCGTGGCCGCGTTCTTCGCGCTGTTCCGCGTGCGCGGCTTCAGCGGCGACCTGGTGCCGATCGTCGAATCGCGCTGGTCCGCGCCGCCGTCGCTGCCGATGGCGCCGGTGACGACGCCAGCGGCGCCGATCGCCGAGGCGCCCGCGCCGAGCTCCGTCCCCGAACCTTCGGGTGGGATCCCGGAGGCGGGTGCAGCCCCGGCGAGCGCCGCCGCCGCCGTGGCCGAGCCGCCGGCGGTCGCCGCGCCCGCCCCGGCGCCCGCGCCCGGCTGGCCGCAGTTCATGGGCCCGAACCGGGACGCCACGCTGCCCGGGCCGCGTCTCGCCGACTTCGCGAGCCGGGCGCCGCGCCGGCTGTGGTCGCAGCCGATCGGCACCGGCTGGTCGGGCTTCGCCGTGCGCGACGGCCTGGCGCTGACGCTCGAGCAGCGCGGCGACGAGGAGGCGCTGGTCGCCTACGAGGCGGAGACCGGGAAGGTGCGCTGGCTGTCGTCGTGGCCCGCGCACTACACGTCGGGCCTGGCCGGCGACGGCCCGCGCTCGACTCCGACGATCGACGGCGCGGAGGTGTTCGCGATCGGCGCCCGCGGCACGCTCAGCGCCCACGACCTCGCCAGCGGCCGCCGCCTGTGGCTGCGTGACGCCACCGCCGAGAACGGCGCGACGCTGCCCGAGTGGGGCGTCGCCGGCTCGCCGCTGGTGCGCGGAGAGCGGGTCATCGTCAACCCCGGCGGCCCCGGCGGGCGCTCGCTGGTCGCCTACGACCGGCGCAGCGGCGAGCGCGTGTGGTCGGGCGGGGACGACCGAGCGAGCTACTCGTCGCCGTTCTTGGCCCGCCTGCTCGGCCGCGAGCAGGTCGTGATCTGGAACGCCACGAGCGTCACCGGCCACGACCCCGACAGCGGAGCGGTGCTGTGGCGGCAGGAGTGGACGAAGCAGGGCGAGAAGGTGTCGAAGCCGCTGGCGCTGGGCGACGACGGCCTGCTCGTCTCCGCCGGCTACGGGGTCGGCGCCAAGCGCTTCCGGCTCGCCGCCGACGGCGGCGCGATCCGCTCGAGCCTGGTGTGGGAGAGCCCGCGGCTCAAGGCCAAGTTCACGAACGTCGTGCTGCACGAGGGCTTCCTCTACGGGCTCGACGACGGCGTGCTCACCTGCGTCGACCCCGAGAGCGGCGAGCGCCGCTGGCGCGCCGGCCGCTACGGCCACGGCCAGGTGATCCTGGTCGGTGGCCAGTTGCTGGTGATGGCGGAGAGCGGCGAGCTGGTGCTGGTCGAGCCGCGGCCCGACGCCCACGTCGAGCGCTCGCGCGTCGCCGTGCTCGAGGGCAAGACCTGGAATCCCCCGGCGCTGGCCGGCGACCTGCTGCTCGTCCGCAACGACAAGGAGGCCGCCGCCTGGCGGCTGGCGACGGAGTAGCGCATCTCACAGGCGCGGCGGTCGCGGGGCGTGTAGGATGCGGGCCGCTGCAATCGAAGAGGGGGAGACTCAGATGTCGAGCTTCGCGGATCGGGTCGTCGGCGCGCTGAAGGCGGACGTGCGCATCTTCGAGGAGATCGAGGCGGACAAGGAGGCGCTGGTCCCCGCCCTCGGGGTCGTCGCCGCGACGGCGGTCGCTTCGGGCATCGGCGCCCTGGGCGAAGGCGGCGTGATCGGGCTGGTGGTCGGCATCGTCGCCGCCCTGATCGGCTGGGTGATCAGCTCGGCGCTCATCTACTTCGTCGGCGTCCACGTGATGCCGGAGCCGACCACCAAGGCCGACGTGCCGGAGGTGATGCGGGTGCTGGGCTTCGCGGCGGCGCCGGGCCTGCTGCGGGTCTTCACGATCATCCCGTTCCTCGGCATCCTGATCTCGCTGGCGATCCTGGTGTGGCAGATCTACGTGTCCGTGGTCGCGGTGCGCCAGGTGCTCGACTACCGCAGCACCGGCCGCGCCGTCGCCGTCTGCGTGGTCGCCTGGCTGGTCGGCTTCGCGATCTCGTGCGGGATCACGGCGATGGCGGTCGGCGGCGCGGCCGTGCTCGGCGGGCTGGCGGGCGCGGCCGCCTAGCACAGCCGCAACGCTGGACCCGGTCACCTTCGCGGTTCTCGGGCGCCCCGCGCGACTGCGCGTGGCGCCCGACGCCACCGTGCTGGCGGTGGGCGACCACGACGTCTCGTCGTGGGACCTCGCCGGGCGTCCCTACGCCCTCGTCCGCGACGGCGTCACCCACCGCCGCGGGCTCGACGGCGGGGTGCTGGCCAAGGGCCGGCACTGGAGCGGGGACGTCGCCACCCCGTTCCGCCGCCGGCTCGACGCGACGGAAGCGCGCGAGGTCGTGGAGTCCGCGCGGCGCGAGGCCGAGGCGGCGCTCGCCGCGCTGCCCGCGGACGCGCCTGCGGAGGCCGCGGAGCGGCTGCGCACGGTGGTCGCGTCGGACACGCAGGTGCTCGCGCGCGACGCCGCGCGCTTCCGCGAGATCTACTCGCCGCTCGGCATCCTGCCGCCCGACCAGTACCTCGCGATCGTCGTCCAGGCGACCGACGGCTGTTCCTGGAACCAGTGCCGCTTCTGCTCGCTCTACGCGGGCGTCTCCTTCCGCGTGCGCGAGGAGGCGGAGTTCCGCGCCCACCTGCGCGCGGTGCGCGACTACCTCGGCCCGGCGCTGCCGCTGCGGCGCAGCGTCTTCGTCGGCGCCGCCAACGCCCTGTGCGTCGCGCGCGCGCGGCTCGAGCCGCTGCTGCGCTCTGTCGGCGAGGTGTTCCCGGTCGTCGACGCCGCGCTGCCGGCCGCGGAACGCCGCGCCGTGCTCGCGGCGACCCCGGGTGCGGTCAGCGGCCTGCACGCGTTCGTCGACGCCTGGACCGGCGAGCGCAAGGAGGTCGACGAGTGGCGCGCTTACGCGGCGCTCGGCCTGCGCCGGGTCTACGTCGGCCTCGAGACCGGCGACCCGGCGCTGCTCGAGTTCCTCGCCAAGCCGGGCGACCCGGCGGACGCGGTCGCGCTGGTCGAGTCGCTGCACGCGGCGGGCATCGCGGCCGGCGTGATCGTGCTGGCGGGCGCCGGCGGGCGCCGCTTCGCCGCCGCTCACGCCCTTCGCACGGCGGAGGTGCTCGCGCAGATGCAGCTCCGCGCCGGCGACCTCGTCTACGTCTCCGACCTGCTGCCCGGCCACAACCCCGCCTACGCGCGCGCGGCCGGCGAAGCGGGCGTCGAGCCGCTGAGCGACGACGAGCTCGCGGCGCAGCGCGCGGCCCTGACCGCCGGACTCGCCCGCGGCCCGGGCGGGCCGAAGGTGGCCCGCTACGATCTGGACGAGTTCGTCTACTGAACCGTCGAGCTGACCCAGACTGGCGGCACCGAGCCACCCTCGCCGAACGAGGAAAGTCGCAGGGCCTCGCGCCCCTGACGCTCACGGCGTCGGCGAGGGGGACGCGACCGTCTCGTCGAGGCTGACGGAGAAGCGCTGGTAGTTGCCGTACTCCTGGACCTGGCGCTTGCGGAAGCCCTTGAACAGCAGCACGCGGCCGGCGACCTCCGTCTCGATGCGGCGCGGCAGGTAGACGTCCCCCACCTCCGCGAACGCCATCGACAGCGTCAGCGAGGACACCTTCGCGCCGAGGCCGAGCGCCCACTTGATCGCGCCCTCGTTGTGCATCCGCGCCCGCACCAGCTCGCCGCGGGCCTCGTCGACCCACAGCCGGCCGTGGACGCGGCGCAGCACGTTGTCGTTCTCCAGGTCGCGCTTGCCCGGGCGCGGCGCGAAGTCGAGGACCAGCAGGCCGTCCTCGCGGGCGACGGAGCGGAACGCGTAGCGCTCGAGGATGCGCGACAGCCGCGGCACCGGGTCCTCGACCAGCACGTCGCCGCGGCGGATCGCGTCCGCCTTCAGGGCGGCCTGGCGGTCCACCTCGGCCTGCCGCGCCGCGGACAGCGGCACGCCGTTCTCCTCGACCTGGCGCCGCACCGGCCGGCCCTCGACGTGGGTGACCAGCAGCTTGCGGGTCTTGCGCGACTTCGCGCGCCCGTCGCCGTGCAGCTCCTCGCGGATCTCGAGCAGGTCGTAGGTGTGGTCGTCGAGCGCCTTCTCGCGGCGGCGGGTGTTCTCGAGCAATGCGCGGGCGACCGCGTCGCCGTCGGGCAGCGGCGGTTCGGCGGCCGAGGCGGCCAGCGCCGCCACCAGCACTCCCGTCGCCAGCGCGCGGATCAGGGGCGCACGCGCTCGGGCAGCCGCGCGTCCTCGGCCAGCAGGCGCAGGCCGACCTCGAACTGGCCCTCGTGGTCGGGCGCCGGCAGCACGCGCACGACCTCGCCCACCATCGCTTCGCCGCCGACGGCCACATGCACCTGCTCGCCCAGGACCGGCGGCTGCGGCAGCCGCACCAGCAGGCCGCCGGCCGAGACGTTCTGCACCCGCCCTCGGCCGCGCCCCGCGCGAGCCGCCAGCCGCACCGGCACCGAGGCCGGCAGCCGCAGGTGGCGGCGGCGCTCGCCGGCCGACAGCAGGACGCGGTTCTTGCCCTCGGCCTTCGAGCGGTAGAGCAGCGCGTCGGCGCGCTCGATCAGGTGCTCGGGCGCCGAACCGTCCTCGGGGAAGCTCGAGACGCCGCCGGAGATCGTGACTCGCGGACCCTTGCCGCGGCGGAAGTGGTCGTCGATCCGGCGCCGGATGCGCTCGGCCACGACGTGGGCGCCGGGGCCGGCGGTGTCGGGCAGGATCACCGCGAACTCCTCGCCGCCGTAGCGCGCGGCCAGGTCGATCTCGCGCACGCACTCCTGGACGAGCGCCGCCACCTTGACGAGCACCCGGTCGCCGGTCAGGTGGCCGCGGCTGTCGTTGAGCTTCTTGAAGTTGTCGAGGTCGAACATCAGCAGCGACAGCGCATGGCCGTGGCGCCGCGCGCGCAGCACCTCGCGGCGCAGCGCCTGGGCGAAGAACGCGTGGTTGTACAGGCCAGTCAGCCCGTCGCAGGTCGCGGAGCGCTCGGTGCGCTCGTAGATCGAGATCTCGATCACCGTCGGGCTGCGCAGCTCCTTCGCGAAGTTGGCGAAGTAGTCGAGCAGCGCCACCCGCAGCCCCGGGTCGCGCCCCAGCCGCTCCTGCAGCAGCGCGCGGTGGCCCAGGATGCGCTTCCAGTGGCGCTGCGCCGTGGTCTCGGAGAAGTCGAGGTGGACCAGGATCGACAGCAGCGCCGAGTGGACGGGGTGGCCGTGGGCGCCGTGCCGGGCCAGGATCTCGAGCAGCTCGGCATCGTCGGGCGGCTGCTTGGCGAGCAGCTCCAGCAGCTCGTGGCGGAACGCGATCACCTCGGCGGCGGGAGTCGTGACGCGCGGTGCGGGGCGGGGCACGGGAGTGTCGTTATGATAGCGCTTCGATGAAGCTGCTGGCCCGCATCGTCGGCAACGCGCTCGCGCTGCTGGCCACCCAGGTGGTTCCCGGCATCCGCTTCGAGGGCGATGCCGTGCAACTGCTGCTGGCCGGCGCCGCGCTCGGCCTGTTCAACCTCGTCGTGCGCCCGCTGGTGATGCTGCTCTCGCTGCCGGCGCTGATCGTCACTCTCGGCCTGTTCTACTTCGTCCTCAACGGCCTGCTGCTGATGGCCTTCGCCTGGCTGATGCCGAGCTACAGCGTGGACGGCCTGCTCGCCGGCATGCTCGGCAGCCTGGTGATCGCGGTCGTCAACTGGGCGCTCGGCGCCGTGTTCGGCGGCGACGAGAAGAAGAAGGACGAGAAGTAGCGGCCGCTACATCGCGGCGGCGATCGCTTCCGCGATCTCCGTCGTGCCGGCCGTGCCGCCGAGGTCGCGCGTCAGCTTGGTGCCGGCCTTCAGCACGGCGTCGACGCCGCCGCGCACGCGGTCGGCCGCCGCGTGTTCGCCGAGGTGGTCGAGCATCATCGCGGCCGACAGCACCAGCGCGATCGGGTTCGCCATGTTCTTGCCCGCGATGTCCGGCGCGCTGCCGTGGACCGCCTCGAAGATGGCGCCGTACTCGCCGATGTTGGCGCCCGGCGCCATGCCGAGGCCGCCGATGAAGCCGGCGCACAGGTCGGAGACGATGTCGCCGTAGAGGTTCTCCAGCAGCAGCATGTCGAAGCGGGTCGGGTCGAGCACGAGCTGCATGCAGCAGTTGTCGACGATGATCTCGTCGTAGCGGATCTCGGGGTAGTCCTTCGCCACGCCGCGGGCGCAGTCGAGGAACAGCCCGTCCGAGAGCTTCATGATGTTGGCCTTGTGCACCGCCGTCACCCGCTTGCGGCCGTGGGTCCGCGCGTACTCGAACGCGTAGCGCGCGATCCGGGTCGAGGCCTTCTCCGTGATGATCTTGATCGACTCGACGACGCCCGGCACCACGACGTGCTCGAGGCCGGAGTAGAGGTCCTCGGTGTTCTCGCGGACGATGATCAGGTCCACGCCGTCGTAGCGGCTCTTGACGCCGTGCAGGGTCTCGACCGGCCGCACGTTGGCGTAGAGGTCGAGTTCCTTGCGCAGCGCCACGTTGATCGAGCGGTGCCCGGAGCCGACCGGGGTCTCGGTCGGGCCCTTGAGCGCCACCTTGTTGCGGCGGATCGAGGCCAGCACCGCCTCCGGCAGCGCGCTCCCGTGGGTCGCCAGCGCCTGCAGCCCGGCGTGCTGGGTCTCCCACTCGAACTGCAGGCCGGTCGCGCTCAGCACCCGCACCGCCGCGGCCGCCACCTCGGGGCCGATGCCGTCGCCGGGGATCAGGGTGATCGTGTACGCCATCGCTCGTCGCTCCTCGCGGGCCGCGTCAGGCCTGCGTCTCGGCCACGATGCGCAGGACCTCTTCCGGGGTCTCCGCGCGCCGCAGCACCTTCATCTCTTCCGCCGTGACGTTGCCGCCGCCGACCACCCGTCCGGACAGCCACGACAGCAGGCCGTCCCAGTAGTCGCCGCAGCCGGCGAGGATCACGGGGAAGGGCTCGATCTTCTTCGTCTGGATCAGCGTCACCGCCTCGAACAGCTCGTCGAGGGTGCCGAAGCCGCCGGGCAGGATCACGAAGGCGCGCGAGTACTTGACGAACATCACCTTGCGCACGAAGAAGTAGCGGAAGGACAGCGTGGTCGTCAGGTACGGGTTCGGACGCAGCTCGTGGGGCAGCTCGACCGCCAGGCCGACCGACTCGCCCCCGGCCTCCAGCGCTCCCTTGTTGGCGGCCTCCATGATCCCGGGGCCGCCGCCGGTGATCACGGGATAGCCCGCCTTCGCGATCGCGCGGCCCATCGCCTCGGCTTCCGCGTAGCAGGGGTCGTCGGGAGACGTGCGCGCCGAGCCGAAGATGGTGACGCCCTTGGGCAGCCCCGACAGCCGCTCGAAGCCCTCGACGAACTCCGAAATGATCCGGAAGATCCGCCAGGTGTCCTTGACGGCGAAATCGAAGGCTTCGTCTCTCTCTGGCAAGCGATTGTTCTTCAAAGACTTAGCATGTTACCTCAAGCCCCGGCCCGGCCGGGAACCCGGCGCCGGCCTCGGGCGTTATCCGGATGTGAGGAGCGTCCGCCTGCTGGCCGGCCTGTTGCTGCTGCCGCTGCTCGGCTGCCTGCGGGTGGAGGTGTCGCGCACGTCCGACCCCGGCCCGGCGTTCGCGCAGGCCCGGCGCGAGGCGCTGCGCCTCCAGGGGCGGCCCGGCCCTCCCCACGAGCTGGGCGCCCTGGTGTGGAGCGCCGAGGAGAAGCGGCTCGTGCGCGCGCGGGTGCCGATGTGGCTGGTCCGCAAGTTCGACCGCGAGCGCGACCCCGGCGACGAGGGCGGCGTGAGCGCCCGGCTCGCCCGGCGCCTGTCGGTGCGCGACCTGGACCGCGCGGGGCTCGGCGTGCTCTTCGAGCTCGAAGAAGCGGAGCCGGGCGAGCGGGTGCTCGTATGGTTGCGGTGAGCCTCGACGCGGCCCCGCTCGTGGCATCCTCGGCCCCGATCCCCGTGGAAGCCAGCGATCGCGAGCTGATGGCGCGGCTGGTGGCAGGCGACCGCGAGGCGCTCGCGCCGCTGGTCGAGCGCCACTACCGCCGCCTGTACCGGATCGCGCTGTCGTACCTGCGCGACCCCGACGACGCGCTCGACTGCGTGCAGGAGGCGTTCGTCAAGGTGGTCGAGCGGGCCGGCTCCTGGCGCGACAGCGCGGACGTCGGCCCGTGGCTGACCCGCATCCTGGTCAACCAGGCGATCGACCGCTACCGGCGCAGCAAGCGGCGCGGCCGCTTCATGGAGCCGCTGGCCGAAGGCGACCACGACCAGGCGCTCGAGTGCGTGCAGCCGGCGCCCGACCGCGGCGTCGCCGGCCGCGAGACGCGGGCCCGCGTCGACGCCGCGCTGCGCGGCCTGCCCGCGACCCAGCGCGCCGTGTTCGTGCTGCGCCACTACGAGGAGCACACTCTCGACGAGATCGCCCGCACCCTCGGGCTCTCGCTCGGCACCGTCAAGAGCAGCCTGCATCGCGCGCTCCAGCGCGTGCGGCAGCGGCTGCTGGACCTGCGCCCATGAATCCCCTCGCCCGCCTGCTCCATCACCACCACCAGCGCGCGACGGCCCTGCTGGCGACCGGCGCCCTCACGGGCCGCGAGCGCGACCGCGCCGTGCGCCACCTGCACGGCTGCGCGGCGTGCCGGGCCGAGCACGAGGCGCTGCGCGCCGCGCTCGACGCGATCCCGCGTGACGAGCACCTGTGGAGCGAGCCGCCGCTGGCGGCCGGGGCGCTCGCGGCCCGGGTGCGGGCGCAGCTCGACGCCAGGGCCGCCGCTGCCCGCGCGCCGCGCTGGCGACTGGTCGCCGGCGCCGCTTCGCTCGTCGCCTGCGCCGCGCTGGCGATGATGATGACGATGCCGGGTGGCGAGCGCGCTGCCGCCCCGGGCACGAGCGTGGCGGAGCCGCAGGCGGCGGTCAGCCCGGAGCTGCTGGACCGGATCGAGCGCAACCTGGCCCGCGAGCAGGCCGCGCGCTACCTCGACGACGCCCAGGCGCTGCTGGTGGCGGTCGCCACGCCGATCGACGCCGGTCACCCGGGCGGCACGCTCGACCTGGCCGACGAGACGGCCCGCAGCCGCGTGCTGCTCGAGCGGCGCGCGCTGCTCGTCGACCTCGACCACGACGCCGTGGCCGGCGCGCGACCGCTGCTCGACGACGTCTCCGACGTGCTGCGCGAGGTGGCGGAACTGCCGGCTGCCGTGCGCCGCTCCGACCTGCGGCCGGTGCAGGACGAGATCCGCCGCCGCCGGCTGATCATGAAGGCCGACCTGCTGGCCCGGGAGCTCCAGGGATGAAGCGGACGAAGCGCGCGGCCCTGTTCCTGCTGTGCGCGGCGCTGGCCGCGGCGCCGGTGGCCGCCACCGCTCCGGCGGAAGCCGACGTGCGCAGCGCCAAGGCGCTGTTCTTCGACAAGCGCTACCCGGAGGCGCGCGCGATCTGGGAACCGCTCGCCGCCGGCCGCGGTCCCGAGGCCGACGCGGCCGCCTACTGGGTGGCGCGCTGCAGCGAGGGGGCCGGCGAGCACGAGCGCGCGTTCCGCGAGTACACGAGCTTCCTGACCCGGCGCCCGGCCGACTCGACCCTCGTCGAGGAGGCGCGCACCGCGCGGGTGTCGCTGGCCGCGCGGCTCTTCCGCGGCGGCAGGGCGAACTACCTCAACCCGCTGCGCGAGGCGCTCGGCGACCGCAACCGCACCGTGCGCTACTTCGCGGCACTGCAGGTCGCCGGTCTCGGCGGCGAGGCGGGGGCGCTGGCGGTGCCGGTGCTGCGCGAGATCGTGGCCAGCGAGCGCGATCCCGACCTGGTCGACCGCGCCCGCCTCCACCTGCTGCGGCTCGACCCGGCCTCGCTCGCCGGGGGCGGCGGCGGGGCCGCGCCGCCCGCGCCGCGGGCGGGGCGCGCGGAGTGGGTCAAGGTGCGGATCTTCGAGCGCGGCCAGAGCCAGCCGAAGCTGTCGCTGAACGTGCCGTTCGCGCTGGCCGACCTGCTGTTCAAGGCGCTGCCCGACGACGTGCGCCGCGAGTTGCGCGCCGAGGGCTACGACGCCGATTCGCTGTGGGACAAGCTGCGCGCGCTGCCGCCGACGCGGATCCTCGAGGTCGAGGGCGAAGGCGACCGGGTGCAGATCTGGATCGAGTGAGGGCGGGGATGAAGAAGCGAATCGCGATCGCGCTGGGCGTGTGCGCGGCGCTCGGGCTGACGGCCTTCGCGGCCGACGACGACCTCGAGGTGGTGAAGCGCGCCACCCAGGCGGCGCCGCAGGTGGAAGCGACGCCGCTGGCGAAGGCGCCGTCCGCCGCGAACCCGGCGAACGCGACGCGCGGGGAGAAGCCGACCTGGTTCAAGGTCGAGGTCTTCGACAAGGCGAGCGGCAAGCGCCGCGTCAGCGTCAACCTGCCGCTGGCGGTGGTCGAGATCTTCGGCGACGAGGTGCCGGTGCACTGGAGCTGCGGCGACAAGGCCGCGGCGAAGGAGCCCCACTGCGGCCTCAAGCTCAAGGAGGTCCTGGCCCAGCTCCAGAAGGGTCAGCCCCTCGTCGAGGTCGAGAAGGACACAGAGCGCATCCGCGTCTGGGTCGAATAATGGGGTTCGGGGCGGAGGAGGGTTCGTAGTCCGACGTAGCGTCGACGGCGGCTCGCGCCGGAAGTGAATTCCGGCGCTCGGGCCGCTGGGCTCCGTCGCCTTGCTCCTCCGCCCAGACCCGGGGAGCGCAGATCGGTTCTCTTTTGGGTCTAGGCCGGTCCGAAGTAGCCGAGCTTGGCGCGGAGCACCACGTCGTCGCGGCTCGGCACCCGGACGACGATGCGCCGCCACTTGCCGTCGCGGCGCTTGTTGGTCGACACGTAGCCGAGGCTGTACTGCGAGCGCAGCTCCTCCGCGATGCGGTCGTACACGGTGTCGAGTTCCGAGATCCCGGTCGGGAAGTGGACCTGGCCGCCGGTGTCGCGGGCCAGCGTGGAGAGCACGTAAGCGGCCTGGCTGAAGCTCTGGCCGCGGTTCTCGAAGCCGCGCTCGCGCAGCGAGATCGAGTAGATCGCCACCTCGGTGCGCTTGGCGAGGTCGATCACCTGCTCGTCGTTGACGAGCGACGTCGTGTCCTCGCCGTCGGAGAGCAGCACCACGGCGCGGCGGCGCAGCTCGCGGTCGCGCTGCCGGCCCAGCTCCTTGAGGCTCACGTAGACCGCGTTGTAGAGCGAGGTCGAGCCCCATGCCTCCAGCCGGCCGATCGCCTGCTCGAGCGCCTCGCGGTCGCCCGTGTAGTCCTGCAGCACGGTGCGGCGGTCGTTGAACTGCACGACCTGCGCGGTGTCGCCCGGCTGCAGGGTGCCGATGAAGCGCTTCGCCGCCTGCTGCGCCGCCTTCAGCTTCTGGTCCATCGAGGCCGAGCAGTCGATCATCACGCACAGCGAGATCGGCAGCCGGTCGGCCGTGAACAGCGACAGCTCCTGCCGCACGCCGTCCTCGTAGACGGCGAAGTCGTCGCGGCCGAGGCCGGTCGTGTAGCGGCCCGCCGCGTCGGTCACCGAGACGGTCAGGTTGATGACGTCGATCTCGACCTCGAACACCGGCGGCCGCGGCGTGGCGCGCGGCCGCGGCGGCGCCTGGCCGCGCAGCGGCAGCGCGGCGGCCCCGAGCAGCGAGCCGAGGAACAGGCGGCGGGGCGCGCTCACGGTTCGCGGGCCGGCACGCTCTCGCCGAAGCGGGCGACCACGCCGGGGCGGGCCACCGTCAGCTCCAGCTTGCGCTTCCTGGCACCCGGCAGCGCGTCGTAGACGACGCGGTAGCCCGCCGCCAGCTCGGCCGCCAGCGCGGGCAGCGCCTTCGACACCGCCATCGACGAGAGCACCGTCTCGTGGCGGCCGCCGCTGCGGCTGGCGAGGGTGTTGAACACGTACTCGTAGTCGAAGCGGGAGACCTCGCCCCCTTCGGGCGTGCCGAGGTCGGACACCTGCAGCACCAGGTAGCGCACCGGGTGACGCAGGCCCTCGTCGACGACCCGCTGCCGCGGCACGTCCGTGAAGCCGATGCCCACTCCGGACACGATCAGCATCGCTGCCCGCGCGCCCTCGGCGGTCTCGCGCAGCGCCTCGCCCGCTTCGACGATGGCGTCGAGCACGCGGTTGCCGCCCTGCGGGAACACGCGGCGGAGCGCCGGCGCCGCCAGGCTGCGGTCGTCCGTGAAGTCGACCAGCTTCGTCGGCCGGTCGCCCGTCGTCCACAGCGCGTAGCGCGTGCCCTCGGGCAGCCGCGCGATCGCCGCCGCCACCGCGTTCACGAACTGCTGCCGGAAGTCGCTGCCGAGCGGCTGCGAGCTGTCGACCAGCACCACGAGGTGCAGCGGCCGGTCGTCGCGGCGGAACGAGAGGGTCGCGCGCGCGGTGCCGTTCTCGACGACCGCGACCTCCTCGGACGCGAGGTCGGTGACCGGCACCCCCGCCTCGTCGAAGAACGCGGCGTCGAGTGCCCGGACCTCGACGGCAGGGGCGGCGGCCTGGGCCAGCAGCAGCGACAGCACGAAGGGGAGCATGGCTTCCACTCTATAACAGCGACCGGCGATCGGGCGTGTAAGCTCTCGTCAACATGCGGGCCGCGGTGCTGACGGTTTCGGACGGGGTGGCGCGGGGCGTGCGCGAGGACCGCTCCGGCGCCGAGGCGGCGCAGGCGTTGCGCGATGCCGGCCACGAGGTGATCGCCTGCCGGGTCGTACCCGACGAGCGCGCAGAGATCGCCGCGGCGCTGCGCCTGCTGGCGATGGAGGCCGACCTCGTCTTGACCACCGGCGGGACGGGTTTCGCGGCCCGCGACGTCACCCCGGAAGCGACCCGCGACGTGTTCGAGCGGGAGGCCCCGGGAATCGCCGAACTCCTTCGGGCTCAGGGTCTTCAGCGCACGCCGCTGGCCCCGCTCTCGCGCGGCGTCGCGGGCCTGCGCGGGGCGTGCCTGATCGTCAACCTGCCGGGCAGCCCGCCCGGCGTGCGCGACGGCCTGTCGTGCCTCGTGCCGCTGTTGCCCCACGTGGCCGATCTGCTCGCCGGCCGTACCGAACACCCGCCGAAGGGCTGAACTCGGCCGGGGGCTGGCCCGCTTTCTGCTAGCATCCCCCCGGTCGAACGACGTCCGTTGCTCCGTCGCTCCAACACCTGAGACAAGGAGCCATGAGCGGATACCTCTTCCTGATCCCCCTTCTCCCGCTCCTCGGGTTCGTCCTCAACTTCGCCGTGGGGACCCGCCTCGCGAAGCCGAAGCCGTTCGTCACGGCCGTCGCCTGGAGCACCGTCGCCCTCTCGCTGCTGCTGTCGATCTTCGCGGTGATCGAGGCCGCCGGCAGTCCCGGCCACCAGATCGGCCAGGTGCTGTTCTCGTGGATCCCGGGCGGCATGGCCGAGACCGTGGCGGGCCCGCGCCCGTTCGCCATCGACTGGGCGCTGCGGGTCGACCCGCTGTCGTCGGTGATGCTGATGGTCGTCTGCGGCGTGGGCTTCCTGATCCACGTCTACGCGGCCGGCTACATGGCCCACGACCCCGGCTACGCGCGGTTCTTCTCGTACCTGAACCTGTTCATGTTCTCGATGTTGACGCTCGTGATGGGCGCCAACTACCTGGTCCTGTTCGTCGGCTGGGAGGGCGTCGGCCTCTGCTCGTACCTGCTGATCGGCTTCTGGTACCACAAGCAGAGCGCGGCGGACGCCGGCAAGAAGGCGTTCATCGTCAACCGCGTCGGCGACGCCTTCTTCCTGATCGGCCTGTTCACGCTGTTCGTGAACTTCGGCAGCCTCGACTTCGCGACGCTGACCGCGGCCCTCGCCGGCGGCCACGCCGAGGCGGGCTGGGACGGGCCGCTGACCTTCGCCGCGCTGATGCTGTTCCTCGGCGCCTGCGGCAAGAGCGCGCAGGTGCCGCTCTACGTCTGGCTGCCCGACGCGATGGAGGGCCCGACCCCGGTCTCGGCCCTGATCCACGCGGCGACGATGGTCACCGCCGGCGTCTACATGGTCGCCCGCTCGTCGGCGCTCTACGTGCTGGCGCCCGACGCGCTGATGGTCGTGGCGCTGGTCGGCGCCTTCACCGCGATCTTCGCGGCCTCGATCGGCCTGGTCCAGACCGACATCAAGCGGGTGCTGGCCTACTCGACCGTCAGCCAGCTCGGTTACATGTTCCTGGCCTGCGGCGTCGGCGCCTTCTCGGCCGGCGTGTTCCACCTCGGCACCCACGCCTTCTTCAAGGCCCTGCTGTTCCTGTGCGCCGGTTCCGTGATCCACGCGATGTCCGGCGAGCAGGAGCTGCCGAAGATGGGCGGGCTGCGCAAGAAGCTGCCGTGGACCCACGCGACGATGCTGATCGGCTGCATCGCGATCGCCGGCATCCCGCCGCTGGCCGGCTTCTTCTCGAAGGACGAGATCCTGTGGCTGGCCTTCAGCCACGGCGGCTACGGGCAGCTCGTGTGGGCGGTGGGCCTCGTCACCGCCGGGATGACCGCCTTCTACATGTTCCGGCTCTACCACCTGACCTTCTCCGGCAGCTTCCGCGGCACCCACGAGCAGGAGCACCACCTGCACGAGTCGCCGAAGGTGATGACGATCCCGCTGGCGCTGCTGGCGGTCGGCGCCGTGACGGCCGGCCTGCTCGGCATCCCCGCCGCGCTGGGCGGCTCCAACTGGATCGAGCACTTCCTGCACCCGGCGATCGCGAGCCTGGGCGGCCACGGCGCGGCGGCCGGACACGACGGCGGCCACGGCACCGAGCTGCTGCTGATGGGCGTCTCGATCGCGGTGGCGGCGGCCGGCATCGGCCTCGCCTGGATGCTCTACGGCAGTGCCGACCTGTCGCGGGCCGAGGGCCTCGCGAAGACCTTCGCCCCGGCCCACCGGCTGCTGCTCAACAAGTACTGGGTGGACGAGCTCTACGGGGCGCTGTTCGTGCGCGGCGTGGCGCTGGGCGGTGGCCACGCGCTGCACGGCACCGACAAGCTGTTCGTCGACGGCGGCGGCGGCGAGGTGAAGCCGGGGCTCGGCGTCAACGGCCTCGCCTGGTTCACCCGCGACGTGATCTCGAAGCTCTCCAACCTGTGGGACCGCTACGTGGTCGACGGCCTGGTCAACCTCACGGGCCATGCCTTCGACAACGGCAGCTACTACGCGCGGCACCTGCAGAACGGCTTCGTGCAGCACTACATCCTCTACTCGGCGATGGGCGTGCTGCTGCTCGTCGGGCTCACCCGGCTGGCGACCTACTAGGGGCGACCATGGATTTTCTCCGCGAGAACCTGCTTTCGATCATCACGTTCTGGCCGCTCCTCGGCGCGGCAGTGCTGCTGCTGCCGCCGTTCAAGGACGCCGTGCGCGCGCGCGCCGCCGCCAACTTCTTCGGCGTCACCGGCTTCCTGGTCAGCCTGCCGCTGTGGTTCTGGTTCGACCGCGGGGCGGACGGCTTCCAGTTCGTCGAGCGCCACGAGTGGATCCCCTCGCTCGGCATCAGCTACCACTTCGGCATCGACGGCGTGTCGGCGCTGCTGATCCTGCTGACCACGCTGCTCGGCATGATCGGCATCTACTGCTCGTGGAGCGCGATCACCGACCGCGTGCGCTCGTACTACGTGTTCCTGCTGCTGCTGCAGGTCGGCATGATCGGCGTGTTCTGCGCGCTCGACCTGATCCTGTTCTACGTGTTCTGGGAAGTGATGCTGGTCCCGATGTACTTCCTGATCGGCATCTGGGGCGGCGAGAACCGGCTCTACGCCGCGATCAAGTTCTTCCTCTACACGCTGGTCGGCTCGGTGGTGATGCTGCTCGGCATCCTCGCCCTCTACTTCCGCTCGCGGCTGCTGCCCGGCTTCGAGCAGACCGGCACCTTCGACCTGACGAAGTGGCTGGAGATGGGGGTGCCGGCGGACCTGCAGATCTGGGTCTTCCTCGCCTTCTTCCTGGGCTTCGCGATCAAGGTGCCGATGTTCCCGTTCCACACCTGGCTGCCCGACGCCCACACCCAGGCCCCGACCGCGGGCTCCGTGATCCTGGCCGGCGTCCTGCTGAAGATGGGCACGTACGGCTTCGTGCGCTTCTCGCTGCCGCTGCTGCCCTACGCCACGCTGCAGTTCGTGCCGCTGATGGCGACGTTGTCGATCATCGGCATCGTCTACGCCGCGCTCGTCACGCTGGTGCAGACGGACATGAAGAAGCTGGTGGCGTACTCGTCGGTCAGCCACTTGGGCTTCGTGATGCTCGGCATGTTCGCGCTGAACCCGGTCGGGCTCTCGGGCAGCGTGCTGCAGATGATCAACCACGGCCTGTCGACGGGCGGGCTGTTCCTGATCGTCGGCATGCTCTACGAGCGGCGCCACACCAAGGAGATCAGCCGCTTCGGCGGCCTCGCCAAGGTGATGCCGATCTACGCGACGCTGACGCTGATCCTGTTCCTGGCCTCGATGGGGCTGCCGCTGCTCAACGGCTTCGTCGGCGAGGTGATGATCCTGATGGGGGCCTACGCGGCCAACCCGCTGTGGGCCTACTTCGCGGTGTCCGGCATCGTGCTCGGCGCGGCCTACCTGTTGTGGCTCTACCAGCGCGTGTTCTGGGGCGAGATCACCCACGAGGAGAACCGCTCGCTCCAGGACATCAACACCCGCGAGATCGTGACGCTGATGCCGCTCGTCGTGCTGTGCTTCTGGATCGGCGTCTACCCGAAGCCGTTCCTGGCCTTCCTCGACAAGCCGATGGCCCAACTCGCCGAGCGCGTCCAGCCCGGCCGCTTCGACCCCACGGGCGGCCCCCGCACGGCCGTCGCCCAGCCGGTCCCCGACCCCCCGGTCACCCCGGTCTCCGACCCGGCCGTCGTCCCCGACCCGAACCGGTAGCGCCGCAGGCGCTCGTCAGCGGCCTGCCTCGCGTCAGCTCGCGCCGGCCGCGCGGCGGGCGGCCGCCAGTTCGTCGCGGATGGCCCGCAACAGGGCGAGCGCCTCGGGGCTCGCCAGCGAGGTCTCGGCCGCCGCCGGACGTTCGTCTTCGTGGTCCTCGTGGCTGTCGCCGAGGCCGCTGCCCTTCGCCTCGCGCACGCGGTCGAGGATCAGGTCGCGCAGTTTCTCCGGCTCGCTGACGCCCTTGATGAGGCCGCGGTGGCTCGCCACCTGCTGCTGGGCGTGCGGCTGGGCCGCCGTCGAGGCGCCGCCGCCGGCCGTCTCGACCAGCAGGTCGGCGATGCCGAAGTAGCGCTGCAGGGGGCCCTGGACGAACCGGACGTTCTGCACGTTCACGTAGGAAAGGGTCACCTCTTCGACCTCGACGACGCCGCGCCGCAGGCGCAGCGCCTGGTCGGTCAGCGTGTAGCGCAGCATGTCGAGCTCGAGCCGGATCACGGCGTAGCGGAGGGCCGTCGACAGCAGGATCGCGCCGCCGCCGCCCGTCAGCACGAAACCGGTGACCGCCCCGGCCGAACGCCCGGCGTCGCCCGCAGGCGCGACCAGGGACGTGACACCCGCGGCGATCAGCAGCAGGGCGAACGGGACGCTGACGACGCTGCTCGCGGCCAGGCCGACGAGGGCGTAGCGCAGGTAGCCCTGGCCCGGGTTCCAGGAGATGCGGCGCTGCGGGTCGCCCGGCAGCACGGGGTCTCCGGCGGGCAGCTTCAGCCAGCCGCGCGCGAGCTCGATCCACCAGCGGGTCACGGCTGGCTCCCGCCTCCCGACGGGTTCCCGCGCCGGGACGAACCCGGCCCTGGTCCCATGGGGGCTGCGTCGCGAACACTCTGGAGCTGGCGGCGCAGCGCGGCCACCTCGTCGCGGATCTCGCTCAGCACGGCCAGCGCTTCGTCGGGAGCGCCCGCCGGGCCCTTCGCCGGGGCCGCCGCGCCTTCGGCCGGCAGCCCCTTGCCGCGCCGCATGCGGCTGTACAGGAAGTCGCGCACGGCGTCGAACTCGGTGAGGCCGATGAAGCTGATCTCGGCACCCGCGTTGCCCGACGCGGTCTGCACCTCGACGGTGCCCAGCCCCAGCCAGCGCTCCAGCAGGCCGCGGTTCAGGTGGATGTCCTGGATCTTGCCGTAGGTCAGGTAGGACTCGCTGCGGAACAGCCAGCCCCAGCTGACCCCGACCCCGTTGTCGTCGAAGCGGTAGCGCAGCGTGTTGTAGCGGATCAGCAGCGGGATCAGCGCGATCAGCGCGACCGGCAACCCGAGGCCGCAGGTCGAGACGCTGCCGAGCAGCGCCGCGAGCAGGTACAGCTTCACGAGTCGCGGGTGTGGCCGCTGGATCCGGCGGATCTGCGCCAGGTCGGCAGTCATGATTTCCCCCCGGGGGCGGCCCGTGGCCGAGCGCCGCCCCGGCAGCCTAGCAGGCCGCTGGCGCCCGGGGCTCGCTGGCGTCGGGTGGAGACCTGGCCGGGGCCGCCGGTGGCTCTGGTTCCCACCCCCGGGGGCGGCATCGCCGCTCGCGTCCGCATCAAGTTCTGAACCCCCGCGAGGGGGCTTGCGCGTTCCGCCTTGGCTGTGCATACTGTGCATATTACAGATGCACAGTGATGCCCTGATCCTGCTTTCGGCCGCCGATCCGCGGCCCATGTACCAGCAGATCGTCGACCAGATCACCGCGCGGGTGATGGCCGGGGACTGGCGGCCGGGGCAGCCGCTGCCGTCGATCCGGGAGCTGGCGGCCGGGAGCGGCGTCAGCGTGATTACCGTCAAGCGCGCCTACGAGGAACTCGAGCGCGCGGGCGTGATCGTCACCCGCCACGGCAAGGGCTCGGTGGTCGCCGATCGGCCCGAGCCGGCGCGCGCCCTGCTCGAAGAGGGGCTCCGGCACCACTTGCAGGAGGCGATCGCCGTCGGCGCCCGCCTCGGCCTCGACCGCGCGGCGCTGCACCAGCGCCTGGACGTCGTGCTCGACGGCAACCCTCCCACTTCCCAGTCGAAAGGAAGCCAGTCATGACGGCCGCCTTCGCCGTAAAGGGGCTGCGCAAGCACTACCCCGACTTCGCCCTGCAGGACGTCGACCTGACCCTGCCGCAGGGCCAGGTGATGGGCCTCGTCGGCGTCAACGGCGCCGGCAAGACCACCCTGCTGCGCCTGCTCACCGGGCTCGCCGCGCCGGACGCGGGCTCGATCGAGGTCCTCGGCTGCCGCCTGCCGGACGAACAGGTCGCAGCCAAGCGCCAGCTCGGCTTCGCGTCCGAGGACATGCGGCTCTACCGCGGGCAGAGTCTCGACTGGCACATCGACCTCGTGCGCCGGATCTACCCCGAGTGGGACGACGCCTACGCCCGCGAGCTGATCGCCCGCTTCGACCTGAAGCCGGCGCAGGCGCTCGGCGGCTACTCGCACGGGCAGCGGGTCAAGGCCCTGCTGCTGCTGTGCCTGAGCCGCCGCCCGCGGCTGCTGCTGCTGGACGAGCCGACCACCGGCCTCGACCCGGTCGCCCGCGCCGAAGTGCTGGAGACGCTGTGCGACGTGCTGCGCGACGAAGGCCGCAGCGTGCTCTTCTCCTCGCACAACACCCACGACGTGGAGCGGCTCGCCGACAGCATCGGCTTCCTGCACCAGGGCCGCCTGGTCGCGCACGCCGACAAGGAGCGCTTCCTCGACAACTGGCGCCGGGTGCTGTGCCTGGGCGCCGCTCCCGGCGGCCTCGACGGCTGGCCGGAGCTCGTGCACGTGCGCGCGGCCGGCAGCCAGGTCGAGCTCAAGGTGCGCGCCTGGCGCGACGACCTGCCCCAGCGCCTGTCGGCCGCCGGCCTGACCGTGCAACGCGTCGACCCGATGCCGCTCGAGGACATCTTCGTGACCGCCGTGCGCGCTGGAGGTGCCGCGTGAACTTCGGCCTCAACGTCCCCGTGATCCGGCTGCTGATCGTCAAGGACTGGCAGCTCTTCCAGAAGCAGCTCGCGGCCTACGTGCTGGCGGGCTTCGCCGCGCTGACCCTGCTCGGGCTGGCGAAGCCGTGGGCGTTCTACCTTGGTTCCCTGGCGCTGATCGTCGTGCTGGTCGCCGCCGCCTGCTTCGCCATCGCCACCTCGCTGCTCGTCGAGCGCAAGGAGCAGACGCTGGCCTTCGTGATGAGCCTGCCGGTGTCGCCGCTCGACTTCACGGCAGCCAAGCTGCTCGGCAACCTGCTGACCTTCGGCGTGCCGTTCGCCGTCCTGCTGCTGGGAACGCTGGTGGTGATCCTGACCACCCCGCTGCCCGACGGCCTGGTGATCCTGGCGCTGCTCCTGTTCGGGCACGTCCTGCTCGCCTACAGCGTGTCGCTCGCGGTCGCGATGCAGGTCGAGTCGGAGGGCTGGAACACGTTCGCCATGATCGGGAGCATGGTCCTGATCAACCCGTTCCTGATGGCGATCGGGCAGATCGAGGCCATCCAGGGCCCGCTGCGCGGGGACGCGATCGCCTGGAGCCTGCCGGCCGCGCTGATCCTCGCCGGCCAGTTGCTGGTGAGCGCCGCGGCGCTTGCCGGCACGGCGTGGTGGCAGGGACGCAAGGCCGCCTTCTACTGACGTGACGCCGCCGCGCCCGGCCGCGCCTGCCGCGTCCTTCGACGCGGGGCCCGCGGTCCGCATCCACGCGCTCGACCACCTGCGCGCGCTGGCGATGCTCGCCGGCGTCCTGTTCCACGCGGCTCTCGCCTACAGCCCGCTGCTCGGCTCGTACTGGCCCGCGGCCGATCGCGAGAACTGGTGGGGCGTGGACGCGCTCGCCTGGCTGCTGCACCTCGTGCGCATGCCGCTGTTCTTCCTGGTCGCGGGGTACTTCACCGCCTCCCTGCTGGAGCGCCGCGGCATGAGCGGACTCGCGCGCCAGCGGGCGCGCCGCATCCTCGTTCCTTTCGTCGTGGCCTGGCCGCTGGTCGACGGCAGCCTCGCGCTCGCCACGGAGTGGGCGGCCGCCGCCGTCGCCCATCCTTCGCCGATGCTCCGCCTGATCCGCGACTGGCTGGCGCAGCCGGACCCGCCGTCGCTGCCCCCGCGCACCGGCCACCTGTGGTTCCTCTATTACCTGCTGCTGTTCAGCGTGCTGCTGTGGGCGCTTCGCACGCTGGGCTGGGGCGCCCGGCTGGAGCGGTGGATGGAGAAGGGGCCGCAGCACCTGGCCTGGGCCCTGCCGCTCCTGCTGTGGCCGGGCTTCATGGCGACCGGGTCGCCGCACCCCGCGCCGGAGAGCCTGCTGCCGGAGGCGTGGGCGCTCGCGGTGTTCGGGCCGTTCTTCGCACTCGGCCTCGGGCTCCACGGCCGGCTGGAGTGGCTGGCGCCGCTGCAGCGCTGGCTGGCGCCGGGCGGGCTCCTCTGCCTGGGTCTCTACGCCCTCCTCGCGGACCACTGGACGACCGGCGCCACGGTCGCCCGCACCGCCTGGGCGCCCGCCCTGCTCGAGGCCCTGATCGCCGCCTGGGGCACGCTCGTCGTGCTGCTGGTCGGCCTGCGCTTCCTGGCGCAGCCGAGCCCGGTCCTGCGCTACCTCTCGGCCAGCGCCTACTGGACCTACCTGGTCCACCTGCCGCTGCTGTTCGCGTTGCAGTACCCGCTGATGGATCTCGCCTGGCCGTGGCCGCTCAAGTTCGCGGCGGCGGTGGCGGCCACGACCACCCTCTGCCTGCTGAGCTTCGAGCTGCTGGTGCGCCGGACCCCGCTGCAGCGCTTCGTGGGCTGATCCGCGGGCCGGTGCGCTCCGCGCACCCGCGGTATGCTGATCCGCCATGAGCCCCCGACGCGCGCTGCGGCCGCTGCTGTGGGTGCTGGGCGTCGTCACCGTGCTGGCGTTGCTGGTGTTCCGGCACTTCCTGCTGGAGGTCACGGTGGCCGCCGCGGTCGCGATCTTCCTGGCACCCGTGCAGAAGCGGCTGACGCGGCTGCTGCGCGGGCGCTACGCGCTGGCTGCCGGCGTGCTGACCCTCGGCACCGCGCTGATGATCGTGTTCCCGATCGCGGCGGCCGCCACGTTGCTCGCTCGCCAGGGGCTCGCCTTCGCCGACGAACTGCGGCCCTACCTGCAGCCGGCCGCGCTCGAAGTGATGTGGCGCCAGACGCTGCCGGAACGGGCGCCGTTCCTGCGGGCGTTCATCGACTTCGAAGGCCCGCTGCCGGAACTGCTCGCGCGCGACGCCGAGCAGGTGCTGTCGATGACCCGCCAGACGCTGCAGGCCGGCCTCGCCGGCCTCGGCGGCGCCGCCTACGAGCTGCTGCTGTTCGTGCTGCTGCTGTTCTTCCTGCTGCGCGACGGGCCGCGGCTCAAGAAGGAGCTGCGCGCGATCTCGCCGCTGTCGGAGCGGCGCGAGAGCGAGATCCTCTCCCACCTCGCGCGCACGGTGCAGGCGGTGCTGCTGGCGATGCTGGTGGTGCCGCTGGTGCAGGGGCTGGTGGCGCTGCCCGGCTTCTGGTTCTTCGGCGTGCCCAAGCCGCTGCTGTGGAGCGTGTTCGTCGTGCTCGCGGCGCTCGTGCCGCTGCTCGGATCCCCGCTCGGCTGGGTGCCGGCGGTCGCCTGGCTGTTCCTGCACGGCGAGACCTGGCAGTGGGTGGGGCTCCTGTGCTGGGGGCTGTTCGGGATCAGCGGCATCGACAACGTCGTCAAGCCGCTGCTGCTGCGCGGCTCGGCCGACATCCACCCGCTGCTCGGCTTCCTCTCGATCCTCGGCGGCGTGCTGTCGTTCGGGCCGCTCGGCGTGATGGTCGGCCCCGTGTTCCTCTCGCTGATGCTCTCGGCGGTCCGCATCTACCGCCTCGACGTGCTGCGCGAACAGGAGGAGGCGGCGGCGAGCGCGGCCCCCCCGGGCGGCGATACACTGGTCGCCTGATGCGAGCGCGCTGCCCGACCCGGCCCCGGCGCTCCCGGCCCTCACGTGGCCGGGAGCGGAAACGCGCGCCCTTCTAGACGCCTCCGTTCCGCCCCCGGCCCCGGACGCGGCACCCGGCTCGCCGCGCCCGGACCTGCATTGGCCCAGCGAATGGAGATTCGAGCATGAGCGACTTCCACCAGAGCGGACCGGTCACGGCGCTGCCCCGGCTCGTGGCCCGCCCCATCGAGGACCTCGAGGCGCAGATCCGGCGCCTGGTCCCGCGCTTTCCCGTCGCGCTGGTGATCCCGATGGTCCCCTCGGAGATGGACCGACCGGCGTTGTCGGGGATCCTGGCCGAGCTGTGCCACGTCGACTACCTCGACTCGCTCGTGATCTCGCTCAACCACGCGAGCGAGGCCGACTACCACCGCTGCCAGGAGTTCTTCGCGCCCTACAAGGGACGCAAGGTGATCGTGTGGAGCGAGTCGCCGGCGGTGGCGGGGTTCCTCCAGGGCCTCGAGGAGGCCGGTCTCGACACCGGCAGCCCCGGCAAGGGCCGCGCCTGCTGGCTGGCGATGGGCGTGGTGCTGGCCGAAGAACGCGCCGAGTACCTCGCCTTCCAGGACGCCGACGTCGTCAACTTCTCGCGCGAGATGCTGGCGCGGCTGGTGCTGCCGACGATCGACCCCACGGTCGACTTCGACTTCGTCAAGGGCTACTACGCGCGCGTCTCCGACCGCCTCCACGGCCGCGTCACCCGGCTGCTGCTGTCGCCGCTGCTGGCGGCCTTCACCCGGCTGATGGGGCAGGAGCCGTACGTGCGCTACCTGGCCTCGTTCCGCTACGCGCTGTCGGGCGAGTTCGCGGTCAAGGCCGACCTCGCCCAGCGCATGCGCCTCGCCTGCGACTGGGGGCTCGAGATCGTCACCCTGTTCGAGGCGCTGCGCCACCGCGCGCCGTCGCGCATCGGCCAGGTCGAACTGGCCGAGCGCTACGACCACAAGCACCAGGAGCTGTCGATCGGCGACCCCAGCCGCGGACTGCACCGGATGGCGCGCGACGTCACCAAGCACCTGTTCCGGACGCTCGCCGCCAACGGCGTCAACCTCTCGGGCGGGCTGCTGCGCAGCCTGATCGCCGCCTACCAGCGCGAGGCCGAAGACGCCGTGGCCGACTCGTACGCCGTCTCGATCATCAACGGGCTCGTCTTCGACCGCCACGCCGAGGAGCAGAACGTGCAGGTGTTCACCACCGCGCTGCGCGCCTCGGTCGACGAGTTCCTGCAGGACCCGCTGGGGGCGCCTCTCGTGCCCAACTGGGTCCGGGTCTGGGCGGGTGCCCCCGACGCGGGGGCGCATCTGCTGGCGGCGGTCGCGAAAGGAACTGCCGCATGAGCGCTCCGCGCCCACTGCTGGTCGCCACCGACCTCGACGCCACGCTGCTCGACCACCACGACTACTCCTGGGCCCCGGCCCGCGAGGCGCTCGAGGCGCTGCGCAGCGCCTCCGCCCACCTGTGCCTGGTCAGCTCCAAGACGCGGGCCGAGATGGAGAAGCTCGCCGCCGAGCTGCCGCTGCCGACCTCGTGGATCGTCGAGAACGGCTCGGCGCTGGTGGTGCCCGAGGAGAAGCTGCTGCCGCGCCGCCGCCCGCGCAAGCCGGGACCACGCCTGGTCGAACTCGGTCCGAAGCGGTCGCGGCTCGCGGGCGCCCTGCCGAAACTGGCCCACGCCACCGGCCTGCGCCTGGAGTCGCTGGTCGCGCTCGGTCCCGAGCGGGTCGCGGAGCTGTCCGGCCTCTCGCTCGACGGCGCACGACTCGCCCTGCAGCGCGAGTACTCCGAGCCGTTCCGCATCGTCGACGCCGCCGGCCTCGATCCCGACTCGATCACCACGAAGCTCCAGGCGGCGGCCGACGCTCTGTCGCTGCGGGTGTCGCGCGGCGGTCGCTTCCACCACCTGACCGGCGTCGTCGACAAGGGCCTGGCGCTCGCGCGGCTGATCGACCTGGTGGCGACGCCCAAGGCGACGCCGCACGTCGTGGCGCTGGGCGACGCCCAGAACGACCTGCTGCTGCTGCAGTCGGCCGAGCGAGCGATCGTCGTGCCGCGGCCCGACGGGTCGCTGGAGCCGCTGCTGGCGGCGCTGCCGCACGCCGAGCGGGCGCCGGCGCCCGGGCCGGCGGGCTGGAACCAGGCGATCCTGGCCGTGCTGCGCGGCGAGCGGCTGCCTCCGGCGCGCGGCTAGCAGGTCTACCGGGCCGCGGCGCCCACCTCGCCCGCGCGCTCCAGCGCGCGCCGGAACAGCACCGGACCGACCACCTCGTGCACGCAGACGAGTCCGATCACCAGCGCCTGGAGCCGCGGGCCCCAGGTCGGGAACTCGGCGGCGACGATCGTCGCCAGTCCGAGCGTGACGCCCGCCTGCGAGACGAGCCCGCGCCAGGCCTCGCCGCCCACCGTCGGGGGCAACCGGCCCCAGCGCGTGCCGAGCCGCCCGCCCTGCCACACGGCCGCCGCCCGCGCCGCCGCCAGCGCGGCCACGAACGGCGCCAGCGCCAGCAGCGCGTCGAGGTGGAGGCTGGCGCCGGCGGCTGCGAAGAACACGACCAGCACGGGCAGCGACCCGCGCTCGACCGCCGTGCGCAGGCGGGCCCCCAGCGTCGGCACCACGTTCTGGAGCAACAGGCCGGCCGCCAGCGCGGCCAGCAGCGGCTCGAAGTGGAAGCGGGCACCGAGCACCGCGATGGCAGCGCAGACCGCGAGCAGTGCGAGCGTCAGCTCGCGGCCCACGAAGCGGACGTAGAGCGCGAATGCCGCGCCGACCAGGCTTCCGAACGCGAACGAGCCGAAGATCTCCCAGCCGACGAGCGGGCCGACGCCGACGTCCCCTTCCGCGCCCCCGGTCACCGTGCGGACGAGCTGCATCGCCAGCGTGAAGCCGACGATCAGCACCAGGTCGGCGAGCACCACGACGGCCAGCACGGTCTCCGACAACGGCCCCCGCGCCCGGCTCTCGGCGATCACCGCGACGGTCACCGTCGGAGAGAAGCTGACGACCACGAACGTCGCCAGAAAGGCGAGAGCGAAACGGAGCACGCCGGTGGCCTCCGGAGCCACGGGCAACCACGGCCAGATCGCCCAGAGCAGCAGCCCCACGGCGGCCAGCGGAACACCGAGGGCCCCGGCCCCGAAGCGGGCCAGCCCACCGAGCCGCGGCGCGATGTCGCGGGCGTCGATCTCGAGCCCGGCCACGAACGCGATCAGTGCGACGGCCAGCCCGTTGACGAGCTGCAGTTGCCGGGCCATGTCTTCGCTGACGAGATCCGCTGCGTAGGGCCCGCAGGCGAGGCCGAACAGCAGGTAGCCCGTGACGCGGGGCAGGCCCGCCCGTTCGGAGAGGGCGCCCACGAGCGTGGCGCCGAGCAGGGTCAGGCCCAAGGCGAAGGCGGCGGCGGCGCCCGCGGCCGGGGCGACGCCAGCCGCCGCACCGTAGCTGCGGGCCCAGGCCGCGAGGCCCAGCGCGATCAGCAGCGCGACGCCGCGGCGGGTCAGGCCGCCTTGGAAGGCTCGGGTGCCGTCAGCCATGCGAGCGGCTCGGAGAAGGCGGCGCCGAGGGCGACGGCACCCGCCAGCAGGGCGGCATCGGCGTCCGGGCGGGCGCCACGCACGGCCAGCGCAAAAGCGATCCCGATCACGCCCGGCGTCAGCAGCCCGGCGGCCAGCGCCGAGGGTCGACGCAGCCCCGCGACCGGCGCGGCGGCGTAGGCACCCAGCAGCTTGCCCGTGAGCCGGAAGAACGCGAAGGCGACGGCCAGTGCCAGCACCCGCGCATCGAGCGCGACGCCCGCGCCGGCCACGATCAGCAGCAGCACCACCAGCAGATGCTGGAACGGACCGAGGTCGCGGCGGGCGACAGCGTCGGCGGCGCCGGGTGCCAGCCGCCAGAACAGGCCCGCCGCCAGCCCCGCGAGCAGCGCCGACAGGCCCAGCGAGGCGGCGGCCCCGCCCAGCAGGGCGATCACGCCCAGCAGGAACACGGCACGCTCGGCGGCGTCGCGGGCGTGCTCGAGCAGCAACCAGCCGCACAGCGCGGCGCCGACGCCGAGCGCCGCAGTCAGGGCCAGGCCTTCGAGCGGCGGGATCTCGGGCCCGAGCACCGGCAGCAGCACGCCGCCCAGCACGATCGGCAGCGCGTCGTCGAGATCGGCGAGGCGCGACTCGCCCAGCAGTGCCGACGCCGCTGAAGGCGCCGCCGCGAGCCCCAGCACGAGCGCCGCAGAGCCGAGCTCCAGGCCGCGGAGCAGCTCCCACTCCGCGAGCAGATAACCCGTGGCCGCCGCGACCACGGCCATCGTCACCAGCGCCTCGAGCGAAGCGGCGACGAAGAGCCGCCGCTCGCCGGAGCGAGGCAGTAGTTCCAGGCCGGCAAACACGCCGAGCGCGGCGGCCGCGATGGCCACAGCCGTCTCCAGCCGCGCGAGCCCGTCGGCTCCGAGCACCCCGAGTCCGGCAGGGCCGGCCGCGAAGCCGAGCCCGACGAACACCGCCACCGGGGCGAGTGCGGGGTCGAGGCCCAGCGCGGCGCGCTGGCGCAGCGGCGCCGCCAGGCGGGAGAGCAGCGGGACCCGCCCGGTCTCGATCGCGGCGTCGATCGGATCGGGACCCAGTTCGTCGAGGCCGTCGTGCTTCACGGCTTCTCGAGGACCAGGGCCCGGGCCTCGCGCCCGTGGCCGGCGACGACGACGAGGCGATCGCCGCGCCGCGCGGCGCCGTAACGGCGGGCCACGTCCGCCGCGGTCGGTGCGTCGACGCCGTCGAAGGCGGAGAGGCGGTCGCCCGCGTGAAGTCCCGAGCGGGCGGCGGGGGAGTCGGGCGCGACGGCGACCACGCGGGCGCCGCCGGGAGCGTCGGCCAGGCGCAGGCCGGGCGCGGCGGGTTCGCCCACGGGGCGCACCTGGAGCCGCGCGTTGCCTCGCCGCACCTGCGCGACGGCGGTCGCGCTGCGCAGCGCTTCCTCCGCCTCGAGCGAGCTCGCCGGCGCCTTGTCGCCGACGGTCTCCAGCGAGTCTCCCGCGCGCAGCCGCTCGGCCCAGGCACTCCAGTCTTCGACCGACAGCACGATCAGCCGCGCCTCGCTCGGAGTGCGGCCCAGGCGCACGCCGCTCCAGGCGGCGCCGCGCGGATCGCGGGCGAGCGACTCGGCGTGCGCGCGCAGGTTGGAACCCGCCAGCACCGCAGCGCCGCCGGCGTCCGGCACCACGAGGCCCAGCCGGCGCCCGTCGAGCGTGAACAGGAACGACCCGGGCGTCAGGCTGGCCCCGCTCACCGCCAGCACGCCGCCCCACGTCGTCGAGTGGGTGGCGCGCAACCGCCCGACGTAGACGGGTCGCAGGGCCCAGCCCCCGGGGCCGGGTTCGGCCGCTGCGAGGTAGATCGGGCCGGCGGCTTCCGGGGACCACTCCGCCAGCGCGGCCGGGGGCGGGCTGATCGCGTGTCGCAGCAGCAGCAGGCCCCGGCCGCGATCGACGGCCAGGATGCGCGGGTCGGAAGCGCGCTCGGGCAGCGGGCTCCAGGCGAGGGCCTGGGTGCTGTTCCAGAGCAGGGCCAGCGCCGGCCGTCCGTCCTCGCTCGTGCGCTCCACGAGATGGGGCGCGAGCCGCGTCTCCAGCCGGGCGACGGCGCGCACCAGGTCCTCGTAGAGCGCCTGCGGCCCGAGGCGGTCGATCGGCAGCAACTGCGGCGGCGGCGCTGCCGGCCCGGCCGCGGGGAAGCGCAGACGGGCGAGGCCGACGAGCACGGCGAGCGAGGCGCCGATCGTCACCAGCAGCAGCCGCAGTTCGCGGGATTCGGGGACCACGGGGCACCTTAGTCCGGCCGCGCGACGGCGGCAAGGCGGTTCTCAGCGCGGGAGCAGGTGCACGGCCGGGGCCTTGAAGCAGGCGTCGATCGTGCTTCCCGGGACGAGCTCGAGCGCCGCGCACGAACCGCGCGAACAGAGGGCCGAGAGCGGAAACCCGGCATCGAGGGCGACCCGCATCAGCGCCCCGTCGGGTTGGAGCGCGGTAACCCGGCAGGCGAGCCGGTTGCGCGCCGACGAGGCCTCGGGCTGGCCGCGCTCCAGCGTCACCTCCTCGGCGCGCAGGCACAGCAGGGCTTCGCCGTCGAGGCCGCCGGGATCGACGCCGATCACCCGGCAGCCGCCCGCTTCGACGGCGACCAGGCCGTCGCCCAGCCGCTCGACGACGCGGGCAGGGACCACGGTCTCGACGCCGACCGCGCGGGCCACGTCGGCGTCCGCCGGCCGCGAGAACACCGCGTCGATCGGCCCGGCCTGACGGACCGCGCCGTCGATCACCACGGCCATCGCGTCACCGAGCGCGAGCGCTTCGTGGCGGTCGTGGGTGACCAGCAGCGCAGGCAAGCCCAGCTCGCGCAACAGCCGGCGCAGCTCGCCGCGCAGTCCCTCGCGGGCCGGGGCGTCGAGCGACGACAGCGGTTCGTCGAGCAGCAGCAGGCGCGGCTCCGGCGCGATCGCGCGGGCCAGCGCGACGCGCTGCCGCTCGCCGCCCGAGAGCTGCGCCGGGCGCCGCCCCCACGCTCCGCGCGGCAGGCCCGCGCGGTCGAGCGCCGCTTCGGCCCGGCCGCGGTGCCCGTCGCCGCGCAGGCCGTAGGCCGCGTTGCGGCGAGCGTCGAGGTGGGGGAACAGCGCGCCCTCCTGGAACACGAGGCCGACCCGCCGCCGCTGCACGGGGAGGAAGACGCCGTCCGCCGACCACGTCTCGCCCGCGAAGCGGACGTGGCCGCGCCGCGGGCGCGCGAGCCCGGCCACGCTGCGCAGGATCGTGGTCTTGCCGGCGCCCGAGGGCCCGAACAGCACGCACACGCCCGAGGACGCCGTCGCGAACTGCGCGCGCACGACCGGGCCGCCCGGCAGCGCGGTCTCGAAGTCGAGCTCGAGGCCGCTCATCGCGGTCCTGCCGCCAGCGGCGAGAACGCTCGCCGCTGCAGGGCGAAGGTCAGCGCCAGCACGGTGAACGAGGCGGCGAGCAGCAGCCCCGCGGTGGCCGCCGCCGCCTCGTACTCGAGCGCCTGCACGTGGTCGTACAGCGCGATCGAGATCGTGCGCGTGCGGCCGGGGATGTTGCCGCCGACCATCAGCACCACGCCGAACTCGCCCAGCGTGTGCGCGAAGCTCAGCACCATCCCGCTGACGACCCCCGGCCACGCCAGCGGCAGCGCGACCCGGGCGAACGCACGGAGCCGCGAGTCACCCAGGGTCCAGGCGGCTTCCAGCAGCCGGCGGTCGACCGCGGACAGCGCCGCGGCCATCGGCTGCACCGCGAAGGGCAGGCTGGCGATCACCGAGGCCAGCAGCAGGCCGGAGAAGGAGAACGGCAGCAGCGCGCCGGTGGCCGCCTCCCACGCCCGCCCCGCCGCGCTGCGCGGCCCGAGGAGCGCGAGCAGGTAGAAGCCGAGCACGGTCGGCGGCAGCACCAGCGGCAGCGCCACCAGCGCCTCGACCAGCACCCGCGCGCGCGAGCGAGTCGCCGCCAGCCACGCCGCCAGCGGCAGCCCCAGCACCAGCAGCATCGCCGACGTCGTCGCCGCCAGCCGCACCGTGAGCGTCAGCGCCTCGACGTCGATCACGGGGCCGCCGCGTAGCCGTGGCGGCCGAGGATCGCGCGGCCTTCGGCGGAGACGAGGAACTCGAGCAGCGCGCGCGCCGCCTCGCGCTGCGGTGCGCGGGCGAGCACGGCGCCCGCGTGCACCAGCGGCGGGTGCAGCGCGGCATCCACCACGGCGTGGCGGCCGGCGTCGGCCATCGCCGGCGACAGCGCGGTCGCGAGCGCGAAGAGCCCGGCGTCGGCTGCGCCCTGGTACGCGAAGTGGGCCGCCTGGGCGACGTTCTCGCCGAGCAGCAGCTTCGACCGCACCGCCTCCCAGGCGCCGCTCGCGCGCAGAGCCGCTTCGGCCGCGCGGCCGTACGGGGCGTGGCGCGGGTTGGCGATCGCGAGCCGGCGCACGCCGCTCCCGCGCAGGGAGCCGAGTCCGCGGGCCGGGTCGAAGGGCGAGTCGTGTCGCGCCCACAACGCGAGGCGACCCCGCGCGTAGGCGCGCGGCGGCCCGTCGGTCAGCCCCTCGGCGTGGGCGGCCGCCGGGTACTCCGCATCCGCCGAGAGGAAGAGGTCGAACGGCGCCCCCTGGCGCAACTGCGCGAGCAGGCTGCCCGAGGCGCCGTAGGAGACGACGACCGTGCGCCCCGGCCGCCGCGCCTCGAAGGCGGGGCCGACCTCGTCGAGCGCGCTCTTGAGGCTGGCCGCCGCCGCGACCCGCACCGGTTCCGCCGCAGGGGAAGCGACGGCCAGCAGCAGCGCGAGCAGCGGCGCGTTCATCGCGCGCGAGCGTACCGCGCGCGGCGGTCCCCGCGAAAGCTCAGCGCGAGAACGTGCGGGTGCGGCGCGGGCCGCGCGCGGTGCTTCCGGGGGCGACCTCCAGCGAGAGGTCGAAGGCGCCGGCCTTCACGATCCGGCCGTTGACCTGCACCTCGACCGCGTGGCGGCCGGCGTGCAGCGTGCGGATCGTGCGGTGCACGAGCGGAAAGCGCCGGGCGATCGCCCGCGTCTCGCCCCCGTCGAGGTCGACGCGGCCGAGGCGGAACACCTTGACCGACGGCCCCTTGGCCTTCACGAAGTGGACGCGGGCGTCGACCACCACGTGGGCCGCGGCGCGCCCGCGGTTCTCGACCCGCGCCTCGATCGTCACCGACTCGCCGAGTCGCACCCGCACCGGGGTCACGGTCGCCTTCACCCGCAGGTCGTCGCCGCCGGCGCCGAGCAGCGCCAGCGCCGCCGGGTCGCCCTTCTTCACCAGCGTGCGCAGGCCGTGCTCCACCAGCTTGCGCCGCTCGGGCGAGGCGCCGCGCAGCCAGCGCTTCGCCACTGCGAGCACGGCGGCCGGGTTGTCCTTCGCGACGTCGTTGAGGTTGTTGGCGACCGAGCGGCGCACGTACTCCGAGGGGTCGTCCTTCAGCTTCTCGAGCAGCGCGAGGACCGGTTTCGGGTCGCGCTGGAATGCGGGCAGGTGGCGGCCCCACGGCAGCCGCGGCCGGGTGCCCTCCGAGCACAGCCGGCGCACGTGCGGGTCGGGGTCGGCGCTCCACGCGTGCAGCGCGGCGAGCGTGCGCCCCGCGTCGGCGATCAGCAGCGTGCGCAGGCAGAACTCGGAGGTGAAGCGGCGGGTCAGCTCGCGGTTCGCCTCGAGTGCGACGTCGAACGCCGCCGCGCCATGGCGCTCCAGGTACTCGCTGTAGGGGAAGTAGAGGAAGCCGAAGCCCTTCGTCTCCTGAAGCGGCGCGTGCAGCGAGCGGACGAGGATCGCCATCGCCTCTGCGGGCGCGGCCGGCAGCGCCCGCTCCAGCGCGTCCGCGACGTGGCGGGCGCGCGCCTTCAGCTCCAGCGCCTCGAGCCCGTCGTTCGCCTCGCGCACGAACCGCGCGTGCGGGAACGACGGCCACGCATCGCGCAGTCCGTCCGCCAGGCGCTTGACCAGCGCCGGGCCCAGCAGGTTCTTGAACGGTTCCGCCATCACGCCTCCGGGGCGGCAGGCGGATCGAAGGCCAGCAGCGCCGCGGCAGCCTCTTCGGGCGTGTCCACGAGGTGCAGGTGGGCGGCCCACGGCCGCCCTTCGGCGAGCTTGCAGATCAGGTCCCACACGGGGCGCTCGCGGGTCCAGTAGTCGCGGCCGAGCAGCACCATCGGGCTCGCGTGGCCCGCCGTCTCGTAGTGGTTCTGCGCCGCGTCCTGGAAGATCTCCTGGACGGTGCCGAGGCTGCCGGGGGCGAACACCACGCCGCCGGTGGCGATCGCCAGCAGGCCGTCCTCGCGCTCGGAGTTCATGAAGTACTTGGCGACGCGGGACGCGAACGCGTTGGGCGGCTCGTGTCCGTAGCACCAGGTCGGCACCCCGATCGAAAGCGCGGGCAGCCCGGTCTCCAGCGGTCGCACCGGGAAGCGCTCGCGCACCGCGAAGGCGGTCGCCAGCCAGTCGTGCGCCGGCTTGTAGAGCGGCGCCGGCGCCATCACCGCGAGCGCCTCGTCGAGCGCCGCGTCGGGCCACGGCGCGAGGTGGGTGCCGAGGTGGGTCGCCTCCATCGCCCCGGGCCCGCCGCCCGACAGCGTCGCCCGTCCCGCGCGCGCCAGGCTGCGCGCGAGCACCGCGACGTCGCGGTAGGCGGCGGTGTCACGGCGCAGCGAGTGGCCGCCCATGATGCCGATCGCGTGGTGGCCGGCGAGCTCCTCCTCGAGCGCGTCGGTGATGCCGTGGTCGTGCAGGCGCCGGAACAGCGACTCGTCGACGCCCGGGCGCGGGCCGCCGCGGCCCAGGTAGTGCGCGTACACGCGCGCGTCGAGGGTGTCCGCGTAGCTGCCGGGCCGCGCCGGGTCGAACCCCGCGTAGAGCTCGTCGACCGTGTAGAGGGCGTTGCGGTACGGGCGGTAGGGCAGCTCGGGCGGCGAGCCGAACACCAGGGCGCCGGTGCGCAGGGCGTGGTCGAGCGCATCGGGCGACAGCGTGCAGCCGAGGAAGATCGCGCCGCGCAGCGACTCGGCGACGAGCGCCTCGCTGCGCTCGCGCAGGTCGAGCGACTGGAACACGGCACCTGCCAGCCGCTGGCGCGCGGCGAGGTGGCCGTCGAGCGCGTGCAGCGACTCGAACTCCGGCGGCGAGACGCGGTGGGCCGCGAGCCACGCGGCGGTGTGGTTGACCGGCGTCGGCGGTGGCGGCGGGGCCGCGACGGCCCGGCCCGCGCGGTCGCGAGGGCGCATCAGGCCTCCTCCCTGGAGCAAGACGCGATCTTCATCGGGAGCCGGACTATAGGCGCGACGGGCGCGGGCCGGCAACGGGCCGCGAGGCCGTCGGGCCGCAGCGCTAAGATCGGCGCCGTCATGAAGATCGCCCGCGTCATTCCCGTCGCACTGATCTCGCTGCTGGCCCTGTCGCTCGTTCCGGCGACGGGCCGGGCCCAGGTCCGCCCCGTCTACTCGCAGGGCGCAGCCGGGCTGTTCCAGCTCGTGGGCCGGCTGCAGACCACCGGCTCCGTGCTCCACAACGCCGCCCACCCCGACGACGAGGACAGCTTCCTGATCGCGCGCCTCGCCCGCCGCGACCACGCCCGCGTCGCCTACCTCTCGATCAACCGCGGCGAAGGCGGCCAGAACGTGATCGGGCCCGAGCTGTTCGAGGCGCTCGGCGTGATCCGCAGCGAGGAGCTGCTGCAGGCCCGCGCCCTCGACGGCGGCGAGCAGCTCTTCGGCAGCGTGATGGACTACGGCTTCTCCAAGCGGCGCGAGGAGGCCGCCGCGAAGTGGAGCGAGGAACGCGTGCTGTGCGACATCGTGCGCGCGATCCGCTTCTACCGGCCGCTGGTGATGGTGGCCCGCTTCGCCGGCACCCCCGCCGACGGCCACGGCCAGCACCAGCTCGTCGGCCACCTCTCGGCGCCGGCGTTCGAGAAGGCGGCCGACCCCGCCGCCTGCGCGTCGCAGCTCGCCGAAGGGCTGCGCCCGTGGCAGGCCAGGAAGCTCTACGTCAGCGAGGGCTTCGTGCCGAGCGCGGACAACGTGCCGAGCCTGCGGCTCGAGACGGGCGAGTACGCGCCGACCTACGGCCGCACCTACTTCGAGATCGCGGCCCAGGGCCGCAGCCAGCACCGCTCCCAGGAGATGGGCATGGTCGAGCTGCGCGGCCCGCACGCCTCCGGGGTGCGGCTGCTGAAGAGCCACGTCGCGCAGCCCGCGACCGAGAGCCACCTGTTCGACGGCCTCGACGTGTCGATCCCCGGCCTCGCCGCCCTCGCCGGCCTGCCCGCGGGCGCGCTGCAGGCGCCGCTCGCGGCGATGGACGCGGCGGCGAAGAAGGCGCTCGTCGAGCTCGACGCCGACGCCCCGCACGCGATCGCGGCGCACCTGGCGGCCAGCCTGCGCGCGGTGCGCGAGGCCCGCGCCGCGCTGGCGAACGTCGCGGGCGCCTCCGCGGACGCCCGTGCCGAGGCCGACTTCCTGCTCGCCCACGAGCAGCGCGAGTGGGAGGCGGCGCTGGTGCAGGCGGCCGGGATCGCGTTCGACGCGCTGTCCGCGGACGCCCTCGTCGCGCCCGGCGAGAGCGTGCCGGTCGCGCTGCGCGCCTACTTCCCCGGCACGGTCGCGGTGAAGCCCGGCAGCCCCCGCTTCGAGCTGGCGGCCGGCTGGAGCGCCGCCCCGGCGGAACCCGAGAAGACGGCCGACCCGCGCCGCCGCCGCCGCGAGGAGTCGCCCGCGGCGGAAGCGACGTTCGCGCTGGCGGCGCCCGCGGACGCGCGGCCCAGCGTGCCCTACTGGCTCGAGACGAAGCGCCGCGGCGACCACTTCGAGTGGCCCGAAGACGCCCGCCGCGGCCAGCCGTTCGGGCCGCCGCTGGCCACGGCGGTGTGGCCGATGGAGATCGCGGGCATCGCCGTCGACGTCCCCGCTCCCGTCCAGTACCGCTTCGCCGACCCCGCGCGCGGCGAGCTGCGGCGCGACCTCGCCGTCGGCCCGGCGCTGGCGGTGGCGCTCGACGCCGACCTCCACGTGGTGCCGGTCTCGGCCCGGCCGCAGACCCGCCGCATCGCGGTGCGCCTGACCAAGCACGCGAAAGCCCCGCTCTCGGGCGTCGTGCGGCTGGAACTCCCGCCGGGCTTCAGCGCTGCCCCGGCCGAAGCGCCGTTCGCGCTGGAGGGCGAAGACCAGCGCACCGCGGTCGCGTTCACGGTGACGGTGCCGGCGAACGCGCCCCAGGGCGCGCACGCGCTCGCGGCCGTCGCCACCGCCGGCGGGGCCGCCTACCGCCACGGCCTGCGCGAGATCGCCTACGACCACATCCAGACCCACCGCCTGCTGACCGAGGCGAAGGCCACCCTGCGCGTGCTCGACCTGAAGGTGGCGCCCGTGAAGGTCGGCTACGTGATGGGCAGCGGCGACCTCGTGCCCGACGCGATCCGCCGCCTGGGCCTGGCGGTGACGCTGCTCGACGAGGACTTCCTCTCGGCGGGCGACCTCTCGCAGTTCGACACGATCGTCGTCGGCGTGCGCGCCTCGCAGGTGCGGCCCGACTTCGTCGCCGCCAACGGCCGGCTGCTCTACTTCGCGCGCGCCGGCGGCACGCTGATCGTCCAGTACCAGCGGCCCGACTACACCGACCGCGGCCTGGCACCGTTCGGCGGCGAGATGAAGGGGCGCACCGCGCGCGTCACCGAGGAGGACGCCGCGGTGACGATCCTGCAGCCGGAGCACCCGGCCTTCACCGCACCGAACCGGATCGGCCCGTCCGACTTCGAGGGCTGGGTGCAGGAGCGTTCGCTCTACGAGTTCACGGGCTTCGGCCCCGAGCTGGTGCCGCTGCTCTCCGCGGGCGACACGGGCGAGGCTCCGGGCCGCGGCGGCTACGTGCACGCCCGGATCGGCAAGGGCCACTACGTCTATGCCGCGTACGCGTTCTTCCGCCAGCTCCCGGCGGGCGTGCCCGGGGCCTATCGGCTGTTCGCCAACCTGCTCTCGCTCGGCCACCCGGACCGCCCTGCGAAGTAGGCGCCTCCTCCTCGCGCTCGGGCTCGCGGCTCTGGCCGCGGGCCCGGCGCGTGCTGCCGACCCACGGCCGCACGAACGCGGCCTGCCCGGCATGCGGGTCTTCACGTCGCGCGAGACCGGCGCCGGACCGCAGAGCTTCGCCTTCGCACAGGACGCGCGAGGACGGCTGGTCGTCGCCAACCTGTGGGGCGTGCTGCTCTACGACGGCGCCGCCTGGACCCGGGCGGCGACGCCCGCTGCGATCTACCGCGTCGCGGCGCACGCGGACGGCCGCATCGCGGCCGGCGGCGTCGACGAGTTCGGCCTCGTCGAGGCCGATGCGGCGGGCGCGCCGCGCCTGCGCTCGCTGCGCCCGCCGCTGCCGGCCCTGCGCGACCTCGGCGACGTCGTCGACCTCCACCCGCTGGGCGACGGCTTCGCCTTCCTGACCGACCGCGCGCTGCTGCGCGACGGGCCGGACGGCCTCGAGCTGGTCGAACGGCTGGCGCCCGCGACGGGCAAGCGCGCCTTCCTGGTCCAGGGCTCGCTCTACCTCTGGACTTCCGATGTCGGCCTGCGACGGCTGGAGGGCACGTCGCTGCCCGCGGTGCCGGGCGGCGAGGCGTTCCGCGGCCGCCGCCTGGATGCGCTGCTGCCGGCCACCGGCGGCTTCCTCGCCGCCGTGCGCGACGCGGGCCTCTACTGGTTCGCCGAAGGCCAGGCCCCGCGCGAGGCTCCCGCCGCTGCCTCGCGCTTCGTGCGGGACCACGCCGTGACCTCCGCGACCCGTCTCTCCGACGGTCGCTTCGCCCTCGGCACGGCCACGGCCGGCCTGCTGCTGCTGGCCCCCGACGGCACCCCGGAGCAGCACCTCGAGGCCGACTCGGGTCTCGGCGGGACCACGATCGAGGGCCTGTTCGAGGACCGCGAGGGCGGGCTGTGGGTGGCCCAGGACGCGGGCCTGGTGCGGCTCGAGGTCGGCTCGGCGTTGAGCGTGCTCGACCGTCGCTTCGGCCTGCGCGGCTCCACGGTCACCCTCCATCGCCACCGCGGGCAGCTCCACGTCGGCACCTCGGCCGGGGCCTTCGTGCTGCGCCGCACACCCGACGCCCGGCCCCGCTTCGAGCCGGTCCCGGGCGTCGACGCCGCCACCTGGAGCTTCGCCAGCGTCGGCCCGGACGAGTTGCTGATCGGCACCAGCGCCGGCGTTCGCGTGCAGCGCGGGGAGGGGCCCGCGGCCCGGGTGCCGCGGACGGCGGAGCTTCGGGCCTACTCCCTCGGGCTCTCCGCCCACCGCGACCAGGCCTGGCTCGGCACCCGCGACGGACTCGCCCGGCTCGTCCGCGGCACCGACGGCTGGCGCCTCGCGGAGACCGTGGCCGGGGTGCCGCGCTACGTCCGCGGCATCTTCGAGCGGCCCGGGGCGCTGTGGCTCGCGACCACGTTCGACGGACTCGCCCGACTCCCGTTGTCGGCGCAGGGCCGGGTCAGCGGGCCGCCCGCTCGCATCGGACAGGGCGAGATCGAGCTCTCGGCGAGCGGTGGGCGGCTGCTGAGCGCGATCTACAACGGCCCCGTGCGCTGGGTCGACGAGAGGAACCTGCGCTTTGCCAGCGACGCCCTGCTGGCCGCCCTGCCCGCCGGCGACCATCTCCGGGCCGCGCTGGGGCCGGGCGGCGAGGTCTGGGTCAACAGCACGCCGCCGCGGGTCGCGATCCCGGGCCCGCCCGGCCGGCCGCCGCTCGTGAGGACACTCCACGACGTCGACGCCGAAGACCTGCAGGCGCTGCTGGTCGAGCCCGACGGCGTCGCCTGGTTCGGGGGCGGGCCGGCGCTCCACCGCCAGGTCGGGACTCCGCCCGCCGCGTCGCGGCCGCTTCCGGCGCCGTCGCTCACCCGGGTGGCCGTCGACGGGTCCACGCACGCCGTGACGTCGGGCCGACTGCTCGCCGCCCCTCTCCACCCCGACTTCCGCAGCCTCGGCCTCGGTGTCGCCCCCGGCTCGCTGCGCGCCGGCCTCGTGGTCGAGCACCGGCTCGACCCGCGCGACGACGAGTGGGCGGCGCTGTCGGGGGCCTCGCTCGAGTACCGCGAGCTGCGGCCGGGCCGCTACACGCTGCGCCTGCGCAGCCGCGGCGGCGGCGAGGCCAGCACCGAGGCGGCGTGGAGCTTCGAGGTGCTGCCGCCGTGGCACCGGCGGCCGCTCGCGCTCGCCGGTCTTCTGGCACTCGTCGCCGCGGCCGTCGGCGCCTGGGTGCGCTACCGCGGCCGCGCTCTCGCCCTTCGCTCGCGCGAGCTCGCGGTGCAGGTGGCCGAGCGCACCGAGGAGTTGCGGCGCGCGGTCGACGAGCTGCGGGTCGCGGAGCGCGACGCGCAGACCCAGAACCGGCTGCTGGAGGCCGCCAACGCGCGGCTCGAGGCGCTCTCGCTGCGCGACGCGCTGACCGGCATCGCCAACCGCCGCTGCTTCGACGAGGTGCTGCACGCCGAGTGGAACCGCGCGCGCCGCTCCGACGAGCCGGTCGCGCTGCTGCTGCTCGACCTCGACCACTTCAAGGCGCTCAACGACCGCCGCGGGCACCCGGAAGGCGACGCGGCGCTGCAGGCGGTGGCGCGCTGGCTGGAGCGCGCCGTGCAGCGCAGCGGCGACCTGGTCGCCCGCTACGGGGGCGAGGAGTTCGCGGTGGTGCTGCCGGGGCTCGACGAGGCGGATGCCGCGCGGGTGGCCGAGCGCTTGCGACAGGGGGTGGCCGACCTGGCGCTCGCCCACCCCGGCTCGCCGTTCGGCCGCGTCACCGTCAGCGTGGGAGTGGCGGCGGACGTCCCGCTGCCCGGGCTCGACCCGCAGACGCTGCTGCGGGCCGCCGACCGCGCCCTCTATCGTGCGAAGGCCGCGGGCCGCAACCGGGTGGCGCGGCCCGCGGCGGGGTGAACTACAGGCCGCAGGTGTGCTCGGCGCTCGAGACCTTGAACTCGCCGGGCTGCTCGACGTTCAGCGTCTTGACGACGCCGTCCTCGACGACCATCGAGAAGCGCTTGCAGCGCAGGCCCATGCCGAACTTGCCGAAGTCGACGTCCATGCCCAGCGCCTTCGCGTAGTCGGCGTTGCCGTCGGCCAGCATCAGCACCTTGCCCTCGGCGCCGGCGCCCTTGCCCCAGGCGTCCATCACGAACACGTCGTTGACCGCGAGGCAGGCGATGGTGTCGACGCCCGTGGCCTTGATCTTGTCGTGCTGCGCGACGTAGCCCGGCAGGTGCTGGCGCGAGCAGGTGGGCGTGAAGGCGCCGGGGACGGCGAACAGGACGACCTTCTTGCCGGCGAACAGCTCGGCCGTGGTGACCGGGGCCGGGCCCTTGTCCGTCATCTGCGTGAGCGTGCCCTCGGGCACGCGCTCTCCGACCTGGATCGCCACGCCTACACCCCCGCCTTGGCGAAGTTCTCGGACGCGAACTCCCAGTTGAGCACCTTGTCGAGGATGGTGGCGACGTAGTCCGGCCGCCGGTTCTGGTAGTCGAGGTAGTAGGCGTGCTCCCAGACGTCGACGGTCAGCAGCGCGTGCTGGCCGGTGGCGAGTGGCGTCTCGGCGTTGGCGGTCTGCATCAGCTTGAGCTTGCCGCCGTCGACGACCAGCCACGCCCAGCCGGAGCCGAACTGGGTGACCGCGGCGTTCGCGAAGTCGTCGCGCAGCTTCTGGAACGAGCCGAAGTCGGCCTCGATCTTCGCCTTGAGCTGGGCCGAGGGGCTCGTGCTCTTCGGCGACAGGCTGTGCCAGTAGAACGTGTGGTTCCAGACCTGCGCGGCGTTGTTGAACAGGCCCTTCTTCTCGGGCTTGCACCAGGCGGCCTTGACGATGTCCTCGAGCTTCGCCTCGGCCAGGTCGGTACCGGCGATCAGCTTGTTGGTGTTGTCGACGTAGGCCTTGTGGTGCTTCCCGTAGTGGAAGCCGATCGTGTTGCTCGAGATGTGCGGCGCCAGCGCGTTGTCGGCGTAGGGCAGGGCGGGCAATTCGATGGGCACGGTCTTTCCTTTCACGAGGGCGGGGGCCTGCTGGGCCCCGGCCGAAACAGCGGCTCCCGCGACGGCGGCGGCCTGCAGGAACGAGCGCCGCGACACCTCCCGGGGGGCGGAATCGGACATGGGGTCACTTCCTTCCGGAACGGGGGGCGGACGTCAGGATCGCGACCCTCAGCATAGCGCATGGGGAGCCGCAGAGGCCTCCGGGGCCGGGTGTTCTTGCCCGTCAAAAAGGCTCCGTGGTAGGCTTCGCCGCTGTTCGTGGCGCCCTCAGGGCGGAGTTTCGCGTGTCTCCAGGGTCGGACAAGGGGGACGGTGGGGACTGGGTCCGCGTCGTGCGGGAAGCGGCGCCCTACCTGGGCCTCGGGACCAGCCTGGCCGGCGCGGCGCTGCTGCCGATCGGGGTCGGCTGGTGGCTCGACCGGGAGTTCGGGACGGCTCCGGGGCTGACGCTCTGCGGGGCGCTGCTCGGCCTGGTGGCCGCGGGCGTGCAGTTCGTGAAGGAAGTCGGGAGAAAGAACAAGCCGTGACACTGGCTCGCTACACGCTGATCGTGCTCGCCACCGCAGGCGCCACCCAGGCCCTGGCCTCGTCGCTGCTCGAGGCCGGCGCGTGGCAGGCGTCGGCCGTCGGCGCCGCGCTGGCCGCCGCCAACGGGATCGCCGCCTACGGCCTGGCGCTGTGGGCCGAGGGCCGCTCGACGAACGCGTTCTTCGGCGCCGTGCTGGGCGGCATGGCGGCGCGGATGACCGCGCTGCTCGTCGCCTTCGTGGCCGCGGTCCGGCTGCTGGGCCTCGACAGCACGCCCCTGGCCGTGTCGCTGCTCGGCCACTTCGCGGCCTTCCTGATGCTGGAGCTGGCGCTGCTCCACCGCCGGACCGGCGCGCGCCCCGCGGAGGCCCGATGAACCTGCCGGCGCTCCTGCTCGCGGCCAGCGAAGACCCGGCCGAAATCCTGATGCACCACGTGCTGGACGTGCCGGGCTTCCTGGGCCCGCTGTCCAAGCACCTCGTGTTCTTCGCGCTGGTGGCGACGCTCGTGATCTTGATCGTGCGGCTCGCGCTGCGCGGCTACAAGGACGGCCTGCCGCGGACGCCGCTCGCCAACGCGGTCGAGGCGATCCTGGTCTTCATCCGCGACGAGATCGCGGAGAAGAACATCGGCCACGACGGCCACAAGTTCGTGCCGCTGCTGGCCAGCTTCTTCTTCTTCATCCTGACCGCGGCGCTCTTCGGGCTGATCCCCTTCAGCGCCACCTCGACCGGCAACCTGTCGGTGACCCTGGCGCTGGCCTTCGTCTCGTTCCTGGCGCAGCAGTGGGCCGGCATCTCCAAGTTCGGGGTGGTCCACCACTTCACCGGCCTGGTGCCGCCGGGGCTGCCGGCCTGGCTGCTGCCGATCATGATCCCGGTCGAGATCATCGGCGTGTTCTCCAAGCCGTTCGCGCTGATGGTGCGCCTGTTCGCCAACATGATCGCCGGCCACATGGTGATCACCGCGCTGCTGATGCTGATCCCGCTGATGGCCCAGATGAGCACCTTCCTGGGCCTGGCGATCGCCCCCGTGTCGATCGGGCTGGCGCTGTTCATCATGCTGCTCGAGGTGCTGGTGGCGTTCATCCAGGCCTACATCTTCACCCTGCTCAGCGCCATCTTCATCGGCATGTACGCCCACCCGGCGCACTGAGCCGACCGTCGCTCTTCGAACCGTACCTTTAGGAGGAATCAGGACCATGGACCCCAAGGCCCTTGCGTACTTCGCGGCCGGCATCGGCGCCGGCCTCACCATCATCGGCGGCGCCGGCGGCATCGGCCGGCTCGCGGCCTCGGCGATGGACGGCATCTCGCGCCAGCCGGGCTCGGCCGGCGACATCCGCGGCGCCATGATCGTGGCCGCGGGCCTCATCGAGGGCGCCACCTTCTTCGCGCTGATCGTCACCATCCTGCTCGCGCTGAAGTAAGCAGGCCGGCATGACGTCTACGCCCCTCCTCGGCAGCCTGCTGGCTGCCGGGGGGCTGACCGACATCAACTGGGTGCTCTCGGTCGCCATCGTCGTCGTCTTCGCGCTGTTCGCCCTGGTGTTGACCCGCTTCGGCTGGGGGCCGCTGCTGCACGCCCTCGAGGAGCGCGAACGGGGCCTGCGCGAGGCGGTCGAGGGCGCTCACAAGGCCAGTGCGGACGCGCAGCAGCTCCTGGACAAGCACAAGGAGATGCTGCGTGACGCCGGCCGCGAGCGCGAGGAGATCATCAAGTCGGCGATCGCGGAGGCCGACGCGCTGAAGGCGGACCTGTCCGCCCGCGCCCGCTCCGAGGCCGACGAGATGATCCGCCGCGCGAAGGAGCAGGTGGAGCGCGAGAAGAGCCGCGCCATCCTCGAGCTGCGCGCCCAGGTCGCCGACCTGGCGATGGAGGCCGCCTCGAAGATCGTGGTGTCGTCGCTGACGCCCGAGGCCCAGAAGAAGCTGGTCGACGACTACGTGAAGTCGTTGCCGGAGGCCGTGCGCCACTCCTGAGCCGCGGCCGGTCCTGATCGTTCCCGCCACGGGAGCCCGCCTCGAGCGGCTCCCGTGGCCGTGCTTTTTCCCTCAATCCGCAGGGAGCCGCCGATGTCCGAGGTCGCCGCCGTCTTCGACACGCTGACCAAGATGTACCAGCCGGGGAAGGTCAAGACCCCGCGCACGTTCTACTTCTCGCTCGACGAGGATGAGAAGTGGACGGTCAAGCTCGGCGGCGACAGGTGCGAGGTGATCGCCGGCAAGAACGGCGACGCCGACTGCTTCTTCAAGGGCTCGGCCGAAATGTTCCTCGACGTCTGGAACGGCCGCTACACGCCGACGGCGATGGACTTCATGATGGGCAAGATCAAGAGCAACAACCCGATGCTCCTGAAGGAGTTCATCGAGGCGTTCCGGAAGTAGGCCCTGCCCGCGTGCGACGACCGGGCCTGCTCCTGGCCGGCCTGATCCTCGCGACGCCGGCGCTCGCCGGCGATCCCTGGGAGGAGGCCTTCCTCTCGTCCGAACCCCGGCGTCTGCTGGCGGCCGCGGCCGAGGCGACCGCGCGTACCCGCGACGAAGACGTCGTGGTGCTGCTCGACGAGGCGCACTACCGGCTCGACGGGCAGCGACGCGGAGAGGCCCGCTATCGGCTCGTGTATCGCGTGCTCACCGATGCCGGCGCGCGCGAGTGGGCGTCCGTCGCCGCCAGCCACGCCCCGTGGTTCGAGGCGCGTCCCCGGATCCGGGCCCGGGTCGTCACCGCGGACGGGCTGGCGCACGAACTCGATCCGGCCACCATCGCCGAGGTCGCGGCCGGAGACGACGACGGCCTGACCTACACGGATCGCCGGACGCTGCGAGCACCGTTGCCCGCGATCGCCCGGGGTGCCGTCGTCGAGCAGGAGATCCTCGTCACCGACACGGCCCCCCTGTTCGAGGCTGGCACCCAGTTCCGCTTCTTCTTCGGAAGCGGGGTGCCGACCCTGAGGGCTCGCGTCGTGGTCGATGCGCCTGAGGGGTTGTCGTTGCACCACGTGCTGCGCGGGCTCGAAGGTGGCGTCGTGGAGCGCGAGCGGGCCGCCGGCCGCGTGCGTCTCACGGTGCAGGCAGGTCCGCTGGGCCCGCTGCCCGAACCCGAGCCGTGGATGCCCGCCGACAAGCCGCGCCAGCCGTACTTCGCCCTCGCCACCGGAGAATCCTGGGCCCACGTGGCCGAGGCCTACTCCCGGGTCGTGGACGCCCAGGTCGGGGTGCCCAGTCCTGCTGTCGCCAGGCCGGGCATCCGCCGCGACGCCGTTGCCGCGCGCCTGATCCAGCGCCTCCACAGGGAAGTCCGCTACACCGGCATCGAGTTCGGCGAAGCGGCCATCGTGCCGCGGAGCCCGAACGAGGTCCTGCGCCGACGCTACGGGGACTGCAAGGACAAGTCCGCCCTGCTGGTGAGCTGGTTGCGGGCCGAGGGGGTCCCTGCGTTCCTCGCGCTGCTGTCCACCGGGCCCGGCGCCGACATCGACCCCGGCTTGCCCGGGTTCGGGCTGTTCGATCACGCGATCGTCGTGTTGCCCGGCGAGCCGATGCTGTGGATCGACGCCACCGACGAGTTCGGCCGCGTCAACGAGTTGCCCGTGGGCGTCCGGGACCGCCTGACGCTGATCGCCGCGCCCGGCACCACCGACCTCGTGCGCACTCCCGCGGCAGCGGCAGCGGACAACGTCCTGCGCAAGACTCGGGAGTACCACCTGGAAGCCTCGGGCGCGGGGCGTGTCGTCGAGACGACGGTGACGACGGGATCGGTCGAGCGCGCGTTCCGGTCCTTCTACTCGCACGCGGAGCCCGCGGCGCTGCGCGATTCCCAGGAGCGGTATGCGCGTGAGGAGCACGGAACCTCCGAGGTCACGTCGGCGGAGAACAGCGACCCGCGCGACCTGCGGGCACCGTTCCGGGTGCGCGTCGAGTCGCGCACGGCCGACCTCCCGGCCCGCACCGGGACGCAGTCGGTCGTCTCCATCTCGCCCGCCGGGCTGTTCGCCCGTCTGCCTGACGCGATCGGCACCGAGCCCGCCGAGCGGCGCACGCCGTACGTGCTCCCCGACCCCCATCGCGTCGAGTGGAGCTACCGGATCGTGCCGCCAGCGGGCTACGTCCCGCAGCGCCTGCCGCAGCCTACTCAGGCCACGTTCGGCAACGCCTCGCTGGAGATCGCCTTCGCTGCCGGTGCCGACGGCGTCGTCGAGGGTCGGCTCGTGTTCGACACCGGTGCGCGCCGGATCGAGCCCGAGGCGTACCGGGGGTTCGCCCTTGCGGTGCGCGATTGGCGCGCGCGAGAGCCGCTCCAGGTCGTGTTCCAAGACCACGCGCAGGCGCTGCTGGCCGCGGGCCGCACCTGCGAAGGCCTCGCGGCCCTGCGTGCGGCGGTGGCCGCCGCGCCACGTTCGGCGGGCGCCCGCATCCGACTGGCGGACGCCCTCCTCGCGACCGGGTTCGGCGAGGCGGCCCGCGACGAGGCCCGGCAGGCGGTCCAGTTGGCGCCTGCTTCTGCCGAAGCGCATCGCACCTTGGGTTGGGTCCACGAACACGACTTGCTGGGCCGCCGTTTCAGGCCCGGATACGACCGTGCCGTCGCCATCTCGGCCTACGCGAAGGCGAAGGAAGTGGACCCGTCCCATCTCGTGGCCCGCGCCAGCCTGGCGATCCTCCACGAGTTCGACGAGCGGGGCCAGCATTACGGCCGCGGGGCCGATCTCGAGGCGGCCATCCGGGAGTGGCAGGCACTGCCGCCCGAGCTGGTCAACGACCAGACCCGCCAGAATCTCCTCTACGCCCTCGCCTACGCCGGGGAGTTCGACCGGGCCCTCGAGGTGGCGCGAGCTCAGCCCGAGAGCGATCTGCGCAACGAGGCGATCCTGCTGCTGACGGCGGCACGCCGCGGCGTTGCGGCCGCTCTTCGCCAGGCACAGGACTTCTTCGCCACGCCAGCCGCTCGCCGTGACGCGCTGCTCCGGGTCGGCAACAGCCTGATCGAGATGCGTCGCTACGCCGAGGGCTCCGCGTTGCTGGCCGAGTCGGTGGCCGGGGCCGAAGACGCCGCAGAGCGCCGGGCGCGAGCCGCCCTCTTCGCCCGTGTGCGCCGCGCCGAAACCCTGGAGTTCCCTCCCGACGACCCGCGCACCCCGGTTCGTCGCCTGTTCGCGCTGCTGGCCTCCTCCCCGTCGGAGAAGGTCGACGTCCTCGATCTCGCGGGGCTGTTCGACCTCAGCACCACCGAGCGCGAGGCAGTCCGCGGCGATCCCGAGGCGTTCCGGCGCGGCTTCACCGCGGCGATGCGTGCGGTTGCCGGTGGTGGCCAGCTCACGGCCTCGACGTTCGACGCCGTGCTCAGCCTCGCCGAGTTTCACGCCGAAGGGGAGCCGGCCGTGGGCTACCGCGTCACGATCGGCTTCGGTACCAACCGCAAGGCGATGTTCGTGGTGCGGCGCGGGGACACGTACGTGCTGCTCGCCTTCGAGGATGACCTCGAGCCGCTCGCGGTGCGGGCCCTGGATGCCGCCGACCGCGGCGACCTCGCCGCGGCTCGCCAATGGCTCGACTGGGCGCGCGATGCCGTCCGCGGCGGTGCGCCCGTCTTCGCCAGGCTGTGGGGCAAGGGCCACGCGGACGGGATCAATGCCGTCCGGCTCGCGGCGGCGAGCCTGTTCCGAAGCCCCGCGCGTGTCCATCAGGGCATCCAGGCACTGCAGGTTGGGCGCGAGGTGCTGCCTGCGGGCCCGCAGCGGGCCGCACTCGACGAGGGTCGGCTGTGGCTGCTGTTGCAGGCCAAGCGCGATGCGGAGGCGCTCGCGCTGCTGCAGGGCTGGGACCGGGAGCACCCGACACATCCGCTGCCGTTCCTGATGCGCAGCTTCGTCCTGTCCCAGCTCGGCCGCGACGCGGACGTCCGGGCCCTCGCCGAGGCGCGCCTGCGCGACGCGCCCGACGACGTGGACGCGGCCCAGGTGTTGAGCCAGGCCCTGATGCGCCTCGGGGCGTTCGAAGAGGCGGAATCGGTGTTCGCCCGCATGGCGGCCCGCGGCACGCTGCAGGACGGGGACCTCAACAACCGGGCCTGGCTCGCCGTGCTGCGCGACCGCGTCGATGCCTCCACCCTGGACTGGGCTCGCCAGTCGACTCAGAAACAGGCTCGGGCTGCCAACCTGCACACGCTGGCTACCCTCTATGCCGAGGCTGGACACGTGAGCGAAGCCCGGCAACTGCTGGCCCGAGCGATCGCCGACAAGCCCGGCGACACCCCGGGTCCCGACGACTGGTACGTCGTCGGCCGCCTGCAGGAGCATTGCGGTCTGGCCGCCGCAGCCCGTCTCTCCTACGAGAGGGTCGTCTCCGGGGCCGCTTCCCGGCAGGACGGGGCGGCCACCCTCGCCCGGCGTCGACTGGCGCAACTGCCCCCGGGTGCGCCGCGCCCGCGCTCGAACCGCTGACGCTCACTCCGCGCACGTCAGCGGGTCGCGCCGCGGTCGCCGGAGTGCCTGGTCCGCCGACAGACTGTGGCGGGCCCGGGGACAACGGCCGAAACCGTCTCGCCCCGGGGCCCGCCGGTACGGTCGTGCTCGGACGGTCAGGCCGTCCGGTTCACTTCGCGGCCGTCTTCTTCAGCTCGAAGCGGTCGAGGTCCATCACCTTGGCCCACGCCGCCACGAAGTCGTCGACGAACTTGCGCTTCGCGTCGTCGCTCGCGTAGACCTCCGCCAGCGCGCGCAGCTCCGAGTTCGAGCCGAAGACCAGGTCGACCGACGACGCCGTCCACTTCGCGGCGCCCGTCTTGCGGTCGTGTCCCGTGTACAGGTACTTGCCCTCGGCCGCCGGCTTCCACTCGGTGCCGATGTCGAGCAGGTTCACGAACCACTCGTTGGTCAGGGTGCCGGGGTTGGCGACGAGCAGGCCGGTCTTGCTGCCCTTGTGGTTGGCGCCCAGCGCGCGCATCCCGCCGACGAGCGCCGTCATCTCGGGGGCGGTCAGCGTGAGCTGGTTCGCGCGGTCGACGAGCTCGACCTCGGGGCGGCGGAAGTGCTCCTTGCCGACGTAGTTGCGGAAGCCGTCGGTCATCGGCCGCAGGAAGGCCATCGAGTCCGCGTCGGTCATCTCCGCGGTCGCGTCGGTGCGGCCGGGCGTGAACGGGACGGTCACGTCGTGGCCGGCCTTCTTCGCCGCGGCCTCGATCGCGGCGCCACCGCCGAGCACGATCAGGTCGGCCATCGAGACCTTCTTGCCGCCCTTCTGTGCGCCGTTGAAGCTGGCCTGGATCGCGCCCAGCTTCGCGAGCACCGCCTTCAGCGTCTCGGGCTCGTTGGACTCCCAGCTCGCCTGCGGCTCGAGCCGGATGCGGCCGCCGTTGGCGCCGCCGCGCTTGTCGCTGTCACGGTAGGTCGCGGCCGAGGCCCAGGCCGTCTTGACGAGGTCCTGGACCGAGAGGCCCGAGTCGAGGATCGAGCGCTTGAGAGCCGCGACGTCCTTGTCGTCGATCAGCGCGTGGTCGACCGGCGGGACCGGGTCCTGCCAGAGCTGAACGGGCGCGACCTCCTTGCCGACCAGGCGCGCGTGCGGGCCCATGTCGCGGTGGGTGAGCTTGTACCAGGCGCGCGCGAACGCGTCGTTGAAGGCCTTCGCGTCCTTGGCGAAGCGCTCCGAGATCGGGCGGTAGATCGGGTCCTTGATCAGCGCGATGTCGGTCGTCAGCATGATGATCTTGTTCATCTTGCCGGGGACGTGGGCGTCGGGCACGTTGGCCGGGGCGTCCTTGGGCGTCCACTGCCAGGCGCCGGCGGGGCTCTTGGTCAGCTCCCACTCGTACTTGAACAGGCCGTTCAGGTAGTCGTTCGACCAGCGGATCGGCGTGGGCGTCCAGGCGCCCTCGAGGCCGCTCGTGATCGTGTCCGCGCCCTTGCCGGTGCCGTAGCTGCTCTTCCAGCCCAGGCCCTGCTCCTCGAGCGGGGCCGCCTCGGGCTCGGGACCGACGTGCTTGGCCGGGCCCGCGCCGTGGACCTTGCCGAGCGTGTGGCCGCCGGCGATCAGCGCGACGGTCTCCTCGTCGTTCATCGCCATGCGGGCGAAGGTGGTGCGGATGTCCTTGGCGGCGGCGAGCGGATCGGGCTTGCCGTTGGGGCCCTCGGGGTTGACGTAGATCAGGCCCATCTGCACCGCGGCCAGCGGGTTGGCCAGGTTGCGGTCGCCGGAGTAACGGGCGTCGGCGAGCCACTGGCCCTCGGGGCCCCAGTAGATGTCCTGCTGCGGCTCCCAGACGTCGGCGCGGCCGCCGCCGAAGCCGAAGGTCTTGAGCCCCGAGTTCTCGAGCGCGACGTTGCCGGCGAGCACCATCAGGTCGGCCCACGACAGCGCCTGGCCGTACTGCTTCTTCACCGGCCACAGCAGGCGACGGGCCTTGTCGAGGTTCGCGTTGTCGGGCCACGAGTTGAGCGGCGCGAAGCGCTGGGTGCCGTCGGAGGCGCCGCCGCGGCCGTCGGTCACGCGGTAGGTGCCCGCGCTGTGCCAGGCCATGCGGATGAAGAGCGGGCCGTAGTTGCCCCAGTCCGCGGGCCACCACTCCTGCGAGGTGGTCATCACCTTCTCGATGTCCTTCTTCACCTGCGCGAGGTCGAGCTTCGCGAACTCGGCGGCGTAGTCGAACTTCGGGTCGAGCGGGTTGCTCAGGTCCGAGTTCTGGCGCAGCACCTCGAGATCGAGCTGGTTCGGCCACCAGTCCTTGTTCTCCATCGCCTTGCCGGTCATCGGACCGGCGGGCTTGGCCTGGGCGTCGTAGTGTCCGGGGGCGCCTTCCTGCGCCGCGAGGGGGGCGGCGAGCAGCGCCGCGAGGGGCACGAGTGCCCACATTCCGAGCTTCCTGGGTGCCATGAGTCCTCCAATGCCTCGGCCCGACCGCGGGGCCGACGGAACGCCAGCGTTCAAAGCGCTGGGCATCCCCGAGCATAGGCCATCTGGACGACTCGTGCTCCGCGCTCCGGGCGCGGCGCTTCGCGATCTACCGCTTCATCGTCATCGGGTCGCGCAGCGGCAGGGTGACGACCTTTCCACCGGGCGCCAGCGCCTCGAGCTTCACCGGGTGCCGGTCGTCGCCCCTGTCGATCGCGGCCTGGTCGCCGACCACCAGCACGATCATCTTCTCCGGCACCAGGTGCTTCTGCGCCACCCGCTTCACGTCCTCGGCGGTGACGGCGCGGATGCGGTCGCGGTAGGTCTTCCAGAAGCCCGGCGCCCGCTTCGTGAACTCGTCGGCGGCGAACACCGACATCGCCCGCGCCTTCGATTCGAAGTTGCTCGGGAAGGTCGCCACCAGGTTGGCCTTGATCGACTCCAGCTCCTCGGCGGTCACGCCCTGCTCGCGCAGCTTGCGGATCTCGTCGAACACCAGCGACGTCGCGTAGGCGACGGTCGGGCTCTTGCTCTGGAACGCCGCGCGGAAGCGGCCGGGGTAGTACACGCCGAAGCTGAGCGACGACCCCGCCGAGTAGGCGAGCCCCTCGTTCGAGCGCACCGTGCGCGTGATCCGCGAGGTGAAGCCCGAGCCGCCGAGGATCTCGTTCATCACCTCGAGCGCGTAGACGTCGGGATCGCCGCGCATCACGCCCGGCAGCCCGATCGAGACGCGGCCCTGGTTGACGTCCTTCTGGACGCGGTAGACGCCCGGCGCCGCCGGGCTGATGTCCTTCGGCACCGGCGGCACGTCCGGCCGCGCGGTCGGCCACTTCGCGAACGCGGATTCCAGCTTCGCGATCATCGCCTTGCGGTCGAACGCGCCCGACACTGCCGCCACCATCTGGCCCGGGTGCACCCAGCGCTTGTGGAATGCGAGAAGCGCCGCGCGGTCGAGGGTCTTGATCGAGGCCTCGGTCGTGAAGCGGCTGGCGACGTGGCCTTCGCCGTACAGCAGGGGGCTCCACTCCGCCGCTTCGATGTCGGCCGCGTCGTCGTTGCGCTTCTTCATCTCCTGCAGCATCTGCTCGCGGGCGAGGTCGAGCCGGTCCTGCTGGAAGCGCGGCTCCTTGAGGATCGCGACGAACAGCGCGAGCGACTCGTCGAGGTTGTCGGCCAGGGCGTTGAGGTTCGCGGAGGCGCCGGTGTCCGACGCGCCGACCGAGACCTGGGCGGCCAGGAAGTCGAGCCGCTCGTCGAGGGCCTCGGCCGACAGGGCGCCCGCGCCGCCGCGCCGCATCTGGGCGGCGACCAGCCCCGCGAGACCCTCCTGGCCCTCCGGCACCAGCCACCCGCCCCAGCGCATCTGCAGCGAGATCTGGACGAGCGGCAGCGCGCGGTCTTCGGCGATGTAGACGACCATGCCGTTCTTCAGCACCACGCGGTGCCCGGCGGGCTCCGGCGGCTCGTAGGTGAGCGGGGGAAAGACGAGCTGGTCGGGGTGCTTCGGCAGCGCCGGAGCCTGGGCGAGTGCCGGCAGCGCCAGCGCGGCGACGGCGGGGAGGAGGACGGCGAGCTTGCTGCGCATGGCTACTTCTTCTCCCCCGCGAGCGCCTTCAGCCGCTCTTCGGTCTTCGCGATCACGTACTCGAGCCCCGGCTTGATCTCCGCCGGCACCTGCGCCGCCATCGCCTGCATCCGGGCCAGCCCCTCCTGCAGCTTCGCGGGGTCGGTTTCGGCTTCGATGCGGGCCAGGCTCTGCTTGACCATCGCCTTCGCCTGCGGCGGCAGGGCCGCCAGTGCCGGGTCTTCCGGGGCGGTCCCCTCCTTGCGCAGGAACACCGCCACCGTGCGCTTCTCCGGCACCAGGTAGTCGCGCGCGACGCGCTGGATGTCTTCCGCGGTGACCGCCTCCCAGGCGTCGGCCGAGGTGTTGATGTAGCGCCAGTCGCCGAGCCCCTCGTAGACGAGGAGCTGGATCGCGATGAAGAAGGGCGACGACAGCCGGCGGTAGGCGCCGGCCTTGGCCTGGTTCTTCACCTTCTGCAGCTCGTCGGCCGCCACCGGCTCCTTCTGCAGCCGCTCGATCTCCTCGCCGAGCGCCTTCTCGACCGCGGCCGGGTCCTGGCCGTCCTTGACCACGGCCTCGACCTGCACGAGTCCCGCGTGCTTCTTGAAGTCGGAGCTGGCGCGCGCCTCGTTGGCCAGCTTGCGGCCCTCGACGAGGCCCTTGTAGAGCCGCCCGGTGCGGCCCGAGAGCACGTCGGTCAGCAGGTCGAGCGCCGCGGCGTCGCGGTGCACGAACGGCACGCCGTGGTAGAGCAGGCGCACGGTCGGCGAGGTCTCGGCGCTCGCCTGGTAGCGCTTCTCGCCGAGCTGCTTCGGCTCCAGCGTGACCACCGGCGGCGGCGCGACGGTGCCGCGGGCGAGGCGGCCGAAGTAGCGCTCGATCAGCGCCTTCGCCGCGGCCGGCTGGAAGTCGCCGACCAGCACGCCGGTCAGGTTGTTGGGCGCGTACCAGGTGGCGAAGTAGTCCTTCGCCTGCGCCAGCGTGTACTCGGGGATGTCCGAAGCCCAGCCGACCACCGGCCACTTGTACGGGTGCGCCTCCCAGAACACCGAGTTGAGCGCCTCCTCGTACTTGCCGAGCGGGGTCGACTCGGTGCGCAGCCGGCGCTCCTCGAACACGACGTCGCGCTCGGAGTAGAACTCGCGGAACACCGGCTCGGCGAGGCGGTCGGACTCGAGCCACGCCCACAGCTCCAGCTTGTTCTTCGGCACCCGCACGAAGTAGATCGTCCAGTCCTCGCTGGTCGAGGCGTTGAGGCCCTCGCCGCCGTGCTTCGTGTACAGCTCGTCCATCGGGTCCTTCAGGATCAGCGCGCGCTGCTCCTTGACCAGCGCGTCGAAGCGCGCCTCGAGCTCCTTGTAGCGCGGGCTGCGGCTCTCCGGCGCGGCGAGGTCCGCGATCTCGCCGCGGCGCAGCCGCTCGCGCATCGCCTCGCGCTCGGCGCGCATCTCCGCCTGCACCTTCTCCTGCTCCTCGACCAGCTCGAGGTCGCGCGCGAGGTCCTTCGTGCCCAGGGTGCGGGTGCCCTTGAACATCATGTGCTCGAAGAAGTGGGAGATGCCGGTGATGCCCGGCCGCTCGTTCACGGAGCCGACCCGGGCGACCCAGCCGGCGGCCACCGTCGGCGCGTCGGCGCGCGGGAACAGCAGCCACTTCATCCCGTTGTCGAGGGTGACCTCCTCGACCGCGATCTCGGGCTTGCCGGCGGCAGCGCCGGCGGGGAGGGCCGTGACGGCCAGGAGTGCGGCGAGGGCGGCGGATCGAACGCGCATGCGCGGTCCTTTCGGCTAGGAGTGGCCGACTCCCGTGGCCATTTCCAGGAGCAGCTTGGCGATCACGTAGAGCAGCACTCCCGCGAAGGGCATGAAGGAGAGGCCGTGGCCCCGGGTGTGGTTCACCTCGGGGATCAGGTCGGAGGCGGCGACGTAGAGGGTGACGCCGGTCGACAGCGGCAGCGCCCACACGACGGCGTTGGGGAACCCGTTGAGGCCCAGGGCGCCCAGCATCGTGGCGGCGGCGAGCGCTCCGGCCCCGAGCAGCGCCAGCTTCGGGCCCTTGCCGGAGGCGAGAGCGATGGAGGCGACGGTGAAGCCCTCCGGGATCTTGTGCAGCGCGACGGCGAGGAAGATGAGCACGCCGAGCGGCACCGACACCAGCAGGCCGGAGGCGATCGAGACGCCGTCGAAGAAGGTGTGGATCGACAGGCCGACCAGCGCCGAGAAGCTGGCCGCCGGGTCCAGCATCGCCTCGCGATGGGTCTCCTCGCCGAAGTGGAAGTGCGGCGCCAGGATGTGCTCGGCGAAGTGCACGATGAAGTAGCCGACCAGGATCAGCTCGGGCGCGTGCGGGTTCAGCTCCAGCGAGTGGGGCAGCATCTCGACGATCGCGGCGGCCAGCATGAAGCCGGCGCCGAGGCCGATGAAGTGCTTGAGGACCCGGTCGTTCCAGTCCTTGCGCCAGACCACGACCAGGCCCCCGAAGAGGTTGGCCGCGGCGGCGGCGCCGCCGAGCAGCAGGCTCCATTCGAAGGCGGACAGGCTGGGCATTCGCGCTGAGGGCCTGACGCTATCACGAACCGGCCGCTGGAGCCGCGCGGGCGTCGTCCCCCGCGATTTCGCGCCGGCCGCAGCCCCGGTCTACGCTCGCGCCCGTGCCCGACCCGGAGACCCAGGTCCTGCTGTGGATCCACGCGCGCAGCGCGCCCTGGCTCGACGCCGTCTTCGTCGCTTCGCACTTCGCCGGCCGCACGCCCGTGCAGTTGGGGGTGACCGGCCTGCTGATCGCCTGGTTCGCGGCCCGCCGCGAGTGGTCGCGCGCCGGCGTCGTCGCGCTGCTCGGCTGGCTCGCGTTCCTGCTCGTCGACGGCGCCAAGGTCGCGATCGGCCGCCCGCGCCCGGAGCTGTGGCCGCGCCTCGTCGAGCAGGGCGCCGCGTCGTTCCCGAGCGGCCACGCGGCGATCTCCGCGGCCCTCTACACGCTGATCGCGGCGGAGATCGCCCGCCACCGCCCGCGCCACGCGCCCTGGCTCTACGCCCTGGCCGTCGCCGGCAGCCTGTGGCAGGGCCTGGGCCGGCTCTACCTCGGCGTCCACTGGCCGACGGACGTCCTCGCCGGCTGGGCGATCGGCGCCGCCCTCGCCTGGCTCGGCCTCCGCGCCTGGCGCCGCTGCGACTGAGCGCGGTCTAGGGCTGGCGCCCCCGCTGCCCCGGCCCGCGGCGATCCCCAAGGGTGGCCTCCGCGTCGGCCAGGGCCTTGCGGACCATCTGCTGGGCCATGCGCTCGATCGGATCGGCCGGTTCGGGCGGTGCCGGCGCCGCAGCCGCGAGTTCCCGGCGAAGCGCCTCGAGCGACCGGAACACCCGTGCCTTCGTTCCTTCGCTCATTCCGAGTTCCCCTCGGCGACAGTACCCCCTCCGAAGTAGCGCTGCAGGAACTGGGGGTTGAGTTCGGCCTGGAAGTAGTGCTTTCGGAGCATCCAGATGAAGCCATCATGCTTGGAAATGACGGCCACGTCTATGGGGCCGCCCACCGTCTCCGGCCCGAGCGTGAAGCGGCGTTTCAGCGAAGTGAGCTGCACGAGCGCCTCCGCGAGCGCGGCCAGATCCTCTTCCGACGTCGAGCAGGAATCTCTTGCCGGCGAGGAACTCGGCAACGGGGCGGGCGATGGGCTCTCCAGCGGGGTGACGCGCGCAGACACCGCGTTCCGCGAACAGCGGGTGCGCCCCGTGACGGCCGTACCGAACCTCCGATCGCCGGCGCGGGACGTGCACCAGAACCGGGAACGTCGGCAGCGGCTCGTCGCCATGGCCGTTCCAACGATCGCTCCGGCCGGCTCTCGACGGAGTGCGGCTCGAAAACGGCTATCCGGCCGCCGTGACCGCCTGCACCGTCGCGATGGCTCGGAACTCCGGCCCTGCCAGCGGCCTGAAACCCGCCGGCCACGGCGACTCCAGTTCACAGAGCACCCGGAACTGAACGGGAGTCGGCGCTGGATTCAGTCGCCTCACCCGTACCCGTGCCGCGTCGCCCGCCGCCGTCCGCAGGGTATGCACGTCGGCACACAGATACCGGGGTACGAAGCCGATGTGAACTCCCCGGACCCGCGCCAACACCCTGATCGCCTGCGGATCGACAGGATTGCCCGGCTCCTCTTCGAGCGTCAGCTCGTCGCCGACCTTGAGGCGCGCCACCTCCTGCTCGGCTTCGGGGCCACGGTGCCGGAGGCCGTGCAGGAAGAAGGTAGACCGATAACGTCCGTCGTCCTGGGGTTCGGGACCCGAGAAGACCTCGAACATGTCGGTCTGGCGTCGCCCGCCACTCCGAGCCAGCAGAACTAGCGGGTCTTGCTCGTCACGATGGAGGTCGAGCCACTCCACGAACTCGTCGTAGTCCGGTCGCGACCTCGGGGGAAGGCGATTCTGGAAGATCGGAAACAACGTGCGCGATCGGTAGACCTGATCGAGGTCAGGAAAAGCACTCAGCGGCCGGAACCCCACCTTCGCGGCGGCGTAAGCCCCTTCCGTGTACGAAAAGACGAATCCCTCGCTGTCGCGCGACAACACGCCGACAGGCCACCACCGATGGTCAGGCTGTCGCCACGAGAGGAAGAGCGGATTCATCGAGCCCTCAGGATACGCCCCTTGTTGCATTCCAGTATGGCCAGGGCGAATGCCCGCTCAGGTCCGGACATCTCCTCCGCGGGTACCCGATCGACGATCCTCGCGGGTGTCTCAGGGTCCACGGCCGCGAGTCGGCCCAGCCAGGCGGCGCAGTCCACCCGCTTCGCCCAGGCACGGAAGGCGTCGATCGGGCTCAAGGGGTGCTTGTCGCCGGGGCTCGCGTAAAGGGCCGAGCGTGCCTTTCCGACGAACGCCGGGATCTGGAACCCCGGATCATTCGTGGCGAGGCGTCTGGCCCGGTTGTGATCGCTCTCGTGGGCGCCGAGAGATGAGGCGTGATCGAACGTGGGGGCGAGGGCTCGCGTGCCCGCGGCCTGATCGACGAGCAGGCCCCAGTTTTCATGATGGCGATCCGTATTGCTCACCCACGCATCCAGCAGGAGGTAGCCGCCAAAGACTTGCTCGGGCCCCTGCACGCCGGCCGGCGGACTCCAGCCCACGGGTAGGCCCACTCCATCGCGGAGAGCGCCGCTCACGGCGTCGAGTGTGTGCTCCCGGGTGCGGACATACCTGGCGCCAGCGGGCGGGTAGGACGGGTCGATGTCCGCGAGCAACTCGTTGCCGTGCACGATCTCGTGGGGTTCCACGGCGAAAGTCGGCGTCACGCTGCCGGCCAGATCCGTCCCGTTCGCGTCCCGCCAATGCGCGAGTTCATAGCGGGCATGCGGGAGGCCCAGTACCTCCGCGAGCTCGGCCACGATGACCTCGGCCCAGTGCTCGCCCGTTCCCGGTCGCGTGGCCTTGAAGAGCCACTTGAGGCCGTCGCGGTCGAACCAGAACTTCCGCTTGGTCCCCAGCGTCTCGGCGCTGACGGGCGCGTCGTCAGGGACTCGGAACACGCTCCAGGGCGTCAGCGTCGCCATCGCCGAAATCCTACCGGACGCTCCGGTCGCTGCAGGGCCTTTCGAGCTTTCGCTCCGTCGGCTACGGCTCGAAGTCGGTTTCAGCCAGCGCCGGCCGTAGCTCGACTCGGCGCGCGGCCGGCGCGGACTCCCGCGTGTGGTTCGACTCGGCACTCTGTTGGGGACCGGCGGTGTGAAGGCTCGACGCGGGGCTTTGCTAGAGTACGCGCACCTTCATGGCCACCGCTCCCCTCGAGCCCTCGCGCCCGGCGTCTGCCGCGCGGTGGGCGAAGCTGATCGACCACACCCGCTGCATCGGCTGCCATGCGTGTTCGACCGCGTGCAAGTCCGAGAACGAGGTGCCACTGGGCGTGCAGCGCACCTACGTCAAGTACGTCGACGTCGGGCGCTTCCCGAACGCGCGGCGGGCGTTCCAGGTCACCCGCTGCAACCAGTGCGAAAACGCGCCGTGCGCGGTCGCCTGCCCGACGGCGGCCATGTACCGGCGCGGCGACGGCATCGTCGACTTCGACAAGAACGCGTGCATCGGCTGCAAGGCGTGCATCGCCGCCTGCCCGTACGACGCGATCTTCATCAACCCCGACGACGGCGGCGCGGAGAAGTGCAACTTCTGTGCTCACCGCCTCGACGTCGGCCTCGAGCCCGCGTGCGTCACGGTGTGCCCGACCGAGGCGATCCTGGTCGGCGACCTCGACGACCCGCGCTCGCGGGTGGCGCGCGCCGTGGGCCGCGACGTCGTCCACGTCCGCAAGCCCGAGAAGAACACCCGGCCCAAGCTCTTCTACAAGGGCGCCCACGCGGCGACGCTCGACCCGCTGGCCGCGCGGCGGCCCGACGGCGGCCTGTTCCTGTGGAGCGAGCAGCGCGGCAACCACGTCGGCGGCGTCGGTTCCGGCGCCGCCTCGACGGTCAGCTCCGCCGCGGCGCTGCTCTCCTACGACGTGCCGCACCAGGCGCCGTGGGGCTGGCGCGTCAGCCTCTACACCTGGACCAAGGGCATCGCCGCCGGCGCCTACCTCGCGGCGCTGGCCGCCGGCGCCCAGGGCGCGCTGTGGGCGTGGGGCGTGCCGATCCTCAGCGGCTTCTTCCTGGCCCTCACCGGCCTGCTGCTGATCGCCGACTTGAAGCGCCCCGAGCGCTTCTACCTGATCTTCACGCGCCCGCAGTGGAAGAGCTGGCTGACCCGCGGCGCGGTCGTGATCACGCTCTACACCGCGCTCCTGGTCGCCCACTTCCTGGGCTCGGTCTTCGGCCTCGACGGCGCGCGCGACGCGCTCGTCCTGCCCGGCGCGCTGCTGGCCGCGGCCACCGCGGCCTACACCGCGTGGCTGTTCGCCCAGGCCCACGCCCGCGACCTGTGGCAGAGCCCGCTGCTGCTGCCGCAACTGCTGGTCCAGGCGGTGCTCGTCGGCTCCGCCGCGCTGCTGCCGGTCGCCGCCTTCCTGCGCGACCGCGCCGAGCGCGACCTCGCGCTGCTGCTCGCGGTGGGCGCCGTCGCCCACCTCGTCTGCGTCGCCGGCGAGGTGCTGCTGCCGCACCCGACGGCCCACGCGCGCCAGGCCGTGGCCGAGATGACGCGCGGCCGCTACGCCGCGCTCTTCTGGGGCGGCCTCGTGCTGCAGGCCGCGGGCGTGTTCAGCGGCCCGCTCGGCGCGGTGCCCGCCGCGGTGCTGGTCCTCGCGGGCGTGCTGCTCTACGAGCACGCCTACGTCCAGTCGGCGCAGTCGGTGCCGCTCGCCTGAGGGGAATGAAGCGATGAGCGAGACGCGCTACCCCGGCCCCTCCGGTCACCCCGGCCTCGCGGCCTTCCCGCCGAAAGAACGGTGGGACGACTGGAAGGAACTCGACTCGAAGGCGTGGCCGCAGCGCCGCGAGCGGCGCTACCTGCTGGTGCCGACCACCTGCTTCAACTGCGAATCGGCCTGCGGCCTGCTCGCCTACGTCGATCGCGACACGCTGCAGGTGCGCAAGCTGGAGGGCAACCCCGAGCACCCCGGCTCGCGCGGGCGCAACTGCGCGAAGGGGCCGGCGACGCTCAACCAGATCCACGATCCCGAGCGCATCCTCCATCCGCTCAAGCGCGAGGGGAAGCGCGGCGAGGGGAAGTGGAAGCGGGTGTCGTGGGACGAGGCGCTCGCCGACATCGCGGCGCGGATCGCCGGCAGCCTCGACCGCAACCGCCCCAACGAGGTCATGTACCACGTCGGCCGCCCCGGCGAAGACGGCTACACCGAGCGGGTGCTGGCGGCGTGGGGCGTCGACGGCCACAACTCGCACACCAACATCTGCTCGTCTTCGGCCCGCGCCGGCTACCAGTTCTGGATGGGCCTCGACCGCCCGTCGCCCGACCACGCGGGCGCCGAGCTGATCCTGCTGATCTCGGCCCACCTCGAGTCGGGCCACTACTTCAACCCGCACGCGCAGCGGGTGATGGAGGCCAAGCAGCGCGGCGCGAAGCTGGTCGTGTTCGACGTGCGGCTGTCGAACACCGCGACCCACGCCGACCACTGGCTCGCGCCGTACCCGGGCTCGGAGGCGGCGATCCTGCTGTCGATCGCCCGCCACCTGATCGAGACGAAGAGCTACGACCGCGAGTTCGTGCGCCGCTTCTGGAACTGGCGCGAGTACCTGCGCGTGTGCCGCCCCGGCGAGCCCGAGACCTTCGCCGGCTTCGAGCGCGCGCTCGCCGACCTCTACGCCGAGTACACGTTCGAGTTCGCGGCCCAGGAGTCGGGCGTCGACGCCGCAGCGATCGAGGAGGTCGCGAAGCTGGTGGCGAAGGCCGGCACCCGGCTTTCGACCCACACCTGGCGCAGCGCGACCGCGGGCAACCTCGGCGGCTGGCAGGTGGCGCGCTGCCTGTTCCTGCTCAACGCGCTGACCGGCGCGGTGGCGACGCCCGGCGGCACCTTCCCGAACGCGTGGAACAAGTTCGTGCCGCGGCCGATCCACACGCCGCCGCACCCGCACACCTGGAACGACCTGACCTGGCCGCAGGAGTTCCCGCTCTCGATGAATGAGCTGTCGTTCCTGCTGCCGCACTTCCTGAAGGAAGGCCGCGGCACGCTCTCGGTCTACTTCAGCCGCGTCTACAACCCGGTGTGGACCAACCCCGACGGCTTCACCTGGATCGAGCAGCTCAGCGACGAGTCGAAGGTCGGGCTCCACGTCGCGCTGACGCCGACCTGGAGCGAGACCGCGTACTTCGCCGACTACGTGCTGCCGGTCGGCCTCGGCTCCGAGCGCCACGACACCCACTCCTACGAGACCCACGACGCGCAGTGGCTCGGCTTCCGCCAGCCGGTGCTGAAGGAGGCGCGCCAGCGCCTCGGCGAGAAGGTGGGCGACACCCGTCACGTCAACCCCGGCGAGGTGTGGGAGGAGAACGAGTTCTGGATCGAGCTGTCGTGGCGGATCGACCCCGACGGCCGCCGCGGCATCCGCAAACACTTCGAGTCGAAGGCGAACCCGGGCGCGAAGCTGACCGTCGACGAGTACTACGCCTGGATGTTCGAGAACTCGGTGCCGGGCCTGCCGGAGAAGGCCGCGGCCGAGGGCCTGACTCCGCTGCAGTACATGCGCCGCAACGGCGCGTTCGAGATCCGCCGCGGCACCGGCGCGCTGCACGCGCAGGAAGTCGACCGCGACGAGCTGCAGGACACGGTGACCGACGACCTCGGCCGCGTGTTCACCAAGGCGCCGAAGCCGGCCAGCGCCAACATCGTGCCGGTGCCGACTCCCGACGGCGACGCGATGGGGCGCCGCCTGGCCGGCATCGACGTCGACGGCAAGGTGCTGCGCGGCTTCCCGACGCCTTCGGGCCGGCTCGAGTTCTTCTCGCGCACGCTGCACGACTGGGGCTGGGCCGAGGCCGCGATCCCCACGTACCTGAAGAGCCACGTGCACCCCGAGCACCTGCAGCCGGGCGAGATGCCGCTGATCCCGACCTTCCGGCTGCCGGTGCAGATCCACACCCGCAGTGCGAACGCCAAGTGGCTCGACGAGATCGCCCACACCAACCCGGTGTGGATGCACCCGCAGGACGCGGAGCGCCTCGGCGGCATCCGCACCGGCGACCTGGTGCGGGTCGAGACCCGGATCGGCCACTTCGTGGTCAAGGCGTGGGTGACCGAGGGCATCCGCCCCGGCGTCGTCGCCTGCAGCCACCACATGGGCCGCTGGAAGCTCGACGGCGGCCCCGGCCAGCGGCAGATGATGGCGACGGTCGCGCTGCTGCGCGACGGCGCGCGCCGGGTGCTGACCCGGCTGCGCGACGTGACGCCGTTCGCGAGCGACGACCCCGACACGTCGCGCGTGTGGTGGACCGACGCCGGCGTGCACCAGAACCTGACCTTCCCGGTGCAGCCCGACCCGGTCTCGGGCATGCACTGCTGGCACCAGGCGGTGCGGGTGACGAAGGCGCGGCCCGGCGACGCCCACGGCGACGTCGAGGTCGATGCCGACCGCGCCCACGCGGCGTACAAGGACTGGCTGCAGCGCACGCGGCCCGCCCGCGAGCACTCCCCGGACGGCACCCGCCGCCCCTACTGGCTGCTGCGCCCGCTCAAGCCCGCCCGCGAGGTCTTCGCGCTCCCGAAGGCCTGACCCCGGCCCGTCGTGGTCGGTTCCCGAGAGGGGTTGACGTCCGACGATCGGCGGCCCTATACTGAATCATATGGTTCAGTATATTCCGGCGGCGCGTCTCGACGCCTCGTTCGCCGCGCTCTCCGACGTCACCCGGCGCGGCGTCCTGGAGCAGCTCGGGCGCGCCGACGCCTCGATCACCGAGCTCGCCGGGAAGTTCCGCATGACGCTCACGGGCATGAAGAAGCACGTGAGCGTCCTCGAGCAGGCGGGGCTCGTCACCACGGAGAAGGTCGGGCGGGTGCGCACGTGCCGGCTCGGCGCGCGCCACCTGGAAGAAGAGGCCGCGTGGATCGAGCGGTACCGCGAGCTCTGGGCCGCGCGCTTCGACGCGCTGGACGAGGTCGTCCTCGAGCTGAAGGAAAAGGAGAGGGGCCATGGACGCCAGAAGAAGAAGTGAGAACCCGACGACGGCGGAGCGCACGTCCGAGCGCGAGCTCGTCGTCACCCGCAGCTTCGACGGCCCGGCCCGCATCGTGTTCGAGGCCTGGACCCGGCCCGACCTGCTCCGCCGCTGGTGGGTGCCGAAGTCGTGCGGAGCGACGCTCGCGTCCTGCGAGGCGGACGTCCGCGCCGGCGGAGGGTACCGCTTCGTGTTCACCCACCCCGAGGCGCCGCAGCCGATGGCGTTCTTCGGCCGCTACCTCGAGGTCGTTCCGCCCTCGCGCCTCGTGTGGACGAACGAAGAAGCGGGGGAGAACGGACAGGTCACGACGGTCACGTTCGAGGAGCGGGACGGCCGCACCCGCCTCGTGATGCGCGAGCTGTATCCGTCGAAAGAGGCGCTCGACGACGCCGTCGCGTCCGGGAGCACGAGCGGGAACAGCGAGAGCTTCCTGCAGCTCGACGATCTCCTCCAGGCACTCGGTTCGCGGGCGGGGCTGGCCTGAGCCACCACCCGCTCAGCCGTGGAGCCCCGCCGCGGCGTCGCCGCCTGCCGCCGCCGGAGGCGCGAGCGACGCGCCGCAGCCGGCACAGTTGCGCCAACCCGGTTCGACCATCTGGCGGCAGGCAGGGCAGACGGCTCGTACCGGCGACCCGCAGCCCGGACAGAACGCATGCTGCTTGCCCGCCAGCATCCCGCACGTGCCGCAGGGAACGGGCAGCGGCTCGCGCAGGATGAAGTAGAGGATGAGCCCGATGCCGTTGGGGACGAAGACCGCGATCAGCGTCCACATCACGTGCCGCATGCCCCGGCGCCGGGCGTCGCCGAACACGTAGCCGACGAGCAGGATGAAGGCGGCGAGGAAGGCGACGCCGAGCAGCGACGCCAGGAACAGCGGCCCCAGCGTCGCCACGGCCCCGGGGTCCTTCTCCAGGAACCCGGGCAGCAGGAACAGGCTGCCCATCAGCACGACGACGACCGAGCAGACGACGAGCGCGGTCCAGCGGGCCCCGGCGGGAACGACGGCGAACTCCTTCTCCAGGCGACTCATGCGACCCTCCCCTCATCCCGCACGTGGCGGCCGAGCAGCACCGCCGCGACTGCGGCGGACAGCCAGCCCGCCGCCAGGTACACGCCGTACCACGCCGCTGCGCCGCCGACCGGGCGCTGGAGCCACTGCGCGATGCCCCCGGCGACGAGATCGGCCACGAACCAGGACGCGACGATCGACGTCCACGCGAACGCCACCAGCAGGCCGAGCACCTTCCGGTTCCAGGCCTGCTCCTCGCGCTCGGCCAGCGCCCTCTCGACCGCGCCGAGCGTCCGCACGACGAGCGCGCGCGACGGCACCGGCGCGGGGACCCGGCGCAGCTCTTCCACGACCACGCCCCACGCCGCCGCCTCGGCCGCGCAGTCGGGGCACTCGCGCAAGTGGCCCTCGACGCGGTCTCGTTCGGCGCCCTCGAGCGTCCCCGCGACGAAGAGCGGCAACAGGTCGCGGCGGTGGGCGTTCATCGCCAGTCCTCCGCAGGAGCGACCGCCAGCAGCCGGTCGCGCAGCCGCATCAGCGCCCGATAGAGGCGTGCCTTCGCGGTGGGCAGCGGGACGCGCAGCGCGTGCGCCAGTTCCGGCAAGGTCAGGTCCTCGTCGAAGCGGCGCGACAGCACTTCCCGGTCGAGCGGCCCGAGCGCGGCGAGCGACCCGGCCACCCGCTCGCGCCGCTGCCGGACGGCCGCCAGCGACAGCGGGTCGGCCTCCGCCGACGCCAGTGCGGGCGCGTCGACCTCGTCCAGGCTCTGCGGCCGCGCCCGCCGGAGATGGTCCAGCGCGAGGTTCCGCGCGATGGCGAAGAGCCACGGCCCGAAAGGCCGCCCGGTGTCGAACCGGTCGATCCGCTCTGCGGCCCGCACCCACGTCTGCTGGAACACGTCCTCGGCCACGGCCTTTTCTCCCAGCAGCCGCAGCAGGTAGCGGAACAGCCGGTCCTGGTGCCGTTCCAGCAGGCCGGCGAGCCCGGAAGTGTCGCCGCGGCGCAGCCGCCCGACGTCCTCCCGGTCCGCGCGACCCGCCTCCGGCTCCGGACCCACCCGGCCTCCTTCCCCTGCGGCCTCGTCCACTCCGACTACGGACGAGTGGCCCGAAAGGACGCAGCCCGGGCCCCGGGGAGCGCGTCGCCCGCGCTCAGCCGCGGTAGGACTCGGCCGCCTCGATCGCCGCTTCGACCTGCTCGCGGCTGGGGTGGACCTGGGGGCGCTTCGCGCGCAGCAGCAGCAGCGCCTCGTCGACGCCCTGCTCCTGGTACGGCCCGGCCAGCAGGTAGGCGAGGGCGGCGGTCGCCGAGCGGCCGATGCCGGCCATGCAGTGCACGAACACCGGCACCTTCTCCCGCTCGCAGTGGCGCAGGAACGAGATGCCCATGTGGAGGTGGACCCGCGACGGCGGCGTGTGGTCGACCGTGGGCAGCCACAGGAACGACTCGAACGCCCACGGGTCCGCGCCTTCCTGCTTCATGTCGACGCAGGCGCGGACGCCGTGGGCGCGCAGCCGGTGGTAGTCGTCGAGCGAGGCGATGCGCGAGCCGAGGTACAGCGTCTCGGTGATGCGGTCGAAGCCCAAGCGCGCGCCGCTTACGCGAGCGGCTCGTGGAAGCGCTCGACCAGGTCGACGAGCGTCTTGACGCCGAAGCCGATCGCGCCCGTCTCGTAGTACTTCCAGTCCTTCTCCCGGAACATCGGGCCGGCGATGTCCAGGTGCGCCCACTTCACGCCCTCGGGCACGAACTCGCGCAGGAACAGCCCGGCGGTGATGGCGCCCGCCAGCCCGCCGGCCGCGATGTTGTTGAGGTCCGCGAACGGGGTCTTGAGCGACTCGCAGTACTCGTCGACCAGCGGCAGCTCCCAGTAGGCCTCGCCGTGGTTGCTGCCGGAGCGCGAGACGCGGCGCAGCAGCTCGGGGTCGTTGCCCATCATGCCGGCCACCGACGGGCCCAGCGCGCGCAGCACGGCGCCGGTCAGCGTCGCGAGGTCGATGACGTGGGTGGCTCCCTCTTCGCCCGCGCGGTGCAGGCCGTCGGTCAGCACCAGGCGGCCCTCGGCGTCGGTGTTGTCGACCATGATCGACTTGCCGTTCTTCGCGGTGAAGATGTCGCCGGGGCGCTGGGCGTTGGCGTCGGGGAAGTTCTCGGCGCAGCACAGGATGCCGATCACCTTCAGGTTCGGCTTGAGGCGGCCGATCGCGCGCATCGCGCCGAGCACCGCCGCCGCGCCGCCCATGTCGCCCTTCATCTCCCACATGTGGTCGCCGGGCTTGAGGCTGATGCCGCCGGTGTCGAACGTGATGCCCTTGCCGACGAGAGCGAGCGTGGGGCCGCCCTTCTGCGCCGGGACGTGGCGCAGGATCGCCATCCGCGGCTCCGTGCGGCTGCCGGCGCCGACCTGGAGCAGGCCGCGGTAGCCCTTGGCCTCGAGCGCCCTGGCGTCGAGGATCTCGGACTCGAGGCCGACCTCCTTCGCCGCCCGGTCCGCGGCCTCGGCCAGCGTCACCGGGTTGATCACGTTGCCCGGCTCGTTCATCAGGTCGCGCGCGAAGTTGACGTTCTCCGAGACCCACGCGTAGCGGCCGCGACGGGCTTCGGCGTCGGCCTGGCGCTCGGGGTGGGCGAGGATCACGAACGACGCCTGCTTCGCGAGGAAGTCGTCCTTCTCCTGCTTGTAGCGGTCGAACGTGTAGGCGCCGAGCAGCGCGCCCTCGACCGCCTTGCCGACGAGCGGCGCCGCCTCGATCGTGTTGAGCGCGAGGCCGACCGTCGCCATCCGGTAGTCGCGGGCCAGGCGCAGCGCCTTCGCGGTGAAGGTCTTCAGGTTCTCCCACAGGTTGAACGCCTTGATCTGCGGGCTCCAGTAGACGACCACCGCCTTCGCCGCGGCGCCTTCGGGCAGGGTCGCGAAGTACTCGCGCTTCAGGCTCTTGTCCTTGAAGCCGGCCTCGGCGCGGGCGACGTGGGCCGCGACCGCGGCGTCGTCGATCGCGTGCAGGGCCTTGCCCTCGTCGAGCACGACGCAGAGCAGGTCGACAGGGGTCTGCGAGAGGGGGGCGAAGGAGAGGCGGATGTTCATCTTGATCCTCGAAGTCCTGACGACTCGAAAACTGCGGATGACGCGATGCGACGGCTCGCGGCGAGGCCTCGATTATACGCCCCGGCCGGCGGCCGCCTCGCGCCGCCCCTTGCGCCACGCCCACCACAGGAAGAACGCCAGGATCGAGACGCCGAGCCCGATCGTGACCGCGAACAGCGTCGCGGTGGTGCCGAGGATCGAGCGCGAGTCGAGCGTCGCCCCGAACTCCAGCTTGCCGCCGCCCAGGGCCGAAGCGACGCCCTGGCGCCACGAGGTGATGTTGCCGCGCTCGACGCCCTCGAACGCGTTCTTGTGGGCGTACACCCGGCTCGGCAGGTGGAAGCGCACCGCCATCAGCCCCTCGTGGTGCTCCGGCCCCGGGTCGCCCGTGGCGCCGGGCCGCACCCAGCCGCCCTCCAGCACCAGGTGCTCGCCCTCGCGGCGCAGGCCGATCGTCAGGTCGGGGAACGCGGGCGTGCCGCCCAGCTTGTTGACGTCGTCGAAGTCGGCCGAGACGAACAGGTAGGGCTGGCCCTGGCGCTCCGTGAGGGTGACGCGGCGGACGCTCAGGCCGCTGCGCTCGAACAGCGCCCGCGCCTGCTCGCGGGTCGCGTGGGCAGCCGGGTCGCGCGGGTCGCCCAGTCCCTTGAACGCGCCCCACAGCGCGGGCCGGCCGGTGACGTTGACGGTGCCCGAGCCGTCCACCCGCAGCCAGAACTCGTGCTCGTACTCGTAGGCGACGCAGCCCTTGAGGGAGGCGGCCAGCAGCAGCGAGAGGGCGAACGCGCGGAACACGGGCCGGGATTATAGGGGGGCGCCTACAATGGCCTGCCCATGGCCTCCCCCCGCAGGACGGTGCACCTCGTCGACGGCAGTGCGCAGTTCCACCGCGCGTACTTCGCGATCCGCGGCCTCGCCACCAGCCGCGGCCTGCCGACCAACGCGACCTACGGCTTCACGACGATGCTCGAGAAGCTGATCGCCGACGAGAAGCCGAGCCACCTGGCGATCGTCTTCGACGCGCCCGGCCCCACCTTCCGCGACGAGATGTTCGCGGACTACAAGGCCAACCGGCCGAAGATGGACGACGAGCTCGCGGTCCAGTTCCCGTACGTGCGACGGGTCTGCGACGCCTTCGCCATCCCGGTGATCGAGGAGCCTGGCGTGGAGGCCGACGACGTGATCGCGACCCTCGCCCGCCACGCCGTGGCGCAGGGCTTCCGCGTGGTCGTCGTCACCGCCGACAAGGATCTGCTGCAGCTCGTCGACGGCGACGTCCAGGTGCTCAACCCGGGGCGCGAGGGCTCGGGCGCCACGCTGTTCGACGCGGCGGCCGTCGAGGAGAAGTGGGGCGTGCGGCCGGAGCAGATCGCCGACGTGCTGGCGCTGATGGGCGACGCCGTCGACAACGTGCCGGGAGTGCCGGGCATCGGCGAAAAGGGCGCGCGCGACCTGATCCGCGAGCACGGCTCGCTGGAGGCGCTGCTCGAGCGCGCGGCGGAGGTCAAGCGCAAGGCGTATCGCGAGGGGCTGCTGGCCCACGCCGAAGCCGCGCGGCTGTCGAAGCGGCTGGTCACCCTGCGCGCCGACGTGCCGGTGGCCTTCGAGCCCGACGCGCTGCGGGTGCGCCCCGTCGACAACGCGCTGGCGAGCGCCCTGTTCAAGGAGCTCGAGTTCGTCGCCCTCGCCCGCAAGTACGCAGCACCCGCAGCCGAACGCGCGCCGGTCGCGGTCGAGCTCGCGCGCGGGCCGCAGGACGTCGCCGCCGCGGTGAAGGCGGCCGCGAAGGCGGGCCGCTTCGCGCTGGCGCTGGTGCCGACCGTCCCCCAGGCGATGCGGGCGCGGGTGACGGGCCTCGCGATCGCCTCGACGCCGGAGCGAGCGCTGTACGTGCCGCTCGCCCACGCGACGGCGCCGGCGAAAGGGCAGGGCGACCTGTTCGGTGCCCCGCCGAAGGAGGACGGCGACGCGAAGGCGATGCTCGCGGCGCTGCGCCCGCTGTTCGCCGCGGGTGCGCCGGAGTACGTCTCGGCCCAGGCCAAGCGCGACCGCGTGCTGCTCGGCCGGCTCGGGCTGGAGGACGCCGGCGCCTCGTTCGACGCCCTGGTCGCGGCCTTCCTGCTCAACCCCGGCCGCCGCGCGTACCCGCTCGAGGACCTGGCCCGCGAGGTGCTGGGCGAAGACCGCACGCCGGCCGCGCCGGGCGACGTCGCGGCGCTGACGCCCGAGGCCGCGGCCGCGCTGGCGGCCGAAGAGGCGGCGCTGGTGCTGCGCCTCGTCGAACCCGTGCGCGCGCGGCTCGCCGAAGAAGGGCTCGCGGAGATCCACGAGACGCTGGAGCTGGCGCTGATCCCGGCCCTGGCCGACATGGAGCGCGCGGGCGTCAAGATCGACACCGCCCACCTCGCGGCGATGAGCCGGGAGATGGACGAGCAGCTCCAGGCGCTGGTCGCGCAGATCCACGAGGCGGCCGGCGGCGAGTTCAACGTCAACTCGCCGCCGCAGCTCCGCGAGGTGCTGTTCGACAAGCTCGGCCTCAAGTCGGGCAAGAAGACCGCCAAGACCCGCGAGGCCAGCACCGCCGAAGACGTGCTCGAGGAGCTGGCCGACCAGCACCCGCTGCCGCGGCTGATCCTCGACTACCGGGCGATCCAGAAGCTGAAGGGCACCTACGTCGACGCGCTCCCGGCGATGGTCGACCCGGAGACGGGGCGCATCCACACCACGTTCCACCAGACGGGCGCGGCGACCGGCCGGCTGTCGACCTCGGACCCGGGGCTGCAGAACATCCCGATCCGCACGGCGCTCGGCCGCCGCATCCGCCAGGCGTTCGTCGCCGAGCCGGGCCACCTGCTGGTCAGCGCCGACTACAGCCAGATCGAGCTGCGGGTGCTGGCCCACCTGTCGCAGGACCCGATCCTGATCGACACCTTCCGCCGTGGCGAAGACGTGCACGACCGCACCGCGCGCGAGGTCTTCGGCGAGCTGTCCAGCGTGCCGAAGGACGAGCAGCGGCGGGTCGCGAAGATGGTCAACTACGCCCTGCTCTACGGCAAGACCGCGTTCTCGCTGGCCAAGGACCTCGATGTCTCGCGCAAGGAGGCCGACGGCTTCATCGAGGCCTACTTCGCCCGCTACCCGAAGGTGCGCGGCTTCATCGACGACACGCTCGCGACCGCGCGCGAGACCGGCTGCGTGCGCACCCTGCTCGGCCGGCTGCGGCGCCTGCCCGACATCCGCTCGAAGAACTTCCCGGTGCGCGCCGAGGCCGAGCGCCAGGCGATGAACACGCCCGTGCAGGGCTCTGCGGCGGACCTGATCAAGAAGGCGATGATCGACCTGCGGCTGCGGCTGCGGGCGGAGAAGCTGCGCACCCGCCTCATCCTGCAGATCCACGACGAGCTGCTGCTGGAGGCCCCGGAAGCCGAGGCGGAGCGCGCCCTGGCGCTGGTCAAGGACGTGATGGAGCACGCGCTCGCCCTCGACGTCCCGCTCGAGGTCGACGCCCGCATCGGCCGCACCTGGGACGAGGCGCATTAGCACTCGCCCGGGGAGAGTGCTTGACGGCGCCCGGTCGGCTGCCTACTCTATTCACCGGGGAGGTATTGCCGTGCCGCTCTACGAGTACGAGTGCCCGTCCTGTGGCACGTTCGAAGTGATCCAGAAGTTCTCCGACGCTGCGCTCACGCAGTGCCCGAAGTGCACGAGCGCCGTCGAGAAGCTGATCTCCGCCTCGGCCTTCCACCTGAAGGGCGCGGGCTGGTACATCACCGACTACGCCCGCAAGGGGAAGACCGGCGGCGAGTCGAAGACGAAGTCCGAGACCACGGACAGCAAGCCGGAGACCAGGGCGGAGTCGAAGTCCGACTCGTCGTCGAGCTCCACCTCGACCGCCGCCGCCGCGACGACCGCCTAAGCCTCGGCCGGGTGTAGGATCCCCCTGGTCGCTCCCGGGTCCTCCGGGATCGGCTCGACGTCCAACAGGGATTCGCCACCATGAGCCTCGAGCGCAAGATCCTCGAGCTGGCCCACCTGAGACGGACCGCCCAGCGTGCCGGGGGCGAGTCTCGCGTCAAGAAGCAGCACGAGCAGGGCAAGTACACCGCCCGCGAACGCCTCGAGAAGCTGCTCGACGAGGGCAGCTTCGAGGAGTTCGACGCCTTCGTCACCCACCGCTGCACCGACTTCGGCATGGAGAAGGAGCAGCCGCCGGGCGACGGCGTGATCACCGGCCACGGCACCGTCAACGGCCGCCTGGTGTTCGTGTTCAGCCAGGACTTCACCGTGTTCGGCGGCAGCCTGTCGAAGGCCTACGCCGAGAAGATCTGCAAGGTGATGGACCTGGCGGTCAAGGTCGGCGCGCCGATCGTCGGCCTCAACGACTCCGGCGGCGCCCGCATCCAGGAAGGCGTCGACGCGCTGGCCGGCTACTCCGACATCTTCCTGCGCAACGTGATGGCCTCGGGCGTCGTGCCCCAGCTCAGCCTGGTGCTGGGGCCGTGCGCGGGCGGCGCGGTGTACAGCCCCGCGATCACCGACTTCGTGGGGATGACCCGCGGCACCAGCTACATGTTCCTGACCGGCCCCAAGGTCGTGGAGCAGGTGACGCGCGAGAAGGTGACGACCGAGGAGCTCGGCGGCGCGGACGTCCACGGCGGGCGCAGCGGCGTCGCCCACTTCGTCTCCGCGAACGAGGACGAGGCGCTGGCGCTGGTGCGGCGGCTGCTCTCCTTCCTGCCGCAGAACTACCAGGAGAAGCCGCCGCTGCAGCCGTGCGACGACCCGCTCGATCGCCCGGTGCCGGAGCTCAACGCGGTGCTGCCGGAGAGCCCCACGAGGCCCTACGACGTGAAGGACGTGATCCGCGCGATCGTCGATGGCGGCGATTTCCTCGAGATCCACGAGCGCTGGGCGGGAAACCTGGTCGTCGGCTTCGCCCGCTTCGGCGGCCGCGCCGTCGGCATCGTCGCCAACCAGCCGAAGGTGATGGCGGGCGTGCTCGACAACGCCGCGTCGATCAAGGGCGCGCGCTTCGTGCGCTTCTGCGACGCGTTCAACATCCCGCTCGTCACCCTCGAGGACGTGCCCGGCTTCATGCCCGGCACGGCGCAGGAGTACGGCGGCATCATCCGCAACGGCGCCAAGCTGCTGTTCGCCTTCGCCGAGGCGACGGTGCCCAAGGTGACCGTGATCCTGCGCAAGGCCTACGGCGGCGCCTACTGCGTGATGAGCTCGAAGCACCTGCGTGGCGACGTCAACTACGCGTGGCCCACGGCCGAGATCGCGGTGATGGGGCCCGACGGTGCCGTCGAGATCCTGTACCGCAAGGAGCTCGCCGGCGCCGAAGACGTCGAGGCGCGCGCTGCCGAGCTGAAGGAGCGCTACGCCAGCCTGTTCGCGACGCCGTACGTGGCGGCCCGCAAGGGCTACGTCGACGACGTGATCGAGCCGGTCACGACTCGCTTCCGGATCGCGCGCGCGCTCGAGGTGCTGGCCGACAAGCGCGACCGCAACCCCGACCGCCGCCACACCAACATCCCGCTCTGACGATGACGGCCGCCGAGGCGTGGACCGTCACCGGGCTGGGGATGGCGGTGACCTTCCTCGGCCTCGCGATCTGCATCGGCTTCATCCGGCTCTTCGGCGTGCTCGCGCGCTACGTCGGCGACGCCGAGCCGCACGGCGCCGCGCCGCCGCCGGCTGCCGCGACGGCCGCTCCCGCGCCGCCGCCTCCGCCACCCGCGGAGCCCGTGCCCGCGCCGGTGCTGGCGGTGATCGCCACCGTGCTCGACATCGAGCGCGCGCTCTACATGAACCGGCCCGGGTCCCGGGTCACCATCCGGCGCACCGCGCCGCGGCCTTGAGAGAGGCCGGGGGACGCCCATGAGCCAGCACGTGCTTCGCATCGCCGGCCGCGAGTACCGCGCGGAGGTCAAGGACCTCTCGCCCGAGCGGGCGACCGTCGTCGTCGACGGCGTCGAGTACGCCGTCGACCTGGTCCAGCTCGGCCGCCGCGCGGTCGAGGCGGTGCGCCCGGTGGCCGCCGCCGTTCCGCCGCCCGCCGCCGCGCCCACGGCCACCGCCCCGGCGCCTGCGGCGGCGGGTGCGCCCGCCGCCTCGCGCCCCGCCGCGGCCTCCCGCGGCGAAGGCGGCGTGGTCGCGCCGATGCCGGGTCTCGTCCTCAAGATCCACGTGCGCGAGGGCGACGCGGTGGCCGCCGGGCAGACGCTGCTGGTGATGGAGGCGATGAAGATGGAGAACGCCGTCGCCTCGGCCTACGCGGGCACGGTGGCCCGCGTCTACGTGCGCGAGGGCGACGCGATCGCCGAGGGCGACCTGCTGGTCCAGGTCTCGCGCCCGCACCTGACCACCCTCTGAGGAGGCGCCGTGAAGGGTCTCGCGCTGCGCCTCGTGATCGTGCTCGCCGTGCTCGGCGTGGGCCTCGCCTCCGCCGACGACCGGCCCCGCTTCGGCGTGACCTTCGAGCCGGGTGCCGTCTACCTCCGCATCCACAAGGGCACCCGCGACGGCCTGCGCAACGACTACAGGGGCCCGGCCGCCACCCGCGGCCTGGTGCGCGACGCGCAGGAGCGCGAGATCGGCACCTTCGTCACCGTGCACGCCGACGACTTCGAGGCGGTCGTGCGGGCCGACTTCGCGCCGGGCCAGGGGCTCGCGGCCGCCGACCACGTGGCGGTGCCGGAGCTGCAGCTCGCCTTCGTGCCGTTCCAGGTCGAGCCCGCCGGGGCCTACTTCCGGATCGACAAGGGCCGCTCCGAGCTCCCGGTGCTGAAGCGCGCGGCCAAGGGCCAGTTGTGGGACGCCCAGGGCCGAGTGGTCGCCATCTACACCGTGGTCACGGTCGCCGAGCACGAGAGCCTCGGCTTCGTCACCCAGTTCGCGGCGGGCGCCTTCGCCCACGACGTGAAGGGCGGCCACGTGGCGGGCTACCTCGATCAGGTCGTGCAGGGCAGCGGCCTCGCCAACCTCACCGCGGGCCACCTGGTGATGATCGCGATCGGCCTGCTGTTCATCTGGCTGGCGATCGCCAAGGACTACGAGCCGCTGCTGCTGGTGCCGATCGGCTTCGGCATCCTGGTCGGCAACGTGCCGCTGCCGCTGTCGATCTTCAACAGCGTCTCGCTGTACATGATCGACCCGGTGTCGCGCGAGTACGTGTTCAACACCAGCGGCAACAGCGTGCTGGGCATCATCTACTACGGCGTGCGCGCGGGCGTGTTCCCGCCGCTCATCTTCCTCGGCATCGGCGCGCTCACCGACTTCCAGGCGCTTCTGTCCAACCCGCGCAGCCTGCTGCTGGGCGCCGCCGCCCAGATCGGCATCTTCGCCACCTTCCTCGGCGCGCTGTGGCTCGGCTTCTCGCCGCAGAGCGCGGCCGCGATCGGCATCATCGGCGGCGCCGACGGCCCGACGGCCATCTTCACCGCGTCCCGCTTGGCGCCCGCCCTGATCGGCCCGATCGCGATCGCCGCCTACAGCTACATGGCGATGGTGCCGATCATCCAGCCGCCGATCATGAAGCTGCTGACCACCCGCGAGGAGCGGCTGATCCGCATGAAGCCCGGGCGCAAGGTGTCGCGCTTCGAGAAGATCGCGTTCCCCGTGATGGGCCTGTTGGCCACCACGCTGCTGGCTCCGGGCGGCCTGCCGCTGCTCGGCATGCTGTTCTTCGGCAACCTGCTCAAGGAGTCGGGCGTCACCGGGCGGCTGGCCAAGACCGCGTCGTCGGCGCTGCTCGACTCGTGCACGATCCTGCTCGGCCTGGCGGTCGGCGCCTCGACCGCCGCGGACGTGTTCCTCACCCCGCAGTCGGTGATGATCTTCGTCCTCGGCTGCCTGGCCTTCGCGTCGGCCACCGCCGGCGGCGTGCTGTTCGCCAAGCTGATGAACGTCTTCTCGGCCGACAAGGTGAACCCGCTGATCGGCGCCGCGGGCGTGTCGGCCGTGCCCGACTCCGCCCGCGTGGTGCACCAGGTGGGCCAGGCGGAGGACCCGGGCAACTACCTGCTCCAGCACGCGATGGGACCCAACGTCGCGGGCGTGATCGGCTCGGCGCTGGCGGCCGGCGTGTTCCTCGGCCTGTTCTGACGGGAGGTCCCATGTCGCAGATCGTCTCGGTCGTCCCCAACATCTCCGAGGGTCGCGACGCGGCGTTCGTCGACTCGCTGCGCGAGAGGCTGGAGCGGGTGGCCGGCCTGGTCGTGCTCGACGTGTCGATGGACCAGGTCCGCAACCGCACGATCTTCTCCTTCACCGGCTCCCGCGAGGCGCTGTTCGAGGGCGGCTTCCTCGTCTACGAGGCGACGCTCGGCCACGTCGACATGCGCCACCACCAGGGCGAGTACCCGCGCATCGGCGCCGTCGACGTGTTCCCCTTCGTGGCGCTGCGCGACGCGCCGATGGCGATGACCGTCGACTGGTCGGTGCAGTTCGCCGAGGAGGTGGCGCGGCGCTTCGAGCTGCCCGTGTACCTCTTCGCCGAGTCGGCGCGCACGAAGCTGCGGCGCGACGTCGAGAACATCCGCGAGGGCGAGTACGAGGGCTTCGCCGAGAAGATGCTGGACCCGGCCTGGAAGCCCGACTTCGGCCCCGACCGCTTCCCGCTCGACAAGGGGGCGACCATCGTCGGCGCGCGGCTGCCGCTCGTGAACTTCAAGGCCTATCTGACGACGCCGCTCGAGGAGGCCGCGGAGCGCGTCGCCGACGTGCTGTCCGAGCCGGCGACCGGGATGACCGGCGTGCACTTCTACCCGGCGCTCGACCGCACCCGCAACCAGGCGCTGCTCAACATCACCGTCGCCAACTTCCAGGCGACGCCGCTCTACCGCATCCTGGAGGCGGTCAAGACCGAGCTGCGCCGCTTCGGCGCCGGGGTCAGCCGCGTCGAGGTCGTCGGCCTTGTGCCGGAGCGGGCACTGCTCGACTCCGCCGAGCACTACCTGCAGCTCTTCGGCTTCGCGGCGGCCGACGACGTGCTCGAGAACCGCCTCGAGCAGATCCTGCAGCAGCGCGGGCGCTGAACGAACCTGCGGCAACGGCTACAGCCTCGACCTCGGCCAACACTCGAACCAGAGCCTCAGCGTCAGGTCTTCGCGCTCGGGCCGCCGAGGAAGGGGCGCAGTTCGTCACGATAGCGCGCCGCGAGAAGCCGTGAATCAGGTGGGGTTCCGCAAGGAGGCTCCGCAGGTCACCCAGGGCAGGGAGCGCCGGCACGCCACCTTCTCCAGATGGCGAGTTGCGAGCCCCGTGCGAACCTCCAGGAGCCGCCTGCCCTTCCGCACTCGCCCATGCGATCGTCGCAGCCAGAATGGCCACGACGGATCGATACGATCGAGAGGCCCCAGCCCGTTGGGTCACCGCGATGCGGCTCTCCGCCCGAGGGCGTCGCTGCTGCGCGCCCGCCCGGAAGAGGGCGCCCGAGCGGCGGGGATTCCCAGGACACCGGAACTCGCGGATGATTGGCCCACCTGTCAGGAGAGGGATTCATTGGGGGACACACGTTTTGCGCTGGAGCCCGGAGGGCCTCTGCGCCTGCGGCTCAGTTCGGACCGGTGGTTCAGGTCCACCAGGCTCTACCTGGATGAACGGTCCCTGGGGCCGGCGATCGACAGGCGCCAGCTGCAGCGCGGGCTGACGCTGAACCTTCCGGACGGAACGCAGCTCACGGCGCAGCTTCTGAACCCGTTTCTCTGGCCCGAGCTACGGTTGTCGCGCAACGGGGCGCCAATCCCCGGATCTGCGGCGGATCCGTTCGAGGTCATGAAGAGCGCTTCGCGCGTCCTGTACTTTCTGGGCGCGATCAACGTGGTGTTCGGGGCAGCCGGTCTCTTCACGAAGAGCAAGGAGTTCGGCGCGGACGTCTTGATCCTTGGCGTTCTCTATTCCGCGATGGCATTCTTCACGGCGCAGGGGTCGGCGCTCGCGCTAGGGCTCGGTGCGGGACTCTACGCACTGGACACGGTCCTTAGCATCGGCAGCGGCTTCGGCCAGGCCCAGCCCCCGGTGGGCGCTTTGATGGTTCGCGGCCTCCTGCTCTATGGGCTCGGCCGGGGGCTCCTCGCAGCCTGGCAGTTGCGGACCGAGCCGCCGGCCAGCGGTGGGACAGAGCCGCCGCTTGCTCGAACAGAGGCTCTGCGAGCGGACTTCCGGCCAGGCACCGCCGCGCAGCGGTCCTCGACTGGCTCGGGCACGGCCACGCATCCAATCCGCTTGCCGGCGGTGGTTCGGGAGCCGGTTCAGGTGGATGCGGTCGCTGCGGCTCGAGTGGGGACTGTGCTGGGGAAGTGGGAGTTGGTCTCGTGTCTTGGCGTCGGCGGGATGGCCACGGTCTATGAAGCTCGCGACGCTGAGGGTCGCGAGGCCGCGTTGAAGGTGATCCGGTCGGAGCTGGCGGTGGCGCCGGAGTTCTTCGAGCGATTCGAGCGCGAGTGCCATCTCGCGAGCCGCCTCGATCATCCGTCGATCGTCAAGGTCATCGAGCATGGCCGGCACGAAGGGACGCCGTACCTGGTGATGGGGCTGCTGGCCCGGGGCACGCTGGCCGATCTGGTCCGCCGAGGTCCGATGCCTCCGCGGCTTGCGTCGAGGGTCGCGACGCAGGTTGCTGCGGCGCTCGACGAGGCGCATCGCCAAGAGATCGTGCATCGCGACGTCAAGCCGGCGAACGTGCTGCTCGATGCGTCCGGCGCGGCCCAGCTATCGGATTTCGGGGTCGCTCGGCTGGGCGACGCGGCGTCGTCTTTGACGCGGACCGGGCTTCAGGTGGGAAGTCCCCAGTACATGTCTCCCGAGCAGTGGCACGGCGGTGCTGTCGACGCGCGAGCCGACGTGTACTCCCTTGCGGTGATGACCTACGAGATGTTGACGGGGCACCCTCCTTACGCGGCGGAGTCTCCCGCGGTACTGATGCGCCTGCACCTCGAAGGGGCGATCCCCTCGGCTCGTGCGCGGCGGCCGAGCTTGCCGTCCGCGGTGGACGACTTCTTCCAGGTGGCACTGGCCAAGGACCCGAATCAGCGCTTCCAATCGGCGGGGGCCCTCGCGACGGCCCTCGAGCGGGCGATCACTGTCCGCCCGACGGTCGTACGGGCCCGACCAGGCGCACACGCCAGGAGCATGCCGGCCTGGGCGCCGGTGGCTCTGGGCACGATCATCATCCTGGCGCTCGGCACGCTGGCATTCGTGCGAGGTCGCTCGGCCTCAGGCCAGGCTGCGGCGGAATCTCCCGGCGAGCCTGTCCGCCGAAGCAGCGAAGGACCGCTCATGCCTCCTCGCCAAGCACCCGCCATCGCGGTGGCGCCGACACCGGTGCCGACTCCCGTGCCGGACAACGGACTCATGCCGGTGAGCACGTTCCCGCTTGGAGCGACGATCCGGCGGCTGCTGCTCACCGACGGCAGCGCCTACGTCCTGAACGGCAGCGATTCCAAGATCCACCGGCTCGACATGAACGGACGCGAAATCGTCGAGGAGGCGGCCGTGGCGCCGGGCACACTCGGCATGAGTCTGTCACCCAGTGGCAGAGTCCTCGTCACCTGTGCCTCCCCGGGCCACGACGCCTACTCCACGAAGCCGGAGAGCGGAACGATTCAGGTACTACAACCGGAGCCGCTGAGCGTGCTCCAAACCATCGCCATCCCATTCGATCCCTTCGAGATCGCCGCGCGTGACGACGACACGGCCTACGTGTCGGGCGGCAGCAATCAACACACGAAGTTGGTGGTCGTCAGCGCGGAACGAGGCAGCATCGTCCAGTCGATACGCGGGCTCTACCAAGGCGCGTTCTTGCGACGGAGCGCGCTCGGACGCCTCTACTACTCCGACTCTGTGCATCTCAGTCCCGGAGACGTTGGAGTTCTTGAGGAGTCGACCGAAACGACAGACCAGGCGCTTCTGAAGGACTCGCGCTACCACGGTGAGCACTCGCTCGGCGGTCCCTTCGAGCTCTCACCCGATGGCAGGCTGCTGGTCACCGGCAAGGGGACCGCGCTCCGTCTTTCGATGAGCACCGTTGACGACATGCAGTTCTTGGGCAGGGTGTCACCGCACAGGGCGGCAGCCTTCGCAAAGCAGCAGCAACTCCTTCTGTTGGGTCTCGGGGATGGTCGGCTCGAGGTGTGGGCGTATCCGTCGCTCGAGCACCGCAAGACCTACATGCTGCCACTGCCTGCTTATCAACTCGCTGTCGATGAGGCACGCGGCTTGTTGGTCGCTGCGCTGGATGGATCGCCAGCGAGGGATCGCTTCACGCGCCGCGGCGACGAGCTTGGCGTAGGGGACCTGGCGCTGTTCGACGTGGCCGCAGTACTGAGGTGAGGGCGCCGCTCTTGCGGAGGCAGGCTGGTCAGGGCACTGGGACAACCGGGACCCGCCCGCGGCTTGCAGTTCGACGCAATACTGTCTCGCGGCGGAGCGGCGATTGCGGGCGCGGTGACCTCGCTCGGTGCGACCTGACGGGGTGGCGGAAGTGAGTCGCTTCTGCCTCGATTGCGGGGCCTTGCTGGAAGGCAGTTCGGCATTCTGTCGCTTGTGCGGCGGACTGCGGCACGAGCCGGCGCAGCCCGCCGCGCGCGTTCCTGCATCCAGGAGCCGAGAGGCCCAGCGGCACGAGATCCTGGGCAGCCCCGTGTTCCGATTCATTAGCCTCTTCGCGCTCACTCCCCTGCTGCTCATGGAGTTGCACAGCTACAGGGCGATCCTGAACGGAATCGCGCTCTGGTCCGGAGTGGTGTGGGTGCTGCTCTTCTACAGACTGTTCTCGGATTCCAAGCTCCGCGTCTCGACCGCGATGGCGACCCTGCTCGGCACGATGTTCCTCGTACTGCCCGCCTTCGAGTGGTACCTCTCGCTGCCGCCGCAAATCACCGACTATGCGATCGAGCAGCCGCAGCTCCTGACGCGGTTCGCTGGCTACGTGCTCGGTGTCGGCGTCCGCGAGGAGGTTGCGAAAGCCATAGCCGTGGTCGTCGCATTGCTCTTCACCCAGGGAGGCCTGAGACCGCTACACGGCCTGGTGCTCGGCATGATGGCGGGGGTCGGCTTTGCCGTCTCCGAGAACGTCTACTACGTCTACGGGATGCTGGGTGACGCCGTGGAACACACCCGCCAGACCGGGGAGGCCTCCGCCCTGATCGTGCCCATCTACGCGAACGTCGTGCGCATGATGGTCGGCCCGTTTGCCCACGGAGTGTTCAGCGGCATCGTCGGCTACCATCTGGCCTTGGCGGTCAGCAAGGGGAACCCGCGCTTGGCGGGCTACGGACTCGCTCTGGCTGCGTTCCTTCACGGCACTTATGATCTGGTCGTGGGGCTCTCGGTTACGTTGGGAGTGCTGGTGCTCTGCTGGAGCTACTTCTTCTTGATGAAGTGCCTGCTGGCCGCGCGTGAGGGTTCATCTGCTGGCTCCCTGGCCGCTGGAGTGTTCCAGCACACGGTGCTGCGTTAGTCCTGACGTTCCCCGACGCGCTCTCGACTCGACCGAGCACTACCTGAGCCCCTTCAGGTACTCGCGGAAGGCGGTCGGCTCAGCGACAGACGAAGCGGTCGACCGTGTCGCCGAAGGCCGCGGCCTCGCGGTCGTTGTCGGGGAAGCGGTTGTTGCCGCGGCGCTGCAGCATCAGCGCGACGGCCGCCGACTCCGGGGGCGAAAGCTCGTCGCCCCGTCCCCGGACGAAGAAACCGTACATGAGGTGGCTCGGGTCTGGCGAGTGCCGGAGCCCGAACGCGTGGCCCAGCTCGTGGGCGACGGTGGAGGCTCGCGGGGCGTCGGCCACGCAGTAGACGATGCGGGTTCCCGTGACCTCGCCGTTGCGCACCGAGTTCTGGGCGTAGGCGCGAACCCGCTCCCCGCACCCGGCATCCGCCGGGTCGTAGCGCACGTCGACCCGTACCGGACTCGTCGCGGAGGTGCCCAGGACGTAGCGAACCTGGCCGCCCGTGGCGGCGCTCAGAGACGCGGCGGCGGCCTCGTGAACCGCGACCACCTCCGGATCGGCCTGCAGGTCGGGAGGCAGCACGATCGCGACGGTGCTCGTTCCGAAGAGGGGCCGGCGCATGCCGGCGGCCGCCGGGGTCGCGCCCTCGCCGGTGTCGGTGTAGACGAGCTGCGCGGTCAGGGACTCGTGGAGGCCGGAAGCCGTCGCGCGCGGCCACACCGTGAAGCGGGTGTCGCCGCCGCGGCGCAGCAGGGTCTGGCGGTCGAGGATGCCGGGGGCCACCACGTCGACCAGCGAGTCTGCGGGGACCCGGGTCGTCAGGGAGACCCGGCCGGCGCCGTCGCTCGTGTAGGGCTGGCCCGCGACCACGACGCGGGCCCCGGCCACCGGTGCTCCGCTCTCGCCGTCGACGATGCTCAGCGCCGTCCCGGCCGCGAACGAACCGTCGTCGACCACGGCGGTGGGTGCGGCCGGCGCGCCTCCTCCCCCGCCACACCCGACCGCCGCCAGCGTCGATCCGAGCGCGGCGCACAACGTCCTCGACCGGGCTCCCGACGACAGCCACTCGAGCATCGCGGAGCAACCTATCAGATTCCTGCGGCGCAGAGAAGGAAGCGGCCGACGGCTCGGCGGGAGCTACCCGAGAACCGCCGCGAGCAGATCCTGCAGCAGCGCGCGCTGAACCAGACGGCGGCTACAGCTTCAGGCCCTTCAGGTACTCGCGGAAGGGGCCGCCCAGGTCCTCGCGCTGCAGCGCGAACTCGACCGTCGCCTGCAGGAAGCCGAGCTTGTTGCCGGCGTCGTGGCGGCGGCCCACGAAGCGGTAGCCGTAGAGCGGCCGCCGCCCGGCCAGCACCCGCAGGCCGTTGGTGAGCTGGATCTCGCCGCCCTTGTCGCGCGGCGTCTTCTCCAGGATCTCGAAGATGTCGGGCGTCAGCACGTAGCGGCCGATGATCGCGAGGTCGGACGGCGCTTCCGCGGCGCGCGGCTTCTCGACCATGTCGGAGACCCGCCACAACCGCTCGTCGCCCGCCTCCTGGTGGCCGGCGATCACGCCGTAGGCGGAGATCTCGCTGCGCGGCACCTGCTGCACGGCGATCACCGGCGCCCCGCCGCGGGCCTCGTGGGCGTCGAGCATCTGGCGCAGGCACGGCTTCTGCGGCGCGTCGATGATGTCGTCGCCCAGCATCACGGCGAACGGCTCGTCGCCCACCAGCTCGCGCGCCATCAGCACCGCGTGGCCGAGGCCGAGCGTCTCCTTCTGCCGCACGTAGGCGACGTCGATCATGTTGGAGATCGCGCGGACCTGCTCCAGCAGGTCGGTCTTGCCCCGCTCCTCGAGCAGCTTCTCGAGCTCGTAGGAGACGTCGAAGTGGTCCTCGATCGCGTTCTTGCCGCGCCCGGTGACGATGATCAGGTGGGTCAGGCCGGAGGCGATCGCCTCCTCGACCACGTACTGGATCAGCGGCTTGTCGACGAGCGGCAGCATCTCCTTCGGCTGCGCCTTGGTCGCGGGCAGGAAGCGGGTGCCGAGGCCGGCGGCGGGGAACACGGCCTTGCGGATCTTGTGCATGTCCCGGCGATCGTAACATCGGGGTCCGACGCCGGGCGGAGCCCGTCGCCGGTCCCATGGGGGCTCACGCCGCTGAACGGACGCGGCTCCGCCCCCAAGCCCCGGGCGAGCTCCCAACCCCTCACGTTATGATCGGCGCCCTTCGAGAGGTCGAAACGTGCTGGATCTGAAGTTCGTCATCGAGAACAGGGACAAGGTCCTCGAGCGGCTGGCCGCCCGCGGCAGCAGCCTCGAGCAGGTGCTCGCCTGGCCGGGGCTCGAGGGCGCCGACCCGTGGCAGCTCGACGTCGAGCGGCGGGCGACGATCCAGGCGACGGAGGAGCGCCGCCACGGGCAGAAGAAGGTCGGCGAAGAGATCGCCCGCCGCGGGAAAGCGAAGGAGGACACCTCCGGGCTGCGCGCCGAGATGAAGGTCGTCTCGGACGAGATCAAGGGCCTCGAGGAGAAGCTGGCCACGATCGAGGAGAAGCTGCGCCAGTTCCTGCTGGTGCTGCCCAACCTGCCCGACGAGTCGGTGCCGGTCGGCGCTTCGGCCGACGACAACGTCGAGGTGCGCCGGGTCGGCACCCCGCGCGCGTTCGACTTCGAGCCGAAGGCGCACTGGGACCTCGGGCCCGCGCTCGGCATCCTCGACTTCGAGCGCGCGGCGAAAGTCTCGGGCGCGCGCTTCGCGGCCTACTTCGACGCCGGCGCCCGGCTCGAGCGCGCGCTCGTCCAGTTCATGCTCGACCTGCACACGACCGAGCGCGGCTACCGCGAGGTGATCCCGCCCTACCTGGTCACGGCCGAGACGCTGCTCGGCACCGGCCAGTTGCCCAGGTTCGAGGGCGACCTGTTCAAGACCCGCGCCGGCGACCGCGAGTTGTACCTGATCCCGACCGCGGAGGTGCCGCTGACGGCGCTGCACCGCGACGAGATCCTCGAAGCCGATGCGGTGCCCGTGAACTACGTCGCCTTCACGCCCTGCTTCCGCTCGGAGGCCGGCTCGCACGGCAAGGACGTGCGCGGCCTGATCCGCCAGCACCAGTTCCACAAGGTGGAACTCGTCAAGCTGACGACGCCCGAGAGCTCGATGGACGAGCTCGAGAAGATGGTCGCCGACGCGGAAGAGGTACTGAAGCGCCTGGAGCTGCCGTACCGGGTGATGGCGCTGTGCAGCGGCGACATGGGCAGCAACTCGGCGAAGACCTACGACCTCGAGGTGTGGCTGCCGGGCCAGAACGCCTACCGCGAGATCAGCTCCTGCTCGAACTGCACCGACTACCAGGCGCGCCGCGCGTCGCTGCGCTACCGGCCGGAGCCCAAGGGCAAGCCGCGCTTCCTGCACACCCTGAACGGCAGCGGCCTCGCCGTCGGCCGCACGCTGGTCGCGGTGCTCGAGAACCACCAGCAGGCGGACGGCAGCATCGCGGTCCCGAAGGCCCTGCGCCCCTACATGGGCGGCCTGGAAGTGATCACGCGGCGGTGACCACCCGCTAGTCCTTCTTGAAGTTGAACTGGGCGGACTGCTGGACCTTGACCTTGACCCCCGCCTTCGTCGCGGGTTCGTAGCGCCAGGTCGCGACGGCCTTCAGGCCGGCGTCGTCGAGTGCCTTGCCTCCCGACTGCACGACCCGCAGCTCCGTCGTCCGGCCCTTCTCGTCGACGATGAACTCGACGAGCACGACGGCCGGCAGCTTGACGTCCTTCGTCACGGCCGGCATCTGGACCGGGTCGCCGGACACCTTCTTCGGCGGCGTCATGTCCGTCGAGAGCGGCACCAGGTCGCCCTCCTTGACGGCCGGCGGCGGCGGCTCGGCGGGCTTGCGGGTGAGCACGACCCCGACGCCGATCGCGACCGCCAGCAGCGCGGCCAGGCCGCCGATCAGCAGCCCCTTGCTGCCGCCGGAGGCCGGCGCGGGTTCCGGCACCGGCGCCGGCGCGACGGGACTGCCCGCGGGCGGCGTCGGCGGGGCGGGCACCGCAGCGGCGCGCGGCACGTGTACGGTCGGGGCGTCTTCGTCGATCGGCGGCGGCGCCACGGCCCTCCGCCCCCCGCGCAGGTCCACCGTCGCCGGCTCGTCGTCCTGCGGCGGTGGCGGGACCGGTGGTCGCGGTGACGGCGGTGGCGGCGCGAGATCCGCGAGCGGGTGATCGTCGACGACTTCGACGACCTCGACGTCGTCGGCGAGCGCCGCGCCTTCGGCGAGTGCGGAGGCGGCCTGATCGGCGCCGAGGTAGACCGTGGACTCGGCGTCTTCGGCGGGCGGCGCCGGCGCCGACGTCGGCGGCGGCGCGACGACGGGCGGCGGCGGCGGCACGGCCTTGCGGCCACCGGAGATCGTGCCTCCCACGCTGCGCCGCCCCGAAGACGCCCCGCCCCCGGACGTGCTGCCCGAGGTGCCGCCGGAGCGCGCTCCCGCGTCGGCCGGCGGGCCGCCGAGCTCGTCGGCGTCCATCACGACCATCGAGCCGGTGCCCGCCTCCGGCAGCCCCGCGGGCCGCGCCACGGAGGCCGTCGGCGCCTCGTGGCCGAGCAGCGCCGCCGAGAACTCGGTCGCGGTCTGGTAGCGGTCGTTGGCCTCCTTGGCCAGCACCTTCTCGAAGATGGCGTCGTACTCGTGGGGCAGGCCGAACTCGGCGATCCGCTTGGGGGGCTCGCGGATGATGCTCGTGATGATCACGGACACCGACTTGCCGGGGAACGGACGGTGTCCCGTGAGCGCCTCGTAGGCGGTGACGCCGAGGCTGAAGATGTCGGCCCGCGGGTCGGCGGGCCGCCCCATGATCACCTCGGGTGCCATGTACGACGCCGAGCCGAGCACGGCACCCGCCGCGGTGAGCTGCGAGCCGCCGATGCGGGCGAGGCCGAAGTCCATCACCTTCACCAGCCCGTCCGTCTGCACCATGATGTTGGCGGGCTTGATGTCGCGGTGGACGACGCCGTGGCGGTGGGCGTAGTCGAGCGCGTCGGCCACCGAGGCGACGATCTCGAGCATGCGCTGGGCGCCGGGCGGGTTCGGGCTCTTGATCACCGCCGCCAGGCTCTGGCCCTCGACGAACTCCATCACCATGAAGTCGGGCCCGAGGTCGAAGACCTTGACGATGTTCGGGTGGTTGAGCACGCCCGAGACCTGGGCCTCGCGCCGGAAGCGCTCGAGGTACTCCTCGGCGCCGACCTCCATCTGGGCCAGGAAGGCGCGGTTCAGCGCCTTGATCGCGACGGTGCGGCCGATGAAGGGGTCGCGGCCCTTGTACACGACGCCCATGGCGCCGCGGCCGACCTCCTCGATCACCTCGTAACGGCCGAAGTCCTGATCCATCTCTACGGCAGGGCGCTCCCCGGGGGATTGAGCCCCGGATGGTAGCACCGCGCGGGCCGGGCCCCGCCGCGCTAGGGGCGGTCCTTGAACTGGCGGTAGAGCCGGGTGTGGCGCGTCTCCAGCGACTGCTCCACGCCGTCGACGAACACGTGGTTCACCGTGGTCCGGTGGTCCATCGGGTCGCCGCTGGCGACGAACAGGCTGGCCGACTTGCCGACCTCCAGCGAGCCGAGCGAGTCCGCGACTCCGAAGATCTCCGCGGGCGACAGAGTGATCGCCCGCAGCGCCACCTCGGCGGGGAGCCCGTAGGCCCGTGCCATCGCCGCCTCGAACGGCAGGTTGCGGGCGTTGGAGGGGTCGTTGGTGACGATCGCGAACGGCACCCCCGCGCGGTGCAGCGCCAGCACGTTCGTGTAGGCGGCGTCGTAGGCGTCGGCCTCGCGGCGGGGCAGGCGGTCGACGTTGGCCAGCACCGCGGCGCCCTTCGCCAAGAGCTCGTCCGCGCAGCGCCACGCCTCGAGCCCGCCGGCGATGATCGGCTTCAGGCCGTGCTGCGCCGCGAACGCCAGCGCGCCGCGGATGTCGTCCTCCGCGTCGGCGCGGAACACCACCGGGACCTCGCCGCGGGCCGCGGGCGCCAGCGCCTCGAGCGCCAGGTCCAGCTCCGGGGCCGCGGCCTGGCCGGCGGCGGCCGCGGCCTGCGCCGCCGCGTGGGCCCTGGCCCGCGCCAGCAGCTCGGCCAGCCGGGCGAGCGCCTTGTCCTGGTTCTTCTTGCGCTCCTTCTGGCGTTCGTCGAACGTCTTCAGCTCCGGCTCCGCGAACATCTGCGCGAGGTCGAAACCGCCGCGCCCGCTCGGGTAGACGACGTGCATCGCGGCCGGCGCCTTCGCGACCAGCGAGGCGGGCGTCGAGCCGGCCAGCCGGATCAGCGCGCTCTGCCCCGAGACGAGACCGCCGCCGGGCGCCGAGAGCACGTGGGTGAGGCCCGCCGCGCGCGCGACCGGGATCAGGTCGGAGTGCGGGTGGACCGCGATCCACGCCTTCGCGTGCGGGTTGACGTCGCCCGTTTCCGCGACGTCGACCGAGCCGGGCACCGAGCTGATCTCGGTCAGGCCCAGCGTGTTGAGGCCGTCGATCAGGCCCGGGTACACGTGCTGCCCGGCCACGTCGACGACCCGCGCCCCGGGTGGCGCCGCGACAGTCGCGCCGATCGCCGCGATCTTCCCGTCGACGATCAGCACGTCGCCCTTCTCGAGCGCGGGACCGGACACCGGAACGACGCGGCCGCCGCGCAGCAGCGTCGCTTCGCCGGCGGAGAGCGGGGCCGCCGAGGCGGCCAGCAGCAGGGCGGCGAGCGCGCGCTTCACTGTGCACCTCCGGCGGCCGGCGCCGCGCTTCTCGCGGCGAGGTCCTTCGCGCGGTCGAAGCGCACGACGCCGTCGACCAGCGTCATCTCGACCCGGGCGTCGGGCGAGAAGGGGTGGGCGGAGAACACCGCCAGGTCGGCCTGCTTGCCGGCCTCGATCGAGCCGACCAGGTGGTCGACGCCGAGCTGCCAGGCGGGGTTCCACGTGATCATCTTCAGCGCCTCCTGCTCCGGCACGCCGCCGTAGCGCACGGCCTTGGCCGCCTCCCAGTACAGCCGCCGCGCCAGCTCGTTGGAGTCCGAGTTGAGCGAGACGACGACGCCCTTCGACTGCATCACCGCCGCGTTGAACGGGATCGCGTCGTGGGCCTCGAGCTTGAACGCCCACCAGTCGGAGAAGGTCGAGGCGCCGGCCCCGTGCTTCGCGATCTCGGAGGCCACCTTGTAGCCCTCCAGCACGTGCTGGAACGTGCGCACCTTGAAGCCCAGCTCCTCGGCCAGGCCGATCAGCATCAGGATCTCGTCCGAGCGGTAGCAGTGGGCGTGGACCAGCACCTTGCCGTCGAGGATGTCGGCGATCGTCTCCAGTTGCAGGTCGCGGCGCGGCGGCACCGGTGCGGTGGCGCCCTTGCCCGCCGCCTTCGCCTTCTTCTCGTGCTCCTGCCACTCGCGGCGGTAGGCCTTCGCCTCCAGGAACGCCTCGCGGATCACCTCGGAGACGCCCATCCGCGTCGCCGGGTAGCGGCGCGGGCCCGGCGCGCTGAAGTTCGAGCGCTTGGGGTTCTCGCCGAGCGCGAACTTGATCCCGCGCGGCGCCTCGGCGAACACGAGCTGCGCCGGGTCGTCGACGCCCCAGCGCAGCTTGAGCACCGCGTTCTGGCCGCCGATCGCGTTGCACGAGCCGTGCAGCACGTTGATCGCGGTGACGCCGCCGGCGAGGTGGCGGTAGAGGTTCACGTCGCGGTGGTCGATCACGTCCGCGATCCGCACCTCCGCGGTCACCACGTTCGTGCACTCGTTGACGTTGTCCTCGATCGCCGCGTGGGAGTGGGCGTCGATGATGCCGGGCATCACGAAGCGGCCCGCGCCGTCGATCACCTTCGCCCCGGCCGGCACCTGCACGTCGGCCCCGACCGCGGCGATCTTCCCGTCGCGGATCAGCACGGTGGCCTTCTCGAGGTTGCCGGCCTTCGAGACGGTGAGCACCGTCGCGCCGACGATCGCCGTCGTCTCGCCGGCCGCCGGCGCGGCCGCGAGCAGGGCGGAGAGCAGCAGGGCGTTCATCGCGCCACCTCCTCGCCGACGCGCGGCCGGCCTTCGCCGCCGGGGGCGGCGGGCTTGTCCTCCGGTTCGAAGCGCTCTCCGTCGACGAACACCAGCTTCGCCTTCGTGTCCTTCGCGAACGGCTCGCCCGACCACGCGACCAGGTTGGCGGCCTTGCCCGCCTCCAGGCTGCCCGTGCGGTCGGCGATGCCGAGCGCCTCCGCGGCGCCCAGCGTGACCGCGCGCAGGGCGGCCTCCTGCGGCAGCCCGCGCTCGATCGCCTTGCGGACGCCGGCCGCGAAGTCGCGGCCGTGGGCGGAGACGAGGGCGAAGCGCAGGCCGGCCGCGTGCAGCTTGCCGGGGTTCCGCTCGGCCGCCTCGATGTCGGCCTTCTCCTTCGCCTCGTCGGGCCCGCCGCCGAAGCTGAAGCCGGCCGCCCGCGGCGGGTCGTAGTTCGTGGTGACGAGCAGTGGCCGCCCGGCCTTCTTCAGCACGTCGGCGACTTCCCACGCCTGCGGGACGCCGGCCAGAACGACCTTCACGCCGAACTCCTGGCCCAGCGCCAGCGCGCGGCGGACGTCGTTGAGGCGGCTGCAGGTGACGATCAGCGGCAGGCGACCCGAGAGCACGTCCTGCCAGGCCCGCGCCGAGGCGTCGAAACGCGGGCGCTCCTTGCCGCGCGGTTCGCGCTCGTAGTCGTCCCACAGCGCCTGCTGGTGGCGGGCGTCGAGCAGCGCCTGGCGCGCCCAGGCCACGGTGCCCATCAGCGAGGCCGGGTACTGGCGGCGCAGCGTCGACAGGTGCAGGTGCAGGGCGGCGGGCTGGCGCCAGACGAGCTCCTCCGTCGTCTCGCCTGCCAGGTTGAGCAGCACGCTGCGCCCGGCGGCGATGCCGTCGGGCACCACCACCAGCGCGGTGGTGATGCCGGCGTCCCGCGCCTTGAGCGCATCCGCCAGCTTCACGCGGTCGAGCACGTCCGCCTCCGCGGCCAGCGGGTCCGGGGCATTCGTGGCCGCGCCGCCCGGTCCGCCCGCGGGGCGGGCCGGCAGGCCGATGCCCGAGAAGGCGTCGATCAGGCCCGGGGTCAGGGTCAGGCCCGAGGCGTCGATCACCCGCGCGCCGGGCGGCACCGCGACGTCGGCGCCGACCGCCGCGATCACGCCGCCACGCAGGAGCACGGTGGCCTTCTCGAGCGCCGGGCCCGAGACCGGCAGCACGCGGCCGCCGACCAGCGCGACGACCGGGTCGGCCGCGGTGGCCGGGGCCAGGGCCAGGAGACCGGCGAGCAACACGACTCTCATGTCTTCGCTCCTCAGGGAACCGGGACGGACGGCGTTCAGCGCGCCCGCACCGCGTGGGCGTAGGCGGCCGCAGCGCGCAGCGCGTAGGACTCGAGCAGCCGATCGTACGGCTCCTCGTGCACCGACAGCAGCAGGAGCGCGCCCAGCGCGCGCTGCGGCGTCGCCAGCGGCACCCGCAGCAGGGTGCCCGCAGACAGGCGGAAGCCCAGCGCGGCTTCCGCCGTGGCGAGGTCTGCGGCGTCGAGCCGGGCCAGGGCTCCGCCGGCGACCACGGCCGGCGCGGGGCGGCCCGCCGCGCGCTCGAAGACGTCGCCGGCCGTCGCGGCGACCCGGCCCCCGCCGTCTTCGGCCAGCACCAGCAGCCCGGCCGTGTAGCCGCCGACCCGCAGCGCGCCCTCGAGCAGCACCTGCTGCAGCGCCGTCGCCGGCTCGCCGGCGAACAGTGCCTGGTCCACCGCGACGAGCCGTTCCATCAGGGCCGCGTAGCGGCGCAGGTGCTCGTGGAGCTGCGCCTTCCGGATCACCGCCGCGGCGGAGAAGGCGACCGCCTTGGCGCGGTGAAGATCCTCCTCGCCGAAGGCCTCGACGCGACCGCGGCCGAGGGCGAGCACCCCCAGCACCTGGCCCTCGACCAGCAGCGGGATACCGGCCCAGGAGCTGATCTCGCCGCAGCCCGGCAGCGGCGTGAAACGCTCGTCGGCCGCGACGTCGGCGAGCACCACCTCGCGGCGGGTGGTGCACACCTCGTCGACCAGCGCGCTGCGGAAGCGCTGGCCGAGCGCGAGCCCCGGCTCCTCGAAGCCGCGCACGGCGAACGCGCGGAAGCTGGCGTCCGGCTCCTGCAGCAGCAGCGCGCAGGAATCGTAGAGAACCAGCCGCGCGAGCTGCTTCAGCACCTCGCCGACCGTCTCTTCCAGGCTCTGCTGGCGGCCGATCGCCTCCAGGATCTCGCGCAGCGTCTCGGCCTCGAGCCGGCGCTCCCGCTCGACCTCGACGGTGCCGACCGGGTCATGACGCCGCCGCTCGCGGCCGATCTCCTCGCGCAGGGCGTCGAGGACTTCCGCTCGGTGGGCCTCGGTCAGCCCCACCAGGCGTCGCTCGACCTCGCGCAGCAGACGCTCCGTGTTCATGAAGAATCGCACGGATTCTAGCAGCCGCCCGCGCGATAGACTGCGGGAGCGCCGCGCCTTCGGAGGGCTAGCCTAACGGTAAGGCAGGAGCCTTGAAAGCTCCCGGGCCGCAAGGCCCTTGGGGGTTCGAATCCCTCGCCCTCCGCCACTGGGTTCCGGCGCCGAGTGAATCCGGCGACGGTCCCATGGGGGCTCACGCCGCGACACGGACGCGGCTCCGCCCCCAAAACCCCCATCCGGATTCATCGCGTTGAAGTCCACAAAATCGGGCGCCGGGGGACTATGATGCGCGGCAATCTCGAGGAGGTCTGATGTTCCACCCGCGGTTCGTTCGTTTGATCCTGATCCTGACCCTCGTGGCGCTGCCCGCGACGAGCCTGTTCGCGCAGCAGACCGGCGCGATCAAGGGCACCGTCACCGCCACCGACGGCTCGGTGCTGCCCGGCGTCACCGTCGAGGCCCGCTCCGCCGTGCTGCCCAGCCCGCGCGTCACGGTCACCGGCGGCAACGGCGACTACCGGCTGCCGGCGCTGCCCCCGGGCGTCTACGACGTCAAGTTCGAGCTCTCCGGCATGGCCCCGGTGACCCGCAAGGTCACGGTCGCGCTGGCGCTCGAGACGACCGCCGACGCCAGGCTGAACCTGGCCGGCGTCGAGGAGTCGGTCACGGTCACGGCCGAGCTGACGCTCGTCGACAAGGACCGGCCGACGATCCAGGCCAACCTCTCGAACGCCGAGATCTCCGGCCTCCCGGTCGGCCAGGAGTACCGCGACCTGCAGAAGCTGATCCCCGGCGTCCAGTACTCCGAGGACCTGGTCCGCGGCCCCTCGGCCGGCGGCTCCGGCCAGGACAACGTCTACCAGTTCGACGGCGTGAACGTCACGCTGCCGCTGTTCGGCACGCTGTCGGCCGAGCCCTCCTCGCAGGACATCGCCCAGGTCACCGTGATCAAGGGCGGCGCCCAGGCGGTCGACTTCAACCGCGCCGGCGGCTTCCTGATCGACTCGGTCAGCAAGACCGGCACCAGCGAGTTCCACGGCGAGCTCAGCTTCGAGATGCAGAGCGCCGGCATGACCGGCGAGCTGACCCAGGCCAGCGACTCGCGCTTCGAGGAGGACCGCTCGTGGCTGGCGGCCAGCCTCGGCGGCCCGGTGGTCAAGGACAAGCTCTACTTCTACGGCTCCTACTACCGGCCCGAGCGCAGCCGCGACAACCGCGCCAACAACTACGGCGAGCTGCCCAAGTACGAGAGCGTCCGCAACGAGGGCTTCGGCAAGCTGACCTTCACGCCGAGCCAGTCCGTGCTGCTCAACGCCACCTACCGCTACTCGAAGCGCGAGGACACCTCGAGCCTGTTCGGCGCCAGCTCGTCGGCGACGACCGGCACGGGTGAAGAAGCCGAGCAGAAGATCCTGACCCTCGAGGGCTCGTGGGTCGTCAACTCGAAGAGCTACTTCACCGCGAACTACACGAACTACGCCCTGGAGTCGCTCGGCCGGCCGGACTTCGAGTCGTCGGCCGTGCCGACTTCGCAGGTCGGCGCCCGCCTCAACCTCGCGAGCCTCGACACCGAGGGTCGGCTGACGGTGCCCGTGCCGGTCGCCGGCGACACCGCCTTCAACAACTTCATCGCGCCGATCATCTCCCGCTACGGTTTCCTCCGCGACGGCGTCCGGGTCGGCGGCGGCATCGTCGGCTACGGCGGCGAGTTCAACGACCAGGACTTCTTCCGCGACGCCCTGCAGCTCGGCTACAACATCACGGTCGGTTCCAGCCTGATCCACGACCTGCACTTCGGCTTCCAGTGGTCGGAGGACTCCGAGGAGCTGGTCCGCGCCTCCAACGGCTGGGGCCTGATCTCGGTGCCCGGCGGCCGCCTGGCGCCGATCGGCACCACCGGCCAGCGCGCCTTCTACACCGCCCGCTACCAGCAGCAGGGCACGGGCCAGGCCGCGCCGATCGTCTCCTCCTACCGCACGCTCGACTTCGAGTTCAACGACACGATCCGCTGGAAGAAGTGGGCCTTCAACCTCGGCGTGCTGGCCAGCCAGGACACGCTGTACGGCCAGGGCCTGCGCGAGGACAGCTCGACGCTGTCGGGCTACGTCGCGGCTCCGGGCAACAAGTACGAGATGTACAAGATCCCGTTCAGCAAGATGATCCAGCCCCGGCTCGGCGTGACCTTCACCTACAACGACTCGGACACGATCTACGCGAGCTACGCGAAGTACAACCCGGCGGCCTCGTCGCTGCCGCGCGCGGCGTCGTGGGACCGCAACCTGATCGGCACCTTCATCGACGCCCACTTCGACCAGAACGGCGTGCTGTTCGCGGCGGTCCCGGTCGGCTCCTCCTCGGGCAAGCTGTTCGTCGAGGACATGACGCCGCGCACGGTCAACGAGTTCCTGTTCGGCACCTCGAAGCAGTTCAACCAGAACTTCTCGGGCCGCCTCTACGGCCGTCACCGCCGCGGCTCGCACTTCTGGGAGGACACCAACAACAACGCCCGGGTCGCGTTCAACCCGCCCGCCGGCATCCCGCGCGAACTCTACATCCCGGACCTCACCCAGCGCCTGGCCCAGATCGGCAGCGGCTCGACCTACGTCATCGCCGAGCTCGACGGCGCCTACACCCGCTTCAACGAGGTGACGCTGGAGGCCGAGTGGCGTGACGCCAAGACGGTGGTCCGCGGTTCCTACACCTGGAGCGAGTACTACGGCAACTTCGACCAGGACAACTCGACGACGGCCAACGACGCCAACGTGTTCATCGGCTCCTCGTTCATCGCCGACGGCGCCGGCCGCCAGCTCTGGGACTTCAAGGACGGCACGCTGCGCGGCGACCGCCCGCACCTGCTGAAGGTGTTCGGTTACCGCACGCTGCCGTGGAACGGCATCGTCGGCCTGTTCACCGTGTTCCAGTCCGGCCAGCCGTGGGAAGTCTGGAGCTTCGAGCCCTACCGGGCGCTGACCACGTCGACCAGCACCACCAACCGCTACGCCGAGAAGGCCGGCTCCCGCCGCTCCGACTCGCACTTCCAGATCGACCTCAAGTACATCCAGAACTTCAAGGTCGGCGGCCGCGGCAACTTCGCGCTCACGGCCGAGCTGTTCAACGTGTTCGACAACCAGACGGGCTTCAACATCACGCCCGACTTCAACAGCGCCAACTTCGGCCGGCCGCGCAGCTACTACGCCCCGCGGCGCCTGCAGCTGACCGGCGCGTTCAGCTTCTGATCGCGTGATCGCGGCCCCGCGGGGCCGCGGTCGCCGCGACCTTCCGGGCCCGGCGGGCAACCGCCGGGCCCGTTTTCATTAAGATGGGCGGAACATGGACCGGCTCGCCCGCTTCGCGTGGTTCACGCTCGCCTACAACGTCGCGGTGATCCTGTGGGGCGCCGTCGTGCGCGCGACGGGGTCCGGCGCCGGCTGCGGGGCGCACTGGCCGCTGTGCAACGGCGAGGTGGTGCCGCGGGCCCCCGCCTTCGAGACGCTCGTCGAGTTCTCCCACCGCGCCACCTCCGGCATCGCCCTGCTCTTCGTCGTGGCGCTGCTCGTCGGCGCCTGGCGCAGCCGTCCGCCCGGCTCGCCGACGCGGCGCGGCGCGGTGGCCTCGATGGTGCTGATGCTGACCGAGGCCGGCGTCGGCGCGGGTCTCGTGCTGTTCCAGCTCGTCGCCGACAACCAGTCGGTGGCCCGCGCGCTGTTCATGGCCGTGCACCTCGTCAACACCTTCTTCCTCCTGGCCGCGCTGACGCTGACCGCGCACTGGGCCTCCGGCGGGCGGGCCGTGGCCCTGCGCGGCCGGCCCGGCTCCAGCCTCTACCTGTGGACGATCGCGGGCCTGGTGCTGGCCGGGATGAGCGGCGCGGTGGCGGCACTCGGCGACACGCTGTTTCCGTCGATGACGCTGGAGCAGGCGCTGGCCACCGAGGCCTCGGCCACCGCCCACGCGCTGATCCGGTTGCGCGTGCTGCATCCGATCCTGTCGCTGGCGGCCGCCGTGCTGGTCGCGGTCGCGGCCTGGAGACTGCTGGACGCCTCGCCCGCCTCCCGGTTGTGGGCCATCGCCTCGTTCGGCCTGTGCGCGCTGCAGCTCGCCGTCGGCGTCGTCAACGTGCTGCTGATGGCGCCGGTGTGGCTGCAGATCGTCCACCTGCTGGTCGCCGACCTGCTCTGGATCGCCGCGGTGCTGCTCGGCGCCCACGCCTTCGCGGTGGAGGAGCGGCCCTGAACGCCCGAGCAGTCCTGCTCGGATTCGCCGCCCTCGCCCTCGGCTGCGCGTCCGCGTCTTCCGGTCCTGCGCCCGCGGCCCCGGACCGCCCGTGGCCCGTCCGCCACGAGGAGCGCTCGGGAAGCTGGGACGACGGCGCCCCGTGGCGGGCGCAGGTCGCCTGGATCGACCTGCGCGACCCGCGGGTCTCCTTCCACGTGCCGGCGCCACTCGCTCCGGGTTCGCCTGACGGCGCCGAGGCTCGCCTGCTGCCGCTGGACCAGTGGGCGGAGGCCGCGAAGCTCGACCTCGCGATCAACGCCAACTTCTTCGCGCGGCTGCCCGGCGCCGTCGAGCCGCTGCTGGGCTGGACCGAGGGGGAGTGGGTCGACCTGGTCGGCGTCTCGATCTCGGAGGGCAAGGTGGTCTCGCCGCCGCGCGAGCGGCCCGCGTCTTTCCCGAAGCCGGGCTTCAACGCGACCCCGCCGGCCGACGCCATCCCTTCCCGCGCGCCGGGCACCGGGCTGGACCCCGCGCTGCTGTTGCGAGAGACCCGCAGCGCCGACGGAGCCGGCGCCTGCCCGTGCGAGGCGCGCGTCGCGTTTCCCGGGACGGAGGACCTGCAGGGCGTGAGCGAGGCGGTGGCGGGCTACGGCCCCGGCGGCCGCTTCCAGGGCACGCTGCTGGTCGAGGCCGGCGTGAACCGCGGCGCGACGGCCCGCGTGCAGTGGGACAAGCGCCATCCGCGCACCGCGGTCGGCGTCAGCCGCGACGGCGCGACGCTGGTCGTGGTCGTGCTCGACGGGCGCCAGCCCGGCTGGAGCGCGGGCGCCACGCTGCCCGAGCTGGCGCGGGTGCTGATCGAGGCCGGAGCCTGGGACGCCGTCGCCCTCGACGGCGGCGGATCCTCCGCGTTGTGGCTGCGCGGCGAAAGCGAGGCCGAGGGCTCCATTCGCACCCGGCCCAGCGACGGCCGCGTGCGCGCGGTCGGCAACGCGCTCGGCGTTCGGGTCCAGCAGCGGAAGTGAAGCCGGGCGCCGCGCTGCGGCGCGTGCTGGCACTGCCGGCCGCGGACGCTGCCCGCGCGTTGCTGGGCCAGGTGCTGATCCGCCGCCTGCCCCGGGGCCGCGAGCTGCGGGCCCGCATCGTCGAGACCGAGGCCTACCTGCCGGCCGGCGATCCCGCGGCCCACGTGTACCGCGGTCCCACGCCGCGCAACGCGCCGCTCTACGGCCCGACCGGCAGCGTCTACGTCTATCTCGTCTACGGCGTCCACCACTGCCTGAACCTGGCGGTCGACGCGGAAGGGGTGCCTGGCTGCGTGCTGATCCGCGCCGCCGAACCGCTGTCGCCGGAACTCGCGCCCGGCGCGCTCTCGGGCCCGGGTCGGCTGTGCCGTGCGCTGTCCCTCGACACCCGCCACTCCGGATCGCACCTGTGGCGTGACGATGCGCCGCTGACGCTCGTCGCGGGCCGCGCGCCGCGGACGGTCGTGGTCGCGTGCCGCGTCGGCCTGCGGGTCGGCGTCGAGGCCCTTCTCCGCTTCTGCGACGCCGAGTCGCCGGCGGTCTCACGGCCGCGCCCGCCCGGCATGGCCCTTGCGAAAGAAAGAGGCGAACCGAAGCAGGAGGCCTCGAAGTGAAGAAGACGATGTTCGTGACGCTCGCCGCGCTGACGCTCGGAGGTGCCGCATTCGCGGGCTGGAAGCTGACCCGCCGCAACGGCGCCCGCGCCCTGCCCCGCCGCGCCGCCTGAAGAGGCTGTGGCGTCGTCGCCGCGCGTGTGGCGACGACGCCACGGGGCGTCGCTAGCGCCCGGGCAGGGCCGCCAGCCGCTCGTAGAGGATCGCTGCCGAGCGCATCACCTTCTTCCAGTCGCCGAGGTGCAGGCTCTCGTTCTCCGAGTGCGCGGCCGAAGGCGGGTCCTCCACGCCCATCAGCACGCAGGGCGCGCCCAGCGCGTCGGCGAACGGCTTGACGAAGCCGATCGCGCCGCCCGCGCCCATCAGCACGGGCTCCTTGCCGAAGCCCTCGCGCAGGGCGGAGATCGCCGCCTCGAACGCGGGGCCCTCGGGCTCGCAGCTCCACGCCGACGAGGCGCGCACGAAGCGGGTCGTCACCTGGACGCCGAAGGGCGGGTCCTGGGTCAGCGCGCGCGACAGCGCCTTCGCCGCCTTCTTCCCGTCCATGCCGGCGACGGTGCGCAGCGACAGCCGCGCGCGCGCCGCCTCGATGATCTGGTTCGAGGAGCCGGCGATCGGCCGCGCCTCGAACGCGATCACCGTCAGCGACGACCGGAACCACAGCTTCTCGTAGGGCGTCGCCTTCGGGTCGCCCCACAACTTCACGCCCTTGAGCAGGCCGGCCTCGCGGCGGAAGCGGCGCTCGTCGAACGGCAGCGCGTCCATCCGCGCGCGCTCCTTCTTCGTCGGGCGCGGCACGCCGTCCATCAGGCCCGGCACGTCGAGCGAGCCGTCGGCGCGCGACAGCCGCGCCAGCAGCCGCGCCAGCACCTGCACCGGGTCGGGCACCGGCCCGCCCCACATGCCGCTGTGCACCGGCTGCTCGAGGGCCCGGACCTCGACGTCGACCTGGGTCACGCCGCGCAGGCGGTAGGTGAGCGCGGGCACGCCGGTGTCGAAGTTGGAGGTGTCGGAGAGCACCAGCACGTCGGCCGCCAGGCGTGCGCCGAAGCGCTCGAGGAACTGCGGCAGGTGGGTGGAGCCGGTCTCCTCCTCGCCTTCGATCAGCACCTTGACGTTGAGCGGCAGCGCGCCGTGCTGCTCCACCCACGCGGCCAGCGCGGCGACGTGGGCGAGGAAGCCGCCCTTGTCGTCGGCGGCGCCGCGGCCGTAGAGCCGGCCCTTGCGCTCGACGGGTTCGAACGGCGGCGAGAGCCACTTCTCCGGCCGGCCCGGCGGCACCACGTCGTGGTGGCCGTAGACGAGCACGGTCGGTTTGCCGGGAGCGTGCATCCAGTCGGCGTACACGTAGGGCGGAACGCCGTCGACCTCGAGCAGCTCGACGTTGTCGAAGCCGCAGCGGCGCAGCAGCGCGGCCGTGGCCTGCGCGGATTCGCGCATGGGTTCGGGGGGGAAGCCGGCGGCGGAGATGCCGGGGATGCGGACGAAGTCGCACAGCGTGGACGTCCAGTCGTCGAAGCGACGGTCGAGATGGGCGAGCACGGCTTTGAGGGCAGGGGAGTGATTGATGCGTGCCATGAGGTGAGCGTACCGCCAGAACCCGACCGGCGCAGCCCGGCCCCGACCCGTGCGCCGGCGGGTTACCGCGGCGCACCACTCCGACTGCGGAGCGGCGAGTGCCGCGCTCCGTTGCCCCGACCGTGCGCCGGTCGGTTGCCGTGGCGCATCGCCCCGACCGGCGTCAGCCCGCCCCGTCCGTTCCGGTCGCGCCGTTTGCTTCGACGTCGGCTCACGGTTCGACCCGGCGCTCCGATGGCCAACCCGGCGGAGCGGTCGTTCGACTTCGGCGCGCGGCGGTACCCGGCCGCGCGCGGTTCGACTGCGGCGCTCCGATTGCACCCGGCGGAGCGACGGTTCGAAATGGCAACGGACATGGGGCGCTGCTCGTAGTCGGGCAGCGAATAAGATCGCTACGGGATGACCCACTACAGCCAGCAGGAGCACATCGACGCCCTCGACGCCACGTTCGACGAGTGCCTTGACCGGTTCAACCAGCGACAGATCTTCACGGGCCCGTCGATCCACTTCTACAGACGGGTCGTCGATCTCGTTCGGGCGGCACCCAACCTCACAGCGCTTGCTCGCAACGAGCAGCTCGCCGAGCTGGCCTACGCGGCCCTCACGAGCTGGGGGATGCACCGCATGGGTGAAACGGTCGCCGCCAAGCTGACGGAGTACGCGGACTTCCGCGAGGCGGTGTGGCGGTTCGTCGCGGGCGCGAGCGTGCTGGAGGGGCATCGGATCACGACGCTGGCCGAAGGCGACCTCCAGGCGGTCATGGAGCCCCTCGCTGGCCTCTTGGAGACGAAGGGTGTCACCGCGTCTGGCTCGCCGCTCGTCGCGAACGCCAAGCTCCTCCACTTCCTCCTGCCCGACCTCATGCCTCCGATCGATCGAGCCTACACGGGCCGATTCTTTTACGGGCCAAATCGCGGCAGGCAGCTCCCCGGGGGCGCCCGCAAGGTCTTCACGGACGTATTTCCGCGCTTCTGTTGGCTCGCCCGGCGACACGCCCAGAGCATCCGGTCAGCGTCCGGGGATGGCTACCTGTGCCTGGGCGAGGCGAAGGTGCTGGACAACGCCATCGTGGGCTACATGCTTCGGGGGAAGAACTGACGCCTCAATCCTCCAGATAGCGGTCGATCGCTGCCTCAAGTGCTGCCGCCGCGGTCTTGACCGCGGCCACTGTGGCCGCGGACGTGTCCTTCGCGTGCGCATCCTCCCTGTGGCCGTTCACGAAGTGCAGCAATACGGTCACGGCTTCCTTGCTGACCTGGACTGACTTGTCCCCTTTTCCGAGCACATCGAAGCAGTCAGGCCAGTTGCGCGCAATGGAGTCGATGAGCGTCAACAGAAACAGTCGCTCGTTCAGGATCCGGTCGGCGTCCACGCCCTGGAGCAGTTTTCGCTGATCCTCAGGGACGCTCTCAAGGAGCCTTCGGATCCAAGCGTCGCCATGCCGCGTCCGGAGGACGCGCTTGACGAACTTCCTGAGTTTCCGTTCCAGACGATTGCGTGTGCGCCCAGTCTCCGCCAGCAGATCGTCAAGGCCATCTGCTGCTGGCTCCGCATCACTGCTGGCGTCGGAGCCCCTAACTGGCGCTCCGGCAGTGCTACGGCCCGATTCCTCCAGGAACATTCGCAGAACGGGAACCTTGAGGCGGGCAGGGACGCCCGTCACGAGCCCGTAGGACACCAGATGCTGAACAGTCCTTGGGTCAGTGGCTGCCATGTCATCGAAGAATGCGGTCTCGCCGGTCGCGAGCAAGCCCAGCATTTCCCACTCGTTCCGGTACCACCGGCGCAACAACTCAAGAACGTTGTCGATATCTGCGTGGAGCTGGCGGTCCCTCTCGACCTCGTGCGCACGCAGGTCGGTCTCGAGGAGGCGGGCCGGCATCGAGTTGGTCTCGATGATCTTGTTTACCTCGACCTTGCAGGCCATCCTGGTCAGCAAGGTGTGACCGCCGTAACGCTCTAGCAGGTAATCGTATACGCCGTCCTCGACGTGTACGCCCATTGCACGCGCGAGGGTGCCCACCATCTCGCGAACCTCACTGTGATCCAGCGGCGGAATGTAGCGAGGACTTGCGAACTGATAGAGCGGATTGTCGAAGTGCTGGTAAGTCGCCGTCTCGAGCACGCTGCCGTTGACGCCACAGACAATCACCGAGAAGTTCTGCTCCGATGTATGGATCGCGCGAAGGGCACGCCACAGGTGCAGGTAGTCGTCGTTCCAGTGGGGTGCCGAGCACATTCCGGGGACAATGTGTTCGATCTCGTCGATGGCAACGACGACACTCGGCGGCCTTGCGCGGTTACGCTTGCGGAGCGCCTTGATCGTCGCCTGCAGAACGTCTGAGGCGTTCCTCTCGCTGATCCGGTCGACCTCAGAGCCAGGCAACCAGCCATGGCCGATCTGCTGACAGATCCGGCCGATCACCTCCCACCAGCGCAGCTGGTAGATTCCAGGGTTCTGCGCATCCAGGAAGAGGAACCGGCATCCGCGGGGCCGCAGCATGCGCTCAAGGCGCAGCAGCAGAGACGTCTTGCCGGTCTTTCGAAGGCCGAAGATGCCGAAGCTCTGTCCTGCCTGGACGGCATTGATCAGCTCGTTGGCGAACTGCTGGCGTCCGAAATAGAACAGCTCTGTTTTCAGCGGCCCGTGCGCATCGAACAGGTTTCTGCGGAACAGCCATGTCGCCAGTTGCTGCCTGACGAAGTGCTCGTCAGTGCCACGAGAAGCGAGGGTGGCCTCGGGTAGTGGGACGATAGTCCTCTCTTCGGTGTTGAGCAGGAGGAAGCTTCGCACCTGCGAGTCGATGTCCCTTGCCGGGCTGGCCAGAAGGTAGAAGAGGGGTGCCACGCGAAATCGGAAGGGCTCGATAGAGAAGAGGGCGGATGCGGCCTGGAACACCCGTCGCTGCAAGTCCGGGTATGACGAGTGCACCAGCAGCACTTCTCCGCCAGCAAGGCCGAGCAGGTTGTCCAGCCGGCTGTCTGGTTTCAGGATGGCGGCATCGATCTCGGCGTTCTGAATACGCATCGTCGCGGCCCACGAAACCGAGAAATCGGTCAAGAAGCCCCGCAGCCAGGATCGGGCATTCGGGTTACGGGCGAGGAAACCTGACTCGACGTCGTGGTGAATCTGTCCCAAGCTGCTCCCTCCTATTCCCTCGGTCGATTCCGCCTTCTCCCAGCAGTTGCGCTTACGCCTTCCATGGGTTCCTCAGACGCGAACGCTTGGCGTCGGCTGAGAGCACCTCGGCGCAGGACTCCCAGTCCACCCGCTCGACCTTCCGGTAACGGATGTCGAAGGGATGCTGCAGCGGTGCAGCGTTGATCCGCTTCTTCGCTTCCTCCTGCTGGCCGAGGGCGACGTCGATCCACACATCCTCGAGCACGTCCGGCAACTGCCCGAAGAGGGCGTGGATCTCCTGCAGGCGGGCCGACAGCAACTGGTGGACACGATCCTCGACAGAGCCCCGGTAGCGCATGTTGTAAACCCAGACGTCCGGGTGAACTTGGCCGATCCGCTGAATGCGTCCCTTGCGCTGCTCGAGCCGGGTCGGGTTCCAGGGGAGGTCGAGGTTGATAAGTGACCCCAGCCGCTGGAGGTTGAGTCCCTCGGAAGCTGCATCCGTGCCCAGGAGGAGGCGAATCGAGCCCGCCCGCACTCCCTGCTTGAGTTCCTCACGGCTTGCTGGGCGCCCCTGGCCACCCTCCCAGAGTGCGGAACGACCCGAGCCCGCGTAGAGGCCGATCCGCTCGTCCGGGAAGTCTCGGACCAATTGCTCGGCGAGCCACCGCACCGAATCGTAGAACTGGCTGAAGACGATGCAGCCGCGTGCGGCGAGCCAGCCGTCAGTCCTGAGGATCTTGAGGATGCGTGCGTATTTCGGGTCTCGCTCCTGGTTCGCCTGAAGGGCCCCGATGAACTGCTCCAGAAGGCCGCGTTCGCTGGTGGTCAGGGCCCGAGCCTGGACTGCATCCTGGGGCGAGTCCTCAAACTCGTCGGAGTCTTCCTCGGGATCTTCGATCGGCTCCCACGTTCCCAGGAGCTTCTGGGCCGTAGCCATCCCCGCCTCGATCGAACTGCCCATGCGACGCAGGAGTAGCGTCTTAAGGAATCCCGAGCCCTTCAGCCGTTGGCTGAGCAGACGACAGAAATCCTCCGCAAGGCCGTAGGCCTCTTTGAGGTAAACCGGAAGCAGCAAGGCGTCTGAGTCGTCTTCGCCGAAGAGCTTGACCTCGATGGGCTGAAGGTAGGGCTCGCTGGTCGCAGGGTCGATCTGCTTCTCAAGGTAGTCGCGGCTCCGCCGCACGATGTGCCGAATGAAGGGATTGAAGTCAGTCACCAGGGCGGGGAACACGTCGCGGACGCGCTTGCGGTTACCGGGGGAGAGATCCGCCCACTGACCGCCCTCGGCGCTGGGCTTGGCATCAGCGAGGTCGAGGGCATTGCGCAGGATCTCGAAGTCCTTGCCCTCGTGCTTCGGCGGCAGGGGGCTCCGCAGCCAGTCCCAGCGGACGAGGTCGTCGGCCGGGAGCGGCACCCGTGCTGTGACGAGATCCACTGCCGCGCCGGGTTCCTTTCGCCACCGGCTCCAGGGGTTGCCGAGCACGGCTTCCGACCCTCGTGCAAGAGCATCGAGGAGGTCCCACGCCTCGATCGCGTGAAGCTGGACTGGGGTCGCCGTGGCCAGAAGCAGGCTCTTCGCCCGTGGCGACATGAGGTAGAGAAATCGCAGGAGGTTGTTTGCGTCGGGGGCCTCGTTCTCACGGTCAGGGCCGAGGTTCTTGCGCCGGGCCCGATGCGCCTCGTCGAGGATGACGCACTCGTACCTCAACCCGAGGAGTTCCTCAGCAGCTGCCGAACCCGAGGTGATTAGCCCTGTGGAAACGACCCCCACGCGTCGCGGACAGCGTCGAATGCCCTCGACCCCGTGCTCAGGATGCTCGATACCCGATTCATCGACCCAGCGTCGCCCGTCCCAAACGGCGGAAGGCAGGTCGAGGAGATCGCGCATCTCATCCTGCCATTGCCACAGCAACGTCTTGGGGGCGAGCACGAGGACCGGCCCGTCACCCACCAATGCCATCAGCTCGGCGGCCATTGCGAGTTGAAGGGTCTTGCCCAGACCGACTTGGTCCGCCAGGACGAACCGCGCTCCCCCGGGTGAAGACTGATGGGCCTCGAAAGCGAGCTTAACGAAGAACTTCTGATGCTCCCAGAGGCCGATTTCTTTCCTGTAGACAGGTGTCTCCACAAACACCGGAGCCACCGGGATCGAAACCTCGCCGGCCTGAGGTGCCCCCCACTCTTCGACCGAGGAAAGCTCCGTGCGGCGAGCCAGCCGCGCGATGTCAGCGAGGATGAACTCGACGCTCTCCAGCGGGATCGCGGCGTGGTGCGTCCAAAGCGCATCGAACTCAGCTTGCACCCAGGCAACCGCCTCCGGAGACGGGTCCTCCCAGAGCAGCTCGTAGTTCAGACGCCAAGCCGAAGGGCTCTCGTTGACGCTGCCGAGGAATGCCGTCCGGGTCCCGTCCGGTCTGGTGATGACACCGGCCTTCCCGTGGATGAGCCCGAACACCTCGTCGGGCAGCACGCGGACCTGGAGCTTCTTGGACGCCAGGAACTCGAAGAGGCGGCCGAGGCGTTGGCGCGCCGGGTCCGCCATCCGGAGCAGGCGCTCTTCGGGGAACGAGGCGCACCATTCTCGGCGCAGGGCTTGGGCCGCTGCCCGGGCTTGAGCGACATCCGACAGCCGAAGGCTGGAGTTGCAGACGACGCGGATGCTTCCAGTTACGGACTCCAAAGCCTCGCCCGCCGATTCGAGGATGGAACCACAGAAATACCCGGCGATTCGGTCGTACGCCAGCGCTCCGGTCAGCCGGGGCGTCAGGAACGAGCGGTCCAACCTGATGAGACGAGACGAGTACCGCTGAATCCCGGGCGGAGCGTTGGACGTTTCACCGTTCAAACGTTGTCCTCGCGGTTCCGCATGGCCCCGGCGAGCAGTCGGGAGGCGTGGGCGTCCTGGTGCCAGTGGGACATGGCCGCACTGCTGCCGAGGGCCCCGAGAAAATCGAAGACAGCCACGAGATGCGAGCGGGCCCCTGCATAGTCGGGCAACTCGATCTGCATATACGTCAGACCTTGCCGCGGCTGGTCGGACTCCGCCGTCCGGGCCACGGCGAAGAGGGCGTGCCGAAGGAGGGTTCCGGCGAACCCGGTTCCCTCCATCTCCTTCCCGCCGAACTCCGTCGCGGTTCGGAGGCGGACTTCATTGGCCTTCGTGCTTGCCAGGAGCGGGACATACTCCTCGAGCGAGAAGCCGCGGGCCAGTTCCTGATAGACGCCGCTTCTCGTTTCGCCGTGGCTCTCCATCTCCAGGCCCTTGAGGTAGAAGCGTTCTGGAGCCGAAAGCGACTTCCAGACGTGAGCCTCGAGACCCCGCGGGACCAGATGATCACAGGCGATCCGGACCGCGCCCTCGATTAGCTTCTCGATCGGTGATGGGTCTCCCTTGTCCTTCAGCTTCTTCAGTTCATGTGCGACGTCGATGTCTTCGATCTGACGCGCCGTCAATACCCGTAGGGCTGCAGCGTAGGCGGCCAGCTGGTAGTCGGTATCGCCGAAGCTCGGGTCGCGCGCGTCGTCGAGGTCCCTCATCGTGTCGAGCTGACGACGAACTTCCTGCTCGACTTCCTGGTGGATTTCGTCGAGGAAGGCCGTGTCGGTTGCGACCCGCTTCCTCAGGACGAGCAGCACCGTCCCTTGAACGTAGTTCCCCTTCTTCAGGGCGGACTCCGTCTCGGTCGCGATGCACCAGGCGGCCGTCACTCGCAGGCCTGCCGCCCAGAGTATCAACGACAGATCCGCCCACACCGAAGCATCCTGGTGCGTGAACATCACCAGTTGCAGGCCGTTGTCGGGCATCTTCTCGGTCAGGCGCCGATAGCAGGCGACCATCGCCGATCGAAAGTCTGCGTCGTCGCCGGTGACAGCCAGCGCCCGCCGCGAGTCCGAGTACCAACCCGGGAAGAGCTGGGGGAGACGACGGTCGTACCAGGCCAAGAACAGCTCGGAGAGTTCCTCGTAGCTCACGGCGTCGGCGTACGGAGGATCTGTGATCCACAGGTCGCAGCCGGTGGTGATGGCACGCGCATCGAGAACGGAGACGCTTGCTGGTCCGCTGATCATTGCAGGCTTGGGTGGCAACAGCCAGGACGTACTCGTTGCGATGACAGGCCGGTGGCCGAAGTTCAGTAGCGTGTTCAGGGCTTGGTTGCTAAAGGTCTGCTCGGTCTTTTCGTTGGCACCGTTGCTGTTCCAGCGGCAAAGGCGTGAGTTCCAGTCTGCCAGTCGCCCCACGGACAAGAGGAGGCCCGCGCCGGCCGGCAGTTCATAGTCTCCAGCGATCTTGGAAAAGAGGCCATTGATCAAGAGTTGGCGTGGCGTGTACAGGTGGTGCCAATGCGTCCAGCCGCGAGTGCGAATGGGCTCATCGGTCTTCTTCCCGGGCTCGATCAGTCGGCTGGGCACATATCCTCGCGCCTGCCAATCCTCAAGCTGCGCTTGGATCAACTCTAAGGCACGCACCTCGCGCCGCAGGTCATGAGCGGTCGGGGCGGCATAGTGGCGTTCGTAGTGGTCCCCCTCGGAGTCCGACCATTCGTCAACCCAGCGGACACAGTAGAGTCGTTCACCGAGGATGTCGTCTGGCCTTGGGGTCAGGTCTTCGTTCTCCCAAGCACGCAGGCGGTTCTTCACGTCACTGAACGTGCCGAGTCCATCTCCGCGGATGGCCTTGAGGGGCGTGGCTCGTCTGCAGTGGGGGCACAGCAGCGAGGCGTCCCGATTCGTTCCGGCGGAGGCCTTCTCCAGCACGCTGTCCGAGACATCGGACTCAATCTCGAACTCGAAACGTTTGCCATGGGGTTCAGGCACCAGGCGAGCGATGGTCTTGGTGCCCTTCCCGATTACCCACGACGGGGCGAGCGGCACACGCCAGCCGCACTCTGGGCAGGTCGCCTCCACGCAGTACAGGTATGCGTCGGCGCGCCACCGCCGGCCAGTCTTGGGATCGGGCTCCCGGTGTTCGATGCCCCACTCAGTGACCTGGCGATCGACGCGCGCAAAGACCTCCTTCTGGGCCTCCTCGATGCACGCGACGGCCTCGTCGCCACCGCCAACCAGGTGGAGCGCGGACCACGTCAAGAGCGCAGCGACTGGATTGAGGTCCGAAGCATGAGCTTCAAAACCGATGCGCGCAGCCTCGAAGGGGATCGAGCCGCCCCCGCAGAAGGAGTCGCCGACTCTCGGCGTGCGGCCGAAACGGCGCTGCCCTAACTCCCTGACGAGCCCCTGCAGGTTGTTGGCCCGAGTCCCGAGGTGGTCGTTGATGACGCGCCAACTCTCGGCGGACGGGCCCGAAACCTCCTCGGGGCGATCGCAGTACTGCAGTCGCTCGTCGTACGACATGCTCAAGAAGACGCGTCGCTGCAACTCCGCCCGATCCGGAGGGCGAAGTCCCTTCCTGAACTTGGCCTTCTCGGTCGTCGAGTCGGGAGTGAACCACTTGCCGCGCTCCGACGGGGGCAGCCGCCGGAACAGCTCCTTCCCCGGGATGCTCGCTGTCTTGCGCAGGAGCAGCCCCTCATCGTCCATGGTCATCAACCGGAGGAATACCTCCCGATCGAGTTCCGGATTGTCGGTTGCCGGCAGGAGCAGACCCAGCAGGCTGGCTCGACACACGACGAGTGGCTTACGGCCCCACCACTTGCCGGTTCCGGTCAAGGTCTGGCTCTGCTTTGCGCTTCGCTCCGAGTAGCTTTCAGCTGAGAGCTTCGCGACCGGCAACTGAGTCTCGATGAACGACAGGTCTCCGCGGGGCGTTGCCCGGGCGGGCGCGGTCACTGGGGGGGCCTTGTTGCGCGAACCGAATTCCTGCGCGACCGTCGGCCGGGGGCGTCGTCGGCAGTGGCTTCCGCCCCTGTCGCTACTGAGCTACGGCTCCGCTGCGTGCTGGAGCCACGCGACGGCCGGGACGGGGTTGGGACTGCCTCCGCGAGCCGGAAGAACTCGGGCACGACCCGATCCTCGGCTGCGCGGATGCCGGCGGGATTCTCGGTGAGCGCGTACCGAACGGCCTTGCGCCAGCCGACGTTCCGCCCGGTCACATAGTTCCCCGTAGCTGCCGCGGTCATCGTGTACAGCCACCACCGCTCCTCGGGAGTCAGGCCCTGCCAGTTGGCCAGGGCCGCGGGAGTCAATGCGGGGTCGGCATCCTCGATCGCCCACGTCAGCACGCAAAGCTCCTTGCCGAGCGAACGGGCCAGGGGGTTGTACCCCGTCGACCAGCGCCCTGGGAGCCGGCCCTGGGACTTCAATCGGGAGTTGAACTCAGCCCGCACAGCCTCCGCGATGCGATCCCACTTCGGGCGGACCAACCGCGAGCGCACCTGGCCGTCGGTTCGGTCGGCGTTGTGGTGGATGTTCTGGCCCACCCTGCCCGGGTCCCACGAGAGGTGTTCGCTCACCTCGATAGATTGCTGACTGCTCGAGGGGATATGGACCAGGAAGTGCGCCGCTGCGTCTGCCGGATCAAAGCCGAAGGAACCGGCCAGGGGGTCGCCGGGTGCGACCCGCTTGGGGCTCACTGCTTCCACTCCTTGTCGCTGAGTTCGAGCTTGGCGGCGCTGGCCCAGTCGAGGAGCTGTTGTCCCCGGGCAAACTGAATGCACGTCGCCTGGATGCCGACTTGGCCCCCGGTCACGAGGGCCCTGAGGACCTCGACCGCCTCCCGGAGCCGAGCCTCCTCGGGAGCCACCTTCTCCTGCAGTTGAAGCTCGGCCCATTCGGTGCCCGTGATCTCGACCTTGAGGCCCGAGGCCCGACCCCCGTGTTCCCGGAGACTGTCCAGGAACGAGTAGCTCTCCAGGGTGAGCTTGGAGTCGTGCTTGCGAAGCCAGGTGACGGGCTTGTCCGGATCGATCGTGCGCTTTTGAGGTCCCTTGGGGATCCTGATCGTCAGGGTCTCCGATCTAACACCCTGTCGGGTCGCCAGGGCCAGCACGACCACCGTGTCCGGAGGCACGACGATCGGCCCGTCGTAGATGCCGCCGGTGGATGTCGGGTCCGATCCATCCGTCGTGTATCGAATCTCCGTCTTCCCATCGGGGTTCGGGGCGGCGTGGAACTCGACCTTGGTCCCACCTTTTTTATCCGACCACAATTCGTACCGCAGCGTGACGCGGTTCTGCCAGTACTGAAGCGGCCCCGGAGGGTGAATCCCGGCGCTGTCGTGGGCGACAAAGGACACACCCATGGCATGGGTGACGAAAATGCCGTTCTCGACCAGCTTCGAGGCCGGCGTCGCGTCTCCACCGATCTCGGCGTAGACGAGGTCACCGTGCACCGGCGTGACCTTCAGCTCGACCTCGCCCGTGGTGTCATCCCGGCGGCGCTCTTGCACCTGGACGGTGGCCTCTCGGCGTGGCGGGGATTTCCTGAGCCAGCCCGGGCCTTCTTCGGCCCAGACCTCCGTATGAAGAAGCTGCTCCCTCAGCGCATCCAAAGCGTCCTTGCGGTGCCACTGCCACAGCGGGTTCAGGGCGGCTCGGTTCTTGACCTCGTTCCACAGCATGGGGTCGGTTGTGAACAGGCGAGCCTCGACCTTCTTCCGGAACGTGTCGCTGGCCACGTCAGTCGTGAACTTCTGCTTCTCGGTGAGGAGTTGAACGACCTGCTGCTCACCGTCGTACCTATTCCCCTCGAACTTCATCAGGAAATCGGCGCTCGAGAGCTTTTCCTCTCCGGACACCGAGGCCGGATACCAAAGTGTGGAGAAGGTCTCCTTTACCGCCGACAGGAACTGGTTGAGGTATCGGTCCTTGAGGGCGTCGGCGTCCTTGAACTGAGGGTCCGTTTCAGGCACCCGGTCACGCCTCATCTCCTCGATGATGTGGGTGATGGCCTTGAGCCGCTTGGCCGCCTCCACGAGTGCATCGAAGTTGTCGCGATTGCCCGTCAGGAAGGCGACGCGGTTCTTGTAAGTGGCCTGCCTCCAAAAAGCGAGCAGGCTCTGATTCAGGCCGGCCCCAAGCTGTGGCTCCGAGATGACGAGAACTGTCGAGTCCGGGCGCAGGTCGAGTTCGTCGATGGCCGGCAGCGCCAGGACCTCCTGGTAGCACCACTTTGTCTTGGGCAGGAACAGCTCGCCGAGGCGGGCTCTCAGTTCGCCGAGAGCCTGCTCGCGGAGGATGCTCCCGGTCAGCGACTGAACCTTGGCCGCGAGGTTCTCGACGTTCTTGAAGAAGAGCTTGCCGTCCTTGTTCGAATGGAGATACCAGGCCGACGTGGCCAGTTGCTCCAGTACCTCGCCCTTGAGCCGCGTGACGTCGCGTCCGGGTGCCGATAGGTCGCGCACGATTTCGGGAATGGTGAGCCCGACCACTGCGTTCGGTACGTTCGCCAGGGACGAAACCAGGATCAGGCGGCAGACGTCCCGGGCATCAGAGCCGCCCCGGTTCTTGTCGAGCACTTCTGCCACGCTGCGGCCCTGGTTCGCGATGTCATGGGCGATCGCGTTCTCGAGGGTGTGATTGATCAGATTGAACTCCGAGAGCGTCTCCTGGTCATTCAGGTCGAAGTCCTGGACGGAGATCAGGTACCGCTTCTCCGCCTCGCCGGTCCGCCACAGCTCTGCCGCGACGATTCGCATGAGCCGGATCAGAGCTCGTGTCTGCTGAAAGCCTGGGTTCTCTCGAAACCGAGCGTAGAGGTCTCTTATCGCGGGGTGGAAGGGGTAGCTCGACTGAATCGTCTCCGCGAACATCTCCGGCGACTGGGCGGTTATGTCCATCTGCTTTGCGGTCCGAATGGCCTTCGCGTACCCCTGGCCGACCTCGGCGATGGCCGCCTCGTTCGGGAGAGCCTTGAATAGACGCTTCCGAAGGACGTCGTACAGCTCGTTGCTGTTGATCTGGACAGGGGTGAGGTTCAGCGAATAGCGCTGCGCTTCCTGCTGAACCTGTGCCAGAAGCCCCTGGATCTGCGCACTTGCATCCGCATAGACGCCAACGAGGTCGGTGAGCACGACGCACACCTGAGGAAGCTGGTTATCCGCCACAGCATTGAAGAGGTTCGAAAGCGCGGTAGCCGTGACGTGGGCGAGGTCCGAGGAGCCCACAGCGATGGAGCGCGCGTTATCCAAGTAGGGCGCGAGCTCGTCGAGCAGGATCAGGGTCGGTTCCCCCTGAAGCAGGTTCACCCAGGCGGTCTGGCCAGGGGCCTTGAGCGGTGAGTAGTAATCTTTCAGCTGGTCCTTCTTGCCGAGCTGCCGGGCGACCTCGCCCCAGATGCCATGCGGCACGTCGCTCTCGCGACCCGAGAAGGCGACGACCCGAACTGGCGGAAGCTCCTTGGCCGACGGCAAGCCCGGGAGCACCTGCGATCGGAACTGGGGATGCTTGGCCAGCAGGCCGAGCGTGATGAGGCTGTGGGTCTTGCCGCCTCCCATGGCCTGAGTGAGCTTGAAGACCGCTTGCGGGGACTTGCCCGCGAGCCGGCGGAGAGCCTCCGTGAGCAGCGTCTTCATGCCCTCGGTGACGTGGTTCTCCTCGAAGAAGCCCGCCGGCTGGATCTCGTCACCGGCTAGGTGCAGGAGATTGAGGACCGTGTCGCGCTTCGTCGCGTCAAAAACGCTGTTCCGGGGCTCACAGGCTTGCTTGAGAGTCTTCACGCTAGGAACATCCCTTCCACGGTTTCTTGTCGGTCGGATCGGCGGCCGGCCACTCCGGTCAGTGCCATCCCTGCCGACGCCTCGAGGGCACCGGATTGCGCAAAGTTTAGATCCTCGTGGGTCTCTGGCGGACCGCAAACAAGTGAATCCCCCCGGGGCCCAAAACCGGGGCCGATGGCAGCGTTACGAGCTCAGGCGATGTCCGATCGGTACGACTCGGACTGTTTGTTGGCTGTCCCGCGACGCGTAATACTCTACGCCGGGGAGGACGTGTGGCGACGATTGATGTTCTTCGCCCAGTGACCTTCGGTCAGAGGGTGGCAGAAGAAGAAGGCGAGTCGCTCGCAGGCTATTTCGTTGAAACCGACCAGTGGCGGAGGCTGTTCTCTGACGACGTAGACATCGTCTACGGCCAGAAGGGCGCTGGCAAGAGCGCGCTGTACTCGTTGCTCGTGGCGCGCAAGAGCGAACTCTTCGACAAGGGAGTACTCCTCGCGACGGCAGAGAACCCACGTGGCGCCCCAGTGTTTCGCTCTCTCGTCACGGATCCGCCGTCGTCCGAGCGAGAGTTTCGGGATCTCTGGAAGCTCTACCTGGCCTGTCTAGCGTCCGCGACTCTTGCCGAATTTGGCGTGCCTGGCCGGGCTGCCGACAAACTCCAGAGAGAACTCGAATCGGCCGGACTTCGCCCTCGCTCGAGCACGCTGCAGGGACTGCTGCGGGCCGTGTTCGACTACGTCAAGCGCTTCCGGCCCGGCGGCCTAGAAGGGAGCCTCGCTCTTGATCCCATCACGCAGCAACCATCGGGCGTGACCGGCAGAATTCTGTTCGCGGAGCCTACGGCCTCACAGGCGGAGCAAGGACTGACCTCGGTCGACCATCTGCTGACGCTGGCGGATGAAGCCCTGAGTGCTGCCGGCTATCGGGCGTGGCTCCTCCTCGACAGGCTCGACGTCGCATTCTCCGATTCCATTGAGCTTGAGCAGAACGCTCTGCGAGCCCTGTTCCACGTCTATCTCGACCTGCTTGGGCACAAGGCACTTCGCCTGAAGATCTTTCTGAGGACGGACGTTTGGCGAAGGATCACGACAACGGGCTTTCGTGAGGCGAGCCACATCACTCGATCCCTTACGATCGAGTGGAATAGGGCCTCACTGATGAACCTCGTAGCGATGCGTATCGCATTGAATGAACCAATCCTGTCCCACTACGGCTTGACGCGGGGAGCTGCCCTGGCCTCCGCCAGCAGCCAAGAGCAGCTCTTCTATAACGTCTTCCCTGATCAGGTCGAGGCTGGCCAGCGAAAGCCCAACACCTTTGACTGGATGCTCGGACGGACGGCGGACGCGACTCGACAGACGGCCCCAAGGGAGCTCATTCATCTCCTGAACTCGCTTCGCGATGTCCAGGTCAAACGACTGGAACTGGGCGATGCTGAGCCGGAGGGGGGGCGGCTCTTTGCTCGGCTCGCGTTCAAGGAGGCGCTCCCGGAGGTGTCGCGCGCTCGTTTGGAACAGACACTCTATGCGGAGTACCCCGAGACACGGTCTCTCATTGAGAAGCTCCGAGGTGGGAAGACCCAGTTGTCCAGCTCTTCGCTCAGCGAGGCCTGGGGCCTCCTGGAGGGCGAGACGTTGCATTGGGCTCGTCGTCTCGTGGAGATCGGATTCTTCGAGCAGAGAGGAGAAAAGGACAACCCGTCATTCTGGGTACCTCTTCTCTATCGCGACGCCCTCGACCTGGTTCAGGGGGCCGCGGAATGAAGCGACGGCTGTCCTGGGCGTGATGGCCAGGCGGGGCGGCATCGCGGCTTTGGAGCTTCGGGTCGACCCGTTCCGGACCGAACTCGTCGAGCCCCGCTAGGGGCGCCACGGGCTTTGCCCCAAGCGGCTGCAGCCTCATCCCGCATGTAGCTGGTTCGTGCTTGTTTGTCCCTCCGTTCGACTCCCGTACACGGTTCGACCCGGCGCTCCGCTGCTCAACCCGGCGGAGCGTTCGTTCGACTTCGGCGCGCGGCTGCGCCCCGGCCGCGCGCGGTTCGACTGCGGCGCTCCGATTGCACCCGGCGGAGCGATCGTTCGAAACGGCAACGGCCGACGAGCCGCTGCGGTGTGGACGTTCCCGGCTGTGGTGCACGTCCCGCGCCGGCGGTGCTGTGCGCGGTTCACCGCCGTCACGGGGCGTGCCCGGCTGTACGCGAACGCGGTGTCTGCGCGTCACCTCCTCGACTGTGGGCCCCTCGCCCGCCTCCTTCTTGCGAAGGCGGGGCGAGGGGCTCCGACGAGGAGGTGACGCGATGGCGCACACGGTTCCGAACAGCAACCACCACACGCTCTACCGGCTCGACTGCTATCGGCTGGCGGTCGAGTTCCATCGGATGGCCGCGGATCTGGCGCCGCATGGGAGTGGGCTCGGGGATCAGTTGCGGCGGGCGGCGGCGAGCATCGTTCTGAATCTGGCAGAGGGCCACGGTCGGCTGACGCGGGCGGAGCAGGCGCGGTTCACGCTGATCGCGCGGGGTTCGGCGACGGAGTGCCTCGCGGTGGCGGATCTGCTTGGGGAGAGCGATTCGCTCATTGCGGCGCGGCGGCTGTTGCAGCGGGTGATCCAGACGACGACTGGTCTCTGGCGGAAGCAGAGGGCGTCGAACCGCGCGCGGTCGTGACACCGCGCGGCGAGGTCGAGCCCAGGGCGATACGATTCCCGCATGACCACATTCACCTTCACTCCGATCGCCTTCGTGCGCACGCCGTATGCCGACACCGCGCAGGTGCCGAAGGGGTGCGGGGCGCAGCACGAAGCGGAGGGGGTGATCGAGGTCGAGCCGGCGCTCGAGGCGGGGCTCGCCGACATCGAGGGGTTCTCGCACCTGTTCGTGATCTGGGTGTTCGATCGCTCGCCCGGCGTGGAACTGTTCGGGGTCGCGCCGACCGACGATCGGCCGCACGGCGTGTTCGCCACGCGTTCGCCGAAGCGGCCGAATCCGGTCGGCCTGACCGTCGTCGAGCTGCTCGGGCGCGAGGGCTGCCGGCTGCGCGTGCGCGGCGTCGACATGCTCGACGGCACGCCGGTGCTCGACATCAAGCCGTACCTGTCCAGCGTCGATCCGCAGAAACTGCGGCGAGGCTGGCTGGCGGAGGCGGAGGCGCGGCGCCGCGAATGAGAGCCGGGGGCGCCGAAAGGCGTTGCGGAAACCCACGCCGCGGCCGACCTTGTCCGATGAGAGGGGGCAACCCATGAAGCGTCTTGCCACTGTCGCCGCCGCGCTCGCGACGGCCGCGATCCCCTTCGCCGTCCTGGCCCAGGAGGCGGCCCCGGCCAACCCGGCTGCGCCGGACGCCGTGGCCTCGGCGATCGGCCAGGTCGTCTACCAGCGCTACTGCGGCGCCTGCCACGGGCCGACCGGGCGCGGCGACGGACCGCTGGCTTCCGAGCTGCGCACGAAGGTGGTCGACCTCACCCACCTGGCGGCGAATCACGGGGGCAAGTTCCCGTTCTTCAAGGTCGTCCAGGTGATCGACGGCCGCCGCATGTCGAAGAGCCACGGTTCCGCCGACATGCCGGTGTGGGGCGAGATCTTCCCCAAGACGCTGGGTGCGGAGGCGCCGAACCCCGAGACCGCGGTGGCCCGGATGACCCACTACCTGTGGTCGATCCAGGAGCCGCCGGCCCCGGCCTCGTTCGAACCCGCCCGCAAGTAGACCTCCCGCTGCGGCCCCGGCCCCGCGAGGGCGGCCCCGCCGCCCCGCGGGCGCCGTGCGTCCGCGCCCCGTCGCGCCGGCGCGCTAAACTCCCCGCGACGACACGGAGGTCCTCTTCATGAAGCGAGACGCATTCGGCGCGCGCAGCGCGCTCTCCACCCCGGCCGGCGAGGTCACGATCTACCGGCTCCCGGCGCTCGAGAAGAGCGGCGTGGCCTCGAACCTGGCGCGCCTGCCGTACTCGATCCGCGTGCTGCTGGAGGCGGTGCTGCGCAACGTCGACGGCGAGCTGGTGAACGAGGACGACGTGCGCCGGCTGGCCGCCTGGAACGCGCCGAAGCCCGCCGACGTCGAGCTGCCGTACATGCCCGCCCGCGTGATCCTGCAGGACTTCACGGGCGTGCCCGCGGTCGTCGATCTCGCCTCGATGCGCGGCGCGGTGAAGCGCCTGGGCGCCGACCCGGCGCGCATCAACCCGCTGGTGCCGGTCGACCTCGTGATCGACCACTCGGTGCAGGTCGACGAGTTCGCCTCGCCCGAGGCGCTCGAGCGCAACGTGACGATCGAGTTCGAGCGCAACGGCGAGCGCTACGAGTTCCTGCGCTGGGGGGCCAAGGCGTTCCGCAACTTCCGGGTGGTGCCGCCGGCGATGGGCATCGTGCACCAGGTCAACCTCGAGTTCCTGGCCCGCGGCGTGCTGACGAAGCAGGAGGACGGCGCGACGCTCGCCTTCCCCGACACCCTGGTCGGCACCGACTCCCACACCACGATGATCAACGGCCTCGGCGTGCTGGGCTGGGGCGTGGGTGGCATCGAGGCCGAGGCCGTGATGCTCGGCCAGCCGCTCTACATGGTCACCCCGCAGGTGGTCGGCATGAAGCTCTCCGGCCGGCTGAAGGAGGGCGTCACCGCCACCGACCTGGTGCTGACCGTGACCCAGATGCTGCGCAAGAAGGGCGTGGTCGAGAAGTTCGTCGAGTTCTACGGCCCCGGCCTCGACGGCATGTCGCTGGCCGACCGCGCGACGATCGCCAACATGGCGCCCGAGTACGGCGCCACCTGCGGCTTCTTCCCGGTCGACGACGAGACGCTGCGCTACCTGCGCCGCACCGGCCGACCCGCCGCCGACGTCGAGCTCGTCGAGCGCTACTGCAAGGAGCAGGGGTTGTTCCGCACCGCGAGCTCGCCCGACCCCGTGTTCTCCGACACCCTCGAGCTCGACATGTCGACGGTCGAGCCGAGCCTGGCCGGCCCCAAGCGCCCGCAGGACCGCGTCGCGCTGTCGGCGATGAAGGACAGCTTCCGCAAGGCGCTCACGGCGCCCGTCAAGGAGCGCGGCTTCGGCCTCGCCGAAGGCGACCTGGGCCGCAGCGCGAAGGTCAGCTTCCGCGGCGAGAACGAGCTGAAGCACGGCGCGGTGGTGATCGCGGCGATCACGTCCTGCACCAACACCTCGAACCCCTCGGTGCTGCTCGGCGCCGGCCTGGTCGCGAAGAAGGCGGCGGCGAAGGGGCTGAAGGTGCCCGGCTACGTGAAGACCTCGCTGGCGCCGGGCTCGCGCGTCGTCACCGCGTACCTGCAGAAGTCCGGCCTGCTGCCCGAACTCGAGAAGCTCGGGTTTCACGTCGTGGGATACGGTTGCACGACGTGCATCGGCAACTCGGGACCGCTGCCGCCGCCCGTCAGCCAGGCCGTCAACGACGGCAAGCTGGTGGTCTCCGCGGTGCTCTCCGGCAACCGCAACTTCGAGGGCCGCGTGAACCCGGACGTGAAGGCCAACTACCTGGCCTCGCCGCCGCTGGTCGTCGCCTACGCGCTCGCCGGCACCACCGACATCGACCTGCAGAAGGAGCCGATCGGCAAGGGCAGCGACGGCAAGCCGGTGATGCTCGCCGACATCTGGCCGACGCAGGCCGAGATCGCCGCGGCCGAAGAGGCGATCACCGGCGAGATGTTCGCGCAGACCTACGGCAACGTGTTCGACGGCAACCCGACCTGGAACGCGGTCAAGGTGCCCGCGGGTGACCTGTTCACGTTCCGCGACGAGTCGACCTACATCCAGGACCCGCCGTTCTTCCAGGGGCTCACGCTGGAGCCGCCGCCGGTGTCCGACATCGTGGGCGCGCACGTGCTGGCGGTGCTCGGCGACTCGGTCACCACCGACCACATCTCGCCGGCCGGCGACATCGCGCTGAAGAGCCCGGCGGGCGAGTTCCTCAAGGCGCGCGGGGTCGAGAAGAAGGACTTCAACTCCTACGGCTCGCGCCGCGGCAACGACCGCGTGATGGTGCGCGGCACCTTCGCCAACATCCGGCTCAAGAACCTGATGCTGGGCGGCGTCGAGGGCGGCCTCACGATCCACGTGCCGACGGGCGACCAGCTCCCGATCTACGACGCGGCCGAGCGCTACAAGGCGGCCGGCACGCCGCTCGTGATCCTGGCCGGCAAGGAGTACGGCTCGGGCAGCTCGCGCGACTGGGCGGCCAAGGGCACGCTGCTGCTGGGCGTGAAGGCCGTGATCGCCGAGAGCTTCGAGCGCATCCACCGCTCCAACCTGGTCGGCATGGGCATCCTGCCGCTGGTCTTCAAGGACGGCCAGAACGCCGAGTCGCTGGGCCTCACCGGCCGCGAGAAGCTGTCGCTGCGCGGCTTCGCGGGTGGCACCGTCCAGCCGCGGCAGGACGTGGTCGTCGAGGTGGAGAAGGCGGACGGGGCGAAGACGAGCTTCACCGCCACGCTGCGCCTCGACACCGCGGTCGAGATCGGCTACTGGCGCAACGGCGGCATCCTCCACACGGTGCTGCGCAAGATGCTGAAGGGCTAGGCAAACCCGGGGCGGCGGTGGAAGAATGCCGCCGCTCCCCTCCCATGGAGGCCTGAAGGCCGTGTCGAAACTCAAGCTGATCCCGCTGGCTGGCGGGGACGCCCGCGAGCTCGAGACCGCCGTCGTCGTCGGCCGCGACCCGGGCTGCGACTGGGTCGTCGCCGACGGTTCCGTGTCGCGCCGCCACGCGCGCCTCGAGCCGCGCGGCGACGGCTGGGCGGTGATCGACCAGGGCAGCGCGAACGGGACGTTCCTCGGCGCGCAGAAGGTCGTGGACGCCGCGCTGGAGAACGGCCAGGAACTGCGCTTCGGCAACGTCGGCTTCCGCGTCGAGCTGCCGCTGCCCGCGGGGAGCGACGCGACGATCGTGCAGACGATCCAGTTGCCGACCTTCGACCCGCGCCCGCCGGCGCCTCCGCTGGCGGCACCGCCACCCCCGCCTCGCCCCGCGGCCCCGCCGCCGCCGCCCCCCCCGCCGCGGGCCGCGGGTCCCGTGCCGCCCCCGCCGCCTCCGCGCGCCAGCGGAGGCCCGGTCCCGCCGCCGCCTCCGCCCGCCGGTGGGGGCGGAGCGAAGAAGGCGATGGCGTGGGCGGCCGGCGGCTGCGGCTGCCTGCTGATCCTGTTCGGCATGGCGGCGCTGGGGCTGATGCTGATGGCGGGGTCGTGCGGCGACTCCACGCCGCCGACGCCGGCCCCGGCGCCGGGACCCGGGGGCGAGGGCGGGGCGCCCGCCGCGGCGTCGCTGAAGATCGCGGACGAGGGCCTGAAGGCCGGCACCGCCGGCGACGCCGTCACCGTCGACTTCGCCTACGTCGCGACCGGCTTCGCCACCCGTCCCGAAGGCGGCGGCCACCGCCTCCAGCTCCAGGCCGACGTCACCACCTTCGGCCCCGACGGCCAGCGCATCGAGAGCCTGTCGCAGGATGCCTTCCACGTCGCCGACGAGGTGGTGCCGCAGCGGCCCGAGTCGTACCGCTTCAGCGGCCAGCTCACGATCGCCGCCGGCGCCGCCGGCGGCCGCTACCACCTGCAGATCGACGTCACCGACCGGCTGTCGGGCACGCGGGCGAGCAAGCGCTCGGCCTTCGACCTCGAGGGCTAGGCGCCCGTGCTGCTCGGCCTGCTGATCGGGCTCACCTTCGTCACCCCGCTCGTCTTCTTCTACGTTCTCGTGATCAAGGGCGTCGACCGCTACGAGCCGGAGCCGTGGTGGCTGCTGACCGCGGCCTTCCTGTGGGGCGCGTTCGCCTCGACGGCACTGGCGATCGTCGGCAACGGCCTCGGCGACGCGGTGTTCACGGCGGCGCTCGGCCAGGGCAACCCGCTGATCGACGGCGCGACCGCCTCGATCGTGGCGCCTCTCGTCGAGGAGTCGACCAAGGGTCTCGGCCTGCTGCTGCTGCTCGCGGTCTCGCTGCTGTGGCTGCACGAGGTCGACGGCCCGCTCGACGGCGTCATCTACGGCGGCGTCGTCGGCCTCGGTTTCACGTTCACCGAGGACATCCTCTACATCTCGCGCCACACGGCCGAGCACGGCGTGGCCGGCGGCTTCGTGCTGCTGGTGCTGCGCACGGTGCTGGCCGGACTGGGGCACGCCACCTTCACTGCGATGATCGGCCTCGGCATCGGCATCGCGGTGGTCGCCCGCAACCCGCTGCTGCGGATCGCCGCGCCGATCGCCGGCTGGTGCCTCGCGGTGCTGCTGCACGGCATCCACAACGGCCTGGTCAGCTTCTTCGGCGGCGCCGGCCTGGTCGTCAAGCTGCTGTTCTTCTGGCTCGTCGACATCCTGTTCTTCGTGCTGCTGTTCGCCCTCGCGCTGCGCGACCGCCGCCTCGTGCGCGAGCAGCTCGCGCCCGAGGTGGGGGTGATCCTGCACGAGCTGGAGCTCGAGAACGTCACCCGCTTCAAGATGCTGCTGCCGCTGTGGAACACCATCGCGCTGTGGGGCGACGGGCTCGCGGGCTACCGGCAGCGCCGCGCCAAGCAGCTCGCGCTGATCGAGCTGGCCTTCGCCAAGGATCGCGCCCAGCGCGACCCTGAAGACGCGGAGAAGGCCGCCCGGGAAGCCGAACTCCGCCGCCAGATCGACGGTCACAACGCCGCAGGGGTGTTCGTCGGGACCTGAGGGCGATCGGGTTCGGGGGGCGCGGTCCCCTGGGCCTACGCCCCGCGGGCGTCGAAGGCGGCGGCCGTCTCCGGGTACATGCGGCGGGCGTACTCGAGTTCGGGCTTCATCTGGCCGAGCAGCATCAGCCCGTACATGTGGAAGTCGCCCATCAGCGACCACACCGGGTGGCGGAAGGTCGCCGGCCGGTTGCGCTCGAACACGAGGTGGCCGAGCCACGCGAAGCTGTAGCCCGCGACCGGCGCCGCGAACATCCAGACAGGCGTGGTCAGGACCGCGCCGGCGGCGATCGCGATCACGAAGGTCGTGCCGACCGCGTGCAGCACCCGGTTCAGCGGGTGGAGGTGCTGCGAGACGTAGTACGGCCAGAACTCGCGGTAGCTGGAGGGCCGGCCCGAACGCATTCGCCGATTCTAGAAGATCCCCCGCCGCGCGGGTATGCTCGCCTTCGCCACGCAAGGAGGCCCTCGATGCTCCCCTCGCCGCTCCGCGTCACCTGGACGCTCGCCGTCCTCGCCGCGCTGCCCGTCGCCGCCGCCCCGGTTTTCGACGTGCGGGCGATGCTGAAACTCGAGCGGCTGTCCGACCCGCAGGCGTCCCCGGACGGGAACTGGGTCGCGTGGTCGCAGACCCACCTCGGCGACGACGCCGCCTTCACCCGCAACACCGACCTGTGGATCGCGCCGCTCGGCGGCGGCGCGCCACGGCGGCTGACGTTCCACCCGAAGACCGACACCTCGCCGCGCTTCGCGCCCGACGGGCGCTCGCTCGCTTTCCTCTCGGCTCGCGACGGCGCGATGCAGGTCTACCGCCTCGACCTCGCGGGCGGCGAGCCGCAGCGGCTCACGAGCTTCGCGGGCGGCGTCTCCGAGTTCGCCTGGGCGGGCGCCGACGCGCTGGTCGTGCGCGCGGACGTGTGGCCCGACTGCGGCGCCGACGACGCCTGCAACGCGAAGCGCGATGCGGCGGCCGGCGGGCCGAAGGCGTACGACGCCCTGCTGTTCCGCCACTGGGACGAATGGGAGGACGGCAAGCGCAGCCACCTCTTCCACGTTCCGCTCGCGGGCGGTGCCGTCCGCGACCTGACCCCGGGCGACCGCGACGTGCCGACGTGGAGCCTGGGCGGCGGTGACTGGAGCGTGTCGAAGGACGGCCGCGAGGTCTGCTTCTCGCGCAACGACGACGCGGTGCCCGCGCTGTCGACCAACGCCGACGTGTTCGTCGTCCCGGTCTCGGGTGGCGAGCCGCAGAAGGTCGCCTCCCACCCCGGCTACGACGGGGCCTGCCGCTTCTCGCCCGACGGCAAGAAGCTGGCGTTCCGGACCCAGATGCGCGCGGGCTACGAGGCCGACCGCTGGCGCCTGATGGTGCAGGACCGCGCGAGCGGGAAGATCACGGAGCTGCTGCCGCAGGTCGACCGCCACGTCGAGGACCTCGCCTGGTCCGTCGACGGCCAGGCCCTCCACTACGTCATCTCGGACGACGGCCGCGACCCGGTCTTCACGGTGCCTGCGGCGGGCGGCACGCCGAAGAAGCTCGCCGACGGCACGTTCTCCTCGCTCGCGGCCGTGGCCGGCGGGAAGTGGGTACTGGCGATGCGCGCCTCGCTGACTGCGCCGGGCGAGGTGTGGAGGATCGCCACCGACGGCAGCGGCGCGCAGGCGGTGACGAAGGTCAACGACGCCTACCTCGCGACCTTCGGCCTGAAGCCCGGCGAGTCGGTGCGCTACGAGGGCGCGGCGGGCAAGGACGTGCAGGCCTGGATCGTCAAGCCCGCGAACTTCGACCCGGCGAAGAAGTACCCGCTGCTCGTGCTGATCCACGGCGGCCCGCAGGGCGCCTGGGCCGACTCGTGGAGCTACCGCTGGAACCCGCAGGTGCTGGCGGCCGCCGGCTTCGTCGTGTTCGCGCCCAACCCGCGCGGCTCGGTCGGCTGGGGCCAGGAGTTCGAGGACGACATCAACCGCGACTGGGGAGGCAAGGTCTACGAGGACCTGATGAAGGGCACCGACTTCGCCGAGGCGCTGCCCTACGTCGCCAGGGGCCGCACGGCCGCGGCCGGCGCCTCCTACGGCGGCTACATGGTCAACTGGATCGCGGGCCACACCGACCGCTTCAAGGCGCTGGTCAGCCACGACGGCCTCTACGACATGCGCTCGATGACGCTGTCGACCGAGGAGCTGTGGTTCCCGGTGTGGGAAATGGGCGGGCTGCCGTGGGAGATCCCGGCCGAGTACGAGAAGTGGAGCCCGGCCACCTACGCGAAGAACTTCAAGACGCCGACGCTCGTGATCCACGGCGAGCTCGACTACCGGGTGCCGATCGAGCAGGGGATGCAGATGTTCACGGCACTCCAGCTCCGCGGCGTGCCGTCGCGCTTCCTCGTGTTCCACGACGAGAACCACTGGGTGCTCAAGCCCGCGAACTCGGTGCGCTGGCACGACGAGGTCATCGGCTGGCTGCAGCGCTGGACGAAGGAGTAGATGCGCATCCTCGACGTCGCCCACGAGATGGGCCACGAGGAGGTGATCGTGCTCCACGACGCGGCCTCGGGTCTGCGGGCCGTGGTCGCCATCCACGACACGACGCTGGGGCCCGCCGTCGGCGGCACCCGCATGCGGCTGTACCCGACGATGGACGACGCGGTGCTCGACGCGCTGCGGCTGTCGCGGGCGATGACCTTCAAGGCGGCGCTGGCCGAGATGCCGACCGGCGGCGGCAAGGCGGTGATCCTCGGCGACCCCGCCCGCGACAAGACCCGCCAGCGCCTCGTCGCCTACGCCCGCGCGATCGAACGGATGGGCGGGCGCTTCCACACCGGGCCCGACATGGGGATCGACCCCCGCGACGTCGCGGTGATGGCCCGCCAGACGAAGCACGTCTCCCACGCCGGGGCGCAGTCCGGCGTGGACACCGCCGACCTCACCGCTCTGGGCGTGCTGGAGTCGATCCGCCAGACCGCCGACTTCCTCGGTCTCGAGCTCGCCGGGCTGCGGGTCGCGCTGCAGGGCGCCGGCCAGGTCGGCTACCGGCTGGCGAAGCGGCTGCAAGCGGCCGGCGCGCGGCTCGTCGCGGTGTGCGACCGCGAGAGCGCCCGCGCCGACCGCGTGGCCGACGAGTGCGCCGCCACCCGGGTCGAACCCGAGGACGTCTACGACAGCGAGTGCGACGTGTTCTCGCCCAACGCGGCCGGCGCCGTGCTCAACAGCGAGACGATCCCGCGGCTGCGGGCCAGGGCGGTGGTCGGCGCGGCCAACGAGCAGCTCTCGATGGCCGAGGACGGCGACCGCCTCCACGAGCGCGGCATCGTGTGGGCGCCCGACTACGTGGTCAATGCCGGCGGCCTGTTGAGCCTGCTGCACGAGCGCGGCGAGCTCGACGAAGACGGCGTGCGCGAGCGGGTCCGGGCGATCGGGCCGCGGGTGCGCGAGATCCTGGAGAGCGCCGCCGACGACGACCTGCCGCCGCACGTGATCGCCGACCGCATCGCCCACGAGCGGCTGCGCGCCGCCCGCGAGGCGAAGCGGGCGCGGCCCCTCGCATGAGCCGCCACTTCGCCCGCGGCGGCGGCGCGCTCGCCTGGGACGTGCGCGGCGAGGGGCCGGACCTGCTGCTGCTCCACGCCTTCCCGTTCGACCACGGCATGTGGGACGACGTGGTCGAGGCGCTGGCTCCGCATGCCCGCTGCGTGCGCTTCTCGGCCCGCGGCTTCGGCGGCTCGAGCCCCGCCGGCGCGCTGCTGTCGATGGAGGGGATCGCCGCCGACGCGGTGGCGCTGCTCGACCACCTCGGCATCTCCCGCGCGGCCGTGTGCGGGCTGTCGATGGGCGGCTACGCGGCGCTGGCGATGGCGCGCGCCCACCCGACCCGGCTGTCCGGGCTCGCGCTCGTCGACACCCGGGCCGAAGCCGACGCGCCCGAGGCCCGCGCCAATCGCGCCGCGCTGGCGAGCGCCGTGCGCGCGCAGGGCGTCGGCCCCGTGGTGGAGGCGATGCTGCCGCGGCTGCTCGGCGCGACGACGCAGCGCGAGCGGCCGGAGGTCGTGTCGAAGGTCCGGGCGGCGATCGAGGCGGCGGCGCCGGGCGCCGTCGCCGACGCGCTGGCCGGGCTCGCGGCGCGCGCCGACCAGACCGGGCTGCTGCGCGAGATCCGGGTGCCGGCGTTGTGCGTCGTCGGCGCCGAAGACGCGCTGACCCCGCCCGCCGACGCGCAGCGGATGGCGGACGCGATCCCCGGGGCGAAGCTCGTCACGCTGCCCGCCTGCGGCCACCTGCCCTGCTTCGAGGCGCCTGCCGCGCTGGCCGCCGCGCTGCGGGAGTGGCTCGCCGCCCGGCCCTGATGGAGTTCGGTGCGGCGCTCGCCGCCAACCTGACCTCGCCGCCGGTGCTGGCGTTCGCGCTCGGTTTCCTGGCCACCGCGCTGGGCGCGGAGCTGAAGCTGCACGAGGCGCTGTACGACGCGCTGTCGGTCTACCTGCTGCTGGCGATCGGCCTCAAGGGTGGCGTGGCGATCTCGGTCGCCGAGGCGGGCGCGCTGTTGTGGCCCGCGCTGGCGGCACTTGCCCTGGGCACCGCGATCCCGCTGTGGTGCTACGCGGTGCTGCGCCGCCTGCTGCGGCTGGGGGCTGCCGACTCGGGCGCGCTGGCGGCCCACTACGGCTCGGTCTCCGCCGTGACCTTCGTCGCCGCCCTGCAGTTCCTGGCCGCGCGCGGGGTGCCGGCCGAGGGCTTCCTGCCCGCGCTGGTCGCGCTGCTCGAGGTGCCGGCGATCGTCGTCGCCATCGCGCTGGCCCGTGCCGGCGGCGCGGCGGGCGGCGGCGGCGGCCTGCGCGAGGCGCTTCACGAGGTCGTGTTCGGCCGCAGCGTCGTGCTGCTGGTCGGCGGCCTGGCGATCGGCGTGCTGACCGGCGAGCGCGGCTACGCCGCCGTCAAGCCGCTGTTCTCCGACCTGTTCCTGGGCGCGCTGGTGCTGTTCCTGCTCGAGCTGGGCGTCGTCGCCGCCCGCCGCCGCGGCGACCTGCGGCGCGCGGGGGCGCCGCTCGTCGCCTTCGCGGTGATCGCGCCGATCGTGCACGCGGCGCTGGCTTCTCTGCTCGGCCCGCTCGTCGGGCTCTCGCCCGGCGGGACCATGGTGTTCGCCACGCTGGCCGCGTCGGCCTCGTACATCGCGGCCCCTGCGGCCGTGCGGCTGGCGCTGCCCGAGGCCTCACCCAGCCTGTACCTGGCCAGCTCGCTGGTCGTCACCTTCCCCTTCAACCTGGCGCTGGGCCTGCCGCTCTACGACGCGTTCGCGCGGCTCGCCCACCGCCTGCTCGGGTAGCGCCATGGCGATTCACACGGTACCGGTGCAGCGGGTCACGATCGTCGCCGAGTCGCTGCTCGAGGAGCGGCTGCTCAAGGACCTCGAGGCGGCCGGCGCCCGCGGCTACACGCTGACGGCGGCCCGCGGCGCCGGCGCTCGCGGCGTGCGCAGCAGCGAGTGGGAAGGCGGCAACGTGCGGATCGAGACGCTGGTCTCGGACGCGGTCGCGCAGCGCCTGCTCGAGCGGCTGGCCGAGGCGTACTTTCCCCACTACGCCGTGGTCGCCTGGGTCGAGACGGTCGAGGTCGTGCGCGGCGATCGCTACGTGTGAGCCTTCACCAGCCGAGCGCCAGGCGGTCGCGCCGCGCGCCGCGCTCCCGGCGGCGGTCCAGGGCCCGCGCCAGCGCTCGCTGCAGGCGGCCGGCGCCGCGGTCGATCGCCACGTAGAGGTCCGAGTCGCGCTCGGCGATCTCGAGCTGGCCGCCGCGGCGCAGTCGGGCCAGCATCCGCGCCTGCTTGTCGACGCCTCCGCGCGGCCCGTTCAGGTCGGCGACCCGCAGCACGACCCGCGACAACGCGGCGCCGTAGCGGGAGAGGGCGAAGCTGATGCGGCGCAGCGCGTGCTCGCGGAACGCCGCGCTGACCAGGGCCCGTCGACCGCGGATCTCCACTCTCATCGCGAACCTCCTCGCCCTCCAAGATGGAGCGTCGCTCATGCATAGACCACGAGATTGTTTCGACTTGTCGAATAGCAATCCGCGATGCATAATCGGTTCCGATGGAATGGCTGAACTATCACCACCTGCGCTACTTCTGGGCCGTGGTCCGGGAGGGCGGCGTGACGCGGGCCTCCGAGAAGCTCAACGTCTCGCAGCCGACCGTCTCCGCCCAGTTGCGCGAGCTGGAGGAAGCGCTGGGCGAACCGCTCTTCGAGCGGCGCGGCCGGACCCTCGAGCTGACCGAGATGGGCCGCGTCGTCCACCGCTACGCGGACGAGATCTTCGCGATCGGCCAGGAGCTGGTCGACACCGTGAAGAAGCGGCCGACGGGGCGGCCCGCGCGGCTCTCCGTCGGCGTCGCCGACGCGGTGCCCAAGCTGATCGCCCATCGCCTGCTGCTGCCGGCGCTCGTCGGCCCGGAGCCGGTGGTGCTCTCCTGCGTGGAGGGCAGCAGCGAGCGGCTGCTGTCCGATCTCGCCACCCACGGCCTCGACGTCGTCATCTCGGACGCGCCCGTGCCGCCGTCGGTCCGGGTCAAGGCCTTCAGCCACCTGCTCGGCGAGTGCGGGGTCGCCGTGTTCGGCAACGCGGAGTGGGCAGGGCGGCTGGCTTCCGGGTTCCCGGCCTCGCTCGAGGGGGCCCCGTTCCTGATGCCCACGCAGCACTCGAGCGCGCGCCGCGGCCTCGACGCCTGGTTCGAGCGCGAGGGCCTGCGGCCGCGGGTGGTGGGCGAGTTCGACGACCCGGCGCTGCTCAAGACCTTCGGCTCCACCGGCCTCGGCGTGTTCACGGCGCCGACCGCGATCGCCCGCGAGGTGGAGCAGCAGTTCCAGGTGCGCCGCGTCGGCGAGCTGCCCGGGCTGCGCGAGCGCTACTACGCGATCACCGTCGAGCGGCGCCTGCGTCACCCCGCGGTCGTGCGCCTGTCGCAGGCCGCGCGCGAGGAGGTCTTCGCGCCGTGAGCGGCGACCCGCTGCTCGCCCAGCTCCTGCCCCGGCGCAACCTGTGGTTCTGGCTGTGCGGGCTGCCATTGCCGTTCGTGCCGTTCGCGGTGTTCCAGCCGGTCGGTGGGGGAGCTTTCCCCTGGCCCGTCGGCCTGGCGGCGCTGGCAGCGGGCACCGCGCTGTGGGCGACCCAGCGCGCGCCCGCGTCGATGCTGCGCGGTTTTGCCTACGCGTTCTACTCGCTGGTGCTGGCACTCGGTTTCGGGGCCGGCATGCTGAAGGCGGTGGTCAACCGCTGGGGCCTGCCCGCGGGCCCGGGCGACCCGGGGCTCACCGCCGTGTTCGGGGCAGGCGCCGTGATCTGCGGCCTGGCCCTGCTGGCGCTCGGCGCGCTGATCCTGACCGAGCCCTCGTTGCGCGAGTCGCCGATCGTCCGACGGCGGCGCTGAACGACGCGAGGCGGCCCCGGGTGCGGCTGGGGAGCGGGGAATGGGCCGCGGCCCCGGGGCCACCTCGAACCGAAAGATAGGTATCGGCCCCCGGAGACGCCAATCCTTTGTTTTGCGGTGAAGAATAGCCTGAAGTTATTCGGCGGCGGTTTCGGCCGGGCTGCTAGAATCCGCTCCCGTTCCAAGGAGGAATCATGCGCATCGGCGTGCTGCGCGGCCGCGAGAACTCGTTCCCCGACGCCTTCATCCAGAAGGTCAACTCGATGGGCCGCGGGGTGACGGCCGAGTACGTCCAGCTCGGCGGCACCAAGCTCAACGAACCGGTGCCGTACCGGGTCGTGCTCGACCGCATGAGCCACGAGGTGCCGTACTACTCCGTCTACCTGAAGATGGCGGCGCTGCAGGGCACCTACTGCATCAACAACACGTTCTGGCGCTCGTGCGACGACAAGTTCTTCGGCTACGCCATCGCCGAGAAGCTGGGCATCGCCGAGCCGAAGACCGTGGTGCTGCCGAACCGCGAGTACGTCGACGACGTGACCGCGGAGAGCCTGCGCAACCTGTGGCCGACCGACTTCGCGATGTACCTCGACTACGTCGGCGCGCCCTGCATCATGAAGCCCGCGTTCGGCGGCGGCTGGAAGGACGTCAACAAGATCCACAACCTCGAGGAGCTGATCCACTTCTACAACGCCTCGGGCAGCAAGACGATGATGCTGCAGGAGTTCATCAAGTGGGACACCTACATCCGGGTGCCCACCATCGGCCGCCGCCACGCCCGCGCGATCCGCTACGACCCCGCCCCGATGGGGCTCGGCGGCTACAACCAGGACTACGACGTGATGGAGAAGGAGCTGGGGGCCTGGGGTCGCGAGATGCGCGACACCGCCGAGGAGCTCTCGCTCAAGCTCAACATCGCGCTCGGCTACGACATGAACGCGATCGAGCTGGCGGTCAAGGACGGCAAGTACTACGGCATCGACCTGACCAACTACACGCCGGACATGGATTACCGCTCGCTCAAGGACGCCCACTTCCCGTGGGTGGTCGAGAAGATGGCGGAGTTCGCCGTGGAGAAGGCGCTGTCGGGCGAGCCGACGCCGCAGCCGCCGCACTTCCGCGAGCTGATGCTGCGCTAGCCGCGAAGGACCCCGGCGCCGACGATTCGCCGGCGCCGGGACGGCCGCTACGGCAGCTTCGGGAAGGTGCCCTTCGCGTGGTACCAGCCGTGGAACTGCACGTCCATGTGGCCGCCCGCCACGTAGGCGTCCTCGGCCACCAGCGCCTTCGCCTCGTCGAGCGTGACCTCGGGCGCGAACACCAGGATCCCGCGCCAGGCGCCGCGCTCGACGAACGGGCCCGCGGTCAGCAGCTTGCCCGACTTCATCAGGGCGACGATCCGCTCCATGTGGGCGGCCTGCAGCTTCGCGGCCTCTGCGGGCGGCGCCGGCACCGAACCGGTGACCAGGAGGCCGAGCGGGTGCACGGCCATCTCGAACGGCTTGCCCGCGGCCTGGTCCTTCCAGTACTGGTCGCCGACGCCGACGGGGCCCCACCACTCGGCCAGCTCGAGCTTCAGCCGTCCGGCGGCGATCGCCGGGTCCTGCGCGGCCTCGGCCTGCGCGTCGGCGAGCGGCGTCGCGAACACGAACACGCCGCGCACCGCGCTGTTCGGGTCGGCCATCGGGCCCGCGGCGACGAGCTTCTTCGCCTCGGCCATGCGGCCGATGTTGGCCATGTGACCCTTCTGCAGCTCCTCGGTCCGAGGCGTGCGTTCCGGAGTCCACTTGTCGCCGCGGCTGAGCAACCCGAAGGCGTAGCGCCGCATCGTCTGCCCGGTGGGGGCGACGAAGGTCTCGGGGGCCGCGGCGGGCGTGGCCGCCGGCGCGGGGGCCTGGCCGAGCGCGGGCAGGGTCAGCAGGCTCAGCACGGCGACGCGCAGCTTCATCTCAGTTCCCTCCGGCGGTGGAGCCGCTGCCCCGCGGCGCCGTGATCGCCCGCAGCCACTCGCGGGCGATCACCTCGTAGCCCGCCTCGTTCGGGTGCAGGAAGTCGTCGAACAGCGCGGGCAGGCTCGGCTGCGCCAGCATCGCGGCGTGGATGTCGGCCAGGATCGCCCCCTCCTGCCGCACCATCGGCCGGATCAGGTCGTTCATCCGGTTGACCCAGGCGTTGCGGTTCTCGGGCTCACGGTCGAGCACGGTCGGGTTGACGGGCGGGATGGTCCCGACGACGGCCACCGAGCCGTAGGCCTTGACCGCACCGATCATGAAGCGCAGCGAGTCGATCGTGTAGCACGGGAAGGCGTCGCGGCAGGAGCTCGAGTTCCAGTCGTTGGTGCCGTAGAGGATCAGCACGTAGGCCGGGCGCACCCGGTTGATGGCGTCGCCGATCCGCTCGGCCCCGCGATCGGAGCGGGTGCCCCCGATGCCCTCGTTGACGACGCTGGCGCGCCCCCAGTAGCCACGCAGCAGGTCCTGGATCCAGGGCATGTAGCCGTCGCCGGTGCGCGAGCCGGTGCCGAGCGTGATCGAGTCGCCGAAGCCCATGTAGACGTTCGGGCGCCCGCTGCGCAGCGGCAGGGTGACCGGCAGCAGCAGGTCCCCGTTGACTGGCAGGTTCACGCTGCGGGCGCTCACCTGCCAGCCAATCGGCAGGCTCGACTCGACGATCGTGGCCTGCTGCGCGCCTTCGGGCGCGTCGAAGCTGAAGCGGCCGGCCGCGTCCGTCGTCGTCGTGCGGCCGCCGATCGAGACGGTCAGGTTCGGCATCCGCACGCCCTCGATGCCGTCGAGCTGGCCGCCGCCGTCTTCGTCGTAGAAGACGGCGCCCTGCACGTTCACGGTGCGGACGTTCGGCGTCGGGGTGGGGGTCGGCGTGGTCGGCGAGGTCGGGCTCGAGGCTCCGCCCCCGCCGCCGCAGGCGGAGAGCAACGCGGCGGCCAGCAGGGCGGCCGCGGCACGGGAAGAATGCATAGCAGCCGGACACGCTACCACGAGCCGGGCGCTCCCGCGATCAGCCCCTCGCCACCGGCTTCGGCCGGTGTTCGGCTACGGTGTGCGTGCGTTCGATCTGGCGGTACACCCGCGGGTAGTGCTGCTGCAGGTAGGCGAGGAACTCCTCGGGGGCGCGGAAGGTGTGGCTCGTCCCCTCCTGCGAGTTCACCTCGCAGGTGTTCTCGTCGAACGTGCGGCAGATGTGGGGACGCACGCCGTAGATCGCGCACAGGTTGTCGGGCTGCAGGTTGCGGCAGCGGCTCTCGAACTGCACGCACCACTCGCCGTCGCCGTCGACGTAGACGGACGTCTTGTCGTGGTAGAGGAACCAGAGGATCTCGGTCGCGTGCTTGGGCCGGGTCGGGGCGTTGATGCCGACCGCGACGTAGGTGCAGCAGCGGGCGCAGTCGAGGCAGTGGACCATCGGCTTGGGCGGCTCGGCCATCGGCAGGGACACGGGCATCGGCGGGACTATTCCTCCTTGCGGCGGCGGTGGATGTTGTACACGGCGCGGCCTTCGGCCACCCGGCGCGCGCCCTGGCGGACGACGACCCGCACGTGGCACACGCGGTTGCCCTTGCGCAGCAGCTCGGCCTCGGCGACGAGCGGCGCGTCGAAGCGGCCCGGCTCGAGGTAGTCGACCAGCAGGTCGACGGTCGACACCGTCTCGCCGGGCGGCAGCGCCGTCCACGCGGCAGCGCCGCCCGCGGTGTCGACCAGCGCCGAGATGACGCCCCCGTGCAGCGCCGGGCGCACCGGGTCGCCGGTGTGCTCGGCGCGCGGGTCGATCGCCATCGTCACCCGGCCCGGCTCGGCGTGCACGCCGCGGATGCCGAGCCAGCGGTTGAACGGCGAGTGCTCCTCCATCATCCGCACGACGTCGGCGGCCGTCTCCGGTGAAGCGGCAGCGGCACTCCCGCCGTTCTCCGGGCCGGCGGCAGCCGCGCGTGGGGCATGGGGCTTCGATCTCATCGGCATCTCCGGCGCCGACAGCCTAGCAGGCCCGTGCGACGGGGAATATCATGCGCCGCACCGCGCGCCGCGCGGCGGTGGGAGGACCCCGAGATGGCCACCGCGACGAACCCGCTCGCCCACGAGCACGACGGCCTGCCCGAGTTCACGCTGCGGGCGATCCTCGCCGGCATCACGTTCGGCGTGATCTTCGGCGCCGCCAACGCCTACCTCGGCCTGCGCGTCGGGCTCACGGTGTCGACCTCGATCCCGATCGCGGTGCTCACCGTGGCCCTGTTCCGCGCGCTGTCGGCGAAAGGCGGGGTGATCCTCGAGGCCAACCTCTCGCAGACGATCGGCTCGGCCAGCTCGTCGCTGGCGGCCGGCACCATCTTCACGATCCCCGCGCTGTTCCTGTGGGGCCTGGTGCCGCCGCTGCACCAGGTCGCGATCCTGGCCTGGCTCGGCGGCATCCTCGGCATCTGCGCGATGGTGCCGCTGCGGCGGCTGCTGATCGTGCGCAGCGCCGCCGAGCTGCCCTACCCGGAGGGCACCGCCTGCGCCGAGGTGCTCAAGGCCACCACGGAGAGCGCGCCCGGCGGCCGCTTCATCTTCGAGGGGCTGGCGCTCGGGGCGGCGGTCAAGCTGCTGATCGGCGGTTTCTCGCTCGTCTCCTCGGAGCTGGGCGTGCACGTCGGCTTCCTGCCCAGGGCGGAGCTGACGCTGGAGATCGCGCCGGCACTGCTGGCGGTCGGCTACATCCTCGGCTACACGCAGTCGGCGGTGATGGTGGCCGGCTCGCTGATCTCGGCGATGGTGCTGATCCCGCTGATCGCGCTGGTCGGCGACCAGCTCACCGCGCCGCTGTTCCCGGAAGCCACGAAGACGATCCACGAGATGAGCACCGGCCAGATCTGGTCGCGCTACGTGCGCTACATCGGCGCGGGCGCGGTGGCCGCGGCCGGCATCGTCACCGTGATCCGGTCGTTGCCGACGATGTACCGCTCGCTCGCGGCGGTGCTCGGCGGCCTGCGCGGCGACGCCGAAGCGGCGGGCGACGGCAGCCGCACCGACCGCGACGTGCCCGGCTGGGTGGTGGTCGCCGGGCCGGCGATCGTGATCGCGACGCTGGCGCTGGTGCCGGGGCTGTTCGCGGGCGACATGAACTTCTTCCAGCGCCTGGTCGCGGCCACCGGCGTCGCGATCTTCGGCGTCGCCTTCGTCGTGGTCAGCTCGCGCATCGTCGGCCTGATCGGCGTGTCGTCGAACCCGACCTCGGGCATGACGCTGGTGACGCTGCTCGGCACCGCCCTCATCTTCGTCGCGCTCGGCTGGCAGGACGACTCGGCGCGGGCGGCGATCCTCACCGTCGGCACCGTGGTCTGCATCGCGGCCTCCAAGGCCGGCGACATCTCGCAGGACCTGAAGACCGGCCAGCTCGTCGGCGCGACGCCCGCCCGGCAGCAGGTGGGCCAGTTGATCGGCGCCGCCTTCGCGTGCTGGGCGGTGGCGGCGACAGTGCTGCTGCTCGGCAAGGCGTTCGGCTTCGGCAGCGCGGAGCTGCCGGCGCCGCAGGCGACGCTGATGAAGACCGTGATCGAGGGCGTGCTCTCCGGTGCGCTGCCATGGGGCCTCGTCGGCGTGGGCGGCGCGTTCTCCCTGTGCGGCCTGCTCGGCGGCCTGCCGGGGCTGCCGTTCGCGGTCGGACTCTACCTGCCGCTCGCCAGCCTGACGCCGATCTACGTCGGCGGCTGCGTGCGGCGGCTGGTCGACGCCCGCCGGGGCGGACCGGCGAAGGACGGCGACCCCGGCGTGCTGATGGCCTCGGGCCTGATCGCGGGCGAGGGGCTCGCCGGCGTGGCCATCGCGTTCCTCGTCGCCGCGAAGTCGCAGTTCGCGGGGCTCGAGGCGTGGCTCGCCAGCGTGCGCTTCGCCGAGCGCGACTTCGCCCACCTGGCGGGCACGGCCGGCACGGCCGCGGGGCTCGTCGTCGTCGCCGTGGTCTGCGCGCTGCTGTACCGTGCGGGCCGCAGCGGCGCGGCGGCCCAGCGCCAGCCCTAGCCGGCTTTTTGAGACAATACGCCCTCGTCCAACCGGGAGTCGGAGAAGAAATGTCGAAAGTGCGCGCGCGGATCACTGCCCTGGGTCGCTACGTTCCGCCACGGGTCGTGACCAACGCCGATCTCGAGAAGCTCGTCGACACCAACGACGAGTGGATCCGCACCCGCACCGGCATCCGCCAGCGCCACTACGTCGAACCGGGCACGCCGACCAGCGAGATCGCGCTCCACGCCTGCCGCGACGCGCTCCAGAAGCGCGGCATCGGCGCCGACGAGCTGGACCTGATCATCGTCGCGACGGTCACCCCGGACATGCTGTTCCCGGCCACGGCCTGCCTGCTCCAGGACAAGCTGGGCGCGAAGAAGGCCTGGGGCTTCGACGTGTCGGCGGCCTGCTCCGGATTCCTCTACGCGCTGACGATGGGCGCGCAGTTCGTGGAGACGGGCGCGCACAGGAAGGTGCTGGTGGTCGGCGCCGACGTGATGACCTCGATCCTCGACTTCCAGGACCGCGCGACCTGCGTGCTCTTCGGCGACGGGGCGGGCGCGGTGCTGCTCGAGCCCGGCGACGACGGCACCGGCATCCTCGACTTCAGCCACGAGGTCGACGGCTCGGGCGAGCCCTACCTGCACATGGTCGCCGGCGGCTCGCGGCGGCCGACCACCCGCGAGACCGTCGACCAGCGGCTGCACTTCGTCCGTCAGGAGGGCGGTCACGTCTTCAAGTTCGCCGTGCGCAAGATGGCGGAGATCAGCCTCAGGGTGCTCGAGCGCAACGGGCTCTCCGGCGCCGACGTCGACCTGTTCGTCGCCCACCAGGCCAACATCCGCATCATCGACGCCGCCCAACAGCGGCTCGGCCTGCCCGACGACAAGGTGATCAAGAACATCGACCGCTACGGCAACACCACCGCGGGCACGATCCCGCTGGCGCTCGGCACCGCGCTCGACGAGGGCCGGCTGAAGGCGGGCGACACGCTGGTGCTGGCCAGCGTCGGCGCCGGCTTCACGGTCGGCGGCGCCCTCGTCAAGTGGAGCGGCGTGAACTGGTAGGCCGCCCCTAATCCACGAAGTCGTGTTCGCTCTCGCGGACCGAGAGCACCGGACAAGGGGCCTTCCTCACCACCCGCTCGGTGGTGGAGCCGAAGATGGCCTGGTCGAGCATGCCCTTGCCGTGGGTGCCGAGCACGATCATGTCGGCCTTCTCCTCGGCGGCCAGGTGCAGGATCTCCGCGGACGGCTTGCCCTGGGTCAGCACCACCCGCACCCGGATGCCCTGGCCCTCGACGTCCTTCGCCAGCGAGTCGAGCTCGGCCCGGGCGTAGCTCGTCAGCTCCTGCACCACCTCGGCCATCGGCACCGGGAACAGGTCGTTCGCGTAACCGACCGCCACGTTCTCGACCACGTGGACGAGCAGCAGCTCGGCCTCGTACTCCTGGGCGAACGAGCACGCGTAGCGCAGGGCCAGCCGGGCCGAGTCCGAGAAGTCGGTCGGGACCAGCAGTCGCTTCAGGCGGATCATGGCGGCCCTCCCTGGATGGTTCCGATCCCATTCTGGTGCCGCCCGCGTGCGGCGTAAAGCCCGGATTGACCCTCGCCGGAGGCGGGGGCCATACTGCCCGCCAGAGATGGGATTCCTCGCGGCCTTCCTGCGCTTCGTGCTGGTGCTGCTGGTGGTGCGCTTCGTCGGCCGCCTGATCGCCCAGGCCCTGCGCCGCAACACGCCGCCGGCCGCGAAGCCGGCCGCGCCGCCGCCGCCGGCCGTGGCCGAGCCGCTGGTCCGCGACCGCGTTTGCAACACCTTCGTGCCGCGGAGCCGGGCGCTGCGCGCCGTCGTCGGCGGCCAGGAGGAGTGGTTCTGCTCGCCCGCCTGCCGCGACAAGGCCGGCGCCCGCGCCTCCTGACGCCGCGGCCGTGGAGCCCCGCGCCGCCCTCGTCGAGTACGGCCGCCGCCTCTACGAGCGCGGCCTGATCGGCGGCAGCGAGGGCAACCTCTCGCTGCGCCTCGCGCCGGACCGGCTGCTGGTCACCCCGGCCGGCGTCAGCAAGGGCTTCCTCGGGGCCGACATGCTGGTCGAGACCGACCTGTTCGGGCGCGCGCTGCGCGAGGGGCCCTGGCGGGTGTCGTCCGAGGTGCGGATGCACGCCGTCGTCTACGCGCGGCGGCCCGACGTCGGCGCGATCGTCCACGCCCACCCGCCGGTGGCGACGGCGTTCGCGGCGGCGCGGCTGCCGCTCGAGGTCGCCGTGCTGCCCGAGGCGGTGGTCGCGCTGGGGCCGATCCCGATCGTGCCCTACGCGACGCCGGGCACGGAGGAACTGGCCGCCCGCGTCGGCGACGCCGCCCAGGACGCGCAGACGCTGCTGCTCGAGAACCACGGCGCGCTGGCCCTGGGCGACAGCCTGGAGCGGGCCTGGCAGCGGATGGAGATCCTCGAGCAGTTCGCGAAGGTGACGCTCCACGCGCGCGCCCTGGGCGGAGCCCGCCGGCTGAGCGACGACGAAGTCGAGCGCCTCGCGGAGCTGCGCGCGAAAGGCGCCTACGGTCCGCCGCCCGCGCCCCGCGGCTAGTAGGTGGGGCGGGCTTGACTCCGGGGCGTCGGCGCGTCAGATTCAGCCCTTCAGGCGAGAGGGACGACATGGGCGAAGCGCTCGGATTGATCGAGACCCGCGGGCTGGTGGCGATGATCGAAGCCAGCGACGCGATGGTGAAGGCGGCCAAGGTCCAGTTGATCGGCTACGAGAAGATCGGCTCCGGCTACGTGACCGCGATCGTGCGCGGCGACGTGGCCGCCGTGAAGGCCGCCACCGACGCCGGCGCTGCCGCCGCCCGCCGGGTGGGCGAACTGGTTTCGGTCCACGTGATCCCGCGGCCGCACGGCAACCTCGAGGACGTGCTGCCGATCGGCAAGGCCGCCTCGAAGTAGCACTCCCTTGATCCTGGGCCGCGTGGTCGGGACGGTGGTCTCGACGCGCAAGGACGAGAAGCTGTCCGGCGCCAAGCTGCTCGTGGTGCGCGCGACCGATCCGCGCGGCAAGGACGAGGCCGGCTACGTGATCGCCGTCGACACCGTGCACGCGGGAGTCGGCGACCGCGTGCTGGTCGTCTCCGGCTCCTCGGCGCGGATGGCCAGCGGTCTCAAGGACACCCCGGTCGACGCGGCGATCTGCGGCGTCGTCGACGCCGTCGACCTCGTCGACTGACAGCGATGCTGCTCGCGCGCGTGATCGGCAACGTCGTCGCCACCCGCAAGGACGAGGCGCTCGTCGGCAGCAAGCTGCTGCTGGTGCAGCCGATCGACGCGAAGCGCGCGCCGGTCGGCAGGCCGCTCGTCGCGATCGACGGCGTGGGCGCCGGCGCGGGCGAGCACGTCATCTACCTGAAGGGGCGCGAGGCGGCCCACCCGTTCCTGCCGAAGGACGTGCCGACCGACGCGGCCATCGTCGGCATCGTCGACGAGTGGCACGCGGAGTAGCCTGATGCTGCTCGCGCGGGTCGTCGGCGCCGCCGTCGCGACCCAGAAGAACGAGAAGCTCCACGGCACCAAGCTGCTGCTGGTGCAGCCGCTCGACCTCGAGGGCCGCGACCGCGGCGGCACCGTGATGGCGATCGACGGCGTCGACGCCGGCGTCGGCGACCGCGTGTTGCTGGTGCAGGATGGCAAGGCGGCGATGCAGACGCTGGGCAAGGGGCTCGCCGGCGTGGACGCCGCGGTGATCGGCGTCGTCGACGCGGTGGACCTGCCGGGAGGTGGCGCGTGACGCTCTCCGACGAACGGCTGCGGCAACTGGCCGCCGAGACGCTGGAGCTGGCGCGTTCCGGCCGCGAGGACGGCGGCTCCGTCGGCGCCTCCTCCGAGGACCGCATCGCCGCGCTCGAGGCGCGCGTGCGCAGGCTGGAGGCCGCGCTGGGCGCGGCGGTTCCGGTCGCCCCTCCGGTTGTCGCCGCGCCCGTCGCCCGCATCGCCCTGCCGATGGTCCACGCCCACCCCCACGTCCACGGCGCCGCGGGCCACCAGTACGGCCTGCCGCCCGCGATGGGCGAGCGCTGCGTGCTGGAGCCGGGCAGCCCCTGCGTCGGCCACGGCACCTGCAAGAGCCACGGGTACTAGCCCGCTCCCGACAGCCCCGCCGCCGGACCGGACCTGCGGGCGCGCCGCCGCGTGCGATGCTGAAGCGTTCCGGTGAGCCGCACCATCCTCCACGTCGACATGGACGCGTTCTACGCGGCGGTCGAGCAGCGCGACCGTCCGGAGCTGCGCGGCAAGCCGGTGATCGTCGGTTCCGACCCGAGAGGCGGCGCCGGCCGCGGCGTCGTCTCCACCTGCTCCTACGAGGCCCGCCGCTTCGGCGTGCGCTCCGCGCAGCCGATCCGCGAGGCGTGGCGCCTGTGCCCCCAGGGCATCTACGTGCAGCCCGACATGAAGCGCTACTCCGTCGTGTCGGACGAGGTGATGGAGATCCTCGGCACCTTCACCGACCTGGTCGAGCCGGTCTCGATCGACGAGGCGTTCCTCGACGTCAGCGGCGCGTTGCGCCCCTTCGCGGGCAGCGCCGAGGCCCTGGCCACCGCGCTCAAGCAGCGCATCCACGAGCGGCTGCAGCTCACCGCCTCGGTCGGCGTCGCGAGCTGCAAGCTCCTCGCGAAGGTCGCGTCCGACATGCGCAAGCCGGACGGCCTGGTGATCGTGCCTCCGGGCGGCGAGGCCGCGTTCCTCTCGCCGCTGCCGGTGCGCCGGCTGTGGGGCGTGGGACCGAAGATGGAGGAGCGGCTGATCCCGCTCGGCATCCACACCATCGGCGACCTCGCCCGCGCCGACACCGGGCGCCTCGAGCGCAAGCTCGGCAGCCACGGCTTCGACCTGCAGAAGCTGGCCCGCGGCGAAGACGACCGCCCCGTGATCGCCGACCGCGGCGAAGCGAAGAGCCTGGGCGCCGAGCACACCTTCGGCGAAGACGTGGCCGACCTCGACACGCTGCGCCGCACGCTGCTCGAGCTCTCCGACCACGTCGCGCGCCGCCTGCGCCGCCACGGCCTGCAGGGCCGCACCGTGACCCTCAAGTACCGCGACGAGGAGTTCGAGACGCTGACCCGCGCCGAGACGGCCGCGCAGCCGACCGACTCGGGCGACGCGATCTTCGCGGTCGCCTGGCGGCTGTTCCAGAAGGTGCACGGCCGCAGGAGGGTGCGGCTGCTCGGCGTCACGCTCTCGCACTTCGGCGGCGTCGCCCAGCTCGGGCTCTTCGCGCCGGCGGCGGCCGAAGCGACGCCGGCCGAGCGGGTGCGCGACGCCCTCGTCGACCGCTTCGGCCGCGACGCGGTGACCCGCGCGAGCCTGCTCGAGAGCCCGCGCCGGCGGCGGGTGGGCTGGGACGACGGCCCGACGAAGAAGGACTGAAGCTACTTCAGCTTCAGTTGCAGGTTCAGGCGCAGGTTCAGGCGGAGCGTGCGGGTGCCGGGCTCGAGGACGATCTCGATCGGCACCGTCACGTCGGCCTGGCCGTCCTGCACCTCGACGCTGACCGCCACCTCGCCCACCGGCGCCGTGGCCGGCTCGGACCGTGGCGACTCCACGGGGGTCGGCTCGGGGACGAGGGGCTCGGGTGGCGCGGGAGCCGGCGGCGGCTCCTCGACGCCGAGCGCGTCCAGAGACAGCTCGGCGGGCTCCGGCTCGCGGGCGGGCTCCGGCGGCGGGATGGGCGGCGCCGCGGGCGGCGCGAGCTCTTCGACGCCGAGGGAGTCGAGCGACAGCTCCGCGGGCTCCGGTGCCGGAGCGGGCTCGAGCGGAAGTTCCATCGCGGGGCCGGCGTCGAACCCCAGCTCCGGCGCGGGCTCCGGCGCGGGTTCGGGCTCGGGCACGAACGGGAGCTCGTCGGCCACCGGGATCGGGGCCGGCTCGGGCTCCGGGGCCATCGGCTCGAGCGAGAGCTCCGGCTCGGGCGTGTAGGCCAGCTCGTCCATCGGCATCGACGGTGCCGTCACGTCGCCGAGCTCGGCGACGTTGCCCAGCGGCACGGCCGGCTCCGTCGAGTCCAGCGAACTCAGCAGGTCGTCGACCTGCGGCGAACTCGAGGGCGGAACCGGCGTAGGCGGTGGCGGCGGAGGGGGCGGCGGAGGGGGAGGAGGCGGCGGAGGCGGAGCGGCCGGGCGCGGCGCCGGTGTCGGTGCGGCGGGCGCCGCCGGCTTCGGCGCCGCAGGCGCGGCGGCCGCCGGGGGGCGGGCCGCCGGGCGGGACAGCGACGGCGCGGCTTCGCCGCCGCCGTACTTGCCGGCCAGCGTGCGGAACACCAGGCCCGTTGCGCCCTTCAGCGTCTCCTCGACGCCGACCCCGGACTTGGCCGAGGCCTCGAACCACAGGTACTTGCCCTGCGGGTTGAGCTTCGCCTCGAGCTCCGGGATCGGCAGCGCGTTGGGCAGGTCGCGCTTGTTGTACTGCAGCACGATCGGGATCTCGTCCGGGTCGATCTCGTTGACCTCGAGGTTCTCGCGCAGGTTGGCGAAGGCGTCGAGGTTGGCGTCCAGCATCGGCTCCTGGCTGTCGACCACGAACACCACGCAGTCGGCGCCCTTCAGCACCATGCGCCTCGTGGCGTTGTAGAAGACCTGGCCAGGGACCGTGTAGAGCTGGATGCGGGTCTTCATGCCGCGGATCGTGCCCAGCTCGATCGGCAGGAAGTCGAAGAACAGGGTGCGGTCGGCCTCGGTGGCCAGCGACAGCATCTTCCCCTTGTTCTTGATGGGGAGCTGCTCGTGGACCCACTGCAGGTTGGTCGTCTTGCCGCACAGGCCAGGCCCGTAGTACACGACCTTGGCCGTCAGCTCCTTGGTCGAGTAGTTGAAGAGGACCATGGCCGCGGGCATTCTAGGCACGCCCGCGAAGGGCAAGCAAACCCCCGATAGAGAGGCCCGCCCATGCTCGCCTTCCCGCTGCTGTTCCTGCTCGCCCAGGCCCCTGCGCCGCCCGTCGCGACGCCCGAGCCGACACCGCGTCCGACCCCGAACGGACCCGTCGTCGTGCTCGAGACCTCGATGGGCAACGTCAAGATCGGCCTGCACCAGGACAAGACGCCGCGCACCGTGAAGAACTTCCTGAACTACGTGCGCATGGGCCACTTCGACGGCACCGTGTTCCACCGGGTGATCCCCGGCTTCATGGTCCAGGGCGGCGGCTTCCTGCCCGACATGACCGAGCGCAAGGAGACGCTGATGCCGCCGGTCGTCAACGAGGCGCGGCTGGGTGCTTCGGCCGGCCTGCGCAACTCGCGCGGGACCGTGGCGATGGCGCGCACGAACGACCCCAACTCGGCGCAGTCGCAGTTCTTCGTCAACGTGAAGGACAACCACCGGCTCGACTTCGGCATCGGCGGTGCCGGTTACGCGGTGTTCGGCGAGGTGCTCGAGGGCATGGACGTCGTCGACCGCATCGTCGCGGTGCCGACCGGAACCAAGGGCATGCACCAGAACGTGCCGACGAAGCCGGTGCTGATCAACCGCGCCCGCGAGCTGCCGGCGCCGAAGCCCGCCGCCAAGCCCTGACCCCCGCCCCGCGTCCCCTCGACGGCGTCCGCGTCCTCGAGCTGGGGCAACTCGTGTCGGGCCCGTTCGCCGGCGCGCTGCTCGCCTGGTTCGGCGCCCGCGTGATCAAGGTCGAGCCGCCCGGGGGCGACCCCGTGCGCGACTGGCGGGTCGTCGAGGACGGCTCGTCGCTGTGGTGGCGCTCGCTCGGCCGCAACAAGGAGTGCGTCACCCTCGACCTGCGCCGCGAAGAAGGCCGCGCGCTGGCCTTCGAGCTGGCCTGCCGCGTCGACGTCGTGATCGAGAACTTCCGGCCCGGCACCCTCGAGCGCTGGGGGCTCGGCCCCGAGCGGCTGCGCGAGCGCAACCCGGGCCTCGTGATGTGCCGAATCTCCGGCTTCGGCCAGGACGGGCCCTACGCGCCGCGGCCCGGCTTCGCCTCGATCTGCGAGGCGATCGGCGGCCTGCGCTACGTCGACGGCTTTCCCGACCGCGCGCCGACGCGGGCCAACCTCTCGCTCGGCGACAGCCTGGCCGGCCTCCACGCGGCGCTCGGCGTCGTGCTGTCCCTGTATCACCGCGACCGGCCCGGCGGGTCGGGGGAAGGGCAGTCGGTCGACACAGCCATCTACGAGGCCGTCTTCAACATGATGGAAGCGGTGCTGCCGGAGTACGACCGCGCGGGCGTCGTGCGCGAGCGCACCGGCGGCCGCCTCAACGGTGTCGTTCCGAGCAACGCGTACGCCTGCGCCGACGGCGAACACGTCGTGATCGGCGGCAACGGCGACTCGATCTTCCGGCGCCTGATGCGGGCCGCGGGCCGCGCGGACCTCGCCGCCGACCCGCGGCTCGCGACCAACGCGGGCCGCGTCGTCCACGAGCCCGAGATCGACGCGGCGCTTTCGGCGTGGACCGCGACGCTGCCCGCGCGGGAGGTCGCCGCCCGGCTCGAGGCCGCGGACGTGCCGGTGGGGCGCCCCTACAGCGCGAAGGACATCGCGGAGGATCCGCACTACGCGGCGCGCGGCATGTTCGAGAGCGTCGAGGTCGGCGGCCGGCCGTTGAGGCTGCCGGCGATGGCGCCGAAGCTCGGCGCGACGCCGGGCCGCACCGAGTGGGCGGGGGCGGAGCGCGGCGAGCACACTCGCACCGTGTTGCGCGAGGAGCTGGGGCTGGGCGACGGCGAGCTCGACCGGCTCGCCGCCGCCGGGGTGATCTGACTACAGGCCCGCGAACGCCTTGACGAGCTCGTCGGCCTTCGCCGCGTCGACGGCGAGCAGCGCGTCGTCGCCCGGCCGCCGCGCGTGCCAGGCGCCGCCCGCCTGGCCCAGCTCGAGCCACACGGGCTCGCCCTTCTCCATCGCGAGCTGCAGCCGGAACGCGGGCTTGTCGAGGCCGTAGGCCGACAGCGCCTTCGGGGCGTCGACGAACGCGCTCGCCTCCGTGCCGCCCAGCTTGAAGAGCGCATCGTCGACGAGCTTCGTCTCGACGTCCTTCGCGTCGGGCGCCGTGCGCTTCCACTTCTGCTCGTCGAAGCCGTCCGCGCCCTTGGCCGTGCTGCGCGCGAGCTTCCTGACCTTGTCCCCCTCGCGGATCTCGATCCCCGTCACCTGGTAGGTCGCGATCTCCAGCAGCCGCTTCGCGCGCCAGTGGTCGAGGCCCTTCTCCAGGTCCTCGACGACCGCGCCCGGGATCACCGCGACCAGCGACGCTCCGCCCACGCGGGCGTGGAACTTCTTGTCGGCGGGCGAGGTGCCGATCTCGAGCGTCTTCGTCGAGCCGTCGGCCAGCTTCAGCGCGACCGTGCGCGCCGGCTTGTGCAGGCCCCACGGCTTCAGGTCGCGGGCGTCTTCGGCCGCCACCTCGTCGAAGCGCAGGCTCTCCAGCAGCCCCACGAAGCCGTCGACGGAGTAGCGGCCGGCGCGGGTGCGCACCGGGGCCGTGATCGTCCACTCGTCCGCCTCGCGCGCCAGCGCGTAGCGGCCCTCGGGCCCGCTCACCTCCAGCCCGCGCACCGCGTCGCGCTGGACCTTCAGCAGGTTGCGGTCGCGCAGGTCGAAGGCCTTCTTCTCGAACGCCTGGGCCATGTAACCGGGGATCGTGAACACCCGGCGCCGCGCCGAGAGCTGCGCGAACACCTCGCCCGACGCCGGCACCTTGTCGCCGATCAGCAGCACCCGCGGCGCCGCCTCGCCGGCGACGCGGACCTCGACCCGCGTGGCCGCCGGCTCGAGGCCGAACTCCGCGAGGTCCGTCGGGCTCTCGGCGGCGACCTGCTGCGCCTCCATGTTCTCGAGGCCGCCGAGCAGCGTCTCGACCTGCGAGGCGTCGGCAGCGGCGTCGAGCGGGGCCAGCAGCCGCCAGGCGTTCTCGCGCTTGCCGAGCCGCACGGCTTCGCCGCCGCGCGGCTCGATCCGCAGCTCCTCGATCCGCTGCCGGACGAGGCCGTCGAAGACCTTCTCCTTCGGTCCCGCCTCTTCGCCGTCGAGCGGCTTGACCGGCTTGCCGCGCTCGACGAACCAGGCGTAGCCACCGAGCCCGCCGAGCACGGCGAGCACGACCGCGGTGCGGACGAACGTGCCCTTCATCGCGCTACCGCCGCTGCCACCAGTTCATGACGCCGAGCACGACCCACAGGCCCGGCAGCACGAACAGCGCGAGCCACGACACGCGGCGCTGCTGGTCGGGGCTCAGGAACAGCTTGTGGTCCTCCGGCTCCTTCGGCCGGATCGAGATCAGCTCGCTGTCGCGGGCCAGCCACGCCACCGTGTTCAGGAAGAAGTCGGCGTTGCCCGAGATCTGGAGGAACTGGTTGGTCGCGAAGTCGGAGTCGCCGAAGGCCACCACGCGGCCCTCGGGCGCCTGCGCCTCTTCGCCTTCCGGGGTCGGCGTCGGCGCGGCCCCCGGAGGCGGCGCGGGAGCGGGCGCCTTGACCGTCGCCACCGCGCCCAGCGAGATCGGTCCCTTCTTCTCCTCCGGCTGCGGCATCGGCTCCTGCAGGTTCTTGAGGTCCGTCTCCGCCCACGAGCGGGCCGAGGTCTGCACCAGGTTCTGGGCGAACACGCCGGGCTTGCTGGCGCTGCCCGCGCTCACGCTGCGCGCGGTGGCGAACACCGTGGCGACGCGGAAGTCGCGGGTGATCTCGTGGTAGGGGTAGGAATCCGCGACCGGCGCGGCGGGCCCGAGCCCGAACACCTGGCCCACGCCGGAGACGTCGAGCACGAGGTCGCGGCCAGCCTCCAGGTTCCACTCGGCGAGCAGCGCGACCAGCGCCGGCGCCGCGCCGCGCAGCTCGGGCTCGACCATCGCCAGCAGCTTGCCGCCGGCCGCGACGTAGCTGCGCAGGGCGTCGATCGCCGGCGGCAGCAGGTCCTTCTCGGGGCCCGCCAGCACGACCACCGTGCACTCGGCGGGGATCTTCGGCTCGCGCAGCAGGGCCAGCTTCTGCGTCTTGTACGACGCCTTCTCGAGCGCGCCCTTGGCGGCCGAGAAGCCGGCCTCGCCCATGTCGTCGATCGAGCGCTGGCCTTCGCCTTCGGCGAAGCACACGGTCTTCTCGCCCTTCCGGGTGACCGCGATCAGCGCGTTGGTGACGTCCTGCTCGGTCACGTTCGTGACCTTCTCGCGCTTGCCGCCGTACTCGACGACCAGCGTCGGCACCGAGGTGATGTCGTAGTCGCGGGTGAGCCCGGGCTTCTGGGTGGGGTCGACGTAGACGACCTTGAGGTTGCGCGCGGCCGCCTCGTACTCGCGCAGGCGGTCGCGGCCCGGGTCGCCGGCGCCGGTGTCGCGGTTGAAGTAGGTGAGCTTCGCCTCGCCCTCGAGGCCGCCGAGCACCTTGAGCGTCTGGTCGGCGAGGCTCCACTGGCGGTTCTTGGTGACGTCCCAGCGCTTGGTGTTGCGGGCCGCCATCCAGTTGACGATGCCGAGGATGGCGAGCACCGCGAGCGCGGTGACGAAGGTGTTGGTGCCGTACTTGACGTTGCGGCGGGAGAACAGCGCGGCGAGGTCGCGCCCGCGCAGCAACGCGTGCAGCACGACCAGGCCGGCGGCGCCGTAGAGGTACCACTCGGGCTGGCCGGGCAGCTCGCGCCCGGAGCGCTGCCACCACTGCGAGCCGATGGCGAGGATCGCGGCGAGGGGAGTGAGCAGGTCGAAGGGCTTCATCGCTTCAGGCCCTCCAGCGCTGCGACTCGACCGACTGCTGGGCCAGGAACAGCCCGAAGCCGGAGAAGCTCAGGTAGAAGACGACGTCCTTGAGGTCGAGCACGCCTTTCGTCATGTCCTCCATGTGGGCCGTCACCGAAAGGTAGGCGATCGCCTGCTGCAGCGGGCCGGCCGCGGGATCGTCCGCCCAGCCCAGCGTCAGCAGCGCGAGGAAGGCGCAGAACGACAGGATGCCGGCCACGATCTGGTTGCGGGTCAGGGTCGAGATGAAGGTGCCGACCGCGATCAGCGAGGCGCCGTAGAGCAGCAGCGCGAGCACCCCCGTCGCCACCGGCTTCCAGTCGGGCGCGGTAGTCGCGTAGACCCACAGCGGCACGAAGTTGACCAGCGAGACGAGGATCATGAAGCCGAACAGGCCGGTCGCGGCGAAGAACTTGCCGAGCACGACCTGCCAGTCGGTCAGCGGGTTGGTGGAGAGCAGCTCGATCGTGCCCTGGCGCTTCTCCTCGGCGAACAGCCGCATCGTCAGCATCGGGATCACGAACAGCGCGACCACGGCCATGTTCTGGAACAGCGGCCGCAGCACCCACTCGTTGAGCGACATCTTGGGGCCCATGCCCATCTCCATGCCGCCCTGGCGGGCCGAGGCCAGCAGGAAGTACTCGAAGGCGACCTGGAAGAAGCGGCCGAACAGGAAGGTCCACACGAACAGCAGCACGTAGGCGATCGGGCTGCCGAAGTAGTGGCGCCACTCCTTCTCGACGATCGCCGAGACGTTGCGAAGCGAGCTCATCGGGCTACGAGGCCTCCGTGGCGGGCGCCTCCGCCGCGGCGGGCGCCTCGGGCGCCGCGCCGTCCGCGGAGTCGGTGGTGGTGATCTGCAGGAAGATCTCCTCGAGGCTCATGCCGAGCCGGGACAGGCCGACCAGGTCGTGGCCGGCGCCGACCACGGCGCGGGCCAGCTCGGGGCGCAGGTCGCGGCCGGCCTCGGCGTCGACCTCGAAGGCGACGACGCCGTCGCCGGCGTCGCCTTTCGGGCGCAGGCCGATCACGCCCGGCACCGTGCGCAGCAGGTCGAACAGCGGCCCGGTCTCGCCGCGCGCCTCGACCCGCAACGCGCCCGATCCGCGCAGGCGCTGGGTCAGGTTCTCCGGCGTGTCCTCGGCGACGACCTTGCCCTTGTTGATGATCACCACCCGGCCGCAGGTCACCTCGACCTCCGGCAGGATGTGGGTGGAGAGGATGATCGTGTGCTCGCCGCCGAGCGACTTGATCAGCTCGCGGGTCTCCAGGATCTGCTTGGGGTCGAGGCCGGCGGTCGGCTCGTCGAGGATCAGCACGTCCGGGTTGGCGAGGATCGCCTGGGCCAGCCCGACCCGCTGGCGATAGCCCTTCGACAGCTTGCCGATGTGCTTGTTGCGCACGTCGACGAGCCGGGTCTTCTCGATCGCCTCGTCGATCTTGCGGCGCCGGTCCTTGCCGGGGATGCCCTTGATCTTCGAGCAGAACGAGAGGAAGTCCGCGACCTCCATGTCGGGGTAGAGCGGCGGGGTCTCGGGGATGTAGCCGATCCGGCGCTTGACCTCGAGCGGCTGCTCGAAGACGTCGAAGCCCGCCACCCGCGCCGTGCCTTCGGTGGCCGGCAGGTAGCAGGTCAGGATTCGCATCGTCGTCGTCTTCCCCGCCCCGTTGGGGCCGAGGAAGCCGAGGATCTCGCCCTTCTGGACGCTGAAGGAGACGCCGTCCACGGCGGTGTGGCGGCCGTAGCGCTTGGTCAGGTTGACGACCTCGATCATCAAGGCTCCCGTCGTGAGGAGTCGCCAGAGGCGAACCCCGGCCTGCTGGTTCCGACCTGGTCCCGCCGGCAGCGCCGGCCGGGCCTGGCGCCGCGGTCCCGCGCCTGCGGGTCCTCGGGGCCGGGCCGCGTCATGCGGTGGCCCCGGTGCGGGAAACCTGAGTATATTGCGGAGCGTTCGCCCGGCCTGTCAACGAGGAGGATCGCCACGCCGCCCAGCGCGACGCGCGCCCGCGAGCTGCGCCAACTGGCCGAAGCCGTGCTGGAGGCGCCCGACCTGTCGGGCCTCTCCGCGCTGCTGACGCGAGACCTGCCCCGCGCCCTGGGGCGGGCGCGGACCTGGCTGCTGCTGTGGGATCGCAAGCTCGAGGCCTTCGAGTCGCTCACGGACGGTGGGACGCAGGCCGGGCCCGGGCAGTCTTCGCCGTCGTCCGAGGCCGGCGGGCGCTGGCTGCTCGCGGAGGGCCACCTGATCGAGGGGCCGCAGGGGCGCGAGGACCAGGTGATGGTCCCGCTGATGGCGCGCGCCGGCGTCGTCGGCATGCTGGTCCTCGGCGAGCCCGCCGCGGGCGGACGCCGGCGGCGTCCGCCGCTCGGCCGCCGCGACGCCGCGCTCGTCTCCGCGCTGGCCGCCCGCGCCGCGCTGGCCCTCGAGAACCATCTCTACCAGCGCGAGGTGGTCGCCTCCGAGCGCATGGCCGCGCTCGGCACCATGGCCGGGATGCTGGCCCACGATTTCCGCGGGCCGATGACCATCATCCGCGGCTACGCCGAGACGCTGACCGACGGCGAGGTGTCGCCCTCCGACCTGCGCGCGCGCGCCGCGCTGATCGTGCAGGCAGTCGACCGCCTGGAGCGGATGACCACCGAGACCCTCGACTTCGCCCGCGGCGGCGGCAAGCTGGCGCGGCGCACGCTGCCGCTGCGGCTGCTGCTCGAGGACTTCGCGGCCGGATTGGCGGACGAGGTGCCGGGGGTCGCGATCCGTTCCGACTTCGCGGTCGGCAGCGAGACGATCGCGGTCGACGTCGACAAGCTGCGGCGGGTGCTGTCGAACATGGCCGCCAACGCCCGCGACGCGATGGGCGGCCAGGGCACGCTCACGCTCGCCGCCCACGTCGCCGTGCGCGACGGAGCGCCGTGGCTGGAGCTGGTCGTGTCGGACTCCGGTCCCGGCGTGCCGCCGGAGATCCGCGAGCGCGTGTTCGAGCCGTTCGTGACCAAGGGCAAGAAGCAGGGAACGGGGCTCGGCCTCGCGGTGTCCAAGCGCTTCGTGGAGGACCACGGGGGCCTGGTCGAGCTGCTGCCGGAGGGACCCGGCGCCCGCTTCCGGATCGCGCTGCCGCTGCACCCGCCGGCGGAAGCGCCGAGGAGCACCTGATGCGCCGCCGCCTGTTGTCCGCCGCCCTGCCGCTGTTCGCCCTGCTCTCCGCCGGCTGCACGTCCGCCGACCCGAAAGCGACGCTCGCCGTCTCGAACGTCGAGACCTACTGGGCGGTCCAGAAGCAGGTGGGCGACCAGCTCTACATCGCGGCGACCATCCGCTTCGAGCTGCGCAACACCGGGCCCGAGCCGCTCGACTACCTGCTCGCCACCGCGACCTTCAAGCGCAAGGGCTTCGAGCAGGTCGACTGGGGCACGGCCTTCGAGCTCGTGACCCCGCCCGGCAAGGCGCTGCAGCCCGGCCAGAGCATCGTCTACCACCTGCAGTCCGACACCCACTACTTCTCGAACGGCACGCCGGAGTCGATGTTCGACCACCCGGACTTCAAGGACGCGTTCGCGACGCTGTTCCTGCGAGTGGGGCCCTCGCCGTGGGTGGAGTTCGCGAAAGCCGACGTGCCGCGGCGCATCGGCAGCCTGGCCGCGGCGGAAACGGCGGCGACGCCGTAGGGGGCTGACGCCGGTTTCGACGGAACGGGCGCGACACGTGCACGTGCACGGTCTCCCGGCGCGATCAGGGTGGGGGAGCGGCCGCGGCCCTACCGCTGGAGTGCCGCCACACTGGAGAAGCTGCTGGTCTTCGAGCTGCACCAGGCCTCGTAGTCGGGGGCGGACTCGTCCACGGGTGCGCCGTGGGTCGCGAAGGCGGCTTGCGAGAAGCTCGTGGTGAGGCCCACCACGCGCATGCCGGCGGCGCGGGCGGCGCGCACGCCCATCGGGGCGTCCTCGAATGCCAGGCAGCGCGCCGGGTCTGCGCCGACGCGCTGCGCGGCGAGCAGGAACACGTCGGGCCACGGCTTGCCGCGGCCCGCCTCGTCGCTGCGGGCGATCGCCCTGAAACGAGGGCGCAAACCCAGTTCCGCGAACGCGTGCTCGACGTTCTCGGGCGGCGCCGAGGTGGCGACGGCCGCAGGGATGCCCGCCGCGTCGAGGGCGTCGAGCAGCGGCACCAGTCCCGGCAGCGGCTGCAGCCGGCCGTGCGAGAGCTCCCGGTACAAGGTCTCCTTCTCGTGGGCGAAGGTGCGGATCTCCTCCTTCGACAACTCGCGGCCGAACAGGATCGGCAGGATCTCGGAGTTGGTCTTGCCGTCGAGCTTCGCGCGGTCCGCTTCCGTCAGGGGTGGCAGGCCGTGGCGGGCGACGAAGACCTGGAACGCGTCCGTGTGGAACGGCATGTTGTCGGTCAGCGTCCCGTCCAGGTCGAACACGAAGGCGGCATAGCTCATCGTCGCGCCGCCCTCCCGCGCAGCCTGCGCAGCATCGTCGCGGCGAGCACGCCCGCGCCGAAGCCGTTGTCGATGTTGACCGCGGCGACGCCCGAGGCGCAGGAGTTGAGCATCGCCAGCAGCGCGGCCAGGCCCTGGAACGAGGCGCCGTAGCCGATGCTGGTCGGCACCGCGATCACCGGGGCGTCGACCAGGCCCGCGACGACCGAAGGCAAGGCACCCTCCATGCCGGCGGCGACGATCACCACGTCGGCCGCGCGAAGCGCTTCGACGCGGCCGAGCAGCCGGTGCAGGCCGGCCACGCCCACGTCGCTGATGCGCTCGACCTTCGCGCCGTAGAGCTCCGCGGTCAGCGCCGCTTCTTCTGCCACCGGGAGGTCGGAAGTGCCGGCGCAGACGACCGCCACGCGGCCGCGCAGCGCGCGCGTGCGGCGCCGGCCCGGCACGCTCACGCAGCGCGCGAGGGCGTGCTCCTGCGCCTTCGGGAAGCGGGCGAGCAGCGCGGCGCGGGCCTCGTCGCCGGCGCGGGTGACGAGCGCCGCCTGGCCGCGCGCGGCGATCCGCTCGACGATCGCCACGCACTGCTCGGGCGTCTTGCCGGCGCCGAACACGGCCTCCGGGAAGCCGGTGCGCAGCGCGCGGTGGTGGTCGACCTGGGCGAAGCCGAGGTCCTCGAAAGGCAAGCGCGCGAGTTGCTCCAGCGCGGCGTCGGGGGCGAGGCGGCGGGAGCGCACGTCGGCGAGCAGGCGGCGCAGGCGGGTCGGGTCCATGCCCTGATTAGCCCCTGTCGGCCAGCCGCTTGCAAGCCCCCGAAATACCGGGAGCACCGGGGTTTGACAGGGCGCCACGGGCGGCGGGAGACTCAGTCCAGCCCGCACGGGTGCGCGCTCGCGCGCCCGGGAACGAGAAGCGAATAGTGGACTGGCCGCCGGACACGACCGGCGCCCTCGCCAGTCCGACTCCCGAGGTAGAGGCTAAAGGGAGCGCCGCCACCCGGCGAAGCCGCGTCCGGGCGGAGGTGGGCGTTTCGGATTCCGGCTGATCGAAGGAAGTCGCGCACAACCCGCCATGAGCCCGCTCGAGATCGGCATCCTGGGCCTTTATTTCCTGGTCCTCGTCATCCTGGCCATCTTCGGACTGCACCGTTACGTGATGGTCTACCTCTACTACCGGCACGCCGACCGCAGGGCGCTGCCGGAGCCCTTGCCCGAGACGCTGCCGCGGGTGACCGTGCAGCTCCCGCTCTACAACGAGATGTACGTCGTCGATCGCCTGCTCGCTTCGGTGGCCGAGCTGCGCTACCCGCGCGAGCTGCTCGACGTGCAGGTGCTGGACGACTCGACCGACGAGACCCGCCGCATCGCCGCCGCCGCCGTGGAGCGCCTGCGCGAGCAGGGCCTCGACGCCCACTACATCCACCGCGCGGACCGCACCGGCTTCAAGGCCGGCGCCCTCGACAACGGGCTGCGCACGGCGAAGGGCAGCCTGGTCGCCATCTTCGACGCCGACTTCGTGGTGCCGGCCGACTTCCTCGAGAAGCTGGTCGGCCACTTCGAGGACCCGAAGGTCGCCCTCGTCCAGGCGCGCTGGGGCCACATCAACCGCGACCACTCGCTGCTCACCCAGATCCAGTCGATCCTGCTCGACGGCCACTTCATCCTCGAGCACGGCGGCCGCAACCGCGGCGGGCGCTTCTTCAACTTCAACGGCACCGCCGGCATCTGGCGCAAGGACGCGATCGGCGACGCCGGCGGCTGGCAGCACGACACGCTGACCGAGGACCTCGACCTGTCCTACCGCGCCCAGCTCCGCGGCTGGCGCTTCGTGTTCGTGCAGGACCTGGTCAGCCCCGCCGAGGTGCCGGTCGAGATGAACGCCTTCAAGGGCCAGCAGCACCGCTGGGCCAAGGGCTCGATCCAGACCTGCCTCAAGCTGCTGCCGAAGATCCTGGCCTCGCCGGTGCCGCTGCCGGTCAAGGTCGAGGCGACCTTCCACCTGACCGCCAACTTCGCCTACCCGCTGATGGTGCTCTTGTCGCTGCTGATGTTCCCGGCGATGGTGATCCGCTACGACATGGGCTTCTACGAGATGCTGATCGTCGACGTGCCGCTGTTCCTGGGCGCGACGATGAGCGTGTGCTCGTTCTACTCGGTGTCGCAGCGCGAGACCGCGGGCAGCGCCTGGCGCAGCCGCATCAAGTACCTGCCGGCGGTGCTGGCGACCGGCATCGGGCTCTCGGTCAACAACGCCAAGGCCGTGATGGAGGCGCTCGCCGGCCACGGCGGCGAATTCGTGCGCACGCCCAAGTACAAGGTCGAGGGCGCGAACGACGCCTGGAAGCACAAGCGCTACCGCGGCGCGCTCAACTTCGCGCCGTTCCTGGAGCTGGTGCTGGCCTTCTACTTCGCGGCGATGGCCTGGTACGCGCTGACCCACGCGATCTGGGGCACGCTGCCGTTCATCCTCATCTTCATGTCGGGCTATGGTTACACCGCCCTGATGTCGCTGCTGCAGAACCTCGACTTCGCGAGGCTGCGCGCGCAGGAGGCCTGACGGCCGGGCCGGGCAGGGCGCCTGGAGGACAAGCACCATGGACATCCGCGGCAAGAGCGTCCTGATCCTCGGCGGCTACGGTCTGGTCGGTCAGGCCATCGCCCGCCGGCTGCTGCCCGAGCGGTCGCGGCGGCTGATCCTGCTCTCGCTCAAGCGCGAGGAGGCGGAGGCCGCCGTCGCCGACATCGGCCCGGAAGCCGGCGAGTGCGAGCTGTCCGCCGCCTGGGGCGACGTGTTCACCTTCGGCGACGTGAAGGACGCGCCGCGGGCCCAGAACTACGCGGACGCGGCGTTCCGCACCCGGCTGATCGAGTCGCTGACCGAGCCGCTCTCGGACGAGGCCGCGGCCGAGTACTGGCTGCACCAGCTCGTCACCCGCGAGCGCCCGGACGTCATCATCGACGCGGTCAACACCGCGACCGGCATCGCCTACCAGGACATCTACAAGACCAGCCGCCAGGCCGCCCAGGCGCTGAAGGACGGCGCCGACCTGCGCGGCAGCCTGGAGATGCTGCTGGTCACGGATTACGTGCCGCAGCTCATCCGCCACGTCCAGGTCTTGTACCAGGCGATGGTCCAGGCGGGCACCAAGGCGTACGTCAAGATCGGCACCTCCGGCACTGGCGGCATGGGGCTCAACATCCCCTACACCCACTCCGAGGAGAAGCCGTCGCGGGTGCTGCTCAGCAAGAGCGCCCTGGCCGGCGCCCACACCCTGCTGCTGTTCCTGATGGCGCGCACGCCGGGCGGCCCGATCACCAAGGAGATCAAGCCGGCGGCGGCGATCGCCTGGAAGCGGGTCGGCTACGGCGAGGTGGTCCGCCGCGGCCAGCCGGTGCCGCTCTACGACGCGCCGCTGGAGGCGGCCGAGACGCTGGTCGCCGGCACCCGCTTCGCGCCCCACGACGCCTCGCGCGGCCGGGCCACCGGCGAGACGATGAAGAACGTGTTCATCGACACCGGCGAGAACGGCATCTTCTCGCTCGAGGAGTTCGCGGCGATCACCACCGGCGAGCAGATGGAGTTCGTCACCCCGGAGGAGATCGCCGAGGTGGTGGCGCAGGAGCTCTCGGGCGGCAACACCGGCCACGACGTGATCAACGCACTCGACAACGCGGTGATGGGCCCGACCTACCGCGCCGGCCTGATGCGGCACTGGGCGCTGGAGAAGCTGCGCAACCTCGAGCAGCAGCACGGCGTGCGCTCGATCGCGTTCGAGAACCTGGGCCCGCCCCGGCTGTCGAAGCTGCTGCACGAGGCGGACCTGCTGCGCCGCTCGTTCGAGACGATGGGCGCGGTGCGGGCGGCGAGCCCCGAGGAGCTGTCGCGCCGGCTGCTGGCCGACATCGAGCGCGACGGCGCCCACCGCGCCGAGATCGTCTCGATCGGGATCCCGATCGTGCTGCCGGATGGCCGCCTGCTGCGCGGTCCGGAGTGCAAGATCCCGCCGGTCTCGACCCCCGGCGACACGCTGCCGCTGACGCCCGAGAACGTCGAGAAGTGGGCGCACGCGGGCTGGGTCGACCTGCGGGTCGCGAACATGAAGGCGTGGCGCGAGCGCTTCGAGGCGATCGAGCGCGAGATCGCGGCGATCCCGGCGGGCGACACGTCCTCGCGCTTCCTGCGCGACCGCCAGTTCTGGGGCGAAGCCGGGGTGATCCAGCCCGGCAAGGTCGTGGGCTGGATCTTCGCGGTCGAGGAGCAGGGCGCGCGCATGAAGTGAGGCTCCGGCCTCGCGGGGGAACGCGGTGACGCACGAAGCCCGGAAGCGCGGCGTGCAGCGGGTGCTGCTGGCGACGCTGCTGCTGAACGCGGTGGTCAGCGGCGCCAAGATCGTCGTCGGCACGGCCATCGGCTCGCTGGCGATGGTGGCCGACGGCTACCACTCGCTGCTCGACGGGTCGAACAACGTGATCGGGCTGGTGGTCACCCGCTTCGCGTACGCCCCGCCCGACCCCGGGCACCCGTACGGCCACCGCAAGTTCGAGACCTCGGCGGCGCTGCTGCTCGGCCTCGGCCTGCTGACCCTCGCCTACCACGTGTTCGAGGGGGCGCTGGCCTCGTTCCAGAAGCCGAGCCTGCCCGAGATCACGCCGCTGTCGTGGGCGGTGATGTTCGGCACCCTGGCCGTCAACTTCTTCGTCGCCTGGTACGAGGCGCGCGAGGGGCGGCGGCTGCAGAGCGAGTACCTGCTCGCCGACGCCGCCCACACCCGCTCCGACGTCTACGTCACGCTCGGCGTGGTGGCCAGCTTCGCCGGCGCCCGCGCGGGCGTCACCTGGCTCGACCCGCTGGTCGCGACCGGCATCGCGGCGTTCATCGCCTGGCTGGCGGTCGGCATCGTGATCCGCGCCTTCCACGTCCTGACCGACCGCGCGGCGATCGAGCCGGAGGCGATCGCGGAGGTGGTCGCGAAGGTGCCCGGAGTGAAGCGCTGCGGCGAGGTCCGCACCCGCGGCGGCGACGCGGTCTACGTCGACCTGGTCGCCCTGGTCGACGGCGGCATGCCGATGCGCGCGGCCCACGACGTCGCCGACCGCATCGAGCAGGCCCTGCACGCGGCCTTTCCGGCGGTGGTCGACGTGGTCGTCCACCTCGAACCAGCCGATTAGGCCGTCCGCCCTACAATGGGAGCGGACACAGGAGGAAACGAAATCGTGGCACTGAAGGACCGCGTGAGCTATCTGAAGACCCCCGAGGAGGTCGACGCCTTCCTCGCCCAGCACCCGGTCGCGGCGCTGTTCAAGGTCGGCATGTGCCACAAGACGCAGGAGACGTTCACCCACGTGCAGCGCCACCTGGAGGCGCGCGAGGACCTGCCGCTCGGCATCATCCGCGTCATCGAGTGGCGCCCGGCCAGCAACCACGTGGCCACGCTGACCGGCATCCAGCACGAGTCGCCGCAGTTCATCCTGTTCAAGGACGGCAAGGCGGTGTTCGACCGCGACAACTGGGACATCACCGACGCCGCCGTGGCCGAGGGGCTGACGGCGCTCCCCGCGTCGGCGGCCACCGCGAGCTAGAGGCGAGGGCGGCGATGGACGCGCCGTTCCCCGAGCCGGTCGAAGTCCGCCACGAGAAGGGCGCCCGCCGCCTGGTCGTGACCTGGGACGACGGCCACCTCTCGACCTACGCGCTCGACTACCTCCGCTCGTGGTGCCCGTGCGCGATGTGCCAGGGCCACGCGCCGACCGCGCGTTACCTCGACCTCGCGGGCCACGACCTCGGCTCGATCGACGGCATCGGCAACTACGCGCTGGGCCTCGTCTGGCAGGACGGCCACTCGACCGGCATCTACTCGTTCCGCCTGTTGCGCGGGCTGTGCCCGTGCGACGACTGCGGGGGCGAGAAGCGGTAGCCCCCGGCTACAGCTCCACCCGCTCGTCCATCTTCGGGACGCGGGTGGGGAAGCCGCGCTGGCCCGAGATGCGGGAGGCGAGGGCGAACGCCGCGTCCTCCTCGCCGTGGGTCAGGAACACGGCCTTCGGCGACTTCAGCTCCGAGAGCCAGCGCATCAGCTCGCCCGCGTCGGCGTGGCCCGAGAGGCCCTTGAGGTTGGCGATCTCGGCCAGCACCGGCACGTCGCCCTTGTGGATGCGGACCACGCGGCGGCCGTCGAGCAGGGCGCGGCCCAGCGTCGTCGCCGCCTGATAGCCGGTGATCAGCAGCGTGTTCTCGGGCTGCGGCAGCCGCACCCGGCAGTGGTGCAGGATGCGGCCGCCGGCCAGCATCCCCGACGAGGACAGGATCACCGCCGGGCCCTTCAGCTCGTTGAGCTTCATCGACTCGTCTCTCGTGCGGTGGTGGAACACCCACTTGCCGTAGAGGAGCGAGCGGCCGCCGATGCCGTTGAGGTTCACGTTGTGGGCCTCGGGGTGGCGGGCGTAGATGCGGGTGGCGTCGACCGCCATCGGGCTGTCGAGGTGGACGGGGAACGGCCGCACCCGGCCCTCGGTCACGAGCTGGTCGAACAGGTAGATCATCTGCTGCGCGCGGCCGACGGCGAACGCCGGCACCAGCAGCACGCCGCCGCGCGCGAAGGTGCGCTTGAGCACGCCCTCGAGCTGGTCCAGCACCGAGGTCTCGGCGTGGGCGCGGTTGCCGTAGGTCGACTCGACCACCACGTAGTCGGCCTCGGGCGCCGGCGCCGGGTCCTTCGCCAGCACCGCGTCGTAGCGGCCGACGTCGCCGCTGAACACGATGCGGATTTCGCGCGCGCCGTCCTGCACCGTGACGTCCGCGGACGCCGCGCCCAGCAGGTGGCCGGCCTCGCGGTAGCGGAAGCGGATGCCGGGCGCCGCCTCGCGCTCCTCGCCGAGCGGCACCGCCTCGAACAGCTTCATCGCCGCCTCGACGTCCGCGTTGTCGAACAGCGGCAGCGCCGGCTTGTGCTTCGACAGCCCCTTGCGGTTGAGGTACTCGGCGTCCTCTTCCTGCAGGTGGGCCGCGTCCTTCAGCAGGATCTCGGCCAGCTCGAGGGTCGGCGGCGTGCACCAGATCGTGCCGCGGAAGCCGAGCTTGACGAGCCGCGGCACGCGGCCGATGTGGTCGAGGTGGGTGTGGGTGAGCACGATCGAGTGCACCTTCGACGGCTGGAAGCGCGGCGGCTCCCAGTTGCGCAGGCGCAGCTCCTTCTCGCCCTGGAACATGCCGCTGTCGACCAGCACCTGCGAGGCTCCCGCCTCGAGCAGGTACTGCGAACCGGTGACCGTGCGCGCCGCGCCGAGGAAGCCGAGCGTTGCCATGGGGCGACTGTACACCGCGCGGCGCGGGTCAGGGCAGTTGCAGGCGGACGACGGCGGCGGAGACCGGCTCGTCGCCGGGCGTGTGGCGGCTGAAGCGCAGGCAGATCCAGTTCTCGCCCGCTCGCAGGAGGCCGGGGCCGGCGTCGATCGCGACGTCCTGCCACTCGGCCGACAACTCGGCCCGCGCCGCCTCGACGCCGTTGACCGCGACCACCATCGTCTGCGGCAGCAGCCGCCGCGGCGAGCGCGCCGTGACCGTGAGGCGCAGGTCGGGTGGCACGTCGAGGGGCGCACGCACGCAGGACTCCGGCGCCAGCGCCCAGCGGAACACGCGCCCGCCGTCGGAGCGCAGCTTCGAGAAGCCGCGCCACTCCGACGGCGGCAGCACCGAGAGGTCGAGCGTGCCCGACGCGTTCCAGTGGGTGTAGACGTACTCGCCGACGAGGACCTTGTATGCGAACGCGCGGCCGCGGTCGCCGAAGGCCGCGCCCAGCGCGCCCGACGCGATCCGGTGCAGCAGCCGCGCGTGGTCGGCGGCGACCCGCGCGAGCGGGGCCTCGCCGGGATAGAGGCGGGCGCGGAAGTGGGTGACGAGTCCGGCATTCCACGCCACCAGCAGGCCGAGGGCCGCCGCCGTCACGAGCCGCGGCCGGCGCGCGATCGCCCGCTCCGCCGCGGCGAGCACGACCGCCATGCCCCACGCCGCCCACGGCCAGGCGACGTCGAAGCGGCGGTGGCCGTAGGCGTCCGAGCCGGTCCAGTCGACCACGCTGCCGTTGACCCACGCCGTCGCGGCGACTGCCAGCAGCCCCCCCGCGACGACCGTCCGCTGCTCGGGCACGCGCAGCAGCGGCAGTAGCCCGAGCAGCCCCAGCGCGACCGCGGGCGACCAGGTCAGCAGGCCGTGGTTGGCCGAGACGAGCACGTCGACGAGGCGCGGCGCGGTCCAGTCGAAGAAGCCCGCGCCCTGCGGCAGCGCCAGCGGCGCGCCGAACAGCGCCTGCCAGGCGAGCAGTTGCGGCACGAGCGCGGCGCAGCCCGCGGCGGCTCCCGCGAGAAGGTGGCCGGCGCGCAGCCGGCCCGCGCGCGCCTCGCGCACGAAGAGCGGCAGCGCCGAGAGCGCCAGCACCAGCGCCTGCCAGCGCATCAGCGCGCACAGCCCGATCGCGGCGCCGAGCGCCACCCAGCCTCCGGCCGACGGTGCCCGCTCCAGCCGTCGCACCGCGAGCAGGGCCAGCGTCGCGAAGGCGAAGGCCAGCCCGTGCGACATGGTCGGCACGACCAGCGCGTAGTAGAGCAGCGGGGAAGCGGCCAGCGTGCCGACGACCGCGAGCGCCGCCAGGCCGCGCCCGCGCTCCGCGGCCAGATCGCGTCCCAGCGCCATGGCCGCGAGCAGCACCAGCAGCAGCGTGCCGAGCCCGGCGGCGCGCAGGTAGGGCGCTCCGTAGCCCTCGCGGTCCCAGCCGCCGCCGAAGAAGGCGCGGTCGAGCTCGACGTAGAGCCGGGCGTAGCCGACGAACGGGGCCCACACCAGGGCCGGCCCGACCGGGTGCGGGTTCTCCATCAGGCCGGTCGCGGTGTCGCGGGCGTGCTCGAAGCCCCAGGTGTCGTACTCGTTGCGGAAGTCGAGGTTTCCGTCCCACGCCGCCGAGCGCAGCCAGACGTAGTACGACGGCGAGTCGGCGCGGAACTCGGGAGCTGCTGCGGCGAAGGCGGCGAGCGCCAGCGCCGCGGCGAGCGGGGCCCGCGGCAGCGGCGCGCCCTGGCGCCGCAGGAGCAGCGCGCCGAGCCCGGCCAGCAGCAGTCCTGGCAGCAGCGCGGCGCCGCGCCGCGGGTCGAGCGCGGCGACGAGCAGCAGTCCGAGACCGGCGACGAGCAGGGCAGGGGGCATCGGGCGCGCTAGCCTCGCACGAAGCGCGCGCATACTTGAAGCCCGGGAGGACACCGTGGCCCGAACCCGCCGAACCTCCGCCCGACCGCCCGCCGCTCCCGCGCCCCGCGGCCGGATGACGACGAAGCAGCTCGTCGAGGAGAGCCGCCGCTGGCTGGGCATCATCAACGCCCACCACCTCAACGAGTACAAGAAGCGGAAGATCGTCGCCGACACGGTCGAGAACTTCCGCAGCTACTACAACCGGGGCTACCTCGACTACCGCAAGTCCGTGACCGAAGGCGGCGAGTTCGCGGCCATCGAGTGGAGCGGCCGCGGCTCGGTGTTCGAGGACGTCACCGGCCGCCGTTTCGTCGATTGCCTCGGCGGCTACGGCATCTACTCCGCGGGCATCAACCACCCGAAGATCGTGCGGGCGGTGAAGAGCCAGCTCGAGCGCATGCCGCTGTCGTCGCAGGAGCTGCTCGACCCGCTGCGCGGCGCGCTGGCCGAGCTGCTCGGCGAACTGGCGCCCGGCGACCTGCAGAAGTGCTTCTTCATCTCGAACGGGACCGACGCCATCGAGGGGGCGATGAAGCTGGCCCGGCTCTACACGGGCAAGCCCGGCTTCGTCTCCGCGGTGCGCGGCTTCCACGGCAAGTCCTACGGTTCGCTGTCGCTGATGGGCAAGGCCGAGTACCGGCTGCCGTTCGAGCCGATGCTGCAGGACGTCTACTTCGTGCCTTTCGGCGACGCCCCGGCGATCGACGCCGAGCTGCGCAAGGCGGAGGCCGTCGGCCAGCAGATCGCGGGCGTGATCCTGGAGCCGGTGCAGGGCGAAGCCGGGGCCATCGTGCCGCCCGACGACTACTGGCCCGCGGTGCGCGAGATCTGCACCCGCCACGGCGTGCTGCTGATCGCGGACGAGGTCCAGACCGGGATGGGCCGCACCGGGAAGATGTTCGCGCTCGAGCACTGGGACGTGGCGCCCGACATCCTGTGCCTGGGCAAGGCGCTGGGCGGCGGCGTGATGCCGCTGTCGGCGTTCCTGTCGACGCCCGAGATCTGGAAGAAGCTGGAGGAGAACCCGTTCATCCACTCCTCGACCTTCGGCGGCAACCCGCTCGCCTGCGCGGCCGGCATCGCGGCCGTCAACGTGACACTCGAGGAGGACCTGCCGGGGCAGGCCGCGGCGACGGGCGCCTACCTGCTCGGCGAGCTGAAGGAGCTCCAGAAACGGTATCCGGACCACCTGCTGGAGGCGCGCGGGCTGGGCCTGCTGATCGGCCTCGAGTTCGTCGACACCGAGTTCGGCTACGCGGTGGCGGCGGGGCTCTTCAAGCGCGGCGTGCTGGTCGCCGGCACCCTGCTCTCGGCCCGCACCCTGCGCATCGAGCCCGCGCTCGCGATCCCCCGCGCGCTGGTCGACGAGGTGCTCGAGAAGCTCGACGACACCCTGCGCGAGCTGACCGAGTAGCCCCCAAACCCCGGAGCGCGAGGGCATACTCCGCGCGAGTCCATGCGCGGGGCGATCCGGGTCGAGGGGGTCGGCAAGAGCTTCGGCGCGACCGAAGCCGTGCGCGACGTGTCGCTCGAGGTGGCGCCCGGCGAGTTCGTCACCCTGCTCGGCCCGTCCGGCTGCGGCAAGACGACGCTGCTGCGGCTGCTGGCGGGCTTCGAGACGCCCGACGCGGGCCGGCTGCTGATCTCCGGGCGCGACGTCGCCGGCCTGCCGCCGCACCGGCGCCCGGTCAACACCGTGTTCCAGCACTACGCGCTGTTCCCGCACCAGGACGTCGCGGGCAACGTCGCCTTCGGCCTGCGCATGCAGAAGCGGCCGGCCGCGGAAGTGCGCGAGCGGGTGGCGCGGGCGCTCGAGCTGGTCCAGCTCGCGGGCTTCGAGTCGCGCCGGGTGGACGAGCTGTCGGGCGGCCAGAAGCAGCGGGTGGCGCTGGCCCGGGCGCTGGTGCTGGAGCCCGAGGTGCTGCTGCTCGACGAGCCGCTGGCGGCGCTCGACGCCAAGCTGCGGGCGCAGATGCAGGTCGAACTCAAGAACCTGCAGGAGCGGCTGCGGATGACCTTCGTGTTCGTCACCCACGACCGCGACGAGGCGCTGATCATGAGCGACCGGGTGGCGGTGATGAACGCCGGCCGCGTCGAGCAGCACGGCACCCCCGACGCGCTCTACGACCGCCCGCGGACCCGCTTCGTCGCCGACTTCCTCGGCATGCGCAACCTGCTGCGGGCCCGGGTCGAGGCGGTCGAGGCCGGCCTCGCCCGCCTCGCCTGCGGCGAGCTGCGCTTCGCGGCCCGCGACGACGGCGGCTACCGCGCGGGCGAAGAGGCCTGGGTCGGCGTGCGCCCCGAGCGGGTGCGGCTGCTGGCGGCGGACGCCGCCGAGCCGGACGCCCACGACGGCGTCGTCGAGGACGAGATCTACCTCGGCGACCGTACCGACTGGGTCGTGCGCGCCGCAGGGACCGCGATCGTCGCAGCCGAGTCGGCGCGCGGGGCGCAGCCGCGCGGCCGCGGGGAGAAGGTGCGCCTGGCGCTGCCCCCCGAGGCGGTGCTGCGGCTCGAAGACGGGGCGTGACGTGAGCGCGCGGCGACAGGCGCTGCTGCTGCTGGCCCCGGCGGCGCTGACCCTGCTCGTGCTGTTCGCCGTGCCGCAGGCGCTGATGTTCGAGGCCTCGCTCGGGCGCCGCTCGGCCTACGGCGGGATCGTGCACGAGTGGAGCCTCGCCAACTACGCCCGCGCGCTGGAGCCGCTCTACCTCGGCATCTTCGCGCGCAGCGTGGGCCTCGCCGCGCTGACCACCGCGCTGTGCCTCGCGCTCGCCTGGCCGGTCGCCTGGTGGATCGCCTTCCGCGTGCCGCAGCGCCACAAGAGCGCGCTGCTGGTGCTGCTGGTGCTGCCGTTCTGGACCTCGTTCCTGGTCCGCATGTACGCCTGGATCGTGCTGCTGCGCACGGAGGGCGTGATCAACGCCGCGCTCGCCGCCGTCGGCCTGCCGGCGTTCGACCTGCTCTACAACGACCTCGCGGTGCTGATCGGCCAGGTCTACGGCGAGCTGCCGTTCATGGCGCTGCCGCTCTACGCCTCGATGGAGAAGCTGGACCGCCGGCTGCTGGAGGCGGCCGCCGACCTCGGCGCCTCGCCGCTGCGCCGGCTGCGCGAGGTCGCGCTGCCGCTGACGCTGCCCGGGATCGCCGCCGGCGGCGTGCTGGTGTTCATTCCCTCGCTCGGCGCCTACCTGGCGCCCGACCTGCTGGGCGGCGCCAAAGGCGTGTACGTCGGCAACCTCGTGCAGGCGCAGTTCGCGGTCGCCCGCGACGCTCCGTTCGGTGCCGCGCTCTCCTTCGTGCTGGCGTTGCTGGTGCTCGTCGCGGTCGCCGCGGCGCGCCGGCCGCTGGCCGCGGCCCGCGCGCTTTGAAGGCACGCTCCTTCGCCGTCGCGCTGCTCGCGGCGCTCGCGTCCAGCGCCGTCGCGGAGGACTGCGCCGAGAACCTGCTGTCCGGAGCCCGCATCGTGGCCACCCACGGCGTGCTCCACCCCGAGCGGATCGCCGACGGCCGGCTGTTGCCCCACGGCTGGAGCGAGAGCCTGCCCGACGCGGTGCCGATGCCCGCCGGCTCCTTCGTCGTGTGGGACCTCGGGGCGACCCGTGACATCGCCGCGCTCGTGGTGCAGGCGTCGCCCACCGGCCGCTTCCGGGTGCTGGTCAGCGAAGACGGCGCCAGCGGCCGGCCGATCTGGGAGGTGGGGCCGATCGCGGCCGGCGGCGTCGTCGAGCGCGGCAGCGCCGACGTCCGCGCCCGCGCCCGCCTGCTGCGGCTGGAGGCGCTGGCGCCGGGGCGGGTGGTCGAGCTGCGGGCGTTCTGCGCGCGCAGCGACCCGTTCCCGCCGCCCGCGGTCGTCGACTCCACCCTGCCGCGCGACGCCTCGGTCGAGAGCGCCGAGCGGGCCCGCGCGGCGCGGGCTCCGCTGGCCCTGCTCGGCGGCGTGGCGCTGCTGGCGCTGGCGCCCCGGCTGCGCCGCCGCCCGCGGATCGCCCTGGCGTGGCTGCTCTCGCTCGCCGGCCTCGCTTCGTGGGCGCAGTTCGACCCGCTCCACGCGCCGCTGCACGCGCACGACGCGACCCACTACTTCCTCGGAGCCAAGTACGCCCCGGAGATCGGCCACCTCGAGCTCTACCGCTGCGTCGCCCGCGCCGAGCAGGAGGCCGGGCGCGGCGCCGCCGTGGCCGCGCTGCGGGTGCGCGACCTCGACACCTACGCGCTGCGGCCGGGGGGCCGCTTCCTCGAGCCGGGCGCCTGCCGCGCGCGCTTCACGCCGCAGCGCTGGCAGGCGTTCCGCGCCGACGTCGACGCGCTGCGCGGGATGCTGGGCGACCACGGCCTGCGCGGCGTGCTGCGCGACCACGGCTACAACGCGACGCCGCCGCAGACGCTGTGGCTGTCGCTCGTCATCGGCGCCACCCCGGCGTCGCCCACCGCGCTGCGGCTGCTGGCGGCGCTCGACCTGCTGGCGCTGGCGGCGGTCGTGCTGGCCTTCGGCTGGGGTTTCGGACCGCGGGCGGCGGCGCTCTGCGCGCTGGTGATCGGCTGCGGCGCGCCCTGGGGCTACGAGTGGATCGGCGGCAGCCTCGGCCGCTTCGCGTGGCTCGCGCTGCTGGCGCTGGGGCTCGCCGCCGCCCGCCGCGAGCGCTTCGCGCTCTGTGGCGCCGCGCTGGCCGGGGCAGGCCTGCTGCGGCTGTGGCCGTTCGCCTTCCTCGCGGGACTCGTGGCGTGGGCGATCCTGCGCAGCCTGCGCGCCGGCCGGCTGCTGCCCGCCGCGCGCTCCGCCGCTCTGGGCGCGAGTCTCGCGCTGCTCGTCGGCCTCGGCGGCAGCCTGCTCCAGCTCGGACCCGAGGCCTTCCGCGGTTTCGCGAAGAAGATGAGCGCTCACCGCGCGCACGTCAGCATCAACCAGGCCGGCCTGCCCCCGCTGCTCTCGGCCTCGGCCCGGCGCTCGCTGGACGCGTTGCGGGCTCCGGAGCTCGACGACTCGGACAGCCTCTGGCGGCAGAGCCACGGCCACGCCCGCGAGGCCGCGGCGCCGGTCGCCTGGGGCATCGCCGCGGCCGGCGCCCTGCTGATCGGCGCCGCAGGATGGCGCCGCCGCGGCCCGGTCGAGGCGATCGCGCTGGGGGGCGTGCCGGTGTGGGCGCTGCTCGGCCTGTCGTCCTACGACTACGCCTGGCTGGTCGCGCTGGTCCCGCTCTGCGCCGCGCGCGCGCCGCGCGCCGCCGCGCTGCTCCTCGTCGTCGCCCTGTCGGCCCTGCTGCGCCACGCGTTCTCGTTCGAGCTGGAACACGCGCTGTTGAACACGGCGCTGGCGCTGCTGGTGCCCGGCGTGGGGCTGGCCGCCGCCCTGCGCGGATGGCCGCAGCGGAGGCTGGGGCGGACGTGAAGCGCGGCCTCGGCCTCTTCGCGCTCGGCGTCTACCTCTTCCTCTACGCGCCGATCGTCGTGCTGGCGGCGCTGTCGTTCAACGAGAGCCGGAGTTCGGCCACGTGGGAGGGCTTCACCTTCGCCTGGTACCTGAAGCTGCTCCAGAACGCCCAGGTGATGCAGGCGCTGCGCACCAGCCTGATCGTCGCCTTCGTCTCGACCGTCGTCTCCACGCTGCTCGGCACCGCCGCGGCGCTCGCCTTCCACCGCCACCGCTTCCGCCGCGCCGGCTGGCTCGAGGCGCTGTTCGCGCTGCCGATCGTGGTGCCGGAGATCGTGATCGCCTCCTCGCTGGTGCTGCTCTACGCGGCACTGTCGCTGCGTCTCGGCCTCGTGACCGTCGTGCTGGCCCACGTCGCGTTCTCGGTCTCCTACGTCGTGGTCGTGGTGCGGGCGCGGCTGGCCGGTTTCGACCGCACGCTCGAGGAGGCCGCGATGGACCTCGGCGCGGGGCCGTGGCGCACGCTGTTCGCGGTGACGCTGCCGCTGTGCGCGCCGGCGATCCTGGCCGGCGCGCTGCTCGCCTTCGCGCTGTCGATCGACGACTACGTGATCACCTCGTTCGTCGCCGGCGTCGGCTCCACCACGCTGCCGCTGCAGATCTACTCGATGGTGCGCAGCGGGGTGTCGCCCGAGATCAACGCGGTGTCGACGCTGCTGCTGCTGGCCACCAGCCTGCTGCTGCTGGCGGCCCACCTGCTCGAGCGCGGCCGGCCCGCGCGGCTGTGCGCGGCGCCCGCCGGCCTCGGCCTCGCGCTGCTGGCCGGGCCGTTCCTGCTCGGCGGCCCGGCCGCGGCCGGCGGCGAGCGGACGCTCAACCTCTACATCTGGTCGAACTACATCGCGCCGGAGACGCTCGCGAAGTTCGAGGCCCGCCACGGCGTCAAGGTCAACGTCGACCTCTACGACTCCAACGAGGCGCTGCTCGCCAAGCTCCAGGCCGGCAACGCCAACTACGACGTGGTGTGCCCCTCGAACTACGCGGTGGCGATCCTCGCCCGCCAGGACCTGCTGCTGCCGCTCGACCTCTCCGCGCTGCCCAACCTCGCCCATGTCGACCCGGCCTTCCTCGACCGCCCGCACGACCCCGGCAACCGCCTGTCGATCCCCTACTTCTGGGGCACCACCGGCATCGCCTACCGCAAGAGCCGCACCGGCCCGATCGACTCGTGGAACGCGCTGTGGGACCCGCGCTTCGCGGGCCGCATCCTGATGCTCGACGACGCCCGCGAGACGCTCGGCGCCGCGCTGCTGCTCGACGGCCGCGGCGTCAACGAGGAGCACCCGGCGGCGCTGGGCCGGGCCCGGCAGCGCCTGCTCGCGCAGAAGCCGCTGGTCCGCACCTACAACTCGGCCGACTTCGACCAGGTGCTGCTGGCGGGCGACGTGTGGCTGGCCCAGGGCTGGAGCGGCCAGTTCGCGAAGGCGATGGACCAGGACCCGGACATCGAGTACGTGGTGCCGAAGGAGGGCTCGAGCTTCTTCCTCGACAGCCTGGCGATCCCGCGCGGCGCGCCCCACCCGCAGCTCGCCCACGCGTTCCTCGACTTCGTGATGGAGCCGGAGATCGCCGCCGAGATCTGCGCGACGATGCGCTACTCGACGCCCAACCGCTCGGCGCGCGCGCTGCTGCCCGCGGCCATCCGCGACCACCCGGCGATCTTCCCGCCCGCGGACGTGATGAAGCGCGTCGAGCTGCTCGAAGACGTCGGCGAAGCGACGGTCCTCTACGACCGCCTGTGGACGGAGGTCAAGTCCGCCCGCTGAGAGCTCGCGGAACCCGCTGCGGGGGACGGCAACGGCGCCACAGAGTCACAGAGACACAGAGGGGAAGGCCGCGAAGAGATCTCTGTGCCTCTGTGCCTCGGTGGCGCCGTTCGTTTCGGGCCGCGATCAGGCCTGCTTCGGTGCCACGAATCTGTCGTAGAGGAGCATGCCGACCGTCGACGCCACGCCGATGGCGCCGACCCAGTACCACATCTCCTGCGGCGCGGCGGCGCCGGGGCCCGGGACCAGCACGCCGTCTGTGCCGCGGCTACCGATGTAGTGGGCGACCAGCTTGCCGCTCGTCACCCCGGAGACGAAGGTGCCGATCGCGACCGGCAGGAACGCGAAGCCCATGTACGTGCCGACCTGCTCCTTCGGCGCCAGGTCGGCGACGTACTCGTAGTAGCGCGGGGCCTGGGTCGCCTCGCCGATCGCGAAGACCATGATCGCCAGCACCGTCATCGTCAGCGTCGGGAAGGTGCCCATCACGAACCACGAGGCCGACGCCGCCACGAAGCCCAGCGTCATCGCCCGCATCGGCGACAGCGTCTTGGCCAGCGCCGCGGCCGGCACCGTGACCAGGATGATGGTCCAGGCGTTGACCGTCTCGATCACCTCGAACTTGCTGTAGTCGAGCACGTCCTTCACGTAGAAGGGCAGGGCGTAGAAGATGTGCCAGAACATCGCCCAGAAGCCCGAGAAGATGACCAGGAACGAGACGAAGCGCAGGTTGCCGAACACCATGAACATGTCGGCGATCACCTTGCCCATCGAGGCGACCGGCGCCGCGTCGGCCGGGCGCTCCGGCTCCTTGAAGAACACCAGGGTGGCGACCACCAGCGCGAGGCTGGTCAGCGACGACATCACGAGCACGTAGGAGATGCCGACGTTCTCGCGCACCTGCATCGCCAGCAGCGGCCCGATCGCGCCGCCCAGGTTCACGAGCGTGTAGTAGATCGAGTAGCCGAGGCCCTTGGTCTCGCTGGTCGTGGTGCGGGCCACGGTGCCGACGATCGAGGGCTTGATCAGCGAGCCGCCGATCGCCGTGATCACCAGCGCGCCGATCATGTAGGCCTTGGCGCCGAACAGCGCGACGAGGGGTTCGCCGGCCGGCAGCCCGGCGAGGCCGATCAGGAAGTAGCCGACGCAGAAGATCGAGAAGCAGGCGGTCAGGCTGACCTTGAAGCCGTAACGGTCGACGATGGTGCCGGCCAGGATCGGCAGGAAGTAGAGCAGGGTGTTGAACAGGCTGCCGACCAGCCAGCCGGCGGTCTCGGGGCCGAGGCCCACCTGCTCCGCGACGTACACCGCGAGCACGGCCTTGCTGCCGTAGTAGGCGAAGCGCTCGAACAGCTCGAGGGTGTTCGCCACCCAGAACGAGCGGGTGAAACCCGTGCGCAACATCGCGAGGTCCAAGGCTCCTCCTCCGCGGCGGCGCCGTGCCGGCCGGAAAACCCCGCGAGTATCGGGGCCGCCCGCGGCGCGGTCAATCGCCTGCTAGATTGCCGGCTCCACCCCGGAGGTCAGGCGTTCGATGGCGGATGCGGCGCGGCGGGACGACGGCGGGACGCGGCTGGTGCTCGGGCTCTGCGCGCTCAACGTGCTGGCCTACGTCGACCGCCAGTTGCTGGCGGCGCTGGCGCCGCTGCTGATCGCCGACCTCGGCCTGTCGCGCGCCGACGTCGGGCTGCTGGTCGGGCTCACCTTCATCGTCGTCTTCGCGCTCGGCACGGGCGTCGTCGGCAGCCTCGCCGACAGCGGCTCGCGGCCGCGGCTGATCGCGGGCGGCCTCGCTACGTGGAGCGTCGCCACCGCGCTGACCGGCACCGCCACCGGCTTCGCCTCGCTGGCGTTCTGGCGCTCGCTGGTCGGCGCCGGCGAAGCGACGCTGCCGGCGCCTGCGCTGTCGATGATCGCGGACCGCGTCGCCCCCGAGCGGCGCGGCCTCGCCAACGGCGTCTTCTACGCCGGCATCCCGGTCGGCTTCGCGCTGGCCTTCGCGCTGGCCGGGACGATGGGCCCCGCCCTCGGCTGGCGCGCCTGCTTCTTCGTCCTGGGGCCGCTGGGCCTGCTGGGCGTGTTCGCCGTGGCGCGCATGTCCGACCCCCCGCGCCGCGGCGCCGCGCGCCCGGCCGCGGGCGTCGTCGAATCGTTCCGCGCGCTGGCGGCAGCCGTCGCCGCGCGGCCCGCGCTGGGCGTGCTGACCCTGGCCGGCGTTCTCGTCGTGTTCGCGAGCGCCTCCTCGCAGCACGTGATCACCTGGCTCGTGCAGGAGCGCGACTTCGAGTTCCGCCGCGCGGCGCTGCTCTCGTCGGGCCTGATGCTGGCCGCCGGCCTCGCCGGCAACCTCGGCATCGGGGCGCTGACCGACCGCGCGCGGCGCCGCCACCCCGGCGACCGGCTGCTGGCGCTCGCCGGCCTCGCGGCGCTGGGCCTCGCGGCGACCTTCGGCTTCTACACGCTGTCGCCGGGCTCGCCGCTGTTCCTGCCGTGCTGGTTCGCGGCCCAGGCCTTCCTGCTCGGCTGGTACGGCGCCTGGGTCGCCGGGATCGACGAGCTGGCGCCGGAAGGGCGCAAGGCGACCAGCGTCGGCGCGGCGCTGCTGGTGCTGAACCTGCTCGGCGTCGCCACCGGCCCGTGGATCACGGGCCTGATCGGGGATCGCGCGGGCCTCGGCGCCGGGCTGCTGTGGAGCCTGGCGCCGGCCGTGATCGGCGCGCTGCTGTTCGCGGCGGTCGGCCTCTCCGAGCGTCGCGCGGCTGCGGCGGAAGGCTAGACGTCGAGCGCCTTCTGGACGAAGTCCTCGGCGTCGAGGCGGTCCTCCTCGGCGTGGAGCGCGGCCAGCACCTGGCCCTCGCGGGCGGCCAGCTTCTCGTAGAGGTGGCGCTCCTCGGGGTCGGCGGAGGCGTGGTGCGCGGCCTCGGCGAGCAGGGCCTGCGCCTCGCTCTCCACGGTCAGCAGCTCGTGCAGGATCTCGCGGCGCGACATCCCGGGGGCGAGGTGGTGCTCGGTCATCGTCCGCTCCTCCTGCGTGCGCGGGCCCCGCACCTCCTGCGGTCCCATCTCCTGGCGGGGCGAGCAGCAAGGTTCGTACCGCCGCCCGGGTGTGGAGGTTTCCGTCACTTTCGGTCGCGGCGAACGCTGGTAGCCTTCGCCCCGACACACGCTCCCAGGAGGCACCTTGCAGGACACCCTCGACGCGCTGCGCGCCCAGCTCGGGCGCGTCATCCTCGGCAAGGCGGAGGTGATCGACGACCTGCTGGTGGCGCTGCTCGCCGGCAGCCACGTGCTGATGGAGGACGTGCCCGGCGTCGGCAAGACCACGCTGGCCAAGGCGCTGGCCGCCTCGGTCGCGGCCGACTTCAAGCGCGTGCAGTTCACGCCCGACCTGCTGCCCTCCGACATCCTCGGCAGCTCCGTCTACAACGCGCAGGACGGCAGCTTCACGTTCAAGCGCGGGCCGGTGTTCACCAACGTGCTGCTCGGCGACGAGATCAACCGCGCGTCGCCGCGCACCCAGTCGGCGCTGCTCGAGGCGATGAGCGAGCGCCAGGTCTCGATCGAGGGCACGACCCACCCGCTGCCCGCGCCGTTCCTCGTGATCGCGACCCAGAACCCGGCCGAGTTCCACGGCACCTACCCGCTGCCCGAGGCCCAGCTCGACCGCTTCGGCCTGCGCATCGACCTCGGCTACCCGCAGAAGATCCACGAGATCGACGTGCTCTACGCCCAGGCCGATCACCACCCGCTGGACGACGTCACCGCCGCCGTCGACGGCGCGGGCGTGCTGCGGCTGCAGGAGGCGGTGCGCGCGGTGAAGGTGGACCGCGCGATCGGCGCCTACCTGGTCGACCTCGCTGACGCCACCCGCCGCCATCCGCAGGTGCGCACCGGCTGCTCGCCGCGCGGCACGCTCGCGCTGTTCCGCATCAGCCAGGCCCGCGCCTTCGCCCGCGGCCGCGACCACGTGCGGCCGGAAGACGTGAAGGCGATGGCCGTCGGCTGTCTCGCCCACCGCCTGGCGCTCGACACCAAGGCCAAGTACGCGGGCGTGCGCAAGGAGACGATCGTGCGGGAGATCCTCGACACGGTGGCGGTGCCGGCGTAGGAGCGCGGGTGGCGCTCTCGGTCCGCGAGCGGCCGGTCTTCTCCTCGATCGTCGAGGTCCTGGAGGAGCGGCTGTCCGCGCGCGGGCGGTTCCTCGTGGTCGCGCTGATCCTGTTCGCGACCCTCGGCCTCGACACCCGCCGCACCCAGAACTTCCGCGTCTTCGCGCTGGCGGCCGGCCTGTTCGTCGCCGCGTCGCTGTTCGCCTTCGTGCGACGTCCCCGAGCCACGCTCGACTGCGCGCTGCCCGAGCGCGCCACCGCGGGGCGCCCGGTGCCGCTCGAGGCCCGCGTCACCGCCGCCGGCGAGGTCGTCGAGGACGACCTGCTGCTGTCGTTCCCCGTGGCGCGCCGCTGGTCGTCGAGCGTGCCGGTCGAGCCGCGCCAGCACCGGGTCATCGCGCTGCCCGGCAAGCCGGCGACGGTGAATGCCACGCTGCGCCCGCTGCGCCGCGGCCGCTACCGGCTGCGGCCGCCGGTGCTCCGCGGCACCGACCCGCTGGGCCTCGTCGCCGGCCGCGCGCGCGAGGCGGCGGAGCGGCCGCTGCTCGTGTACCCGCGCTTCTTCAACTTCGGCGAGCTGAAGGTGCCGGTCGGGCGCCGCTACCAGCCCGGCGGCATCCCGATGAGCTCGTCGACCGGCGACGCCCAGGAGTTCGTCGGCACCCGCGACTACCGCGAGGGCGACGCGATCAAGAACATCCACTGGCGCTCGTTCGCGCGGCGCGGCAAGCCGGTGGTGCGCGAGTTCCAGGAAGAGTACTTCTGCCGCATCGCGCTGGTGCTCGACACCGCGACCCCGCGCCGCATGCGCGCGGCGGACGAAGCGCGCTTCGAGGCGGCGATCTCCGTGCTGGCCTCGATCGCCGACCAGTTCAGCCGCGGCGACTTCGTGATCGACCTGCTGGCGGCCGGGCCCGACCTCTACTACGTCAGCGCCGGCCGCTCGCTGGGCAGCCTCGACACCGTGCTCGACGTGCTGGCGGCGCTGGAGCCGGTGCCGGAGGCGCCGTTCGCCACCGTCGGCCCGCCGCTGATCGACGCGCTCGCCCAGATCTCGACGGTCGTCGCGGTGCTGCAGGACTGGGACGCGTCGCGCGAGTCGTTCCTGCGCGAGGTGAAGGCGCTCGGCACCGAGGTCCGTGCCTTCGTCGTGCGCGAGGGGCCGCCCAGCGCGCCGCTGCCGGGATCGGAGCTGTTCGAGGTGTCGATCCTGCGGCCGTCGGAGATCGACGAGCGGATCGCGCTCGAGGAGCGGGCGCGGGCATGAGGCGGACCCTGGAGCGCATCGCCTGGGCGGCCTTGGCCGCCGCCGCGGTGTTCGCCTGCGCGCGCGGGCTGCGCGCGCCGTGGCTGCTCGGCTTCGCGCTGCCGGTGCTCGCCTCGGCGTTCTTCCGGGGCGTCGAGCCGCCGCCCCGGCTCGCCCGCGCCCTGACGGCGCTGCTGGCCGTGGTCGCGGTGCCGACGCTGCTGCTGGGCTGGGTGCTGATGGCCTACCCGGTGCTGCCGCCGGGGTTCGTGCGCGCCGTCTCGCTGGCGTGCGGCGGCACGCTGTGCGCGCTGTGTGCCGCCCTCGCGCCGCTCGCGGAGAGCCGCTGGCGGCAGGGCCGCCTGGCCGCCGCGGCGCTCGGCGCGATCGCGGTCGGCGCCTTCGACCCGACCGGGCCGATCGCGGTTCCGCTGCGGGCGGCGGCGACCGCCGCCGTGATGCTGCTCGCCGTCGGGCGCCTGACCGCGCGCCGCGGACTGCGCCTGGCCTTCGCGCTCGCGGTGGCCGTCGTCGTCGCCGAGACGACGATGCGGGTGCTGCCGCCCGCCCAGGACCAGGTCGAGGCCGCGCTCGCCGGTCTTGCCGCGGGCGCCAGCAGCGGTGCCTCCTCGGGCCACGCCCGGCTGGGCGAGATGGAGAGCCTGCAGCTCTCGCGCGAGATCGTGCTGCGGGCCTGGATGCCGTCGGCGCGGCGGTTGCGGACCCGGGTCTACTCGCGCTTCGACGGCCAGACCTGGCACCCGGGGACGGTCGGCGTGCAGCCGCTGGTCGCCGAGTCGGCGGCGGCCGCCGACCTGGCCAGCGTGCCCGGCCGCACCTGGAGCGTGCCGTCGCCGCCGCCGGGGCCGCGGATCGCCGTGCGGGTCGTGGCCGCCGGCCTCGCCGCCGGCACGCTGGCGGCGCCGCGCGGCGTCGTGCTGCTGCGTGCCCCCGTCGACGGGGCCACCGTGGACGATGCCGGCGTCGTGCTGCCGCCGCCCCGCGACCGGGTCGAGGCCTACGGCGTGGCCGCCGTCGTCGAGCCGCCCGCGCGCGAGCCGGACGCGGCGACGCTGGCCGCCACGCTCGCGGTCCCCGCCGACATCGACCCGCGGCTGCGCGCCCTGGCGGACGAACTCGCCGCGGGACTGCCCGACGCGTACGCCCGCGCCCACCGCGTCAGCGCCTGGGTGTCGACCCGCGCCCGCTACACGACCGACCCCGGGACGTTCCGCAGCAGGCAACCGGTGGCCGAGTTCCTGTTCGAGAAGCGCGCGGGCTACTGCGAATACTTCGCCTCGGCCACCGCGCTGCTGCTGCGGCTGATGGGGGTGCCGGCCCGCTACGTCACCGGCTACGTCGTGCAGGAGTGGAGCCGCAGCGGCGACCACTACGTCGTGCGCGCCGCCGACACCCACGCCTGGATCGAGGCGTGGGCGGGGCCGGAGCACGGATGGGTCGAGCTCGACCCGACGCCCGCGGCGGAGTACGACGCGCTGCGCCGGGCGGCGGCCGGCTCGGCGCTCGCGCAGCTCTTCGAGCGGCTGCGCGGCGAGGCGGCGCGGGCACTCGCGGTGCTTCGCGCGGGCGACCTCGGCGCGGCACGCGCGCTGCTCGTCGAGCGACCGCTGCTGGCGGCCCCGCTGCTGCTGCTGTGCGTCCCGGCGCTGCGGCGCGCGTGGCGCCGCCGGCGCCGCGCGCCAGCGCCGCTGGTGGCCACGCCCGGCATCGCCGCCGCGCCCGAGCTGCAGGCGGTGCGGGTCCGGCTCGACGCCGCGCTCGCCGGCCTCGGCGCGCCGCGACCGCCCTCGCGCGGCCTCGTCGAGCACGCCGAAGCGCTGCCCGTCGCGCTCGACGCGGACCTGCGCGGCGCCGCGCTGCGCGCGGCTGAGGCGCTGTCCGCGGCCCGCTTCGGAGGCGCCCCGCTGGAGCCGGCGAACGCTGCCGCGGCGGCGCTCGAGCAGGCGATGCGGGCGCGCCGCGGGTGACCGTTTCGGCGCACAATCCCGCTCATCAGCCATCCGCAGGAGGGACCATGGAGCCGATCCGCCGCATCGCCGTCAGCACCGGGGGAGGCGACGCGCCCGGCCTCAACGCCGTGATCCGGGCCGTGGCCGTGGCCGCCCACCGCCACGGCTGGGAGTGCGTCGGCATCCGCGACGGCTACAACGGGCTGTTCCTGCCCGAGCAGTACCCGCACGGGGGGCTGGTCAAGCTGACGCCGGAGCGGGTGCGCGGCATCACCCACCTCGGCGGCACCATCCTCGGCACCACCAACCGCGGCAACCCCATCAAGTACCCGACGCCGCAGCCGGACGGCAGCATGATCGAGGTCGACCGCTCGGACGAGCTGCTGGCCCGCTTCCGCGAACAGGGCATCGACGCCCTCATCTCGATCGGCGGCGACGGCTCGCTGACGATCGCCAACCACTTCGCGAAGAAGGGCCTGCGCGTCGTCGGCGTGCCGAAGACGATCGACAACGACCTCGACGGCACGGTGATCACGTTCGGCTTCGACACGGCCGTCTCGTTCGCCACCGAGTGCATCGACCGCCTGCACTCGACGGCCGAGTCGCACGCGCGGGTGATGGTGGTCGAGGTGATGGGCCGCTACGCCGGCTGGATCGCGCTCAACAGCGGCATCTCCAGCTCCTCCGACGTGATCCTGCTGCCGGAGATCCCGTACCGCCTCGACAAGGTCGTGGACGCGCTCAAGGCGCGCACGGCCAACGGCCGCCGCTACTCGATCGTGGTCGTCGCCGAGGGCGCGAAGCCGGAGGGCGGCGGTCACGCGGTGATCGAGAAGCGCCTCGGCGCGGCCGAGCGCCTCGGCGGCGCAGGCGAACGGGTGGCGCGCGAGATCGGCGAGGCGTCGGGCCAGGAGACGCGCCACGTCGTGCTCGGGCACCTGCTGCGAGGCGGCTCGCCGACGACCTTCGACCGCCTGATCTCGCTGCGTTTCGGCGCGGCCGCGGTGCGCGCGCTGGCCGAGGGCCAGTCGGGGATCATGGTGGCCCTCGACCCGCCGACGGTGCGCTACGTGCCGCTGGCCGAGGCCACGTCGCGCATGAAGGTCGTGCCGCTCGACTGCGATACCGTCCGCACGGCCCGCGAACTCGGCATCTGCCTCGGCGATTGATCCAGACCCTTGGACGGGGCCCGGCGCTATGCTCGCCGGCGTTCCCCAAAGAGGAGGCGACAGGTTCATGGTGCAGGCGATTCCTGACGGTGCGCGCACGGTCACGCCCTATCTGACGGTGAAGGGCGCCGCGAAGGCGCTCGAGTTCTACGCGGCGGCGTTCGGCGCGACCGAGCTGATGCGGATGCCCGGGCCCGGCGGCATGGTGATGCACGCCGAGATCCGCGTCGGCGACTCCGCCGTGTTCCTCTCGGACGCGTTCCCGGGGAACAAGTCGCCGCTCGAGCTGAAGGGCACGCCGGTCGCGATGCACCTCTACGTCGAGGACTGCGACGCGTGGTGGCAGCGCGCGGTGAGGGCCGGCTGCAAGGTCGTGATGCCGCTCGCCGACCAGTTCTGGGGCGACCGCTTCGGACAGGTGCGCGACCCGTTCGGCCACCTGTGGTCGATCTCGACCCACGTCGCCGACCCCACGCCTGAAGAGATGGAGGCGGCGATGGCCGCGATGAGCGCGCCGGCGCCGAAGAAGCGGGCAAAGCGCCGGAAGCCGGCGGCGAAGAAGGCGGCGGCAAGGCCGATGGCCCGGAAGAAGGCGGCTCCGAAGAAGGCCGCGAAGAAGCCGGCCCGCAAGGCCGCGAACAAGCGCCGCTAGCGGCGGCCGCGTCGCCGGGGTGCGAAAGCGCGCTCCGGCGACGCCCTCGTCAGCGCCCGACGTCCTGGGCGCGGACCATGCGATCGAGCCGCGGCGTCCACGCAAGGCCCTGGCGCCGCGCGTAGAGCTCCATCCGCTGCGCGAGCGGAATCAGCGGCCGGTCCTCGCGCAGCACGGCGGCCGCCTCCTCCAGCAGCAGCCGCCGCGCGCCCCGGTCCACCTCGGTGCCGGCGCGGTCGAGCAGCGCTTCCAGGCGCGGGCTCTCGTAGGCGAAGGCGTTGAACTCGCCGAAGCCCCCGCGCGGCGCCCGCACCAGCGGGTCGAGCAGGCTGCGCGCGTCGCCCGTCGGCGCCGAGTACGCGAACAGCAGCAGCGTCGGGCCCGGCGCGTGCCAGCGGTCGAAGAACTCGCGGGTCGGCAGCACCTCGACCGAGGCTCGGAACCCGACCCCGGCCAGCTCGCGGGCGACCTCTCGCCCGGCGGGCTCGAGCATGGCCGAGACCCGCAGCGCGACGTCGAGGCCCTGGGGGAAGCCCGCCTCCTCGACGAGCGCGCGCGCCCGCCCGGGGTCGCGGCGCAGCCGCGGCAGTTGCCGGGCGTGGCCCGCGACCTCGGGCGGCACGAGCTGATCGAGCGGCGCGCCGAGCCCCGCCAGCGCCCCTGCCACCAGCGCCTCGCGATCCACGGCGAGCTCCACGGCCTCGCGCAGCCGCGGGTCGCGGAACGGGCTGCCCTCGTTCGCGCGCAGGCCCAGCATCAGCACCGACAGCGAGCGACGCGCCAGCGTCTCCTGGGCCGCCTGCGCCCGGGCGCGCTGCCAGTGCTCCGGCGGGAACTGGGCCACCAGATCCGCCTCGCCGCCGACGATCGCGGCCGCGCGCCGCGCCGGGTCGGCGATCGCCAGCACGCGCACCCGCTCGAAGGCGGGCGCAGTTCCCCAGTGGTGGTCGAAGCGCTCGACGCTCAGCTCCTCGCCCGGCCGCCCGGACACGAACCGGAACGGCCCCGTGCCCACCGGGGCCGTGATCTCGGCCGGCGCGTCGCGCGGCACGACCGGCACGAACACCAGGCGGTTCAGCAGGTCGGGCTGCGGCCCGCGGGTGACCACCTCGACCGTGCCCGCGTCGAGCGCGCGGACCCGAAGCACGCCGGCCAGGTGATAGCGGAGCTGCGACGTCTCGCCGCGGGCCCGCTCCAGGCTGGCGGCGGCGTCCGCGGCCTGCAGCGCTCGGCCGTCGTGGAAGCGCACGCCGTCGCGCAGCGTGAAGCGCCAGGCGGTCTCGGCCGGGTTCTCCCACGAGGCGGCCAGCGCCGGCGTCACCTGCATGTCGGCGTCGAACGCGACGAGCGCCTCGTACAGGTGGCCGAGCGCGCTGTGCGTCATCAGGTTGTCGTGGCGGTGCGGGTCGAGCGTCACCGCCGAGACGCTCTGCGCGATCTTCAGCTCGCGCGGAGCGGGCGGCCCGCAACCCGCCAGCGCCGCCGCCGCCAGCAGCGCCAGTCCCGCGCCAGCGCCGCGCCGCACCCGCGGCCTCAGGCCACGCGGTTGCGGCCGCCCTGCTTGGCGCGGTAGAGCGCCTGGTCGGCCTGGCGGATCAGCGCCACCGGCGAGTCCACCGCATCCGAGGGGTAGCACGCCACGCCCACGCTGACCGTCACCCGCAGCTCCCTGGGCCCGGCCCGGAACACGTGGCCCTCGATCGCCCGCCGCAGGCGCTCGGCGGTCGCCCGCCCCTCCTCGTAGGTCGTGTGGGGCAGCACGGCCAGGAACTCCTCGCCGCCGTAGCGGCCGATCGCGTCGACCGAGCGGAGCTGGTCGCGCATCACCCGCGCGCAGTCCTTCAGGACGACGTCGCCCGCCTGGTGGCCGTGCTCGTCGTTGATCTTCTTGAAGTGGTCGACGTCGAGCATCAGCACGCTGACGCCGCCCTCGTAGCGGCCGACGCGGTCGAACTCGGTGGCCACGATCTCGATCGAGTGGCGGTGGTTGAACAGGTCGGTCAGCGAGTCGCGGATCGAGAGGTTGCGGATGCGCTCGAACAGCCGCGAGTTCTCGAGCACGATCCAGGCCTGGTTGGCGACCTGGCCCAGGAAGTCGTCGGTCTCGGCGGGGATGCGGCCGGCGGCCTTGCCGCCCAGCGCCAGCAGGCCGGTCAACCGCGCGTTGGTGGTGATCGGGAAGGCGGCGAAGGCGTGCAGCGCGGCCTCCTCGGGCCCCCCCACCCGCGGCGCGAACAGCCGCGCCTGGACGCGTGCGAACGGCGTGCCGCCGCGGTGCTGGGCGATCGCCTCCAGCAGCCGCGCCTTGGCCTCCTCCATCACCGGCGACGCGACCGGCCGCTGCGCCATCAGCACGACGTCGAGGTCTTCCTGCTCGACGAAGGCCATCGCGCCGACCGAAAAGTCGACCACCCGCGCCACCAGCGACATCACCGACGTGAACGTCTCGTCGAAGTGGACGAGGCTGCGGGCCACGCGGCCGATCTCGGACAGGATCGTGGCCTCGTACAGCTTGCGATCGAGCAGTTCGTTGACGCGGCTGACGATGTCGAGGCTGTTGCGCTGGGCCTCGGACATCCGCGGCCGCGCCGCCGGGTCGTCGCGCGCGAGGATCTGCTTGACGAGTTCGAGGATCTTCTGCGGCTCGGCGTCCTTGGTGATGTAGTAGTCGGCGCCGGTCTGCAGCCCCCAGAAGCGGTCTCCGGCCTGGTCGCGGCTGGTCAGGATCACGACCGGCAGGCCGCGGGTGTTGGGCTCGCTCTTCAGCAGCCGGCAGGCCTGGTAGCCGTTCATCCGCGGCATCGTGACGTCGAGGATGACGAGCGAGACGTCCTCGACGAACGCCTTCTCGATCGCCTCGATGCCGTCGCGGGCCGTGACCACGCGCAGGCCCGCACCCTCGAGCATCTTCTCGATCATGCGGAGGACGAGCGGGCTGTCGTCGGCGATCAGGACCTTCGCGCTCATCCCGTGCCCCTGGCGTTCCTCCGGCTCGCGTCCGCTTTTCGGCGAAATCCTTGAAGCGCGGTATGTTATCACCGCAATCCGGGTCTCCTGCCGCCCTTCCCGGCAGGAAACCAAAGCGGGCCGGGACTCGTATCCATCTTTTCGGGAGTTCTCGGCGGAGGAGCGGATGACATCGAGGGGCAAGCGGATCGCGGCGGCCGTGTTCGGCCTGGTGGTGATCGGTGGCGTCGTGGGATTCTCGGCCACCCGGGACAGCCGCAACCGCATCGCGGTGCAGACGGGCAAGGCGGCCAAGGCCGACCTGGTGTCGACCGTGTCGGCCTCCGGCGAGATCAAGCCCAAGAAGTACGTGAACGTGAGCGCCAACGTCTCCGGACGCATCACCGACCTGCTGGTCGTGGAGGGGCAGCGGGTGCGCAAGGGCCAGGTGCTGGCGCGCATCGACTCCACCCGCCTCGAGGCGGTCACCCGCCAGTCCGACGCCGCGGTGCAGTCGGCGCGGGCCGACCTGGCCCGCGCGGAGGCCGACGTCGACCTCTCGCAGCTCAACTTCGACCGCGCGCGCCAGATGTGGAACGACAAGCTGATCTCGGAGCAGACCTTCCAGCAGTCGGAGGCCGACCTCAAGATGAAGCAGGCGGCCCTCGAGTCGGCGAAGAAGCGGATCGCCCAGCTCCAGGCCGCGCTCGACAGCAACGCCGACGACCTCGAGAAGACCACGGTCGTGTCGCCGATGGACGGCGTCGTCACCAGCCTCCAGAAGGAGGAGGGCGAGGTCGTGATCGGCGCCCAGAGCTTCTCGCCGACCGTGATCATGCAGGTCGCCGACCTGTCGGTGATGGAGACCGAGATCCTGGTCGACGAGACCGACATCCAGCACGTCGCGCTCGGCCAGAAGGCGGAGATCCGGGTCGACGCGCTGCAGGACACCAAGGTCGTGGGCGTGGTGACCGAGATCGGCTCCTCCGCCATCCCGCGCGGCGCCAGCGGCACTGCGACCACGGCGACCTCCACGAGCACGGCCAACCAGGCCAAGGACTTCAAGGTGACCATCACTCTGGAGAACCCGCCCGCCAGCCTTCGTCCCGGCCTCAACGCCACCGCGGACATCACCACCGCGGTCAAGAAGAGCGTCGTCGCGGTGCCGATCCAGGCGGTCGTCGTGCGCGAGCTGGACAAGGACGGCAAGGTGGTCGACCCCGGCGCGCCGGCGGCGCCCGGCTCAGGCCCCGGCGCGGCGACCACGGCGACGCCCGCTCGCAGCAAGCACGAGGAGAAGGACGGGGTCTTCGTCGTCGTCGACGGCGCGGCCAGGTTCCGCCCGGTGAAGACCGGCCTGATCGGCGAGACCGAGATCGAGATCCTCGACGGCCTGAAGGAGGGCGAGGAGCTGGTGACGGGCTCCTACCGCACCCTGCGCACCCTCAAGGACGAGGCCAAGATCAAGGTCGAGGCCCCCAGGGGCGGCCGCTCGTGAGCGCGGAGACCGCGGCGTCGGCGCCCGCGGACTCGGTGATCCACGCCGAGGACCTGTGGCGCACCTACGTGATGGGCGCCGAGGAGATCCACGCCCTGCGCGGGGTCAGCTTCGACATCACGAAGGGCGACTACGTGGCGGTGATGGGTCCGTCGGGCTCGGGCAAGTCGACACTGATGAACATCATCGGCTGCCTCGACACGCCGTCGAAGGGCCGCTACGTGCTGCGCGGCAAGGTCGTCTCGCAGATGAACGACGACGAGCTGGCAGCGGTGCGCAACCGAGAGATCGGCTTCGTGTTCCAGACCTTCAACCTGCTGCCGCGCGCCTCCGCGCTGCACAACGTCGAGCTGCCTCTCATCTACGCCGGCGTGCCGCGCGACGAGCGGCTCAGGCAGGCCGCGCGGGCGCTCGAGATGGTCGACCTCGGCTCGCGCATGACGCACAAGCCGTCCGAGCTCTCGGGCGGCCAGCGCCAGCGGGTGGCGATCGCCCGCGCGCTGGTGATGGGCCCCTCGATCCTGCTCGCCGACGAGCCGACGGGCAACCTCGACTCGCAGACGGGCGAGGAGATCATGCGGCTGTTCGAGAAGCTGCACCAGGACGGCAACACCATCATCCTGGTCACCCACGAGCGCGACATCGCCGACCACGCCCACCGCACGATCCACATCCGCGACGGGCGCATCGAGAGCGACGAGCGCCGGCAGTAGGGAGACAGCGTGCCCTTCTACGAGGCAGTGCGGATCGCGGTCGCTTCGCTCCGCGCCAACAAGCTGCGCTCGTTCCTCACGGTGCTCGGCATCCTGATCGGCGTGTCGTCCGTGGTGGCGGTGGTGGCGATCACCTCCGGCCTCGACCGCTACATCGGCGAGAAGGTGCTGGAGCTGGGCGGCAAGACCTTCTACGTCCAGAAGATGCCGGACATCATCACCTCGCGGCAGCAGTTCCTCGAGATGATCCGGCGCAAGGACGTGAAGTACGAGGACGCGCTGGCGGTGGAGCGCGGCTGCGACGCCTGCGGCCAGGTCGGGGTGATGGTCGGGCGCGGCACCACTGCCAAGTACGGCCGCGAGTCCCAGGGCCTGCGGGTGATGGGCATCAGCGAGAACATCCCGCGCATCGGCACCCCGCGCGAGGTGATCGCGGGGCGCCACCTGATCCAGGACGACATCGACCAGGCCCGCCCGGTCGCGGTGATCGGCGCCGACGTCGTCGACGCCCTGTTCGGCGAGATGGAGCCGCTCGGCAAGGAGATCTCGCTGGACGGCCGGCGGGTGCGCATCGTCGGCGTCGCCGAGAAGAAGGGCAGCATCTTCGGCGAGAGCCAGGACAACTTCGCCTGGATCCCGTTCTCCACCTACCGGAAGTTCTTCGGCAGCCGGCAGTCGATCCTGATCCAGGCCGAGGCCGCCGACCCGCGCGACTTCGAGCTGGCCCAGGACCAGGCCCGGGTCGTGATGCGGGTGCGCCGCCACCTCGACTTCGGCGACGAGGACGACTTCAGCATCGAGACCGGCCAGAGCGTGATGGACCTGTGGCAGAGCGCGACCGCCGGCATCTACGTGACGACCTTCGTGGTCACCGCCATCAGCCTGGTCGTCGGCGGCATCGTCGTCATGAACATCATGCTGGTGTCGGTCACCGAGCGCATCCGCGAGATCGGCGTGCGCAAGGCGCTCGGCGCGCGGCGCCGCGACATCCTGCGCCAGTTCCTGGTGGAGGCGGTGCTGCTCTCGATCTTCGGCGGCGGCCTCGGCATCGCCGGCGCGGCCGTCTTCTCGTTCGGGCTGGGCAAGGTGCTGTCGGGCATCATGGCCACCGACTTCACGGCGCCCGTGCAGGCGTGGGCCGTGGCGCTGGCGATCGCGGTCTCGACCGTGGTCGGCCTGGTGGCGGGGCTGTACCCGGCGAGCCGCGCGGCGGCGCTCGACCCGGTCACGGCCCTGCGGCAGGAGTAGTCATGAGCGGCAAGCTGTCCTGGCTGATCGCGCGCCGCTTCCCGGTGCTGTTCGGCGTCTCCGAGGCGATGGCCCAGGGCTTCGCCGGCATCCGCGCCTACAAGCTGCGGGCGGGGCTGACCATCCTCGGCGTGGTGATGGGGATCATGACCGTCACCGGCATGAGCTCGATCGTGGCCGGGCTCAACGCCTCGATGGCCTCGCAGATCCAGGCGCTGGGCTCGTCGGTGATCTTCATCCGCCCGCAGGCCCCGGGCGAGCACCTCTCGGGCGAGGAGTTCCGCCGCCGCAAGGGGCTCTCGCACGAGGAGGTGAAGAAGCTCACGGGCCTGCCGCTGATCAAGGCCTTCTCGCCGCTCGAGCTGCTGCGCATCGACACCATCAAGTACGGAGCCCAGAAGATCCAGGACACGACGGTGATCGGCACCAACTCGGCCTACGAGACGGTGCACGACCACTTCGTCGCCCGCGGCCGCTTCCTGAGCGAAGGCGACGTCGAGCGCGGCTCGGCGGTGGTGGTGCTGGGCGGCGACGTCGCCGACGCCCTGTTCCCGTTCCTCGATCCCGTCGACAAGGAGATCATGATGGACGGGCGCCGCTTCCGCGTGATCGGCGTGCTCGAGCGCAAGGGCCGCTTCCTGGGCCAGAGCCGCGACAACTTCCTGCTGATCCCGATCGGCTCGTTCCAGAAGAAGGACCCGCGCTTCAACTTCATGGTCGCCGACATGAAGCCGGTCGCTCCCGAGCGGCTCGACGACGCCGTCGAGCAGGTGCGCGAGGGGCTGCGCCGGGCGCGGCGCATCCGCTACCTCGACAAGGACAACTTCGCCGTCTTCACCCAGGACACGTTCGTCGACCTGTACCGCCAGCTCACCTCGGGCATCTACCTCGTGATGATCGCGATCTCGTCGATCGGCCTCGTCGTCGGCGGCGTCGGCGTGATGAACATCATGCTGGTGTCGGTCACCGAGCGCACCCGCGAGATCGGCGTGCGCAAGGCGCTGGGCGCGCGCAAGCGCGACATCCTGTGGCAGTTCCTGACCGAGGCGATGACGCTGACCGGGGCCGGCGGCCTGCTCGGGATCGGCATCGGCGGGCTGGCGGCGTCGCTGATCAACACCTTCTCGCCGTTCCCGGCGGTGCTGCAGCCGGCCTGGGTGGCGATCGCATTCTTCACTTCGCTCGGCGTCGGCCTCGGCTTCGGGCTGTGGCCGGCGTGGAAGGCGGCCAGCCTCGACCCGATCGAGGCGCTGCGCTACGAGTGAGCCGGGCATGAGCGCGGAGACGCCGGGCACGCCGGGCACGCCGGAGGCGCCGGGAGCGAACGCGGACGGCGGGTTCGGGTCGGCGCTCGTCGACGTCTACGTCGCGCCGCGCGAGGGCTTCGCGAAGCTGCTCCGGCTGCGCGCGTTCTGGCTGCCGCTCGGCCTGCTGGTCGCGCTCAACGTCGCCTTCACCGCGTGGTGGGTGCCGCGCGCCGACGTGCGCGGCATGATGCGCGCGCAGCTCGAGGAGCAGGGGATGTGGGACCGCTTCGACGCCGAGCAGCGCGCCCGCATCCTCGACCAGCAGGAGAAGGGCTTCCACTACGTGGCCTGGCCCGGTGCGGTGCTCGGCGCCCCGATCGGCGTCGTGCTGCTGTCCGGCTTCTTCCTGTTCGTCTACCGCTTCTTCTACGGCTCGGACGTGGTGTTCCGCGACTGTCTCGTGGTCACTTCCTGCACCTTTCTGGCGACGGGCCTGCTCCACACCCCGGCGATCGTGGCGACCCTGCTGCTCAAGGACGACTGGACCCTCAACCCCCAGCAGGCGCTGCAGGCGAGCCCGGCGACACTGTTCGAGCCCGGCTCGCTGCACCCGGCGCTGTCGACCCTGTTCGCGGGGCTCGACCTGTTCCTGCTGTGGATGCTGTTCCTGCTCTCGACCGGCTTCGGCGTCGCCGCGAAGCGCTCGACAGGCTCCGCAGCCTGGGGCGTCGTCGTCCCCTACGCCCTGGTCCTGGCCGGCTTCGTCGGCCTGCGGCTCCTGATCAGCGCGACCGCCTAGCCCGAGCGCAGGGCCCCCGAACCTGCCCTCCCGCCCGCTTGCGCGGAGCGCCCTTTCGGGGTTAATCTCTCCGTCTCTTCCGGAGCGCCCCTAGCTCAATTGGATAGAGCAACAGACTACGAATCTGTAGGTTGGCGGTTCGATTCCGTCGGGGCGCACCACCTTAACCCCTTCATTCTCAAGCACTTCCGAAACCGCTTCCCGCGGTAGCCCTGCCCGTGCGGGGGCCGTCGGCTACCCGGTGGTGGTCTTCGCTCGGAGAGCGGCCTGGCACCGGCCCCCGGCGAGAAACCCGTCCTTCGACTCGTAGAGCTGGTACCCGAAGACGGCGACCTCCAGCACCTTCCCGTCTTCCCGTGTGGCCCAGGCACTCCAGCCGCTCTCGAACCACTCGATCCCGGACTCGCCGCCGAGCAAGGCACCCAGCCAGGCCGCGAGCTTCCGCGCATCCGCTTCCTTGTCCTTGTGCGCGAGCCAGTCCAGGGGCATCACATCGGTGGCGGCGGGGATGCCGCTCCCCGTGTCTCCAGGGCCCGGGTAACGCAGGATCATCGAATCGGTGAAGTCCAACGCGCCCCCGTCGGGAAGACCAGAACTCACCAGGGGAGTCGAGGCGTCGTAGGTGTCAGCCCAGATCATGAAAGCTACGGACTCGGCGAAGGCACGGTCCATGTTCTCTTGGCTCCTGCGGGGCCCCGACGAACCGGAGCCTGCCCGCCTCACGAGCAGGACGCGGCGCCCGTCCTGCTTCTGACACCTGGCCGCGACCCGCCGGCCTCTCCACGCGTATCCTCCCGCGCGCCCGACACCACAAAGCTCGTGGAGGAGTTGCTGCCCCGGGTCGAAGATCGCTACCCGATCGACAAGAGAGCCGTCGACGGTGGCGAAACCCACGAGGGCGCCGGCTGGCTCGCCCGCCGCAACCGGCTGGACAAGCTGCTGGAGGCCCTCTTCCCCCTGAAGTGAAGCCTGCCTGAAGGCGGAGCGCTCGGCCTCCGGGCCCCGGTCGCCGCGTCAGACGTGGAAGGCGTCCTCGTAGCCGTCGAACATGAGCTGCACGGCGTCGGCCAGGGCGTTGCGCCACTGGGCCGCGAGGGACTCGTCCCAGTCGGCGCCGTGGAACTCGCGCAGGCACTCGAGCAGCGTCTCCAGGAACCCCTCGTAGAGCTCGCGCGGGACGCCGATGCGCTTGTGGCGGGTGCCCAGGACGCGCAGGTACGACGAGCAGGCGCCCTTCATCTCGGGGTGCTCGCGGATCGCGCCCAGCGCCATCGTCAGCATCACCGACTGCACCTGCAGGTCGATCCCGGCGAAGTGGGCCCGCGCCTCCGGGACGCGCTCGAAGAAGCGCGGGTAGAAGCGATCGGTCAGCCGCGTCCGCTCGCTCAGGACCCGGTCGACGCTTTGGAGCAGGTTCATGGGGCCCTTCTCTTTCGAGGGTGGCGAGCGGGAGTATCGCCGGGATTCGGCCGCGCTAACCTCTCGCTCCGATGAGCGACCTGCATCCCGTCTTCTACGAGGTCTTCGAGCCGCTGCCGCGGCAGGGGCCGGGCTCGCGGGAGTGCACCGCGCGGGCGCTGGCGCTGTGTCGCGGCCTGCCTCCCGCGCCGCGGATCGTCGACTTCGGGTGCGGACGCGGGGCGCAGACGCTCGACCTCGCCGCGCTGACGGACGGCACGATCGACGCCGTCGACGCCCACCCGCCGCTCGTCGAACGCCTCGCCCGGGCGATCGACGAGCGCGGGCTGCAGGGCCGGGTCCGGCCCTCTGTGGGCGACATGGCGCAGCCGACGTTGGAGCACGGCAGTGTCGATCTCGTGTGGTCCGAGGGGGCCGCGTACGCGATCGGCATCGCGACCGCGCTGGCCGCATGGTGGCCGCTGCTGCGCCCGGGAGGGCACCTCGCCTTCAGCCACGTCGCCTGGCTCCGCGACGACCCGCCGGCCGCGCTGCGCGCGTACTGGCAGCGCGAGTACCCCGGGATCGCGGCGCCGGAGGCGACGCTCGCGCTCGCGCGGGAGGCCGGCTTCGAGGTCGTCGGCCACTTCCCGTTGCCGGCCGCGGCCTGGTGGGACGACTTCTACGCGCCGATGGAGACGCGCGTGCGCGAGCTGCGCGCGGTCCACGCGGCGGACCCGGAGGCGCTGGCGGTGCTCGACGCGACCGACGAGGAGATCGACATGCACCGCCGCTTCGGGGAGCACTACGGATACGTGTTCTTCGTGCTGCGCCGCCCCGCAGCGTGAATCAGCGCGCGAGCAGCGCCTCGCGCCACGCCGCGCGTTCTTCCTCGGGTCCGCGGTCGTAGACGCGCTCGAAGGCCGCCGCCTCGGAGCGCGTCTCGGCCATCGCCTCGAGCAGTGCGCGCAGGCCGCCGACGCCGCGCCGGGCGACCAGGTGCTCGACGAACGACAGCGCGCCGGCGTAGAAGCCGACGACACCACCGCGCTCCACGAGTGCGGCCGTGCGCGCGTCGCTGCGTTCGCCGGACATGTACTGGGCGAGACCTTCGTGCAGGTCGCGCGGGCAGACGCCCTTCGAGAGGTCGGTCACGAAGGCGTGGGTCAGCTCGTGCATCAGCACCGCGTCGAGCTCCGCCGGCAGCTCGGGGCCGAGGCCGGCGACCGGCACCTTGACCCGGCCGTCGATCGTGTCGAAAGCGCCGCCCGACCAGCGCGGCGCGCCGGTGGCGTCGTGATACGCCTCGCGCGAGTACAGGATCACCGGGATCGGCGCCTCGGGCTCGTGGAAGAAGGTCGCGGCCAGCGTGGCCCGGTGCCGCTCGAGGATGCGCAGGATCGCCTCTCCGACGCCGGCGACCGCTTCGCCCTCGAAGCGCAGGTGGAAGCGGCCGCCGCGGCGCTCGGCCATGCCCGCCTCTTCGCGCTGCTGCCGCCGCAGCCGGGCGAGCAGCGTACGCGCCTCCGCGTCGTCGGCGGTCGAGAGGTGCTCCTCGAGCACCTGCACGGCTTCGGCGTCGCGGTGCTGGCGGTACAGCGCCCAGCCGAGCGGCAGCCGCGCCCCGCCGTCGCCGCGCTCGAGCGCGCGTCGCGCCGAGGCCTCGGCCTCGCTCCAGAGCCCCGCGTCGAGCTCGAGCGCGGCCAGCGCGCGCCACGGCTCGGGCCGCTCGGGGGCCAGGTCTGCGGCGCGCTGGGCGCGACCGCGCGCCCGCTCCGGACGCCCGCCGGCCAGGTCGGCGCGCGCGCCGCGCAGATAGAGCCCCGCCACGAACCCGGGGAAGCCGGGCAGGTCGGGGCCGTGGCGGCCGAGCAGGCGCTCGGCGACGTCGAGGTCCGCCTGGTCCGGGACGGTTTCGCCGAGCGCGCGCAGCCGCGTCAGGTCGCGCCGTGCCTCGGCGTCGAGCGCCGGCTGCGCGCGGCCGGACCCGGGCAGCACCAGCAGCAGGGCCGCCAGCAGCGCCGCTCGTGGTCCGCGGGTCATCAGCCGATTGTCTCGGAAAAGCGCCGGCCGTTCAGGCGCGGGTGTCGGCGCGGGAGGCGTCGGAGTCGGGGGGCGAGAGCGTCGTGACGAGCGGGGCCTCCAGGAAGCCGGGTCCCCAGCCCGGGTGACCCTGCGAGCGCGAGAGCGCGTCGGCGAGTTCCGCGGCCCACGCCTCGGCATCGTCGGGGCGAGTCGCCGGGTCCTTGGCGAGGGCCCGCGCGAACGCGGGGTCGACCGCGGGGTCGAGACCGGGGAGCAGCGCGCAGGGCAGGCGCGGCGCGCCGGCGACCACCGCTGAGAACAACTCGCCGCCGCGCGCCGCGAGCGGGACCAGCCGCTCGCCCGTCAGGCACTCGTAGCCGACCGCGGCCAGCGCGTAGAGGTCGGTCCGAGGCGTCACCTCGCGGCCGAGCAACTGCTCCGGCGCCATGTAGGCCGGCGTGCCGATCACGACGCCGGTCGAGGTCAGGTCGCTCGGCGCACCGAGGTCGCGGGCGAGGCCGAAGTCGACGAGCCGCAGGCCGAACTCGTGGGGCGTTGCGCCCGGCAGCAGGATCAGGTTCTGCGGCTTGACGTCGCGGTGCAGCAGGCCGGCGCGATGCACGGCGCCGAGCGCACCTGCGGCCTGGGTCAGCACGGCCGCGGCCTGGCGCGGGCTGGCCGGACCGCGGTGCAGCAGCACCGTGGCGAGGTCGCGGCCGGCCAGCACCTCGGTGATCAGGAACAGCGAGCCGTCGTCGAGGCTGCCGCAGTCGTACAGGTCGAGCACCGCGGGGTGGCGCACGCGGGCCAGCGCCTGCGCTTCGCGTTCGAAGCGGATCGCCGCAGCGGGGTCGTCGAAACGCTCGGGGCGCACGACCTTGATCGCCACGTCGCGGCCGAGCTGCTCGTCGACGGCGAGGAACACCGTGCCCATGCCGCCTTCGCCGAGCACGCGGCAGAGCCGCCAGCGCCCGCGCAGCCGCCACGGCAGCAGGCGCGGCGGCTCCAGCGCGGCGCCGTCCCCGGGGCACGTGGTGGTGCCTTCGGGCTGGCAGCCGCGGCAGCGCGGGCACACGGCGACGGCGGGCACGCCCTCGTCGGCCATGCGCCGGCGCACCGCGGCGCGCGCGGCCTCGATCGCGGCCAGGCTGCGCCGCGTCTCGCGCAGCTCGAGGGCGCCGCCGAGCTGGTGGGCGAAGCTGCGGAAGAGCTGGCGCTCGGCCTCGCCCCACTCGGCCGGCCGGCCGCACACGGCCAGCACGCCCAGCGCGTGGCTCGCGGCGCCCGCGATCGGCAGCAGCCAGCGGCCAGGTTCGGCGACCAGCCCCTCGCGCGCCGCGCGCTCGACCAGTTCCACGTCGGGCTTGTCGCCCGCGGGCGTCCCGAGCGCGGTGACCCGACCGCCGTCGACGAGGAACGCGCCGACCACCGAGGCGCCGGCCGCGGTCGCGATGTCGGCCCCCACGGCGTTCGCCCAGGCCGAGAGATCTTCCTGCGCGCGGCCCGAGGTCTCCTGCATGTGCGCGATCTGCCCCTGCGCTTCCTGCAGCCGGCGGTGCGCCTCGGCGATCTGCGCGGTGCGGGCGGCGACCTGCGCTTCGAGTTCCGCGTTGCGGCGCCGCAGCACGACGACCCGGCGGTGGTGCACGCCCGCCGCCACCGCGAAGAGCGCGAGCAGTGCCGTGGCGCGGAACCAGCCCGTCATCCAGAACGGCGGCCGCACCCGCACGGGCAGCCGCACGATGTCGCCCGCGGTGCCGGCGTCGTCGACGGCCTGCAGCTCGAGCACGTGCTCGCCGGCGGGCAGGCTGCCGTAGCGCAGCTCGCGGGTGGGGCGCACCGGCAGCCAGTCCGCGTCGAGGCCGCCCAGCCGTGCGCGCCAGCCGGCGCGGCGCGGGGCACGGTAGTCGAGGACGGCGACCTCGATCGTGATCGCCCGCTCGCTCCAGGCGAGGTCGAGGGCCGTGGGGAAGTCGAGCCGTCGGCGCGGCAGCTCGACGCCGGTGACCACCAGCCGCGGCGGCACCCGCGGCGGCTCGGCCGCGCTGGCGTGGATCCGCGTCAGGCCGCCGACGGTGCCGAGCCACACGTCGCCGTCGGCGTCGCGCAGGAAACCGCCGCGGTTGGCCTCGAGGTTGGGCAGTCCGTCTTCGGTGCCGAGCGGCCGCACGCGGAATCCGCCGCCGCCGTCGACGATGCGGTAGAAGCCGCGCGCCGTGCCCGCCCACACGGTCCCCGTCGCGTCTTCGCCGAGCGCGTAGAAGCGCCGGTCGAGCAGCCCGGGCTGGTCGTGAAGGCCGCGCCAGCGCCCGGACTCGTGGATCGCGAGGCCCGCGTCGCTGCCGACCCACAGCCGGCCGCGCGAGTCCTCGAGGATCGTGCTCAGGTAGGACCCGCCGGAGATCGGCACCGGGCCCGGCAGCGCCTCGACCCGCTCACCGTCGCTCCACAGCACCTGCTGCTCGTCGGTCAGCCACACGCCGCCCTTCCGCCGCGGGAGCAGTCGCCGTGCGGAGAGCAGCGTCGCGCCGTCCGCCCGGCGGTCGAGCGCGCGCCAGCGCCCGTCCGCCCCGCGCACGACGAGGCCGCCCCGCGGATCGCGGCGGGCGATCCACAGCCGCCCCGCGGAGTCGAGCTCGAGGTCCTCGATCACGGTGGCCGCGGTGGCGATCACGTCCGGCGCCGGTGCCAGCGCCCGCGATCCGGCGGCGCGCGAGACGAGCCCGCCGTCGGTGTGGATCCACAGCTCGGGGCCGCGCGGGCCCGGCACGGGCAGCACCGACCACACCCACGGGTTGGGAAGTTCCGCCGCCAGCGTCTCCAGCGCCCTCGGCTGAGGATCGGCCGCCAGCAGCGCCGCGCCCTTCATCGTCGCCACCCAGAGTCCGGCGCCCCCGAGGTCGGGCCGGATGCCGAACACGCAGCGGCTCGGCAGGCCGTCCGCTTCGGCGAAGTTGGCGACGCCGCGGCCGGCCAGCAGGCCGAGGCCGCCGATGTCGGTGGCGACCCACAGGTTGCCCTGGTGGTCCTCGTGGACCTGGTTGACGACGTCCGCGGGCAACCCCCGCCGTGTCGTCCACGCCTCGAAGCCGGGCTGGCCGGGCGCACGCACGAACAGCCCGGCGTCGCTCGTGGAGACGTAGAGCGCCCCGCTCGGCACGCGGTCGATGCGGTAGATCGCGCGGGCCGCGACCGAGGCCACGCGCCGCACACCGTCCACGGTCCAGCGCCAGAGACCGGTCGTGGTGGTCCCGAGCAGCGGCCCGCCGGCGTCGGCGGCGACCGTCGACACGGGGCCGCCGACCGCGTCCGCCGCGGCCAGCGCGCGCAGCGCGTCGCCCTCCACGCGGAACAGGCCCGCCTCGCCGCCGACCAGCAGCGCGTCGCCGTCGGCGGCGACGTCGTGGATCACCTGCGCGGCTCCCACGCGCACGAAGCGGTCTCCGTCGCGCCGCAGCAGGCCGCGGTCGGTGCCGACCCACAGCGCGCCGCGCGCGTCGAGGGCGAGCGCGCGGCAGCGCACGCCGGCGAGCAGGGGGTCGTCGACGCGCGAGAGGGCGTGGTCCTTCCACCGCGCGAGGCCGCTGCCGGTGGCGATCCACAAGGTCGCGCTCGCCGGCTCGAACAGCAGTTCCTGGACGCGGTTGCCGGGCAGCCCGTCCTCGACGAAGTACGACGCGAAGCGCAGCCCGTCGAAGCGCGCGAGGCCGCCCTGGGTGCCGACCCACACGAACCCTTCGCCGTCCTGGGTGACGGCGTTCACCTGCGACTGCGGCAGGCCGTCGTCGAGGCCGTAGACCCGGAACGGCAGCACCTGGGCGCCGGCGGCGGCGGCGCACAAGGCGACCCACAGACCGCAAGCGGCGCGCGCGACCTGTCGGACGGCCCGCGATCGGTGCACGTGTCGGCCCCGCGCCGAACGATACGCCCATCGGTTCGTGCTTTCCTGCGGCCCGCGGCCGCGTGACAATGCGCCACCACTTCCCCTGGAGGAACGGATGTTCGAGCGACTGGCGAGGAGCTGGGAGCTGACCAAGGCCTCGCTGGCCGTGCTGTCGGCCGACAAGGAACTGCTGGTCTACCCGCTGCTGTCGGGGCTGGCCTCGATGCTGGTGCTGGCGACCTTCGCGATCCCCGCGCTGCTCGCGGGCATCGGCGACCGGCTGGCCAGCGGCGAAGACGGCGCGCGGGTGCTCGGCACGATCGTCGCCTTCGCCTTCTACGTGACCCAGTACTTCGTCATCCTCTTCTGCAACACGGCGCTGGTCGGGGCCGCGATGATCCGGCTGCGCGGCGGGGACCCCACCGTCGGCGACGGTTTCAAGGTCGCGTTCGCGCGCCTCGGCAGCATCCTCGGATACGCGGTCGTGTCGGCGACCGTCGGCATGCTGCTGCGGGCGCTAGCCCAGCGTGGCGGCGCGCTGGGGCGGATCGCGTCCTCGATGTTCGGCCTGGCGTGGGGGCTCGCCACGTTCCTGGTCGTGCCGGTGCTCGTGGTCGAGGACGTGGGGCCGATCGAGGCCGTCAAGCGCAGCGCGGCCTACCTGAAGCGGACCTGGGGCGAGCAGCTCGCCGGCAACCTCGGCATGGGCGCCGTGTTCGGCGTGGCCGCGCTGGTCGTCGGCCTGGCGGGCGTCGCCGGATTGGTCGCGGCCGCCGCGATGGGCTCCGGCGTGCTGGCGGCAGTCGTGGCCGTGGCGATGGTCGTCGCGTTCGTCGCGCTGTCGCTGGTCAGCAGCGCGCTCGCCGGCATCTACTCGGCGGCCGTCTACCGCTACGCGGCCGACGGCAACGCCGGCGGCTTCTTCCCGGAGCGCCTGGTCAAGGACGCTTTCGCGAGCCGCTGAGCCGGACCACGCCGCCTGCTAGCATCCGCGATCCTCGGAGGGGTGCTGATGCGATCGCGCGCGTGGACGGTCGTGGTCTTGACGATGCTCTGGGCCGGGACGGCCGTGGCCCAGTCGGCGAGCGGGTCGCTCGCCGACACCACCCGCAAGAAACGCCACGCGCGCGGCTTCGGCTCCGCGATGACGCGGACGCCCGAGGCGGGCGGCATCACCACGCCGGCAGCGCCGTCCGCACCCGCGCCCGCCGCCGCGGCGTCCTGGGAGCCGTTCGTCGGCATGGACGCCCAGATCTTCCCGTCCTTCGTCGTCTCCACCGCGACGCTGCGCCTGCCACAGGAAGACGAGGAGGAAGAAGACCCGCGCGAGAAGGGCGAGGGCATGGGATTCATCGGCGCCGCCTTCGAGGGCGTGCGCGCCGGCGCCCGCCTGAAGGTCGAGATCAAGCCCAACGCGGCGATGGAGGCGAGCGCCGAGGAGGCGGTCGCCGACGACGGCCCCGGCGCCTACCAGGTGTTTCCGCGCGTCAACTACCGCTTCGACGCGCTGCTCGACTGGCGCCAGTCGATGCCGATCAACCTGGCGATGGAGGCCTTCGTCGACGGCCGCTCGCTCGGCGTGCGCACGACGACCGTGACCGTCCGCTCGATCAACGACTGCCCGATGGCGGTGCTGGCGGAAGAGGACGCGGACGAGGAGGACCTCGACCTGTCGTGGATGTTCGCGGCCTACGTGAACGAGGACCACCCGTGGGTCGACACCCTGACCCGCGAGGCGCTGCGCTCCGGCAAGCTCGACGCGTTCACGGGATACCAGGAGCAGGACGAGGCCGAGGTGCTGCGCCAGGTGTACGCGATCTGGCACGTGCTGCAGCAGCGCGGGGTGCGCTACAGCGACATCAGCTCCTCGTCGGCGCCGTCCGGCGTCGTCCCGAGCCAGCACGTGCGGCTGTTCGAGGAGACCGTGACCGCGCAGCAGGCCAACTGCGTCGACGGCACCGTCGCGCTCGCCGCGATCCTGCGCAAGATCGGGCTCTCGCCCTACCTGGTCACGATGCCCGGCCACATGCTGCTGGCGTTCGACCTCGACGCGGAGGGCGGGACCACGGTCGGCCTGGAGACGACGATGATCGGCGGCGGCGACGCGCCGGTGCCGCCCCGCAACGGCCCGGTGCCGCGCGCCCTGGTCGACCGCTTCCGCAGCGAGCCGTCGTTCCGCAGCTTCGCCGCCGCGATCGCCCAGGGCACGGCCGCCCTCGAAGAGCACTTCGAGGACTTCGAGGGCGACGACCCGGAGTACCAGATGATCTCGCTCGACGCCGCGCGCGAGATCGGCATCCAGCCGCTGGCTTTCCGGAAGCGGTAGCCGCGCTCAGCCGCGGCCGAACAGCCCACGGCCCAGCGGTCGCGAGACGAGCGCCAGCAGGCCCAGCGGCAGCAGCGCGAACAGGTACGCGCCGCCGGGCCCGCGCACGACGACGGTGTGGGCGGGGTCCTCGGGGTCGTACCAGCAGGGAACGGCGGCGCCCGGCTCGAACGAGGCGAGCTCGCCCGGCGGCCAGTTGCCGCCGCGTCGCAGGTGCGAGCCCGAGTCGAAGCCCGTGCCGTGCGCGGGCCGGCCGTCGACCTCGAAGCGCAGCGCGACGAACGGCTCGGAGAAGGTGGTCGCGTGGCGCCCCTTGCCGCTGGTGCGCGTGTGCGCGCCGGTGTCGGTCACCACGCAGGCGGCCTCGCGGTACTCGTTCAGCACGCGCAGGTCGTGGCGGGCCAGGGCGCCGAACATCAGCAGGAAGCCGGCCGCGACCCACGCCGCGAAGGCGAGGCCCAGCACAGAGGGCCGCGCGCCGCCGAGCAGCGCGCAGGCGCCGAGGAACAGCGGGCCGGTCGCGAGGAAGCCCAGCACCCACGCGCCGGCACGGGTGAGGTTGACGCCGCCCACCGAGACGAGTTCCCCGGGCCGGCGGCGCGCCTCCACCTCCGTCGTCGCCGAGACGTGGACGGGCTCGTCGCCCGAGATCGAGGCTCCAATCGTGAGCCGGGTCCCGTCGCTCTCCGGACCCGCGAGCAGGGCAATCGGCACGACGGCTTCGCCACCCGGGGCGACTGACGTCTGCCCGACGACGTGGCGCCACTCGGGGTCGAACGTCGCCCCTGAAGCCTCCACGAACAGCGCCTTGCCGGGCAGGGTCAGCCGCCAGTCGGCCCCGGCCGGTTCGTCGAAGCGGTCCTTCGCGCCCCGGCGCAGCGTCAGCGTGCAGCGCAGCAGGTCGCGCTCGCGCACGGTCGCCGGGCACTCCAGCGCGGAACGCGACCAGTCGGGCAGGCCGAGGTCCTCCTCGGCGGAGGTCGTCACGGCGAGCGCGCAGAAGCTCAGGGCCAGCCAGGGATGGCGCATGGTCGGGAATGGTCCTCGACCCGGGGCGGGTCCGGCAAGCGTTGCGTCGGCATCGGGTTTGCTCGGGTGTGGAGACATGGCCACGGTGCCGTCGTCCGTCTCCCCGGAACTGCCGCCCGATCTGCTCCAGGTGCTCGAGAGCGGGGACCCGCCCGCGTTCGTCACCGATGCCCGGGGCCGGATCGTGCTGTGGAACGAGGGGGCGTCGCGGCTGATCCCGGTCACGCCCGCCGAGGCGCTCGGCCGTGCCTGCCACGAGGTCGTGCACGGCTACGACATCTTCGGCAACCGCTACTGCCAGGGCGCCTGCCCGGTCAACGAGATGGCGCGCGGTGGAGCCACCCCACGCCCGTTCGAGCTGCGCGTGCCGTGCCCGACCTGCGGTGCGGGCCCCGTGCGAGTGACCCCGCTGCGGGTGCCCGGACCGCGCCCGGACCTCTACCTGCTCGTGCACCTGCTCGAGGACGTCCGCCTCGACGCGGCCCTCGCCGGCCTGCGTCCGTTCCTGCCCCCCTGCAGCGGCCAGAAGGCCGGGCTGCCGTCGGCTTCGCCCACGCCGCTCACCGCGCGCGAGACCGACGTGCTGCGCCTGGCCGCTCGCGGTCGTCAGAACAAGGACATCGCCCGCGAACTGGGCCTCAGCCCGGCGACCGTGCGCAACCACCTGCACGCGGTGCTCGAGAAGCTCGGCGTCCACACCCGCTCCGAGGCGGTGTTCCTGGCGCAGCAGCGCGGCTGGCTGGAACTGCCCTCCGCCTGAGCGCCGGCGCCGGAAAAAGGGCCGGGGCCCGCGACCTTGCTTCGCGGGCCCCGGGGCACGACTTCCGGTTCTCTCTCTAGAACGAGTAGCCGACCGCGAACATCACGACGTGGACCCGGCCGCTCGTGTCCTCGAGATACGGCGCGTCGTCGACGTAGTCGACCAGCCGGTACTCCCCGCGCAGCGAGGCGCGGTCGGAGAGGCGGTAGCGGGCCGCGAGCGACGCGTCGAGACGCGACACGTCGAGGTCGGAGTAGCTCCACGTCTGCGTGTAGTCGTAGGGCATCAGCGGCACCAGCGCCTTGAAGACGTCGGAGGCCGGCATCGTGAACGGGTCGAGCGCCTGCGCCGCCTGCATCCAGGAGAGCGCGAGGGTCGCGTCGAACTTCGGGCTGGGCCGCAGGTTGAGGCCCGCGGACACGGCGTCGGTGGTGGTTTCCATGCGGAGGTCGTCGGACGTGAACAGGCCGGACCGGCCCGTCAGGACGCCGGCCGCTCAACCATCGAAGACCGGCGTGCAGACGTGACTGGTCAGTTCGCCGCCCTCGTGGCTCCAGGCGACCCACGCGTCCCAGCGGTCCTCCGGGGCGAACCACGCGGTGGCGGTCAGCGCCGTCCGCGTGCGCGCCCAGTCGGTCAGGTCGCCGCCGTCGTTCTCGCCGTCCCAGTAGCGGACCGACGCGGTGGCGCCGAAGCGGGCCTTCGTCACCGAGACCGAAGCCCGCAGGTCGTTCCACGTCTCGGGCGAGGCGGTGGTGTCGCCGATCCGCGCGTCGTGGACCTGGAAGTACTGGGTGGAACCCGGCGCCAGCGGGCTGGGCAGGGTGCCGACGTCGGCGAGTGGAGCGCACGCGCCGTCGACGTAGCCGTACGGGGCGTCGACGGTGCCGTAACGCCACTCCGCCGACAGCTTCAGGTGCGAGGCCGGTCGCGCCCGCCACGCGAGGCCGAGCTCGTGGGTCCGGGTGCGGCCCCCGTCCACCTCGACGATCACCTCGTCGCGGTCGAGGTCCTCGAAGTCCCAGCGCGCCTTCAGCGTGCCGCCCTTGCCGGGCAGCTTCCACTGCACCAGGGCTCCGGCCTCGTAGGCGTCGCGGTCGAGGGCCGAGCTGCGCACGTAGTCGGGGTCGAAGCCGTAGACCTGGCGGTAGGTGCGCCCGGCCTGCGGCCCGGCGACGGCCGTGCGCTCCGCGTAGTCGATGGCGTACGAGTCGCTGCTCGTGGAATAGGCGCGCGCGCGCAGCACCAGCGAGAGGCGGTCGCGGATCGGCCGGCTGACCAGCAGCGATCCGCCGCGGTAGTCCGCCTCGATCTCCGTCTGCCGGTTCTTCGTCTTCGCGAAGGCGCCGCTGGCGCTGACGTCGAAGCCGGCCAGTTCCGCCACGCTCAGCTCGACCCGGCCCTGGGTGCGGTCCGTCTCGGGCTGGGCGTCGACCGGCAGCGGCCCGTCGAGGGCGTCGAACAGGATGCGGTTGTCGAAGATCGGCGTGCGCAGCTCGGGGTGCAACGCGCGGTCGTAGAGCAGCGTCGACTGCGCGCCCTCGTTGCGCAGCTCGCGGCGCGAGACCTCGGCCTCGAGGGAGCCCGTCTTCCACTGCCAGCGGCCGTCCACGCCGAACTCGGTCTGGCGCTGGTCGACCTCGCGGGTCTGGCTGGTGACGTGGCAGGTGTCGCAGTGGCTGATGGTCAGCGACTGGTGGTGCCCGCTGCGGCGCTGGTCGCGCAGGAAGAAGCCGAGCGCGAGGCGGCCGGCGGGCCGCACCTCGGTGCGGTGCTCGAGCAGCGCGAGCACGTGCTCGTAGCGCCGATCCGGGTCCTTGTCGGTGTGCCACACGATGCGGCCGTTGCGCGAGGCGGCCTCGAGGTTCGACAGCGGGTCGTGGCCCAGGCGGACCGGGAAGCGGTCGTAGGTCGTCACCGAGCGGACGGCCTTGCCGAGGTCGAACGACAGCCGGTGGCGCATGTCGTCGGCGTCGATCACCTCCGAGCGCAGCCACAGCCCGTTGCGGCCGCCCTTCAGGTCCAGTTCGAGAGCGCCGAACGGCCGGGTCTCGTCGGCCGTTTCGAACTCGGCGGCGAGGTCGGGCAGGCCGCTCAGGCTCGAGTTCCAGACGCCGAGCTCGAGGCGGCCCTTCTCCGCCGGCTTCTCCGAGGGCGGAGCCTGGCCGAACGCGGGAGCGCCGGCGAGCACGACGGCGGCGGCGAGGGACAGCGCGCGATGCAGTCTCATGATGTCCCCCTACCGCGTCAGGCTGCGGCCGCGGCTGGACACGCCCTGGCTGGGCAGGTCCGAGCCGTGGACCCGGGTGTGGCACTGCGTGCACTTGGTGTTGAAGGCGCGGTTCAGGCCCAGCGCCCCGTTCGAGCTCTCGCGGTGGATGCCGCCGATCTCGATCTCGCCGTCGGCGGCCGTGTAGCCGCCGTGGAAGTGCAGCTCGTGGCATTGCGCGCAGAGCATCGGCTCGGAGGCGACGAGCAGCTTGTTCGCCACCGAACCGTGGGGCGCGTGGCACAGGCGGCAGTCCTCCTGGACCGGGTCGTGCTCGAAGACGAACGGGCCCTCCTTGTCCTGGTGACAGCGGTAGCAGGTGTCGTTGGCGCGCTGCTTGGTCTTGAGCTGGGCCTCGCTCGCCGCGTGCGGGTCGTGGCAGGAGACGCAGGTCATCCGCCCCTCCTGCAGCGGGTGGCGCGAGGGCAGGCGGAAGGCCGCGTTCTCGGCCGCGTGGCAGCTCGCGCACTGGGCCTCGGGCCGGCCCGCGGCGTGCGTCTTGTGGCAGTCGTTGCACGACACGCCCGCGTTCGCGTGGGCCGAGGCGTGCCACTGGCCCTGGCCCATCGAGCGGTGGCACTGCAGGCAGGCGGCCGAGCCCTGGCCCGCCTGGAAGCGGACCATGTCCCTGGCTTCGCCGCTTTCCAGGTGTTTCGCCGGGTCGCCGTGGCAGCCGGCGCAGCCGACCGTCCGGCCCTGCACCTCGGACGGGGTCAGCGAGAGGTGACGGTTCTGGAAGCGCGCCTGCGCCTCGTGACAGGCCGCGCAATCGGCGTCCTGCGCCCGCGCGGGACCGGCCAGGGCCAGGCCCAGTGCCGCCGCCGCGAGCAGGGGGGGAAGTCTCATGATGATGGCCCTCCACGCGCGGCGCGCTCCTCCGGAGCGACCCGTCGCGAGGGTCAGCCCGAGGGAGGGAGGAGGGCGACGCACTTCATGCCGTCGCCAATCTCGGCGGTCGTCCGGGGACATGTCAGGTGACGGAGCATCCAGGCGGGCGGATCGTTCGTCCCGTACGCGGGCCGGGGCTATCCTGCACGTGCACCATGACGGACGACCGCGATCTGCCCGCCCCGGTCGCGCTCGCCCGGCGCCTCGTCCAGGACGCCGAGCTGCACGCGCTGTGTGGCGCGATCGCCTTCTTCTCGCTGCTCTCGTTCTACCCGGGCGCGTTCCTGCTGCTCTCGCTGCTCGGCCGGCTGCCGTGGGACGCCCCGCGCCTGGCGCTGCTCGAGGCGTTGCGGATGTACTACCCGGCGGCCCAGGAGTTCCTGCTGCGCAACCTCGGCGTCAGCGTCGTCCAGTACGGCCGCGACCTGCCCTGGTCCGCGGCGCTGTGGATCCTGGTCGGCGCGGCGGGCGTCTTCATCCCGCTCGAGACGGTGCTCAACCGCGCCTTCGGCTTCCGCCGGCACCGGCCGTACCTCTGGAACCAGGCGGTGGGCACCGCGCTGAGCCTCGCCACCGCGGCGATCGCGGTCCTGGCGCTGCTCGCCGCGGGGGCGGTCCGCGCCGCCGTCGAGGCGGCGACGGCGCCCGGCTTCGCCCACAGCGCGCTGTCGCTCTTCGCGCTGCGCGGGTTCGCGGTGCTCGGCACCGCGGCGGTCGTCGTGCTGTGGTTCCGCTTCCTGCCCAACGGGCGCGTCCCGCTCCGCGCCGTGCTGGTGCCGGCCTTCTGGACGACGCTCGCCGTGCACCTCGTGCACCTCGGCTATCTGCTGGTGCTGCCGCGGCTGGCGCTGCCGCGCGTCCACGGTCCCTTCTACGTGTCGGCGGGCTTCGCGCTGCTGGCCTACGCCCTCGCCTTCGTGCTGGTCGGCGGCGCGCTGCTCGCCGGACGACACTCCCCAGGTGCACAATTGGCCTCGGAGATCCCCCCGGAGGAGGAAGCGGATGGAACAGCTCGAGCTGGCTGACGGCACCCCGGTCTTCCGGCCCGGGGAGCGCTCGTCGCACGCGTACCGCGTGGAGTCGGGCGCCGTCGAGATCCTGATCGGCGACCCGCCGGTCGCGCTCACGACCTACGGGCCCGGCGAAGTGTTCGGCGAGATCGGGCTGCTCGAGGGCCGGCTGCGGCGCTACGGCGCGCGCGCCGCGGGCGCGACCCGGCTGCAGAAGCTCTCGCTCGAGGAGTGGTCGGCGAGCTCGCTCGCCACCCCCGACGCGGTGCTCGGCTACCTGCGCAGCCTGTTCCGGCGTGTGCGCGAGATCGACGAGCGGCTGATCCAGCTCCCGCCCGACGCCGAGCACGTGCGTGCCGGCACGCCGAGGCTGCGGCTGGTCCCGGCCAGCCCCGAGGCGGAGAAGACGCTGCCCGCCGGCGAGTTGCGCATCCGCACGTTTCCGTTCCGGATCGGCCGCGCGTCGCACGGGTCCGAGTCCGAGCAGTCGACGCCTGCTGACCTTCTGATCCACGACCGGGCGCCGCACAACGTCTCGCGCCGCCACCTGTCGATCGAGGTGGTGGCCGGCCAGGTGATCGCGGCCGACCTCGGCAGCTCGCTCGGCACCCAGGTCAACGGCGTCAAGGTGGGCGGCCACCACAAGGAGTCCGAGATCGCGCTGCAGCCGGGCCGCAACGAGATCGTGCTCGGCGGCTCGCGCTCGCCGCACCGCTTCCTGCTCTTCGTGGAGAGCGATTGACGGACGACGACGTCCGCTTCATGCGCCTGGCACTCGACCAGGCGGCGCGGGCGGAAGCAGCGGGCGAGGTGCCGGTCGGCGCGGTCGCCGTGCGCGACGGCGAACTCGTGGCGGCGGCCTGCAACGCCCCGGTCGGCAGCGGCGACCCCACGGCCCACGCCGAGGTGCTGCTGCTGCGCGCGGCGGCCCGCGCCCTCGGCAACTACCGGCTGCCGGGGCTCACCGTGTACGTGACGCTGGAGCCGTGCCTGATGTGCGTGGGGGCGCTGGTGCTGGCGCGGGTCGAGCGCGTCGTGTTCGGGGCCCCGGAGCCCAAGTTCGGGGCGCTGGGCTCGCGGGTCGACGCCCTCTCTCTCGGGCTCAACCACTCGTTCTCCGTGGAGTCGGGCGTCCTGGGGGAGGAGTGCGCCGCCCGGGTGGTGGCCTTCTTCCGCTCGCGCCGCGGGCTCGACTTGAAGTAAACTCCTTGCTCCGACCGTTTGCCCCATGGAGAGGTGCGAGAGCGGTTGAATCGGGCGGTCTCGAAAACCGTTGAGCCTTCACGGGTTCCGTGGGTTCGAATCCCACCCTCTCCGCCATCCCTCCCGCGCAGGCTCATGGCCTGACGCGCTGGAGGGGGGCCAAGCATCACGGCCGGAGCCCGACGGGGGCTTGGGGGCGGAGGAGGCCGGAGTCGTCCGACGTAGCCCCCATGGGACCAGCGGCGGGCTTCGCCCAAAGCTGGAACCCGACGGGGCTTGGGGCGGAGGAGCGAAGCGACGTAGCCCCATGGGACCAGCGGCGGGCTTCGCCCGACGCTGGAACCCGACGGAGAGATGCGAGAGCGGTTGAATCGGCTTGACTGGAAATCAAGTGTGGGGGTAACTCCACCGGGGGTTCGAATCCCCCTCTCTCCGCCAACTCGGCCAGCCGTTGAAGTAGGCTAGAGGTTCCCCGGGTCGGTCGCACGTGGGTCCCGGTCCTGCGCAACGCGAGACGTCGAACCCCGCCAGGCCCGGAAGGGAGCAACGGTTAGACGCCCCTCGGGTGTGCCGCAGATCGCCGGGGCCCACGTGGGGCCGACCCGCAACAACAAGTTTCCGAAGGCAGCGAACCACGTGTCCTACCGCGCCCTGGCGCTGAAGTACCGGCCGCGCACGTTTTCGGAGATCGTCGGCCAGGAAACCGTGGTGCGCACGCTGCAGAACGCGCTGCGCTCCGGCCGCATCGGCCACGCCTTCCTGCTGACCGGCACCCGCGGCGTCGGCAAGACCACCTCGGCGCGGATCCTGGCCAAGGCCCTCAACTGCGCGAAGGCCGACGGCCCGACCGCCGAGCCGTGCCTCGAGTGCGCGTCGTGCACCGAGATCGCCGCCGGCAGCAGCCTCGACGTGCAGGAGATCGACGGCGCGTCGAACAACGGCGTCGAGAACGTGCGCGAGCTGCGCGAGAGCGCCCGCTACAACCCGTCGCGCGACCGCTTCAAGGTGTGGGTCATCGACGAGGTCCACATGCTGTCGACGGCGGCCTTCAACGCGCTGCTGAAGACGCTCGAGGAGCCGCCGCCGCGGGTCAAGTTCATCTTCGCGACGACCGACTACCACAAGGTCCCCGACACCATCCTCTCGCGCTGCCAGCAGTACGACTTCAAGCAGCTCTCGACCCGCCAGCTCCACGACCACCTGCGCCACGTGGCGAAGGAGGAGGGCATCGCGATCTCGGAGGCGGCGCTCGGCCGCGTCGCCCGCGCCGCCGAGGGCAGCGTGCGCGACGCGCTGTCGCTGTTCGACCAGGTGCTGGCCTACTCCGGCGCCGAGGTGAAGGACGAGGACCTGGCGACGCTGCTCGGCCTCGTCGACCGCGAGCTGCTGACAGGCGCCTCGCGCGCGGTGCTCGAGGCCGATGCCGGCGCCCTGCTGCGGCTGGTCGACGCGCTGGCCGCGGCCGGCGCCGACTACCGCACCTACTGCCGCGAGCTGCTGCTGCACTTCCGCGAGCTGCTGCTGCTGAAGGTGGCGCCCGGCGAAGAGGCGCTGCTGCAGGAGCTGACCGCCGAGGAGCGCGCGGCGATCCAGCCGCTGGCCGACGCCTTCTCCGAGGACGACCTGCTGCGCGCGCTCGACCTGCTCGGCCGCGCGGAGCTGGAGCTGCGCAACGCCACCGACCCGCGCGTCGCGCTCGAGCTGGTGCTGCTGAAGCTGTGCTCGCTGCGACGGCTGCTGCCGCTCGCCGAGCTGCTCGCCCGCGCCGAGCGGTTGCTGGGCGGTGCCCCGGCCGCGCCTCCCGCGCCGGCCCCGCGCGCGCTGCCGGCTCCGCCCGTTCCCGCGCTGGCGCCGCGCCCGGTGGCTGCGCCCGCAGCGGCGCGTCCGGCTCCAGCGCCGGCCCCCGCCGCCGTGCCCGCGCGCCGCGGGGCTCCGGCTCCCGCCCCGCCGCCGGCCGAGGGACCCGCGCTGGCGGCCGACGCCAGCGCCGACGAGCTGCTCGCCGCGCTGCAGGCCGCCGCCGCGACGCGGCCGTCGCTCCTGACCCCGGTCAGGGCGGCCACCGCGCGCCGCGAGGGCGGCACGCTGGTGCTCGAGCCCGAGGCCGACTACGCCGCCTTCGTCAGCTCGCACGCCGGCGACTACGAGGAGCTGCTCAAGCGCGCCGGCGCCCGCGTGAAGCTGAAGGTGGAGGCCCGCTCGGCGGCCGCCGCCGAGCCCACCCCGCAGCAGAAGAAGCGCGAGGAGCTGATCCAGGAGGCGGCCGCCGACCCGGCGGTCCAGGTCACCCTCGACCTGTTCGGCGGCCGCGTCGTCGACGTGCGCGAAGCCAAGGACTAGGAGATCGCGATGAACCCGTTCGGCAACCCGCAGAAGCTGCTCAAGCAGCTCCAGAGCGCGCAGGAGCGCATCCAGCGCGAGATCGCGGAGATGGTCGTCGAGGCCTCGGCCGGCGGCGGCATGGTCAAGGTGACGATGACCGGCGAGAAGAAGGTCACCGCCGTCGCCATCGACCGCCAGGTCGTCAACCCCGACGACGTCGAGATGCTGCAGGACCTGATCGTGGCCGCGCTGACGGAGGCCTCGGCCCGCGTCGACGAGCAGGTCAAGGACAAGATCGGCTCGCTGACCGGCGGGATGAAGCTGCCCGGCTTCTAGCCGGGACGCCTTCCTTGCAGGACTACCCCGCCCCGCTGGCCGCGCTCGTCGACGAGCTGCGGCGGCTGCCCGGCATCGGCCAGAAGACCGCGCAACGGCTCGCCTTCCACCTGATGAAGGCGCCCGAGGGCGAGGTCCAGCGCCTCGCGGCGGCGCTCGCCGGCTTCCGCGCCGCCCTGCGCCTGTGCACGGTCTGCAACGCGGTGGCCGAAGGCGAGTTGTGCGCGTACTGCGCCGACCCGGCCCGCTCCGACCGCACGCTCTGCGTGGTCGAGGAGCCGCTCAACCTGGTGGTGGTGGAGCGCACCCGCGACTTCAAGGGCCGCTACCACGTGCTGCACGGCGCGCTGTCGCCGCTGTCGGGCGTGGGGCCGGAGGAGCTGCGGATCGAGGGGTTGCTCGAGCGGGTGCGCCGGGGCGGGGTCGAAGAGGTGATCCTGGCCACCAGTCCCACCGTCGAAGGCGAGGCCACGGCGGTCTACCTGGCGCGCCTGCTGAAGCCGCTGGGCGTGAAGGTGACGCGGATCGCGATGGGCGTGCCGGTCGGTGCGGACCTCGACTGGGCGGACGAGGTGACGCTCGCCAAGGCGCTGGAAGGGCGCCGCGAGTACTGATCGCGCAAGCCCCGTCTTTTCAACGGGTAACGCGGCCGGTGCCGCCTTGCATGCGGGCCGGCGACCGCGTTAGACTGCCGCGCTCTCACGAAAAGCACGTCTCTGGGGACGGGCCACACGTGCGGCGGCCTTGAGGAGGTAAGCGATGGCGGCCCCCGACATCGTGATGTACGAGGAAGAATTCAACCAGATCAAGGGCATCATCGCGAAGCTGCGCGTCGACGCGAACAGCAAGGTCGTGTTCCTGGTCGACAAGAACGGCCAGCAGATCGCGGCCCACGGCGACATCGAGAACCTCGACACCACCTCGCTCGCGTCGCTGACCGCCGGCAACGTGGCCGCCACCGACGGCCTCGCCCGGCTGATCGGCGAGAAGGAGTTCTCGATCCTCTTCCACGAGGGCGAGAAGGACAACATCCACATCTCGATCGTCGCCAGCCGCGTGATCCTGGTGGTGATCTTCGACGAGCGCTCCTCGCTCGGCCTCGTCCGGCTGCGGGTCAAGAAGGCCTCGGAGGAGCTGAACCGGGTCTTCTCCAACATCATGGCCAAGGTGGAGAAGGAGCGGGCCAGCACGGGGACCACCTTCGAGAGCCCGTTCGCCGAGATCACCGACGAAGACATCGACAGCCTGTTCTCCTAGGCAGCCCGGGCAAGAGCGATGACCTTCATCAACTACGCCTCGCGCGAGATCAACTGCAAGATCGTCTACTACGGTCCCGGCCTTTGCGGGAAGACGACCAACCTGCAGTGGATCTACGAGAAGACGAATCCCAACGCGAAGGGCAAGTTGATCTCGCTGGCGACGGAGACCGACCGCACGCTGTTCTTCGACTTCCTGCCGCTCGAGCTCGGCACCGTGCGCGGGTTCAAGACCCGCTTCCACCTCTACACGGTGCCCGGCCAGGTCTTCTACGACGCCTCGCGCAAGCTGATCCTGAAGGGCGTGGACGGCGTGATCTTCGTGGCCGACTCCCAGGTCGAGCGCATGGACGCGAACGTCGAGGCGATCGAGAACCTGATGGTCAACCTGAAGAGCCAGGGCTACGACCTGCTGAACATCCCGTACGTGCTCCAGCTCAACAAGCGCGACCTGCCGAACGTGGCGACGGTCGACGAGATGAAGAAGGCGCTGCAGCGCAAGAACCCCGGCGAGCCCGTGTACGAGGCCTGCGCGGCGCGCGGCACCGGCGTGTTCGAGACGCTGAAGGGCGTCGCCAAGCTGGTCCTCGCCGACCTCACGAAGACCCAGTGATTGACACCCGGGCCGGGCTTTCCTAGACTCACCCTTCGCCTGAGTGCGGCCCGTTCCTCAGTAGCTCAAGGGTAGAGCATCCGGCTGTTAACCGGAGGGTTGTAGGTTCGAATCCTACCTGAGGAGCCAACCCCTCCTTCGCCGCCAGGTCCCGCCGTGCCGCTACTGCTCGCGCACCGTGGGCGGCACCGAAGCGCCCGCCGAGAGCATCAGCGAGATGCCGTCTTCGACGGAGACGTCGAGGTCGACCACGTCCTCGCGCGGCAGCACCACCACGTCGCCGACGTAGAGGTGGTTGGTCGGCACGTACACCGTGCAGACCGCGAACGAGGAGCCGTCCTTCATCTGCAGCGTGAACTCGCCCGTGAGGAAACCGGGCGTGGTGCGCCCCGGCAGCCGCGCCAGCACGAAGCGGCGGAAGGCGTTGCGGCCCCCGGGGCCGCCGAAGCCCTCGAGCACCTTCTTCGTCGTGCCGTAGACGGTGCCGACGATCGGCACCGCGTCGAGGCCGTCGTCGACCCAGTCGAGCAGCCGCGCGAACGGCCCCAGCGCGAAGACCACGCCGGTGACGAAGACGATCGCGAGCGTCAGCGCGAAGCCCAGTCCGGGCACCGCGCGGCCGACCAGCGCCACCGCCAGCGGCTCGGCCATGCCGTCGACGAACGCGAACAGCCAGCCGAGCGCCTTCACCGTGAGCACGATCGGGACCAGCACGACGAGGCCCGAGATGAAGCGGTTGCGCAGGATCGAGCCGACGCGACGGGTGTGGGTCACAGCAGGGCCTCCACCTCGCGGGCGATGGCCAGCGCGGCCGTCAGCCCCGGCGAGTCGATGCCGATCAGGTTCACGAGTCCCGGCAGGCCGCGCCCGCTCTCTTCGGCGACCACGAAGTCGCGGAAACCTTCGCCCGGGCCCTGCAGCTTGGGGCGCAGGCCGGCGAGGTCGGGAGCGAAGTCCTCGTCCTCCAGCACCGGCAGCAGCCGCCGCGAGGCCGCGGCGAACTCCGCACGCCGGCTCTCGGGCACGTCGTAGTCGGGCACCCGCTCGGCCAGGTACTCGGCATCGGGCCCGAAGCGCAGCCGGCCGTCGAGGCCGAGCACCGCGTGGGTGCCGAGGCTGTGGTGCCCCGGCAGCGGGTAGACGAGGTGGCGCAGCAACCCGGCGCGCCGCGGCGCCACGGCGAAGTAGCTGCCCTTGCACCAGTGCAGCCGATAGCCGGCCGCGTCGACGTCGATTCCCGCGAGCCCGGCGACGGTGTCGGACTCGAGGCCCGCGGCGTTGACCACGCGCGCGCTGGTGAAGCTCTCCGCGCCCGCGGGGGTCTGCAGCGTGACGCGCCAGCCGTCGGCCTCCAGGGCGAGTGCGGTGACGGTGGCCCGCGTACGCTCGATCGCGCCACCGCGCAGCGCGTCCTCGCGCAACGCGTCCATGAAGCCGTGGGCGCTCATCACCCCCGTGGTCGGCGACCAGATCGCGGCGACGGCCGGCACCTCGGGCTCCATGGAGCGCGCATCGGCCCCGTCGAGCAGGGTCAGCGGCACGCCGTTGTCGAGGCCGCGCTGGTACAGGGCGCGCAGCGCGGGCAGCTCCTCCTCCCCGATCGCGACGATCAGCTTGCCGCAGCGCGAGAAGGGCACGCCGCGCGCCTCGGCGTACTCGTAGAAGCGGCGGTTGCCGGCGACGCACAGGATCGCCTTGAGCGAACCCGTCGGGTAGTACATGCCGGCGTGGACGACCTCCGAGTTGCGGCTCGAGGTCTCCTGGCCGTGGCGGTCCCGGCGCTCCACGAGCACGAGGTCGCGGCCACCGGCGAGGCGCGCCGCGACGGCCAGCCCGACCGCGCCGGCCCCGATCACCGTCACGTCGACGTCGGCCATTGTCGCGCCAGTATAGCGACCGCGCCCTGCGCGGCCGCCGGTGCCCGATCCGGCCTACTTGAGCGTGAGCTGGCTGCGGTAGTTCTCGCCCTTGTCCGACGTGATCGTGACGTCGAGCAGCCAGCTCGGCACGTTCTCGGGGAGCGAGGCCTGGATCTCGGTGACGACCGCTCGCTGGCCGGGCTTGAGCTCGGTGACGACCAGCGCGGCGGTCAGCGGGATCCGGCGTCCGCCGGCGTAGGCGTTGGCGCTGACCGACTTGAGGTCCACGCCCTTCCGGCCCTCGTTGATCATCACGACGCGCACGGTGAACGACTCGCCCGGCCGCACCGTGTCGGGCGAAGGCTCGAACAGGACCTGGCCGACGAACTCGGCGGGTTTCGTGACGCCCGCGGTGTCGAAGCCGGCGGGACCGCCCTTGCCGACGGCGACACCGGTGAGCGTGGTCTTGCCCGGCGTGAAGGACTTGCCGGGGACCGGCGCCGGCGTCGGGGCCGGGGCCACCGTCGTGGGCGGCGGCGCGACGGCGACCGTGGTCGGCGGGGCCGTCACCGGGGGAGCCGTCGGGGCGGGCGTCGCGGCCACGCGCGCCCGCTCTGCCGCGGCCCTGGCGGCGGCCTTCTCGGCGGCCTCCTTCTCGGCGGCGCGGCGCACCCGGTCGAAGCTGTCGCGCGCCTGCAGGAAGCCCTGGGTCGCCTGGGCGTACTCGCCCTTGCCGAACTGGCCCTCGGCGCGGGAGGCGATACCGGCCGCCTCCTGGTACTCCGCGCGCGAGCCGAGTCCGGCGGAGTTGGCCTGGTCACGCGAGCGGACCATCGCCGAGCGCGCCGTGTCGGCCTGGCTCTGGAAGAAGCGGTTGAGCTTGCCGGAGAGCTCGCCGGCGACGGGGTGCTTGGGGTCGATCGCGAGCACGCGGCCGAGCGCGGCCGACGCCTTCTCGGTGTCGCCGGCGTCGAAGGCCGCGCGCGCTTCGGCCGCGGCCGTGTCGAGGTCCTTGAGCGTCTTCTGCGCGGTCTGCAGGATCTGCTTCGCCCGCGCGTTGGCCGGGTCGAGCGACAGTGCCCGCTCGGCCTGCGAGGTGGCGCCCGCGTAGTCCTTGTCGTCGAGCACGCGCTGGGCCAGGTCGAGCTGGGTCTGCACCAGCACCGCGGTCAGCGCGTCCATCTTCTGCGTGTCGGCCGCCGGGGCCGGGGCCGGCGCCGGCCGCAGCGCCATCCACGCGATCCCCGCGACCGCGGCGACGGCCACGACACCCATCGCGATCATCGGCGCCTTCGAGTGCGGAGCCGGCGCCGGAGCGGCGACCGGCTGCGGGGGCGTGCGCACGGGAGGTCGCGGACCCGAGGCCGGCGGCCTCGAGCCGGAGCGCACCGGCGGGAAGCTCCCCGTCCGCGGGCCGGGCGGGCGCGACGAGGGGCCGGTCGGCCGTGCCACGGGGGTCTCGCCCAGCATCTGGGTGCCGTCGGCGTCGTCGACCGGCGCGGGGCCGACCTCACCCTCCGACACCAGCTCGTACTCGAGCATGTCGGCGAGGTCGGCGCTTTCGAGCTGGCCCGCGCTCAGGGCCTGGCGCACGCCGCGCAGCGCCTCGCGGAGCGCACTGGCGTCGGGGAAGCGATCGGCCGCGCTCTTGGCCAGGCACTTCTCGACGAGCTGGACGAGCACCGTGGGCACGTCCGGCGTCCAGTGCCGAACCGGCTGCGGCTCCTTGTGCACCACCTGGAACAGCACGGCGTGGACCGAGTCCGCCTCGAACGGCTTGTGGGCCGTGAGCAGCTCGTAGAACACCGCGCCCAGCGAGAACACGTCGGAGCGGGCGTCCACCTTCTCGCCCATCACCTGCTCGGGCGACATGTAGTTCGGCGTGCCCATCACGATCCCGGTCTTGGTCATGTCCGACTGGCCGAGGCGGGCGAGGCCGAAGTCGAGGATCTTGATCTGGCCGTTGGGCTGGATGTGGATGTTGCCGGGCTTGAGGTCGCGGTGGACGATCTTCTTGGCGTGGGCGTAGGCCAGCCCGTCGCAGATCTGCTCCATCACGGCGAGCTTGTCGTCGTAGGTGCGGAACGCGCCTTCGACGATCAGGTCCTTGAGGTCCTTGCCCTCGAGGAGCTCCATCGCCATGTAGATCTTGCCGGCCTCTTCGCCGAAGTCGTGGATGGTGATGATGTTCGGGTGGTTGAGGCTGGCGGCTGCCTGGGCTTCGCGCTGGAAGCGCTGGCGCAGGTCGTTGTCGGCGCCGAGCGAGGCGGAGATCGTCTTGATCGCGACGAAACGGTTCAGGATGGGGTCCTGGGCCTTGAAGACGACGCCCATCGCGCCCTCTCCGAGCTGGCCCAGAACCTGGTACTTCCCGAACTTCTGCTGCTCCAAACAGCCTCCGGTCGGGGGCGCGCGGATGGGATTCGTCGCCCCGAAGGGAACGCCTTCGTCCGAACCGCGGAATCGTAGCACGCGCGGAGGAGGCGCCTCGGGGGGCGCCCCGCCTTTACACTGCGCTCGCTGGAGGACCTGATGAAGCAGTCGATCCCCGCCGCGCTCGCGCTCGCCCTGGCGGCGACAGCCGCGTCCGCTGCTCCCCCACCCGCCGACCGCGTGTTCCTCGGGGGCCGGGTCTGGACCGGCGATCCGTCGCGCCCGCGGGCGGAGGCGCTCGCCGTGCGCGGCGACCGCCTCTCCGCAGTCGGCAGCGACGTCGAGGTGCGGGCCCTGATCGGCCCCGCGACGGAGGTCGTGCAGCTGCGAGGCGCCTTCGTCGCGCCGGGCTTCAACGACGCCCACATCCACTTCCTCGTGGTGCCGACCGTCGAGCTCGACCAGGTGTGGGAGGTGGCCGAGATCCAGCGCCGCATCCGCGCGTACGCCGAGGCCGACCCCGCGGCGGCCTGGGTCACGGGCCGCGGCTGGTTCTACGGCGCGTTTCCGGGCGGGATGCCGCACAAGGACCTGCTCGACGCGGTCGTGCCCGACCGCCCCGCGTTCATGACCGGCTACGACGGCCACACGGGCTGGGCCAACTCGAAGGCGCTGGCGGCGGCAGGCATCACTCGCGACACGCCGGACCCGCAGGACGGCGTGATCGCCCGCGACGCTCAGGGCGAGCCGACCGGCGTGCTCAAGGAGGCGGCGATGGGCCTGGTCCGTCGCCTGATCCCGCGGCCGAGCGAAGACGAGCTCTACCGCGCGTTGAAGCTGCGGCTCGACCAGGCGGCCTCGTACGGCATCACCTCGATCCAGAACGCGTCGGCGATCGAGCTGCCGGTCTACGAGCGGGTGATGAACGAGGGCGGGCTGAAGGTCCGCGTCACCTCGGCGCTGCCCTTCAGGAAGGACCCGGCGCCGGAAGAGGTCGCCCGCTACGAGGAACTGCGGCGCCGCTACCGCGGGCCGCTGCTGCGCTACGGGATTCTCAAGGGGATGCTCGACGGCGTGGTCGAGTCGAAGACCGCGGCGATGTTCGACGACTACGCGACGGGGGGAGGCCACGGCCACCTCAACTGGAGCGACGAGGACCTGAAGGCCGCGGCGGCGTTCTGGGACGCGCGCGGATGGCAGATCGAGCTGCACGCGATCGGCGACCGCGCCATCGACCAGGCGCTGTCGGCCTTCGAGCACGCCGCCCGCGTCAACGGCGTGCGCGACAGCCGCCACCGCGTCGAGCACGTCGAGGCCCCGCGCGCGGCGGACATCGCGCGCTTCGCCCGCGGCGGCGTGATCGCCTCGACCCAGGCCCTGTTCGCCAACCCCGACAAGAACACGCTCGAGGTCTACGCGGCGAACCTCGGCCCGGACCGCTCGGCACGGGCGATGGCGTTCCGGCTGTTCGACGAGGCGGGGGTGCGGCAGCCGTTCGGCTCCGACTGGCCGGTGTTCCCGATGGAGGTGCGGCTCGGGCTCTACGCCGCGGTGACCCGCACGACCCCGGAGGGCCAGCCGCCCGGTGGCTGGGAGCCGCATCTCACCGTGTCCGCCGAGGCGGCACTGCGCCACTTCACCGTCGATGGCGCCTACGCGAGCTTCGAGGAGGACATCAAGGGCACGCTGGCGCCCGGCAAGCTGGCCGACTTCGTCGTGCTCTCGGAAGACGTGACCGCGCCGCCCGCCCGCCGCATCCTCGACGCCCGGGTGCTGAGGACCGTGATGGGCGGGCGGGACACGTACCGGGCGCCTTGACCGGAGCGCCCCGGATTCGTATATTGACCGGGTCGCTGGCGCTATCGTCTAGGGGTTAGGACGAATGGTTCTCAGCCATTAAACCAGGGTTCGAATCCCTGTAGCGCTACCAACCCGCCTCCGGACCTGGCCGCCGTCAAGGCGGCTTTCGTGTTTTCTGAGACCGCGCGACCGGTCGCATTGCTCAGTGAGTTGGCGACGACGGCGCCGGTGAGCAGTCCCAAGTTGTCATTTGCTTGGCAACTGGGATACCCTGACACGCAGTGTCATGGGTTGTTTCTATGACCCGCATGAGGAGTGAGCTGATGCCCAATCTCGCCTCCGCCATTCGCGCGGAGATCCGTTCGGAGTTGACGCGCGCCCAGCAGCGGGCGACAGGTGGCCGGCTGGCGGCGGAAGTCGACAAGCTGCGGGGCAGAGTCGCGGAGCAGGGGCGGCTGATCGCGCGCCTCGAGCGCCGCCTCGGACGTGGCGCGAAGGCGGCCGGGGCGACCGGCACGCCGTGGGCGCGGAAGGCGGGCTCGGTCGCCGCCGCCGCGCGCGCGGCGGGCCTCGATCCCAAGGCGCTGCTCGCGTTCCGCAAGAGCCTCGGCCTGTCGCGGATCGATTTCGCCGCGAAGGCCGGCGTCTCGTCCGGTTCGATCTTCCTGTGGGAGAGCGGTCGCGCCGTGCCGCGCGGCAGTTCGCTCGACAAGCTCAAGAAGATGATGGCGAAGGGCGCCCCGAAGGGCGCCCGCAAGAACTAGAGCCGGGCCCTAGTCCTCCTTTTTTTCATCGCTCTCCGCGGGCGCGGCGGGCTCCCGCCGCGCCCAGGAGAACAGCGAGAACAGGCTGCGCTCGCCGCGTGACCGCGGGCGCGGCTCGTCGGCGGCCGCTTCTGCCGGCGCCGTCTCCACGGCGGTTTCTTCTTCGGTCGCCTCCGGCTCGTCGGCCTCGGGGCTCTCGTCCCCCTCGCCGGCCTCGGCCGCTCCCGACGCGGTCTCCGCGCCGACCCCGCCGCGACCGCGCCGTCCGCGACCGCGCCGCCGCCGGCCCCCGCGCTCGCCCCGCTCCGCGCCTTCGCCGGTGGCGGCCTCGGCATCGTCGGAGGTCGCGGCGGCCGCTTCCCCCTCGGTCGTCGGCGTGACGGCGGGCACCGTGGAAGGCGGAGGCGTGTGGCGGGCGTCGCGCGCCGCCGTCGGCGCGCTCGCGGGCGGCGCCGCGGCGGCGGCCTGGCCGCCGACCGAAGCACCGGAGCCGAGGTCCTCGATCACGTAGCTGCCGCTGCGCTGGTCGCGGCGCAGGATCACGATGCCCTTGCGCTGCGCGTCCTCGAGCAGGTGCGAGAACGTGCGGTAGCCGTAGTAGGTCTCGTTGAACGAGGGCCGCTTGCGCTTCATGGTCTCCTTGACCATGGAGCCCCACAGCGATTCCTTGTTCTCGCGCTGCAGCGCCAGCACCGAGTCGACGAGAAGCGCGAAGCACTCCTGGATCTTCTCCGGCAGGTTGCCGACGATCTGCGGCATCGGCCGCTGGCGGGCGCGGACCAGGTCTTCGTAGAAGATGAACTCGTCGCAGTTCTCGGTCAGCAGGTCGGACGTGGAGTTCTTCACCCCCAGCCCGATCACGTGCTTGTCGTTCTCCTTGAGCTTGGAGACGAGCGGCGAGAAGTCGCTGTCGCCCGAGGCGATGACGAAGCAGTTGATGTGCTCCTTCTGGAACGACAGGTCCATCGCGTCGACGACCAGCCGGATGTCCGCCGAGTTCTTGCCGCCGACCGACTTCTGCGGCACCTCGATCAGCTCGATCGCGGCCTCGTGGAAGGAGCGCTTGTAGTCCGAATAGCGGGTCCAGTCGGCGTAGGCCTTCTTGACGAGCAGCTTGCCCTTGTCGAGCAGCCGCTCGAGCACGAGGTTGATGTCGAACTTGCGGTAGTGGGCGTCGCGGACGCCGATCGCGATGTTCTCGAAGTCGATGAAGAGCGCGATCCGCTGCTCGTCCGTGTTCGGCGCTGCCAAAGGGTTCCTCCCGAGTCGTTTTTCACCGGGGGCGTCCCGCGCGCGTGGGCGCAGCAGGGGACACCCCCTCCGCCGGCCAGGAGTGGCCCGGGCGGCATTGCCCGGGTCTTTCCCGGGCCCGCGGGGAAGCTGAGGCTAACACACGGGAGGGTCGGCGGATAATGCCCCCCGGCCGCCCCCCGACGCGGCCCGCCAGGAGGGGAACCCATGAAGCTGCGCCGCCCGCTCGCCTTCGCTGCCGTCGCCCTCGTCTCCGCCGCGCTCGGCTACGCCGCCGGCGCCCCCGAGGGGCATCGCCGCATCACGCCCGAAGGAGTGCCGCCTCGGCCTGCCGCCCCGTTCACGCCGGGAGTCATGGCGGGCGACCTGCTCTACCTCTCCGGGAACATCGGCACCGACCCGGCCACCGGAAAGGTGCCCGCGGCGTTCGGCGACGCGGCCCGCCAGTGCCTGCTGAACCAGGAGGCGATCCTGAAGGCGGCCGGGCTCGGATGGGAGGACGTGGTCAAGGTCAACGTCTACGTCGAAGACATGGCCCGCTACGAGGAGTTCAACCAGATCTACATGAAGGCGCTCCCGGCGCCCTACCCGGCCCGCACGTTCGTCGCGGTCGCCGACCTGCCCGGCGGCGCCCAGGTCGAGGTGGAAGCCGTCGCCGTCCGCCGCCGCTGACCCTCCAGCCGGGTCCGTTGTGGGGGTTCGGGGGCGGAGGTGCCCCCGGGGCGCCTTCCGCGACTCCAGAATGAAACTTCTATACCGTCCGGTACGTATAGGGCAGCGTGAGCCACGCCGGAGAGGCCTCGAGCCGCGACCGAATCCTCCAGAAAGCCATGGAGTTGTTCGCGGAGCGCGGGTACGAGGCCACGTCCGTCCGCGAGATCTGCGAAGCCGCCGGCCTGACGAAGCCCACCCTCTACCACTTCTTCGGTTCGAAGGAGGGGGTGTTTCGCGCCCTGGTCGAGGGCAGCCTGGCGGAGCTGAGCGCCGAACTCGGCGAGACGCTCTCGGGCCCGGGTCCGACCCGCGAGCGGCTGGGCCGCTTCGCCCGTCTCTACTTCGCGCGAACCCGCGCCCGGCGGCCGCTGATGCGGCTGATCTTCTCGCTCGTCCACAACCCGCCCGCGGCGGGGCGGCCGATCGACTGCACCGCGTACTACGACGCCACCGCCGGCCGCCTCGCGACGGCCCTCGCCCAGGGCGTCGACGCCGGCGAACTTCAGCCCGGGCCGGTCGAGCCGCGGCTGCTCGTGTTCATGGGCGCGCTCGCAGAGTCCCTCGCTGGAAATCTGATCGCCGGCCGGCCGGAGCTGACCCCGGAGCTGGCCGATGCGCTCGTCGACACCGTCCTCGACGGCTGGACCCCGAAACGATGAGAACGAAGATCCTGACCCTGGCCCTCGTCGCCGCGCTGCCGCTGGCCGCCGCCCAGGCCGAGCCGCTGTCCCGTGCGCAAGTCGTGGAGGCCGCGCTGGCCGCCAACCCCGAGGTGCTGCTGGCGCTCGAGGACCTCGAGATCCTGCGCGGCCGCGGCGGCGAGGCGCTGGCCGACGCGCTGCCCGAGATCAAGCTGCTGGGCACCGCCCAGCGCTTCCGGGACCCGTCGCTGCTCAACAGCAGCAGCTTCGACTTCTTCCCGGCCGAGCTGCGCGACGCGCTGCGGCCGATTCCCGCGAGCCTGTTCGACGGGGCCGTCACCGTGCGCCAGACGCTGTTCACGTTCCGGCTCGGGGCCGCCATCCGCGCGGCCCGCCACGCGGTGACGCTTGGCGAGGAGCAGGTGCGGCAGGCCAGGCAGGCCGTGGCGCTCGAGGCGGTGCGCGCCTACGACGAATACCTGCTCGCCCTCGCCAAGCTCGACGTCGGGGGCAAGGCGCTGCGTCAGAAGGAGATTCACCTCGACACCGCACGCAACCGGCGCGCCGCCGGAGTCGTCACGGACCTCGACGTGCTGCGCTCGCAGGTCGACCTCGAGAACGCCCGCGCCGTGCTGATCCGGCTCGAGGGCGAAGCGGCCGAGGCCGCGGCGACGATCAACGCGGTGATGGTGCGCGACATCGCGACGCCCATCGAGCCCGTCGACAGCCTCGATTACGAGCCGTTCGACGCGGACGTCGAGCAGCTCGTGGCGGAGGCCCGCGGCGTGCGACCGGAGGTCAAGGCCGCACAGGCCGCGGAGAAGGCCTACGCGGAGTTCGTCACCGTGGAGAAGGCGGAGGGTCGCCCGCGGCTCGACTTCGAAGGCGCCTGGGGCTACTCGGTGCGCGAGCTCGGCAACTTCCTCGAGCAGGACTACGAGCGCTGGGCGGTGCAGGTCAAGCTGACGGTGCCGGTCTTCGACGGCTGGCGCACCCGCGGCCGGGTGGCCCAGGCCCGGGCCGAGCTCGCCAAGAGGCAGCAGGAGATCCGCGCCCTCGACAACCGCGTGCGGCTGCAGGCGCAGCAGGCGGTGACGCGGTTGCAGGCGTCGAAGGGCCTGATCGAGGCGGCGGAGCTGTCGGTGACCCAGGCCCGGCGCGCGCTGGAGATGACGCAGGCCAACTACAAGGCGGGCGCGGCGACGACCCTCGACGTGCTCGACGCCCAGGCGGCGCTGACCCAGGCCGAGGTCACCCGCGTCCAGGCGCTGCACGCCCACGCGGGCGCCCGCGCCTTCGCCCGCTTCGTGATGGGCCGCAGCCCGCTGGGTGACGGAGCGCCCGCGGCGCCGGCGGCCGACGCCGCCCTGGCAGCAACCCGATAGACCCGAAGGACCACGACCCATGCCACGCAAGCTCTCGCTGATCGCCATCGCCACGCTGCCGCTCCTCGCGGCCTGCGGCGGCGCGCCGCCCCCGCCCGCCGCGCCGCGCGCGCTGCCGGTGCGCGTCGCCACGGTCGAGACCCGGGACCTCGAGGACCGGCTGGCGCTCAACGGCTCGCTGCGGCCGCGGCGCCAGGTCGAGGTGGTCGCCGAGGTCGCGGCGCGGCTCGTCGCCGTCGTCCGCGACGAAGGCGCCCGCGTGGGCGACGGCGAGGTGATCGCCCGCCTCGACGACACCGACTACCGCCTCGCCCACGATCGGGCCCGCGCGGCGCTGGCGGTCGCGGAGGCCAACCAGGCCCACGCGGTCGCCGAGAAGGAGCGCGCCGACAACCTGCGCCAGACGGGCGGCATCACCGACAAGGACCACCTGTCGGCCGAGGTCGGGCTGCAGGTCGCCGCCGCCTCGCTGCTGCAGGCGAAGGCCGAGGTGGCGATCGCGGCGCAGCAGCTCGCCCGCTGCGAGATCAGGGCTCCGTTCGCCGGCCGCGTCGCACGCCGCCACGCGGACCCCGGCGCGATGCTCGCGAGCGGGACCCCGGTCTTCACGGTGGTCGACGACACGGTGCTGGAGTTCCGCTCCGAGGTGCCCTCGGCGGACTTCGGCAAGCTGAAGCTGGGCGCCCCCGTCTCGCTGACCGTCGACGCGCTGGACGGCTACGTCGCGGAAGGGCGCCTCGTGCGCATCGCGCCGCTGGTGGACGACCGCAACCGCACGTTCGAGGCCGTGGTCGAGGTCGCGAACGGGCAGCGCCTGGTGGGCGGCCTGTTCGCCCGCGCCGCGGTCCGCGTCGGCACCGTGCCCGGCGCCCTGGTGGTGCCGCCGACGGCCCTGGTCCGCGAGGGTGCCGATCCCGACCGCGCGCTGGTGTTCGTGGTGATCGCGGGAGACAAGGTGGAGCGCCGCGAGGTCACGCTCGGCGTCGAGAGCGCGGAGGCCACCCAGGTCCGCGAGGGGCTGCGCGCGGGCGAGAAGGTCGTGCTCGACCCGCCAGCCTCGCTCGCGAACGGGGCGCCGGTCGAGCCGCAGGCCGCCGCCGTGCCGTCGCCCCGCGGGTAGGGCCATGATCCTCTCCGACCTGTCGATCAAGCAGCCGGTGTTCGCCACCATGATGATGGCGGCGCTGGCGGTGCTCGGCCTCGTCTCCTACCAGCAGCTCAACGTCGACCAGTTCCCCGACGTCGACTTCCCGGTGGTGGTCGTCACCACCCAGTACCCGGGCGCGGCCCCGGAGGCGGTCGAGCGCGACGTCACCAAGCGCGTCGAGGAGGCGATCAACACCGTCGAGGGCGTCCGCCACGTGGAGTCCACGTCGCAGGAAGGCCTGTCGAACGTCGTGATCATCTTCCGCGTCGGCATCTCCAGCCTGGCCAGCGCCCAGGACGTGCGCGGCAAGGTGGCCTCGATCCGCGGCGACCTGCCGCGTGGCATCGAGGAGCCGATCATCCAGCGCCTCGACCCCCAGGAGATGCCGGTGGTCTCGGTCGCGGTCAACGCGCCGGCGATGTCGCCGCAGGCCGCGACCGACCTCGCGGAGAAGGTGATCAAGCGCCGCTTCGAGAACGTCGAGGGCGTCGGCGCCGTCAACCTCGTCGGCGAGTCGGACCGCGAGATCCAGGTGGTCGTCGACCGCGCGAAGCTCGAGGCCTACCGCCTCTCGCTGCTCGACGTCGTGAACGCGCTGCGCAAGGAGAACGTCGACGCGCCCGCCGGCTCGGCCGACCGCGGGGCGACCGAGGCGCTGGTGCGGGTGGCGGCCCGCGGCCGCACCGCCGACGACGTCGCCGAGATCCCGGTCAAGCAGCGCGGGGCCTCGGTGATCCGGGTCCGCGACCTGGCCCAGGTGATCGACGGCGTGCGCGAGGCGAAGAACCTGGCCTTCCTCGACGAGCGGCCCGCGCTGGCCCTCGACATCCAGAAGCAGTCGGGCGCCAACACGGTGCAGGTGGCGGACGGGGTGATCGCCGCGGTCGCGCGGATCCAGAAGGAGCTGCCCGCCGGCGTCACGCTGCAGGTGGTGCGCGACGACTCGGTCTTCATCCGCGAGTCGATCCACGACATCAACACCACGATGATCGTCGGCGGCATCCTGACGGTGCTGATCGTCTTCGTGTTCCTCAACTCGTGGCGCTCGACCGTGATCACCGGCCTGACGCTGCCGATCTCGGTGATCGCGGCGTTCTCGGTGATGAAGCTGTTCGGCTTCACCCTCAACATGCTGACGCTGATGGGGCTGTCGCTCGCGATCGGCATGCTGATCGACGACGCGATCGTGGTCCGCGAGAACATCGTGCGCCACATCCAGCGCGGCAAGGACCACTACCGGGCGGCGCGCGAGGGCACCTCCGAGATCGGCCTCGCGGTGATGGCGACCACGTTCACGATCGTCGCGGTGTTCATCCCCGTCGCCTTCATGGGCGGCATGGTCGGCCAGTTCTTCTACGAGTTCGGCATCGTGGTCGCCGCCGCCGTGCTGGTCTCGCTGTTCGTCAGCTTCACGCTCGACCCGATGCTGTCGTCGGTGTGGGTCGACCCTGAGCTGGAGCAGGACCGCCACGGAACCCGGCTCGGCAAGCTGCTGGCCCGCTTCAACCACTGGTTCGACGCGCAGCACCGCACCTACGAGCGGGCGCTGCGCTGGTCGCTCGCCCACCGGCCCGCCGTGCTGGTGATCGCGACCGTCGCGTTCCTGTCCGCCTTCCCGATCCTGGCGGCGCTGGGCGGCGACTTCATGCCCGACTACAACCGCGGCGAGTACCAGGTCACCTTCAAGGCCACGCCGGGCGCGACGCTGCGCGAGACCGGCGACCGCGCGCTGCAGATGGTGCGGGCCCTGAAGGCGCTGCCCGACGTCGCCTACACCTACACGACGATCGGCGAGGCCGGCACCCAGTACCGGCCGGTGACCGAAGGCGTCACCTACGTGAAGCTGCGGCCCGACACCGGCAAGACCTTCTCCGAGGTGCTGCGCGAGGCGCGGGCCCGGATCGAGGCGGTGCCGGGGCTGACCTACGGCCTGACCGAGGCCGGCCCGTTCGGCCAGAAGCCGATCCAGATCTCGATCAAGGGCGAGGACGTCGACGAGCTGGACCGCATCTCGCGCGAGCTGACGGCCGCGATGCGGCAGATCCCGGGGCTCGCCGACGTCGAGACCAGCCTCGAGAAGAGCAAGCCCGAGCTGCGCGTGCGCGTCGAGCGCGGCCGGGCCAGCGACCTCGGCGTCGGCGCTGCGCCGGTGGCCGAGACCTTGCTCACCGCGGTCGCGGGCCAGGTCTCGTCGGTGATCGAGGACGATGCCGGCGACACCCACGACGTGCGGGTGCGGCTGCGCGCCGACCAGCGCCGCTACGCCGCGGACCTGCTGGCGCTGACCGTGCCGTCGGAGCGGGACGACCCGCACCAGGACAAGATCCAGGTGCCGCTGCGCGAGATTGCGACGGCGGAGCCCGGGTCGGGGCCGTCCACGATCCGGCGCAAGGACCTGCAGCGCGAGGTGCGGATCTCGGCCAACCCCGACGGCCGCCCGCTCGGCAACATCACCGCCGACATCGAGGCTGCGGCAGCGCGAATCGAGATGCCGGCCGGCTACGCGATCGAGTCGGGCGGCGACGCCGAGGAGCTCAAGGACATGTTCGCCAACATGTTCCGCGCGCTGTTCCTGGCCGTCGTCTTCATCTACCTGATCCTGGCCAGCCAGTTCGGCAGCTTCACCCATCCGCTGGCGATCATGCTGTCGCTGCCGCTGTCGCTGGTCGGCGTGGCGCTGGCGCTGCTGTCCACCGGCGACACCCTCAACATCATGAGCATGATCGGCCTGATCATGCTGATGGGCCTCGTCACCAAGAACGCGATCCTGCTGGTCGACTTCACCAACCAGGCGCGGGCCGAGGGGCTCTCGCGCGACGAGGCCCTCGTCCAGGCCGGCGTCACCCGCCTGCGGCCGATCGTGATGACGACGCTGGCGATGATCTTCGGCATGCTGCCGCTGGCGTTCGCGATCGGCGCCGGCGCCGAGATGCGCGCTCCGATGGCGCGCGCGGTGATCGGCGGCCTGATCACCTCCACGCTGCTGACCCTGATCGTGGTCCCGGTCGTCTACACGTATCTCGATTTCACCGGGTTCCGACGCCGGGAGTGAATCCCGGCGCCGGTCCCGCGGGGCTCCGTCGCGAACGGATGCTCCTCCGCCCCGCACCCCAGGCTGGCGCAGCAAGGAGCACGACGCCGAGCCGACGACGGAGGCCCCGACCGCGGCGTAGCCGCCGCCCGGCCGCCCGGTGCTGGCGTCTTGACTGCGATGCTGGCGTTCTGCAAGCATCGTTCATGGCGGTGCAGATCACGATTCGCGACGTGCCCGACGCGGTGAGGCGGGAGCTGGCGGCGCGGGCGGCGCTGCAGGGCCGCTCGATGCAGGAGTACCTGCTCGCCGAGCTGCGGCGGCTGGCGACGCGACCCTCGCTGGAGCGGGCGCTCGAACGGACGCGCGAGCGCAAGGCCCGGACCGGAACCACGCTGACCGCCTCCGAGATCCTCGGCCACCGCGACGCCGATCGCCGGTGAGCACCAGCTGCGTCGTCGACGCCTCGGTGCTCGTCGCCGCCGTGGCGGACGCCGGTCCTGACGGGACCTGGGCGGAGTCGGTGCTCGCCGGGGGAGCGCTGGTCGCTCCCGAGCTGGTGCTCGTCGAGGCCACCAACATCCTGCGGCGGCTGGAGCTCGCGGGGAGGCTCGATCGTCTCGAGGCGCGTTCGGCGGCGGCCGACCTGCTGGCGTTCGACCTCGGGTTGCAGCCGTTCGAGCCGTTCGCGTCCCGCGTCTGGGAACTGCGCGCGAACCTCACGGCCTACGACGCCTGGTACGTGGCGGTCGCGGAGACGTTCGACCTGCCGCTCGCGACGCTCGACCGGCGCCTGGCGGCTTCCAGCGCCGCCCGCTGCCGCTTCGAGCTGCCCGGGCTCGCCTGAGCCCGGGCAGCCCCGCGCGCTACTCCTGCCAGAGGAACTTCGGGGCCGGCTTCTCCACGGGCCAGAGCTGCTTGAGGGTCTCGCCCTCGTACAGCTCGCCGTTCTTGACCACGAAGCGGATCTTCGCCGTGTTGCGGATGTCCGCCAGCGGGTCGGCGTCGAGCACCACGAGGTCGGCCAGCTTGCCCGCCTCGATCGAGCCGAGGTCGGGCGCGAAGCCGAGCTTGTCCGCAGCCTGGATCGTCGAGGCGCGTAGCGCCTCCATCGCGGAGAGCGCCTGGCCGCGGCCGCCGACGCCGGCCATCGCCCACAGCTCCCAGTGCGGGCCGAGGCCCTGTACCTGGCCGTGGGCGCCGAGCGAGACGTTGCCGCCGGCGCGGGCGACCTTCGCGACCCCCTCGGCCACCTGCCAGAACTGGTACTCCTCGGGGGCGACCCACGGGTGGCGGCGGCCCCAGACGTCGATCAGGCGGTGCGGCACGAAGCGGCGCAGCTTCGGGTCGTCGTGCGGGTTCATCTCCTGCCAGAAGTAGAGCTCGCCCCACGGGCCTCCGTACGAGACGAGCAGCGTCGGCGTGTAGTGGGTGCCGCTCTTCGCGAGCACCTGGACCGAGTCCTCGCCGAGCGGCAGCGGCAGCGAGTGCTCGAAGGCCGTGTAGCCGTCGAGCGCCATCGTCATGTCGGTCGCGTGCTCGCCGCCGCCTTCGGCGGTCAGCAGCATCTTCTCGAGCCGCGAGGCCTCGGCGAACCACAGCCGCTGCGCGCGCCGCGGCTGCTGGTAGACCTTGATCATCCGCGCGCCGTACGCCTTCATCCGCCGCACCTGGCGCCGGGCGTCGTGCAGGTTCTCGACCTCGGCCCAGATGTCCTGGGCCTGGCCGCCGTAGAGCACGTCGCCCGAGGAGTAGATGCGTGGCCCGGTCATCAGGCCCGCCTCGACCATCTCGGCCTGGGCGAAGGTGTCGATCGACGGCGCCGACGGGTCGTAGGTGGTGGTCACGCCGTACGCGAGGTTGGCGACGTACTCCCACTTCTGCTCCGGCAGCACCTCGAGGCCCGAGTAGTGGAAGTGGGCGTGGGTGTCGATCAGGCCGGGGATCACCGTCTTGCCGCGAGCGTCGAAGCGGCGCGCGTCCGCGGGGACCTTCAGCGTGCCGGTCGCGCCGACGGCGGCGATGCGGTTGCCGGCGACCAGCACGTCCGCCGCCGGCAGCACCTCGTCGCCCTTCATCGTGATCACCCGCGCGCCCTCGAGCACGAACGAGCCCGCGGGCGTCGCGCGCTGGGCGACGAGCGCGATCTCGAACGTGCGCGCCCCGGGCACCTTGACCGGGTCCTCGGGAGCGGCCGGCTTCGCCGCCGCCTTCTTCGCGCCCTTGGCGGGCTCGGCCTTCGCGTCGTCCTTCTTCGCGGCCTTCGCCCGCTCGTCGGCCGCGAACTTCAGCGCCTCGGCGAGCGGCAGCGCGTGGAACGTGCGGCCGAGCGTCCAGGTCAGCGTCTTTCCGCCGTCGGCCCAGGCCACGAACGAACCGGCGTCGCGCGAGAGCCGGATCACCGGCAGCGCGCCGTCCTTGATCCCCACCTCGGGCGGCTCGGGCAACTGCATGCCCGCCAGCGCGGCGACGTAGACGTTGTCCCGCGAGGCGAAGGCGACCCACGCGCCGTCGGGCGAAGGCGCCACCTCGGACACCGCGGGCAGCCGCAGGTGCTTGCGCTTGTCGCTGCCGTCGAGGCGGATCGAGACGAGGTCGTTCTTGCCCGGCTCGCCGGGCTTGGCCGGCGGCACGCCCTCGCGGTAGTAGAGCCGCGTTCCGTCGTCGTTCCAGTAGGCCACCGGGTGGAAGCCCTTCGGGCCGCCGGGGTCGACGGCGGTCACGAAGCGCGGCTCGCCGCCGTTCGCGTCGAGCACGTGCAGCTCGAACGCGTTCTCGTCCTCGGGCTGCCGGCCGCGGAACTCGAGGCCGGTGCCGCGGGCGACCGCCAGCCACTTCCCGTCGGGCGACCAGCTCGGGTTGGCGAAGTGGCCCGGCTGGCCGGTGAGCCGGACCGGCGCGCCGCCCGCGAGCGGAGCCTTGTAGACCGCGCCGCCCTCCTGGTCGTCCCAGGTGACGTACGCGACCCACTGGCCGTCGGGTGAAACCGCGGGCAGGTACTCGCGGCCCGGGTCCGGCATGCGCGCGGGCATCGTCGACGGGTCGGGCGTCAGCCGCCGCGGTGCGCCCTGGGGGGAGCCACTGGCGAGCGCCTGCACCCAGATCCGCCCCAGCGCGTCGAACACCACGGCGCCGGCGTCGGGCGTGAGCTGCGCGCGACGCAGGATGCGGGCGGTCAGCGGTCCCTGCCCGACCTTCTCCTGCCACGTCACGCGCGGCGCCGCGTGCTGCACGCCCTTGGCCACGAACGGGATCTCGCGCACGTCGCCGCCGGCGAGCGGCACCCGCGCCAGCTTGCCGTGGTGGAAGAAGACGACGTCCTGGTCGTCCGGCGTGATCGCGTAGCCGGGGAACAGGTCGAGCTGGGCGAAGCCCTCCTGCTCGTCGCGGGTCGTGTCCGTGACCAGCACGCGCTCGAAGCCGTTGTCGAGATGGCGCGCGACCAGCACGGTCTTCGCGTCGCGACGCGAGACGTAGACGAGCGTCTTGCCGTCGCGGGTCAGGGCGGGGCGGCCGCCGCCGCCGATGCCCTCGGTGACCGCGCGCGTCTCGCCCGTGCGGCGGTCGAGCCGCTGCACCTGCCACAGGCCGTTCTGCAGGTTCGGGATGTAGTTGAACGAGCCCCGGCGGCCCGCGAAGTAGACGAAGCGGCCGTCGGCGCTGGCGGTCGGGCCCGACGAGTTGTGGAAGGCGTCCGAACCCACCAGCTTGATGCCGCCACCGCCCTCGCGGTGGAACATCCACAGCTCGACCGGCGGGATGCCCGCCTTGGTTCCGTCCTCCTTGCGGCCGAGCACGAACTGACCGTCGGCGGTCCAGGCGGCCGCGCGCACGTAGCCGTTCTTCTCCGACGTCAGCGCTCGCGCGTTCCCGCCGTCGGCGTCGATCAGCCAGAGGTTGTCGACGCCGCCGCGGTCCGACGTGAACGCGATCGTCCTTCCGTCCGGCGAGAAGCGCGGCTGCGCGTCCCAGGCGGGCCCCGTGGTCAGCGCCTTCGCCTCGCCGCCCGCGATCGGCAGCGTCCACAGGTCGCCGAGCAGGTCGAACACGATGGTGCCGCCGTCGGGCGAGACGTCGAGCGAGAGCCATGTGCCCTCGCGTGCCTCGAACGGGATCGCGCGCGCCTGCGGGTGCGGCGTGTTGACGTCGGCCGCGGGATCCTTCGGCGCGGGAGCCGCGGCGGCCGCGGCCAGCAGGGAGAGGGCGAGGGCGAGATGCACGTTTCCTCCGGAGCATCCACGGATCTGTACGGGGGCGGGATGCCCGCCATTCTATGCGGCACCCCGCTGCCGCGGGTCGCTATCATCCAGTTCCATGAGCCTCGACATCCTCGTCGCGCGTCTTGCCGGCCAGGCCCTGCTCCACGAGAAGCTGCTCGCCGACGACCCCGCAGCCCTCGCGAAGCGGCCCGCGCCCGAGAAGTGGTGTGCGCTCGAGAACCTCGCCCACGTGGCCCGCCACCACGAGGTGATGCTCGACCGGCTGCGACAGATGGCCGCGAGCGACCAGGCGCTCGCGTTCCCCGCCTACGTGCCCGAGCAGGACCCCGCGTGGCCCTCGTGGCAGTCGCTGCCGGTGGCCGAGGTGAGCCTGCGCCTGCGCGCGCTGCGCCAGGAGCTGGTCGCGTTCGTCGAGGGGCACGCGGAACGGCTGTCGGCGATGCGCGGCAGCCATCCCGCCTTCGGACCGCTGCCCGGAGACGGCTGGCTCGAGCTGTTCCTCGTCCACGAGGCCCACCACCAGTACCTGGCGCTGCGCGCGCTGGGCCTCGCAAAGCGCTGAGCCGTCACAACGTTTGACCCCGGGCCGGGGCGCCGTGCCCTTGGCTTTCGCTCGCGCTTGTGACCAGAATTCGGGACTGGGCGCGGGACGCCTCGTCGGCCTTCCATCTTTCTCTGCCCGCCGCCCCCGGGGAGCTTCATGAACATCCGAGCGGTTTCCTTCCTGCTTCTGGCCGGGCTGTCGTGCGCGCTCGCAGGGTGCGGCGGATCGTCGTCCGCTTCCGGGACCTCGGGCGGCGGCGCCGCGGCCCGACCCGGCGGCGGACGCGGGCCGATGGCGGTCAAGGTCAGGGTCGCGCCGGTCGCGGTGCGCGACGTCGTCTACGAGGTCAAGGCGATCGGCAGCCTCGAGGCCGAGGAGATCGTGCAGGTCACGGCCCAGGTCGAAGGCGCGGTGGCCGAGGTGCTCTTCCGCGAGGGCGATCACGTGACGTCGGAGACGGTGCTGGCCCGGATCGACCCCGAGAAGCACAGGCTGGAGGCCGAGCGCGCCGAGGCCGCGTACCAGAAGGCGCTCGCCGACGTCGAGCGCTCGCAGCAGGACCTCGACCGCCGCGAGCAGCTCGCCAAGGACCAGCTCGTGGCGGCCGAGGAGCTGAACCGCTCTCGTGCGGAGACCCGGCGCCTGCAGGCCGAAGCCGACGCCGCCAAGGCCCTGCGCGATCTGGCGCGAGCCAACCAGCGCCGTTCCGAGGTGCGCCCGGCGCGCGCCGGCGTGATCAACACCCGCACGATCGACGCCGGCACCTGGGCTCGCGAGGGGATGGCGCTCGCGACCCTCGTCGACACCTCGCGGCTGCGGCTGCGTTTCAAGGTCTCCGAGGCCGAGTCGCTGCGCGCGCGCGAGGGCCAGGACCTGACCTTCCGCGTCGGCGCCCTCGGCGACCGCGACTTCCAGGCCCGCATCTACCACGTCGGCGAACTGGCCGACGCCACGACCCGCCAGGTCGAGGTGCTCGCTTTCGTCAAGAACCCCGGCATGCTCAAGCCCGGCTTCTTCGCCGAGGTGCGGCTGGCGACCGAGTCGAAGAAGGGTGCGCTGGTCGTGCCGGAGTCGGCCGTGCAGGCCTCGGAGCGCGGCTTCGTCGCCTACGTCGTCGAAGACGGCAAGGCGGTGCTGCGGCCGCTGCAGATCGGGCTGCGCACGCCGGACGCGCAGGTCGAGGTGGTCACCGGCCTGAAGGCGGGCGAGACCGTCGTCGTCGAGGGCTCGGACCGCATCGGCGACGGCGTGCCGGTGGAGGCGGTCGGCGGCGAGACGCTGCGCGCCTCCGAGCCCGCCGCGTCGCCCGCGGCGCAGGGAGGCCGCTGATGTCCAACGAACGCGACGAACGGCCCACGGACCCGGCCGAAGACCAGCACGAGGATCCGGCGAAGATCGCGACCGGCAGCACGCTGGCCGACATCTCGATCCGCAACCACGTCTTCGCGTGGATGCTGATGGCCGCGCTGATCGGCTTCGGCGTCATCACCTACACCGGCTTCGGCAACGTCGTGAAGGGGCTCGGCATCAGCCAGAACCCCGACGTCGACTTCCCGGTGGTCAACATCTCGCTCGGCTACGAGGGCGCCTCGCCCGAGATCATGGAGACCGACGTCGTCGACTTCGTCGAGGACGCGGTCACCTCGATCGAGGGCATCAAGTCGATCTCCTCCACCTCGCGCCAGGGCTCGGCCAGCGTCACCGTCGAGTTCGAGCTCGACCGCAACATCGACGCCGCCCTGCAGGACGTGCAGACCAAGGTGGCCCAGGCCGGCCGCCGGCTGCCGCGCGAACTCGACCCGCCGGTCGTCACCAAGAACAACCCCGAGGACCAGCCGATCATGTGGCTGAGCCTCTCCGGCACCCGCTCCGCCAGCTTCCTCGCCGACTACGTGCGCAACGTGCTGCGCCCGCAACTGCAGACGATCCCGGGCGTCGGCGAGGTGTTCATGGGCGGCTACCGCGAGCGCAACCTGCGCGTGTGGTTCGACGCCGCCCGGCTCGAGGCCCAGGGCCTGACCGTGCTCGACGTGATCCAGGCCATCCAGCGCGAGCACCTCGAGGTGCCGGCGGGCCGCATCGAGACCGCCGCCCGCGAGATGAACGTGCGCGCCGAGGGCGAGGCGATCGACGTCGAGGGCTTCCGCCGCCTGGTGGTGCTCTACCGCGACGGCGCGCCGATCCGGCTCCAGGACGTGGCCGTCGTCGAGGACGGCCTCGAGGACCGGCGCCGCGTCGCCCGCGCGATGGGCAACACCTCGATCGGCTTCGGCGTGCGCAAGCTGCGCGGCGCCAACGCGGTCGAGGTGGGGCGCAACGTCAAGGACCGGCTCGAGGAGATGAAGACGCAGCTCCCCGAGGGCGTCGACCTCAACGTCAACTTCGACGGCACCATCTTCATCGAGCACGCGATCCAGGAGATCCTCTTCACGCTGCTGATGGCGGCGCTGCTGACAGGCGCCGTGTGCTGGATCTTCCTCGGCTCGTGGTCGACGACGGTCAACGTGCTGCTCGCGATCCCGACCTCGATCCTCGGCACCTTCGTCGTCATGTACTTCATGGGCTTCACGCTCAACACCTTCACGGTGCTGGGCCTGACGCTCACGGTCGGCATCGTGGTCGACGACGCGATCATGGTGCTCGAGAACATCTACCGCCACCGCGAGCAGGGCGAGGGCAAGGTGAAGGCGGCCTCGCTCGGGGCCCGCGAGATCACCTTCGCCGCGGCCGCGGCCACCATGGCGATCATCGCCATCTTCCTGCCGGTGGCCTTCATGAAGGGCATCATCGGCAAGTTCTTCTTCCAGTTCGGCGTCACCATCTCGGTCGCGGTGCTGATCTCGCTGCTGGAGGCGCTGACGCTGGCGCCGATGCGCTGCTCGCAGTTCCTCGAGGTCGGCGAGCGCACCACCCGCTTCGGCCAGGCCGTGGAGCACGGTTTCGCCCGGCTGGCCGAGCTGTACGGCCGCGCACTGCCGCCGGCGCTGCACCACCGCGGCGCGATCCTGGCCGGCTCCGCCGTGTTCTTCGTCGCCTCGCTCGGCCTGCTCGGCCTGCTGCGCCAGGAGTTCGTGCCGGCCCAGGACTCCGGCCGCTTCCAGATCCGCTTCCAGACCCCGGTCGGCACGGCGCTCGACACCACGGAGCGCTACTTCAAGGCGGTCGAGGAGTACCTGTCCGGCCGGCCGGAGGTGGTCCGCTACTTCGGCTTCCTCGGCGGCTTCGGCGGCGGCGAGGTCAACACCGGGATGCTGTGGCTGACGATGCTGGACAAGGGCGACCGGCCCACCGACCCGAAGACGGGCCGCAGGCTCAGCCAGCAGGAGTTCATGGACCTGACCCGCCGCGAGCTGGCCCAGATCCCCGGCGGGCGCGCGGTGCTGGTCGATCCTTCGGCGCAGAGCTTCAGCGCCAGCCGCGGCGGCGGCTTCCCGATCGAGATCTCGGTCCGCGGCCGCGACTGGGACACGCTGGCGGTCAAGTCGCAGGAGCTGATGGGCGCGATGCGCGACAGCGGGCTGATGACGGACCTCGACAGCGACTACCAGGTCGGCATGCCCGAGGTCTCCGTGATCCCCGACCGCAACAAGGCGGCCGATCTCGGCATCAGCATGGCGGCGATCGGCCAGACCGTGAACGCGGCGATCGGCGGCACCCGGGTCGGCAAGTTCAAGGACCAGGGCCGCCGCTTCGACATCCGGGTGCGGCTGCTGCAGGACCAGCGCCAGCGCCCGGAGGACATCGCGCGGCTGCTGGTGCGGACCGGCACCGGCCAGGTCGTGCGGCTGGGCGACATCGTGCGCATCGAGCAGGCGCCCACGCTGCAGGCGATCACCCGCAAGGACCGCGAGCGGGCGATCACGATCTACGCGAACGTCGCGACCGGCATCTCCCAGGCGGCGGCGCTCGATCGCGCGCTCGAGCTGGCGCGAGGCGTGCTCCCCGACGGCTACCGCGCGGTGCCGGCCGGCACCTCGCAGGCGTTCAAGGAGAGCTTCGACTCGCTGATCTTCGCGTTCCTGATGGGCCTGATCGTCGCCTACATGGTGCTGGCGACCCAGTTCAACGCCTTCACCCACCCGTTCACCGTGCTGCTGGCGCTGCCGTTCTCGATCAGCGGCGCGCTGCTCGCGCTCTGGGTGTCGGGCCAGAGCATCAACGTCTACTCGATGCTGGGCCTCATCCTGCTGATGGGCATCGCCAAGAAGAACTCGATCCTGCTGGTCGACTTCACCAACCAGTTCCGGGCCCAGGGCCACGAGCGCCACGAGGCGCTGCTGAAGGCCTGCCCGGTGCGGCTGCGGCCGATCCTGATGACCTCGACGGCGACGATCGCCGGTGCCCTGCCGCCGGCGCTGGCGATCGGCCCCGGCGCCGAGCTGCAGCGGCCGATGGCGCTGGCGCTGGTCGGCGGCATCTTCGTCTCGACGGCGTTCACGCTGTTCGTGGTGCCGGCGGCCTACAGCGTGCTCGACGACGTGACGGCCTGGAACAGCGAACGCCAGCGCCGCCGCCAGGGCCTGTTCGAGGCCCTCTCCGCCCTCAGGCACCGCGAAGCGTAGCGGGGGTTCGGGGGCTATCCTCTCCCCATGAGCACCGCGCCGTTCGGGTTCCTGCGGGTGGGGGCGGCGTCGCCGCGGGTCAGCGTCGCCGACCCCGAGGCCAACGCCGGGCACTCGCTGGAGGCGATCGGCCGCGCGCGCGCCGCGGGCGTGCAGGCGCTGGTGCTGCCGGAGCTGGGCCTCGTCGGCTACACGAGCGCCGACCTGCTGTTCTCGCTCTCCACGCTCGTCGGCGGCGCCGAGCGGGCGCTCGGCCGCGTGCTCGAGGCGACCCGCGACACGCCGATGCTGATCGTGCTCGGCCTGCCCGTCGCGGCCGACGGGCGGCTGTTCAACGCGGCGGCCGTGATCCAGGCGGGCGAGCTGCTGGGCGTCGTGCCCAAGACCTTCCTGCCCGGCTACAAGGAGTACTACGAGGAGCGCTGGTTCTCGACGGCGCGCGACGCCGCGCGCGGCAGCGTCCGGCTGTGCGGCCGCGACGTGCCGTTCGGCACAGACCTGCTCTTCGTGCTGGAGTCCGAGCCCGCCGTCGCGTTCGGGGTCGAGATCTGCGAGGACCTGTGGTCGCCCGTGCCGCCGTCGTGCTTCCACGCCGCGGCCGGGGCGACGGTGATCCTGACGCCCTCGGCCAGCAACGAGATCGTCGGCAAGGCGGACTACCGCCGCGAGCTGGTCCTGCAGCAGTCGGGCCGCCTGCTGTGCGGCTACGTCTACGCCAACGCGGGCGTGCACGAGTCGACCACCGACGTCGTCTTCGGCGGCCAGCTCCTGATCGCCGAAAACGCCACGCTGCTGGCCGAGGGCCGCCGCTTCGCCCGCGAGGGCGACCTGGTGGCCTGCGAGGTCGACGTCGAGCGGCTGACCGTCGAGCGGGTGCGCCAGACCTCGTTCGCGGACGCGGTGCACCGGCTCGCCGCGCCCTACCGCCGGGTTGCGCTGCGCGAGATCCCGGCCGAGCAGCCGCGCGTGCTGGCGCGGCGGATCGACCCCCACCCGTTCGTGCCGCAGGACCCGCGCACGCTCGACGAGCGCTGCCTCGAGGTGTTCGCGATCCAGACGGCGGCGCTCGCCAAGCGGCTCGAGCACGCCCGCGGGCGCCGCGTCGTGCTCGGCCTCTCGGGCGGCCTCGACTCGACGCTGGCGCTGCTCGTCTGCGCCCGCACCTTCGACCTGCTGGGGCTGCCGCGCGACGGCATCCACGCCCTCACCCTGCCCGGCCCCGGGACCTCGCCGCGCACGCTGGCCTCGGCCCGGGCGCTGGCCGCCGTCTACGGCGCGACGCTGCGCGAGATCGACATCAGCGACGCCTGCCTGCGCCACGGCCGCGACATCGGCCTGCCGGAAGACGACCGCAGCAGCAACACCTACCAGAACGTCCAGGCCCGCGAGCGCACCCAGGTGCTGATGGACACGGCCAACCTGGTCGGCGGCCTGGTGGTCGGCACCGGCGACCTGTCGGAGCTGGCGCTCGGCTGGTGCACCTTCGCCGGCGACCACGTCAGCATGTACAACGTGAACGCCGGCGTGCCGAAGACGCTGGTGCGGCGGCTGGTGAGCTGGCTCGCCGACCGCGCTTCGGCGGCCGAGGCCGCCGCCCTGCGCGAGGTGCTCGACACCCCGGTTTCGCCCGAGCTGGTGCCGCCCGGCGCAGGCGGCGCGATCGCCCAGCTCACCGAAGAACTGCTGGGGCCCTACGAGCTGCACGACTTCTTCCTCCACGCCCTCCTGCGCCACGGGGCAGGGCCGGCCAAGATCCGCTTCCTGGCCCGCCACGCCTTCGCCGGCGTCTACACGGACGAGCAGGTGGCGGCGGCGCTGCGGGTGTTCGTGAACCGCTTCTTCGAGGCCCAGTGGAAGCGCTCGGTGGCCCCGGACGGGCCCAAGGTGGGTTCGGTCTCGTTGTCCCCGCGCGGCGACTGGCGGATGCCCTCGGACGCCAGCCGCGCGGCCTGGCTCGCGGAACTCGAGGGTCCGGCGCCGGGGGCCCCGGCGCGATAAACTCCGCCTTCCATGCCGATCGTCGTGCCGTGCCTGCCGGGCGAGGTCGAGGCGAGCCTGGCGGAGACGTCGCTCCACCGCGACGACGTCCGCCGCCATCCGGCCCGCAGCCTGGACGAGGCGAAGAACCTGGTTGCCGAGGTCCGGCCGCAACTGCTGCTGCTGTGGCACGAGCAGCCCGGGGCCGCGGCCTTCGTGCAGGCCCTGCGCCGCGACCCGGCCACCCGCCGGATGTCGATCGCGATCGTGGCCGGCGAGGACTTCGACCCCGCCGAGGTCGAGCTGCTGGAGGCCGGCGCCAACGCCGTCCTGCGCCTGCCGGTGGGGCCCGAGTGGGACGACCGGCTGGCGCGGCTGATGACGGTGCCGGCGCGCAAGGACGTGCGCTTCCCGGCCCACTTCGAGATCCTGGCGCGGGCCGGCATCGGCGTCGAGCAGGTGCCGGTGATGATGGTCAACCTGTCCGTCAACGGGATGCGGATCGAGTCGAGCTACCCGCTCTCGATCGGCGACGACATCGACTTCCGCTTCCTGCTTCCGGGCTCGGACCACGCGGTGGCCGGCTCGGGGCGCGTCGTGCGCGAGGCGGGGCGCAACCAGTACGGCGTGGAGTTCTACGGCCTCGAGGGCGACGGGGCCGAGCAGGTTCACGCCTACATCGAGCGGCAGGGCGGGACTTCCTAGTCCCGGCCCGAAGAAGGAGACGATAAGCCAAGTGCAGATCCGGACGTTGCCGGTCGCGGACATCGAGCTGCCCCAGGAGCTCTCGCGCCTGCGCGAGCTCGCCTACGACTTGTGGTGGTGCTGGTCGCCGCACGCCACCCGCCTGTTCGCCTGGATCGACCCCGACCACTGGAAGCGCTACCACAACCCGGTCGAGCTCCTGATCAACGTCGAGCCCCACCAGTGGGCGCGGCTGCTCTCCGACCCCGAGTTCCTGCGCGCGTACCAGCAGACGATGGCCTCGTGGGACGCCTACCACGACCAGCCGCGTCCCGCCGCCGACGCGCTGCCGGGCCCCGTCGCCTACTTCTCGATGGAGTTCGGGCTGCACGAGTCGCTCGGCGTCTACTCGGGCGGCCTCGGCATCCTGGCCGGCGACCACTGCAAGGCCGCCAGCGACCTCGGCGTGCCGCTGGTCGGCGTGGGCCTGCTCTACCAGTCGGGCTACTTCCGGCAGACGGTCGACGCGGACGGCTTCCAGCAGCACTTCTACCCCGACTACGACTTCGCCCGCCTGCCGCTGGCCCCGGTCGCGGGGCCGACCGGCGGCGTCCTGACGGTGCCGATCGACCTGCCCGGCCGCGTCGTGCAGGCGGCGGTGTGGAAGGTCCAGGTCGGCCGGGTGCCGGTGCTGATGCTCGACACCGACATCCCGCTCAACGATCCCGCCGACCGCCCGATCACCGGCGTGCTCTACGTGCGCGGCCGCGAGATGCGGCTGATCCAGGAGTACGTGCTGGGCGTCGGCGGCGTGCGCGCGCTGCGCGAGCTGGGGATCCGGCCAGCCGTGTGGCACATGAACGAGGGCCACGTCGCGATGCTCGGCCTCGAGCGGGCCCGCAACCGCGTGCGCAGCGGCGAGGGCCTGGCCGAGGCGCTGTCGGCGGTGGCCCGCAACTGCGTGTTCACCACCCACACGCCGGTGCCCGCCGGCAACGAGCAGTTCGACCTCGCGCTCGCCCGCAAGTACCTCGAGCCGTGGGCCAAGGACGTCGGCTGCAACGTCGAGGAGCCGCTCGCGCTCGGCACCGAGGCGGGCAGCTTCAACCTGACGGTGCTGGCGATCCGGCTGTCGTCGTCGGTCAACGGCGTCAGCCGGCTGCACGGAGACGTCAGCTCGGACATGTGGCGCCACCTGTGGCCCGGCGCGCCGGAGAAGCCTGTCGGCCACGTCACCAACGGCGTGCACACCGAGACCTGGATCGGTCCCGAGATGCGCGCCCTCTACACCCACCACGTCGGCCACGACTGGGAGCAGCACCTGCTGGAGCCGGAGTGGTGGAAGCGCATCCACGACGTCGCCGACGCCGACCTCTGGGCGGCGCACCGCCAGCAGAAGGAGCGGCTCGTGCGCTTCGTGCGCGAGCGGGTCCGCGAGCAGGCAGCCCGCCACGGCCACGCCCCCGACGAGCTGCGCCGGGTGGAGGCGCTGCTCGACCCGGCGGCGCTGACGATCGGCTTCGCCCGCCGCTTCGCGACCTACAAGCGCGCGGCGCTGATCCTGACCGACCTCGACCGCCTGCGCCGCCTGCTGGGCGACCCGTCGCGGCCGGTGCAGATGATCTTCGCGGGCAAGGCCCACCCGGCCGACCGCGCGGGCCAGGACGGCATCCGCAAGCTGTTCCGCATGACCCAGGAAGAGTTCTCGGGGCGCCTCGTCTACCTCGAGGACTACGACATGGAGATGGGCCGCATGCTGGTCCAGGGCTGCGACGTGTGGCTCAACAACCCGCGCCGCCCGCAGGAAGCGTCGGGCACCTCGGGGCAGAAGGTGCCGGTCAACGGCGGCATCAACGCGAGCGTGCTCGACGGCTGGTGGGTCGAGGGCTATCGCGGCGACAACGGCTGGGCGATCGGCGACGGCAGCGAGCAGGCGACCCAGGAGGAGCAGGACGCGGCCGACGCCCTGGCGTTGTACGAGACGCTGGAGCACGGGGTGATCCCGCGCTTCTACGACCGCGACGAGAGCGGCCTGCCGCGGCACTGGATCGCGACCATGAAGGCGGCGATCGAGTCGACGGTCAGCCCGTTCAGCGCCCACCGCATGGTGAGCCAGTACGTGGGCGAGATCTACCAGCCGGCGGCGGCGCGGCGCTAGGGAGCGCCGCGCGCCGCCCGGCGCTCAGGCCGAGTCGAAGCGGCGACGGGCCTCGGTGAAGGGCTGGTACATGCGCTGCCGCTCCTGCATGATCGTGCGCAGGACGCCGTCGCAGCTCGCGGCCTCCCTGGCGTTCACCACCACGTCGACGTAGCAGGTGAAGGCCTGGGTGCCGTCGCCCGTCTTGTACTCGTCGCCGACCAGGATCACGAACAGGTTGCGACGGGCCTCGGGCTGGAGCCGGCCCAGCCGCTGGTAGACCGACTCGCGGCCCTGCGCCAGGGCCTGGCGCGAGGTCACCAGCAGGTTGTACGCGCCCTGCTCCAGCAGCCGGGAGCCCTCGTCGTAGTCGTCGAGCGCCTCCACCGCGTAGCCGAGCCGGCTCAGCGACAACGTGATCGCGCCGGCCTGGCCGCGGTCCGGCAGCGCCACCATCGCGCGGCCCGCGCTGCCGCTGGCGGTCGCCGCCCCGCCGCCCATCTCGCGGCGGAGCTGCGCCATCATCTGCGCCTTGATCTCGTCGAGACCGGCGTCCGGGGCCGTGGCGGGCGGCGGCGCCGGAGCCGGAGCCGGCGGCGGCTCCGGCGCGGGGGGCGGCGCAACGGCTGCCGCGGACTTGCCCGGGAACTTGACGACCGTCTGGCACTTCGGGCACTTCACGCTGAAGGCGCGGTCGGGCACCTTGGCGTCGTCGATGCGGATCGTGTGCTGGCAGTTGGGGCAGGGGGCTTGCACGGGCCTACCTCTCGATCATGTCGTCGCTCGCGGCCGGCTCCTCGTCGGGTACGCCGGCTTCGGAGTCGAGGCGGAGCTGGAGGTTGGTGCGGTTGGTCGCGTAGCTGAGCGCGACCTCCTTGTCGACGATGCCCGCGCCGATCAGCTTGAGGAGCTCGCCGTCGAAGGTCTGCATGCCGTCGAGCTGGCCGGCCTCCATCGCGTCGAGCAGGCTCTTGCCCTCGCGCTCGCCTTCCTGCACGTACTCGCGGGTGCGGGCGGTGGAGCGCAGGATCTCGCACAGGGCGATGCGGCCGCCGCCGAGCTTGGGCACCAGCCGCTGCGAAACCACCCACTTGAACGACTGCGAGAAGCGGGTGCGGATCTGGCGCTCCTCGTTCTTGGGGAACACGCCGACGATGCGGTCGATCGTCTTGCTGGCGTCGATCGTGTGCAGCGTGGAGAGCACGAGGTGGCCGGTCTCGGAGGCTTCCAGCGCGATCGAGATCGTCTCCACGTCGCGCATCTCGCCGACCAGGATCACCTTGGGTGCCTGGCGCAGGGCGGCGCGCAGCGCCAGCGCGAAGGTCTCGGTGTCGGTGCCGACCTCGCGCTGGTTGATGGTCGCCTTCTCGTGCGGGTGCAGGTACTCGACCGGGTCCTCGATGGTGATGATGTGGATCGCCTTCTCCTGGTTGAACTTCTTGATGATGGCGGCCAGCGTCGTCGACTTGCCGGACCCGGTCGGGCCGGTCACCAGCACGATCCCGTTGCGCTCCCTCGTGATCTCGCCGAGCTGCGGCGGGATGCCGAGCTGCTCGATGGTCGGGATGTTGTTGGGGATCACGCGCAGCACCGCGGAGTACGAGCCGCGCTGCTGGAAGATGTTGACGCGGAAGCGGGTGCGACGCGTCAGCGAGTAGGAGCAGTCGGTCGAGCCCGTCTTCACCAGCTTGTCGGCGGTGTCGCGGCGGCCGTTGATCAGGCGCATCGCGATCAGCTCGGTCTGGTAGGGGGTCAGCCGCTCGATGCCCGCGTAGGGCACGGCCCGCAACTGGCCGTCGACCTCCACCTGCGGCGGGCGGCCGACCGACAGGTTCAGGTCGGAGATGCCCGGGGAGAAGTCGAGCATCGTCTCGAGCAACGGATCGAGATCGAAGAAGGGCATGGGGGGAGCCTCCGGTGGCGGATGATACCCCCGAGCGGGGACCGGTGCCGGAGGGGCAGCCGGTCGCCGTCCGGGGCGCTGTTCAGCGGCGGGTGCGCTTCGCGGGGGAGCGCCGGGCGGGCGCCTTGCGCCCGGCCGCGGCGCGGCCCTTCCTCTTCGTCGGCGCCGAGCCGCCGGTCGCCTGCAACAGCAGCGGCAGCGAGTCGTCGATCCCGCCCGGCTCGCGGCGGGCGAGCGCCACGGCCTGGCGCACCTGCTCGGTCCAGCGCTCGCGGGCCAGCCGCGACAGCGCCGCGGCCTCGGGGGCCGTCGGGGGCTTGCGCCGGCGCAGGAAGTGGCCGAGCAGGGCCTGGGTCTCGACGGCGTTGATGCCGGCCACCACCGCGATGGCGGCCTGCGACTCGAGGTCCTGGCGCAGGGCGCGCACCTCGGCGAGCAGGGCTTCCAGGTCGGACATCGTCTAGCGCGCCTCCCCGCGCTGCGGCAACGTGCGCTCGTACAGTTTCGAGTCCACGAACACCGCGAGCAGCGCGCGGTCCAGCTTCCCGTGCGCCGCCTCGTCGTGCAGGATGTCGAGCGCCTTCGGCACCGGCACCGCCTTCTTGTAGGGGCGGTCCCAGGCGACCAGCGCGTCGTAGATGTCGGAGATCGTCATCATCCGCGACTGCAGCGGGATGTCCTCCGCCTTCAGCCGCCGCGGGTAGCCGGTGCCGTCCAGCTTCTCGTGGTGCGCGAACGCGATCTCCGGCACGCGCGCGAACTCGCCCGTCCACGGAATGGTGGCCAGGAAGTTGAAGGTGTGGGTGACGTGCGACTCGATCTCGCGCCGCTCCTTCTCCGACAGGCTGCCGCGGCGGATGGAGAGCGCTTCCACCTCGTTGCCGGAGAGGTAGGGCTGGGGCTGGCCGTCGAGGTCCAGGTAGGTGCGCTCGGCGAAGCTCAGCAGGGCGCGGAACGAGTCGTCCTCCAGCACCGTCGGTTCGTTGGCGCGCAGGATCACGTCGATCACCCGGGTCAGCTCGTCCTGGCGGCGCTGGTGCTCGTCGTCGAGGTGCTCGAGCAGCTCGCGCGAGGCGGTGCCGGCGAGGGCGCGCTCCAGCTTGTCGCGCAGGTGCTCGGCCTCCAGCGTGCGCTTGATGTAGGCGAAGCGCTGGCGGACCAGCAGCGACTCGCCGACGTAGAGCTTCTTGCCCTTGATCAGCACCTTCTCGCGGACGCCGACCTTGCCGAAGTCGTGGAGCAGGCTCGCGTAGTGGATCTCCTGGAGCTGGTCGCGGGTGAAGCGCACGTCGCGCCAGGCCGCCTCGTCGCTCTGATCGACCAGCTCGGCGAGGCCGGTGGTCAGCGTCGCCACCCGCTGCGAGTGGCCCGAGGTGGTCGGGTCGCGCTGCTCGATCGCGGTGACCGAAGCGCGCACGAAGGAGTCGAAGAGCTGGCGGATGCTGGCGATCAGCCGGGTGTTCTCGAGCGCCACCGCGGCCTGGCTGGCCAGCGAGGTGACCAGCTCGATGTCGGTCGAGGTGAACGGGATCACCATCTCCTCGACCAGCGAGGCGGGCCACAGCACGAGCCCGGCGTCGCGCTTCTTGTTGATCAGCTGGACGCAGCCGATCACCCGGTTGCGGTGGTCGCGCATCGGCACCACCAGCATCGACTTGGTGCGGTAGCCCGATTTCTCGTCGAACGCGCGGCTGATCTGGAACGGCGAGCCGGCCGGCAGGTTGTAGGCGTCGGAGACGTTCACGCCCTGGCCCGAGAGCGCCGCGTAGCCCGCGATCGAGCGCTCGTCGAGCGGCATCGTGAACTCCTCGAACGGCACCACCACCGAGTCGTTCTGGGCCAGCTTGAAGCGCAGCCGGTCGTCGGCCGCGGTCTTCTCGTCGCCGCGCTCGACGAGGTACAGCGAGCCGGCGTCGGCGGCGGTGATCTCGCGCGACTTGCGCAGGATCAGCTCCAGCAGCTTCTGGATGTCGCGCTCGGCCGACAGCGCGACGCCGATCTCGTTCAGCTCGTGCAGCTCCTGGCTCTTGCGGGCCAGGGCCTGGTCGAGCTGCCGCACGGCGCGCCGCTCGTGGATCTGGTCGAGCGTGCGGTCGAGCCGGTGGCGCAGGCGCGCGGCGCCGACCGGGCGCGGGAGCACGTCGTCGACGAAGTTCAGCCGCGCGAGCAGGGCGTCGGCGTCTTCGGTCTTCTCGGCCACGGCCAGGAACAGGGCCCGGGCCCGGCCGCCCGTCACCAGCCAGCTCTGCACGGCGTCGCGCTCGGCGTCGATCAGGGCGGCGTCGGCGAGCACCAGCGTGCTGCCCAGCGGGTCGATTCCGGCCAGCACGTCGGCGAAGCGCGACGCCTCGCGCAGCGCCAGCGAGGCGGCCACGTCGGGGGCGACGAGGTCGCGGGCGCGACCCCAGATCAGCACGTTCACCATCGGTCGGAGCCCTCGTCCGAGAGCCTAGCAGACCGGCCGCGAACTCCGTAGCCCGCGGACGCTTCAGTGCGCCGCGAGATGCAGTGCCGCGGGCAGCTCGGCCACCGACGGCAGCCGCAGGTCGGGCGGGGCGTCGGCGAAGCCGGCGCTGCCGAAGCCGCAGTCGACGCCGACCACGAAAGCGCCGGCCGCCCGCCCGGTGGCGACGTCGATCGCCGAGTCGCCGCACAGCACCGTCTCCGCGGGCGCGGCCCCGCACTCCGCCATCAGGGCGCGCAGGCCGCCGGGGTCGGGCTTGCGCGGGGCGTCGCCGCCGCCCACGACGCGCACGAAGCGGCCGGCAGCCCCGAGGCCGGCGAGCAGGTCGCGCGAGAGGTCGGCCGGCTTGTTGGTCAGCACCGCCAGCGGGAGCGGCCGCAGCGCGTCGAGCGCGTCGAGCACGCCGGGGTAGAAGCGGGTCGAGTCGAGCAGGCACCCGCGGTAGGCCTCGAGGAAGACGGGCAGCGCGGGATCGACGTCGGCCGCGACCCCGGCGGCCTCCAGCGACCGGCCGACCAGCGCCCGCGCGCCGTCGCCGACGAACGAGCGCACCTGCGGGTGGGACAGCGGCGTCGCGCCGGGGGCGAGCACCGCCAGCATCCGGTTGATCGCCGTGCACAGGTCCTGCGACGAGTCGACGAGCGTCCCGTCGAGGTCGAACACGACGAGCCGCAGGCGCGCGGGCAGCGGGGCCGGCACGCAGCGGCTACTGGACGTAACCGAGCGCCTTGAGGCGTTCCAGCGTCTCGTCGTCGAAGCTCATGAAGCTCTTGCCCGGCGCCATCACCAGCCAGACGTGGATGCCGATCCGGTCGGCGGGGGGCGGCCCGAAGATGTGCTCCACGCCGCGCTCGTGCTCGGACTCGATCTCCGGCAGCCGCACCGGCACCGCATCGGGGTGGATCGCCTCCTGGGCGATCCACACGTCCTGCGGACGCAGTGGCCGGCCGTTGCGGGTCCCTTCCAGCCGCACCGGAGCGCCCTGGGGCCGAACGCTGAAGACCACCTCGCGCGGCTGGCCGGGCCGGGGCCGCACCTTCAGCACCAGCTTGCGCCCGTTGCCCTCCAGCCCGTGGCTCTCGCCGCTGCCGAAGTGCAGCGCCTCGACGCCTTCGACCCAGCCGCCCGTGGCGAGCCGCAGCTCGTAGCTGTCGTTCCCCACGAAGCGCAGCGTGTGGCGGAACGGGTTCGGCACCATCGCCGCTTCGACGCCCGCCTTCAGCGTGCGCACACGCTCCTTCGCCTGCTCCAGGCGGCTCTCCTGCTCGCGCGGATCCTGCAGCAGGTCGAAGTACAGCTCGTCCTCCATCGGGCTGAAGCGGCGCACGTACTTGTCCTTGCCCGTGCGCATGCCGTGGGCGACGAAGCCGCGGTGGCTGATCTCGGACACGGCCGGCGGCTCCGGCGCGCCGCCGGCCATCACCTTCTGCAGCGGATGGCCGTGGATCACCGGCGGTTCGGGCACCGGCAGTCCCAGCTCCTTCAGGATCGTCGGCAGCAGGTCGACGCCCTGCACCTGCTGCTTCACGCGCTTGCCGGCGTCGCGCTGCTTCGGGAACTTGACGATCAGCGGCACCCGGATCAGCTCGTCGAACACGGTGCGGCCGTGCAGGAAGCCGCCGTGGTCCATGAACTCCTCGCCGTGGTCGGAGGTGAACACGATCAGCGCCCTGTCGTACAGCCCGCGCTCCTTCAGCTCGCGGACGAAGCGGCCGAATTCCCGGTCGCCGTAGGCGATCGAGCCGTCGTACTGGGCCTTCAGGCGCTCCAGGTCCTCCGGTTCGCGGTAGTCGGTGCGCGGGTCGATCGCCGGGTAGTCCTCGCGCGGGTGGGGCGGGAACATGCGGTCGAACGGCGGCGGCGGCTCGTACGGAACGTGGGGATCCATGGTGTGGACGTAGACGAAGTTGGGCAGTCCGGGCCGAGAGTCCAGCCACTGCAGGGCGGTGTCGACGACCTTGTCGGCGAACACGAGCTTCGAGGGGCGTCCCCCTTCGCCGTGCAGCCCCGCCCAGAAGTCGAAGCCCTGCTCGAAGTGGGTGCCTGCCGAGTAGATCACCGAGTTGGCCACCGCCCCGCCCGTCGCGAAGCCCTTCGTCTTGAGCATCTCGGCCAGCGTGACGAGGCCGGGGTCGAGGCTGTCGCGGAGCTGCACCGTGCGATGACGGCCCGGGAGCTGCGACGTGAAGATCGAGGCGATCGAGGGCTTGGTCCACGAGGCGTGGACGATCGGCTGCTCGAACACCACCGCGTCCTTCGCGAACTTCTGGAGCTCGGGCGTGGTGTCCCGCTTGTAGCCGTAGGGCGTCGTGTGGTCGGCGCGCAGGGTGTCGACCAGGTAGACGATGACCAGCGGCGCCTCCTCGCGCCGCTCGTCGACGACCAGCGCGGGCGCGCCCCAGAAGGCGCGGCGCAGCGCCTCGCCCTTCTCGAAGCCGCGGGTCTCGAAGGTCAGCTCGACGGCCTTGCCGGCGAACTCGGCGAGCGGTGCCTGGGCCTCCACCCACAGCCGGTGCTCGGGGCGGGTCAGCGGCTCGAGGAGCTGCTGGAACACCACCTTCTCCTTCTTGCCGCTGCGGGCGCGGATCACGAACTCGACTCCGGCCTCGCGCTGGTGCTCGGGGGCGATGCCGATCGCGAACGCGAGCCGGGCCCGCTCCGGCACGTCCATCACGAAGCGCAGCCGCGACGGCGGCGAGGCGGGCAGCGTCTGGCGCACGACGTCGTTGAGGCGCAGCGGCCAGCCGGTCTGGCCCTTCACCCACTCGAGGTTGCGGCCGACCACGTCGGCCTCGACGAGCGCCTTCGAGGCGCCGGCGACGAGGTCGGCGGGCTGGCCCGGCTTGGCGCAGCCGGCGAGCAGGGCGGCGCAGGACAGCGCGGCGAGAGTCGCCGCGGCACGGCGGATTCGAAACAACGAGGAGGCCTCCAGCAAGAACACGACCTTCTTAACACGCGCGGCCGGAACGGCCCAAAAGAGGGTGGGCACGAGGCGACGTGATATTTTCGCCCGCGATGTCCCCGTCGCTGAAACGCCGGCTGCTCGGGCTCACGCTGCTGGCGCTGGCGGTGCGCGCCGCCTTCCTGCTGCTCGAGCCCCACACCCGGCCGATCGCCGACGAGCGGACCTGGGTCAACTGGGCGACGACCAACCTGCTCTCCGACAAGGTGCGCCTGCACCCGCTGCGCACCAACATGATCTTCTACCCGCCGCTCTACCCCTACTTCATCGCGCTGCCCTACATGGTGTGGAACACGATCGAGGCGGTGAAGTGGTTCCAGATCGTGGTCTCCGCGCTGACCGTGCCGGCGATCGGCCTCGTCGCGTGGCGCGCGTTCGGCGATCGCGCTGCGCTCGTCGCGGCGCTCGTCGCGGCGCTCTATCCCGAGCTCGTCTGGTTCTCGGTCCACTTCTGGTCCGAGCCGCTGTTCATGTTCTTCCTGTGGTGGGCGCTGGAGCGGCTGCTGGCCGCGGACGCGGACCTGCGCCTGAAGCCCGCGATCGCGGCCGGGCTGCTGTGGGGGCTCGCGATCCTGACCCGCGAGACCGTCCTCTACTTCACGCCGCTGGCGGCGCTGTGGCTCTGGTGGCGTCGGCCCGGCGGGCTCGCCCGCGGCGCAGCGTTCGCCTTCTGCGCGGTGCTGGTCGTGGCCCCGTGGACGTGGCGCAACTGGCACCAGTTCCAGGCCTTCGTGCCGGTGTCCACGGCCGGCGGCCTCAACCTCTACCAGGGCAACGCGCCGCTGACGCGGCAGCAGGTCTACGACCGCTACGACGCGATCGGCGGCCGCGTCGAGCAGTACAAGTGGGCGCGCGAGCAGGGCATCCGCGCGATCCTCGACCGCCAGCCGTGGTGGCTGTTCGAAAAGCTGCGCGACGAGATGCCGAAGTTCTGGGAGGCCGACTCGCTGGCGCTGATCCACATCAAGCGGGGCGCCTACGGCCCCGTCGAGCCGTGGAAGGCGCAACTCGCCTGGGCGGTCGTGATCCTCCCGTTCCTCGCAGTGATGGCGTTCTTCGTGCGCGGTCTCGCCGCGCTGCCGCTGCGGCGGCTCCCCGTGTTCCTCGTCTTCTTCCTCTGCTTCTACAACGGGCTGCACGTGGCGACCCACGGCTTCGCGCGCTACCGGCTGCCGGTGCTGCCGGTGGTGCTGATCGTCGCGGCGTGGGCGTTCGCGACGTGGCGGGCGGGGGAGGCGGAACCGCTCGCGCCCGTGCGCCGCCGGCTGCGGCTGGCGCTGGCTCTCGTCGCCGCGATCACGCTCTGGCCGAGCCTCAGGATGAACGCGGAGCACCCCGCCTTCGGCCTCACCGACGTGTGGAGCGCGCCGCAGGAGACGGAGTCGCAGACGCCGTGAGCGGCGGCCGCGCGCTCGCCGCGGCCGTGGCGCTCGGGGCCGCCGTGCGCGCGCCGTTCTGGGTCCAGGCCCTGCGCACCCCGGCGGACGGCGACCTCGCGGTGATCGGCGCGATGTCGCGCGAGCCCTTCGCGTCGCTCACGATGTGGGGCCAGCCCTACGGCGCGCCGCTCGACGCCTGGCTGGTGCGGGCGTGCACCGCGTTCCTCGGCGAGTCGCTGCTCGCCCTGCGGCTGCCGGGCTTCCTGCTCGGCCTCGCGCTGATCCCGCTGGCCTGGGGCCTCGCGCGGCGCGTCGCACCCGCAGCCGCGCTGCCGGCGGCCCTGCTCGCCGCGGCCGCACCGCCGTACCTGCTGCTGATGGCCGCGAGCCCGCCACCCTTCTATGCGCTGGCCCTCGCGCTGGGCGGCGCCACGCTGTGGCTCGCCCTCGACTCCGGCGAGCGGCTGGACGCCCGGGCCGCGGCCGGTGCCCGGCTGTTTGCGCTCGGTCTCTGCGCGGGGCTCGGGCTGTGGAACCACTTCATGTCCGCGTCGGTGGTTGCCGCGGCGGCGTGGCGGCTGCGGCGCCACGCGCGCGCCGCCTTGCCGGCGCTGCTCGGGCTCGCGATCGGCACCGCGCCGCTCGCCTGGCGCCTCGCCTTCGACCCCGCGGCAGGGCGGTCGCTGGCGGTGTCGAGCCGGCAGCAGGGGCCGCTCGCCAACGTCCTCGAGACGCTGCCGCAGATGCACCGGCCGCTGCTCGCGCTGAGCGGCGCCCACGCGCCGCTGGTCGCCGACGAGCCCGAGCCGGAGACCCGGCCGCCCGCGCCGGTCGCGGCGCTGCTCGTCTTCGGCTGGCTCGCGGCGCTGGCCGCCGCAATGCGCGCCCTGCGCGGCGATGACGCGGTCCGCACCCTCGCGCTGGCCGCCGGCCTCGCGCTGCTCGCGTTCCCGTTCCCGCTGCGCTCGGGGCCGCACACGATCCGCTTCCTGACCCCGCTGTTCCTGCCCCTCGTCGCGCTCGCCGGCGCGGGCCTCGTTCGCCTGCAGGCGGGCCGCGCCGTCGCCCTGGCGGTCGCACTCGGCCTGCTGCAACTGCCCGGCGCCTCCGCCCTCGAGTCCGCCTGGCGCGAAGCGGACCGCACGGCGCCGCCGTTCCTGCTGGTCGACCTCGGCGCGGTGCGGGACCGTCTCGAGCAGCGTGGCGTGCGTCATGCCTACGCTTCCTACGGCCCCGCCTGGCGCCTCGTCTGGGAGGCCGGCGGTCGCGTGACCGCCTCGCAGCCGTGGAACGAGCGCTTCCGCCACCACCCGCTGCCGTTCCTGGACGAGGTCGCGTGGGCGAAGGACGTGGCCTGGGTGCTGACCCCGGGCATGCCCACGGACCTGCCGTCGCCGCGCGAGTTCGAGGACGCGCTCGGCCAGATCGGCGGCACCTGCCGCCGCGAGGAAATCGGCGCCACCGTCGTGTTCTCGGCGTGCGCGCCGCCGTTCTCGCCGCGCGTGGAGCCCTGGCCCGCGGGCGCGCTGGGCGATCGCGATCTCGCGACGACGCTGCCGCGCGAGGGCGACGCCCCCCTCACCCTCGAGTTGCCGACGCCGCTCGCGCTCGACGCGGTGACGCTGCTCGGCCCGCCGAGCGGGCCGGCGCTCCCGCGCGGCTACGACCTGCGGGTCACCGCGGACGGCGTGAGCTGGGAGCGCGTGGTCCGCCGCCGCCGCGGCGAGGAGCGCCGCGACCTCGCCTGGAGCAACGGCTTCCCGCGCTACGCGACCGACGACCTCGAGCGCGCGGTAGCGCTCGGCGGCCGCACGATCCGCATGATCCGCCTCGAGCCCCAGCAAGGCACAGGACCCTGGGCGCTCGCGGAGATCCTGCTCCACCCGGCGACGCCCGAGTCGCAGCGCGAGCCGTGGACGGAGTGGCTGCCGCCGTCGCGCGACGCGGCATCCCGCACCTCGGCGCTGGCCGCCAACCCCCGCCCCGACCGCGCCGACCACTGGTCCCGCCTGCTCCTGTCCCGCCGCTGATCGGGGCTCAGCGCGGCGGCGGCTTCTCCGTCGCGGCCTTCGGGATCCTGTGGACCTTGCGTTCGATGGCCGCGTAGGCCGCGCGGACCTTCTCGCGGTAGCGCCGGGCCGAGTACTCGCGCTCGATCAGGGCGACGCCGCGCTCGGCGCGGGCCGCCGCCTCCGCAGGGTTGTCGAGGGCTGCGCGCAGCGCCGCGGCGAAGGCCCCGGGCGTCGGCTCCGCCAGGAAGGCGAGCGAGTCGTCGACGAGCTGGGTGTGGGTCGCGATGCGGGTGGCGACGATCGGCCTGCCCGACGCCAGGTACGTGTAGAGCTTGAACGGCGTGTTCTCGCCCTGGACTCGCGGCGACGCGAGCACGTCGGCGAGGGCGAGGAACACGCGCAGTTCGGAGGGCGCGCGCTTGCCGGAGAAGAACGCGCGTGCACCCGAGGCCGTGGCGCGCGCGCGCAGCGCCTCGATCTGGGCCTCTTCGCCGCCCATGAACAGGAACTGCGCGCCGCTCACGCCGGCCGCCGCGTCGAGCAGCAGCTCCACGCCCTGGTAGGGCTCGAAGTTGCCGCTGTAGAGCACGACCGGGTCGGGGCCGAGTCCCAGTGACGCGCGCAGTGCCGCGACCTCCTCCGCCGGCGCCAGCTCGGCGCGGGTGACGAGCGGCGGGTCCTCGACCTGGTGCACGGCCGCGTCGGGCGCGGTGCGGCGCACGCCGTCGGTCAGGCTCTGGCACACGGTGACGACCGAGGCGGCGCTGCGCAGGGCGTGGCGGTCGAGCGCCTCGGCCAGCCACAGGATCGGGCCGCCGCGCGCGAAACCCGAGTAGCGGAGCTGGTCGGGGATCGCGGAGTCGACGTCGGCGACCAGCGGCACGCCGAACAGCCGCGCGAACGGCGCGATCAGGTGCGCGGACTCCTCGACCGCGTGGACGACGTCGTAGCGGTCGAAGGCGAGGCGCAGGATCGCCTCCAGCGTGAACGGCACGTCGAGCAGCAGCTTGGCCAGCGAGGGGCCCGCCTTGACGTGCCCCACCGGCAGCCGCAGCGAGCGGCGGTGCAGCACGCCGTGCAGTTCGAGGTCGGCGCCCTGCGGGAAGGTCAGCAGGTCCACCTCGTGGCCCAGCTCGGCCAGCGCCTGCACCATCGCCCGCACGGCGAGCGGCGTGCCGCGCACCTCGAAGAACGGCTGCGGCGCGAGGAACAGGATGCGCAGGGCGCGCGGCTCTAGTGGGCGAGGAAGCGTTCGGCGTCGATCGCGGCCATGCAGCCGCTGCCCGCCGCCGTCACCGCCTGGCGGTAGCGGCTGTCGGCGACGTCGCCGGCGGCGAACACGCCCGGCACGTTGGTCGCCGTGGTGCCGTCGCGGGTGATCAGGTAACCGCTGTCGTCCATCTCGAGCTGGCCCTTGAAGGCGGCCGTGTTGGGCTCGTGGCCGATCGCCATGAACAGGCCGCCGGCGGCGACCTCGCGCTCCGCGCCGGTCACGGTGTCCTTCACGACCACGCCCTTGAAGCCCTGGCCAGGGCCGCCCAGCAGCTTCACCACCACGCTGTTCCACAGCCAGTCGACCTTCGGGTTCTGCTTCGCCTTCTCCTGCATGATCTTCGAGGCGCGCAGGCTGTCGCGGCGGTGCACGATCGTCACCTTGTTCGCGAACTTGGTGAGGAAGGTGGCCTCCTCCATAGCGGTGTCGCCGCCGCCGACGACCAGCACTTCCTTGTTCTTGTAGAAGAACCCGTCGCAGGTGGCGCAGGCGGAGACGCCGCCGATCTTGGTGCGGAACTCCAGCTCCTCCGGCAGCCCCAGCCACTTGGCGCGGGCGCCGGTCGCGACGATCAGCGCCTTCGCCGTGATTTCGCCGTCCTCGATCTGCAGCCGGAACGGGCGCTGCGAGAGAGCGGCCTTCGTCACCGCGCCGTAGGTGAACTCGGTTCCGAAGCGCTCCGCCTGCTTGCGCATCGCGTCCATCAGCTCGGGGCCGAGGATGCCCTTCGGAAAACCGGGGTAGTTGTCGACCTCGGTGGTCAGCATGAGCTGGCCGCCGGGCACGTCGGTCGGGTCGTCGCCGCCGCCGCCTTCGACCACCAGCGGCTGCAGCTCGGCGCGCGAAGCGTAGATGGCCGCGGTCAGCCCCGCCGGCCCCGATCCCAGGATGACGACGTCGTACGCGCTCTTCTTCGCCATGGGGCGAGTATATTTCGCCTATGGATGCCGCGCCCAAGATCGACATCATCCTCGCGACCCTCAACTCCGCCGACGTCGGCTCGCTGGAGTCGATCGCGGCCAAGATGCGCGACGTCGAGCTCGAGCTGCGCGCGATCGAGCAGGTGGAGCTGGCCGACCGCGCAAACGACGCCGAGCGCGCCCTGATGCGCGGGGACGTGGCCGAGTTCCGCCGGCTGCGGGCGTTCCTGCAGTCGAAGGTCGGCCACCTGCGGCCCTGAAGCTGCCTCGCGCCGCCACCCGCGCCCCGCGCGGGGAAGTCGTGCCGCCGCCGCGGGCCGAGGACGTCGGCGCCTACCTGCACGATGCGGCCCACACGCCTGGCGGCCACACCCCCGCAGTCCTGCTGCCGCGCGCGGAGGGCGAGGTGGCCTGGGCGCTGCGCCAGCCGGGCCCGCTGCTCGCGGTCGGCGCGCAGTCTTCGCTGACCGGAGGCGCGACTCCTTTCGGCGAGCGGCTGCTGTCGCTGTCGCGGATGGACGCGCTGCTGTCGATCGGGCCCGATCGGGCGCGGGCGCAAGCCGGCCTGGCGCTGCTGCCGTTCGAGGCGGCGCTGAAGGAACGTGGCCTGCGCTATCCGCCCGCGCCGACCTGGCGCGGCGCGACGCTGGGCGGCGTGGCCTCGACCAACGCCGCGGGCGCCGCCACCTTCCGCCACGGCACGACCCGCGACTGGGTGCGGGCGCTGACCGTCGTGCTGCCGGCGGGCGACGTGCTGGACGTCGAGCGCGGCCAGTGCGTCGCTCGCGCGGGCGAGGCGTTCGAGATCGCGCGCGCGGACGGCTCGCTGACCCGGGTGCCGACGCCGACGTACGCCCTGCCGGACGTGCCGAAGCGCTCGGCCGGGTATCACGCGGCGCCGGAGCTCGACCTCGTCGACCTGTTCGTCGGCTCCGAGGGCACGCTCGGCGTGATCACCGAGGTCGAGGTGCGCCTTGCGCCCGCCGTCGCCGAGTGGATGGCGCTCGTGCCCTGCCGCGACGACGCCCACGCGTTCACCCTGACCCGCGCGCTGCGCGAGGCCTCGCGCAGCGGCACCCTGGCAGTGGCCGCGATCGAGTCGATCGACGCGCGCTGCGTCGCGCTGCTCGCCGAAGAAGGCAAGGCCGTGCCGCGGGGCTGCGCGGGCGGCGCGCTGTTCGTGACGCTGGAGCCGCACGCGGCCGGCGACGACCCGCTGGAACCGCTGCTCGCCCTGCTCGAGGCCCACGGCGCGGCCGACGGCGTCGAGGTCGCGGGGCCGGACGAGCCGGCCCGGCAGCACGCGCTCGCCGAGATGCGCGAGGCCGTGCCGGTCGCGGTCGGCGAGCGCCTGGGCCGCGCCCAGCGCTCCGACCCGCGGGTGCGCAAGGCCGCGGCCGACATGATCGTGCCGTTCGACCGCGTGCCCGCCATGGTCGCCGCCTGGCACGAGGCTTTCTCGCGACGCGGCCTCGACCACGCGATCTGGGGCCATCTCTCGGACGGCAACCTGCACGCGAACGCGCTGATGACGACGGGCGAGCAGGTGGCGCTCGCCGACGCGGCGCTGCTCGAGACCGGGCGCGCCGTGATCGCGATGGGCGGCTGCCCGATGTCCGAGCACGGCGTCGGCCGCAACCCCGTGAAGCAGGCGCTGCTGCGCGACCTGCTCGGCGAGGACGGCCTCGCCCAGATGCGGCGGATGAAGGCGGCGCTCGACCCCGAAGGCAAGCTGGCGCCGGGCGTTATGATCCCCCGCACCCCTCAATGAGCCCCGAGGCCGGCATGCTGAACGTGACCGAGGTCGAGATCGACGCCTTCGTCCGCCACCTGCAGGCGGGCTACCGGCGCACCTACGGCGGCTACAAGCCGGAGTACGCCGAGATCATCGGCTGGGCCGGTGGCATGGCGCTCGAGAACATCGCGGGCTCCGACGCGCTCTACCACAACGTGGAGCACACGATCTACGTGACGCTGGTCGGCCAGGAGATCCTGCGCGGGCGCCACCTGCGCGAGGGCAAGGTCTCCTGCGAGGACTGGCTCACCTTCATCGTGTCGCTGCTGTGCCACGACATCGGCTACGTCAAGGGCGTCTGCCGCCAGGACCGCCCCGGCGTGTACGCGACGGGCAGGGACGGCGCGACGGTGACGCTGGGCCCGGAGACCACCGACGCCGCGCTCACGCCGCACCACGTCGACCGCGGCAAGCTGTTCGTCGAGGAGCGTTTCGGTGGCCATCGCCTGATCGACGTCGAGGCGGTCAAGCGCAACATCGAGCCGACCCGCTTTCCGGTGCCGAAAGGAGACGACGGCCACGCCAACTCCCAGTACCCCGGGCTCGTGCGCGCGGCGGACCTGATCGGCCAGCTCGGCGACCCGCGCTACCTGCGCAAGATCCCGGCGCTCTACTACGAGTTCGAGGAGACGGGGGTCAACGCGAAACTCGGCTACAGGAGCCCCGCCGACCTGCGCCGCAACTACGCGAGCTTCTACTGGAAGGAAGTCTCGCCCTACATCCAGGAGGCGCTCGCCTACCTGGGGGCGACCCAGCAGGGCCTGCAGATGCGCGCCAACCTGTTCGCCAACGTGTTCGAGATCGAGCACGAGCAGGACCGCCGGTAGGGCTCACAGCGCCTCGCGGGCCAGGAACAGGCTGCGGTCGAAAGCCGCGAACAGCGCCTGGTAGGCCGCGGGCTCCACGACTTCCTCCACGGAGAGCGTCTGCCCGTGTTCGTCGCGGGAGCGCAGCACGAGGCTGACCCGCACCCGCACGCCGCCTTCGCGGGCCTCGATCCGGCCGGTCGCCTCCAGCTCGCGAACCGCGGGCGTCTTCGGGCGGAGCAGGCCGTAGCTCGCGACCGTGAGGTAGAAGCGCGCCACCTTGCCGAGGACGGAGGGGCCCTCGACCGGGGCGTCGCGGGTCGCCGTCACCAGGCCGAGCGCGGCATCGGCGACGCGGATCGAGTAGCCGTCGTCCTGCAGCGTGGAGAGCAGGGCCGAGAGCGCGGCCGGGACGTCCGTGCCCTCGAACTCGCGGGTCTGCAGGGCGCGCCGCTCGAGCGGGCTCGCGCCGTGCCGCACGGCGGGCGGCGCGGAGGCGCAGGCCGAGAGGGCGAGGGCGAGCAGGGCCAGGGCCAGGCGGCGCATGGTCAGAACCGGCTGGCGTGGAACGCGAAGGTGTCGACGCGCCCGGCCGCGTCGAAGCGGATCACGACGGTCAGCGTGCGCTGGGTCGAGACCACGCGCTCGTCGCGGTGGCGCGCGCCGGAGAAGCCGAGCCAGACGGCGGGGCCGATCGGGCCCATCGCTCCGCCCCCTCCCGTCACCGTCGTGCCCTTGACCCGGACCTCGCTGGCGACCTTGTCGTAGACCCACGACTCGCGGCCGTCGGCGCCGCGGGTCACCAGGTTGGGCGAGCCGAGGGCCTCGGCCACGGCGGCCTGGTCCATGCCCGCCCGCAGTTCCTTCTGGAGGAGGCCGAGGGTGAACTCGCGCTCGGGCGGGTCCCCGCCGCGGGCGGCGGGTGAAACGGCGAGCAGCAGGGGGACGAGCAGGGCGACGGGGGAGCGGAGCGCCTTCATGGGAACCCTCCTGGCTCCCAAGGTCGGCCGCGTCGGCCCCCGGCGGGGGCGCCCGCAGGACGGTTTCCGCGACCGTCACAGTGCGGGCGCGAGGTGGGCGGCGACCGGGGCGGCGGACGCGGGGTCGAGCAGGCGGAACTCGAGGCAGCCGCGCGGGCGCGCCGCGCGCACGGCGCCGATCGACAGCGCGTCGGCCAGCACCAGCGCCGCGTTCGGCGCAAACGTCTGCCACCGCGCGGCGTCGCCGCGCACGCAGGTCACGAGCGTCAGTTCCTCGCCGCGCAGCCCGTGCACGACGGCCTGGGCGAACGGGAACACGGCCTCCGCGTGGGACACCGCGAGCACCAGCGAGTCCGCTGGCAGTGCCGCGACGGCTCGCCCGCACGCCTCGGGCACCGACAGCCGCACGCTCTCCACGGGCAGCCCCGGGCGCAGCCGCGCCAGCAATCCCACGTGGTAGGGCAGCGTGACCAGCAGCCGGTCCGCCAGCGCCTCGCCGGCGGGCAGCGCGTCGAGGGCGTGGGCCTCCACCGGGGCGGCGAGCGTCGCGGCCAGTTCGTGGGCCAGCAGCTCCGCCATCTCCCGCGTGCGGTCGACCACCGCGACCCGGGTCGGCGGGGGCGACTCCAGCCAGCCGCGGGCCGCCTCGCGCAGCGCGGCCCGCGAATGGCCCGCCCGCTCCAGCGCGTCCAGCGCGCGGCGCAGCGCCGCGCGGGCGTCGAGGGGCGCGGCGTCCGCCCCGGCGGGTTCCACGTACACGCCCGACCCGGATCGCGAGCGGACGCGACCGGTGGCCTCCAGGCTGCGGTAGGCGGCGCCGACGGTGTTGGCGTGGAGGCCGAGCCGCCGCGCCAGCGCCCGCACGCTGGGCAGGCGCTGACCCGCGGCCAGGGCGCCCGAGAGGATCTGCAGCTCGAGCTGGAAGCGGAGCTGTTCGGTGACCGGCACCCGGCTGCCGCGGTGGACGGAGAGCTGCATCGCAGTGGCGCAGCGTACGCCCCCGCGCGAAGGCCCGCCACCCGGTTGTGCCTGTCGGCCGCCACGGAAACGGCGCCACCGAGGCACAGAGACACAGAGACGCACAGAGGGGCACGGCCCCGAGCGGGCCCATCGTCAAGCTCTGTGCCTCTGTGGCGTCGTTTCAGGCCGTCGGGAGGGGCGGCGGCGGCGCTAAGATCGAGTCTGCATGTCCGAGACGCTCGCGCCCCCGGTCGCCACCGGCCTGCCCGTCCACCACTCGCTCGTCGCCCTTCGCGACGTCGAGGGCCGCGGCGGCGTGCGCGAGGCGATCAACCCGGCGACCGGCGCCGCCTTCGCGGCGGTCAGCCTGCTCGATGCCGCGCAGCTCGAGGAGGCGGTGGAGTCTTCGCGCCGCGCCGCGAAGGCCTGGGCCGGCAGCTCTTTCGTCGAACGGGCGAAGCTGCTGATGGCCGTGCACCGCGCGGCGCTGCACCGCGCGGACGAGCTGGCGCGGCTGGTCGCCCGCGAACAGGGCAAGCCGGTCTCCGAGGCCCACGCGGCCGAGATCTTCCCCTCGCTCGAGCACCTGCGGCATCTCGCCGACCACGCCGAAGAGGCGCTGCGCGAGGAGTGGATCGAGAGCGACGTGCTGCTCTTCGCCCACAAGGAGCAGGCGCTGCGCCACGAGCCACTGGGCGTGGTGCTGGCGATCACGCCGTGGAACTACCCGTTCGCGATCCCGATGACGACGGTCGGGGCAGCAGTCGCCGCCGGCAACGCGGTGCTGCTCAAGCCGGCGCCGGCGACCACCCTGGTCGGGCTCGAGATCGGCCGGCTGTTCCGCGAGGCGGGCGCGCCCGAGGGGCTCGTCAACGTGGTCGCGGTCCAGGACGGGCAGGCCGCCGCGCTGGTCGAGGACCGGCGCTTCGGCAAGATCGTGTTCACCGGCTCGATGGCCACCGGCCGCAAGGTGATGGCCGGCGCCGCGAAGAACCTGACGCCGGTCGTGCTCGAGCTGGGCGGCAAGGACCCGGCGATCGTGTGCCGCGACGCCGACCTCGACCACGCCGCCGCCGGCGTCGTGTGGGGCGCGTTCATGAACTGCGGCCAGACCTGCGCCTCGATCGAGCGCGTCTACGTCGAGCGCCCGGTCGCCGACGCCTTCGTCGCCAAGGTGGTCGAGCGCGCGTCGCGTCTGGTGGCGGGCGACCCGCTCGCGGTCGGCACCGACGTTGGCCCGCTGACCCTCGACCGCCAGCGCGCGATCGTGCGCGGCCACGTCGACGAGGCGCTGGCGCAGGGCGCCCGCGCGCTGGTCGGCGGCGCCCAGCCCGATCGCCCCGGCTTCTTCTTCCCGCCGACCGTGCTCGCGGGCGTCAACGGCGGGATGAAGGTGATGCGCGACGAGACCTTCGGCCCGGTGCTGCCGATCGAGGTCGTCGATTCGGTCGACGAGGCGATCGCGAAGGCCAACGACAGCGAGTACGGCCTGACCGCCTCGGGCTGGACCCGCGACCCGCGGCTCGCGGAGCGCCTGCAGCGCGAGCTGTCGGCCGGCGCCGTCACCATCAACGACTGCATCTCCACCTACTCCGAGCCACTGGCGCCGTGGGGCGGCCCGCGGGGCAGCGGGGTCGGCCGCACCCACGGCCTGCAGGGCCTGCGCGAGCTGACGCAAGCCAAGTTCGTGACCCGCGAGAAGGGCCGCCGGCCGCTCGCCTGGTGGTATCCCTACGACGCCGAGCTGTCGGAGATGATCCGCGTCACCGGCCGAGCGCTGCACGCGCCGGGCCTCGTCGACCGCCTCTCCCACCAGCTCCGGCTGCTCGGTTTCGGCCGCTTCTGGAAGCGCGTGGACCTGCTCGCCACGCTGAGGCGGCTCGACCGGCTGTTCTAGAGGCCCGCGGTGACGGACCCCGCCCAGCTCATCTCCTCCGGCCAGCGCCGCAAGTGGATCCACGTCACCACCGGCGTGACGCTGATCGTGCTCTCGGTCGCGCTGACCGTCGGCTGGCTGCTGCTCGGCGCCGAAGGCGGCACCAGCTCCGGCGCCGGCTGGCGCTGGATCGTCTACTCGCTGGGCACCGTGCTGTTCCTGCTGCTGACCGCGGGACTGGTGCTGATCGTGCTCCTGCTGCTGCGCGAGGTGCGGCTCAACGAGCGGCAGTCGAATTTCGTGAGCGCGGTGACCCACGAGCTGAAGACGCCGGTCGCCTCGCTCAAGCTCTACCTCGACACGCTGCAGATGCGCCAGCTCTCGGCCGAGCAGCAGCGCGAGTTCTACCGCACGATGGGCCGCGACATCGACCGCCTCAACACCACGATCAACAACGTGTTGAACGCGGCGATGTACACCGACCGCCCGGTGGTCGACCCCCAGCCGCTCGACTTCGCGAAGCTCGTGCAGCGCGCGATCGAGCTGACCGCGAGCCGCTTCCAGCTCGAGCCGGGCGTGATCCGCTACGCGGGGCCCGAATCGCTGACCTTGAAGGGCGACGCGCCGGGCCTGGAGACGGCGGTGCTCAACCTGCTCGACAACGCGGTCAAGTACTCCAAGGAGACCGTCGACGTGGCGGTCGACCTCGCGCTGGAGGGCGCCCACGCCCGGCTGCGCATCAGCGACCGCGGCGTCGGCATGTCGCGGCCGCACCTGAGCTTCGTCTTCAACCGCTTCTATCGGATCGGGTCCGAGGTCCGGCGCAGCCGCACCGGCACCGGCCTCGGGCTCTACATCGTCAAGTCCGTGGTCCGCGGCCACCGCGGCACGGTCAGCGCCGACAGCCCCGGCCTCGACCGCGGCACCACCTTCACGCTGACGCTGCCCGGCGTCGTCGAGGAGCTGGCGGTGACCCATGGCTGAGACCCGGCTGCTGGTCGTGGAGGACGAGGAGCACCTCGCCCGCGGCATCCGCTTCAACCTGGAGCTGGACGGATACGTGGTGGAGGTGCTGGCCGACGGCAAGCAGGCGCTCGGGCGCCTGGCGGAGCCGCCGCCGTGCGACCTGGTGATCCTGGACGTGATGCTGCCCGGCCTCGACGGCTTCGCGGTCGCCCGCAAGCTGCGCGCCGCCGGCAACTTCGTGCCGATCCTGATGCTGACGGCGAAGAGCCTGCCCGAGGACGTCGTCAACGGCCTCGAGGCCGGCGCCGACGACTACCTCGCCAAGCCGTTCGAGCTCGAGGTGTTCCTGGCCCGCGTGCGCGGCCTGCTGCGGCGCCGCGACTGGACCCGCGGCGGCGCCTCGCGCGAGGCGCCGCTGCGGCTGGGGCCGGCCGAGATCGACTTCGAGGCGTTCGAGATCCGGCGCGAGGGCGTGGTGCACCGGCTGACGCTGCTGGAAGCCGCGCTGCTGCGGCTGCTGCTGCAGAACCCCGGCCGCGTCGTCGGCAAGGGCGAGATCCTCGAGAAGGTGTGGAACCTGGCGCCCGACACCGAGACCCGCGCCGTCGACAACTTCATCGTGCGCCTGCGCCGCTACGTCGAGGACGACCCGAAGGAGCCGAAGCGGATCGTGACGGTGCGCGGCGCCGGCTGGAAGCTGGTCCCGGACTAGGACGCGGCCGGCAGCGTGCCGGCCAGCTCGCCCGCGCGCGCGAACTCCACGCCCCAGCCCCGCAGCCGGCCCAGGATGCGGTCCACCGCCCCTTCCATCCACGGCCCCAGGCGCCGCAGGAACAGCCGCTCGCGGGCCGAGAGCGGGATGTCCGGGCGCGGGCCCATCTCGTAGGGGTGGAAGTAGTACTGGGCGTCGCCGGTGCGCAGCGCCTCGCGCAAGGCGATCAGCGTCCACGGCACGCCGATCACCCGGGTCAGGATGCCCGTGGAACCCGGCAGCCGCAGGCCCGGGAACACCGGCAACGGAATCTCCACGAAGTCGCCCTGCGGATCCGGCCGCGAGAAACGCTCGGAGAAGCGGTACGGGTTCTGCGCGAGGTGGTCGTGGCCGAAGTCCTTGCCGAGCAGGCTGCGCGATGTGCACACCGAGGCGTCGTAACGGAAGCCGTTCTCGCGCAGCACCGGGAGCATGTAGTCGGCGAGCAGCAGGTTGGGAGCCCGGTAGCCGCGCAGCGGCGCCCCGGCCAGCGGCTCCAGGACCTCGCGGGCACGCCGGATCTGGTCGGCGAACCCGTCCGGGCCGAGCAGGCCGATGTCCACGTGGTGGTAGCCGTGACAGCCGATCTCGTGCCCGCGCGCCGCGATCTCCTTCACCAGGTCCGGGTAGAAGTGGCCCACCTCGCCCAGGATGAAGAACGTGCCGCGCACGCCGTGACGGTCGAACAGGTCGAGGATGCGCCGGGTCGGCGCCACCAGCTCGCCCGTGGGGCGGTCGCTGCCGTAGTGCTCGCGGAAGAAGGTGCCGGTGTCCGCCCAGCGCGAGTGCGGAGCGCCCGTGGCCCAGCGGCAGTGGTACCACTCGTCGAGGTCGACCGAAACCACGACGCGCTTTCGCACCCCCGCGACCTCAGGCGCGCCGGAAGACGAGGATCGTGAAGGCGTGCTCGCGCTGCTCGCGGGCCAGGGTCAGGCCGGCGGCGGTCGCCGCGGCGATCACCTCGGGCATCGGATGGAAGTAGAGGTTCGCGCGGTCGATCGCGAACAGCAGCCGGCGCAGCGCCATCCGGTACGGGACGCGGTTGGTGTGGGCGATCACGAGCGTGTCGCGGCAGGCCGCGGCCGCGCGCTTCAGGAGCTCCGCGTAGTCGGCGTAGTACTCGACGACGCCGACCAGCAGCACCAGGTCGCTCTCGGGCAGGGGCGCGCTGCAGACGTCGCCCTCCTCGAAGCGGCAGCGCTCGGCCACGCCCGTGCGCTGAGCCGTCTCGCGGGCGATCTCGAGCATGCGCGGCGCGATGTCGATGCCGTGCACGGTCGCGCCCATCGAGGCCAGCAGCAGCGAGACCTGGCCGCTGCCGCAGCCGAGGTCGAGCACCGTGCGGCCGTTCACGCCCAGCTCGCCGAACAGCTTCTCCATCAGCAGCATGCGCTTGCGGAACGTCGGCCCGCGGAAGAACCGGTTGACGGCGGCGTTGAGCAGGCTCCGGCCCTGCAGCCGGAACGCCCGGTCGTACTCGGGGGCCAGGCGGTCGAAGTAGGTCTTGGCGCTGTCTGTGTCCGTGCTCATCGTGGCTCCCGTGCTCCGTCCGCGAGTGTAAGCGATTCGCCCGCGCGGGGCGCGCACGTAGAATCTAAGGAATGCAGGTCCGGGTCCGCTTCTTCGCCTCGCTCCGGGACGTCGCCGGCCGCGCCGAGCAGGTGCTCGAGCTGCCGGCCGGCGCCACGCCGGAGAGCGCCTGGCAGGCGCTGGTCGCCGAGCGGCCCGAGCTGGCGCCGCGGCGGGCGAGCCTGGCCGCGGCGGTCAACCGCCGCTACGGGAAGTTCGACGCCCCGCTGGCCGACGGCGACGAGCTCGCGTTCCTGCCGCCGGTGAGCGGCGGCTAGGCCGGCGTGCCGCGCGATCGCTTCGGCCGGGAGATCGACTACCTCCGCATCTCGGTGATCGACCACTGCAACCTGCGCTGCGTGTACTGCATGCCGCTGCGCGGGCTCACGTTCGTGCCCAGCGCGGAGCTGCTGACCGCGGCCGAGATCGAGCAGGTCGCGCGGGCCGCGGTGTCGGTCGGCTTCCGCAAGTTCCGGCTCACGGGCGGGGAGCCGACGCTGCGGCCGGACCTGGTCGAGATCGTGCAGCGCATCGCCGCGATCGACGGCGTGTCCGGCGTCGCCCTGACCACCAACGCGATCCTGCTGCCGCGGCTGGCACGGCCGCTGCGCGAGGCGGGGCTGACCCGCGTCAACATCCACGTCGACACCCTGCACCCCGAGCGCATCAAGCACCTGATGCGCTTCGCCAGCGCGCCCGAGATCGAGGCCGGCATCGCGGCTGCTGCCGAAGCGGGGCTGCTGCCGATCAAGGTCAACTGCGTCGTCACCCGCGGCTACAACGAGGAGGACGTGGTCGACCTCGCGCGCCGCGCACGGCACGACGGCTGGCACCTGCGCTTCATCGAGCTGATGCCGCTCGGCGGCGGCGAGACGGCCCACGTCGCGTTGTCGCAGTTCGTGCCCACCCGCGAGACGCGGGCCCGGATCGAGGCGGCGTTCGGGCCGCTCGAGCCGCTGCCGCGCGAGAGCCCGTCCGACGAGTCCGTCAACCACCGCTTCACCGACGGCGCGCCGGGCGTGATCGGCTTCATCAGCCCGGTCAGCGAGCCCTACTGCGGCGCCTGCAACCGGATGCGGCTGACCGCCGACGGCAAGTTCCACCTGTGCCTGCTCAACGACGACGAACTCGACGTCAAGAAGACGCTGCGCGGCGGCGGCTCGCTCGAGGACGTCGCCGCCATCCTCCTGAAGGCCGTCGCCGCCAAGCCCACCGGCCACCGCCTCGACGAAGGCGTGTCGACCGAGTCGCGCCAGATGTTCCAGATCGGCGGCTGACGCCGGTCCGCGAGTTGCGGGTTCCGCGCGGGCGGCCGAGGGTGGCGCTCATGCGTCGCCGGCGTCCACGGCGCAGACCGCGCCGGACCCAATTTGGTGGATTCCCAATGCGGTGGGGCACGGTCGGGCGAGCGTTCGGGGCGTTCGGCTCCGGCCCACTCGTACGAGCTTCACCGAGGCGGACGGCTCGTGCAGCGGGCCGGGCTATACTCTGGCCGCCCCGACGATGCCCGAGCACAGAGCCGAGTCGACCGCGGAGGCGACGACCGGGGGATCGACTCTGGTGCCCGCGGCCGCGGCCTTCCGCACGGCCACCTCGAACCGGCACGGCAAGTGGTCGCAAGCCGTGGCGACCGGCCGACTCGCCCCAGACTGCTGGCCCGTCATCCAGGCCCGCTTCCGAATTCCTCGCACCGCCAGCGTGTTCACGATCGGGAGCTGCTTCGCCCGCAACATCGAGGCCGAGCTCGAGGCGCTGGGGATCGACGTTCCCACGAGGCGCCTCGGCATACTCGAGGGGCAGACCGGCGGGCGAGAGGGTGCCAACCTCCTCAACAAGTTCACGCCGCCGGCCATCCTGCAGGAAGTGAAGTGGGTGAGAGCCGTCAGGGCCGACGGGGGAGTCGTCACGGAGGCCAACACGGGCCTGCTGTTCTGCAGGGGGGCGGGGGGTGGAATCGTCGATCTCCACCTCCACCAGCCTCAGCCGGCAAGCCTGGAGCGGGCCTTCGAGAGGAGGCAGCAGCTCTACGATGGCGCTGCCCGCTCTCTCCTGTCGTGCGACTTCGTCGTCATCACCCTCGGCTACGTGGAGGCCTGGTGGGACGCGGAGAGCGGCCTCTTCGTGGACGGGGCGCCCACCGGAGTCGAGGCTTCCGAGCGGGACCGTTTCCGCTTCACGAGGCTGGGCTACGACGAGTGCTTCCGGCAGCTTGCCGAGGCGATCGCCCTGCTTGACGAGGAGAAGCCTCGCCATTTCCTGGTGACTGTCTCGCCGATCCCGCTGCAGAGGACGTTCGGTGGCGACGACGTGATCGTCGCCAACATGTTCTCGAAATCGATCCTGAGGGCGGTGGCCGGCGAGTTGTGCGCCGGGAGGAAGAACGTCGACTACTTCCCGAGCTTCGAGAGTGCCATTCTGACCAGAGGCGCACGGGTCTGGCACGAGGACGGCCTTCACGTCACGCCGGAGTTCGTGGGAGCCTTGGTGCGGCGCCTGGTCGAGCACTACGTCGAGGGCGTTTCCGATTCGCTCCTCGACGAGCGGGCGGCCGACCGGGATTTCGTCCGCCTCGTCGCGGCCGGCGACTTCGATGGAGCCCGGCGACTTCGTCCGGACCCGGACCAGTTCGCCGGGCCGCTCGATCGGCATCGCGCTCGTCACCTGCTGGCTCTGGCTCGACTCGAGGCTCACGACGGCCACCTCGACGCCGCTGTCGGGCTGTCGGGCAGGGTGGCCACGTGGGCCCAGGGCGACGACGTCGAGACGGTGTGCGAGGCGGTCGACCTCTTGGCTGAAGCCGGTGCGGCCGGGGAGGCGGCAGCGGCCCGGGAGCGATTGCGGGAGAACGCTCGGGCGACCTTGAGGAGGACCGGGACGGGGCTGTCATTCGTGCGCTGGCGGACCTGGCTCGAGCGTCGCGGCCGGACCGGAGAAGCACTCGAGGTGGCGAGGTGGCACGTGGAAGAGGCGCCTCGCGACCAGACGGCGGCTCTCCAGCCGCTGATCCTGCTGTCCAGGCTGGGACTGTGGGCGGAGGTGCTGGAGGCCGTGCCCGCATTGCTCTCCGCTCGGTTCGACGGTCCTCTGGACTTGACCCGGCTGGCGTCGATCGTGGCCTGTTCGGGGCGGCCGCGGGAGGCGCTCGCCGCCATTGACCAGATGATGTCGGGGGCGGACTCTCCGGAGCTGCGCTTCCACCGGGCCCGCGTGTACGGCCGCCTGGGCAGGCACGCCGAAGCCGTCTCCGACTGCCGTGAGGCACTGCGGTCCGGAGGTGACGTCGCCAGGGTGTGGGCTCTGCTCGCGCAGTCGCTCTCTTGCCTCGGAGAGCAGGAGGAGGGGCTGGCCGCAATTCGAAAGGCCGTGGAACTGGACCCGGAGGACGGCTTACTGAGGATGCGGCTCGAGCGGCTGGTGAGGACCTCTGGATGAGCCGGTGGCCACCCGCGCTCTAGTCGCGGGGGCGGGCGCAGGCGGCGGCGATCGGCAGCATCGCCAGCAGCGACAGCCACTCCGCGCCGTGCCGCAGCGGGGTGGCCCGAAACTGGAGCGCGACGTCGTGCTCCCCGGCCGGCACCGCGGCGACCAGCCCGCCCGTCGCGGGGTCGATCGCGAGCGGGGCCGCGACGCCGTCGACGGTGAGCGTCCAGCCGGGGAAGGCGGCGATGCGCGCCCACCAGACGGACGCGGTCGCCCCCTCGACGCGGAGCACGAGCTGATGGGTGCGGTCCGACACCAGGCGCGCCCGGGCCTCTCCTTCCAGCAAGCGCACGCGCGGCCCCGGGGGCGGCGCGCCGCGCAGCACCCGCGGCATCCAGATCGAGTCGGCGCCGATCCATCGCTGGAGCGCCGCGGGCGTCGCCTGGGCGTCGAGGTCGACGCCCGGGGGCGGCGGCAGCGCCACCGCGTAGCGGGCGTACGCGACCAGCGAGACCAGCGCCAGCGCCACGAGGCCCAGCCGTCGCAGGCGTGCCGAGACGCCCGTCAGGGCCTCGAGGCCGACGCCCAGCAGCAGCGAGGCCGCCAGCGCGACCAGCGTCAACAGCCGCCACGGGAACTGGACGCGCTGCAGCGGAGCCGCGAGTTCCCACAGCGGACGGCTGGCCTCGACCATCAGCAGCAGGCTCGCCAGGCTCGAGGCCAGCCAGAACGCGGCCTCGCGGCGAGCCCCGCCGCGTTGCCGCCAGGCCACCCAGGCGCCGAGGGCCAGCCCGGCGAGGTGGACGAGTCCCACCTGGAAGCTCATCCCGTCTTCCCCGCCCGCCTGGCTCAACCCGAAGCCCCAGCGCGTGGAGACGAACTGGCCCGGCTGCACGAAGTGGCTCGCGAAGTGATACGGCGAGCCCGCCACCAGGCTCGCGGCATAGTGGGTGGCGCCGTGATCGGCGAGCGCGGGCAGCCAGTATCCGGCCGCAGCGGCGAGGCCGAACCCGAGGCCGAGACCGAGCCCCGCGGCGGCGGCCCGGCGGTCGGGCGCCATCAACAGGCCATATGCGGCGGCCGCGGGCAGGCAGAACAGCGCCGACGGCGGGTGGCACAGCAACAGCGCCGCGACGGCGAACGCGAGCCCGGGCCACGCGGGTCGCCGGGCCGCGGCTCGGCGCGCGGCCAGGAAGAGCAGGGGCAGGATCGCCGTGGCGATCAGTTCCGACAGGGCGCCGCGCACCCAGGCGTCGACCAGCCGGTACGGCACCAGCGTGTAGGCGATCGCGACGAGGGCCGCAGCCTCGACGGACAGCGTCGCCCGCGCCAGCAGGAAAGCGCCGGCGGCCCCGAGCGCGAAGGCACCGACGGCGAGCGCACGGCACGCGTCCGTGGCCGACAGGCCCAGCGCCATCGCCAACGCGCCGACGGCGTACGGGGCCGGGGCGTTGTACAGCATCGTCGGCCCGCCGAAGCCCCAGTACACGTCGGGGAAGAAGCGGGGATAGAGCACGCCGTCGGCCCAGCCCCGCGCCCACTGCGCGACGCGCACGACGTGGGCCTCGATGTCGTGACCCCAGAACGGGCCGCGCAGAGCCGGCGCGGAGGCCACGAGCACGGCGAACAGCAGGACCGCCACGACGGCGGCTGACGCGCCGCGCCCCGGCGTGCTGGCAGGCGGTTCGCTCAAGGGGAGACGATTATGTCGGAAACGCGGACGACACGCCGCAGCGCGCCGCCGGCCAGGCGTCCCGAGACCCGGCTCGACGTCCCGCCCCTGGCCGTCGGCCCGAGCCGGCCCGCTTCACGGGGCGCAGATGGATTCGTCCACTGCACGAACTGTGCATGGAAGCCGTCGTCCAGGTCGCGGCCGAGGGCCCGCTCAGCCGCGGACGGTTGCCCGTGCCGCGGAGAGCGAGGCGCGCACCGTCTCCGGTGCCGTGCCGCCTTCGGTCGACTTGGCGCGCACGGCTTCGTCGGGGTCGAAGATGGCGTCGACGCGGGCGGCGAGGGCCGGGTGCTGCGCACGCAGTCGTTCGCGGGCGATCTCGCGCAGCGGGCGCTTCAGCACCTGGGCCGCGGAAACCAGCGCGCCGACGACGTGGTGGGCCTGGCGGAAGGGCAGGCCGTCGCGGGCCAGCGCCACCGCCAGCGAGGCGGCGTAGAGCTCCTCGCGCGAGGCCGCGCGGCGCATCGCGTCGCGGTCGAGGACGAGGCCCGCGATCACGCCCGTCGCCACCGGCAGGGAACCGAGCACTGCATCGGCGGCGTCGAACACCGCCTCCTTGTCCTCCTGCAGGTCCTTCTGGTAGCCCGCCGGCAGGCCCTTCTGCATCACCAGCAGCCGCTGCACCGCGGCCTGGACGCGCGCGGCCTTGCCCCGCAGCAGCTCGAGCGCGTCCGGGTTCTTCTTCTGCGGCATCAGGCTCGAGCCCGTCGTGTAGGCGTCGGGCAGGCGGTAGAAGCCGTACTCGGGGCCGGAGTGCCAGATCAGCTCCTCGCTGAGACGCGAGAGCCGGGTCTGGGCCTGCGCGCACGCGAACGCGAACTCGGCCGCGAAGTCGCGGTCGGAGACGGCGTCGAGCGCGTTGGGGGAGACCGCCTCGAAGCCGAGCTCGGCCGCGAGCCGGGCGCGGTCGAGCGGCAGCGGGGTGCCGGCGAGCGCGCCGGAGCCGAGCGGCAGCACGTTGGCGCGGCGCCGCGCGTCCTGGAAGCGCTGGCGGTCGCGGGCGAAGCCCCAGGCGAGTGCTGAGGCCCAGAAGCCGAAGGTGATCGGCTCGGCGGCGCGCACGTGGGTGAAGCCGGGCATCACCGCCTCGGCGCCCTCTTCGCCCTTGTCGCACAGTGCCTCGACGAGCCCCGCCAGCGCCGCCGCGGCGCGGTCGCAGGCCGCGCGCACGAACATCCGCAGCGCGGTCACCGTCTGCTCGTTGCGGCTGCGCGCCAGGTGGCCCTGGCCGGCCAGCTCGCCGACGATCTCCCCGAGCCGGGTCTCGACGAAGCTGTGCACGTCCTCGACGTCGAGCTCGAGGTAGCCCGGCACCATCTTCGCCCGTTCCAGCACCTGGCCGAGCCCGTCGTCGAGCTTCCGCGCGTCCTCGCGGGGGATCGCGCCGCACTCGCCGAGCGCCCGCGCGTAGGCGCGCGAGGCGGCGATCTCCTCGCCGAGCAGCCGGCGGTCGAACGGGAACGACGCGCCGAACTCCCAGAACGCGCGGTCGGGCGCCGTCTCGTAGTTGCCGCCCCAGAGCTTCGGCGTCATGAGCGGTAGTGGGCGTTCACGTCGACGTAGCCCTTCGAGAAGTCGCAGGTCCACATCCAGCCGGTCGCGGTGCCGGAGCCGAGGCGGATCGTGATCCGCACCGGGTCCTCGAGCACGGCGCGGTGGGCGACCTCCTCGTCGTAGTCGGCGGCCGCGCCGCGCGCGCAGACCCAGACGTCGCCCAGCAGCACGTCCACCCGCGAGACGTCGACCTCGACGCCCGAGCGGCCGACCGCGGCCAGGATGCGGCCCCAGTTGGGGTCGCCGCCGTGCAGCGCGGTCTTGACCAGCGGCGACTCGGCCACCGTGCGGGCGATGCGGTCGGCCTCGGACGCGTTGCGCGCGCCTTCGACGCGGACCTCGGCGATCCGGGTGGCGCCTTCGCCGTCGCGCACGATCATCTTCGCCAGCGCGCGCGCCGCCTCGGTCAGCGCGTCGCGGAAGGCGTCGAGTGCGGCCCCCGGTCCCTCGACCCGGAAGCCCGAGGCGCCGCTCGCCAGCACGACCGCCATGTCGTTGGTCGAGGTGTCGCCGTCGACGGTGATGCGATTGAGGCTCTCGCCGACCGCGTGGACCAGGACCTCGCGCAGCAGCGCGGGCGGCACGTCCGCGTCGGTCGTGAAGAAGGCCAGCATCGTCGCCATGTGGGGCGCGATCATGCCGGCGCCCTTGGCCATCGCCCCGACCTTCGCCCCGCCCGCGCCGGCGATCTCGACGGCGATCTCCTTGGGATGGGTGTCGGTGGTCAGAATCGCGCGTGCCGCGACCGGCCCGCCGTCCGCGGCCAGCCCGCGCGCCGCGTCGGCGATCCCCGCGCGCACCTTGTCCATCGGCAGCCGCACGCCGATCACGCCGGTGGAGGCGACGACCACCTCGGCCGCGGCGCAGCCCAGCGCCTCGGCCGTGGCCCGTGCCATCGCCCGCGCGTCGGCGAGTCCCGCTTCGCCGGTGCCCGCGTTGGCGCAGCCGGCGTTGACGACGACGGCGCGCGCGCGGCCGCCGGCCAGGTGCTCCTGCGAGACCCTGATCGGCGCCGCTTGCGCGCGGTTGGTGGTGAACACCGCCGCCGCGGAGCACGGCGCGTCGGCGACGATCAGCGCGAGGTCGGGGCGGCCGGGCTTGATGCCGGCGGCCACGCCGGCGGCCCGGAACCCGCGAGGGGCCGTGACGCTCATTCGCGCGAAGAGACGGGCACCGACACGCCCTCCGGCAGGTCCACGCCGTGGGTCAGCGCCCGCACCCGCTCGGGCAGGCTGAACAGGCGGATGAAGCCCTCGGCGTCCTTGTGGTCGTAGCTCATGCCCTCGCCGAAGGTGGCGAGGTCCTGGCGGTACAGGCTGCGCGGCGAGCGGCGGCCGACCGGCGTGGCGTGGCCCTTGAACAGCCGTACCCGCACGTCGCCGGTGACGTTGCGCTGGGTGGAGTCGACGAAGCGGGCGAGCGCCTCGCGCAGCGGCGAGAACCACAGCCCGTCGTAGACGAGCTCGGCGTAGCGCAGCGCGACCTGCTGCTTGAAGTGCATCGTGGCGCGGTCGAGCACCAGCCGCTCCAGCTCGCGGTGCGCGGCGTACAGGATGGTGCCGCCCGGCGTCTCGTACACGCCGCGCGACTTGATGCCGACCAGCCGGTTCTCGACCAGGTCGACGCGGCCGACGCCGTGGCGGGCGCCGGCGGCGTTGAGCGTCTCCAGCAGCGCGACGGGTCCCATCTTCTGGCCCTCGATCGCGACCGGCACGCCCTGCTCGAACGCGATCTCGATCTCCTCGGCGCCGTCCGGGCCGTCCTGCGGCTGCACGGTCAGCTTGAACATCTCCGCGCGCGGCGCGTCCCACACGTCCTCGAGGTTGCCGCCCTCGTGGGAGAGGTGCCACAGGTTGCCGTCGCGGCTGAAGATGTCCTTCGGCGTCTGGTCGACCGGGACGTGGTGGGCGGCCGCGTAGGCGAGCGCGTCCTCGCGCGAGCGGATGTTCCACTCCCGCCACGGCGCGATCACCTTGAGGTGCGGCGCGAACGTGGCGTAGGTCGCCTCGAAGCGGACCTGGTCGTTGCCCTTGCCCGTCGCGCCGTGGGCCAGCGCGTCGGCGCCGCAGGCGAGCGCGGCCCGCACCTGGCCGAGCGCCAGGATCGGCCGCGCGAGCGAGGTGCCGAGCAGGTACGAGTCCTCGTACACCGCCCCGGCCTTGAGCGCCTCGAAGCAGTAGTCGCGCACGAAGCTCTCGCGCAGGTCCTCGACCACGCACTCGGAGGCGCCCGTCGCCAGCGCCTTGCGGCGCACGACCTCGAGGTCCTCGCCCTGGCCGACGTCGCCGCAGTAGCCGACGATCTCCGCCCAGCCGTAGTTCTGCTTGATCCACGGGATGATGATCGAGGTATCGAGACCGCCGGAATAGGCGAGGACGACCTTCTTGACGCTCACGTTCGGATCCACTCCTTCTTCGCGGGCCGCGATCTTCACACGAACTCCGTCGTCGCCGGCTTCGGCCGGGCAGGGGAACGCACCATCGCCGTCTCGTCGCAGCACAGGTTCTTGGGACAGGCCTGGCAGTCGACCATCAGCTTGTCGAGGTAGTTCTCGCGGCGGGTGGGGGCGAAGCCGAGCGCCTCGAAGAACGAGACGCGGCGAGTCAGCGCCAGCACCTGCTCGAAACCGCGGCCGGCCGCCTCCTCCAGGAGGGCGATCACCAACGCGCGTCCCAGCCCGCGCCCCGCGTGCTCGGGCGCCACCGCCAGTGACCGCACCTCGCCGATGCCGGGACCGAGCGGCGTCAGGGCCGCGCAACCGAGCACGCCGCCGCGCTCGTCCACTGCGACCCTGAAGTCGTCGAGTCGCGCCTGCAGCGATTCCGCCGTGCGTGGCAGGAGCTGCCCGCGCGACGCATAGCCGTTGATCAGCGAGAGCAGCCCCGCCACGTCGCCCGGGGCGGCCTTGCGCAGCACCACCCCCGCGGTGTCCGCCACCGCCACCTCACGCACCTGCAGCACCGGCGCCTCCCGAGAGCACCGCGTCGAGCGCGGCCAGCATCGCCTTCACCTGTCCCGGCTTCACGACCAGCGGCGGCAGTAGCCGCAGCACGTCGTCGCCGGCCTTCGTCGCCAGCACTCCCCGTTCCCGCAGCCCCTTCACCACCGGGCCCGAGGCGCCTTCGAACTGCACTCCCGCCATCAGCCCCAGGCCGCGCACGTCCACGACCTGCGCGTGCTTGCGCTTCAGCGCGCGCAGGCCGCGGAAGAGCTGTTCGCCGCGACGGGCGACACCGTCGACGAAGCCCGGCGCCGTGAGCGTGTCGAGCACCGCCAGCGCGGCGGCCGCCGCCACCGGGTTGCCGCCGAACGTGGACCCGTGGTCGCCGACGTGGATCGCTGCCGCCAGGTCCTCGCGCAGCAGCACCGCGCCCAGCGGCAGCCCGCCGCCGAGCGGCTTGGCCAGCGTCAGCAGGTCGGGCGTGATCCCGGCGTGCTCGTAGGCGAAGAGCTTGCCGGTGCGCCCGAGACCGCACTGCACCTCTTCCGCGACCAGCAGCGCTCCGCGCTCGCGGCACAGCGCGCGCAGCCCCTGCAGGAAGGCGGGCGACGCGGGTCGCACGCCGCCTTCGCCCTGCACGGTCTCGATCACCACCGCCGCCGTGCGCTCCGTGATCGCTTCGTTCGCCGCTGCCAGGTCGTCCCACGGGCAGAAGCGCACGCCGGGCACCAGCGGCCCGAACGGCTCGCGGTACTTCGCGTTCCACGTGATCGACAGGGCGCCCATCGAGCGGCCGTGGAAGCCGCGCTCGAAGGCGACGAACTCCGCGCGCTCCGGCCCGCCGATCCGGCGCGAGAACTTGAGCGCCGCCTCGACCGCCTCGGTCCCCGAGTTGCACAGGAACACGCGGGACGGGAACGAAAGCGCCGAGAGGCGCTCCGCGAGCCGGGCCGCGGGCTGCGAGTGGTAGAGGTTGCTGAGGTGGACGAGCTTGCCGGCCTGGTCGCGGATCGCCTTCACCACCGCCTTGTGGCCGTGGCCGAGGCCGTTGACGCCGACGCCGGCGGCGAAGTCGAGGAACTCGCGCCCGTCGTCGGCGCGCAGCGACGCGCCGCGGCCGGAGACGAACGTGAGGTCGCGCTCGTAGACGCCGAGCAGCGCGTTCACGCCCGCGCCTCGGCCGCCGCGGCCGCCACCACGCGGGTGCCGGCGAAGCCGCCCTCGAGGCGGGCGCGGCCCGCGATCACCACCTCGGCGATCCCGGCCCGGGCCGCCTGCAGCGCGGTGCCGACCTTCATCGCCATGCCGCCGGCGATCGTGCCGTCCGCCGTGCGCGCGGCGATCTCGGCCTCGTCCAGCGCGGCCACGGGGGCGCCGCCGACCTTCACGCCGTCGACGTCGGAGAGGTAGACGAGGCTCTGCGCGAAGAGGGCCTGGGCGACGGCCAGCGCCGCCTCGTCGGCGTTGACGTTGACGGCCGCGCCGTCCGGGCCCTGCGAGACCGGCGCGATCACCGGCACCAGCCCGGCGCTCCAGAGAGCGAGGATCGGGTCGGGGTGGACCGAGACCGGCACCCCGACGCGGCCGAGTCCCGGCACCAGCGCGGCGCGCACCAGGCCCGCGTCGCGGCCGGAGATGCCGACCGCGGGCAGCCCGCAGGCGGACAGCCCGCCGGCCAGCTGCTTGTTGGTACCGCCCGCGAGGACCATCTCGACGACCGCCATCGCCTCGGGCGACGTGGCGCGGCGGCCGCCGACGAACGCCGACTCGATGCCCAGCGCGGCCAGCGTGCGCTCGATCTGGCGGCCGCCGCCGTGGACCAGCACCACGTGGCCGTCCTGCCGGCGCAGCTCCGCCGCCAGCGGCGCGAGCAGCGCCGCGTCCTCCAGCGCCGGCCCGCCGACCTTGTACACGCGCACGGGCAGGGGCCCGCCGAAGCGGGGCAGGGGTTCCTTCGGCTTCTTGTTGCGGCTCACGCGCGGCCTCCCGAGAGCGACGGCAGCCCCAGGCCTTCTTCGAGGCCCAGCGCCAGGTTGAGGTTCTGGATCGCCTGGCCCGCGGCGCCCTTGCCGAGGTTGTCGATCGCGGAGAACACGACGACGCGGCCGGGGCCGCCGTCGTGGACGGAGATGCGGCAGTCGTTGGTGTGGGCGACGTCCGACAGCCGCGGCGGCGCGTCGACCACGTGCACGAAGCGCTCGCCGGCGTAGCGCGCGGCGATCGCCTCGCGCAGGGCCGCGGCGGGATGCGAGGTGCGCAGGTAGAGGGTGGCCAGAATGCCGCGCTTGACCGGCAGCAGGTGCGGGCAGAAGGTCAGCGACGGCCGCCGGCCCGTGGCGGCGAACAGGGCCGCCTCCACCTCGCCGATGTGGCGGTGACTGCGGCCCGGGGCGTAGGCGGAGAAGTCGTCGGCCAGCTCGCAGAACAGCAGGTCCTCGCGCGGCCCCTTGCCGGCGCCGGTCGCGCCGCTCTTGGCGTCGACGACGACGTCGTCCTCGACGAGGCCCGCCGCGAACAGCGGCAGCAGCGGCAGCGCCATCGCCGTCGCGTAGCAGCCGGGGTTGGCGACGAGGCGCGCGCCGCGCACGGCCTCGCGGCTCCACTCGGTGAGGCCGTAGGGCGCCTGGCCCAGCAGCCCGGGTGCCGGGGGCTGATGCTCGTACCAGGTCGCGTACTCCGCGGCCGTCGGCAGCCGCAGGTCGGCCGAGAGGTCGACGACGGCCGCCGCCGGGAAGCTCGCCCGCAGCGTCTCGGCGTAGCTGCCGGAGACGCCGTGGGGCAGCGCCAGCAGGTAGGCGTCGGCGCGCCGCGAGAGGCCTTCCTCGTGCGAGAGGTGGCCGTCGGCGCGCCCCGTGGCGAAGGCCACCCGGCATCGCGGGTGGGCGGAGAGCAGGCGCACGGCCTCGCGGCCCGCGTAGCCCGTCGCCCCGAACACCCCCACGTCGAACTGCATCCGCCCGCTCCTTCCCGGAAAAACAAAAGGCCCGCTGGATTCGCTCCAGCGGGCCGCTTGGCCGGCTCCCGGTGTGGCTGACTGCGCCTATGCGCCCGTCACGCCCCTCCCGAGTGCCGATGCCGCCCGCCGGGCGCACGGGTACCTCCTGCTGGAGAGGTTCATGCGCTTGACGAGCAGCGTGGTCATGGCGTCGATCTCGCAAGATACGCGAAAGCGCGGCGCTGTCAAGGACGATTCGCGCTCCGGGGGTAACATGACGCGTTTCTTGCCGAGGAGCGCCCCGCCATGACCGATCACCGCAGCCTGCCTCTTTCCGACCTCTCCGAAGACGAGGTGATGTTCCGCGACCAGGTGAAGGCCTTCGCCCAGGAGCGCGTCAAGCCGCTCGTCCACAAGATGGACGAGGAGGCGAAGATGCCGCGCGAGCTGGTCAAGGAATGCTTCGACCTCGGCATCATGGGCATCGAGATCCCCGACCAGCACGGCGGCGCCGGCGCCACGTTCTTCATGTCGATCCTGGCGATCGAGGAGCTGGCCAAGGTCGACGCCTCGGTGGCGGTGCTGGTCGACGTGCAGAACACGCTGTGCAACAACGCGATCCTGCGCTGGGGCACGCCCGAGCAGCAGAAGAAGTACTTCCCGAAGCTGGCCTCCGAGTGGGTCGGCGCCTACGCGCTGTCGGAGGCCGGCTCCGGCTCCGACGCCTTCGCGCTCGCCTGCAAGGCCGACGACAAGGGCGACCACTGGGAGCTGACCGGCCGCAAGCTGTGGATCACCAACGCCAACGAGGCCGACCTCTTCATCGTGATCGCCACCGTCGACCCGAGCAAGGGCTACAAGGGGATCACCGCGTTCCTGGTCGAGCGCTCGTTCCCCGGCTTCTCGGTCGGCAAGAAGGAGGACAAGCTCGGCATCCGCGCCAGCTCCACCTGCGAGCTGATCCTCGAGGGCTGCAAGGTGCCCAAGGAGAACGTGCTGGGCGAGATCGGCAAGGGCTACAAGATCGCGATCGAGACCCTGAACGAGGGCCGGATCGGGATCGGCGCCCAGATGGTCGGCGTCGCCCAGGGCGCGCTCGACCACGCCGTGAAGTACTCGCAGGAGCGGGTCCAGTTCGGCAAGCCGATCGCCGAGTTCCAGGCCGTCAACTTCCAGCTCGCCGAGATGGCGATGCAGGTCGAGGCGGCGCGGCTGCTCACCTACAACGCCGCCCGCCTGCGCGACGTCGGCCAGCCCTTCATCAAGGAGGCGGCGATGTCGAAGCTGTTCGCCTCCCGCACCGCGGAGTACGTGACCTCGAAGGCGATCGAGGTGTACGGCGGCTACGGCTTCACCCGCGAGTACCCGGTCGAGAAGTACTTCCGCGACCAGAAGGTGGGCCAGATCTACGAGGGCACCAGCAACATGCAGCTGATGGTGATCGCGAAGCAGGTGCTCGGGAAGATGTGACGGCGCGGGCCGCGCACCACGCGCGGCCCCGCCCCGCCGTCACAGGACCGGCGTCGAGATCTCGTTCTCGAACTTGACCTTGCGCTTGATCCCGAAAAGGATCTCCACGTCACGCTCGTAGGCGCACTTGACGCGGCGGGTGGTGCCCTCCAGGGCGACCTCGCAGTCGTCGGCGTTCAGCCACTCGTCGAGGCCCAGCTTCGAGATCTCCACGCGGAGCTTCTCGTAGGTGTCGTCGTTTCCCCTCAGGTTCGGCTGGGAGCGGGCCGCTTCGACCATCTCGTCGCGCAGCGCCCAGTTGATGGCCCACGGCTTGCCCACGTTCCAGAACGCCCACATGAAGAGCACGAAGCCGATCAGGCTCAGGAACGCGTGCAGGTTGCTGCCCTGGCCGGGTTTCGGGTTCGACTTCGGGTTCGGGTGAGGCGGCATTGCTGTCTCCTTCTCCTCTCAGCGGATCACGTGCAGCAGCCGCTCCCGGCGGACCCGCGGGAGAAAGCTCCACGCGCCGGCGCTGCCGTCCGTGTCCTCGTGTGCCGCCGCCGACCAGTACACGACCAGCGCCCGGCCCTTGACCTGATCTTCGCGCAGAAAGCCCCAGTAGCGGCTGTCGCGGCTGTTGTCGCGGTTGTCGCCCAGCACCAGCAGGTGCCCCGGCGGCACCGTGGCGGGCCCCCAGTCGTCGCGCAGGTGCTCGCTGCGCAGCGTGTACTCGGGGTCGTGCGGCGACAGCGGCGGCGCGGTGAAGCGCGCCCACGGCTCCTCGAGCCGGCGGCCGTCGATCCACACCGCCTTCGCGCGGATCTCGACCCGTTCGCCCGGCAGGCCGATCACCCGCTTGACGAAGTCGCGGGCCGGGTCCTCCGGGAACTTGAAGACCGCGACGTCGCCGCGGGCCACGCGGCGCTTGCCGAGCAGCGCGGCCTCGAGCGGGCCGGCCGACGGCGAGAAGACCTGCTTGTCGACGAGCAGGTGGTCGCCGACGAGCAGGCTCGGCTCCATCGAGGCGGACGGGATGCGGAAGGCCTGGACGACGAAGGTCCGCACGAACAGCGCGAGGACCACCGCCACCAGCAGCGACTCGAAGTACTCCCGCAGTGCCGACTTGGAACCAGCGAAGGGCGGCATCGGATGGCCGGCATTGTAAGCCGGTGCCGAGGCCGGGCGAGGCGAACCGGCGCCGGGACGAACCCGGCGCCGGTCGGGTCCGTCTCATTCCTGGCCGAGGAACTCGCGGGCCAGCCGCTCGCGCTGGGCCTCGTCGAGAGCCAGGTGCGGCGGCACGTGGAACTCGCCGCCGTCGGCCGCTGCCACGCCCAGCTCCAGCTCGAGCGCCCGGGCGAAGCGCAGGCTCTCGGTGCTCAGCCACTCGCGGCCGCGCGCGCCGCGCGGCAGCAGCGGCGAGGCGCTCTCGGCCGGGCGCAGCCGCAGCAGCCAGCCGTGGCCGTAGGGGTCGCGGGAGGCGAGGGCCGGGTCCTGCAGCACGTCGCGGTTGACGGCGGTCACGGTCGCGGCGACCGGGACGGCCAGCGAGACGCTGCGGCCGCCGGCCGTGATCGCGATGGCGCGCTCGCCGGCCCTCAGCAGAGTGCCCACCCGCGGCAGGCTCACCCGCGTCGCGCGGCCGAGCAGGCGGCGGGCCAGGTCGTCGATGCCGAACAGCAGGCCCTGGCGGGCGGGGGCCAGCCAGGTGTGGCCGGGGGCGTAGAACGCGTCCTCGCGCCAGCCGAGGTCGCCGGCGGGCGACACCTTCGGGCGCGTCAGCGCCTCCCACGCCATCGCCAGCGCCAGCAGCGGCGCGCCGACCACCAGCACGAAGAGGAGGAGCACGCCGAAGCGCGCCAGCAGGCCGGCGGACACCAGCAGGATCAGCTCGAAGGTCTCGTACAGGGGCGTCATGGCGGCCCTCCCTTCCCTACTTCTCGACGTGGCAGTGGGCGCAGTCGTCGAGGCCGGTCGCCCGGTTCCCGTCGTGGCAGGCGCCGCACTGCCGGCCACGCTCCATCGCCGCGTGGCGGATTCCGGAGTCCGTGCGCGAGCCCATCCGCCCGAGCACGCTGAACACGCCCGAGTGGCAGACGAGGCAGTCCGGCGCCGCCTCGTCCAGGTGGCTGCGGTGGCTGAAGGTGACCGGGCCCGGGCTGTCGCCGGTCTGCGGCAGCGCCCGGTCGGCCGGCAGCTTGGGCAGGGGTCCCGCCACCAGCGTGGCGCTGGCGGCGACCGCCAGCAGGGTGATCACCAGGCGGGAGCGCTCACGCACGGGGCACCTCCGCGTCCGCGCCCAGGTCGTCGGTCAGGAGCGCCTCGCGGACCAGGGCGTCCCAGCGCAGCGGCTCGATCTCGCGGGCGAAGCCGTGGACCGGCTGACCGCCGTCGGCCGCCAGCGCGCCGAGCTCCGGGTTGAGGCGGGCGCGCAGCCCTTCCGCCGCGCGCTCCATGTAGAGCCGGGCGGCGTCGCCGGCCAGGAGCTGCTTCATGTTGCGTCGCAGCGCGCCGTTGGGCTTCAGCCGCAGCAGCCAGCCCGAGCCGTAGGGGTCGGCGTGGAGCGCGTTCGGGTCGGCGGAGGCAGCGTCGTTCACGGCCGCCACCTCGCCGTCGACCGGCGACAGCACGTCGATGCGGCGGCCGTCGGCGTGCAGCACGAAGCCGGGACGGCCCTGCTCGAGGCGGGTGCCGGGCACCGGCAGCACCGCCGCGTCGAGCTCGCCGATCAGCTTGTGGCCGAAGTCGTCGAGGCCGATGCTGACGAGGCCGTCGTCCTCGACCCGCGCCCAGGCGTGGCCGGGGTGGAGCTTCACGGCGTCGGGCAGCGCGAACCAGGTGGCGGGCGCCTGGGCCCGGGCCCGCGCCGGGGCCGGAGCGGCCTTCGGCGCCAGCGCCCGCCAGAAGAGGGCGAAGAGGAGCAGGTAGCTCACCGCGATCACGTACTCGGTGGCACGCAGTCCGTACAGGCTGACGAAGTCGGTCGAGGTCATCGCAATGTCTCCCTACGAGTGCGGTGAGTCCGCTTCCAGGATCGCCATCCGGTTGACGATGAAGCGGAAGGTCTGGATCAGGGCCGTCACCAGGGCGATCGACACGGCGACCTCCATCCACGACGGCACGTAGCGCACCGGCAGCGCGTAGTCGAAGGCCACCAGCGAGACGTTGAGGCGGTTGACGACGACGCCGATCACCGTGATCGCGGCTGCGGCGCGCACCATGAAGGCGCTGCCACGCCGCACGCCGAAGGCGAACAGCGCGCAGGGCAGGGCGACGAAGCCGAGCAGTTCGACGAGGTACCAGGCGCCGAGCGGGGTCGCCAGCAGGTCGAGCCGGTGCGAGGCGACCAGCGCCTGCAGCTTGAGGAAGAAGTAGGCGAAGAGGACGAGGGCGGCGCCGCGGCCGAGGCCCAGCATCAGGCTGTCGATGTCGTGGTGGACGCGGCCCAGGCGGTCGCGGAACACGCGGTGCGAGAGCGACGACTCCACGATCACCATCGACAGGCCGGCGGCGATCGCCGAGACGAAGAACAGCACCGGGATCATCGGCGAGTACCACAGCGGGTGGATGCGGCCCGGGGCCAGCAGGAACAGCGAGCCGAGCGAGCTCTGGTGCAGCGTCGAGAGCATCACGCCGAGCACGGTCAGCCCGACCGTGAGCTGCGCCAGTCGCTGGCCGAGCTTGCCGAGCCCGAGCCAGGACAGCAGCGCCGGCGAGAACTCGAGGAACAGCACGGTGGTGTAGAGCGCCACGCACCAGCCGACCTCGAACATCACCGAGGTGGTGCCCCACGAAACGCCCAGCGGGTACCACACCCGCCACGGCTGGCCGAGGTCGGCCAGCAGGCCGAGCACGGCGAAGAAGTAGCCGAGGAACCCGGTCAGCACCGCGGGCTTGACGACCGCGTGATACCGCTCGAGGCCGAACACGTGGACGGCGGCGGCCAGCGTGAAGCCGCCGGCGGCGAGCGCCACGCCGCACAGCATGTCGAAGCCGATCCACAGGCCCCAGGGCGTGGTCTGGCTGAGGTTGGTCACCGCACCCAGCCCGAACACGAAGCGGCCGATGTAGAGCGGGATGCCGATCGCGAACACCGCCATCGCGAACAGGTCCCACGGATTGGCCAGGCTCTTCACGTACTCGCGCGGCGTGAGGCCGAGGAGCAGGTGGTCGCGCAGCCAGGGCTTGACGGCGGGAGGCAGGGTCAGGGTCGCCACGTCACACCTCCTGCTCGGACGACTTCCGCCCCTGGTGGGCGAAGGCGTACAGCCCCATCAGCAGCGGGGGCCACAGGGTCATCACCAGCGGCACCGCGTTGAGTGCCGTCTCGGTGAGCTGGGTCGGGCTCGTCTCGCCCACGGCCTTGAGGCCCAGGCTGTCGAACGGAACGTCGGAGACGTAGAGCCAAGACGTGCCGCCGGACTCGCGCTCCCCGTAGACGTGGGGCACGTAGCGGCTGCCCTCGGCGTACACCCGGCGCCGCGCCTCGAGCAGCAGGTCGGAGCGCTTGCCGAACTTCAGGGCGCCGGTGGGGCACACCGACGTGCAGGCCGGCTCCTGCCCGCGCGCCAGGCGGGAGGAGCAGAAGGTGCACTTGCGGACGTAGGGGATCGCCTTCTCGTACTCGTACTTCGGGACCCCGAACGGGCACGCCACCATGCAGTAGCGGCAGCCCATGCAGAGGTCCGCGTGGTACACGACCGGGCCCTCGGGCGTCTTCTCCAGCGCGCGCACCGGGCAGGCCGAGGCGCACGCCGGGTGCAGGCAGTGCAGGCACTGCTGCTTGGCGAAGCGCTCGCTGCCGTCGGAAGCCGCGTCGCTGCCGCGATTGACGACGGTGAAGGCGGTGGTCGTCGTGTCGCGGCGGGCGGGGAAGCCGCCCTCCGGCGTGTCGGGCGGCGCGGGGAGCTGGTTCTGCTCCGCGCAGGCCGCCTCGCACGCGCGGCAGGAGACGCACAGGGTGGTGTCGACCAGCACGGCGGGGCCGTCGAGGCTCGCGCTCGCCCCGGCGGCGCTCGCCGGGGCGGCAGCGGCCACGGCCCCCGCCGCGCCGGCCATCTTCAGGAACTTCCTCCGGTCGAAGGTCATGGTGTTCACCGAGCGTGCAGTTGCAAGTCGTTCAGGAAGAGCAGCAGCCCTCCCAGGATGGCGAGCGGCAGGGCGATCATCACGACACCCTCCTCTCCTTCTGGGCGCCGAGGGGGTTGGCCCCCCGCGCCATGTGGTGCGCCTGCGCCACGGCGTCCTGGTAGATCGGGCAATCCCGGAACTCCAGGGCCAGGCAAGGTGACGCGGAAGCGAGCTTGTCGAGGGGAAGTGCCTTGTGGTACGGGCACGCCTCGCAGTGCAGCATCACGATCTCTCTCAGGTACGGGCAGGCCATCGTTCGCCTCCGTTCGCCAACACGTAGGGCAAGCCGCTTGCCAGGTCTGCTTCCACAGGCTAATTGGCTGATGACACTGGGGTTGGGGGAATCGGCGCGATTTCGGAGGTGGGACGGGAGCGTGGGGAAAGCCCACATCCTGGTTGCCGGCTCCACAGGAAGTGTCGTTGGATCAACGGGTTGGCGTGGGAACGCGCTACGGCGTGGGGAAAGGCCGCAGTGATGGGTTTCCCCACGGGGGTGTGGCGACGGACGGGGGCGGTTTCGGCCCGGATCGGCTGTGGACGGGGCGGAGCGCCGCGGTTTGCGACGGCGCGCGGTCGGGGTGGGCTCGCGTCGCTTCGCTCGCTCGCCGGGCGGGGGGACGGGAACGGACAACAAGCGCCCCTGGCGTCCGGCGACCGTCGCGCCAGAACCGCGGTTCGCTGTCGGTTCTGGCACGACGGTCGCAGTTTTCTCCGACGGCTCGTCGCGTTGCGCTTCTTCGTCGAGCGGGGCGCCTTGTCGCCCTCCTTTTCGTGAGAGGGCGACAAGGTGCCCCTCGTCACGAAAGGAGTTGGCGATGGCGAAGACGGCAACGACGACAACGACGGGACACGAGGACGGGGCTTGCCGCCTGGATGCTTATCGGCTGGCCGTGGAGTTCGATCGGCGTGTGTTCCAGCTTGGGCTGAAGGGAGATCTTCGGAATCAACTGCTGCGGGCTTCGGCTTCTTGTGCGTTGAACCTCGCCGAGGGGTACGGGCGGTTCTCGCGGAAGGACAAGCGGCACTTCTACACGATGGCGCTGGGGTCGGCGCGGGAATGCGCGGCGGTGCTGGAGCTGGCCGCGGGGCGAGGGGTCGTCGTGGATCACGAGCTGCGGGTGGTGATCGCGCAGGTGATCCGCGCGACGGAGGGGCTGGTGCGCGCGATGGGGTGACGGCGTCCGGCCTCAGCCGGCCTGCCTGCGCCACAGGCCCGTCGTCGTCTGCACGACACGAACGAGAACCTGCCGAGCCTCCGCCACTCCCGCCTCCCCCGCCAGCAGATCCAGGATCGCCAGGCACTCGAGAGCGGAACCCCGCGCGATCAACGTGAACCGCGCCTGTTCCGCCCGCGTGAGCCGACCGTGGCCCTCTGCCAGATTCAGCGCGATGCTCCCCGCCGCCCGGCGCAACTGATCCCCCAGCCCACTCCCGCGCGGAGCCAGATCCACGACCAACCGGTGGAACTCGACGGCCAACCGATAACAGTCGAGCCGGTAGAGCGTGTGGTGGTTGCTGTTCGGGGACGTGTGTGCCATCGCGTCGCCTCCTCGTCGGGGCCCCTCGCCCCGCCTTCGCAAAAGGTGGCGGGCGTGGGGCCCAAAGTCGAGGAGGCGACGCGCAGACACCGCGTTCGCGAACAGCCAGGCACGCCCCGTGCCGGCGGTACCGCGACCAGAACCGCCGGCGCGGGACGTGCACCACAACCGGGAACGTCCACACAGCAGCGGTTCGTAGCCGTTGCCGTTCTCGAGCCGACGCTCCGCCGCCCAACTGACGGAGCGCCAAAGTCGAACCCATCGCAGCGTCGGTGCCCGGCGCTGCGCCGAGTCGAACCGCGCGCGGCCGGACACAGCCGCGTGCCAGAGTCGACCCACGCTCCGCCGCCAACGAACAGAGCGCCGGTTCGACCCGGCCCGCCTTGGCGGGACGCTCCCCGTTGTCGGCCACCCGGCCGGGAGCGACAATCACACCCATGCACCCGAGAGCGGAGCCTGCCGATGCGGAGGTCGAGGCGCGCTTCCGGGAGGCCTACGACGCGAACGGTGTGGACCTCACCCTCGTGCGCGAGTCGCTCGCACTGACCCCCGCCGACCGGCTCGCGGCCCTGGAGGCGACCCTCGCCAGTCTCGACGACCTCGTCGCCCTGAGCGACCTGCAGAAGCGGCGCTGATGCCGGCGCCCCCGCAGTTCCGGGCCCTGCTCGAAGTCCTCGCCAATCACCGCGTCGACTTCATCGTCGTGGGCGGGGTTGCGGGAGTGCTCCAGGGCGCCCCGCTTCTCACCCGCGACCTCGACATCGTGTACCGGCTGACCGCGGACAACCAGGACCGCCTGCTGGCAGCCCTCCACGACCTCGGGGCCACGTTCCGCGCGGACCCCAGGCGGCTGAAACCCGACCTCTCGCATCTCGCGTCCCGGGGCCACAAGCTCCTGACCACACGGCTCGGGGACCTGGACTGCCTCGGCACCATCGAGGAGGACACGGACTACGAGGCCCTCCTTCCCCACGTGGATCGCCTCCGGATCGGGGAGACCGAGCTGCAGGTCCTCTCCCTTCGTCGCCTCGTGGAGGTCAAGGAGAAGCTCGCCCGCCCCAAGGACCGCCTGGCCCTGCTCCAACTCCGCGCCACCCTCGCGGAACGAGGCGAGTAGCGGCTGACAGCCCGGTGGACGCTCGTCCTCGTGGAACCGGACACCGCCCCCGAGGCTGACGCGGTCCAGCCCGCGGCCTACCGGCGGATGGGTGGTGCCGCGCGCACCGCGATCGCCTTCCGCCTCACGGCACTCGCCCGCGGGTCAGGTGACGACCTACACTTACGATGCGCTGTGCCGCCCGACGCGCGCGGACGGACCGACGGGGTCGTTCACGACGTGGCAGTACGTGAGCCTGGGCGACCCCACGGCTCAGCGCAAGGTCGCGTCGATCCCCTCGGCGACGGACGGGGACGGCACAGGTGACCATTGGTCGGCGGAGTACCTCGACGGCCTGGGGCGCACGTACAAGACGACGGCCAAGGGGCCGACCCCGGCCGCCCCGATCGTCACGGAGCGTGGCTTCGACGCCCGCGGCAACCTCGCCTGGGCCACCCAGCCCCGGTACGACGGCGACACCGACTACCCCACGACCTTCTCGTACGACTCGCTCGACCGCGCGGTCGCGGTGGAACACCCGGATGGCGAGGTGGTGGCGACGAGCTACGGTCTGCGCAGCCGCACAACGCAGGACGAAGCGGGGCGTCCGACGACGCTCCGCTTCGACGCCTACGGGCGTCAGATCCAGCAGGAGCGTTCGCTCGGAGGCTCCCCCGTCTACACCGACTACAGCTACGACCTGCTCGGCCGCATGACGGGGATGGAGGACGCGGCCGGCAACACGTGGGTCTGGGAGTTCGACTCCCTAGGCCGGATGCTGTCGAAGGATGACCCGGACTCCGGCGTGTGGACCTACGCCTACGACGACGCAGGGCGGCAGACGAGCCAAACGGACGCCAAGGGCCAGGTCACGACCTTCGCGTACGACTCGGTCGGACGGCTGGCGAGCAAGACCTGGCAGTCGAGCCCGCCGCAGACGACGACCTACGCCTACTCCCAGGCCCGCAGCGGCTACTTCAACACCGCGATGCTGACGGAGGTCGCCTCGCCGGTCGACGTCCTGAAGCTCGACTACGACGCTGCCGGGCAGCTCGCCCGCCAGCAGCGCACCTTCGAGAGCGTCACCTACTCCCTCGAACGCCGCTACGACGCTGCCGGCCGCCTCACCGGCCTGACGTACCCGGACGCCGACACGGTCGGCACCCCCTCCGACCCGATCCGCTACGACGCGGCGGGTCGCCTCCAGAGCATCCCGGGCTTCGTCTCGAACTTCGACTGGGACGCGTCCGGGCGCATGATCTTCCAGGTGAACCTGAACGGCACGGTGACGACGCGGACGTTCAACCCGGAGCGGGGCCACCTGACCCGCATCCTGACGACCGGCCCCGGCGGCACCCTTCAGGACCTCCAGTACACCCAGGACGAAACCGGCCGAATCACCGCGGTGTCGAGCCCGTTCGCGACGGAGAGCTGGAGCTACGGCTACGACGACCTCGGAAGGCTGGTCCAGGCCGACAACGTGTCCGACCCGCTGGAGAGCAGAGCTTCGCCTACGACACCGTCGGCAACATGACCTACAACTCCCGCGTCGGGACCTACGTCTACCCGAGCCCCGGCCAGCCCCGCCCCCACGCCCCGACCACGATCAACGGCGGCTCGATGACGTACGACCCCAACGGCAACCTGCTCACCGGCCGCGGACGCACCTACACCTGGGACTGGGAGAACCTCCCGACCCAGATCAACACGACCCAGTTCGTCTACGGCGCCGACCGCAGCCGGCTGAAGAAGCTGGACTCCGGCAACGCGACGCTGTACCCGCTCGGTGACGACTACGAAATCGTGGGTGGGACGGTGACGAAGTACGTCACGGCATTCGGCGTGGGCGTCCTCGGCAAGCGTGTTGGGCCGACGCCATTCTGGAGCCACCTCGACCACCTCGGCTCCATTACGCTGGTCACCGATGACTCCGGAGTCGACAGTTTGCGACGGATCTATCGCCCCTTCGGAGACCTGTTGGCGCAGTCTGGTTCGGGTGAGAACTCCCGGGGATTCATCGATCAACGACAGGACGCGGAGACAGGCCTGTTCTACCTACATGCAAGGTACTTCGATCCTTCACTCGCTACTTTCACGGCGAGTGACCCTCTGCACCCGGCCGGAGTGGGGGTTGGCACGAACCGCTACGCCTATGCGTTTGGCAACCCGATCAACGGTCACGATCGGTCGGGCTTGGGGTGCGACACCGTCGACGGCACGCTCACCACAATGTCGGGCAAGACGACGAAACACGAGAGGCAGTATCAAGACTGTCGTTACCACGACGTCGAGACGGTCATCACGATTCGTCCGGCTGCCGAGTTCGGTCGCTACCAGGTTCCATCTTGGAGCGAACTCAAGCGTCGATTCGCGGACATGTTCCGCGGCCTGGGCTCAGACTCACGAGATCCGAAGCCTCCGAAGGACGCGGGAGAGGCGACGGCTGGGCCCAAGAAGCCGGGGCGCGCACAAGCGGTCGTGACGGCACTTCTCGCCGCACTGGAGGAGGATGCCTCGAGCCTGACAGATGAGCTGAAAGAGATCATCTGTGCCGGGACCATCGACGTGAACGCCTCCGTTGGCATTCCGCTGGGGAAAGGGGCTCTTCTGGCGGCGGGGCCGACCGGGGGCCTCCTGATAGGTAGAGACGGAATCAGGCCCTACTTCGGGCTGAACGTCAGCTCGCCTGGGTGGAACACATCCGTTACCTACTCCCCACAAGCTGCCAGCGAAGGGTTAACTAGTCCTCTGGCCCGGAAGTTCGGTGACGTAACCTCACGCGACGAGTCTCATGGGTGAGGACTCCAGTCTTCGGAAGAGCTGGGCGAGATCACGG
>JAMQGV010000003.1 GCA_025994075.1 Vicinamibacteria bacterium
GCGCCGCGTCGACGCCGGCGCCCGCTGCGCCGCGCGCGGCGGCCGCCGCCGCTCCCGCAACTCCAGCGGCTCGTTCCGTCGCCCGCACCGCGACCGCGCCGCAGCCCCGCGCGGGCGGAGCGACCGCGACGAACTGGCGGCGCTGCGCGGCGCACCCGAAGGCCGCGTCCGACTGGTTCTGCCCGCAGTGCACCGCGGGGTACTGCGGCGCCTGTCCGCAGAAGGTCGGCCAGGCGGGGATCTGTCCGGGCTGCGGCGGCCCGCTGACGCCGGCCGCCGACCAGCTCGCGCGCGAGGCGAAAGCCCGGGAGCGGGCGCGCCCGATGAAGGAGGAGGTCGGCTTCATCCTGCGCTACCCGCTGGTCGACGTCCTCGGCTACGTGATGCTCGCGATCTTCGTCGGCGTCTGCCGCATCGTCGCGGCGATGGGCGGCGGCGGCGGCATGGGCGCGCTGCTGACCCAGGGCGTGCTGATGGCGTACTCGTTCAGCGCGCTGACGCGGACCGCGGGCGGCGACCGCAAGACCTTCATGCCGGCGATCGACAACCCGCTCGACCTCGCGCTGCCGCTGCGGCTGGGCTTCGCCGCGATGGTGATCAGTGCCGGCCCGCTGTTCGCGACGCTGCTGTTCACGCCCGCGGAGGCGGTGCTGGCCGCGTCCGCCGCGCCGGTCGAGGCCGTCGTCCACGCGCAGGAAGCGGACGAGGAGGGCGTGCCGGACGAGGACGAAGAAGACGCGGCAGCCGAGCCGACCCCCGACCCGGCGGCGTACGGCGAAGAGGCTGGCTTCGAGCCCGAGCCGACGGGTGTCCCGGTCTGGGCCTGGACCCTGCTCGGCGTGACGTTCGTGTGGTTCGTCGTCTACTCGCCGATCGCGCTGATCGCCGCCGGCATCTCGCGCTCGGTGCTGCAGACGCTCAACCCGCTGGTCGGGCTCGACTCGATGAAGCGGATGGGCGCCACGTACTGGCACGCGGCGGCGATCTACACCGCGCTGGTCGTCGTCCAGGTCGTGGCCGGCGCGGCGCTCGAGTGGATCCCGCTCGCCGGCCTGTTCCTGCGCACGTTCCCCGACTGCTACCTGAGCCTGTGCATCGGCGCGACGCTCGGCCTCGCCGTGTTCAAGAAGGGCCCCGAGCTGGGGTACGACTAGCCTCTAGAAGCTGAGGTGGACGCCGAGGCCGGCGCCCGTTCCGCGGGCGTCGGTCATCGGGGTCAGGGCCAGGGTGCGGCCCGCGCGCGGCGCCGCCTCGTCGTTGCGGCGCGCCACCGTCTTGCCGGCCACCCAGCCGATCGTCGCTCCCGCCAGCACGTCGCTCAGGAAGTGCTTGCTGCGCTCCAGCCGCGAGACGCCGATCAGGCCCGCGGTCGCGTACGCGGCGAAGCCCGCCTTCCTGCCGTAGTGGTGGTCGACGACGGCCGCCCAGGCGAAGGCCTGCGACGTGTGGCCCGAGGGGAACGACAGGTTGCTCGAGCCGTCGGGCCGGGTGCGGCCGATCGAGTGCTTCAGCACCTGCGTGTAGGCGCCGGCGACCAGTGTCGCCTGCATGCCGTCGTAGGTGAACGCGCGGAAGCGGGTGTCGCGCGAGGCGCGGCCGGCCAGGAACACGCCGAGCGTCGCGGGGCCCATCACCGTCGAGCCGCCCAGCGTCTGCCCGAGCTCGCCGAACTCCTCGGCGCGGGTCCCGGTTTCGAAGTACGTCCGCATCCGGTGGTCGAACGTCGAGCCCACGCCTGCCGCCACAGCGCCGATCAGCAGCGGCTGCGCGTTGGACGGCGACAGCACGCCGATCAGGTTGCGGCCGAGGTTCGGCACGAACGCGCTCATCGTGCGGCGGCCGTCGCCCCTGCCCTCGAGCGGCGGCAGCTCGCCGGCGAGCGACGACAGGTCGAGCGGTCGCGGCGCCTCCGCCTGCGGGATCTGGGCCGGTTCGCTCCCGGCGATCTGGGCGCCACAAGGCGCGGCGCAGGCGAAGGCGGCCAGGATCAGCGGCAGGCGTCGCGAAGACATCATCTTGCGATCATACCGTCGTCACGCCTCCGGGGGCAGCCGCTCGAGGCCCACGGCCTGCCAGCCCCCCGTCACCCGTCGGAAGTACAGGTGCACGGGACGGCTCCAGGCCGGGTGGTCGGGGTGGTGCGCGGCGACCGAAACGAACACGTACTCGGCCTCCGCGAGGACCTCCGGCGGTGCGGCGGCGCGCGCCGTCTCCACGCGCTGCTCCACCGCATCGCCGACGAGGGCGTCGCGCGCGTTGTCGAAGCGCGACCAGCGCAACGCGTACGACGTCGGCGCCGTCGCCACCCCGGCATCCACCGCCGCGTTGGCGAAGGTGAGGGTGCCGTCGGCGGCGAGCTGCGGGTCGGCCACGGGGTTCACCGCCGGCAGCCACGCCTCGACCACGCGGTCGCGGCGCGCGATCAGCGTCGAGGCCAGGTAGTCGGTGACCGCCGGGTCGGAGTAGCGCGCCTTCTCGACGACCGCGCGCAACGCGGCGTCGGAGAAGCGGGACACGATGCGCGCCGCCCAGAACGCGTCGTCCGCGCGCATGTTGTCGAAGGCGCGGTTGGGGTACTCGGGCTTCCAGGCCGCCGGGTCGAACGCGCCGCTGCCGATGCGGCCGACGGCGGGGGGCCGGCGGCGCGGGTCGTTCACCCGCTGCCACGGCCGCAGCCGGAAGCCGAGCGTGAACAGGTCCTTCAGCGTCTGGTCGAACTCCAGCATGTAGGCGTGCCCGGACCACCAGCGGTCGGGCGAGCTGCCGAGGATCGATCCGAAGTCGAACATGTAGTGGCGAACGAAGCGGCGCCCGTCGCGCTCCTCGAGCGCGTCGAGCGTGTTGTTGGCCCGCGAGTCGTCGTGGTTGAGCCAGGCGGCGAACACGCGGTTGGCGCGCAGCTCGCGGCGGTGCTCGTGGGGGTGGATGTCGTTGGGGTCGTCGGGCCGGGTGCCGAAGTGGCGGAAGTTGCCGATCCCGCGGCCGACGAAGCGGCTCGCGCTCATCCGGTAGGTGCCGTCCGGGTTGGGCCGGCCCAGCAGCAGGACCTCGTCGAGGTCGCCGCGGGTGAACGGTCGGCGGCCGGAGGCGTCGCGCTGCTTCGCCTCGGGATCGATGCGCACGCGGCGCGGGTCGACGTCGACCAGGTAGACGTCGACGACGTTGTAGCCGATCGCGTGATAGAGCGCGGTGCCGATCACCTCGGCCCCCGTCGCCAGTTCCTGGTGCTGATCGAGGTCGAGCTCGAGCTGGTAGAGGGTACCCGTGCGGGCGTCGCGGGCGCGGAAGCCCGGCTGGAAGCCGGGGCGGCCCTTGCCGCCCGTGATCACCCACTCCTCGACCTCCAGCCGCGGCACGAGGTCGGGACCACGGACGATCTCCTCGAGGCTCAGCTCGCGGCGGCCGATCCGGTTCTGGAACCAGCTCGAGTCGGGCACCTCGTCGAGCGTGTTGACGTTGACCGCGCGGCCCGGGTCGGCCGGGCGCCGACGCGGCGCCGAGTTCTCGAGCAGGTCCCAGATCTCCGACAGCTCGTGCTCGGCGACGCCCGCGGCGTCGAACTGGTCGTCGCGGTCGACCCAAAGCGGGTCGTCGGGGTAGAAGCGCGGCGCGGCGCCGCCGTCCAGCAGCGCTGCGCCCAGCGCGGCGGCCAGCAGCGGGGCGCGGCTCGCCCGCAGCAGCTCAGAAGACATTGCCGAACCTCAGGAGCACCCGCGTGCCCTCCCCGCCGCCCAGTGCCACCTCGGCGCGCCCGAACACGGTGGCCAACAGGCCGACGCGCAGGCCGAAGCCCCAGTCCTGGTGCCAGCCCGCCAGCTCGCCGAGCCGCGGTCCCACGGTGCCGCGCTCGTAGAAGAGCACCGCGCGCAGCAGCCCGTTGAGGTCCCAGCGGTACTCCGCCTGCAGCAGCACGGCGTTCTGGTCGCGCAGGCGGTACGTGCGCAGGCCGCGCAGGGCGTCGGGCCCGCCCAGCGTCGGCATCAGGTAGAAGGGCACCGCGTGGCCGTCGTCGGGGGCGAGGCTCACCAGGTGGCCGTGCAGCGCCAGCGTCCGCGTGCTGCCCAGCACCGGCACGTACTGGCGCAGGTCCAGCGTGTAGCGCTGGAACGAGTAGGAGCCGGCGTCGCGATCGGCGAAACGGTCCCAGGACGCGACGTAGTGGCCGCCGAAGTGGGGGCCGAACGGCAGGTCGGTGGTGTCGAGCTCGGCGCGCAGGCCGAGGCGCAGGTAGTCGGGGTTGGCGCCGAGGCCGGGGACATCGGCCGGGTCGAAGCGGCTCTCGATCGTGCGCAGGTCGTCGCCGCCGCGCGCGCGCCCCTGGCCCAGCCACAGGTACTCGGCCGAGGCCGCGAGGGCGCTGCGCCGGCTCGGCGCCACGCCGAACGAGGCGCCGACCGCCGTCGCCCGGAACGCGTAGGACGTTCGGTCGCTCCGGCTCGAATCGGGGCCGAGGCCGTAGAACGCCTCCTGCGTGTGCTCGCGCCGCCCGACCGAGACGTCGCCGAAGACGCGGGTGCGGGTCTGCGACGTGAGCGCGAGCCGCGCGCCCGTCTCCCAGTAGCCGCGCACGGAGGCAGCCGAGCTCAGCGTCAGGTTCGCGTGGTGGTTCGAGTGGCGGAACGCCGGACCCGCCGCCAGCCCCGCGCCGCTCGGGAAGGTGCCGAACCACGGGAAGAAGCCGCGTGGCGGGTTCAGCAGCCGCTCGGCCCAGTAGCGGTCCTCGATCCGGTAGAGGAGCGCCTCAGGCCACGAGCGCGCCGGCGGCTTCAGCGCTGCCGCCTTGGCGGCACGCTCCCGCTCGAGGAGCGCGGACCGGGTCTCGGGCGCCGGCTCGGAAGCCAGCAGCAGCCCGGTCAGGAACCAGGGGAAAACGCCAGCCACTCGACCTCCATCTCGCAACACTCGTCGCCCTGGCTCGTGCAGCGCAGGGGGGTCGCCCGCGCCCGCAGTTCCGGCGTGCTCAACAGTCCCTCGAAGGCGCCGATCGTGCGCTGCCACAGCAGCGGCTGGCAGGGGAAGTCGCGGATGCGCACAAGGCAGCGCAGCGGCTCGAGCCGTTCGACCTCCAGCCGGCCGACGTCGTAGATCGTGCGCCACAGCACTTGGCCCATCCGCATCGCCGCTTCGGGCGTCGCCACCATCGGCCCGTAGCCGCCGGCCTTGCGCTCGCGGGTGCCGGCGAACACGCCGAGTTCCCGCGCGAAGCCGGGGTCGCCCGGGGCGAAGCGCTGCTGCGCGGCCTCGAGCCAGGCCACGAAGTCGGCCAGCGGCTCCCAGGAGGCCTCGCGCAGGTGGGCGCCGAAGGCTCCGCGCCGCGCGGCCGGCAGGTCCTTCAGCACCTGTTCGAGGGCACCGGCGCCGTGTCGCTCGCGCAGGAACGCGAGCGCGTTCCTGACGACCACGCCGCGCACCCTGCCCGCCACCCGCGGCCGCGGGGTGGCCCCCGCGCGGGAGGGCGCGCGGGGCGTGCTCGCGCGCGGCGTCGTGCCCGGCCGCGGCGTGCGGCGGCTCACGCGCCGTCCCCGCCGCCGCGCCGCTCGCGCAGGCGCCGCGCCGCCTCCAGCCGCGCCGCGTACTCCTTCTCGCGGCCGCGCTCGGTGGGGCGGTAGTAGCGGCGTGCGGCGAGCGCGTCGGGCAGCCCGGTCATCGCCGCGACCCCTTCGGGCTCGTCGTGCGCGTAGCGGTACCCCGCGCCGTAGCCGAGCCCCTTCATCAACTTCGTCGGCGCGTTGCGCAGGTGCAAGGGCACCGGCTCGGCGCGGGTCTCCAGCGCGTCGCGCGCGGCCTCGCCGTAGCCCACGTACAGCGCGTTGCTCTTCGGCGCCGCCGCCAGGTAGACCGCGGCCTGGGCCAGCGCCAGGGCCCCCTCCGGCAGGCCGACGAAGTGCACGGCCTGTTGTGCGGCGACGCACTGCACGAGCGCGCCGGGCTCCGCGAGCCCCACGTCCTCGCTGGCGAAGCGCACCAGCCGCCGCGCGACGTAGAGCGGGTCTTCGCCGGCCTCCAGCATCCGCGCCAGCCAGTAGAGCGCGGCGTCGGCGTCGGAGTTGCGCAGCGCCTTGTGCAGCGCGCTGATCAGGTTGAAGTGCTCCTCGCCGGCGCGGTCGTAGAGCAGCGCCTTGCGCGAGAAGGCTTCGCGCATCGCCTCGGGCGTCACGGCCGAGGCGCCGGCGTCGACCGCGGTCGCGACCGCCAGCTCCAGCACGTTGAGCGCCGTGCGGGCGTCGCCGTCGCTGGCGCGGGCGAGGAAGGCGAGCGCGTCGTCGGCCACCGCCACGGCCGCCTCGCGCAGCACGGCGTCGCGCTCGAGCGCGCGCCGCAGCACCGCGCCGATCGCCTCCGTCGAAAGCGGCTGCAGCACGACCAGCCGCGAGCGCGAGAGCAGCGCCGAGTTGACCTCGAAGCTCGGGTTCTCGGTCGTGGCGCCGACCAGCACGACGTCGCCGGACTCGACGTGGGCGAGCAGCGCGTCCTGCTGCGCCTTGTTGAAGCGGTGGATCTCGTCGATGAACAGCACCGTGCGCTGGCCGAGCTTGCGCCGCCGCTCCTCGGCGGCCTTCAGCACCTCGCGCACTTCCTTGACCCCGGAGTGCAGCGCCGAAAGCGCCTCGAACCAGGCGCTCGTGCGGTTGCGGATCACGTGAGCGAGGGTGGTCTTGCCCGAGCCCGGCGGCCCCCACAGGATCAGCGAGCGCAACTCGTCGCGCTCGATCGCGCGGCGCAGCGGGCGCCCGGGCCCGAGCACCTCGTCCTGGCCGCAGATCTCGGCCACCTCGCGCGGCCGCATCCGCTCGGCGAGCGGCGCGGCGCGGTCGTCGCGCTCGGCGGTCGCCGCCGGGGCCGGGGCTTCGCCGAACAGGTCCCGGACGGTGGGAGAGCCGGCCCTGTGACGCATCTCGCGCCCGAGAGTAGCGGAAAAAGGGATGCAGGGCTCCTCTCCCGAGGTGGCGGCGACCCGTGGTCGAGGGTAGGATCCGCGTCCCATGCTCCTGGGCGGCGCCGCGGCGCTCTTCTTCCTGAGCGGCGTCTCGGCGCTCATCTATCAGGTTTCCTGGCAGCGCATCCTCGGCCTCCACACCGGGCTCGGCGTGTTCTCGATGGCCGTCATCGTCGCGGCCTTCCTGACCGGGCTCGGCATCGGCAGCCACCTTGGCGGTGCCGCCAGCCTGCGCCTCGACCGCCTCCGCTCGCTGCGGGCGTTCGCCGTGGTGGAACTGGGGATCGGCCTCGCCGCGCTCGCCAGCCCGGCCGTCTACTACGACCTGCTCTACGTCCGCCTCGGGCACCTCTACGAGGGCGCCGTGCTCGGCAGCGCGCTGCACTTCCTGAGCCTGCTGCCGCCGACGGCGCTGATGGGCGCTTCGCTGCCGCTGCTGGCGCGGGCCGTGGTCCGCGACAGCGCCGCGGCCGGGTCGACCATGGGCGTGCTCTACGGGGTGAACGTCGTCGGCGCGGCGGTCGGGGCCCTGCTCGCCCCGTGGTTCCTGATCCCGGAGCTGGGCCTGCGCGGCGCGATCCAGGTCGGCGCCGCCGCCAACTTCGTCGCGGGCCTCGGTGGCCTCGCGCTCGTGCGGTCGCTGCGCGCCGACGCCGCACGGGAGGGCGAAACCGGTCGCGGAGAGGAGCCGGTCGGCGTCGACGAACGCGAGCGGCCCGGCGGCCGGCCGCTCGGCCTCTGGGCCCTGCTGTACGCGACCAGCGGCGGCTGCGCGCTGTCGCTGGAGATGGTGTGGTTCCGCCTCACGGACGTGGCCGTCAAGTCGACGGCCTTCACGTTCGGCAGCGTGCTCGCCGTGTTCCTGGCCGGCCTCGCCGTCGGCAGCCTGCTCGGCGTCCCGCTGGTGCGGCGGGTGCGGCGGCCGCTGGCCACGTTCCTGACCCTGCAGTGCGGGCTGCTGCTCTACTCCGCGGCCGCCGCGATCGCGCTCGTCTCGCTGCCGGCCGACTGGGCGCCCTACGCGTGGTTCGTCGAGTACTGGCGTGGTTACGAGGGCTTTGCGCTGGGACGCGCCTCGGACCCCGCGATGCTCGTGCGGCTGTACGTGGCCGTGCCGCTGCTGCTGTTCTTCCCGGCCACGGTGCTGATGGGCCTGTCCTTCCCCGTGCTCCAGCGCGCCGTCCACGACGACCCCGACAGCGCCGGGTTCAAGGTCGGCCTGCTGCAGGCCGCGAACATCGCGGGTTGCGTCGTCGGCAGCCTGTCCGTCGCGCTGCTGGCCTTCGGGACGCTCGGCACGACCGGCACCCTCCGGCTGCTGCTCGCCGTCGGGATCGCCTTCGCCGCGCTCGGCGTGCGCGAGTACGGCTGGCGCAGCCGCTTCCCGGCGCTGGCGGCGGCGCTCGCCGCCCTCGCCTGGGCGGTGCCGGGGCAGGAGGCGTTCTGGCTGCGGCTGCACGGCGTCGAGGCCGGTACGGCGATGGTGGCGGAGGACGGCTCGGCGGTCGTCTCCGTGCGGCCGATGGGCGACAGCCACTGGGGCGTGACGGTCAACGGCCAGGGCCACTCCTGGCTGCCGTACGGCGACGTCCACTCGTGGCTGGGCGCGATCCCCGCGCTGGTCCACCCGGCGCCGCGGCGGATCGCCGTGATCGGGCTGGGTTCCGGCGACACGGCGTGGTCCGCGGGCTGCCGGCCCGAGACCGAGCACATCCGCGTCTACGAGATCGCGGCCCCCCAGGTCCCGCTGCTGAAGCGCCTGGCCGCCCGCGAGGACCCCCCGTTCCTGCGCGCGCTGCTGGCCGACCCGCGGCTCGAGCTGCAGGTGGCCGACGGGCGCAACGCGCTGGCCCACGGCGACGAGCTGTTCGACCTGATCGAGGCCGACGCCGTGCGGCCCCACTCCGCCATCAGCGGCAACCTCTACTCGCTCGAGTTCTTCACCCGCACCGCGGAGCGCCTGCGGCCGGGCGGGGTGATGTGCACGTGGGCGCCGACGCCCCGCATCCGCGACACGTTCCGCACCGCGTTCCCCCACGTGCTCGCCTTCGCCGGCGGCGAGATCCTCGTCGGCAGCCGGCAGCCGCTGGAGCCGGCCGTCGACACCTGGCTCGAGCGGCTGCACTCCGAGCCGGTGCAGCGGTACCTCGGGCCGGCGATCGCCCGCGAGATCCAGCGCCAGTTGCGGGCCGGCCGCGTCCCGCCCGGACCGCCGCCGCGCGGGCGCGACCTCAACCGCGACCTGTTCCCGCGCGACGAGTTCGTGGTGCCGGCAGAGCGGGGCGGCACGCCCGCACTGTGGTAGGTTCGAACGGATGAGGTCCCTGTTCCCCTGGATTGCGATGCCGTTCGCCTGCGCGCTCGTCGCCTGTGGCGGCGGCGGTGGCGCCGCGCCTTCGCCCGTGCCGCCGAGCCCGACGCCGACGCCCGGGCTCGAGGTGCGTGGCCTGGTCTTCTACGACGAAGACGACGACGGACAGCTCGACCCGGGCGAGACGGTGCGGGTGCCGGACGTCGACGTGGTGATCGGGGGCGGTCGCGGCCGCAGCGAGCGCAACACGGGGCGGGTCACCGTGCAGGGGGTCTCGGCCGGCACCCACGCCACGCAGATCGACGGCGCCTCGCTGCCCCCCTTCTACAGGGTGTCGCGCGCGGTGCAGGTGACGGCGCCGCAGGCTGCGGGCGCCGTGGTGCAGATCCCCGTCACGCTGCCGATCGGCAACAACACGCCCAACGTCTACATGGCCTTCGGCGACTCGCTGACCCGCGGCTTCGGTTCCAATCCCGGCGGCGACTACCCGAGCCAGCTGTTCACCCTGCTGGGCGGCTACTTCGCCGGGGCGCAGGTGAGCAACCGCGGCGCCGACGGCACCAACTCCTACGAGGCCCTCGAGCGGTTCCGCCGCAACTTCAACGGCCAGACCCCGGCCTACACGCTGATCCTCTACGGCACCAACGACTGGAACGACCCGGCGTGCCAGGACATCGCGCCGTGCTTCACGATCGAGAACCTGCGCACGGCGGTGAGCCTGGTGACGCGCAACTCCAGCCTGCCGGTCGTCGGGCTGATCCCCCCGGTCAACCCCGCGATCAACGACCAGCGCAACAAGTGGGTGCGTGACATCAACGTCCACATCCGCGAGATGGCCGTCTCCGAAGGCGCGATCGTCGCCGACACCTACGGCAAGTTCCAGGAGAAGGGCGGCGACCTGTCGCGCTTCTTCGTGGACCACGTGCACTTCAACGACGCGGGCTACAAGGTGATCGCCGAGGCCTTCTTCGAGGCGATCGCGGGCCGCGGCGTGAAGGCCAGCTCGGGCCTCGGCTGGAAGCCGGGCGGCGGCGTCTGGTGAGCGCGCTGCGGTGAGCGCGGCGTTCGAGGTCCCCGAGGCGTTCAACGTCGCCGACCACTTCCTCGACGCCCGCGTGCGCGAGGGGCGCGGCGACAAGCTGGCCCTCGCCTGCGGTGAGCGCCGCCTGAGCTACCGCGACGTGCAGGCGCTCGCCAACCGCTTCGCGCACGTGCTGTCCGGGATCGGCGTCGAGAGCGAGCAGCGGGTCATCGTCGCGCTGCCCGACTCGCCCGAGTACGTCGGCGCGCTGTTCGGCACGTTCAAGCTGGGCGCCGTGGCGGTCATGCTCAACCCGCAGCACAAGGCCGAAGACCTGGCCTGGTTCCTCGAGCTCTCCCGCGCCCGCTGCGCCGTGGTCCACGCGGCCGCGCTGCCGGGCTTCGAGGCCGCGGCCCGCACCTCTCGCTGGCTGAAGAAGCTGCTGGTGGTCGGCGGCGAGGCCGGCCCCCACGCCTCGTGGGAGGCGCTCTCGCGCGAGGCGCCGGAGCGCTTCGACAACGTGCCGACCCACCGCGACGACCCGGCGCTGTGGCTGTTCTCGGGCGGCACCACCGGGCGTCCCAAGGCCGTGCCGCAGACCCACCGCTCGTACGCCAACACGACCGAGCTCTACGCGCTGCGCTGCCTCGGCTACCGCGAGAGCGACGTCACGCTGTCCGTGCCCAAGCTGTTCTTCGGCTACGCCACCGGCGCCAACCTGTTCTTCCCGTTCGCGGCCGGCGCCACCAGCGTGCTCTTCCCGGAGCACCCGACGGCCGACGTGGTGTTCGAGCGCATCCGCACCCACCGGCCGACGATCCTGGTCAACGTGCCGACCGTCGTGAACCAGATGGTGTCGCACCCGGAGGCCGCGCGGCAGGACCTCTCGTCGCTGCGCTTCGCGACCTCGGCCGGCGAGGCGCTGCCCGCAGAGCTGTACCACCGCTGGCGCGCCGCGTTCCCCGGCGTCGACCTGCTCGACGGCCTCGGCACCGCCGAGATGTGGCACATCTTCATCACCAACCGCCCCGGCGAAGTGAAGCCCGGCACGCTCGGCCGCGCCGTGCCCGGCTTCGACGTGCGGGTGTGCGACGACGACGGCCGCGACGTGGCGGACGGCGAGCCGGGCGCGCTGTGGGTGCGCGGTCACTCGCGCGCGCCGGGCTACTGGCAGAACCTCGAGCGCACCGCCCACGGTTTCCGCGGCGAGTGGTACGTCACCGGCGACCTGGTGACGCGCGACGCCGAGGGTTACTTCACGTACTGCGGCCGCGCGGACGAGATGCTGAAGGTGTCGGGGCGCTGGGTGGCGCCGCAGGAGGTGGAGAGCTGCCTGCTGCAGCACCCCGAGGTGCGCGAGTGCGCCGTGGTCGGCGTGACGGACGCCGCCAGCCTCGTCAAGCCGCGCGCCTACGTCGTGTCGCCGACCCGCCGCGTGGGGCTCGATGAGGAGCTGAAGGCCTTCGTGCGCGAGCGCCTCGACGCGTACAAGTACCCGCGCGAGGTGGTCCTGGTCGACGACCTGCCGCGCACCCACCTCGGCAAGGTGGACCGCGGAAAGCTGCGCCGGGGATGAGGCGCGGCGCGCGCCGGGTCCCCGGGGCCGCCCTCGTCGCGGCGCTGGCGGTCGCCTGCACGGCCACGCCGCCGGCCGAGCCGGGCGCCGCGAGCCGTCGCCCGAACACGCTGAAGGTGGCCCTGCGCGCCGACGTCACCGGCTTCTTCCCCAGCCCGTCGATGGCCAACGAGGGCTTCAGCTTCGGCATCAACTTCAACCTGTTCGAGGGGCTGGTCAGCTTCGACCACCAGCTCCGCATCCATCCCGCGCTCGCCGAGCGCTGGGAGACCCCGGACGAACGCACCTTCGTCTTCACGCTGCGGCCTGGCCTGCGCTTTTCCGACGGCACGCCCGTGACCGCCCGCGACGTGGCCGCCTCGCTGCGGGCGGCCACCGAGCGGCGGTGGGCCAACCGCGAGGCGTTCCAGGCCGTGACCTCGATCGAGACGCTCGACGAACAGCAGGTCCAGCTCCGCAGCGGCCTGCCGTACATCGTGCTGCTGTCCCGCCTCCCGCGCGGGTTCGTGCTCCCGGAAGCGGCCATCGAGCAGGGGATCGTCCCGCCGCCGGGCACCGGTCCCTACGTGCTGGCCTCCCGCGATCCGGGCCGCGGCTTCGTGTTCGAGCGCAACCGCCATTACCGCGGCGCGGCGCCGGGTTTCTCGCGGGTCGAGTTCGAGGTGGTGCCGGAGGCGGCGGAGCGCGAGCGGCGGCTGCGCGCCGGGGAGGTCGACCTGATCAACGACGTGGCGCCGGAGATGGCCCGGCGGCTGCGCGCCGACCCGGCCGTGCGGGTGGCCACCGGCAGCGGCACCCGGGTGCTGTTCCTCGGCATGGCCGTGCGCCGCGCCCCGTTCTCCGACCCGCGCGTGCGCGAGGCCCTCGAGCTGGCGATCGATCGCGCCGAGCTGGCCCGCCGCGTCTACGGTGGCGAGCCCGTCGAGCTCGCGACCCAGGTCGTCGGCCGCGGCATCGTGGGCTTCGACCCCGCGCTGCCGGCGCCCGTCCTCGACCGCGAGCGCTCGCGCGCGCTGCTGGCGGCAGCCGGCTTCGCGGGCGGCCTCGAGGTCACGCTCGACGGATCCAGCAACCGCTACGTCGGCGACGAGGCGATCCTCCACGAGGTCGCGCGCCAGCTCGCCCTGGTCGGGGTGCGGGTGAAGGTGAACGCGGCGGACAAGGCGGACTTCTTCGCGCGGCTCGATCGCCGCGAGTCGGCGTTCCACCTGCTCGGCTGGGCGGTGGAGACCGGCGAGGCCGGCGACGCCCTCGAGTACCTGTTCCGCACGCCCGACGGCGGCGTGCTCGGCACCGAGAACACGACCGGCACCTCGGATCCCGACCTCGACCGCCTGATCGACGAGGCCGCGCGCGCGACGTCGATCGAGGCGCGCACGGCCACCCTGATGCAGGCGATGCGCCGGGTCGCGGCGCTGCGCCCCGTGGTCCCGCTGGTCGTGCAGCCCGAAGGCGTCGCGTTCGCCGCGCGGATCGCCTGGCAGCCGCCGCTCGGCAACGCGCTGGAACTGGCGACCGCGCGCCTCGCCCGCTGAACCGCGCGTCTACGGGCGGATCAGCGCCTTCACCACTTCCGCGCGCTCCATCGCCGCCAGGCCCTCGGCCGCGCGCGCGAGCGGGTACTCGCGGCTGATCAGCCGCTCGAAGCGGAAGCGCGCGGCGTGGCGCGCCATCAGCAGCAGCGCGCGGTGCAGGTGGGTGTACTCGTAGCCCCAGCAGCCGCGCAGCTCGACGTGGCGGCGGTTCAGGTGGCGGTGCGGGTTGATCGCGACGTCGCCGACGTCGGTGTACTGGCCGACGACGACGTAGCGGCCCGCGTCGCGGGTCATCTCCAGGCCCTCGGGCACCGCCTTCGGGTTGCCGGTGGCCTCGATCACGACGTCGGCGCCGCGGCCGTGGGGGGGGGCGGGCCCCCCCCCCCCCCCCCCCCCGGGGGGGCGGGCCCGCGCGAAGTGGAGGACGTCTTCGGCGCCCGGCGCGCCGGCCGCCCC
>JAMQGV010000025.1 GCA_025994075.1 Vicinamibacteria bacterium
AGAACCGCTTGCTCCGATTCCAGGAGCACTATCAACAGGCCGCCAGACCCTTCGAGTGGAAATTCACGCGCCGTGATCTCGCCCAGCTCTTCCGAAGACTGGAGTCCTCACCCATGAGACTCGTCGCGTGAGGTTACGTCACCGAACTTCCGGGCCAGAGGACTAGATGCGCGATCCGGACGTCGGGGAGACCCTTGCGCGCGGGCGCGCTGCGCTGCGCTGCCTGGTGAAGGCCGTCGAGGTTGAAGGAGGGAGCATTCTGTTTTCGTGCCCTGTCCTGTACCGCGTCGCCGTAGTGCTGGAGGGTCTTTGCGGGGAGGTGGAATCCGGGACCGGGCAGAGCCTGGCCCCATCTCCTGCGCGGGCCTGGCTACAGGTGTCAACCGCCGCGGTGTCCTCCGAGGCGCTCCGGAGCATGCCGGCCTACTTCATCGGCCTCGCTCGCAGGTATCGGACCGAACGGACGGCGGCTCATCGCGCAGTCGCACGAGCCGCGGTTGCCGCCGCTCGGCTCGCGCCCCTCGCGCTGGCCCTTCGTGCGGGCCCCGATGGGCGCAGTGTCGGGCCGGCAGCTTGCGGCGCTCCCGTGCCCTACTCCGGGGTACACTGAGCCCGATGAGTGCACGCCGCATCACGCTGAAGGCTTGGTCCTGCCGCTGCGAGCGCTGCGGCCACGAGTGGATCTCTCTCGCCGACGAGCTTCCCCTCCGCTGCCCTGGCAGCAGATGCAAGTCGCCCTACTGGCGCACCCCCGCCCGCAGGCGGCGAGCGAAGAAATAAACCAGCCGAAGGCCCCGGCCCGAATAGGGGCTTGCGAACGTTACGCTACTATGGTGTACCCTTGAGTAGCCGTGCTAGTCGAAAGGGAGAACGAGCCATGAACATGCAGACTCAGACGACGGCTTCCGCGAGCAGCGCGAACGGCTCGCGCGCGGTCACGGTGGCGCTGAGTACTCGACGGCTTCGCATCGTCGAGGACGTGGCCGCGCAGTTCGGCCGGCGGCGTACCCTCTCGCCGGCGGAAGCCCTCGGCCTCGTGGTGGAGTGGGCCCCTGCGGCCCTGGGCGCGCTCGAGCGCGAGCGGGCCCTCGATGCGGCGCGTCCGAAGCTCAAGGCCTACCGCCCGGACCCCGACGCCTGGCCGGCGAGTGCCAGCGGCGCCGCGAGAACCGCGTACCGCGAAGGGGTTCGCTGTCTGCTCGGGTTCGATCGTGAACCTGGCGGCTACTGGCGCTGCCCCGATTGCCGGCTCCGCTACGACGTCTCCTTCGCCCTGTGGGGGCCGCGGGACTCGCGGCGCCGCTGGTGGGAGTGCCCCTCGTGCCCGACGTCGGAACGGCGCCGGCGCCGGGTCCGCGGCTTCAGGCAGGCGTGGGACTGGTCCGGGGCCGAGCTGGCCGCAACGGCGGAGGCAGAGGCGGGGGTGCGAGCGGCGCTGCTCGAGGCTCGCTACGCGATCGCCGGAGGCCGTGCGCTCGAGGCGCGCGTGTGCAAGATCGCCGGCGTCGATCGGGAAGGCCTCGAAGGAAGGCCGCCGCAGCACGTGTTCCGGTGCCGCTCGTGCCGCTCGACGTGGCGGCCGTTCGCTCCGCTTCGGCGCACGTCGTCGGGCGAGCCCGCGCCGCGCGCCGGCGACATGCGGACCCCGCTCGCATGGTGGGCGTGCCCGAAGGGGTGCAACGCGCGCGCCGCGGCGAAGGTCGCGCGCCTGGCCGGTTCGGAACTCGAGAGGCGATGGCTCGAGCCCGTCGACGCCGCCGGCGCTGCGGCGCTGCGCTGGATGATCCGCGGCCTGGCCGTGCGGGTCGGGGAGCCTTTCGCTTCGGGCGCCGCGCGATGAAAGGGCTGCCCCCGCGTGCGTCAGAGGATGCCCTGGAGATCGCGAGGCGTTTGCCGGCGCCGCTGGCGGTCGCCCTGCGGAGGCGGATCGAAGAAGCCGAGCGCGACGGGCTTCCCGGCCAGATCGTGGTGCAGCTGCACCTTGACCGGCACGGCCGGATCGCGGATCGCGGACACGTCGTCCAGCCCCGTTGGGACCACTGCTAACCGAGGCGAGGAACTCCATGCGCACAGCGGCAGAGCGGCGATCGCGGCGGGCGTCGGTGGCCGCATGAAGGGGGGCACGATGAAGCGGGATCGGATGGCGACAACGAGGCGCTGGCCATCGCCGAGATTCTCAGCGCGGCCGCGAAACGCATGACGAAGCTCGAGGCCCCTCGCCCGGGCAGCCGACGAGCGGGACCCGCTGCCCGAGGGCGACCCGCGGATCTGGACCTACGCCGCGGAGGTGATCGGCGCCAGCGAGTGCTGGCCCAGGACGTCCGCCTGGCGGCGCACGGCTACCGGTTGACGGCACGAACCACCGACGCCGACCTGCGCCGCATGAAGCGCCAGGCCGCCACGCGCGAGGGACTGTAGGGAGCCTACACCCCCTGACTGAAGGGAGAGAGACGATGCCGAAGAAGGAGAAGCACTACGAGTATCGCCGCGGGCAGATCGCGGTCCTGGACGTGAGCATGTCGCTGCTGCAGTGCCAGGAATGCGGAACCGAGTGGATCGCGCGCCTGAAGCCCGGGGGCGGGTTCTACCGCGGCGCCTGGACCTGTCACCAGTGCGGGGCGAACAGCAAGGGGAAGTACAACCCGAACGCGCTGCACGACTGAGCGGGAGAGACGGCCCCCGGGGTGTCAAGCGAGGTGACACCCCGGGGCCCAAGGGTGTCGACGCTGTGACGAACCCGCACACCCCCCCGGCCAAGGGGCCGAGTTGGTATCCCTCGTGGTAGCCGGGGCCCTTCCGGGCCCTCGCTGCCGATTCCGCTAAGTTGTTGATGGGTAATTGGTGGAGCTGACGGGGTTCGAACCCGTGACCTCGTGAATGCCATTCACGCGCGCTCCCAACTGCGCCACAGCCCCACGCACGAGGAACCTCTTTATAGCCTCTCCGGGCCCCCGCGGTCAACCGCGGGGCGGACTCAGAGGGGCTCCAGGGCTTCCGGCCCGAGCCGTTCCGCGACCATCTGCTCGAAGGAGCGCCGGAACGCCGCCACGTCCTCCTCGCGATCGCCGACGATGCCGACGGTGGTGCCCGCGACCCGCAGCAGCGACACCGCGCGGCGCCGCATCGCGACGCCGCGCATCGCGGGCGGCACGCGGACGCCGTGGGGCACGACGAACAGCGAGACCTGGTGCTCGTCCGACGCGTAGTAGAGGTGCGGCGCGCGGGCCAGCGTGACGAGCGGGCAGTAGCGGGCTCCGACCAGCTCGAGCCCGGCGGCGGTGCGCGGCATCACCGGCAGCCGCGAGCCGCGCTCCTCGAACCACGCCGCGATCACGGAAGGGTCGTCGCTCCAGACTTTCGCCGGCAGCGGATCGTGGGCGAAGCACTTGTCGTGGTCGAGGGCGAGCGCCAGCGAGACGAGCGGCGCCGACCCGCGCGCCCACAGCGCGACGAGCAGCGCCGCGGCCAGCGGCAGCAGGGCGGCGAACAGGGGCAGGCGGCGCGGGCGCAACGCCCGCCGCGCGCGCAGCTCGAAGCCGGGCGCGAGTTCGGGTGCCGGCAGCTCGCGCAGGCGGGCGCGCAGCGCGCGCTCGGCTTCGGCCTGCGCGGCGCACGAGGCGCACTCCGTCAGGTGGGCTTCGACGGGCGCGAGTTCGGACGCCTCCAGCGCGCCGTCGACCAGCGCGGTGACCTTCTCGGGGGCGCAGGTCACGGCGTGCCTCCCGAGGCGAGCGCGGCGCGCAGCAGGCGGCGGCCGCGGTGGATGCGCGACATCACCGTGCCGGCCGGCACGTCGAGCATGCGGGCGATCTCCTCGTAACTGAACTCCTCGACGTCGCGCAGCAGCAGCGCCGCGCGGTACACCTCGGGCACCCGGCCCAGCGCCGCCTCGACCTCCTCGTGGCCGCGGGCCAGCAGGTCCTGCGGCGGCGGCACCGGGAGGTCGGCCTCCTCCAGCTCGACGGGCACGGGCCGCCGCGCGGCGCGGCGCAGGGCGTCGAGGCGCGCGCGGTGGAGGATCGTGAACAGCCACGCGCGCGCGTTGGTGCCCGGCGTGTAGCCGTCGAGCCCCCGGAAGGCGCGCAGCAGCGTCTCCTGGACCAGGTCCTCGGCGTCGGCCGGGTTGCGGGTGAGGCGCAGGGCAGTGCCGTACATGGCGCGGAAGTGAGGCCGGGCTTCCTCGAGGAAGCGCTCTTCGCGATTCAAGCGGAAACCGGCTCCCGCGAGGGGAACGCGCGCCGCGACCAGATCATTCCCGGGAGTTTCATCGAAAGCGCCGTCCCGCATTCTGGCACGGCGCGGTGGACGCACTGCGTCGCGGCTTGTCCTGGGCGGCTCGCTCGCGCGACAATCGGCGCGCACCGTGAAATACCTCACGACGTTGCAGGCGGCGCGCGAGTTCGGAGTCAGCAAGCAGACCCTGCTCAACTGGCTGCGGGACAAGCGGGTGCCGGAGCCGACCCGCGACCGCAACGGGCACCGCCTGTGGAGCCCGGCGCGGGTGCTGCTCGTGCGCCGCCTGATCGAGCAGGGACGGCTCCACTCGCGCACCGTGGTCCACGCGCAGGCGTCCAACGCGCCCGACGCGGTCGAGCAGTACGCCCGCGAGGTGGGCGTCTTCCTGCGCGAGGGACGGGTGGAGCCCGAGCAGTTCCTTCGCGCCCTGGCGCGTCGCCACCGCGGGGTCGCCGCGCTGCTGCGGCAGCGGCCCCGGCGCAGTGGCGGCGAGCGCCGTTCCCGATAGTCGACGCCGCACGTCGATCCACTTGGAGGATTCGTCTTGACCATTCTCAGGCTGTTCGCCGTCGCCGCCCTGGCGGCCCTGCCCGCCGGCGCGGGCGAACTCACGATCACCCAGAAGCAGACCGGCGGACAGGGCGGCACCAGCACCGCCTACTACGGGGCGTCCGCGTTCAAGCACGCCGACGCGCAGACCGAGTCGATCTTCGAGTACGCCTCCGGCAAGCTGACCGTCGTCGAGCACGGCAAGAAGCAGTACTGGGAGGCGACCGCCGCCGACATGAAGGCCGCCTCCGACGCGATGGCCGCCAAGATGGCCGAGGTGGAGAAGCAGCTCGAGCAGGCGAAGGGCAACCCGATGCTCGAGAAGATGCTGAAGAGCGTGCCGGGCATGGGCCCCGCCGGCGCCGTGAAGGTGACGAAGACGGCCGAGACCCGCAAGATCGCCGGCTACGACTGCACGAAGTACGTGATCGCGATGGGCGAGGCGCTGACCCTGGAGACCTGGACCACGACCGCGCTGAAGCCGCCGGTCCCGATGTTCCAGGCGCGGCAGGCGTTCGCGATGGCCAACCCGATGATGCAGCGCTACACGAAGGCGTTCGAGGAGCTTTCGAAGATCGAGGGGCTGTCGCTGGCCGAGACCACCTCGTTCGAGATGATGGGCCGCCGCTCGACCTTCACCAACGAGGCCGTCGAGGTCAAGGAGGGGGCGATCCCCGCCAGCGTGTTCGCGGCTCCCGCCGGCTACAAGCAGGTCGAGAGCCCGCTCAAGAAGCTGGCCAAGGAGCTGAAGTAGCCGTGCCGTCGCCGGTCGTGACGGGCCCGCTCGTCGCGACCGGCGACCTCGCCGCCCGCCTCGGCGCGCCGGACCTGCGCGTCGTCGACGTGCGCTGGTACCTCGACCCGGCGAAGCGCGGGCGCGACGCGTACGACGCCGGCCACCTGCCCGGTGCCGTCTTCTGCGACCTCGAGCGCGAGCTGGCGGGCCCGGGCGGACGGCGCGGCGGGCCGCTCGGGCGTCACCCGTGGCCCTCGCCCGAGCACTTCGCCGCGGCGATGGAGCGGCTGGGAATCGGCGAGGCGACGGAAGTCGTCGCCTACGACGACGCGGCCGGCGCCACCGCCGCGCGGCTCTGGTACCTGCTTCGGGCCCACGGTCACGCCCGCGTCGCCGTGCTCGACGGCGGCATCGTCAAGTGGCTGGCCGAGGGGCGGGCGCTCGAGACGGTCGCGCCGACGGTCGCGCCGGCGCGGTTCGTGCCCCGCTTCGATCCGGCCTTCGTCGTCGACAAGGCCGAGCTGCTGGCGCGTCCGCCGGCCCTGGTCCTCGACGCCCGCGCCGCCGAGCGCTACCGCGGCGAGGTCGAGCCGATCGATCCCAGGGCGGGCCACGTGCCCGGCGCGAAGAGCGCACCGCTCGCCGGCAACCTGACGGCGACGGCGACGCCGGTCTTCCGCAGCGCCGCCGAACTCCGCGCGCGCTACGCGGCGCTGGGTGCGGTCGAGACCGCCCCGGTCGTCTACTGCGGCTCCGGCGTCAACGCCTGCCACGCGTTGCTGGCGCTGGAGCTCGCGGGGCTCCGGGGCCGGCTGTACGCCGGGTCGTGGAGCGAGTGGAGCTCCGACCCCGGGTTGCCGGTGGAGACGGGCGAACCGCGCTAGCGCCCGCCGTCGCGGCCGTCGAGCGCGGCCGCTGCGCCCTGCTTCAGGTCCTCGAGCAGCAGCGCCTGGGCGTCCTGATCCGTGACCGCGAGTCCCGAGGCGGCCGCGAAGAGATCGCGGTACCCGTTCGCGACCTTCGCCTGGAAGTCGGTCGTGCCGACCGTGTAGGTCGCGGCCGGGTCGAGCGGCACGAAGCCCGCCTCGCGCCGGGCGGGGTCGGCGAGCACCTCGACCTGGACGGGCCGCCCCTCGTGCAGCCGATACCGCAGCCCGGTCTGCTGGCTGAAGCCGTCGGAGCCGCGGCGGTCGATCGAGGCCTGCAGCAGGTTCAGCAACTGGGCCCCGGTGAACGTCGCGCGGACCAGGCGGTTCTTGTACGGGATCGCCCGCGCGAACGACTCGGCGGTGACCTCCCCGGGCGGGATCGTCCCGCGAAAGCTCGACGCGGTGTTGAAGAAGACGTGGGCGCCGGTGGCGCGGCGCAGCACCTCCGTCGCCCAGTTGCCGATCACCGACTCGCCGGACTGCGCGCCGTCGTCGGTGAGGGCGACGGCCGCGCGGCCGACGACCGCGAAGCGCTCGGGCCGGTTCTGCTCGAGCTGCGCCTGCCAGCGCGCGACCTCGGCCGCCACGGCGGGGTCCTCGGGGAGTGCGGCGTCCATCTTCACGAGCCCGCCGCCGACGGTGGCCAGCCTCCGGCCCTCGAAGCGCAGCGTGAGCCGCGAGACGTAGGTGAGGTACTGGAAGGGCGAGACGTACCAGGTGCGGGTGCCCGGGATCACCTGCAGCTCGCCCTTGTGATGGGAGTGGGTGCCGAGCACGAGGTCGATGCCGCTGACCGCGCGGGCCAGCGCGAAGTCGTCCTCGCGGTGCTGGTGGCCGATCAGGATCACGGCGTCGACCTTCTCGTCGCGGCGCAGCCGGCCGACCAGTTCCCGCGCCGTGGCCACCGGATCGGCGAAGCGGGCGCCGGGCGGCAGCCACTCGGTCTTCACCAGCCGCACGAAGTCCGGGCCCGCCACGGCGATCAGCCCCAGCCGCCGGCCCGCGACCTCCTTCACGAAGTAGGGCTTGCCGCCGTGGGTCAGCAGCGGGCGGCCGTCGGCGCCGTGCAGGTTGGCCGCGAGCACGGGGAAGGAGACCGACGCGCGGCAGGCGTCGAAAGCCTCGGCCCCGTAGTCGTACTCGTGGTTGCCGAGCGCCATCGCGTCGACCAGGCCGTCGAAGAACGCCCAGTCGCGGCAGCGGTACTCGTCGCTCCAGGCCGGGGTGCCGAGGTTCATCATGTCGCCGCCGGAGACGATCACAGCATTCGCCTCGCTCCGCGCCCGGCGCAGGTAGGCCACGGCGCGGGCCAGCCCCGCCTGGCCGGGCGCGCCCTCGGAGTAGAAGGGAACCGCGTGCGAGTGATAGTCGGAGAACGCGACCAGCGTCACTTCGGCCGCCGCCGGCGGCGCGGGGGCAGCGCCCGAGAGCAGCAGCGCGAGGGCGAGGGCGTTCACGCCTGCGCCCCGGCCAGCAGTGCCGGCAGTTCGCGGACGAACGCGCTGCGGGCCATCACCCGGTCGACGCCCGCCGCGCGCGCCGCGCCGGCGCGCTCCGCGTCGACGTGGCTCAGGAACCCGACGACGCACACGGCGGCCAGCGCCGCGTCCGCCTTCAGCGCCCCGAGCTCCGCCAGCGCGTCGCTGCGCCGGTCGTCGAGGTCGGCGATCACGAGGCGCGCGCCAGCCGCGCGGCAGGTCTCGGCCAGGCGTCCGGGCGGCGCGGGACGCACCTCGACGCCCGCGCCGCGGGCCGCTTCGCCGATCCGGGTCCGGAACATCAGGTCCTGGCACGCGATGACGACGCTCATCCGCTCAGTATCGCGCAAGCGCCGCAGTGACGGAGCAGCGGCGTGGCTCGGGCACAATGGGACTTCACCGATGGCTGTACTCGACCCGGCGGCATGAGCGTGCGACTGCTGCCCTCCGACGTCCGACCCGAGGAGCGGCGCGGCGCTGCCGCGGCGTTCCTGACGCTGTTCGGCATCCTCGCGGCGCACACGCTGCTCGAGACCGCGCGCGACGCGCTGTTCCTGGCCCGCCTGCCTGCCTCGCAGTTGCCGTGGGTCTACCTGGCGATGGCCGCCGTGGCCGTGGGGCTGTCGCAGGTCCAGGGCCGGCTGCCGGGGTTGCGCGCGGGGCGCACGCTCTCCGCGCTGCTCGCCGGGTGCGCCGCGGTCACCTTCGGCTTCTGGCTGCTCGCGGCATGGCAGCAGACCTGGGTGCTGCGCGCGCTCTACGTGTGGACCGGCATCGTGGGCACGCTGGCGGCGCTCGAGTTCTGGCTGATCCTCGGCGAGTCGTACACCGTGACCCAGGCCAAGCGGCTTTACCGCCTGATCGCGCTCGGCAGCCTGCTGGGCGCCGTCAGCGGCGCCGCGCTGGCGCGGGTGGTGGCGGGCCGGGCCGAGGCGCCGCAGCTCGTGCTCGCCGCGGCGCTGGTGCTGCTCGCGACCGCGCTCGGGCCCGCGCTGCTGCTGCGCCGGCCCGAGTCCGCGCGCGGGCCGGGCAGCGGGGCGCCGCTGACCCACCCGGGCCGGGCCCTGCGGCTGCTGCGCCGCGAGCCCTACGTGCGCGGCCTGCTGGGGCTGACCCTGGTCTCGACGGTGACCCTCACCCTGGCCGACTACGTGTTCAAGAGCGCGGTCGCGCGGGCCGTGCCGGCGGCGGAGCTGCCGGAGTTCTTCGCGAGCTTCTACGTGCTGCTCAACGGCCTCGCGCTGGCCAGCCAGTTGCTGCTGCTGGCGCCGCTGATGCGGGTGATGGGCCTGCACCGCGCGCTGTGGGTGCTGCCCGCGCTGCTGGCGCTGGGCGCCACGGGCCTCGCCCTCGGCGGCGGGGTGATCGCCGCGCTGCTGCTCAAGGGCGCCGACGGCACGCTGCGCCACTCGCTGCACCGCACGACCAGCGAGCTGCTGGCGATGCCGCTGCCGGACGCGCTGCGGGGGCGGGTCAAGCCGCTGGTCGATGTCGTCGGGCAGCGCGGCGGACAGGCGCTGGCGTCGCTCGTGATCCTCTCGGAAGTGGTGCTCGGCCGCGGCGACGTGGCGCTGGCAGCCGCGACCGCCGCGCTCGCGCTGCTGTGGATCGCGCTGGCCGCCGACCTGCGCCAGCACTACCTCGAACTGTTCCGGGCGGCGCTGCGGGAGGGCGTGCTCGGCGAGCGGCCGGAGCTGTCGGAACTGGACGTGGCCGACCTCGAGGCACTGGTCGCCGCCTTCAACTCGAGCGACGACGCCGAGGTCGTCGGCGCGATGGACCTGCTCGCCGCCAGCGGACGGCTGCGCGTGATCCCGGCCCTGATCCTCTATCACCCGTCGCGAGCCGTCGTGCTCCGCGCTCTCGACCTGCTCGCCGACTCCGGGAGGAGCGACTTCGTGCCGATCGCGGACCGGCTGCTCGCCAGTCCCGACGCCGAGGTGCGGGCGGCGGCGCTGCGCGCCCGCAGCGCCGCGCGGCCGGAGGAGAAGCCGCTGCGCCGGGCGACCGCCGACCCTGACCCGCTCGTCCGCGCCACGGCGATCGTCGGCCTGGTGGCCGGTGGCTGGGTGTCGGACGAAGCACAACAGACGCTCGACGCGCTGCTGCGCGACGGCGGGCGGCCGGCGCGCCTCGCGCTGGCGCGGGCGCTGCGTCGGCGGCCGTCGCCCGCGTGCGAGCCGCTGCTGCTGACGCTGGCCGAGGGCGCCGACGCCCTTCTGCTCGCCGAGGTCGCGGGCGGGATGGCGGCCTGCCCGTCGCCGGTCTTCCTGGGGCCGCTGCTGCACCTGCTCACCCAGCACGAGGTGCGGCCCGCCGCACGCGCCGCGCTGGTCGCCCAGGGCGAAGCCGCTCTGCGCCACCTCGACCGGGCGCTCGGCGACCACGCGCTGCCGCACGAGATCCGCCGCCACCTGCCGCGCACGATCAGCCAGTTCGAGCCCGCCGCCGCGGCGCGGGTGCTGATGGCGCACCTGCTCGACGAACCCGACGGCATGGTCCGCTTCAAGATCCTGCGCGGGCTGAACCGGCTGGCCGCCGACAATCCCGGGCTCGAACTCGACCGCGCGACGCTGGCGACGGCCGCGCAACGCACCGCGGCCGCGGCGCTCAAGGCGCTCTCGTGGCGGGTCACCCTGCAGCGCGGCGCGGGCGAGGCGCCCGGGCGCGCGACCCCGGGCCACGGGCTGCTGGTGGACCTGCTGCGCGACAAGGAGTCGCACGCGGTCGAGCGGCTGTTCCGCCTGCTCCAGCTCCAGGACCCGGGGGAGGACTACCGCCGGATCTACCGCGGCCTGACGAGCGCGTCGATCAAGGTTCGCGCGGGCAGCCGCGAGCTGCTCGAGCACCTCGTCGAGCCGCCGCTGCGCGAGGCGCTGCTCGCGCTGGTCGACGACGCCCCCGAGGCCCAGCGCCTGTTCCATGCCGGGCCGCTGCTGGAGCCTGCGCCCGCGGGCTACGAAGAACTGCTGGCGGCGCTGCTCGCCGAGAGCTCCGAGACCGTGCGCTGCCTCGCCGCCTATCACGTGGGCGAACTGGGCCTCGGCGGCCTGCGCCCGCGGCTGGAAGAGGTGCGGGCCGAGGGGCGCAGCTTCTTCCTCGAGCGGGTGGTCGATCGGGCGCTGGCGCTGCTCGCGCGGCCGCGGCCTGCCGAGGAGGCGTCGTGAGCGCGCGTGGAGGACGCATCGGACACGGCGAGCGGCTGCTCGCGCTGCGGCGGGTGCCGCTGGTCTCCGGCTTCTCGCCCGCGGACCTGGCGTTGCTCGTCGAGCGGCTCGCCGAGCGCGAGCTCGAACCCGGCGAGCCGCTGCTGGCCGCGGGCGAGCCGGTCGGCGGGCTGCACTTCCTGGTCGAGGGCCGCGTCCGCGTCGAGCGCCGCGGCGGCGCCCTGGCCGAGGCGCTGCCGGGCGCGGTGGTCGGCGGGTTGGCGTTCCTGGCGCGCTGCCCCGAAGGCTTCGCCGCCTCGGCGCTGGAGCCGTCGCTGTGTCTCTCGCTCGACGCCGACGACGCGGCGGAGCTGTTCGAGGACCGCTTCCCGATGCTGCACGACCTGCTGCGCGCGACCTGCGAGCGGCTGATCGACGTCCAGCGCCACCTGCAGCAGTGCGGTCCGCCGGGTCGCGCCGCGGCGCTGCCCGCCGTGCGCGGCGAGCTGGACCTCGTCGAGCGGATCCTGATCCTGCGCCACTCGCCGGCGTTCTCTCGCGCGAGCCTCAACGCGCTGGCCGAGCTGTCGCGCTCGCTGCACGAGCTGCGGCTCCCCGCCGGCGCGGAGCTGTGGGCGGAAGGAGCGCCGAGCGGGCCGCTGCTGATGGTCGTGGACGGCCAGGTCCGTTGCGCCTCCGCCGACGGCTACTGCTTCGACGCCGGCCCCGGGGCGCCGCTCGGCGCGCTGGAGTCGGTCGCCGAGCGGCCGCGCTGGTTCGGCGCCCGCGCCCTCACCCCGCTGGTGGCGCTGCAGGGGCACGCGGAGGCGCTGATCGACGTGCTCGAGGACAATCACGAAATGGCCCGCGACTACCTCGCCTTCGTCGCCGGCTGGCTGCTGCGCGCGATCGAGATCGTGGGGCCGGCCGCGTGGCCTGCCGACCTGCTGCTCGCGCCGCCGACAGGTTCGGCCCCGGCGGCGGTTGGTGCTAACCTCGACGAGCGCACCACGCGCGAGTGAAGGAGGCGGAACGATGTACGACGATCGCCACTCGGGGGCCTCTGGAGTGCTGCTGTTCCTCGTCGGCGGCCTGACGGGCGCGGTGCTGGCCACGCTGTTCGCGCCCCGCTCCGGGCGCGAGACGCGCGAGATGCTGGGAGAGCGGTTGCGCGAGGGCGCCGAGCGGGGCCGCGACCTGCGCGATCGCGCCGTGCGGCGCGGGCGCGAGCTGGTCGACGAGGCGTCGGAAGCGGTCGACCGCGGCCGCGAGTCGATCGAGAAGCGCAAGGACCGGCTGGCCGCTGCCGTCGAGGCGGGGCGGCAGGCGTACCACGAGAACAAGGACCGCGGCGAGGGCTCGGTCTAGGCACGACGGAAAGGGGAGGGCACGGTGGGCGACTGGGCGACCGCATTCCTCGGCGTGATCGCGCTGGCCTCGGTGGTCCAGGCGGCATTCCTGATCGCGCTCGCGTTCTGGGGCCGCGGCTTGTCGCAGCGGATCGACCAGTTGCAGCAGCGGATCGACCGCGAGCTGTCGCCTGCGCTGGCCAGCTTCGCCCGCGTGTCCCGCAACCTGGAGGAGGTCTCGGACCTGGCCGTGATCCAGGCGCGGCGGGTCGACGACCTGCTGGCCGACACGCTCGAGAAGGTGCAGGACACGACCACCCAGATCCAGCGCCTCGTGCTGCGCCCGCTGGGGCCACTGGCCGATCTCGTGGCGTTCCTGCGCGGGATCCGCAAGGGAGTCGAGGTGTACCGCCAGTTCGGCTCGCTGGGCGACGACTCGCGTCGCGCGCGTGCCCGTCGCGCCGACGCCGAGGACGATCACCTCTTCATCTAGGGCAAGCCTTCCGGTCCGGGCGTCAGCGTCGGCGGGCGTCCTCGATGCGGCGGGCGATCGAGCGCTCCAGCGCCGCCCGCTGAGGAGGCTCGAGCGCGAGCACGTCGACCATGACCGAGCCCCCGTCGCGCGTGCTCAGGCGGACGCCCTCGGGCCCGTTGACGGCCTCCACGACGTCGGTCCAGGCCACGACGCGGGAGCCGGTCAGGCGGCGCTCGCGGAGCGCCGTGCCGTCGGCGGCGATCAGCCAGGCGGCGGAGGCAGCCGCGTGCAGCGCGCAGCCGGCCGCGACCGCCGCCAGCAGCCCGCGCCAGCGCCGCCCGCCGGCGAGCGCGGCGGCCGCACCCAGCGCCAGCGCCGCCACGAGCGCGCCGCCCGTGCGCACTGCGGGGTAGACGAGCCGCAGGCCGTCGGCCTCGACGGTCAGCGCGGGTGGGGCGGCCGTGGCGGCCAGGACCGTGGCAGCGCACAGCAGCAGGCCGCCGACGGCGAGCGCGCGGGACATCCGCGGATTCTAAGCGCCATCCTTGACACCCCGCGGGCGCGCGCGGGACACTCGCCTTCGTGCCCCCGAAAGTCGTCTCCGTCGGTGACGTCGTCGAGACGTTGCGCGGGTTCGAGTCGGAACCGTTCACCCGCGACCGCATCCTCGACTTCCTGTCGGGCGTCGAGGTCGAGCGCGCGAGCCTCGAGCCCTACGCCCACTTCAGCCCCGACCGCTACACCCGCAACCTGGTCCACGCCGACGACGTGTTCGAGCTGATGGTCCTGTGCTGGCAGCCGGGGCAGCGCACGCCGATCCACTCCCACAACGGCCAGCTCGGGTGGATGGTGACGGTGCGCGGCGCGCTGGCGGTCGTCGAGTACAAGTACGTCGGCTGCAACGCGCCGCAGAACCAGCAGGTCTCCGGCCTCGACTGCCTCGCCGGCGCGACCGAGATCCACCTCGACCGCGGGCCGGTGCACGAGTGCGCTCCCGGCGGGCCGGTCGCGACCGTGGACAAGACCCACACCATCCACCAGGTCGTGGTCCAGGGCCGCGAGCCGGCGGTCTCGCTGCACCTCTACAGCCGGCCGATCGAGTCGTGCGTCGCGTACGACCTCAAGCAACGGCGCTGCTGGCGCCGCCAGCTCTCGTTCCACAGCCGCTACGGCCAGGTCGTGGCGGAGGTCGAGACCCCGCCTGCCGCTTCCGTTCCGGGACGGCGCGAGCTGCCGGTCATCCGCTGAGCAGCGGCTCCGGGGCGGCGATGGCGCGCGTCCTCGTCGTCGACGACGACCCGGAAATCCTCACGTTCCTCGAGCGGCTGCTCGGCCAGCACGGACTCGCGTGCACGAGCGCCGGCAGCGGCGAGGCTGCCCTGGAGCGGCTCGAGGCCGAGCCCGTCGACCTGGTGCTGCTCGACGTGCGGCTGCCGGGCATCGACGGCATCGAGGTGTGCCGGCGCATCCGCGCGCGCCTCGGGCCGGCGTTGCCGGTGCTGCTGCTCACCGCGGCGGCCGACGCCGACGCGTTGCAGCGCGGCTACGAGGCCGGTGCCGACGACTTCCTCGCCAAGCCGCCCGACCCGCGCGGCCTGGTCCTGAAGCTGCGCGCCCTGCTGCGGCTGCGCGCGCTGTTCGAGCGCAGCGAGCGCGCCAGCCGCGAAGCCGAGGCACGCGCTCGAGCACTCGCCCGGCTGCACGAGATCGGCCGCGACTGGTCGCTGATGGCGCGGCCCGAGGAGTTCGTCGGCATGGTGTGCGAGCGGCTGGCGAGGCTGATCGGCGCCCCGGTCTGCCTGCTGGCGCTCTACGACCCGGCGAGCCGCTCGCTGGCCGGCGCCGTTCCCGCCTTCGGCCTCGCTCCGGACGTCGTGCGACGGATGCGGCTGGAGCTGCGTCCCGAGCACCGCGGCCTGTGGAACCTGCGCGCGGGCCGGCCCTACGTCACGGCGGACGCCCGGCGCGACCCGCGCCTGGCACCCGAACTGGCCGAGATCGCCGGCGTCGAGCAGGCGCTGCTGGTGCCGATGCTCGCCGAGGGCCGGGTGCTCGGCGTGATCGCCGCCTGCAACAAGGCGGGCGGCTTCGACGAGGACGACGCCCAGGTGGTGTCGATCTTCGCCGGTCCGGCGGCGACCTTCCTGCGCAGCCGCCAGATCTACGAGCAGCAGCGGCGGCACGCGGCGCGCCAGGAGCAGACCGCGCGCCTGATGGCGTCGATGGCCGCCACCCACGGGCGCGGCGCCCTGGTGGAGACCGCCGTCGGGGGCCTGCGCCGCGGCCACGGCTACGCGCGCGTGGCCTTCCACGCCGTGCAGGGCGCGGGCCTCGGGCCCGAGCTGGAGGCCGGCGCCGGCGGCGGCGACACCGCCTGGCTGGGCTGGGCGCTCCAGGGCCGGCGCCCGCTGGCCGCGCCCGGCCGCCATGCCGTGGCCGTGCCGGTGCGGGCCGGCGCCCGCGCCCTCGGCGTGCTCGAGGTCGAGAAGGAGCACGCGTTCGAGGAACTCGAGATCGAACTGCTGGGCGGCCTCGCCGACCAGCTCGCCGTGGGCCTCGAGAAGGCGGCGGGCCTGGCCGAGGCCGAGCGGCTGGCCCGGCAGATGGCGACGCTCTACGAGCTCGGGCTGGAGACGGCGGCGTTGCGCGACCTGCGGGCCCTCTTCGAGCGCGCGACGGAGGAGGCCGGGCGACTGATCGGGGCCGACCACGCCTCGGTGTTCCGCCTCGACGCCGCTGCCGGCGAGCTGCGGCTGTTCGCGGGCTGGGCCCGCGACCGCACGGTGGAACCCTACGGAGACCCGCGCTTCTCGCTCGGCGAGGGCGTGCTCGGCCGCGTCGCCCGCGACGGGGTGCCGGCGCTGGTCAACGACGCGGCGCGCGAGCCCGGCTTCGTCGAGCGCGGCAACCCCGTGTCGAGGCTGCTCTGCGTGCCGCTCACCTATTTCGAGCCGGAGGCCGGCCGCAGCGCGACGTTCGGCGTGCTCAACGCGACCCGGCGCCCGGGCGCGCCGCCGTTCACGCCCGAGGACTTCGATGGCCTGATGCGCTTCGCCGGCCAGCTCCAGGTCGCCGCGGCCAACGCCTCGGCGTTCGCGGCCGAGCGCCGCCGCTCCGAGCAACTCGGCCTCGTCAATCGCGTGCTGCGCGAGATCGCGACCAGCCTGTCGCCCGAGCGTGTGCTGGAGGTCGCGGTGCGCCGCATCCAGGAGGCGTTCCGCTTCCCGGTGGTGCTGGCCGTCGTGCCCGACCCGGCCGCGGGCGTGAACCGCGTGGCCTGCGCGGCGTGCGACCCGCCCCGCCGCGGGAGCTTCCCGCACTTCCCGCTCGACGCGGGCCTCACCGCGAGGGTGCTGCACGGGCGGCGCACCGTGCACGCGGCGGACGTCAGCCGGGAGCCCGGGTACCTCGAGATGGTGCCGGGGATGCGCAGCGAGCTGCTGGTCCCGGTGCTCTCCGGCGACGACGTGGTGGCGGTGCTCGACCTCGAGAGCGACCGGCCCGACGCCTTCGACCACGGCGTCGTCCTGATGATGGAGACGCTGGCCGACGGCATCGGCATCACGCTGCGAAACGCCGAGCTGTTCCGCGCGCTGGAGGCCTCGCACGAGCGGCTGATCGAGCTGGACCGCACCAAGAGCGAGGTGGTCAACATCGTCGCCCACGACATCCGCTCGCCGCTGTTCGGCGTGATGGGCCGTGCCGACCTGCTGCTGGCCGAGCCCGCGGCGGCGGAGCACGCCGGCGCGATCGCCGCGGCCGCGCGCCACATGGCGGCGCTCGTCGACAAGACGCTGGCGACGACGCGGCTGGAGAGCGGCCACTTCCCGTTCGAGTTCGGGGTGCTCGACCTCGGCGCGCTGCTGCACGCCGCGGCCGAGCGCTGGCGGTCCGATCCCGCGCGGCCGCTGGCGCTCGAGCTGCCCGAGGAGCCGCTGCCGGTGTGGGGCGATCGCGAGCGGCTCGCCGAGGTCGCCGACAACCTGCTCTCCAACGCGGTCAAGTACTCGCCGCGCGGCGGCGCCATCACCCTTCGCGCCACGCGCGCGGACGGCCGCGTCGCCGTCGAGGTCGCGGACCGCGGCGTGGGCATCCCCGCCGCCGAGCGTCCGCGCCTGCTGCGCCCCTTCTCGCGGCTGCGCCGGCCCGAGACGGCCGGCATCGAGGGCTCGGGCCTCGGCCTCTACATCTGCGACCGCATCCTGCGCGCCCACGGGGCCCGGCTCGAGATCGACGGCCGCGACGGCGGCGGGACCCGCGTGCGCTTCTCGCTGCCGCTGTTCACCGGGGTCTCCGCGCGCCGGCCCGTGCTTCTGGTGGCGGCCGCGGACGCCGCCACGCTGCGCGAGGTCCGCGCGATCGCCCAGGCCCGCGGCTACGAGGTCCACGAGGCCGGCGACGGGGTGGAGGCACTCGAGGCCGTGCGCCGGCTGCTGCCGGACGTCGCGCTGCTCGACCACCTGCTGCCGCGCCTGCGCGGCGAGGAGGTCGCCGAGCGGCTCGCCGAGCAGGAGTCCACGCGGGCCGTGCCGCTGCTCGCGCTCTCGGAGCCGGCTCCGCTCGGCGCCCGCGCGCGGCTGTTCCGGGCGTGCGTCGCGCGGCCCGTCGAGCGCGATGCGCTGATCCAGGCACTGGAGGCGGCTCGCGCCGAGACCGCGACGCTGGCCGCCGGCGAGGTGGAGGCGAGGTGAGCGATCTCGACCCGGTCGAGCGCGAGCGCTACGCGCGCCACCTGGTGCTGCCCGAGGTGGGGGACGAGGGGCAGCGCCGGCTGCGCGCGGGGCGGGTGCTGATCGTCGGCGCCGGCGGGCTGGGCTCGCCGGCGGCGCTGTACCTCGTCGCGGCGGGCGTCGGCCACGTCGCCATCGCCGACGGAGACCGCGTCGACCGCAGCAACCTGCAGCGGCAGGTGCTGCACACCGAGGCCGACCTCGGGCGGCCCAAGACGGCGTCGGCGCGCGACGCGCTCGCGGCCCGCAACCCGCACGTGCAGGTCGAGGAACTGGGCCGCCTCGATGCGACGAACGCGCCGGCGACCGTCGCACGTTTCGACGTCGTCGTCGACGGCAGCGACAACTTCGCGACCCGCTATCTGCTGAGCGACGCCTGCGTCGCCGCGGGTCGCCCGTACGTGTTCGGCGCGGTGCACCGCTTCCAGGGCCAGCTCGCGGTGCTGGGGCTCGCGGGCGGGCCGTGCTACCGCTGCCTGCACCCGGAGCCGCCGCCGCCGGGTCTCTACGCCAACTGCGCCGAGGCCGGGGTGCTGGGCGTGCTGCCCGGGGTGATCGGGACCCTCCAGGCCGCCGAGGCGCTGAAGCTGCTGCTGGGGCTGGGACAGCCGCTGGACCGCCGCATGCTGGTCTACGACGCGCTGGCGGGCACCTTCGACGAGCTCGCGCTCGAGCGCGACCCCGCGTGCCCCGCCTGCGGCGACGCGCCGCGGCCGGAGGCCCTCGTGCTTCCCGCCGAGAGCTGCGCGCCGCCGCCGATCTCCGCCGCGGCGCTGCGAGATCGGCTCGCGGGCGGCTCGCCGCCGCTGCTCGTCGACGTGCGCACGGCCGCCGAGTACGCCCGCGGCCACCTGCCGGCGGCGCTGCTGCTGCCGGTCGACGAACTCGAGTCGCGCCTCGCGGAACTGCGCGGGCGCGGTCCGTTGGTCGTGTACTGCGAGGTCGGGGGGCGCTCCGCGCGGGCGGCGGCACTGCTGCGCGCGGCGGGCTTCGTCGCCGTCGCGGACCTGGCGGGCGGCTACCTGGCGTGGCGGGCCGCCGGAGGCGCCGTGGCGCGGTGATCGACCTGCTGGCGGCGCTCGGGCTGGGTCGCGGCGAGGTGGTGGCGCTGTGCGGGGCCGGAGGCAAGTCCACGCTCGCGCGTGCGCTGCGCGACGCGTCGCTGGCCTCGGGCCTGCGGGTCGTGCTGACGGCCACCACCCACTGCGGCGTGCTGGGCGACACGCTGACGCTGACCGCGGGCGCGGGCGAGGCGGCGGTCGCCGGCGCGCTCGACCGCCTGGGAGCGGTGCAGGTCGTGGCGGCGGTGGGGGAGCGGGGCCGCGCCCGCGGGCTCGCCCCGGAGGCGGTCGGCTCGCTGGCCGCGCTCGCCGACCTGGTGATCGCCGAAGCCGACGGCGCGCGCGGCCGGCGGCTGAAGGCGCCGGCCGACCACGAGCCGCTGCTGCCGCGGCCCTGCACCACGGTGCTGGCGGTGTGTTCGCTGGCCGCGCTGGGCGGCCCGCTCGACGACGAGGGCGTGCATCGGCTCGAGCGGGTGCTCGCACTCGCGGGGCGACGGCGCGGCGACGCGATCGACCTCGACGTGCTGGCAGCGGCCTTCGGGCCGGGCGGGTACGGCTCGGTGGGCGAGCAGGCGCGGCGCGTGCTGTTCGTCGTGGAGGCAGGCGCTCCGTCGGAGCGGGCCGTCGCACTCGGCGCGCGCCTCGCCGGCCACTACGAGCGGGTCGTGGCCGGCGACGCTCTGCGCGGCGCGGTTCGCACGCTATCCTCGACCCGATGCTGAAGTCCGTCTACGAGGCGGCGCTGGCCGCGGAGCGCGAGGGGGTCGGGGCCGCGCTGGTCACGGTCGTCGGCACCGAGGGCTCGACTCCGCAGAAAGCCGGCGCCTGCATGCTCGTCCGCGAGGACGGCACCTGCGTGGGCACGATCGGCGGCGGCTGCGTCGAGAACGAGATGGTCCGCCGCGCGCGGCTGGCGATCGTCCGCCGCCGCCCGGAACTGGCCAGCTACGAGCTCACCGCCGACCAGGCCGGAGAGGACGGGCTCGTGTGCGGGGGGAGGATGCAGGTGTTCGTCGACCCGCTCGAGCCGGAGCCGGTGCTGCTGGTGTTCGGCGCCGGCCACGTGGCGGTTCCGCTGTGCCGGATGGCGCGGATGGCCGGCTTCCAGGTCGAGGTCGCGGACGACCGCGCCCAGTTCGCCAACGCGGAGCGCTTTCCCGACGCGCGCGCCGTCGTCGTCGAGGAGATGGCCGCGGCCGCGGCCCGCATGTCGCTGGGACCCGGCGCCTATGCCGTCGTCGTCACCCGCGGCCACCGCGGCGACGCGGACGCCCTGCACGCGGTTCTCGGGCGCGGGCTGCGTTACGTCGGGCTGCTCGGCAGCCGGCCCAAGATGGTGCACGTCTTCGCCGAGCTGAAGCAGCGCGGCGTTCCGCCCGCGGAACTCGAGAAGGTCCACGTGCCGATGGGCCTGGGCATCGGGGCCCGCACGCCGGAGGAGATCGCGGTGTCGATCCTCGCCGAGCTGATCGCGGTGCGGCGCGGCGTGCCGCCGGAGCAGGTCGGTTCGATGAAGGCGCCGCTGCCGGGCCGCCTGCGCGAGGCCCCCTGAGGAGCGTGCCGAAGCACCGCTGCGTTGACAGCAGCGACCGGCCGCAGGGACAATGCTTCTTCCACGAATGCTGAAGCGATACGTGTCCCTGTCCCTCGCGGCCGTCGTTCTGGCCGCGTCGCTCCACGCCCAGGCCCGGAACCCCGACTACGAGGTCGGCCCGGAGGACCTGCTGCAGGTCTCGGTCGCCGGTCAGAAGGACTTCTCGGGCGACTTCGAGGTCGAGCCCGACGGCATGATCAACTACCCGTTGCTGGGGCGGGTGATGGCCGCCGGGCAGACCACCGGGGAGATCGAGCGCAAGCTGGTGACGCTGCTGTCCGACGGCTACCTGCGGCGGCCCCAGGTCTCGGTCTGGGTCAAGGAGTTCCGCAGCCAGAAGGTGTACCTGACCGGCGAGGTCAGCCGGCCCGGACCGCAGGGGCTGAAGGGCGACGGCTCCATCCTGACGCTCCTCACGGACGGGCAGGGTCCGCTGCTGCCGACGGCCGGCCACGTGGTGTGGGTGATCCGGCCCCCGGCCTCGCGCCTCCAGGACTTGGAGCGGCTGGCCGGCGACCCGGCCCGCAACGCGCCGCCGGTCGACGTCCCCGGCCGCATCGACGTGCCCGGGGCGGACGTGCCCGGCACCGAGCTGTTCCGGGTGGTGCGCCGGGAGATCGAGATGGGCGCGATGGACAAGAACCTCGTGCTCAAGGCGGGCGACACGGTGTTCGCGCCGAAGGCGGCCCAGGTCTACCTGCAGGGCCAGGTGGGACGGCCGGGCCCGATCCGCTTCGAGGACGGGCTCACCGTCGAGAAGGCACTGGCGCTGGGCGGCGGCGTGACCAATCGCGGAGCGGCCGGCCGCGTCAAGCTGGTGCGGATGGTCGCGGGGCGCCGCGTGGAGCTGAAGCCGCGGCTCGACGAGGTGCTGCTGCCCGAGGACACGCTCGTCGTGCCCGAGCGGTTCTTCTAGCCCGTGCGCCCTTCCGGAGCCGCCGGCGACCTCGGCCAGACGCTGGCCATCCTCCACCGGCGCCGCGGTCTCGTTTTCGCCGTGCTGGTGGCGAGCGTGCTGGTGGCCACGATCTACAACTACACGACGCGGCCGGTGTACCGCTCGCGCGCGATCCTCCAGATCACCGCCGGTTCGGCGGACGTGATCGACACCCGCTCCGTGGCCGGCGTGCGGCCGCAGCAGGCCGCGGCCAAGGTGCGCGAGCAGGTCCAGATCCTGCGCAGCCGGCGTCTCGCCGCCCGCGTGGTCGAGGAACTCGAGCTGCAGAAGCACCCCGATCTCCGCGCGGGTCCCGTGCTGACCCCCTGGGAGCGGCTGCGCCGGATGCTGCCGCAGGGCGCGCCGGAGGTCGACGCCGACGACGACGGCCTGCCCGTGTCGCCGGCCGTCCAGGTGTTCCGCTCGCGCGTCAGCGTCGAGGCCGACGTCGAAACCGGCATGCTGACCCTCGGATTCCGGGCCTACGACCCGACGCTCACCCACAAGGCGCTCGCCGCGCTGATCCGCCTCTACCAGGAGTCGCTGACCGACCAGATGACGCTCGCCGGCACCCAGGCCTCGTCGTGGCTCGGCGAGCGGCTCGAGGAGCAGAAGCGCCGGGTCGAGGCGGCCAAGGCGGCGCTGCGCGAGTACGAGGAGCGCTCGGGCCTGGCCGGGCTCCAGGAGAAGATCCGCCAGGTCGAGCAGCAACTGGCGATGATGAACCGCTCGCTGCTCGACGCCCAGACCGAGCGCATGACGCGCGAGAGCGACCTCGAGCGCGCGCGGCGGATGTCGGCCCAGGAGGCGGCGGCGCTGCCGTCGGTCCAGTCGCAGCGGGCCGTGCAGCGGCTGCAGGACCGGATCGCGGAACTCGAGCGGCAGCGCGAGAAGCTGGCCGAGAACCTCGGCGAGCGCCACCCCGACATGGTGCGTCTGAACGAGGCCCTCGCCGAGGCGGAGGCCGCGCTCGCGGCGGAGGTCAAGCGCGCGACCGGTTCGCTGGAGGGGGCCGTCGCCGAGGCGCGCCGCAAGGAAGAGGCGGTCCAGGCCAGCATCACGCCGCTGCAGGACCAGCTCGCGGACCTGCGCCGTCGGACCGGCGAGCAGAGCCTGCTGCGGAGCGAGGTCGAGGCCAACGAGCAGATGTTCAACCGCCTGATGGGGCGCGCGACCGAGGCCAACGTCGCCTCGGCGCTGAAGCTCGAGAACGTCGAGGTCGTCGAGCCGCCCGAGGCGCCGACCCGGCCCGATTCGCCGCAGCGCATGCGGAACCTGCAGATCGCCGTGCTCGGCGGCCTGGTGGCGGGCGTGCTGCTGGCGCTGCTGATCGAGCAGCTCGACGGCACGATCAAGACCCCCGAGGACCTGAAGGCCCACTTCGACCTGCCGTTCCTCGGCATGGTCCCGGAGGTGGTGCCGGCGCGCGGCTCGACCGCGCCCCCCGTCGTCCTGATCACGAAGAACCCGCGCTCGACGCTGGCGGAGTCGTACCGCGTGATCCGCACCAACCTGCTCTTCTCGGTGCCCGAGGAGGGGCGCGGGCAGGTCGTGCTGGTGAGCAGCGTGAGCCCGGCCGAGGGCAAGTCGACCACCTCGGCCAACGTCGCCGCGTCGCTGGCCTTCAACGGCCACCGCGTCGTGCTGATCGACGCGGACCTGCGCCGCCCGGTGCTCCACACGCTGTTCGGCCTGCCCAGCGCGCCTGGCCTGTCGGAGTTCGTGATCGGCAAGGGCTCGCTCGAGGAGGTCGTGCGGCCGAGCGGCGTCGACAAGCTCGACCTGGTGGCCTGCGGCTACCTCCCGCCGAACCCGGCGGAGCTGCTGGGCTCGGCGCGGATGCGCGAGTTCCTCAACCGCCTGCGGGCCGACTACGACTGGGTCGTGGTCGACGCGCCGCCGTTCCTGGCGATGGCCGATGCGGCCGTGCTCTCGCCGGCGGTCGACGGCGTGATCCTGGTCGTCGCCTCGGAGCGCACGCCGCAATCGGGGCTCGCCCGGGTCGTCGACCAGCTCGCCGCGGTGGGCGGGCGGGTCGCGGGCACCATCCTGAACCGGGTGGACCTGGAGCGGAACTCCTTCTACTTCGGCAAGTACTACGGCGAGTACTACCGGAGCTACTACTCGGACACCGGCAGCCGGCCGGCGCCGGAAGCCCCCGCGCCCCCCTCGCGGCGAGGACACCGCAGCTGAGCGGCCCCGGCGGGCGCCTCGCAGTGCCCGGTAAATGCTGGTCGCCGTTGAATCTACCCCTTGACACCCATCGTTCGCGCCCCTACGATTGCGCCCGGAGGATTTCCATGAAATCGAGACTGGCAGCTCTGCTCGCCGCATCGCTTGTGTTCCCCCCCGGCGTGTTCGCGGCGCCCTCGACTGGTTTGGTCAAGGGGCAGGTCAGCCTCGACGGCCGCGCCCTCGCCGGCCTGGAAGTGACGCTCGTCGACGTCGCCACGGGCGCCGTCCACACGGTGCGCACCGCTCCGGACGGCACGTTCGAGGCGCGCCTCGCGCCCGGCTCGTACGTGATCGCCAGCCGCAGCCGCGGCGGGCTGTCCGTCGGCCGCGGCCCGACGCTCGTCAGCGTGGAGTCCGGCAAGGTCGCCTCGGCCAGCGTCGAGATGGTCGCGCTGACCGCCGCGCTGCAGGACCCCGCTCCGGCGGCCGGCGCCAACGTCGGCCACGAGGCCATCGGCTGCCTCGTCGCCAACGAGTTCCCCTACTTCGAGGCCAAGATCGAGCCGGCCGCCAGCGTGGTGCGGGCTCGCGTCTACTTCAAGTCCGTGCTCAGCGACGAGTGGTACTACGTCGAGATGACGCAGGGGGAGGGTGTGTTCACCGGCGTGCTGCCGCGGCCCACGATGGCCGCCAGCCCGATCACCTACTACATCCAGGCGACGACCACCGACTTCGGCGAGAGCCGCACCCCGGAGATCTCGGCCGAGGTGGTCGAGAAGCCCGAGGATTGCCCCGACGACAAGAAGGTGGCCCCGGTGGGTCCGCCTCCTGCCGGTGGCGTGACGCTGTTCTCGGCCTCGACCGGCGCGGCCGCGGGCCTGCCGGCCGGGTTCGCCGCGGGCGGCGCCCTGCTCGGCACCGGCGCCCTCATCGGCCTCGGCGGCGCGCTGCTCGGCGGCGGCGTGATCGCGGCGACCGGCGGCACGACCACCACCACGACCACCACCACGACCAGCACGACCACCACCACGACGGTGGCTCCGCCGCCCCCGCCCGTGGTCAACGTCGCTGCCGAGTGCAAGGTGGCGCCCACCGCGACCGGTCCGGAGTCGAGCCCGACCTTCCCGATCATCGCCAACTGCACCCGCGCCGTGTCCCCGAATGCGCTCACGTCGGCTGGGCAGTTCGGCGACATCGTGGTCACGACTTCGAGCAACGGAACGGTCTCCGAGGACCCGAGTCTGCCGGGCCAGGAAGCCTGGACCCCGATCCTGTGCAGCTGCAGGATCGACTCGGTGGGCTTCCGTCAGCTCTCCACGATCGGTCTCCGCGTGGGTCAGCGTGGCACGGTGGACACCACGGCCAACTCCTGCAGCTTCGGGTTCCAGGCCCCCGATCCGCTGGTCACCGACAACGTGTTCGTGCCCATCGAAGTCGTGATGGGCTGGCAGATCTCGGGTGCGCTGAAGGCGCTCTGCGACGCCGATCCGTTCTGCAGCGTCAACGAGAACACCTGCCCCGTGCTTCCGTAGGGGCTGCTGCCGCAAACCTGGCCTGTCGGGCGACGCCCGACGGGCCAGGGTCACGACCAAGGGCCGGCCAGGCATCTCGCCTTGCCGGCCCTTCGCCTTTTTACGCCCCCAGCATTATCCTGAAGAGGAGTCCTTCCGCGGGCAGGCGGCAGCGCAGTCGCGACTGCGTACTGCGGGTCGAAGTGGGCGCATGCGCAGGGGCGTGCGCCGGGCGGGCCTGAGGCACGGCACACCGCGAGGGCTCGGCCGAACGAGGCTAGCCGATCACTTCCAGGTGAGGCGGTTGCGGCAGACGTCCTGCTTGGAGGTGGTCACGATCGCCTCCAGCTCCCAGGACTTCTCGTCCTTCCAGGTGCCCGAGTACTCGTAGACCAGCGTCCGCGCGCCCTTCTTGACCTCGTCCACCAGGGGCTTCGGGTTCAGCGTGGAGCGCGTCCCGTTGACGATCGGGGACAGCGTGAAGATCTTGATGTCGGCGTCCTTCTTGCCGGTGTTGTTCAGGAAGATCTTGACCGAGAAGGGTTCGCCCGCCCGCGGCGTGGCCGGCGAGAACTCGAAGTCGAGCGTCCCCTCGAACTCCGCGGAGGACTTGACCGCCGCGTCGCCCAGGTCGAAGCCCTTGGGGCCGCCGCCCTTGGCTGCGCGCAGCGAGTCGATCCGGGAGCGCCCGGGCTGGAAGGAGCGGGCCGGCCCCGCCGGAACCCGCGGCGGTGCCGGAGCTGCGGTCGTCGGGGCAGCCGTCCCCGCGCTGCCTGGGGCGGCGGAGTTCGGTGCCGGGGCCGGAGCGGATCCGAGTGTCGGCCTCGAAGTGGTGCCCGGGGCCGGAGCCGGCGGCTGGGTGACGGCCGGCGCGACGGGCTCGGCACGCGCGACGACGGTCGGCGCCGGAGTCGCGACAGGGCGCACGTCCGTCGCGCCCGAGCCGGCGGGTTCCGCCGCCACGGCCTCCGCGTCCTCGATCCGGACGGCGGGAGCGCTCGGCGTGCTCCCCGGAACGACCACGTCCTGCACGACCGGACCCGACGGAGCCAGCGAAGCCGCCGAGGTCGTGGGCGGGGTCTCGGGGCCGGAGCGCATCAGGAACACCCCGCCGACCCCTGCGGCCACGACCACGGCCGCGGCGACGCCGATCAGCGGCCCGCGCGATGCCGTCGCCGGGGCCGCCGGGCGCGGAATTGCGGGTGGGGCCTCGGCATGCGGGGACGGCGTCGGAGCAGCAGGCGGGACGGCCGGGGCCGCGGGAGGCGGCGGGGGCTCCGGCCGGGGCGCCGCGGGTGCGGGCAGCGTGCGTGTGCCGCCGTCGTGCGTCGCTTCGGCGCGCCGCGCCGGGGCCGCGGGCTCGGCCTTTCGCCGAGCCTCCACGGGTGGCTGCGACACGGTCGCCTCGACATCGGGCACCGGCGTGACCGCCCGGGCCGCTGGCTCCGGGACCGAGACCGGCGGCGCTGCCGACGCCGAAACAGCCGGGGTCGGTGGCGGCGGCGGGACGGCCACGGGCGCGGCCTGCGCCGGGGTCGGGGGCGCGGGCGGCGGCGACGGCCGCGGCGGAGGCGGCCGGCGGATCGTCGCCTCGAGTTCGTCGGGCGCCGCGGGAACAGCGGACGCCGCCGGGATCGGAGTCGGCGCCGGCACCACGGCCGCGATCGGCGGCGGGGTCGGCGCGACCGGGGTCGGCTTGTGCGGGGTGGGCGTCGCCCCCGCGCGTGCCTGTTGCTGCAGCGCGTCCATCGCCTGCGGCAGCGGCGTCGGCATCGCCGGGCGCGCCACGACCCCGGACGGCATGTCCGGCATCGCGGGCGCGGCGAACGGGGCCGGCGTCGCGAGCGACTCGGGGAAGGCCTCGGTGCGCGCCTGCCGCAGGGCCTCGATGATGTCGCCAGCCGTCGCGTAACGGTCGGCCGGCGCCTTCGCCAGCATCCGGGCCAGCACCGGGACGGCCGCGTGGGGCAGCAGTCGCGCGCGGGGGCCGGTCAGCGGGGGAGGCTCCTCGAGGTGCTTGAAGAGCGTGATGATCGGGGTGTCGCCGTGGAACGGGACCTGGCCCGTGAACGCCTCGAACACGACGATGCCGAGCGCGTACAGGTCGCTGCGGTGGTCGATCGCCTTGCCGCGCACCTGCTCCGGGCTCATGTACTCGGGCGTGCCGACGAGCTGGCCGGTGCCCGTCATCCCGCTTTCCTTGTCCTGCTGCTTGGCGATGCCGAAGTCGAGCAGCTTGACCACGCCCCGGGAGTCCCGCATCAGGTTGTGGGTCTTCAGGTCGCGGTGGATGACGCCGGCCTCGTGGATCGCCTCCAGGCCCTTGGCCACCTGGATCGCGATCTCGAACGCCTCCTGCGGCGGGAACGGGCCCTTCTCCGTCAGGATCTTCTTGAGGTCGATGCCCTCGATGTACTCCATCGAGATGTAGATCAGCGAGCCGTCCTGGCCGTAGTCGTGGATCGCGCACACGTTCCGGTGGCGGATCTTGCGGGCCAGCTTGATCTCCGCCACGAAGCGCTTGACCATGTCCTGGTCGTTGGCGATCTGCGGGCGCAGGGTCTTGAGCGCCACGATCTCGTCGAGCACGCGATCGTGGGCCTTGTAGATCATGCCCATGCCGCCGCGGCCGATGTAGTCGAGGATCTCGTAGCGGTTGCCGACGACGGAGCCCAGCGTCAGCGTGCCGAGGCTCTTGCCGCAGGTGAAGCAGCTCTCGGCGCTGGCGTCGTTCTGGGCCTTGCAGGACGGGCAGATCATCGAGACGGGGGCTTCCTTGGCGGCGTGAGCTGGAGAGACGGGCGCGACAGGATTGTAGGCGGCGCTTCCACGGCGTTCAAGGCTGCGGCCGCCGCTGGCCGACGCCGCCCGCGAGCACGCCGCACAGGACCGCGAAGGCCGCCGCGTTCGCCGGCACCTGGAGCGCGTAATCGAAGAGGGCGTGGGCCGCCGCGCCCGCCACGCCGGCCGCGGCGGCCGCCAGCAGCGCGTCGCCGCGGGCCGCGAGCATCGCCCGCAGCAGGCCGATGCCGAGCGGGGCGGCCAGCGCGGCGCCCAGCAGCCCGAGGTCGGACACGACCTGCAGGTAGTCGTTGTGCGCGGCGGTCACCCAGTAGGACTGGAAGTCGACTTGGTAGGGCCGGAAGGCGACCAGGAACGTGTTGAGCCCGGTGCCGAACACGGGGAAGTCCTGCAGCATGGGCAGCATCGCCTTCCAGATCCCGAGCCGGTTCATGCCGCGCCCCTCGAATGCGGCCGACACGTTCGAGAAGTCGAGCAGCGCGAGCGCCCCGAGGCCGAGCAGGACGCTGGCGGTCAGCACGACGCGGGCGTGCCCCGCGAGCAGCAGCAGGGTGGCGAGACCGGCGCCGAGGCAGAGCAGGCCGCCGCGGGTCTGGGGGGCCTGGCTGGCGACGGCGAGGAACAGCGCGAACGCGCTCCACTGGAGCGCCCGCGGGAACGAGGCGTCGCCGAGGGCGCGGCCCAGGCCGAAGCGGCGTCGCAGGTGGCGGAACTCGGCCGTGCCGGCCACGGCGAGGCCGACCCCCAAGGGGACCATCATCGCCACGTAGCCCGCGAAGTGGTTGCGGTTCATGTAGGGGCCCCAGATCGCCCAGGCCCGCTGGAAGTCCACGTCGATCACGCCGTAGATGCGGCTGGGAGCCTCGCTGGCCGCCTGCACCAGGCCGACCGTGCCCAGCGCCGCGGCCGCCACGGCCAGGGTGGCGAGCGCGCGGCGCCGCCAGGCCTCGGAGCGGTACTCGCGGCAGGCGAAGGCGTAGAGGGCCATCACCGCGCCGACGCAGAGCAGGCCGCGGGCGGTGGCCCCGGGACTGACCGAGAGCGGTTCCCACGGCAGTTCTTCCTTGCCGAGATGGTGGAACGCCCACGAGGCCGGGCTGATCACCCCCAGCAGCGCAGGCGGCAGCGGCACCAGTTGCAGCGCGGCGAGGGCCAGCAGGGCCCACAGGAGGCGGGCACCGGGAACCGGCGGCGCCCCGCGCCCGAGCGAGCGGTCGAAGCGGGCGCGAGCCCACGACGCGGCCGACAGCAGGTACACGGTCGCGAAGGCAGGCAGGTACAGGACGGGGCTGCCGGTGCCGAAGGCGAGCGGCATGACGCCGACCAGCAGCAGCGCGGTCCACCGCAGCCAGCCCGACAGCCCGTCGCGCTCGGGGACGGGGATCACCGGATGGGCTCGATGCCCTCGAGTTCGCCCCGCGCGTCGTAACGCAGCCGGCGGTCCGGCTTGCCGTCGCCGTCGGTGTCGAGTTCTTCGCTCGTCAGGCGCCGCCCGGAGAACTTCTGCCAGCGGTCGACGCGCCCGTCGCGGTCGCCGTCGATCTCGATCGCGACCGCCGCGCCCCGCTCGAGGCGCTCCGTGCGGTCGATCCGGCCGTCGCCGTCCGAGTCGTGTTCGACGAGCACCGGCAGGCCGTCGGCGCCTGGCGTCGCGTAACGCCGGCCTCGGCCCTCGCGGAACCCGACCCGGCGCAGCGAACCGTCGGGGGCCAGTTCCTCGAAGCGGTCGGCCTCGCCGTCGAAGTCGACGTCGATCTCGATCCGCTTCGGCTTCGGGTCGCCGAGGTGGTAGGCCCAGAGGTCGGGGCGGCCGTCGCGGTTGGTGTCGAGCAGCACCTTCTGCAGCGAGCCGTCCATCCGGTACCAGGTGGTCTGCGTCTCGCGGGTCACCACCCGGCAGCGGGTGCCGTCGGTGTCCTGCTCGAACTGCCAGTCGGGCGACTCGGGCCGGCCCATCAGGCAACTGGTGCCGCCGCAGGCGACGGAGGCGAGGACGGGGAGGAGGAGCGCGGTGCGCAGTCTCATCGGTCGCCAAGTGTAGCCAATCCGACCCCTTGCCGGCGGTCCGGGGCCACGCTATCGTCCCGCCGGGAACCGAGGCCGAGAGAAACTTGAACCGCGTCGCCCGCCGCTCCTGCCTTGCCGGGCTCGCGCTGCTCGCCGCCCACGCGGCGACGCCGGCCGCGGAGCCGCCTGCGCTCGCGCAGGAGCACCGGCTCTTCGACGGGGCCGTCTTCCTGCGCGCGCCGGAGGGATGGGTGGTGGCCCCGGTCGCGGGGCGGCCCGACGCGTTCGACGTGGCGGGCGACACGCTGGTCTTCCGGCTGTCCTTCCACGCCACCGAGTTGCCGCCCGACGCCTTCCACGGCCAGTGCCTGCTGGAGCGGCTGGCGCCGGCGCTGGAGCTGGACGCGCAAGTCGACTACGAGTACGACTACGTCGGCGGCCGCGTCCTGGGCCGGGCCGCGCTCGACAGCGCCTACCGCATCCGCTACGACGTGGAGACCCGCGGCGCCCGCGAGTGGAGGCAGCGCTCGCTGAGCCTCGTCGGCCAGGGCGTTTCGCTCTGCGTGGTGCAGATGGCGCCCGCCCGCGACTGGAAGAAATCCCCCCGCCTGCGCGACCTGGCGGCCGCCGTGCTGTCCAGCGTCGGCCTGCGTTGACCGCGGCCGCGCCGGCCGAGCTCGCCGCCGTCTCCCCCGCGGCGAAGCCGTCGCGGCGGCAGATCTGGTCGCTGGGCGGCGGCAAGGGCGGGATCGGCAAGTCGCTGCTCGCGGCCTCGCTCGGCTACCAGCTCGCGCGCACCGGGCGCCGGGTCGTGCTGGTCGACGCCGACCTCGGCGGGTCCAACCTGCACACCTGCCTCGGCCTCGAGATGCCGGCGTTGACGCTGGGCGACTTCCTGCAGCGCCGCGTCGAGCGCATCGAGGACGTGCTGGTCGAGACCGGCGTCCCGGGCCTGCGGCTGGTGAGCGGCGCCTCCGACTTCCTGGCCGCCGCCAACATCAAGCACGTGCAGAAGGTGCGCATCCTCAACAAGCTGCGCGGGCTCGACGTGGACGTCGTGCTGCTCGACCTCGGCGCCGGCAGCTCCTTCAACATCATCGACTTCTTCCTGATCTCCGACGTCTCGCTGCTGACGGTGATCCCGGAGCCGACCTCGATCGAGAACGGCTACCGCTTCATCAAGAGCGCGCTGTACCGGCGGCTGCGCGGCGTGGCCGGCAACGAGGCCGTCCGCCAGCTCGTCGACTCCGCCCTCGACGCCAAGAACGAGGCGGGCATCCGCACGCCGCTCGACCTGCTGCGGGTGGTCGGCGAGCGCCACCCGGACGCGGAAGCGGACATGCGGCGGGAGGTCGCGACGTTCCACCCGCGCTTCGTCGTCAACCAGGTGCGCGACGAAGCCGACCAGCGCGTCGGCCACCAGCTCGTCGCCGCCTGCGCCCGGCACCTGGGCGTGCGCTCGTCGTACGTGGGATTCGTGCCGTACGAGGACGCCGTCTGGCGCGCGGTCCGCCGCCGCCGGCTGTTCATGGCCGAAGCCGCCGAGTCTCGCGCGGCCGACCACATCCGGCGCCTGACTGGTGCCCTGCTGCAGGGCGAGACCCTGCCGTTGCCGTGGGCGTGAACCCGCCGGACCACTACGAGGCGCTGGGGCTCGGACCCGGGGCGACGCCCGAGGAGGTCGAGCGCGCCTACCGCTTCCTCGAGTCTCTCTACGCCGAGGGGGCCCTGGCCACCTACTCGCTGCTGGAGCCCGAAGAAGCCGCCGAGGCGCGGGCCCGCGTGCGTGCGGCGTACGAGGCGCTGTCCGACCCGGAGCGCCGGAGGGTCTACGACGCCGGGCGCGGAACGCCTCCCGCGGACGAGGCTGGAGGCGCGGCGCAGCGGCCACCGGTGACAGGCGGGGCGGAGGCCCCGAAGCTCGTTCCGGCGGCCCCACCGGCGGCGCCGGAGGCTTCACCCGAGCCACCGCCGACACCACCGCCCGCGCGCCCCGTGCCGCCGGCCCCGCGCCCGCCGTCGCCACCGCTGCTGCTGCCCGAGCCGGTGACCGGGGCCACGCTGAAGCGGTTCCGGGAGGAGCGCGGTGTCGCGCTCGCCGACATCTCCGCCCGCACCAAGGTGGGAGTGCGCTTCCTCGAGTACATCGAGGCCGACCGCCACGCGGACCTGCCCGCCCTCGTCTACCTGAAGGGCTTCCTCGGCGAGTACGCGCGCTACCTGGGCCTCGACGTCCGGCGCACGGTCGAGTCGTACCTGTCGCGGGTGCGGCTCGACCGCTAGCGTCCGCTAGTAGGAGCCGCCTTTCGCGGGGGGCGTGGAGTGCGAGGCCGGGCTCGGCGCCCCGCCGCGGCTCTCCTGCACGATCTTGACGCCGACGCTGGCGCCGATGCGGTCGGCGCCAGCCGCGATCATCGCCTGGGCCTGCGCGTAGTCGCGCACGCCGCCGGCCGCCTTGACGCCCATCGCGGGGCCGACCACGCGCCGCATCAGCGTCACGTCCTCGACCGTCGCCCCCGCTGGTCCGAAGCCGGTCGAGGTCTTGACGAAGTCGGCGCCGGCCGCGCGGCTGAGCACGCAGCCACGCACCTTCTCCTCGTCGTTCAGCAGCGCGGTCTCCAGGATCACCTTGACGATCGCGCCGCCGCGGCGGCTGGCCTCGACGACCGCGGCGATGTCGCGCTCGACGAGCGCGTAGTCGCCGGACTTGAGGGCGCCGACGTTGACCACCATGTCGACCTCGCCCGCGCCCTCTTCGACGACGCGGGCGGCCTCGTGGGCCTTCACCTCGGGAAAGGTGGCGCCGAGCGGGAAGCCGACCACCGTGCAGACGCCCGTCTCCGAGCCGCGCAGCAACCGGGCCGAGAGCGGGACCCACGCCGGGTTGACGCAGACCGTGGCGAAGCCGAACTCGCGGGCCTCGCGGCAGAGCTGCTCGATCTGGGCGCGGGTGGCGTCCGCCTTCAGCAGCGTGTGGTCGATGGTGCGCGCGATCTCGCGCGGGTAGGCCGCGCCGGCGCGCAGGCCGAAGCGGGCGGCGCCCTGGCCGACGAAGCCGTCGAGCCGGACCGGGCAGCCGCCGCCGGGCGCGCCGTGGCAGGCGCAGGCCGGCTCCTCGACCTGGATCTGCGCGAGCACCGCGCGGACGACCGCCTCGACGAGCTGCTGCTGGTTCATCTCTCTCGGGCTCCCCGCCGCACGGGGCGGCGGCCGTAGTTCTCCTCGATCTCCACGATCTTCGCGACCCGCTTCAGGTGGCGCTCCTCGGCGCAGCGCAGCGCCGTGAAGGCCTCGACGATTTCCAGCGCCTGCTCGGGCGACACGAAGCGGGCCCCCAGCGTCAGGACGTTGGCGTCGTTGTGCTCGCGCGCGTTGCGGGCGAGGTCCAGTGTGTTGCAGGCGGCGGCGCGGATGCCGGGCACCTTGTTGGCCGCCATCGCCGAGCCGATCCCGGCGCCGTCGATCACCACGCCGAAGCGGGCCTCGCCGGAGGCCACCGCGCGGGCCACGGCCAGCGCGAGGTCGGGGTAGTCGACGGGATCGGTGGAGTGGGTGCCGACGTCGCGCACGGCGCGGCCGCTGCGCTCGAGCCTGGCCTTGAGCGCCTCCTTGAGCGCGAAGCCGCCGTGGTCGGCGCCGAGCGCCACCGCCGCGGCCCTCGGGCGCGCCTCCAGCGTGATGCGGACGCCGCGCGACTCGGCGATCTCGCGCGCCCAGGGGGTGACGATGGCGCCGGGCCCGGCGAAGAGCTCGCCGCCCTCGGGCACCGAGCGCACGTCGTCGGCCGTGATCAGCTCTCGCGCGGCCATAAATCGCAGTGGTCGCGATGCTAGCATGCCGCTCCATGTCCGAAGCCCTTTCGGCGCTCGCGCGCGCCATCCACTTCGTCGCCGACGACGTGCTGTGGGGGCCGATCCGGATCGGGGGCGTGACGCTGCCCTCGATCCTCGCCCTGCTGCTGTTCGGCAGCGGCCTGTTCCTGACCCTGCGCTTCGGCTTCGTGCAGGTGCGCTGCTTCCGCGAGGCGCTGCAGGCGCTGGTGCCCAGCCGACGCAGCGACGGCGCGGGAGCCCTCACCCCGTTCCAGGCGTTCATGACCGCGCTGGCGGCCTCGATCGGCACCGGCAACATCGCGGGCGTCGCGACCGCGATCGTCTCCGGCGGACCCGGGGCGCTGTTCTGGATCTGGTGCTACGGCTTCTTCGCGACCTCGATCAAGTTCGCCGAGGCCGTGCTCGGCATGAAGTACCGGCGGCTCGACGGCGGCGGCGGGCTGTCGGCCGGCCCGATGCACTACCTGCGCGACGGCCTGCGCTCGCCGCGCCTGGCGATGGCCTACGCGGTGATCGCCGGCGTCGCGGCGCTGACCACGACGCCTTTCACCCAGCCCAACTCGATCGCCGACGTGTGGCGCTCGCAGCTCGGCGTGCCGACGCTGTGGTCGGGCATCACGATCTCGGTGCTCGCGTGGCTCGTGATCATCGGCGGCATCCGGGCGATCGGCCTCGCGATGGAGAAGCTGTCGCCGCTGAAGGTCGGCCTCTACCTGCTCGGCGGGCTGTGGGTGATCGCCTCGCACGCCGGGCAGATCCCGGCCATGCTCGCGCTCGTGTTCCGCGAGGCGTTCTCGATCGGCTCGGTAGCCGGCGGCACGGCGGGCGTCGGGATCATGGTGGCGATGCGCTACGGCATCGCCCGCGGCATCTACGCGAACGAGGCGGGCTACGGGACCGCGGCGGTCGCCTACGGCACCGCGCAGAGCGACGACCCGCGGCGGCAGGGCCTGGCCGCGGTGATGGAGGTGTTCATCGTGTCGTTCGTCACCTCCTCGATCAGCGCCTTCACGATCCTGCTCTCCGGCGTGTGGCGCGGCTCGCAGAACACCGGCGCGGCGATCGTCGCCGAGGCTTTCGACACGGCTCTGCCGTTCGGCGGCCTGGTGGTGGCGCTGTGCGTGTTCCTGTTCGGCTACACGACGCTGATCGGCTGGGCGTACTACGGCGAGCAGTTCCTCGAGTACGTGTTCGGGCCGCGGGTGGTGGTGCCGTACCGCTGGACCTACTGCGGCCTGATCGTGCTCGGCGCCGTCTCCAGGGTGGACACCGTGTGGGCGTGGGGCGACCTCATGAACGGACTGCAGATCTTCCCGAACCTCGTCGGCGTGATCGGGCTGTCGGGCGTGGCCGCGGCCGTGCTGCGCGGGGGCAAGCGGTGAGCGCCGGGTTCTCGCGCGCCAGCGGCGAGCTGCGCTGCGACGGCGTCGCGCTCGCCGAACTGGCCGAGCGTTTCGGCACGCCGCTCTACGTGTACTCCGCGGCGTCGGTCGAAGCGGCCTACCGGGCCTACGACGCCGCCTTCGCCGCCGTCCCGCACCGCATCTGTTACGCGCTCAAGGCCAACTCGAACGGCACCCTGCTGCGGCGCCTGGCCGGGTGGGGAGCCGGGGCCGACATCGTCTCCGGCGGGGAGCTGGCGGCGGCGCTGCGGGCCGGGTTCCCGCCGGAGCGGATCGTGTTCTCCGGCGTCGGCAAGACGGAAGCCGAGTTGCAGGCCGGGCTCGACGCCGGCATCGGCGAGTTCAACGCCGAGAGCGAGGAGGAGATTCGCCGGCTCTCCGCGCTGGCCGGGCGCGCTGGCCGCGTCGCCCACGTCACGCTGCGCGTCAACCCCGACATCGACCCGCGGTCCCATCCCTACATCTCCACCGGGCTGCGCGAGAACAAGTTCGGCGTGGACCTGACGCTCGCACCCGAGCTGCTGCGCCGCGCGCGGGCCCTGCCGGGGATCGAGGTGGCGGGCGTCCAGTGCCACATCGGCTCTCAGATGACCGACCTCGAGCCCGTGGAGGCCGCCGCTCGCGCCGTGGCGGCGCTGTCGCGGCAGCTCCTCGACGAGGGCTTCCCGCTGCGGAGCATCGACCTCGGCGGCGGCCTCGGCATCGACTACACCGGCGACGGGGCGCCCGACCCGCGGGAGCTGGCCGCCCGCGTCCTGCCCGCGCTCGAGGGGCTGCCGCTGCTGTTGATGCTGGAGCCGGGTCGGTCGCTGGTGGCGCCGGCGGGCGCGCTGCTGGCGCGCGTCCTCTACGTGAAGGAGAACCGGGGCAAGCGCTTCGTGATCCTCGACGCCGGGATGAACGACCTGCTGCGGCCGTCGCTCTACGAGGCGTTCCACCGCATCGAGCCGGTCGTCGAGCGCGGCCGGCAGCGCGCCGAGGTGGACGTCGTCGGCCCGGTGTGCGAGACCGGGGACTTCTTCGCGCGCTCGCGCGAGATGGAGAGCGTGGAGCCGGGCGACCTGGTGGCCGTGCGCGACGCGGGCGCCTACGGCTTCAGCATGGCCTCCAACTACAACCTGCGGCCGCGCCCGGCCGAGGTGCTGGTCGAGGCGGGCGCGGCCCGGCTGACGCGCCGCCGCGAGACGTTCGACGACCTGGTCGCCGCCGAGCAGGACGGCTGAGCCGTCATCGGGTCTTCCAGGCTCCGACGTAGAGGACGAGGCCCGCCGCGCTCACGCGCAGGCCGGCCACCTCGTCGCGGTGAACCGTGACGCTCGAGACGTGGAACAGCGGCGCCCACGGCATGTCGCGCTGGAACAGCTCCTGGGCCTCGCGGTAGAGGGCGAGGCGTTCTGCCGCCGGGCCGCGGCGACGGGCGCGGCGCAACAGCGCGTCCATCTGCGGGCTTGCGTAACGCACGCGGTTCGTGGCGGGGATCGACTCCGAGTCCAGCAGCGCTGTCAGGAAGTCGTTGGGATCGGTGGTGTCGGCCTGCCAGCCGAGCACCGCCAGCTCGAAGTCGCCGCGTCCGATCCGCTCGAGGTACTCGCCCCAGTCGCGGACCGTCACCCGACGGGCGCGGATGCCCGCGTCCGCCAGGTCGGCCGCAATGCGCCGGGTCAGCTCCGCGGGCCGGGGCAGGTAGGGCCTGGACACGGGCGGCTCCAGCAGCGTGGTGTCGAGACCCTGGGGAAGACCGGCCTCCCGCAACAGGCGGCGGGCCTGGGACAGGTCGCGGATCAGCTCGCGCGTGCGCGGAGCGTAGCCCCACAGGCCCGGCGGCAGCGGGTTGCGGGCGGGCGCGCCGTGGCTGCCCAGCACGTGCTCCACGAGGGCAGGACGGTCGATCGCCAGCGCCAGCGCACGGCGGACGCGCACGTCGTGGAACGGGCCGCGCTCGTGGTTGGGGGCGAGGAAGGCGACGTTGGAGCCCACCTGGAAGTCGAACGCCAGGCCCCGGGCGTCGTGCAGCGACTCGACGCGCTCGTGGCCCAGCGCCTGGGTGACGTCGACCTCGCCCCGGAGCAGCGCGCGCAGCAGGGCCGCCTCGTCCGCATGGCGGCGGAACTCGATCGCGGCCAGCCGCGGCCGGCCGCCCCAGTAGCGGGAGTGCGCGGCGAGCCGGACTCGCCCCGGGGCGGCGTCGCGGAAGGCGAACGGGCCGGTGCCCACGGGCCGACCCGCAGCGGCTCCGAGCTCGCGCGGGCTCTGCATCGCGAAGAACGGCTGCGACAGCGTGGCGAGCAGGGCTGCGTTCGGCGCCTCGAGCTCGATCGAGACCAGCAGCGGGCCGCCGCGCCGCGCGCGCCCGGGGAACGCGCGCTCGCGGCGCAGCAGCTCGACGTTGGCGACCACCGCGTCGGCGTCGAACCGGGTCCCGTCGTGGAAGCGCACGCCGTCGCGCAGCGTGAAGGTCCAGGAGCGCGCATCGGCCGTCGCCCACGACGTGGCCAGCAGCGGCTCGAAGCGCTCGCCCGCCTCGCGCTGCCGGACCAGCGTCTCGCAGACGTTGACGACGACGCCCGCAGACACCAGGTCGGTCGCGCGGTGCGGCGCAAGGGACACCGGGTCCGCCAGCAGGCCGACCACCAGCGTCTCCGGCGCGGCCGCCAGGGCCGCGGCGAGCAGCAGCGAAGGCGCGGTCACGGCGCCAGCAGCTCCCCGACCAGCAGCCCGACGTAGGTGCCGGCCACGTTCCCCACGACGGCCAGCAGCAGGCCCACGGGAGCCATCGCCGGGTGGTAGATGGCCGCCACCACCGGCGCCGACGAGTAGCCTCCGACGCAGGCCTGGCTGGCCGAGCCGAAGAAGAAGAGCGGAGCCCGCAGCAGCCGGATCGCCGCGAACAGGAAGGCGCCGTGGACCGCGATCACGACCAGGCCGATCAGCACGAACTGCGGCCACGTCGCGATCTGGCGCAGGTCGGCCTGGGCGCCGATGCCCGCGAGCAGCAGGTAGAAACCCGTGTAGCCGAGGGCCGAGGCGCCGGCGCCTTCGAGGCGCGCGAGGCGGGTCGTCGACAGCAGCAGCGAGATCGTGGTGACCAGCACGACGCTCCACGAGAACGCGTTCAGCACGCGGCCCACCGGCGGCAGTTGCGCTCCCGCCCACAGGCAGACAGCGGTGAGACCCAGCGCCAGACCGACCATCTGGCTGGCGTCGCCGACGGAGATCGGGTGAGCCGTCTCCGCCCGCAGCTTCTGCAGGTGGGCCCCGATCTCGTCGACCAGCCGACGGTCGGCGCGGTTCCAGGCGTCGAAGCGCTCCTGGCGACCGGCAAGGGCGATCAGCAGTCCCATCCACGAGTAGCCGACGAGGGTGTCGACCAGGATCATCACGCCCTGCAGCTCGGGCGAGAGCTGCAGGGTGGTGGCGACGGCGACCAGGTTGGCGCTGCCGCCGATCCAGGTCGCGGTCAGCGCCGCCATCGCCTTCCAGGCTTCCGCGGGCAGCCACCCGCGGAACACCTCGAAAGCGACCACGGCGCCGGTGGCCGTGCCGACGACGCCGGCCGCCATCACGAGCAGTGCGGTGCGGCCGAGGCGAGCGATCGCCGGCAGGTCGGCCGAGAGCAGCATCAAGGCGAGGCAGCAGGGGAGCAGGTAGCGGGCGAGCGCGGGGTAGACCGGGCTCTCGGCGGGGGTCAGCCCGGCCGACGTCGACAGCATCGGCAGGAAGTAGACCCAGAACACCGCGGGCAGGCGGTCGAACACGAAGGCGAGCCGCGGCCAGCGCGACAGGCGCTGCACGAGCGCCACCACGCCGGCGAGCCAGGCGAGGACCGCGATCGGCTCCTGGAGCACGCCGCATCATTGAACAGGCCTCCCGGGGGGTCAACCGCGGCGGGCTTATCATCGGCCCGTCATGAGTGCGCTCCGCGTCGTCGCCCGCCCCCTCGAGCTGCGGCTGCGCCACACGTTCCGCATCGCGCGTGGCGCTTCCGACTCCCGCCTCAACGTGCTGGTCGAAGCCGAGCAGGACGGCCGGCTGGGCCGCGGCGAGGCCGCACCGATCCTGCGCTACGGTGAAGACCAGGCCTCGGCGACGGCCGCGGTTCGGGCGATGGCGGCGAAGCTCGGCGAGCCACGGCATTTCGCCTCCGCGGCCCGCGAGGCCGCCGTGCCCGGCCAGGCGGCCGCCGAGGCCGCGCTCGACATCGCGCTGCACGACCTGGCGGCGCAGCGCTGCGGCCTGCCGCTGTTCGAGATGCTGGGGCTCGACCGACGGCGGGTGCCGGCGACCTCGTTCACGATCGGCATCGACACCCCGGAGGTCGTCGTGGCCAAGGTGCGCGAGGCCTCGGCGTTCGAGGTGCTGAAGATCAAGCTGGGCGGCGACAACGACCGCGAGATCCTCGGCGCGGTGCGCGACACCACTCGCCAGCGGCTGCGCGTCGACGCCAACGAGGGCTGGACTCCGGACACCGCGCTCGAGCGGCTCGCCTGGCTGGCGCAGCTCGGCGTCGAGTACGTCGAGCAGCCGTTGCCGGCGGCGATGCTGGCGGAGACGCGCGAGCTGCGCCGGCGCAGCCCGCTTCCCTTCTACGCCGACGAGAGCGTGCACCGCGCCGCCGACATCCCGAAGCTGGCGGGCGCGTTCGACGGCATCAACATCAAGCTGATGAAGTGCGGCGGCATCGCCGAGGCGCTGCGCATGATCGCGGTCGCCCGCGCGCACGGCATGCAGGTGATGCTCGGCTGCATGATCGAGTCGTCGGTGGCGATCACCGCCGCGGCCCACGTCTCGCCGCTCGTCGACCACGCCGACCTCGACGGCGCGCTGCTGCTGGCCGAGGACCCGTTCACGGGCGCGACGCTGGTGGACGGTCGCGTCCTGCCGCCGGACGCGCCGGGGCTCGGGGTGGCGCCCCGCCCGTAGCGACTACTCGTAGCGCAGGGCGTCGATCGGGTCGAGCGAGGCGGCGCGGCGCGCGGGGTACCAGCCGAAGAAGACGCCGACCGCGGCCGCGAAGCCGAAGGCCAGCGCGATCGCCTCGGTGGTCACCTGCATCGGCCAGCCCAGGCTGCGCACGATCGTCTCGGAGATGCCGATCCCGAGCGCGATCCCGAGCAGCCCGCCGAACACCGACAGCGTCACCGCCTCGGCCAGGAACTGGCTGAGGATGTCGCGGGACCGGGCGCCGACGGCCAGCCGCAACCCGATCTCGCGGGTGCGCTCGGTGACCGAGACCAGCATGATGTTCATGATCCCGATGCCGCCGACCAGCAGGCTGACCGAGGCGACGCTCATCAGCAGCGAGTTCATCGTGTTGGCGACGTCCAGCCGGGTCTGGGCCATCTCCTCGACCGTGCGCACGGTGAAGTCGTCGTCGTCGGGGTTGGTGATGCGGTGGCGCTGGCGCATCAGCCGCGTGATCTCGATCGCGGCCTGCTCGACGCGGTCCTGGCTGACGGCCGAGATCGTGACGCGGTTCAGGTGGGTGATGCCGAGCAGCTTCTTCTGCAGCGTCGTGTAGGGCGCGATCACGATGTCGTCCTGGTCGTCGCCCCACTGGCCCTGTCCCTTGGGGGCCAGCACGCCGATCACGCGGAACGGGAGGTTGCGCACGCGCACGATCTGGCCGACCGGGTCTTCGCCGGGGAACAGCAGGTCGGCGACCGTCTTGCCGAGCAGGCAGACCTTGTCCGCCACCAGCACGTGTCGGGCGGTGAAGTTCTCGCCGGCGACGACGCGCCAGGAGCGGATCTCGAGGTACTCCTCGTTGCCGCCCTCGATCGACGTGTTCCAGTTCTGGTTGCCCGCGATGACCTGGGCCCGGCCGCGGACCCCCGGCGAGACGCGCGCCACCAGCGGCACCTGGGCACGGACCGCGTCGGCATCCTCGACCGTCAGGCTGGTGGTCGACCCCGCGCCACCGCGCGCCGTGCCGGGGCCGCGGCCCCAGCTCCCCGCGCTGAGGTAGATCAGGTTCACGCCCTGGCTCGAGATCTGCTCGTCGATCGAGGCGCGGGCCCCGGAGCCCAGCGCGACCATCGCGATCACGGAGGCCACGCCGATGATCACTCCGAGCATCGTCAGCCCCGAGCGCACCGGGTTGCGGCGGATCGCGATCAGCGCCACGCGCAGGATGTTCCAGCCGCCCATCTCAGGCCTCCACCCCGGCTTCGGCCGGCTCCGGTTCCACCTCGAGTTCCAGCGGCGGCAGCGCCGCCCGCTCCGCCGCGGCGTCGCGCCGGTTCTGCACCGGCGTGTCGCTGGTGACGCGCCCGTCGCGCACCGTGACCACGCGGGTGCCGTACTCGGCGATGTCGTGCTCGTGGGTGATCAGCACGACCGTGATGCCGCGCTCGCGAACCAGCCGCTGCAGGATCTCCATGATCTCGACGCTCGTGCGGCTGTCGAGGTTTCCGGTCGGTTCGTCGGCCAGCAGCAGTTCCGGCTCGTTGACCAGCGCGCGGGCGATCGCCACCCGCTGTTGCTGCCCGCCCGAGAGCTGCTGCGGCGTGTGATCGAGGCGCGAGCCGAGGCCGACCGCCTCCAGCAGGCCGCGGGCGCGGGCGTGGCGCTCCGCAGGCGGCAGCGCGCGCCCGCCGTAGAGCAGCGGCAGCTCCACGTTCTCCAGCGCGCTGGTGCGCGGCAGCAGGTTGAAGTTCTGGAACACGAAGCCGATCTTGCGGTTGCGCAGGTGGGCGCGGCGGTCCTTGTCGAAGCCCGACACGTCCTCGCCCTCGAGGAAGTAGTGGCCCGACGTCGGCCGGTCGAGCAGGCCCAGCACGTTCATCAAGGTCGACTTGCCGCTGCCCGAGGCGCCGACGACGCAGACGAACGAGCCGCGCTCGACGTCCAGGCTGAGGCCGCGGAGCGCGTGCACGGTCACGTCGCCGACGCGGTAGCTCTTGCGCAGGTCGACCAGGCGGATCAGGGCCATTTCGTGGGATCAGCGCTGGCGGCGCTGGAACTGGGGCTGGAACGGGTTGCTGGTCGGCGAGGCGTTCGGCCGGCCGTTGGCTGAAGGCGCCGCGCCGGGGAGCGCGACGCCCGTGATCACGGTGGCGCCCTCCTCCAGTCCGGAGCGGACTTCGACCCACTGGCCGTCGGAGATGCCGAGGCGGACGTCGACCGGAGCCGGCTTCCCGTCGGGACCGGGCACGTAGAGGGTGGCCGGCCGGCCGCGACGCCCCTGGCCTTCGCCGCCGGCCGGGTCGCCCGGACCGGCCTCGGAACGGCGCCCGCCCCCGGGCCCGCCGGTGCGGTCGCCGCGCCCGGTGCCCGGCGCTCCACCGCCTTCTCCGGGGCGACCGCCGCCGCCGCCCATCCGGGCGCCTTCGCCTCCAGGGCGGCGGCCTGCGCCCGGACCGGCCGGACCGGCGCCTTCGGGCCGGAACCGCAGCGCCGCGGCCGGCACCCGCAGCACGCCGTCGGCGCGCCGCACCTCGAGCGACACCGTCGCGGTCATCCCCGGCTTGAGCTTCTGGGCGTCGTTGTCGACGCTGAGCAGCGTGTCGTACGTGACGACGTTCGACACGACCTGGGGTTGCAGCCGGACCTGCTCGACGCGGGCGGGGAAGACCTCCTCAGGGTGGGCGTCGACCCGGAAGGTGGCGGCCATGCCCTCGCGCACGCGGCCCACGTCGGCTTCGTCGATGCCGGCCCGCACCTGCATCCGGCGCAGGTCGTTGGCGATCACGAACAGCGTCGGCGCCTGCAGCGAAGCGGCCACCGTCTGGCCGACGTCCACGTTGCGGCCGATCACCACGCCGTCGATCGGGGCGCGGATGATCGTGTGGCCGAGGTCGACCTGGGCCTGGTTGACCGACGCCTCGGCCTGGCTGACCGCGGCGTCGCTGGACTTCACCTGGGCCTCGGCCGAGCGGGCGTTGGCTCGCGCCGTCTCGAGTTCGGTTTCCGGGAGCAGCCGCGCCTTCCACAGCTCCTCCGCCCGCTCGCGCTTCTGGCGGGCGTCGTCGAGCGCGGCCCCCGAGCGCTCCAGGTTGGCCGTCGCGCTCGCCAGGTTCGCTTCGGCCTGCCGCAGGCGCGCCTCGAACAGCGACGGGTCCAGCTCGGCCACGAGCTGGCCGGCGCGCACGGTGTCGTTGAAGTCTGCGTGCAGGCGGGCGATGGTGCCGGAGACCTGGGAGCCGACCTGGACCGTCGTCACGGCCTGGAGCGTGCCGGTGGCGCCCACGACCTCGACGACGTCACCGCGCTGGACGACCGCCGTCGTCCAGCCCGTGGCCGCCTTGTCGCCGCGCAGTGCCGCCCAGGCACCCGCAGCGACCAGCAGCGCGCCTCCCGCCAACAACAGCCCCCGATGCTTCATGCGGGAAGTGTACGGCGGCCCTCGCGGTGGCGCCGGTTCGCGCGCGCCGGGCACGGGTAAAAAGACGAAAAGGGGCGCTGCAGCGCCCCTCTTCCTTGCGGATTCCTGAAGCGGAAGCGTCGGCTAGGGGGTCGTCGCGCCCGAGCTGAGCGAGACCGTCGCGAACGAGCCGCCGCCGCCGATCCCGGATTCCTGCGCGAGCTCGAAATCGACGAGGCTCTTGCGGTAGTCGGCGACCGCCGTCAGCTCGGCCACGCGGGCGTCGGCCAGGTCGCGCTGGGCCTGGGTCACGAAGAAGTTGGTCGACATGCCGGCCTCGAACTTCTTCTGCTCGGCGTCCAGACGGCGTTCCGCCAGCACGCGGGAGGAGCGGGTGGACTGGACCCGCTTGTAGTTCGACTCGACGGCGCGCGCCGCCTGCCGGACCTCCGCCGCGATGGCCATCTCCAGGCGGCGGACGGTGGCCTCCTGCTGCTGGCGGGCGACCTGGGCCCGCGCCTTCTGGGCGCGCGCCGAGCGGTTGCCGATCGCGTAGGAGACGTTCACGCCCAGCGACCAGGTCGGGTTGTCGCGGCCGAAGACCTTCGACACGGCATCGCCGTAACCGCCCTCGATGATCTCCGTGACCTCGCCGCCGAACCCCTCGCGCACGAACTGGGTGCCGCCGATGCCGGAGTTGCCGTAGGTCGCCACCAGGTCGATCGCCGGCAGCGCGCCGGAACTCGCCAGCTCCGCCGAGAACGAGGCGTTCTCCAGCCGCTTGCGGGCGGCCTGCAGGTCGCTGCGGTTCTCGAACGCCGTCTTCAGTGCGGCGTCGCCGTCGATCCGGGTCTCCAGGGCGGAGGGCTGGTCGGTGGGCACGATCCGCAGCGGCCACACCTCGGCGCTGGTGGCAGGGAAGATCTGGCGCTTGAGGGCGTCCTCGGCGTTGCCGAGCAGGCTCTCGGCCTGGATCACCTGCTCCTCGCGGGAGGCCACCTCGGCTTCGGCGGCCACCACGTCGAGTGGGGCCATGGTGCCGACCCGAACCTTGATCTGGTTCTCCTCGAGCAGCTTCTTGGCCAGCTCCAGGTTCTTGCGGCGGGCCTCGAGGTTGTCGATCGTCCCGATCAGGTTGTAGTAGGACTTCTTGACCGAGGCGACCGTCGAGAGCACGGTCAGGCGGAAGGTGAGGTCCGAGATCGCCTTGTTGTTCTTGGCGACGCGGATCTGGTTGCGCTGGGTGTCGGTCGCGCGGTCGCGCAGCAGCGGCTGGGTCAGCCGCAGGTCGAGGGTCGACTCGTACTCGGGGTTGAAGCTCGCGAAGATGCTGTTGGTGTCGGTCTTCGCGTTGTTGAAGTCGAGCTGGAAGGTCGCGCCGGTGGGCAGGAACTGCCGGAGCCCGAAGTTGTAGGTCATCACGTCCGTCTCCGGCTTGTCGGCGCCGGCGAAGACGTTCTGGGCCTCGGACGTGATCGAGCGCTTCGACAGCGTCGAGGTGAACAGCGGGTCGTAGGCGCCGCGGGCCCCGAACACGTCCTGCTCGGCAGCCTCGGGGTCGTACTTGCCCACGGCGATGTCGACGTTGTTCTCGAGCGCGCGCTTGACCGCGTCCTCGAGACTGAGCTCGAGGGTGGGACGCGTGGGCTCCTGCGCGGTGGCGGGGCCGGACAGGGCCAGGCAGGCCCCGACGGCGAGAAGGACGGGCCGCAGCGGACTCATGTGGATCGCAGACCTCCAGGCGCCTGGGGGCCGCCGCGCGCTCCCGTGCGCGTTCGAGGGCCCCGGCGCGAAACACGAAAGTATATGTCGCCGATGGGAGGAACGATCCGCGCCGGCGAAAAGATCCCCCGATCTTGAGACGCCGCCCGCCGATTCAGGGTTTTGGAGGCGCCGGCGACCCCGAACTGGGGGTGCGGGCGCCGTAACCCCAAAAAAAAACGGGGGCGCCCGGAGGCGCCCCCGTTCCGTGGCCCGAAGGCCGCAGCCGACGCTAGTTGAAGTTGTAGCGCAGGCTGAACTGGACGCGGTAGACGTCGTTGACGTTCGCGGACTTCTGGAACGACGTGCTCATCAACTGGCCGCCGATGTTGCGCAGCGTGTAGCGCGGCCGGCCGCTGGCGTCGATCGGGCCGCCGGCGTTCGCAGCGGGGACGACGAGCGGCGACGAACTGGTCAGGAACTGGCCGAGGCCCCAGTCGCTGTTGAGCAGGTTCGTGAAGTTCAGGATGTCGGCGCGGAGCTGCAACGAGTGCTTCTTGCCGCCGATGTTCGTGAACAGATCCTGGGTCACGGACAGGTCGGCCCGCCACACCATCGGCAGCAGGACGCCGTTGCGCTCGGCGTACTGGCCGCGACGCTTGCTGAGGTAGGGGTCCTGGGCGATGTAGGCATCCCAGGCCGCCGCCTGCTCCGCTGCGGAGTAGGTGCGACCGCCGGCCGTGTAGGCGACGAAGTTCATCTCGGAGACGTCGCGGTGGACGTAGATCAGGTCGTTGCCCGTGCCGCCGTCGCCGTTCAGGTCACCCGAGAAGATGTAGCTCTGGGTGCCGTTGTTGGAGCCATCGAAGAAGAAGCTGAGGGTCGTGGACCCGAAGCTGAGCCAGTCCAGCTTGTAGGAGCCGGCGACGAACACGCGGTGACCAGGACGGGCCGAGGAGTAGGCCACGCCGGGCGTGTTGGGGCCGTTGACGTGCTGGTTGCCGTTCCACGAGCCGAACGCGATCGAGCCCGGGTCCACGGTGTTCTTTGCGGTGCCCCAGCCGTAGGACGCGCGCACGAAGCCGGCATCGAAACGCTTCTCGAGGGTGCCGGAGATGTGGGTCGAGTGGCCCTCGTTCTGGTTCTTCAGGACCACCGCGTTCGAGATGTTCGAGTGGATGCGGTTGCTGGTCCAGCGCGGGCGGTTGTCGACGCCCTGGAAGGCGGACTGCGCGGCCGGCAGGTTGGCGTTGATGTAGTAGACGCCGTTTACGTCGCGGCTGTGGATCAGCTCGGCGGTGCCGACCATGTTCCACGGCAGCTTCTTGTCGACCGCGAGGTTGGTGCGCCACACCTGCGGGAACTTGAAGTCGGGATCGGTCAGCGCCAGCTCGTACGACGAGGCCGGCTGGCCGGTGACGTTGGCCGGCTTGTAGCGATCCGGGTTCGGGTGGAACGGGCGGGCCGTGGTGTTCGAGAGCGACTCGAAGCCGGTCAGCACGCCCGTGTTGCCGATCTGGTTGGAGATCCAGACGTAGGCCGGCGGGCCCGTGAAGATGCCGGTGCCGCCGCGCACCTGCAGGTCGCGGTCGCCGGTGACGTCCCAGTTGACGCCCACGCGGGGCGACCACAGCGGGGTCGCGTCCGGCAGCTTGCCGGTCTGGTACTGCACGCCGTTGCCGTCCTCGTCACGGAAGGTGAGGGCGTCCGCCGCGGCGTTGGCGAAGGCCGTGTCCCCGAACTGGGCGAAGTCGACGCGCAGGCCGTAGGTGACCTTGAGGTTCTTGCTGGCCTCCCACATGTCCTGGGCGTAGATGCCCGAGTACCAGACCTCGAGCGGCTGGACCGGCTTCTCCTGGCCCGGGATGTTGTTCCAGCGCACCTGGAAGGTGCGCAGCGTCACCGGCGAGGTGGTGCGGTTGGGGTTCGCCAGGTAGCCGTTGGCGTCGGTGTAGAAATCCTGCAGCGAGTTGTAGACGTAGACGCTCTGCGAGCCCGGGAAGAACACGTTCTCCGACTCGTAGCGCTGGACGCTGGCGCCGAACGTGATGGCGTGCTTCCCGCGGTGCATCGTGAAGTTGTTCTGGGCCTGGAACGTGTTGTAGCGGAGCTCGTTGTTCGGGGTGAACGGCTCGAAGCCGAACGTCGTGTAGACCGAGCCACCGTTGAGGATGTCGACCATCGGGAAGAACGTGCCCAGCGAGTCGCGGCTCTCGTCCTGCTTGGTGTAGCCGGCGATCAGCGTGTTCGAGTTGTTGCTGCCGATGATCGAGTTCCACTCGCCGATGAAGGAGCGGATGTTCTCCTTGATCTTGTAGTTCGAGTTCTGGAAGTTGAGGCCGGTCAGGTTCGAGCGGCGGCCGCCGAAACCGAGCGACGACGACGTCGACAGCAGCACGTCGGTGTCGGAGTCGAGGTGGTTGTAGCGCAGCACCACCTTGTTGGTGTTCGACAGGTTCCAGTCGATCTTGGCCAGGTAGCGGCGGGCCGGCGTCTCGTGGTCGTAGTCCTGGTAGGGGCCGGTCTCGTACTGGAAGCGGCTCGACAGGAACGACGACAGCGCGTCGAGGTCGGAGGCCAGCACGCGAGTGGTGTTGCCGCCGACGGGCTCGCCACCGGCGTTGGCGCGGAACGTCGTGCCGGGCGAGGTCAGCGTCTCGTCTTCGACGGAGCCGAAGAAGAACAGCTTGTCCTTGACGATCGGGCCGGAGATCCAGCCACCGATCTTCTTGAAGTCGAAGGTGCCCGGGTTGAAGGTCGCTTCGCCGGCCTTGGTGCCGACCAGGCCCTCGTCACGGAACCACCAGTACGCGGAGCCGCGGAACTCGTTGCCGCCGGAGCGGGTGACGCTGTTGACGCCGGCGCCGACAAAGTTGCCCTGGCGCACGTCGTAGGGAGCGATGTTGACCTGCACGGCCTCGATCGCGGCCATCGCGATCGGCGCGACGCCCGTGCGGTCGCCGGGAGCGCCGGCCAGGCCGAACGAGTTGTTGAAGTAGGAGCCGTCGATCGTGACGTTGTTCAGGCGGTTGTCCTGGCCGACGAACGAGCCGCCGAACGGGCCGCCCGTGTACTGCGGCGTCAGGCGCGCGAAGTCGTTGATGCGGTCGGAGACCGTCGGCAGCGTGTCGAGGACCTCGCGGTCGACCGAGGTCGCCGCGCCGGTGCGGCCGGAGCTGAACACCGGGTCGACGGCAGCGGTGACCGTGATCTCTTCCGACACGCCACCGGTGCGGAGCGTCAGCGAGAGGTCACGGGTGCCGCCGAGGACGACGTAGATCTCCTTCTGCACTCCGTCCGTGAAGCCGGACAGGCTGGCGGTGACGGTGTAGGGGCCGCCGACGCGCATGCCGGGAATGGAGAAGCCGCCGTCGCCGCGGGTCACCGTCTCGTACTTCGAGCCGGAAGGAACGTGCACCGCCACGATGGAGGCGCCGGGCACGACCTGTCCCTGTTCGTCGACCACCGTGCCGTTGATGGAGCCCGTGGTCACGCCCTGGGCCGACGCCTTGCCGGCGAGCCCGAGGACCAGACCAAGGGCCACGATCGCCCTGAACGCTGCTTTCATATCTTCTTGCTCTCCAGTTCCTGAACTCCGACTTCCGAGCTCGATTCCGAGGGGGCCAGCGGCGGCGCGCCCCGAGCGGGGCGCGGAGCAGAGGCCGCGCGGCTTCGATACTGCAGAAAACGCGCGGATCGTACCCCCTGCCGCGAGGCCAAGTCAATGAATCGCCGGCGCCCGGGTAGGGGGCTCCGGCGCCCGTATAATCGGCCGCGGAGCGAGGTGCTGCGGCGATGAAGGTGTTACTTTCCCGTGACGAGATCCAGGCCCGGGTCCGCGAGATGGGCCAGCAGATCACGCGCGACTACGCCGGCCGCGAGCCACACCTCGTGTGCGTGCTGAAGGGCGGCTGCACCTTCCTCACCGACCTCGCCCGCGAGATCGACCTGCCGCTCTCGCTCGACTACATGGCGGTGTCCTCCTACGGGGCGGCGACCAAGAGCTCGGGCGAGGTGCGGATGCTCAAGGACCTCGACCAGAGCCTCGAGGGCCGCGACGTGCTGATCGTCGAGGACATCGTCGACACCGGGCTCACCCTCAACTACCTGCTGAACCTGCTGCGCACCCGCGGCCCGCGGTCGATGAAGGTGGCGAGCCTGCTCTCGAAGCCGTCGCGGCGGCTGGTCGAGATCCCGGTCGACTACGTCGGCTTCACGATCGACGACCTGTTCGTGGTCGGTTACGGCCTCGACTACAACGAGAAGTTCCGCAACCTGCCCCACATCGCCGTCTACGGGGCCTGAGCCCCGGGGGGCGCGCGTGCGCTGCGTCGTCGGCATCGATGCCGGGGGCACCAAGACGGTCGGGCTGCTGGCCGACGAGGCGGGCCGCATCCTCGACGAAGCCCGCGGCGGGGGAGCCAACCTCCACGTCCACGGCGAGCTCGGGGTCGAGAAGGTGTTCGACGCGGTCCTCGATCCGCTGGTCTCGAAGCACCCGGTGCACGCCGTGTGTCTCGGCATCGCGGGCGTCGACCGCCCGCACGACGAGGCGGTGATCCGCGGCATCCTGCGCCGGCTCGGGCACCGCGAGCGGGCCCGCGTCACCAACGACGCGATCGTCGCCCTGGTCGCCGGCTCGCCGACCCGCACCGGCGTCGTCGTGCTGGCCGGGACCGGGGCGATCTGCTACGGGATCGACGCGGAGGGGCGCACGGCGCGTTCGTCGGGCGAGGGCTGGCTGCTCTCCGACGAGGGGTCGGGCTACTGGCTCGGCCGCGAGGCGCTGCGGGCGGCGGTGCGCGACGCCGATGGCCGGGGCCCGGCGACCGCGCTGCGCGAGGCGGTGTTCGGCGCCCTCGGCGTCGACAGCGTCGCGCGGCTGATCCCCGTCGTCTACGAGAAGCCGATGGCGCGCCACGAGATCGCGGCGCTGGCGGGCCTGGTCGAGCAGGCCGCGGCGGCCGGCGACCGGGTCGCCGACCAGTTGCTGGACGCGGCGGCGCTGGAGCTGGCGCTGGGGGCGCGCTCGGTCGCCCGCCAGCTCGGCTTCGACGGCGGCGAGTTCCCGGTCGTGCTCGCGGGCGGCGTCTTCAAGGCCAGCCCCGGCCTGGCGGCCCGGCTCGGCGCCCGCCTCGAGCTGCCGCACGCCCGCCTGATCCCGCTGACCGTGGAGCCCGCGGTGGGGGCCGTCGCGCTGGCCATCGACCTGCTGCCGAGGAGCTGATGAAGCGACTGATCGTGAACGCGGACGACCTGGGGCGGACGCCGGGCATCAACGCCGGGGTGTTCCGCGCCCACCGCGAGGGGATCGTCACCAGCGCGACCGTCATGGTCTGTTATCCGGCCGCCGGCGAAGCGGCGCGCCTCGCACCCGAGCACCCGGGGCTCGGCCTCGGCCTCCACGTGCAGCTCTCCGGCGGCGCCCCGCTGCTGGGTGCAGCGCGGGTGCCGTCGCTGGTCGGCGCGGACGGGCGCTTCCCGGCCAAGCCCGAGGGCCACGCGGCGCCGCGCGAGGACGATGCGCTCGCCGAAGCCCGCGCCCAGTTCGACCGCTTCGTCGAGCTGTTCGGCCGCAAGCCGACCCACCTCGACAGCCACCACCACTCGCACCGCCTCGAGCCGGTGTTCCGGGCCGTCACGGCGCTGGCCCGCGAGCACGGGCTGCCGGTACGCAACTCCGGCGGCGACATGGGCGAACGGCTGGCGGCGGCAGGCGTGCGCGGCAACGACCACTTCGTCGAGAGCTTCTTCGGCGACGGGGCCACGCTGGCGAACCTCGAGGCGATCGTCATGGCCCTGGGCGCCGGCACGACGGAGCTGATGTGTCATCCGGCGGTGGTCGACGACGAACTCCGCAGCTCCTCTGGCTACGCGGCACCGCGCGATCGCGAGCTGGCCGTGCTCACCGACCCGGCGGCGCGTCAGGCCGTCGAGCGCGCCGGCGTGGCCCTCGTCCACTTCGGGCAACTGTGAAGCTCGAGGTCTTCGCCGGGCCCGACGAGGTCGCCCGCGCGGCGGCCGACGTGCTGGCCGCCGCCGTGGCCGCGGCTCCAGCACTCGTCCTCGCGCTGCCGACCGGGCGCACGCCGATCCCGACCTACGCCGAGCTGGCGCGCCGCCACGCCGCCGGCGGCTTCGGCCCGTCCCGCGCTCGTGCGTTCAACCTCGACGAGCTGCTGCTGCCGCGCGACGACGAGCGCACCTTCCGCGCCTTCATGGAGCACCACGCGTGGGAGCGGATCGGCCTCGACCGCGGGCGCTGCGACATTCCCGACTGCGCGGCGGAGGACCCGGCCGCCGAGTGCCGCCGCTACGAGGAGGCGATCGCGGCCGCGGGCGGTCTCGACCTCGCGCTGCTCGGCGTCGGCGCCGACGGCCACATCGCCTACAACCTGCCGGGAGACGCCGAGGAGCGCACCCACGTGGTGCGGCTGCCTGACGGCCTGGCGGACTCGCTGGGAATCGACGCGGCGCTGCGCCCGCTGCGGGCGATCACGATGGGGCTCGGCACGATCCGCGCCGCGCGGCGGCTGGTGCTGCTGGCGACGGGGGCGTCCAAGGCCCGCGCGCTGCGCGAGCTGCGCTCGGGCCGCCCGGATCGCGCCTGGCCGTGCTCGCTGCTGCGCGACCACGCCGACCTGACGGTGCTGGCGGACCGGGCGGCGGCGGGGGAGTGAGCCGCCGCTAGCGTCGCGGCGGACGGCGCGCCGCGATGGCCCGCCGCACGTGGCCGCCGGCGGTCGCGAGGCGCTCGCGCGCCGCGGCCGCGTCGAGCCCGAGGCGGGCCATCACGATGGCCGTCTTCGCTTCGCCGCCGGCCGCGTCGAGCAACTCCGCGGCGCGCGCCACGTCGACCCCGCCGGCGATCGACACGATGCGCCGGGCGCGACTGACCAGCTTCGCCGAGTTCTGGCGCAGGTCGACCATCAGGTTCTCGTAGGCCTTGCCCAGCTTCACCATCGCCGCCGTGGTGATCGCGTTGAGGGCGGCCTTGGTCGCCGAACCCGCCTTGAGCCGCGTGGAGCCGGTCAGTACCTCGGGCCCCGTGGCCATCACCACGGCGACGTCCGCCAGCTTCGACAGGCCCCGGCCCGGGGCGCAGGTGACGAGCACCGTGCGCGCCCCGCGCGCCCGCGCGGCGGCCAGCGCTCCGTGGACGAACGGCGTCACCGAGCTGGCCGAGATGCCGCAGAGCAGGTCGCGGGGGCCGAGCGACGAGACGGCCGCCACCCCGTCTTCGCCGCGGTCCTCCGCGCCTTCCACGGCGCGGAACACGGCGGACGGGCCGCCGGCCATGATCCCGACGATGCGCGCCGGGTCGGTGCCGAAGGTCGGTGGGCACTCGGCGGCCTCGAGGATCGCGAGGCGGCCGCTGGTGCCCGCGCCGAGGAACACGACGCGACCACCCTCCGAGAGGGCGGCCGCCGCGAGGTCGGCGGCGCGGGCGATCGCGCGCTGCGCCTTCGCCGCCGCCAGCAGCGCCCTGCGGTCTTCGTCGAGCAGCAGGCCGACGACCCCGGCGGTGGACATCGTGTCGAGCCGCCGACTGCGCGGGTTGCGGCTCTCGGTGAGCAGCCGGCTCCAGCGGTCCGCGGGCGCCTTCGCCTTCATCGCCCCACGCTCGCGCGCACGCCGGCGTCGAAGGCGGCGGCCTCGCGGCGGACGCGCGACGCGTCGAGGGTGAGCACCTTGCGGTCCCGCATCACGATCCGCCCCTCGATCACGCTGTGGCGCACGTCCGCGCCCTTGGCGGTGTAGACGAGGTGCGAGACGGGATCGTGGACGGGCCACGCCCGCGCTTCGTCGAAGCCGACGACGATCAGGTCGGCGCGCTTGCCGGGCTCGAGCGAGCCGATCCGGTCTTCCAGGCCGAGCGCGCGGGCGCCGCCGAGGGTCGCCATCTCGAGCACGGCCGCGGCCGGCGCCACGGTCGGGTCGTTGCTCGTCTGCTTGGCGAGCAGCGCCGCGGTCAGCATCTCCTCGAACATGTCGAGGTCGTTGTTGCTGGCGGCGCCGTCCGTGCCGAGCCCGAGCCGCATCCGCTCGGCCAGCATCTCCTTGACCGGGGCGGCGCCGGAGGCCAGCTTCATGTTGCTCTGCGGGCAGTGGACGACGCCGGCCTCGGCCTGGCGGGCGATCGTCCGGTCGGCAGCCGACAGCCAGACGCCGTGGGCCATCACCACGCCCTTGCGCAGGAAGCCGAGATCGGCCAGGTGCCGCACCGGCGTCTTGCCGTGCTCGCGCTGGACCTGGGCCTGCTCGTCCATCGTCTCCGAGACGTGGATCAGCAGCGGCGCACCGAAGCGGTCGGCCAGCGCGCGCGCCGCGCGCAGCGTCTCCGGCTTCGCGAGGTACACCGAGTGCGGGGCCACCGCCGGCACGATCAGCGGGTCGCCCTGCCAGCGCTTCAGGAACGCCTCGGTGTAGGCGAGCGCCTCGGGCATCGTCTTGTTGTCGGGTGCGGGAAACTCGATCAGCGTCTCGCCGAGCACGCCGCGCAGGCCCGCCTCCTTCGTCGCCCGCGCCACCTCGTCCTCGAAGTAGTACATGTCGGCGAAGGTGGTGGTGCCGGAGCGGATCATCTCCAGCGCCGCGAGCCGGGTGCCGGCGCGCACGAAGGCCGCGGTCACGTTCTTCGCCTCGGCCGGGAAGATGAACTTCTGCAGCCAGTCCATCAGCCGCTGGTCGTCGGCGACGCCGCGGAACAGCGACATCGGGGCGTGGCCGTGGGCGTTGACCAGCCCGGGCAGCATCAGTCCGCCGCCGGCGTCCAGCGTCTGCCGTGCGCGGTAGCCGGCCGCGATCTCGGCCTCGGGCCCGACGGCGACGATCGCCCCGCCCCGCACGGCGACGGCGCCGCCGGCGATCACCCGCCGCACCGGGTCCATCGTGATCACGGTGCCGTTGCGGACCAGCAGGTCCACGCGCTCGCGCGCCGGCGCGGCCGACAGCGGCGAGGCGAACAGGAGGAGCGCGGCCGCCGCCGCGAGCGATCGCCTCACAGGTGGCGGTCGTCGAAGGGGAACGGCAGCAGCTTCGACAGGCGCATCGTGCGCGCGCGGCCCTTGAGGTCGACCATGCGCACGGGGATGTCGCCACAGAACTCCCACAGGATCTGCCGGCACGGGCCGCACGGCGGCGTCAGGTGCGGGGCGTCGGCGCAGACGGCGATCGCGTCGAACTCGCGGAAGCCCTCGGACACCGCCTTGAACACGGCGACCCGCTCGGCGCACAGGGTGAGCCCGTAGGAGGCGTTCTCGATGTTGCAGCCGAGCACGATCTCGCCGGTCTTCGCGCGCAGCGCGGCGCCGACCCTGAAGCGGGAGTAGGGCGCGTGAGCGCGCTCGCGGGCCTCGCGGGCCAGCCGCGCCAGCTCGGCGAGGCCCCTCACGCGCCGGCCCCGGGGTCGGCGTCACGGACCAGGCGGTTGAGCGCCTCGATCAGCTTCTCGCGCACCCGCTCGCCGACCTCGAGCACCTCCTGGTGGTCGAGCGGCGCGTCGAGCACGCCGGCCGCCATGTTGGTCATGCACGACAGGCCGGCGACCCGCAGGCCCATGTGACGGGCCGCGATCACCTCCGGCACGGTCGACATGCCGACCGCGTCGGCGCCCATCGCGCGCAGCATGCGGATCTCCGCGGGGGTCTCGTACGACGGTCCGGTCAGCGCGGCGTAGACGCCGCGGTGGACGCTGATGCCGGCGGCGCGACAGGCGGCCTCGGCGGCGTCGCACAGCGCGCGGTCGTAGGCCGTGCTCATGTCGAAGAAGCGCTCGCCGAGCGCGTCCTCGTTGGGCCCGATCATCGGGTTGCCGCCCATCAGGTTGAGGTGGTCGGTCATCACCATGATGTCGCCGGGGCGGTAGGCGGTGTTGACGGCGCCCGCGGCGTTGGTGAGCACCACGGCCCGCACGCCGAGGCGGCCCAGCACCCGGACCGGGAAGGCCACCTGCTGCAGCGGGTAGCCCTCGTAGTGGTGGACGCGGCCGGCCATCACCGCGAGCGGGACGCCGTCGCGCGAGGTGCCGAGCACCAGCTTGCCCGCGTGGCCGATCGCGGTCGAGACGGGGAAGTGCGGGATCTCGCCGTAGGGCACGGCGACGGCGCCCTGCAGAGCGTCGGCGAAGGCGCCGAGGCCCGAGCCGAGCACGACCCCGACCCGCGGGGCGAGCCCGCAGCGCGAGCGGACCAGGGCCGCGGCCTCGTCGAGCTGCCGCATCAGGTCGGACCTCATCGTCTGGCTCCTCACAGGAACAGCGACGCCACGCAGGCGTTGATCAGCGTGGCGGTGAAGCCGGCGAACAGCGCCAGGCCACCGAGCCGCGCCAGGTCGGGCCGCCGGCTCGGCGCCATGCCGCCGATGCCGCCGAGCTGGATGCCGATGCTGCCGATGTTGGCGAAGCCGGTCAGCGCGTAGGTGGCGAGCACGAAGGCGCGCTCGCTCATCACCGCCTTGTACTCGCCGGTCAGCTTGACGTAGGCCACGAACTCGTTGGCCACGAGCTTGGTGCCGAGCAGGTCCGCCATCCGCGGCACGTCGGCCGCCGGCACCCCCATCAGCATCGCGACCGGCGAGAACACCGTCGAGAAGACGGCGGCCAGCGTCAGCTGGGGGGAGATCAGCGACAGGAGCCAGTCGCCCATCGCGATGAAGGCCAGGAACGCGATCAGCATCGCCGCCACGTTGATCGCGAGGTGCATGCCGTCCGAGGCGCCGCCGGCCACCGCGTCGACGGCGTTGGCGTGGACCCGCTCCACCGAGACCTTGACCTCGCCCCGGGTCTGCGACTCCTCCGTCTCGGGCAGCAGGATCTTCGACAGGTAGAGGCCGCAGGGGGCCGCCATCACGCTGGTGGTGAGGATCGCGATCGGGTCGGCGCCGAGGCTGATGTAGACCGCCATCACGCCGCCGGAGATCGTCGCCATGCCGCCGACCATCATCGCCAGCAGCTCGGAGCGGGTCATGCCCGGCACGTAGGGCTTGACGATGATCGGGGCCTCGGTCTGGCCCATGAACACGTTGGCGGTGGCCGACAGCGTCTCGGCGCCGCTGGTGCCGAGAATCCGCATCATCACCTTCGCCATCACGCGCACCACCCACTGGAGCACGCCGAAGTAGTACATCAGGGTGAAGAACGCGGAGACGAAGATGATCGTCGGCAGCGCGCGGAAGGCGAACACGAAGCCGCCGGGGAACACCTTGCCCATCGCGGCGGGGTCGGCCAGGCCGCCGAAGACGAACAGCGCGCCGGCGTCCGTGAACTCGAGGAAGCGCTGGACGAGGCGGGCGATGCCGCTGAACAGCTCGTAGCCCGGCCGCACGCCGCCCACCTCGAGCTTCAGGATGAACAGCGCGAGGCCGAACTGCAGGGCCAGGCCGGCCGCGACGGTGCGCCACGGGATCGCCCGCGGGGACTTCGAGACGGCGACAGTGATCGCCACGAAACAGGCGATCCCGCACAGCGCCTGCACGCGGTGTCCGACGGCCTCGCCGCCGAGCCAGGCCAGCGCCAGGCCCGCAACCGCGACGGCCACGGCGCCCGCCCGCATCGTGCGGTCGCGCGAGGCTCCCTCGTCTTCGCTCATGTCCGTCGGTCCTTTCGGATTGTGCGCGGCTCAGGCCTCGAGCACGGCCTTGATCAGGGGCGCCGGCGAGGGCGCCTCGGGGGCCACCTTCAGTGCTCCGAGGCAGAGTTCGCGCGCCTCGGCCAGGCGGCTGCGGTCGTTGACGTGGAGGGTCATCACCGGTTCTCCCGCGATCACCAGGTCGCCCACCTTCTTGTGGAAGACGATGCCGACCGCGGGGTCGATCCGGCTCTCGACCCGCTCGCGGCCGGCGCCCAGCAGCATCGCGGCGTGGCCGAGCGCGCGGCAGCCGAGGCGCGCCACGCGGCCGTCGTGTGGCGCGGGGACGTCGACCCTCTCTCTCGCCCGCGGCAGGGTCCCCGGGTCGTCGCAGACCCGCGGGTCGCCGCCCTGCAGCTCGATCACTTCCTGGAACTTGCGCAGCCCGGCGCCGGACGACAGCGCCTCGCGCACCTTGAAGCGGGCCGCCTCGATCCGGGTAGTGACGCCGGTGAGCTGCAGCATCCACGCGGCGAGCTCGATCGACAGCGACTCCAGGTCCTTGGGGCCGCGGCCCTTGAGCGTCTCCACGCACTCGACGACCTCGAGCGCGTTGCCCGCGGTGCGGCCGAGCGGCTGGTCCATGTCGGTGATCAGCGCCACCACCTTGCGGCCCATGCCCTTGCCGATCGCCAGCATCGCCTCGGCCAGCGCCTTCGAGTCCTCGAACGCCTTCATGAAGGCGCCGTCGCCGGTCTTGACGTCGAGCACCAGCGCGTCGATGCCCTCCGCCATCTTCTTGCTCATGATCGAGGCGGCGATCAGCGGCCGGCTCTCGACCGTCGAGGTGACGTCGCGCAGCGCGTAGAGCTTGCGGTCGGCGGGCGCGATCTCGGGCGTCTGCCCGATCAGCCCCAGCTTCGAGCGCCGCAGCACGCGGCGGAACTCCTCGAGCGAGAGACCGACCCGGAAGCCCGGGATCGACTCCAGCTTGTCGAGGGTGCCGCCGGTGTGGCCGAGGCCGCGCCCGGAGATCATCGGCACGTAGACGCCGCAGGCCGCGGCGAGCGGGGCGAGGATCAGGCTCGTCTTGTCGCCGACGCCGCCCGTCGAGTGCTTGTCGGCCTTGGGTCCGTCGAGGTCGGCGAAGTCGAGCACCTCGCCGGTGCGCATCATCGCCTCGGTCAGCCACACCGTCTCCTCGGCCGTCATGCCGCGGAAGAAGACGGCCATCGCCAGCGCCGCCGCCTGGTAGTCGGGGACCTGGCCCGCGGCGTAGCCGGAGATGAAGAACTCGATCTCCTCGCGCCGCAGCGCCTCGCCCTCGCGCTTGCGGTAGATGATGTCGGAAGCCCTCACGCGGTCACTTCTTCCGGATCCGCTCGAGTTCCGCCCACAGGTTGCCGCGGCGGTGCACGGTCGGCGCCGCGCGCTCGCGCAGGTCGGCGACGGCCGGCTCGGGTTCGGGTGCCTGGGGCGGCGCGGGCGGCGGCAGCGGGAGGCCGGCCAGCACCTGGGCGACCAGGTCCTTCGGCTCCTCCTTGCGGCGTCCGCCACGGCGCTGCGGCTTCTGGCCGTGGCGGTAGTCGTGGGTGTCGAAGCAGGTGCGGCACGTGGTGCGCGCGACCTCCGCCCCCGCGAGCGACGCCACGTCGTGGTTGAGCAGGAGGCGACACCGCGGACAGTAGTCGTCGAGCACGTCGCCGAGGCGCAGCGGGCGGTCAGCCATCAGGGCGGAGGGATCTCCTTACAGAGGGCCCGCGGAGTATAGAATCGCGCCACTGCACAGGCAATCGAGAGCACTGCGAGTGAGCGCGACCGAAGCCGACTACTACCGCCTGCGAACCGAGTGGCTGCGCTTCAAGAGCCACCTCGTCGACAGCCTGACCGGGCTGCCGACGCTGCCGGCAGTCGTCGACGACGTGCGGCGCCTGCTCGAGGGCCGCGGGGCGGTCGAACTGCTCTACGTCGACCTCGGCCGCTCGGGCCGTCACGAGACCAAGGTCGGCTGGGGCGCCTACGACCAGGCCGTGCGCGCTTTCGCGCAGCAGATCGGCCACCTGCGGAGCGAGGGCTCGCTGGCGCCCGACGACGTGGTCTGCGCGCAGGCCGCGCGCGGCGACCGCTTCCTGTTCTTCCTGGCCGCCGAGCCCGAGGGCCCGGGGCCGGCGTCGCCGCTGCTGGCCCGGCTGCGGGCGGCCGTGGAGTCGCCCGAGTCCCGGCTCCGCCTCGGCAACCTGCGGCTCGGCGCTGCCGTGGTCGCGCTGCGCCACGACCCGATGACGCGCGCCGAGCGGGCCGTCGCGCAGGCGGTCGCCGACGCGACGGCGGCCTGCTTCGAGGAGCGCCTGGGCGGCGAGGAGCGGCGCCGCGCCGAGCTGCAGCGGCTGATCGACCACCGCGAGGTGCGCTCGGTCTTCCACCCGATCCTGCGCCTCGCGGACGGCCAGCTGGTCGGCCACGAGGCGCTGTCGCGGCCGCTGGGCGACGTCACGTTCGACTCCGTCGAGGAGCTGTTCGCGTTCGCCGAGTCGACCGACCTGCTGCTCGAGTTCGAGCGGGTGTGCCGCGACACGGCGATTCGCTCCGTCGCGGGCGTGGAGCCGCGCGGGCTGCTGTTCCTCAACGCCTCGGCCCACGCCATGGAGGACCCCGACTGGCGCTCGGGCAAGGTCGAGGAGGCGCTGGCCCGCTCCGGCCTCTCCCCGGACCGGGTCGTCGTCGAGGTCACCGAGCGGGTGGCGATCCTGCGCCACGAGGCGTTCCAGGAGACGCTGCGCGGCTTCAAGGAGCGCGGCTACCGGGTTGCGATCGACGACATGGGCGCGGGTTACTCGTCGCTGCAGAGCCTGGCGGCGATCGAGCCCGACTTCCTGAAGTTCGACACCAGCCTGGTGCGCGACATCGACAAGAGCAGCATCAAGCGCTCGCTGCTGGAGTCGCTGCGGGGCTTGGCCGACAAGATCAAGGCCCGGGTCATCGCCGAGGGCATCGAGCGGCCCGAGGAGCGCGACACCCTGGTCGGGCTCGGCATCGAGCTGGGCCAGGGCTTCCTGTTCCACCACGAGGAGGGCCGTTGAGGAACGCCGAGGTGATCCGCCAGTGGCGGATCCTGAAGACGATCGAGGCCGGGCGCTACACGAGCTCGAAGGACCTCGCGACCGAACACGGCGTGACCGAGCGCACGATCCGCCGCGACATCGAGGCGCTGCAGGAGGCGGGCTTCCCGCTCTACGACGACGACTCGGGCGGCCGCCGGAGCTGGCGCCTCGTCGAGGGCTACCGCCAGAAGGTGACCCAGACCTTCACCCTCTCCGAGCTGGCGGCCCTGCACTTCGGAAAGAACCTGATGTCGATCCTGGTCGGCGCGCCGTTCGGCGCCGACCTCGAGACCGCGTTCGAGAAGATCCGCGGCGCGCTGCCCGGCAAGGCGCTGCCGTACCTCGCCCGGATCGCCGACCTGTTCGCGGCCCGCCCCGACCCGTTCAAGGACTACTCGAAGAAACGCGAGGTGATCGCCGCCCTGGTGGACGCCATCCTGCACCAGCGGCGGGTCAGCGCGTCGTACTACTCGTTCAGCAGCCGCCGCAGCAAGACCTACGCGCTGGACCCCTACCGCCTCGTCTACTGGCACGGCGGCCTCTACCTCTACGCCCGCGCCCTCGACTACGACGAGGTGCGCACGTTCGCGGTCGAGCGCATCCAGAAGGTCGACGTCTCCGACTCGCCGTTCGAGACGCCGCAGGACTTCAGCGTCACCGAGTACGCGCGCTCCGCCTTCGGCATCGCGGGCGGGAAACCCGAGCGCGTCGAGCTCGCCTTCGATCGCGAGATCGCCGGCTACGTGCGCGAGCGGGTCTGGCACGAGAGCCAGGAACTGGTCGAGCAGCCCGACGGCGGCGTGGTGCTGAAGCTGCACGTCGCCCCCAACTTCGAGCTGCGGACCTGGATCAAGGGCTACCTGCCGCACGTCCGCGTGCTGGCCCCGGCCGGGCTCCGCGACGAGCTGCGGCGCGAGATCGCCGCCGCCGCGGAGGCGATGGGGGCCTGAGTGACCGCCCCCGGCCTGGCCCCCGGGCGGTCGCGCGGCGGCGGACCCGTCGCGGCGGCCGCCGGGCCGACACTGGCCGCGCCGATGGGGGAGCTGCTGACGCGCCGCGCGCCGGACCCGCGCCTCGCCGAGGTGCCGTTCGTCGCCTTCGACACCGAGACGACCGGGCTGCGGCTGTCCGACCGGATGGTGGAGATCGCCGCCGTGCGTTTCCGCGGCGACCGCGTCGAGGCGGAGTGGTCGGCGCTGTGCGATCCCGGCGTCCCGCTGCCTGCCGCGGCGACGGCGATCCACGGCATCCGCGACGAGGACGTGCGCGGCCGGCCGCCGGCGGCCGAGGCGCTCGGCCGCTTCCTGGAGCTGATCGAGGGCGCGGCGCTGGTCGCCCATCACGCCCCTTTCGACGTGCGGGTGGTGGCGTCCGAGCTGCTGCGGGCAGGCCTGCCGCTGCCCGACAACCCGGTGCTCGACACCTGCGCGATCCCGCGCACCCTCGGCCTGCCCGTGGAGAACCATCGCCTCACCACGCTGGCGCGGGCCTTCGGCCTGCGGCCGGCGACGGCCCACCGCGCGCTGCCCGACGCCCGCACGGCTGCAGGGCTGCTGCGTGCCTACCTCGAGCAGGTCGGCCCTCGCGCTTCACGGCTGATCCGCGAGGGGCTCACCGGCTGTGGCCCCGGGATCGCCTCGTTTCGGGCCTGGGCCTGCGAGCCCGTGCCGGAGACCCCGATCGTGCGGGTGCTGCGGCGGGCGCTGGCCGAAGGCCGGGCCGTCTCGCTCGTCTACCACGGCGGCACCCGGGGCCGGCTGCCGCGGCGGGCCGTGCCCCGCGAGATCTACGCGATCGGCGGGGCCGTCTACCTGGAGGCCGACTGCCTCGAGGTGGGGGCGCCGCGGACCTTCCGGCTGGACCGGGTGGCGGCCGTGCGGGTGGACGCGCTGAGGGAGTTCTAGAATGGGCCGGTCATGAGCGCCCTCGAGACCTTCCGCAACACCCACCCCGGCCGCGACTACGTCATCACCCACACCTGTCCCGAGTTCACGGCCGTGTGCCCGAAGACGGGCCACCCCGACTTCGCGACGCTCGTGATCAGCTACGTGCCCGACCGGGTCTGCGTGGAGCTCAAGAGCCTCAAGCTGTACCTGCAGTCGTACCGCAACCGCGGCATCTACTACGAGAACGTCGTCAACGCGATCCTCGACGACCTGGTGCGGGCGGTGCGCCCGCGCAGCATGACGGTCGAGGGCCGCTTCAACGTGCGCGGGGGGATCGGCTCGGTCGTCACGGCCAGCCACGCGGCCCGGCGGCCCCCGCGCGGGAGGAAATGATGCAACCCCCGGCCATCCTGGCCCGGCGCTTCGTCGCCGGGGCCACCGCGGACGCGGCCGTCGCCGTCGGGCGCAAGCTCGCCGCCCGCGGCATCAAGCCGACCTTCGACCTGCTCGGCGAGGACGTGCTGGAGGCCGAGGCGGCGCGCCGCATCGCGGCCGCCAACCAGGGCCTGCTGCGGCTGATCCCCGAGGGCGTCGAGCGCAACATCTCGATCAAGCTGACCTCGCTCGGCTTCGACGTCTCCGAGGAGCTGTGCGAGGAGATCGTGCGCGGCATCCTCGACACCGCCCGCGAGGTGAAGGGCTTCGTGCGCGTCGACATGGAGGGCTCGAAGCACACCGAGCGCACGCTGCGCTTCTTCCAGCGGCTGCGCAAGGACTACGACAACGTCGGCATCGTGCTCCAGGCCTACCTGCACCGCACGCCCGACGACGTCGAGGAGGCGATCCGGCGCGGCGACCGGGTGCGGCTGTGCAAGGGCGCGTACCGCGAGCCGGCCGACGTCGCGCTCCAGGACATGGCGAAGATCCGCGCCCAGTTCAAGGCCTGCGCCCGCCGGCTGATGGACGAGGGCGCCTACCCGGCGATCGCGACCCACGACGAGGAGCTCGTGCAGGACGCGCTGGCCTTCGCCCGCGAGGAGAAGCTCGCCGCCTCCCGTTTCGAGTTCCAGATGCTCTACGGCCTGCGCCCCGCCCGCTGGGACGAGCTGGTCAAGGACGGCTGGAACTTCCGCGTCTACGTGCCCTACGGCACCCATTGGTTCCCCTACTTCTACCGCCGCCTGCGCGAGCGGAAGGAGAACATCTTCTTCGTCCTGCGCAGCCTGCTCGGCGGCTAGCGCATGAAGGCGGCCGTCTACCGCGGGCCGGGAGCCTTCGCGGTCGAGGAGATCGAGGCCCCGGAGCCCGGACCGGGCGAGCTGCTGGCGCGCGTCGACGCCTGCGGCGTGTGCGGGACCGACGTCAAGAAGATCGAGAAGGGTCTGCTGAGCGGGCCCCGCGTGTTCGGCCACGAGATCGCGGCCACGGTGGCGAAGCTGGGCCCCGGCACCACGCGCTTCCGCGAGGGCGACCGCGTGGTGCTCCACCACCACATCCCGTGCGGCTCGTGCTTCTACTGCGCCCGGCGCATCTACGCCCAGTGCGAGACCTACAAGCGCAACGGCACCACCGCCGGCTTCGAGCCGTCGGGCGGCGGCATGGCCGAGTACGTCCGCGCGATGGACTGGATCGTCGAGCGCGGCGCGATCCCGATCCCCGATGGCGTGAAGCCCGAGGAGGCGGCCTTCGTCGAGCCGGTCAACACCTGCCTCAAGGCCGTGCGCGCCGCCGGGGTCGCGCCCGGCATGAGCGTGCTGGTCGTCGGCCAGGGGCCGATCGGCTCGATCCTGATGCAGCTCGCCCGCGTCGCCGGCGCCTCCGTGATGGTCACGGACGGGATGCCGGACCGTCTGGAGCTGGCCCGCGAACTGGGCGCGGACCACGCGTTCGACGTGCGCGAGGCGGACGTCCCGCGCGAGGTGCGGGCGTTGACCGGCGGCCGCGGCGCCGACCGCGTGCTGCTGGCGGCCATGGGGCAGGCGCCGATCGACCAGGCGATCGAGGCGACCCGGCCCGGCGGGGCGGTGATGGTGTTCGCCGCGACGGCTCCGGGCGAGATCGCGCAGGTCGACTTCGGCCGGCTGGCGGCGGCGGAGAAGCAGTTGCTCACCTCGTACAGCGCGTCGGTCGACGTGCAGGAGGAGGCGGCGCGGCTGGTGTTCACGCGCCAGGTGCGGGTGGCCGAGCTGGTCAGCCACGTGCTGCCCCTCGACGAGGCGCCGCGGGCGGTGGCGCTCTCGCAGCGCCCCGCGCCGGGCGTGCGCAAGATCGTGCTGCGCGGCGGCGCCGCTTGAGCCGCACCATGCGGGCGGCCGTGCTGCACGGCCGCGAGGACGTGCGCCTCGAGCGGGTTCCGATCCCGGAGCCCGGCCCCGGCGAGGTCGTGCTGCGGGCGCGGGCCGCGCTCACCTGCGGCACCGACGTCAAGGTGTTCCGCCGTGGCTACCACGCCCGGATGATCGTGCCGCCCGCCCTGTTCGGTCACGAGGCGGCCGGCGAGATCGCGGCGCTCGGCGAGGGCGTCAGCGGGTTCGCGATCGGCGACCGCGTGGTGGCCGCCAACTCCGCGCCCTGCGGCGAGTGCGGCTACTGCAGGCGCGGCCGGCCCGCGCTGTGCGACGACCTGCTGTTCTGGAACGGGGCCTACGCCGAGTACGTGCGCCTCCCCGCGCGGGTCGTGGCCCGCAACCTGATCCACGTCGATCCCGGCCTGGAGTTCCGCGAGGCGGCCATGGTCGAGCCGCTGGCGTGCGTCGTCAAGGGGGTGGACGACTGCGGCATCCTGCCGGGGATGGACGTCGCGGTGATCGGCGTCGGACCGATCGGCCTGATGTTCGTGGCCCTCGCCCACGCGAGGGGCGCGCGGGTGGTCGCGGCGGGCCGCCGCCCGGAGCGGCTCGAGCGGGCGCGGGGCATGGGCGCCGCGGCGCTGCTCTCGCTGGCGGATGCGGCCGACCCGGCGGCGCGGCTGCGCTACTCGTCGCCCGGCGGACACGGCTTCGACGTGGTCGTGGAGGCGGTGGGCCACGCCGTCACCGCCGAGGCGGCCGTCGGCGCGGCCCGCAAGGGCGGCACCGTCAACCTGTTCGCGGGGCCGCCCGCGGGCACCCGCATCTCGGTCGACGTCGCGATCCTCCACTACGACGAGATCACGCTGACCTCGTCCTTCCACCACACGCCCGAGACCGTGCGCGAGGCCCACGACCTGATCGCGCGCGGCGTGCTGAAGCCGCGCGACCTGCTCCACGGCGAGGCGACGCTCGAGGAACTGCCGACCGTGCTGCGCGAGATGGCGGCGGGCGACCGCCCGCTGAAGACCGCGATCCTGCCCTGAAAGACGAAGGGCGCCCGCGGGGGGCGCCCTTCATCGGGAAACGGCGAACGTCGGGGACTAGCGGCGACCCTTCTTCGCCTTGCGGGCGGGCTTCTTCGCGGCAGCCTTCTTCTTCGGCGCGGCCTTCTTCGCCGGGCGCTTCGCGGCCTTGCGGGCGGGCTTCGCCTTCCTGGCGGGCGCCTTCTTCGCCTTGCGGGCCGGCTTCTTCGCGGCGGCCTTCTTCGCCTTGCGAACGGGTTTCTTCGCGGCGGCCTTCTTCTTCGCCGGGGCCTTCTTCTTCGGCGCGGCCTTCTTCTTCGCGGGGGCCTTCTTCTTCGGCGCGGCCTTGCGCGCGGGCCTCTTGCGGGCCGCCGGCCGCGAGGCCGGTGCGGGAGCGAGCACGGGCTCCGGCTCGGATACGGCGACGGGCTCCGGCTCCGGGACGGCGACGGGTTCGATCACGGCCGCAGCAGGTTCGGGCGCGGGCGCCTCCGGCGCGGCCGCGTCGCCCGTGGGCGTCTCATCCTCCATGGCGTTCTCCTTCCCGATGGGGGTCGCGAGAGTGTCCCGCCGTGGCCGGCCCCGCGTCAAGGCGAGGTCAGTTCAGGGTGATGCCCCGGGGGAGTTCGGCCAGCACGCCGCAGTCGTCGCAGAGCATGAAGCCCTCGCCGCCGCGGCCGCGCTTGAACATGGGGATCGGGTGGAGGTCGGAGGCGAGCACGCGACCCGAGCGGCCGACCGCGAGGATCGGGTCTCCGCAGAGCGGGCAGCGGGCGTCGACGACGGCGGCTGCGGCGTGCGTGGCGGCCATGGCGTCCCCCTTCCTGCTGCATTGGACGCCGGGACCGCCCTGCGGGTTCGCCGGATCAGGTGCGCGCGGTCACGCTTTTGCGACTTCTCACGAGCGCGGCGACGAGCGCATCGAGAGGTTCTTCGCCCCGTAGATGCGGATGCCGTCGACCGTGAGCCAGCCGTCGGCACGGGCGAAGCCGCCCCCTGCGTCGCGACCGGCAGCGGTGATCTCCAGCTCCAGCAGCACCTTGCGGCGCTCCGGCACGACCTGGCCGCGGTACTTCCAGACCAGCTCCTGGCCCGGGTCGAGCGGCCCGAAGCGCTCGCCGTCGACCGCGAGGCCGGTTTCCAGCATGTAGGCCTGGAGCAACTGGAGCAGGGCCTCGAGCCCGAGCGAGCCGGGCATCACGGGGTCCTGGAAGAAGTGCGCCTTGAAGAACCACTCGCCGGGGCGGACGTCCTTCTCGCCGCGGATCCGACCCAGCCCGGCAGCTCCCGCCCCGGGCCAGAAGCCCGTGATGCGGTCGAACATGAACAACTCGTCGCTGGCGGTGCGCGGCGCTCGCGCGCGCAGCGCGGCCAGGTCGAGCGACCTTTCGGTCGGCTTGTCGGCCCAGGCCTTCTCCTCGGCGGTGATGCCGGTGCCCACCTGCTGGGCGAGCGCCGCGGCGGGGAAGAAGCCGAACCCGGTCTGGATCGTGAAGAAGGGCTCCCCGCCGACGCGGCCGTCGACGTCGAACGCGACCAGGATCATGCCGGCGGAGGCCGAGACGTCCTTCAAGGTGACGCGGGTGACCATCGGTCCGTCGCCAGGCCGCAGTTCGCGCAGCAGCCGGCCGGTGCCGTCGAGGTTGCGGAAGTGCAGGCCGCGCGCGTCGCCGGCCGCCAGCGCCGAGCCCGAGGCGAGGGCGAGCCAGCCGCACGGCTGCAGCATCGCCTCCAGCAGCACGCAGAAGGGCGCCGTGTCGCCGCCGCCCGCGGCGAAGAACCACGAGGCCGGGTCCACGTCCCAGGTGCACTCGATCGTGGCGCCGGCGCGGCGGTTGCCGAGCTCGCCTTCGACCTTCGTGATCCGCGACATGTAGAAGAACGGCGGGCCCGGCAGCCGCGGCAGCCGCTCCGGCCCGTCGAAGGCGGGATAGAGCGTGCCGAACGCCTCGCTGGAGCGGCCCCACGCGCAGGCGAGCACCGCGTGGTCGTCGAAGGTGATGCCGAGACCGCTCGCGGCCGGCTTCGGGTTCGCACCCAGAGCAGCGAGCAGCTCCGGCTTGCGGGTGAGCGGCACGTCGGGCACCAGCCGCAGGCCCATGCGCCGGCAGTGGAACGCCTTGAGGCCATCGACGGTGCACAGCAGGTCCGCCCACAGCGTCGGCTCGGGACCGTCCTCGATCTCCTCGACGAACAGCTCGTAGACCAGCGTCGTCGACGTCGGGATCGCCTGGCCGCGGCAGCGCAGCTTGTAGGCCACCTCGGGCACCGGCTCGAAGCGCCAGCCGTCGCGCGCGATCGTGTAGCCGTGGGCCGCGAGGTAGACCGCCATCGTCTGCAGGCAGCCCTCGAACATCAGGGTGCCGGGCATGCACGGGTCGTTCTTGAAGTGGCCGTCGAAGAACCAGTCGTGCGGGGTGAAGTCCCAGCGCGCGCGCAGGTAGCCGCGGCCCCAGGGGCCGCCGCGCGGCGCGATCTCCTCGACCTCGTGCAGCAGCAGCATGTCTCCGCCGGCGATCCGCGGCGGCTGCACGTGGGTGGCCGCGCGCAGGAAGCCGTCGCCGAACGCCTCGTGGGCGCGCCCGGCGGCGAACGCCTCGAGCTGCGCGCGCGACAGCCGGGCGGCCACCTGGGGCACGACCGGCGGGTCGAGCCGCGGCTCCGGCTTCGGCGTCTCGGTCGCCGCGTCCCACAGCACGCCGCCCGAATCGGCCAGTTCCTCGTAGGTGAAGAAGCCGGCCTGGCCGCCGCGCACGCTGATCTGCCGACGCCCTGCGACCTCGCAGTCGTAGTGGAAGAAGAAGAGGCGGACGGGGCCCTGTGCCGCGTGGCCGTCGACCGTGATCTCGTAGCGCAGGGTTTCGCCCGCGACCGGCAGGTGGCCGTGATAGGTCAGCTCGCAGCCGAGCAGGCGGTAGACACGCTCGCCCTGGTTCAGGAAGTCGACGCCGAGCCACGAGATGAGCAGCAGGTCGGCCTGGCCCGACTCGATCAGGATGCCGGCCGGCATCCGGTTCTCGTGCAGGTAGAAGGCGCCCGGCGCGACGTCGGTCTCGGTCCAGATCGTGCCCGTGCCCATCGTGCCCGCCTCGCCCTCGATGCCGAGCACGCGGTCGGCCAGCAGCAGCGGTGGTTCCGGCATCCGCACCTGGCGCAGGAAACCGTCCTGCCGCGCGAACAGCTCGCCGAAGACCGAGGAGATGCGGCCCGAGGCAAGGGTCTCGAGCTGGGCGCGGGAGAACGCGGGGCCCGGGAAGGTCGTGCGGGACGAGAGGGGAGTGTTCCTCGTCGGGGCCGGCGCGGGAGTGGGGGTGGGGGTCGGGGACGCGCTTGGGGGCGGCACCGCAGTCGGGACCGGGATCGCGGCCGGGACTCTTTCGGCGGTCGGGGCTGGCGCCGCGGTCGGGATTCGCGCCGCGGTCGGGGCCGGGATCGCGGTCGGGATCGGGGATGCGGTCGGGGCGGGGATCGCGGTCGGGAACGAGACCGCCGTCGGCGTCGTCACCGGGAATCGCATCGCCGCCAGGAAGCGGGCCTGCGATTCCGCCTGGGTGCGCAGGAACTCCGCGTGGACCTGGGCCACGCGGGCGTGCTCGGCCGCCAACGCCGCGGCCGGGCCAGACAGGAGTTGCGGTCGTGCAGGGGGTGGAGGCGGCGCCACGGGACGTAGCCCCCATGGGACCGGTGCCGGGTTCATCCCGGCGCCGGAACCCGTCGGGACCGCTGGCGTCGTCACGGGCGCCGGTGTCGCGGCTGGCGTCGAGGGGGGCGGGGCGACGCTGGACGCAGCGAGGGGCGCGGTCGGCATCGCCGACGGAGCGCTCGCCCGCGCCGGCGATGCCGTGGGAGCCTCGTCCTTGCGCGTGGACGCCGGGCGGTGAAGCGGGGTGAGACCCCACTCCGCGAGGGCAGAGGGCAGTTGCGGAGCCGGGGGCATCGGGTCGTCGATGGGCGGCGCCGCGGCCGGCACGGGGGGCAGTTGCGGCACCGGCGGGTGGGCCGGGAAGCGCAGCGGCAGGGCGTGGGTGCGCTCGCGCGGGAACATCGCCGACTCGGCGCGGGCCAGCCGATCGTGCAGCGTGGCGACGTCCGGCGAGAGTCCGGCGGTCCACACCCAGCCGATCGCCGCCAGCGCCTGTTCGACGGGCGGCACGCCCGCGATGTCGAGCGGCGCCGCGACGTGGTCGCGCGACCCGAGGGTGCGCGAGATCCAGCGCGCGCAGCCGCCCTGCGGGCCGTGCTCGAGGAACACCCGCACGCCGTCGGCGTACGCCTTCTCCACCAGGGCGGGGAAGTCGACCGTGCGCAGCGCCTGGCCTGTGAGGGCTTCTGCAGCCTTCTCCGCGTCCGGCGCGTAGGCCGCCATGAAGGCCTGCGAGTAGAACCGCACGCCGGGCACCGGGGAGGTCTTCCGCGTGTGCAGCCGGCGCCAGCCGTCCTCGAACGCGGCCAGCTCGGGCACGTGGATCACCATGTCGTAGCCGAGCGAGCGCGCCCGTTCCGGCCCCAGCTTCGCGATCGCCCGTGCGCAGCCCTCGGGATCGCCGCTGATGACGGCGTCTCCGGGCGCGTTGACGATGGAGAGGTGGACCCGCGGCTCAGCGGCCACCGCCTCGCGCACGCGGTCGAGCGGCGCCAGCACCCGCCAGCTCTCGAAACGCGGGCGCTCGCCCGGCGCGGTGCCCCAGGCCCGCTGCAGCGCCCGGAACTCGCCGGCCAGCTCGCGGTCGTAGACGCCGCACTCGTCGATCTCGCGGCGCAGCGCCTCGACGTCGTTCCAGGCGCCGAGCGCGTAGAGCGCGTTGGTCTCGCCGGCGCAGAAGCCGATCGCCGCCTGCGGCGCCAGGCCGACGAGGCGCAGCGTCAGCTCGGCGTGGGCCTGGCACAACATCGACGAGCCCCACAACTTGTCGGCGTCGCGCGGGACGCGTCCGTCGTAGACCCAGCCCGCCGCGTCGCCGACGCCGGGGAAGCGGGCCTCGAGCCGGTCCTGCAGTTCGGGCAGCGCGAGGAGCAAGGCCGCGCCCATGCCCGAGTACGAGCCCGCGGGACCCGTGAACACGAACGCCAGTTCGCCGCCGGCCGGCTCCTTGCGGAAGGCCACGCCCTGGGGCGGCGGCTGGTCGGGAGCCTGGCCGCGCAGGTCGAGGTAGCGGCGGGCCGCCTCGATCCGCGCGCTCAGGTCGGCGGGCGTCGCGACGAGAGCCAGCCGGCACGGGCCGTCGCCTCCGGACTGGCCCGCGTCGAGCGCGCGCCGCAGGTCGCGCGGGTGCTCGCCCGCGAACAGGTGGAGACGCGGCAGCGGCGCGATCGAGGCAGGGCGACGCGGCCCCGCGTTGCGCAGGTGGAGCGAAGCGCTCTGCCGCCCGAGCGCGTCGACCCGTACCAGCGCGTGGCGATCGGGGCCCAGCCACGGCGTGGCCGCATCCCCGGTCTCCGCAGCGGGCCGCGCGCCGTGGGCCACGGCGACCGCCGCCGCGAGCACGTGGAGCAGGCCGCTCGCCGCATGGGCGTGCCCGAACCGCTCCTCCAGCGACAGCGCGCCGCGGCCGGAGCCGAAGGCGAGCGCGTCCGCGCCCGGCTCGGCGTCGATCCGCGCCAGCACCGGGTCGCCGTCGCGAAGGGCGTCGGCCAGCCGCTTGACGACCATCGCGACCGCGGCGTCACCGGGCACGTGCTGCAGCGCGGGCAGCACCTGCTGCGCCGCCGCCGCGTGCACGGGCTCGGCGCACAAGTCGACCGCGGCGACGACAGCGGCGTCGATCTCTCCCGCGCGCAGCCCGCGGGCCGCGATCTCCAGCGCGCGCACGCCCGAGAGCTCCTCGGCCGAAACCGAGTAGCCCGGCCCCGCGAGGTCGAACTGGCTGGTGAGCCGGTTGGCGACGATGTTGGGCATCGTGCCGACCACGCCGGCCGAGTCGAGCGGCGCGCAGAGGGCCGCCCGCGCGGCGTCGCGCCAGGCCTCGTCGAGCCCCGCATCGCGCGCCCACTGCGCCGCGCGCCAGCGGGCTCCGTTGCGCGCGACCTCGGCGTCGGTCTGCATGCCGACGAGAACCGACGTGCGCTCGCGCGGCAGCTTGGGCCCCGCTTCGATCGCTTCCCGCACCGCCTGCAGCACGAGCAACTGCTGGGGTAGGGCGTGCTGCAGGTCGCGCGGCGGGAACTTGAGGCCCGCGCCGTCGATCCGCAGTTCCTCCGCGGCGGCGGCTTCGCCCACGCCTTCCGCGACCCGCACCCGGCTCTCGCCCGACAGCAGGTCGCGCACGAAGCGGGCGGCGCCCTCACCGCCGGCGACACAGGCCCCGGCGGCGACGATCGCCAGCGGCTCGGCCGGCGCCGCCGCGCGCGGCGCGACGACAGGTCGCTCGGCGGGGCGGTACTCCTCGACCAGCAGGTGGCCGTTGTTGCCGCCGAAGCCGAAGGCGCTGATCGCCGCCCGGCGCGGCGCCGCGGCCTCGGGCCAGGGCTGCGCCTCCGTCAGCAGCCGGAACGGCGTGCCGGCGAGCGCGTCGGTGGGGCGGTCGACGTGCAGCGTGCGCGGGCGCACCCCGTGCTCGAGGGCGCCCAGCACCTTGAGCAGCGCCGCCGAGCCCGCGGCCGTGATCAGGTGGCCGAGGTTCGACTTCACCGACCCGACCGGCAGGCCCGGGTGGCCCGCGAACACGCGGGCCGAGCTGCGCACCTCGGTGGCGTCGCCGACCGGCGTGCCGGTCGCGTGGCACTCGAGCAGCGAGACGTCGGCCGGAGCGAGGCCGGCCATCGCGTAGGCCGCGCGCATCGCGCGTTCCTGGCCCTCTTCGGCGGGGGCCAGCAGGCCCGAGCCACGGCCGTCGTTGGAGAGACCGACGCCGCGGATCACGCCGAAGATCCGCTGGCCGGCGGCGACCGCGTCCTCGAGGCGACGCAGCACGAAGAGCGCCGCGCCTTCTGCAGGGACGAGGCCGTCGGCCTCGGCGTGGAACGGGCGGCTGCGCCCGCTGCGGCTCATCGCCCGCAGCGCGCAGAAGCCGACGTGAATGAAGAGGTCGTCCGCGCGGTTGACGGCGCCGGCCAGCATCACGTCGGCGCTGCCGTCGTGCAGGCGGTCGCAGGCGAGCTTCAGCGCGTAGAGCGACGACGCGCACGCCGCGTCGAGCGCGAAGGCGTCGCGGCCGAGGCCGAGGGCCTGGGCGACCGTGTGGGCGGGCAGGCCCGACATGAAGCGGTTGACCGGGTGCGGCCGCTCGCGCCGTTCCCGCCACACGCTCTCGGCCCACTCCGAGAGCAGGGTCGAAGGGAACGAGAGATTGCCGACGATCACGCCCGCGCGTCGCCGCAGTTCGCCCGGGCCGATGCCGGCGTCGGCGAGCGCGGCGCGGCCGCAGTGGAGCAGCCACTGGAACAGCGGGTCGAGCTGCAGGAGGTGCTCCGCCGGCAGCTCGAAGCCGTCGGGGTCGAAGCCGAAGCCCTCGACGTAGCCGCCGCGATCCGACCACGCGCGGTCGGGGTCGGGCGCGTCCACGGGTCCGCGGATCAGGTCGGGATCGATCCGCCAGCGGCCCGCGGGCGCGGAGCCGAGCAGGTCGCGTCCCTCCAGCACCGCGCTCGTGAACTCGGCCGGCGAGTGGGCGCCGGGCAGCACGCACGCGCGGCCGACGATCGCGATCGGAGGGAAGGCGGTCATCGGGCGCAGCTCCGCGAGGCCAGGGACACCGGCGCGCGCCTTAGGAGGCCGCGCCCTGGAGCGCCGGGGCCTTGCGGTCGGGCGCGGGCACCGCGTGCATCTCCACCTCGCGCAGCTCGAACACGGGCGCGCCGCCCTGGTCGAAGGCGAGCACGTCGGACAGCGTGCGCAGCGCCGACGACTGGCGCGCGACCAGCTCCAGACGCAGCGGGCCCTGGACCGGGAACGCGGCGCGCGGCACGAACGCGCCGAGGCCGGTGGGCAGCGTGTCGGCGCCCGCCTGCTGCCGGCCCCACACGATCGCGAGCTGCAGCGCGCCGTCGACGGCAGCCGCATCGAGCGCGAAACGCCCGCTCCAGCCCTGCTCGGGGACCCCCGCGCAGGAGGCCGCGGCGCCGGCCGCGGAGACCGCCTCGACGCCGCGCAGCACGTGGAACGCCGGGCCGTGGAAGAGCGCCTCGCCGTACAGGTGGGCGGCGGCCTCGCCGCGTTGCGGTCCGCCGGGCACGCCACGCTCCGGTGCCGCGAGGCCCTGGTCGGCCATCTCGGCCGTCGCGGTGTAGTGGAGAACTCCGCCCGCGCCGCGCAACTCGAGCGCGAGGCGGGCCCCCGTGCCGTTCGCCACCTCGCGCACCGTCAGCGCCAGCGCGGCGCCACGGCCGTCGTAGTCGGCGACGCGGATGCCGCGCACGACCTTCAGCTCGCGAACCGCGGCGAGCTTGAGGTCGGGTCGCAGGGCGAGCGCCGCGCGCGCGAACCAGTCGAGGACCCACGCGGCCGGCACGACGGGAGCGCCGGCCACGGCGTGGTCGCGCAGCAGCGGCTCGGTGCGGCTGTTGACGATGACGTCGAAGCGGGTCTCGCGGGCCGCCGCTTCGCTGGCCAGCGGCTCGGGCCGGGGCTCGCCGCCGAGCACGACCTCGGCGCACTCGCCCGCGGGCCGACCCAGCTCGGCGAGGAACATCTGCGGGCCGCGGTCGCGGGTGACGAGCGGCACGCCGCGCGCCGCGAAGCGCTCGCGCAGCGCGGGCGTCACCATCCCGCCGTCCCACGGCCCCCAGCCCATCGCCACGACGCGGCAGCCGGGCCTCTGCGCGGCGAGCGCGGCGGCGGTCTTGTTGAGCGCCTCGTTGGCCATCGCGTAGTCGGACTGGCCGGCATTGCCGCAGCGCCCGGCCACCGACGAGAAGAGCGCGACGAAGCGCAGCGGGTCGTTCGCCGTGGCCGCGACCAGGCCGCGCAGGCCGGGCACCTTGGTGCCCCACACCCGCTCGAACTGCTCGAGGGTCTTGTCGCGCAGCAGGCGGTCGGCCAGCACGCCCGCGCCGTGGACGAGGCCCGTGATCGGGCCGAAGCGCTGGCGCACGCCGTCGAGCGCACCAGCGACGGCCGTTACGTCGCGGGCGTCGACGGCGACGTACACCGCCTCGGAGCCGGCGGCCTCGAGCAGCGCGAGCGTTCGGCGCACCTCGCGCGCCGAGAGGATCGCGCTGACCGCCGAGCGCAGCTCCGCGGGCGAGAGACTGTGGCCCTCGGCGCGGGCGGCGCCGAGCAGGGCCTGGCCCAGCTCGCGCTCGCCGTCCACGCCGCGCACCGCGGCCGGCTCTTCGGCGAGCGGAGTGCGGCCGAGAAGCGCGAAGCGCGCGCGGGTCGCCCGGGCCAGCGCCAGCAGGCAGTCCGCGGTCACGCCGCGGGCGCCGCCGGTGGCGACGACGACCGAGCTCGCGTCGCAGGGCAGGGGGCCGGCCGCCGGCGCGCTCGGCACGCTCGTCGGCTCGCGGCGGACGCCGTCGGCGTCGAGCGCGACCTCGCGCGCCGCGCCGCCGTGGAGCAGCTCGTCGGCGAGCGCCTCGGCGACGGCCGCGGGTGCGCCGTTCGAGTCGACGTCGATCGCGCGCGCCGTGGCGAGCGGCCACTCCTGCGCGGCGGTCTTGGCGAGACCGGCGAGGGCGCCGAGCGCGGCGCGCGCCGGGGCGCGTCCCGCAAGCCCCAGGTCGCCGCCCGTGTCCTGCACGGTGACGAACAGGCCGCCCTTGTCCGCGAGCCGCGCGGCCAGCGCGCGCGCGGCCTCGAAGGCCTCGCGGCAGGCGGCGTCGACGTCCTCGTCGGAGGCGACGGCGCGGAGACCCGAGAGCACGATCGCGCCGGCCTCGTCGCCGCTGACCGCACCGACCCGGACGTCGGCGCCGAGCTGCGCGAGTCGCTCGGCCAGCAGCGGAGCGATCCCGCGGCCGTCGTCGGTGATGGCGATCGGGCCGGCGGTGAACAGGCCGCCGGCCGGCAGGCCCACCGGCGCCGCCGGTCGCAGTCCGAGCGCGAAGTGGCCGAGTTCCGCCGCCGCCAGCTTCGGCTCGGGAGCCGTCGGGGGCGCATGCACCGCGGTCGCGGCGGGCGCACCGGCGAGGCGTTCGGCGATCTGGCCGAGGGTGCGCAGCGAGCCCATCTCGCCGGCGCCGATCGAGGGCAGGCCGGGGACGCGCTCGGTGAGGGCGGCGAGGATCTCGACGCGCTTGATGGAGTCGACGCCGAGGTCGGCCTCGAGCTCCATGCCGAGCTGCAGCATCTCGGCGG
>JAMQGV010000026.1 GCA_025994075.1 Vicinamibacteria bacterium
GCCGCCGCCGGGGCGGGCGCCGCCGCCGGAGCCGCAGGAGGCGCGGCGCCGGCTGTCGCGGCCTGGGCGGCCGCGCGGCTGCGCAGCCGCGCGCCGCAGCCGGCGCAGATCAGGTAGCCCTGTGCGTCGGGCTTGGCGGTGATGGGGGCGGAGCACTTGGGACACTTCATCGCTGCACTCTCGTCCCGGCCGTGTTGGACGCCCGCCTGGCCGGAGGGACGGTCTCGAGTATACGCGCGCGGCACGGGCGCGGGAGCCGCGGTAGAGTTGTGCCCCCATGGCCTTCGAGCCCGCGGGGACCGGCCGCCCGGCTCCCGCTTCCCTGTTCGCCCGCCGGCCCGAGCTGCGCCTGATGCTGCTGCGCGCGGCTTGGCCGCACGCCGTCGGCCCGGAGATGGCGCGGCGCTGCGAGCCGGTGGCGCTCGAGTCCAACGTGCTCCGGGTGCGGGTGCCGGACGCCGCCTGGCGCCGGGCCGCGATGAAGAACGCCGGCACGGTGCTCGGCCGGCTGCATGGCCTCGCCGGCAGCCTCGCCCCGCGCCGGCTCTCGTTCTTCGAGGAGCCGCGCGCCGCCGAGCCGGCAGCACCGCCCCCGCCGCCGATCCCGCCCGCGCCCGACGCCGTCGCGCGCGCCGCGGAGGCGATCCCCGACCCCGAGCTGCGCGAGCGCTTCCTGCGCTCGGCGGCGCTCCACCTCGACTTGTCCTCGCGAAGGAGACCTCATGCGTGAAGCCGTGATCCTGTCCGCCGTGCGCACGCCCACCGGCAAGTTCCTCGGCAGCCTCAAGGGCTTCCCCGCGACCGCGCTGGGCGCGATGGTCGTCAAGGAGGCGATCGCCCGCGCGGGCGTCGCCGCGGACGACGTCGACGAGGTCATCATGGGCAACGTCGTCTCGGCCGGCCTCGGCCAGGCGCCCGCCCGCCAGGCGGCGATCCGCGCGGGCCTGCCGCCGAAGGTCGGCGCGCTGACCATCAACAAGGTCTGCGGCTCGGGCCTGAAGGCGGTGATGCTGGCGTCCCAGGGCATCGCCACCGGCGACGTCGAGATCGTGGTCGCGGGCGGCATGGAGTCGATGTCCAACGCGCCGTACCTGATGCTGGGCGCCCGAGAGGGACTGCGCCTCGGCCACGGCCAGATGAAGGACGCGATGATCCACGACGGCCTGTGGGACGCCTACGCCGACTACCACATGGGCTGCACGGGCGAGATCGTCGCCGAGAAGTACGCGGTGACCCGCGCCGAGCAGGACGAGTACGCGCTGCGCTCGCATCAGAAGGCGATCGCGGCGATCAAGGCGGGCCACTTCGACGCGGAGATCCTGCCCGTGCCGCTGCCGCAGAAGAAGGGCGACCCGGTGCTGTTCAAGCTCGACGAGTCCGCGCGCGAGGACACGACGCTGGAGGCGCTGGCGAAGCTGCGACCCGCGTTCAAGGAGGGCGGCACGGTGACGGCGGGCAACGCGCCGGGCGTGAACGACGGCGCCGCGGCGCTGGTCGTGACCTCGGCCGAGCGCGCGGCCGCACTGGGCCGCAAGCCGCTCGCCCGAGTGGTCGGCCAGGCGACGGGCGGCGTCGAACCGTCGCTGGTGATGATGGCGCCCGTCGAGGCCGTGAAGAAGCTGTGGGCGAAGACGGGCTGGGGCCCGAGCGACGTCGACCTGTTCGAGGTCAACGAGGCGTTCTCGGTGCAGGCGATCGCGGTGACCCGCGAGCTGGGCCTCGACCCGGCGAAGGTCAACGTCAACGGCGGCGCGGTGGCGCTGGGCCACGCCATCGGCTCCAGCGGCGCCCGGATCCTGACCACGCTGCTGTACGCGCTGCAGGCGCGCGGCGGCAGGCGCGGCGTGGCCACCCTCTGCCTCGGCGGCGGCAACGGCGTCGCCCTCGCGGTCGAGCTTCTGTAGAACCTTCGGACCCTCCAGGAGAATCCCATGAGCAAGATCGAAGTGGCCGTCCTCGGCGGCGGCACGATGGGCAACGGCATCGCGCAGGTCTTCGCGCAGCACGGCCACGACGTCGTCCTGCGCGACCTGTCGGCGGACATCCTCGACCGCGCCAGGGCCAACATCACGAAGAGCCTCGGCAAGCTGGCGGAGAAGGGCAAGCTGACGGCGGAGGAGCGCGACGCGTCGCTCGGCCGCATCCGCTTCGACACCGACCTCGCCGCCTGCGCGCGCGCGGGCCTCGTCGTCGAGGCGGTGGTCGAGAACCTCGAGATCAAGCTCGGCATCTTTCGCGACCTCGACGGCCTGACCCCGCCCGACACGATCCTCGCCTCCAACACGTCGTCGATCTCGATCACCAAGCTGGCCGCGGCGACGAAGCGCCCCGACAAGGTGATCGGCATGCACTTCATGAACCCGGTGCCGCTGATGACGCTGGTCGAGGTGATCCGCGGCCAGGCCACCTCGGACGCGACGACCCAGGCGGTGTTCGAGCTGTCGAAGGCGCTCGGCAAGACCCCGGTCGAGGTCAACGACTACCCCGGCTTCGTCAGCAACCGTGTGCTGATGCCGATGATCAACGAAGCCATCTACTGCGTGTACGAGGGCGTCGCCACCCCGGAGTCGATCGACCAGGTGATGAAGCTCGGCATGAACCACCCGATGGGCCCGCTGACGCTCGCGGACTTCATCGGCCTCGACGTCTGCCTGGCGATCCTCAACGTGCTGCACGACGGCCTCGGCGACCCCAAGTACCGCCCCTGCCCGCTACTCAAGCGCATGGTCGACGCCGGCTGGCTCGGCCGCAAGAGCGGCCGCGGCTTCTACACGTACTGAGCGGGAGCGGAGCCGAGGGGGCCGGTCGTCGCCCGGTCCCCCGCCTCGCGCCCCGTCGCAGCCGGACACGCGGGATCGTTCACGGCCAGGTGCTACGATCACCCCGTGGATCCTGCGGAGCCTGCCGCGAAGGCGCGTGGCGACTGGCCCATCCGCCGGTTCCGGCTCGGCGAAGAGCCCGGCGACGACCAGAGCGTCGCGTCGACTCCCGAAGAGCGCCTCGCGATGATGTGGCCTCTGGCCCGCGAGGTCTGGCGGCTGTCCGGGCGCGAGATTCCCGACTACCCGCGCGAGGCCGCTCCGGGCCGCGTGGTTCGCAGTGGCCGACGATAGCCCGGTCCTGAACCGGGACTTCGTCGATGTCTTGCGGGCACTGGGCGAAGCCGGAGCCCAATTCGTCGTCGTGGGCGCGTACGCGATGGCTGCGCACGGGATCCCGCGAGCGACTGGCGACATCGACATCCTGGTCCGCCCCTCCCCCGACAACGCCCAGCGAGTGCTGACGGCGCTGCGCGCTTTCGGGGCCCCCGTCGACGCGCACGGCGTCACCCAGGAGGATCTTTCCACGCCGGGCACCGTCTACCAGATCGGCCTCCCGCCCCGGAGGATCGACGTCCTCACCCAGATCAGCGGGGTCTCGTTCGACGAGGCGTGGGCGGACCGCGTCGTCTGCGGGCTCTCGGGCCTCGAGCTCCCCGTGCTGAGCCGCGCGGCACTCGCCCGCAACAAGCGGGCGGCGGGCCGGAGCAAGGATCTCGTGGACCTCGAGTTGATCGAGGTGCAGGAGCCACGCCGGACGGACTGACGTTCGACGGCATCCGAGCCGGGGCGATTGCCGGACGCCGCGCTCGAGGCCGGCCTCGGCCGGGCCGCGGGGTCCCGCGAGGCCCGGCTGCAGGGAAGCTCGGTTCTACGCGGGCCGGCCCAGCGACTCGAGTCGCTCCAGCGTGTCGGGGTACTTGCGCACGAGCCAGATCAGTGCGGCCGCCTGCTCGTTGGGCTTGCTTCGGCCCTGTTCCCAGCGCTCGAGGGTCCGTGGATTCACGCCGAGCCTGAAGGCGAACACCTGGCGCGACATCCGGAGCGCCTCTCGCGTCTCGCGGAGCACGCGAGGCTCGAGCTTGGGAACCACGATCGGCTCGATCTGGTGCGTCCGCAGCGTGACGCGGCTTTCCCGGTGCGTCCGAATCTCCTCGAAGCCCGCCATGACCTCCTGGAAGAGGTTCCGCTTGGGTGCCTTCCTGGGCTTCGCCATCACCGCCTCCAGCGCAAGTACGGGCGCGCGGACTGGGCGTATTCGTCATCGGTCAGGTACTCCGGCAGGAGCCGCGTGAAGAGCGTGGCCGCGATGAACTCCACGCTCAGGCCATCGTACGCAAGTAGCGTATAGTCGTCAACGTTCGCCCCCCTTGTGAACGAGCATCGGGAGAGACCGGCACATGCTCGCCCCGGGCAGGACCGCGTCAGGTCCGGGCGCCCTACCCCTATCGTCCCCAGCGACACCGAGCCGTGGGCTGGCTCGACGTGCTCGTCGAGTTCGTGGGCCGCCAGGCCGGCGGCCTGGACGGCGGCCCGGGCGCGATCGAGGTGTTCTCCCGTGCGCACGAAGACCGCGATCTCGTGGGGCTTGAACCCCGCGGTGACGCGCTCGCCGATCCACGTGCGGGCCATCGTCGACTCCGCCTCCGCGGACCGCGCGACGTGGATCGTCGGCTCGGGGCCGTCGAAGAGGGGGTCGTGCCGCGCCGCTCTTCCGTGTTGCCGTCCACGTCCCGCACCTCTGGCGCCAGCAGCCGGTCCGCGCGGGCGCGGATCTGGTGCGAGGTGCGGTAGTTGATGCGCAGGGTCCGTGATCGGCCGCGCACGTCGACGCCCAGCGCCTTCCACGAAAACGGCTGCTGGAAGCCCGAGACGCGAGCCGGCCCGCCGAAGTCCTTCTCCACCGTCTCCCGCTGCGCCGGGTGCAGGAAGACGGTCCACTTCTCCCACGGGTAGTCCAGCGCGCGCTCTAGTTCCTCCACGCTGTCGACGACCAGGAACCGCCGCCGGGCATCGGGGTGCGCGAAGCGTCGGCGCGATTGAAGTCGCGGGCCTCGACCAGCGAGCGTGCACCACCCATGGAAGGGGTTCGGAGAACCCGGAGTCGGCCGACAGGACGTACAGGAAGATCTGAGGATTCATGGCTCCGGCTGGCTTCGTTGTCCGCCGGCCCTGGGCTCAGGGAGGCTGCCAGCGACTCGGGTCGAGAGCCAGGTATGGAGCAGGCCCGCCTGGAAGAACTGCACCGGGGGATCGAAGCCGCCGGCCTCGATGATGGACGCCACGCTCGTCGGCGGCAGAACCGCCACGTCCCTGGCGTACGCGGCGCGCGCCTGGTTCACCCGATCGAGAGAGAGGCCGGGACCCGCCATCACGGTCAGCCAGGCGCGAAGGAGGGGCTCGAAATCATCCGGGCTCGCACCGGCAGCCAGGTCGGAGCTGACCAGAAGGCCACCGGGCCGGAGCCGCACGGCGATGTCACGGAAGAAGCGCGACCTGGCCTCAGGGTCCAGGATGAACTGCGATACCAGGAAACACGTGGCGGCGTCGTGAGGCTCGCCGATGGGCACCGCCTCGAGGAAGGCCTCGTGGAAGGTGCACCGCGATGCGATCCCCTCCCGCGCGGCCCGGCTGCGGCACACCTCGAGCATCGAGCCCGAGGGTTCCACCGCGGTGAAGCGCCATCCGGGGAACCGTCGGGCCAGTGAGGCGAGTTCCGCCCCGGTTCCCACGCCCACGCAAAGGACGCGGGCATCGTCCGGCAGCGCGCCGCACAGCGCCTCGACCAAGAGATAGAGGCCTCCACGGATCGGCGCCATCGCCTCCCATTGCTTGTCGTAGCCCTCGGCCTGTCGGTCGAAGGTGGCGATGACGTCGTCACGCTGCATGACGATCACTCTTCTTCAGTTCGGAGCTCACAGGGTCGATCTGGCGGACCTCGTCCATCGGGTCCTCAACTCACGCGTCGCCGGCCGCAGGCGGGTTGCGGTCCCTCCAGACCGCCCAGGTGAGCGGGCCCGCCTCCTTGTCCGAGAGCGGGACGCCCGCCGCCTTCAGCGCCAGCTTGATCTGGCCGTGGTGGTAGCCCTCATGGAAGGTCAGGAAGTGGATGAGGTGGAGCGGATGGGCGAAGTCCTGATCGAACGCCCGGCCCGCAAGTGCGCGAGCCTGGACGGCTTCCCGAACCAGCCGTCCGCTCACCCGGAGCATCGCCTGGATTCGCTCGCCGTCAGGCTCGGGGTCCCACTCCCTGGTCGGCATCGACACCTCGATGTCCGCGCAGTTCTCCTGCACCGAGACCATCCGCTCGTGGTGGAGATGGGTGAGCATCTCGGCGACTGTCGGGCTGCCCGCACCCGCGCGCGCCTGAAGGCCACCCGGGGGCAACGCGCCCACGAGGTTGACGAGGACGGTGTTGTTGCGGTCCCAGGCCTCGAGCACCGCATCGAGGAACTACGTGGCACGGTCGGACCGAGAAGGGTCGTTCATGGCCGATCACGGGTCCACGAGGTCGACGGGCACAGCGAAGGGTCGGTTCCCGTGGTCGAGGGCGGAGGGATTCGGACCCCGAGGCTGTTGCCCCACTTCTCGATCTTGGTCTCCATGGACACCCCTGTGGATACGCACCGACCATACACGGCCTACACCCGGCGGTGTCCAACGCTCGCCGGCGTGGCGGCAACTCCTCGCGGTCCCGGTCCTTCGCGAGCGATCGCGAACAACCGCGCCTGATCCCGCCGGCCCCGACCGCCAGCCGGACGTCAGCCCTTCAGGTCGTCCAGGAACTCCGAGGCGGGGGCCGTGCTGGTGATCAGGAGGTGGTCGCGGGCGCGGGTGGCGGCGACGTACAGGAGGTGGCGCTCCGTGGCGTAGACCTCTTCCAGGTCCGAATCGTCGGCGACCTGCTCGATCCGGGACTGGAGCGGGACCACTTCGTCGTCGCACGCCATCACCACGACGGCGCGGAACTCCAGGCCCTTGGCGAGGTGCATCGTCCCCAGCGACACCGAGCCGTGGGCTGGCTCGACGTGCTCGTCGAGCTCGTGGGCCGTCAGGCCGGCGGCCTGGACGGCGGCCCGGGCGCGATCGAGGCGTTCTCCCGTGCGCACGAAGACCGCGATCTCGTGCGGCTTGAACCCCGCGGCGACGCGCTCGCCGATCCAGGCGCCGGCCATCGTCGACTCCGCCTCCGCGGACTGCGCGACGTGGATCGTCGGCTCGGGGCCGTCGAAGACGGAGATGGTGCCACGCCGCTCTTCCGTGTTGCCGTCCACGTCGCGCACCTCCGGTGCCAGCAGCCGGTCCGCGCGGGCGCGAATCTGGTGAGAGGTGCGGTAGTTGATGCGCAGGGTCCGTGATCGGCCGCGCACGTCGACGCCCAGCGCCTTCCACGAAAACGGCTGCTGGAAGATGCGTTGCCCGAGGTCGCCAGCGAAGAACAGGCCGTTCGGCCGCCCGCCGGCGAGCGACGCCAGGAAGCGGAGCTGGGCCACGCTCACGTCCTGGGCCTCGTCCACGACGGCGAACTGGAACGGCGGCGTCGCCACGCTCGGAAGGTGTGCGGCCAGCGCGGAGTACAAGCCGGCTTCCGTGATCAGCCCCTGCGCTTCCAGCCCCTTGCGAACCCCGTCGAACACCGCCCAGAGCGTCTCGCGCTGCTTCTCCGGCAGCCGGGTCTTGCGCCCGAGGCGCGCCACATCCCGGTACTCGGGCCAACTCGCGAGCTGCCAGGCGTCGACGACCTCCGCCCACTCGGTCTCGAAGAAACGCGCCGTGAACCGGTGGCCCCCGACCTCCGCCGAGGCCTTCGCCAGGCGCGAGCGCACGTCGTCCGCCGAGGCGAGCCGCAGCTTGCCCAGGTTCCGCTCGTACAGCCGCCGCGCGATCGCCCCGATCGCGTGAACCTCCAAGCGTTCGCCGAGCCTGGGCTCGTTCCCGATCAAGCGCCGCAGCTTCGTCCGCAGGGCGCTGGCGAGCGTCTCCGAGAAGGTGGTGAGCAGCACGCGGGCGTCCGGATGCTGGCGGGCGAGGAACACCGCCCGGTGCAGAGCCACGATCGTCTTTCCGGTGCCCGCCGAGCCCGAGACGCGAGCCGGCCCGCCGAAGTCCTTCTCCACCGTTTCCCGCTGCGCCGGGTGCAGGAAGACGGTCCACTTCTCCCACGGGTAGTCCAGCGCGCGCTCCAGTTCCTCCACGCTGTCGACGACCCGGAACCGTCGCTGGGCATCGGGGTGCGCGAAGGGATCCGCGCCCATCTCAGGCGCCGGAGCCGGCCGCGGAGTCCCGCCGACAGCGACCTCCAGAAGCGCCTCGCTGGCCTCGGCCGGCAGGTGGCTGGCGATCTCGAGCAAGTCATCCTCGGTCGCGGCGCGCACCTGCTCCAGCCACTCGGCCGGAACTCCCCACCCCAGCAACTCGTCGTCCGAATGGCGCGCGAACAGCGGTGGCTTGCGCGGCCGATCGGCGGCCACCTCGACGTACCGCTGGACGGCGATTTCCTCGACCCGCTCCCGCACCTCCACGAGCTGCGCGGCGCCGGTGCGCGGGTGCGTCTCCAGGCGCCGCCGCTCGGCCCACTGGTAGGCGTCGTCGTGATGCCCGACGTAGGCCAGCAGCAAGTTGGCCGCCCCGTCACGGTGGACGATCAGCCGGATGTCGCGCGAGACCCGCAGCGACCAGAAGTTCTTGTCCCGCGCCTTGTCGAGCTTGTGGAACTGCAACCCGGGCGACGCCGGGTTCATTTGCAGGTCGAATGCCGTCGTCTTGACGGCCTTCTGCTCGTCCCCGGTGAGCCGCCCGAGGCTGTCCGTGAAGGTGTCAGCGATGCGGAAGTTCATGCCGGCGGTTCTGCTACCGGTCGGGCGTTCCGTTGCGGTTCATGTCCCCGAGATCCTACTACTCCCCCTGGTCGGACCCATGGCGACGCTGGCCCTGGATACCTTGCCGCATGTCGATCCACTTCGATCCCCTTCGGCTGCACGGGCCCTGGGCGGAGGGTTTCGTCCTGGAAAGACAGCACACGCTCGCCAGTCGCCACATCGGTGACGATTCCTTCGGTCACCCTCAGTTCGAAACCACGCGCAGTGAGCTGGGCGAACTGCTCAACCGCCTGAAGTACCGGGAGGACCGGACGGCCCTCGCCCCGATAGCAGAAGCCGCGGCCGAGTTCATCGGCTCCTGGGGCATCGAGTTCGACTGCCTGGTACCGATGCCGGCATCCCGGTCACGAACGTTCCAGCCTGTCACCGAGATCACCTTCAGCGTGGGTGCCCTTCTCGGGCGACCCGTGCTCGGAGCACTGATCAAGGCGCGCGAGACGCCCGAGCTCAAGGACGTCTTCGCAGCGGAGCAGCGCCTGCGCCTGCTCGAAGGCGCCATCGTCGCCAGCGCGGATGTCCAGAACCGGCACGTGCTCTTGCTCGACGACCTTTATCGGTCCGGAGCCACGGCCGCGGTCGCCACGAACGCGCTGCTCGCCAGGGGAGCTGCGCGGGTATATTTTCTGGCCATGACCAAGACGCGGGTCCGCTCGTGACGAGGGTCTTCCTGGGGGGATCGCGCGAGATCACTCGCCTGCCGCCCGAGGTGCGAGCCCGCCTCGACACGATCGTGAAGAAGGGGTTCGAGGTCGTCGTGGGCGACGCCAACGGGGTCGACAAGGCCTTCCAGCGTCACCTCGTGGAACTCGGCCACCAGGCCGTCATCGTGGTCCACATGGCGGGCCAGTGCCGAAACAACCTCGGCGCCTGGCCGGCACGAGAGGTGCCTGCGCCGCGTGGTGCCCGCGGCTTCGACCACTACGCGACCAAGGACCGGGCCATGGCCGAACTCGCGGACTACGGCCTGATGGTCTGGGACGGCAAGAGCCGAGGCACGTTCACGAACGCCGTCAACCTGTGCCGGATCGGCAAGATCGCCGTCGTTTGGGTTGCCCCGCTGTCGGCATTCCAGACGGTCCGGTCTCGCCGGGACCTCGAAACGCTCGCCGCGGCCGGGGAGCCCGCGAAGGCCGCGACCTTCGCTGCCGCCCTGCAGGTCGAGCTACCCAGGGCCGTCTGACTCCGCGACGACGGTCAACGCCGCGCGCGCCTGCTGTTCTCGAGATCCTTCCCACGACTCCATATCCTCAGGCTCGGCTGCCCTCCTCGAAGAACACCATGTCGATGACCTTGGCCCGCGTGTACGTCAGGCTCGTGGGCTCGCCCGTCTCGTACGCCAAGGTCGGCTCCCGGTAGCGATCCACCTCCGAGGAGTGGCGGCGGTAGAACTCGCCGATGGCGGTCAGGCTCTTGGCGCCGAAAGTCCACACCTTGAACCCACGCTTGAAGTAAGTGTCGAAGGCCGGAACAGCGCCGCAGGTACCGAGCAGGATCTTGGTGACCAGCGTGTCCGAGGCGTCGCCGCCGAGCGCTCTTCGGAGGCGGCGAGCCGTCTCGAGGATCATCGGCGTCCCCTCGGCGTACTGGTCGACGTCCATGCCCCACATCGTGCGGGGGGCGCTCGCGATCTCCTGGATCACCCGCTGGAGATACCTGGCACTGTGCTGAAGCAGGTCCGTCGAGCCCCGGAACATCCCCCAACTCGCCAGGTAGAACCCGAGCTGGAGGCAGGAGGTCTGCATCTGGTCGCGCGCGACCAGGCGCCGCGGCTCGTCGCGGAAGGACTGGAAGTAGTTGAAGCAGTAGTCGAATGACGCATAGCGGGCCTCGGGCGTCCGGCTCCGCAGGTACCTCTCGGCGTTCCTGGCAATGCTCACCATCGTCCCCTCCTCACGCCTGGCCCAGCAGCTTCGCGAGCCAAGGCACGACTTCCGGGTACTCGTCGAGGTCCAACACGGACTCCTGTCCGCGGGCGACGACCTGGAGGTGAACGGCGTCACGTGCGCGCGCTGGCGTCCAGCGCTCGTTGGCGTCGTGGTAGGTCAGCGCCCGGCGACCGCGAGGCCGGAAGGCGGCCGGCAGGAGCCATTCGGACGGCCCCCGAGCGTCGGGGCTTGTGAGCCGGCGCTGCGGCGAGGCCGAATCGAAAACTCCTGCGCCGAGTCCGCGGAGGACCGGGCGGCCGGGTAATGAGAGGTTCGCATCCGCCACGTAGAGCGTGTTCGTTGGATCTGCAGAGCGGTTCCAGTGCGGATGGTCGGAAGCCCACGCGAGCCTCGCTGCACGCTCCGCCCTCGCACGGTCGACCTCGACCACCTCGCCCACCTGCAGCCAGCCCCAGACGTGATGTTCCGGCGGCCCTGCCCACCCCAGGTCGTCATCGACGCTCCGGAAGAGTCCCCAGAAGAGGAACACGTCGCCCGCGCCCACCTGCTGTTTCCGCAAGTGACCCTGCGCGATCCCGCACTGACCCAGCGACGGGCGCCAGCCGGCCGCTCGCGGGCGTGCCTCGTGCCGCAGATCGGGGTCGAGGTGGGCACGATAGTCCGCTCGCACGCGGCCGCGGCTCAGCCGGGCGACGAGGTCGCCGACGTTCCGCCCGTTCCAAGAGAGGTCGGAGTACCTCGCGGGCGAACGCCGGTCCGGGATCGGCAGCGAGAGCATCGAGCCATCCGGGAAGATCGGACTCGGGCACCCGCCGCTGCCCGAATCGAACCCCTTGCGGCTGAGGATCAGCCGCATCGACCTCGCGGCTCGGACCACGAGTTCTCGTCGACGGGTTCCGACCCCGGGCGGAGCCCGTCGCCGGTCCCATGGGGGCTACGTCGCGAACGGACGCTCCTCCGCCCCCAAACCCCCAACGGCCATCGTCGCGGCCGACCGTGAACGCCCTGCGGCAAGGAGTCGAGGAAGGCCACCAGGTCGGGAACCGCCGCCTGCGCGAACACGCGGTGACCGCGAGCGGGCATCCCCACCCCGTGGAACTCCGGCCATTCGCGCGCGGCGTCCCCGTAGTAGGCGAAGCGATGGCTGACGAGAGCGTTCCGCCCGCCCAGGTCGGTGCGCTTGGTGACCGGGTTCTCCTGGTCGCGAGCGTCGTCCCAGTGGCACGAAGAAACCTGCCGGAATCTCCCGTTCGCCAGCGGCTCGTAGCAGTTGTCGCCGCGACGCTGGAGAACGTCGTCCGGGCACCACGGCGTGGTCGCTTCGACCTGAAGCGGGAATCGCGCCAGTAGTGGCACTCTGCCACGGCCTGACGCCGCGCCTTGACTCCCAGCTGCTTCGCACGAGCCTCGCCGTAACGGTCCCGGGCGTTCATCCGGGTCTTGAGGACCGGGATGCCGGAGGCACTCCGGGCGTCGGCGCGATTGAAGTCGAGGGCCGGGTCACCGGCCCGCGGTTTTCCGGGCCCCTTTCTTCTTCGGTACCGCCTGAGCTTCTGCAGGCTCGGGCCGGTACTCCCCCGTGAAGTAGGTCCCGGTCTGAACAAGACGGCCGTCCTCGTCCGTGACGGTCTCCCGGCACCACGTGGCTGCCGGGTCGTCATCCGCGACCACTCGTCCCTGGTTGTCCATGAACGTGCGCTTGGTGGGCACTTGCTTCCTCGGTCCTTCCGCATGTCTTCGCGCTGGAGGCCGCGTTCGTAGCTCAGTCGAGGTGCCTATTGAACACTGCCACGACGACTCGGTCGAGTGACGTTGCGTTGAAGTAGATCCTGTCGATATGCCGTCGGATCTTGGTGTGCCAATCGCAGGTGATCGTCTTGCCGTTGATCACGACGTCTCGCTGCTTCATCGCGGCAGTGTGGCGCTTCGTATTGCCACTCTCGCCGCTAGCATCAATGCCATGTGCGCCGAACCGTGCTTGCTTGACAGATGCGGGATCGGCTGTTCCCAGGATCTCCCTGGCATGGTCGTTCAGGACGGCCAGGTGCCTGGTGACCTTCTCCCGAACGGTCCCGTACGCTTCATCGAAACTGCCGAAGTGCGTCCCCTCCCGAACGAAGATGATTCCAGGAAATGCGAATCGGGCATTCTCGAAGTAGGCTTCCTCATCGAGTCCCTCGATGGCAGGCACCGAACGAAAGAAAGCCAACACGTCGGACACGTTCGCGATGAAGTGAACGTCGACGCTAGAGCCGTCGGCGTAGGTAAGCGCCAAAACGCCCGAGCGGCCCTTCTCGGGAGATAGGCACGCGGTCGCGTGACCTGCCCGGTTCTGGTGTCCAGCCGCGGCCATCGACGCGCCCGCGGCAGCGCCGTCGGGCAGTACCGGCATGAGGGATAGATCGGGACCGTCCCAGGCTGAATCCCAATCGGGCGTCCGGCCCAGTACGACCTGGAACGCCAGGGCTACCTCGCGATCCACGCCAAGTGCTGGATCGAAGAGCCACTCGTAGAGCCGGCTTGGCCCGACCAGTTCCTCCCAGATCGTCGAGAGCTTCCCTACGGGGTGGGGTCGAACGCTCTCTACGGTCACGACCAGATCCGCGAACGCCTGCGACGCCTGCTCTGCGCCACCGGACGCCGCATCCCGCAGCGTCACCTCGTCGATCAGGAAGCGGAAGGCGTCAGCCACGGCGGCGAGCCTTCAGGATCGCCGCCAAGTCCTTCTCGGACTGATCGAAGAAGTCGGCCGGTGCAGCGGTCAGAGAACCGCGCGCGGAGATGCCGATTCTCTGAACGGCCACCCCGTCATCGGTACAGGAGAAGAACTGGACAGCGATGTCCTCAGGGCGGAGCGGGCTGCCCGAGACCGCCGCCACCCGCAAGCCGTTGAGGAAATGATCGCTATGGGTCTCCACGACGACCTGGACGCCTGACGCCGCCACTCCAGCAAGGAACTGGGCCACCCCAGACTGAGCCTTCGGATGCAAGTGCGCCTCAGGGTTCTCTATCAGGATCATGGACCCCGGCGAAGCGACAAGCCCCGCAACAACGATCGGCAGGGCGTAGCTCACTCCGAAGCCGATGTTCTGCGGCCGCAACCACTCCGTTGCCTGGCCAGTGCGTCGGAGCCTCACCGTAGCCGCGCTAAGGTTCGGGAAGGCCTGAGCTCGGAGTTCGATGCCGGGGACCAGTTCTTGCAGCCACGCCTCTACCTGCTTGGGCAGGATGGGCGGCGCAACGTCACCGTTGCGTCCTGGATGACAGACGCTTTCCCGCACAGGCAGTCGCCCGCCTCGCAGTTCGAGGACTTGAGCGACGTACTCTCCCTTGACGCCGAGGTTCACGGTGTCACTTGGCACCGATTCGAGAGGTTGGAGATCGCGCGGCCCGAGTCGCTCGGCCTCGAGATAGAGCAGTTGCTGAATTCCTGTCGGCGCTTGATCAGGACGCTCATCGACCCGGAGGGCGAGCGCATCGTCGGTGTCTGCCGAGAAGCGCCAGTGCGCCGAGCCCCACGAGCCTTCGGCTGACACGCCCATCGTGGGGGCCCGGAGGACATCGAGTGCCTGGCCGAGATGCAAGTCAAGAGGTCCATTCAGAGCGACGGAGCCAGTTCCGCTACTGGCAAGGTGTGCAAGAAGGATGGCCTGCACGAACGAACTCTTGCCGGCCCCGTTGACCCCGCAGAGCACGGTCATCGGCGCAAGTTCCAAGCGGTGCCCGGTGAGGCACTTGTAACCCGTGACTGTGAAGGTGCTGATCACCGGGCGTGCTCCTTGACGATTCGTAGTGCCACATCGAATCGCCTACGCACATTGCGCGCATCACCTGTCGAAACAGTGATCGAGTCGTTGTAGTCGCGCTCACGCATCGCTTCTCGAGTCGACTCGACGATCCGAGACCTTGACTCGCCTACCGCCCGCTCGTCGGCCACCCTCAGCGCAAAGCCCCACGATTCGAAGAGGGGCTTGTTGAAAGGGAAGAGGCGATCGTTGTCAGCGGGCCATTTTCGAAACGCGTGAGCACCGAACACCTGATGGGCGTTGCGCATCGCACGCTCGAACTCCGTTCGTAGGTTGTCGAGTGCGTGTTCGGGAACTGCCGTTTCGTCATCTAGTTGTCGAGCGGCCTGCATGAGGAAGGCGTCCATCGTTGAATCCTGAGGGTAGAGAGCAACATCCCCGAGCATCGCAAACGCAAGATAGCGAAGGATCACTTCGCGGTCTGCCATCCGGCGGTGGTGATGAACCTTTGGAGGCACTGCCAGCAGGAAGGGCTCTGATTCCGCCAACGACTTCAGGAACTTGCGACTACGCGTCCGCATCATGCTGTGTCGGATTTCCTGGGCGTTGAGGGGACTTCCCCCCGTGTTGATGCGCTTGAAGATGTCGAACTTGACCTGCTCGGGAGTCTGGGGATCGATGACGTTGGCGGTGATCTGGGTCTGATTCAGGCGCCGACGCCACTGGGGATCGAGTTCCTCGAAGAAGCAGCGATCCGCACTGCCCCTTGCTTGGGGAGTCTTCAAGGTCTCAACCTGAAGGTATTCAAGCGCCTTTAAGGTCAGGGGGAACTCGCCTGTCACGAACGCCTGAATCGTGCTCAAACGCTGGACGCCATCAACGACACTCAGGTTGCCTTGGTGATCCGCCGAAAAGTAGAAGGCCGGTAGTGGAATTCGCAGCAGCACCGACTCGATAAGGCGGACCCTCTGGGTAGCGCTCCATACGCGGTTGCGCTGAAAATCGGGCGCCAAGTCGATTCCGCCATCAGCGATCTCGTCGAGAATCTGCTTGAGCGAAAAGGACTTCGGGTCAACTCTGATCTTGTCTGGGTCGTAGGGGCGCACGGGGGGCTCGACATCAACCTCCTCCTCGACGCCTGTCGCTCCCTCCTCGTCGGCCTCCTCGATTGATGCGTAGCTGTCACGAGGCCAAGCTGTACCGAACACGTTGCGGACCAGAGTCTTGCCGTGAACTTCGGCAAGGGCCGCCCGAACCGCATCCTCATTTCGCCCGAGGAAGACAGCTATCGAGCGGACGGCGACCGGGTCGGAGCGGACTGCGGCAGCAGTATGGTCTGCAAACGTCTCTCCTGACTCCGTGTCCACAATCACAAGTTATCCCTCGCGTCAGGTTGCTCAGTTGCCAGGCCGACCTTGCCCATCGATCCTCTATGCAGTCGGCCGTCCGCGATTGTAGGCGGCTCCGCGGACGGAGTGAACAGCCCAGGAGAGCGGCGCGCCCTCGCGCGGTCCGATTGGCTCGGTCACGAAGACCCGGCTGTGGCGGGTCCGTCTGGCGCGCCTGCGTAGCCTACCTCCGACGTCGTCGACACCTACACCCGGAAGACTTTCATCACCTCGTCGCCGAGGTGGTTGATTACTTTGACCGCGATGCGGCCGGACTTGGGTTTAGGGAAGGGTCTGGATGTTGCGCTGTGGAGGGTTTGCCAGGCTTCTTCGTTGATCTCGGCTTTCAGGGTGGTCTTGAGGGCTGTGTAGGGGTCGTTGGCGCCGAGGAAGTAGGCGTGGCGGACGAAGAAGGATTCCTCGTTGTAGTCCGTGTCGAGGAACCAGCAGGCGATGCCGTCCGGGCCGTCGCTTCGGACTTCGCCCGTGTTGGGGTGGAAGACGTCTACGCCGTTGACCTTGACCTGGAGATGGTCGGCGTCCACTTCGATCAGGTCGATGTCGGGTTCGCCGAAGATGACGAAGAGGTTGCCCTTGCCCGTGTTCCTGAGGTCGTCAGCCATGTGGAGGTCTGCGTTCATCCGGGCCTTGAGGACCGGGATGCGGCCCAGCTTCGAGAACTCCGTCGAGTGGGCGTCGTAGTTGAAGGCGCAGGCTATGAGGACGTCGAAGCCTGAGTCGCCGGCCTCGCGGGCGGCGGCGACGAGGTCGAGGCGGGAGACGGTGCCGAACTCGGGGCCGATGAAGATGGCCGCGCGCTTCTCGGGGCCCGCCTCGTCATGACCCTCGCGGTAGCGGCCTTCCGCGCAGATCAGCTCGCCCGGCCAGGGGGTGAGCGACGTGAAGACGATCTTGTCCTCCTTGTGGGCCTGCTGGACGCCCGAGGTCTTCAGGTTCTCGAGGATCAACTGGGTGAAGCCGCGCTCCTCGCCGTACGGGCCGGAGCCGTCGGCGGCGCCGTCGATCAGCTCGTCGTCGTGGTCGACGCCGAGCACGCGGTGAGGGGAGAGGCTCTCGACCGTGAAGGGGCCGGCGACGCGGACCTTCGAGTTGTCCGTGTAGGGCTTGTCGTAGAGGTACTCGACGTCCGCCTTGGCCGCGATCGAGGCGTCGATCTCCTTCTGGCGGGCGATCCGGGACTGCCACCAGTCGGCGTGGAGCTGCTTCGCCTTCGCCGGCCACTTCTCGTCGGCCTCGTGCGGGATCTGCCACTCCTCCCAGGACTCGCCGAGCGCCTCGTTCAGCGAGGCGCGCAGCGGCTCCAGGTTCGCCTGCCACTGCTCCCAGATGATGTCGATCTCGGCATTGCCCACGATCGATTTCAATGTGATGTGGGGAATCCGCTCATACGTGAAGCCGTGCCGTACGCTGCCACTCACGGGCGAAGAGGATGGCGCCCGGCCAGTGATCTGCGCCTCCTTGAGCTGGCCTTCGCGAGAGTCGGCAAGCAAGTAGAACGGATGCCGGGCACCCATGATCCGCGTCCTTGCGATGGCGAGCGCCACGCGGGACGTGTCGATAGTGATCCAGCGGCGCCCCCACTGCTCCGCGACGTGCGCCGTCGTGCCCGAGCCGCAGGTCGGGTCCAGGACCAGATCGCCAGGATCTGTGGCGAGAAGGAGGCATCTTTCGACAACGCGGCGTGCGGTTTGAACCACGTAACGCTTGTCCTCACTCCATCCTGCGATCGCGGTGTCGTCCCACATGTTGCTGAGAGGTAAAGCCGGAAAGTCAGCCAAGAACCGGATGTAGTTCAAGGAGGTGGCCCGTACGTGAAGACGCCCGGCGCGATCGAGTCGCTGCATCCCAAGCGCGTTGGTCTTCCACCCTCCGGCGCCAGGCGTGAAGGACTGGCCGTGTCGCTGATAGGTGAAGCGAGTGGTCGCGCCCCCCGACTGTGAGGTGAGAATCTGAATCCGGAGCGAAGCGGCGTTGGTCTCGGGATCGGCGATTTCTGAGGCGCTGAATCGCCGGATGCCACCCTTCGAGTCCATACCGTAGGCGTACTCGTCAGCCCCACGCGTTTCATGGGACTTCTCGAGCAGGAGAGGCCGGAACTTCAGACTCTCCCGGCTTCTGGCGAACCAGATCAGGTGGTCGAAGGTACTCGGCAAGTGGGCCGATGTTGCGCCCGCGGTCTTCGTGAACCCAATCGTCCCAACGTGGTTCTCGTCCCCGAACACCTCGTCCATTACCGATCGCACGCGGTGCACGTTCTCGTCCCCGATCTGGACGAAGATCGAGCCGGATTCCGTCAGCAGGTCGCGGGCGACCGTCAGGCGGTCGCGCAGGTAGGTCAGGTAGCTGTGGATGCCGTCGCGCCAGGTGTCGCGGAAGGCCTTGACCTGCTCGGGCTCGCGGGTGATGTGCTCGGCGTTGCCGTCCTTGACGTCGCGGCTGGTGGTGCTCCACTGGAAGTTGCTGTTGAACTTGATCCCGTACGGCGGGTCCATGTAGATGCACTGGACCTTGCCGCGCAGGCCCTCGCGCTCGGCGAGCGAGGCCATCACTTGGAGCGAGTCGCCCAGGATCATGCGGTTCGTCCAGTTCTGGTCGTGGTGGTAGAAGTCGGTCTTGTCGACGCCCTCGGGCACGCCGTTGAAGTCGCCGAACAGGTCGATCTGGGCCTGGGTCTCCTTCTTCTTCTCCCGGGTCTGCCGCAGCAGGTCGTCGATCAGGACCTTGGGGTGGACCTTCTCCTGGATGTAGAGCGGCGGCGCCTGGACGACCAGGTCGCTCCAGTCCTGCTGGTCCTTGCCCCGCCACACGAGCTGCGGATCGAGGTCCCGGTTGCGCCGCTCGTAGGCGACCCGCAGCGGGTCGGCCTCGTGCTTGTGCAACACGGACTGGAACTCGGCGGTGGGAATCAGCCGCCGCTTCGCCTCCTCGTGCCGCAGCGCCTCGACCGTCTTCTCGGCCTTCTTCTTGGCCGCCATCAGCGCCCCACCCCGGCGATCACCCGACCGATCATCGTGTCGAACTCCCCCGCCACCTTCTTCTCGAAGTCCAGCTCCATCGTCCAGACGTCCGTCAGTTCGGCGAAGGCCCAGCGGCCGTGGGCGCGCAGGTGGTTGACGCCCGGGATCCAGTAGGTGTCCATCGTCGACTTCTTCTCCTTGGCGTCCTCGCGGCGGTAGCCCTTGATCTCGACGATCAGGCGCAGCAGGTCGTCGTCGCCGTGGCCGTCGTCGACCAGGACCAGGAAGTCGGGGCGGTAGCGGCGGGGCTCGCCCGCCATGCGGTACGGGACCTCGAGGCCGAGGTTGTGGTTCTTGACGTAGGCGCGCACGCGCGGGTGCTTCTCGAGCACGCGGCAGAACTCGGCCTCCCAGCCGCTGTCCAGCACGACCCAGTTGACGTGGCAGCGGCGTGAGTCGGTCTCCCATCGGTCGGAACGCGAGGTCGTGAAGTTGACGTGAGCCGTCGATCCGACCGGGTTGTAGGGGTCGAGAATGGCCTTGACCGGGCGCTCGCCGAGGAACGCGCGGTTGATCCCGGCCACGATCTTCTCGCACGCCATGTCGGCCAGAGTCTTGTACATGAGCTGCGCGGGATAGGTCCCGCCCTTGCACACGAGGTGGCCGCCCTCCAGCCACTGGCGGGCGATGCGCTTGAGCTGGCCGAAGTGGGAAAGGCGCGGGGAGCCGTCCTCGTCGCGCCACTTGGTCAGGACCAGGTGGGCGGTCAGCTCGTAGAGCACCTGGGACGGGCGGACGTCGCCCGTGTGGACGAGGTTGAGGTCGATGCGCTCGCCGATGATCCCGGAGTTCTGGGTCTCGGTGGCGCCGATCAGCTCGGGCGTCAGGACCAGCGTGGAGTCGGCGTCGAACTCGGCGCTCAGGCGATCGGCGGGCAGCTCGACGCGATAGCCCTCGACCCGGGGGAAGCGGATCTCCACGCCGTCGCGCTCCGGGCGCACGGCGTGGACGCGAACTGTCTCGCGCGGGGGCTGCGGCGGGGCGACGACGGGCTTGGCGTTGAAGTCGAACGGGATGCCGAGCACGTCGGCGTACTCGACGTCGAAGCGGCCCTGCTCGTTCAGCTCGTAGGACTGGCGGCGCAGGGCGCGGCCGATCACCTGCTCGCACAGGAGCTGGGTGCCGAACGCGCGGACGCCGAGGACGTGGGTGACGGTGTTCGCGTCCCAGCCCTCGGTCAGCATCGAGACGGAGACGACGCAGCGGATCTGCTCGCCCAGCGCTCCGACCTTGCCGACGGTGTTCATCACCTCGCGCAGGACCTCGGCGTCCGGGATGTCCTCGCCCTGGCGCTGGTCGCCGCTGCGCTCGACGCGCTCGCGCTTGAAGCGCTCCAGCTCGTCGGCGGCGGCCGCGCGGAACTGGTCGTCGAGGCCCTCGCCGGACTCGAGCTGCTCGGAGTCGATCAGGATCGTGTTCGGGCGCGGGAGCGGGTTGCCGTGCTCGTCGAAGTTGCGGAACAGCTCCAGGCGGCCGTTCTGGAGCTGGCTGCCGCCGTCGTCGTTCTGGCGGTGGAAGCCGGAGATGTAGTCGTAGACGAGCTTGGACGTGGAGGTGTTGTTGCAGACGACGATGAAGCAGGGCGGGACGCGGATGCCCTCCTGGCGCCAGCGCTGGAACGTCTTCTCGTAGTGGCCGTAGAGGGCCGCGAGCGCCGTCTGGAGCTGCGGAGGCAGGCTCAGCGGGTCGAGAGAGGCGGCCTTGCCTCTCCCCTTCTTCGGCATCTTGGTGCGGATGTGCTCCCAGAGGTTCCGGTACATCGGGACCTCGGCGCCGGGGATGTTGTCGGCGATCGGGACGCGGGGGAGCTTGACGATACCGCACTCGATCGCGTCCATCAGCGAGAAGTCGCTCATCGTCCACGGGAACAGCGTGCCCTCGGCGTAGCCCGAACCGCGCAGGAAGAACGGGGTCGCCGAGAGGTCGAAGACGCGGGCGACGCCGAGCTTGCGCTGCACGGTCTCGATGCCCGTGATCCACAAGCGGGCGGCCTCGTTGTTCTTCTCGGCTTCCTTCCGCTCGTCGCCCTTGAGGTCGCCCTCGTCCTCGTGGCTGGGTTTCTCGCGATAGCAGTGGTGGCCCTCGTCGTTGAGGACCATGACGTGCTTCAGGCCCATCAGCTCCGGCATCACGCGCTGGAGCATCTGGCCCTCGGTCTCCAGCGTCTGGAGGGCCTCGCCACGGCCCTGCAGCAGCGAGCGGCCGCCCTTGGACAGCTCGAGCCGCTCGCGGAGCTTGAAGGCGTGGTAGTTGGTGATGACGATCTTCGCCTTCTGCAGCTCGGGCAGGAGGTCGCCGGGGACCAGCTCCCGGCTCTGGTAGTAGGAGTTGAGGTCGTTCGGGAGCAGGACGTTGAGACGGTCCTTGATCGTCAGGCCCGGGGTGATGACCAGGAAGCCGCGGGTGAAGCGGCTGCTCTGCTTGCGGCGAACCGCGTTGATCGTCTGCCACGCGATCAGCATCGCCATCACGGTGGTCTTGCCGGCGCCGGTGGCGAGCTTCAGGGCCAGCCGCGGCAGTCCAGGGTTCGCCTCCTGGTTGGCGCTCTCGAGGTGCTCCAGGAAACGGCGGCCGTCCTTGAGGCCGGGGGCAACCTCGGTCAGCCAGATCGCCGTCTCCACCGCCTCGACCTGGCAGAAGAAGGGCCGGTAGCTGGCGAAGGCGTGCGTGCGCCAGTGGAGCAGGAGGCGCTGGGTCTCGGGGGTGACGCTCCAGTGAAGCGGGTTGGGAATGGCTCGCCAGGCGTCGACCTGCTTGCGCAGCTCGTTGATGACGGGGATCGGGTCGTAGCGCTGACGCTCGGTGCCGATGCCGGTCTGGTCGCCGAGGTCGAGGTCCTGCTGCTTCGGGCTCTTGACCTTGCGCGGCTTCGGGATCGGGGTGACGAACTGGGCCGAGCGGCGCTTGTCGAGGATGGCTTGCGTCGGCTGGCCGCGCTCGTCGAGCTCCCAGTGCTGAGCCGGGTACTCGTAGGGCGAGTTGAGGATCGGCGCGCGGAAGAACGCGTTGTCGTCGCCGCTCGTCAGGGGGCCCTCCTTCCCGTCGCCGGGGTCCGCCGCTTCCCACCGAATGTTGGGAAAATACACGAATTCAGGGGCATGTCAGCTACCGGACCGCTGGGCAGCGCGCCGCACGAGCAACGCGGCGAAGCCCGGGAAGAAGGCGGCGAACCACGCCGCGAGATGGAGCGCGTAGTCCGGACCGCCGGGGGCCGGGTTCGTCCAGATCCCCGAGATCGCGTAGAACCCGAGGCCCGAGGCGAGCGCCGCCAGGCCTCCGCGCCAGCCGAGGCGGCGCGGTCGGCGCTCGAAGTGGCCCAGCATCGCGTCGAAGGCGAACCAGAAGGCCATCCACGCCGGGAACATCGCCGTGTAGCGGAGGAGCGGAGCGAGCGCGTAGAAGAGTGCGGCGGCCGCGAGCCCGATTCCGGCGCCGGCGAACCCGCCGACCCGGCGCGCCTCGCCGGCCAGGCCAGCACCGCGCCAATCGCCGCGCACAGCGCGAGGCCGTGCAGCAGGCCGAACGCGACGCGGTGTGGCACCTCGAACCGCGCCCACACCCAGTCCCCTGCGGTCATCAGCAGCGCGATCAGCAACGCCCCACGCACGGCTTCGCGCAGTCCTTCCACCGCCCAACGATGCCCGCGCCGGCGTGGGCCGGCAAGCGGTCGATTTGGAGCCGGCCGGGACCCCGGGCTTACGATGCCCGGCAGGCGAAGGAGGAACATGAATCAGGTGCTGTCGCTCGTCGATCGGCTGCTGCGCGGGCAGGTCGTGGGCCCGGAACAACTGGCCACGGGCAAACTCGACGTGAGCGAGGGCGACCTCGCCAAGGCGTCGCTGGCGCTGGGAGCCAGCTACGGCGCCTTCATGGGGCTCTACGCCGCGCTCCAGGGCGGCGCGGGCGGCGCGCTGCAACTGGTCAGCTCGGCCGTGAAGGTGCCGCTGCTGTTCCTGCTGACGCTCGCGGTGACGCTGCCGTCGCTCTACGTGTTCTCGGCGCTGGCGCGCAGCCCGCTCGGCTTTCGCGAGACGCTGCGGCTGCTGCTGGCGGCGATCACGGTGAACCTGGCGCTGCTCGCGAGCTTCGGGCCAATCACGGGCTTCTTCACGCTCAGCACCGACAGCTACCCGTTCATGAAGCTGCTGAGCGTCGCCTTCTTCACGGCCGGCGGGCTGGTCGGCCTGCGCTTCCTGCGCGAGGCGCTCTCGGCGTTGCTGCCGAAATCGGACGGCGACAAGGCGGAGCACGCGCGCGCGGTGTTCCGCGTGTGGACCGTGATTTACGCCGTGGTCGGTGCGCAGATGGGGTGGATCCTGCGGCCGTTCGTGGGCAACCCCGGACTGCCGTTCCAGTTGTTCCGCGAACGCGAGAAGAACTTCTTCCAGGCAATCCTGGAGACGATGGGAGCGCTCTTGTCGTGAGTGCGGTCGGAGCCCTCCGAACTGCCGATCAACTGCTTCGCGGCGACGGCCGCTTCGCGCCCGGCGCAGAGCAGGTCCCGTGGAGACCGCTCGCCACCCTGGCGCTCGGCGCGGGCGTCGTCTACGGGCTGGCGATGGGCTCGTTCGGACTGCGGCCTGAGCAGGCGCTCTATTCCGCCACCAAGGTGCCGTTGCTGCTGGCGGCGACCACGCTCCTGTGCCTGCCGAGCTTCTTCGTCGTCAACCTGCTGCTCGGCCTGGGCCGGGGCTTCCCGAGCGCGCTCAAGGCGGTGCTGGCATCGCAGGGGACGGTGGCTCTGGCACTCGCGGGCTTCGCGCCGGTCACCGTCTTCTGGTACGGCTCGTCGGCCGACTACGGGGCGGCCGTCGCGTGGAACGGCGGCGTGTTCCTGGCGGCCGCGATCGCCGGCCAGGTGACGCTCGCCCGCCACTACGCGGCGCTCGTCGCCCGCGACCCGCGCCATGGCCGCGCGCGAAACGCGTGGCTCGTCTTGTACGCGTTCGTCGCGACACAGATGGCCTGGGTGCTGCGGCCGTTCGTCGGCAACCCCGAGCAGGCCCCGAGCTTCTTTCGCGAGGGCGCGCTGGGCAACGCCTACGTCGAGGTCGCGCGCCTGGTCGGGCGCGTGTTCTTCTAGGCCGGCACGGCCAAAGGGGGACTGGTGTCGCGTTGGGCGGCTCCGCGGACGGTCGAGGGGTTCAGGCGCTCCGAGCCCAATGCCACCCTGCTGCGGTTCGTCGAGGGCGAGCGGCCGGCCGCTGCGTCGCCGTTCGCGCTCGACATCGGGTGTGGGGCGGGGCGCAACGCGGTGCCGATCGCGGCGCGCGGGTGGCGGGTCGTGGGCACCGATCTGGCGGGGCCGATGCTCGTCGCCGCCGCCGAGCGGGGGCGGACCGAAGGCGTGGCCGCGCGCACGCTGTTCGTGCAGGCGCCGATGGAGCACCTGCCGGTGCCCGACCGCGCGTTCGACCTGGTCGTCGCCCACGGCATCTGGAACCTCGCGAGGTCAGGGCCGCAGTTCCGCCTCGCGGTCGCCGAAGCCGCTCGCGCGGCGCGGCCCGGCGCGGGGCTGTTCGTGTTCACCTTCTCCCGCAACACGCTGCCGGCCGACGCCGAGCCCGTCGCCGGCGAGTCGTTCGTGTTCACCCAGTTCGCGGGCGAGCCGCAGTGCTTCCTCACCGCGGACGAGTTGCGCGATGAGCTCGGCGCCGCCGGCTTCGATCCGGCCGGGCCGCTGGTCGAGCACAACCTGCCGCGGCCAGGTCAACTGACGCGCGGCGGGCCCGTGATCTTCGAGGGCGCCTTCCGCCGGCGTCAGGCGATCACTTGATCGGCTCGCCCGCCTCGATCCGCCTCAGGTAGTCGAGCAGGGTCGGGTCCTTGATGCCGAGGGCCTTGGCCTCGTTCGCGTGGCGCTTGAACGCCGTCGCGTCCTTGAGGCCGAAGTGGGCCCACGCGAGGTAGGCCTGCGCCTGCGCCGACTTCGGCATCGCGGCGACGCCCTTGTCGAGCGCCGCCACCGCCTCGGCGTAACGCTTCGAGGCGAGGTGCGCGCCGCCGAGCAGCACCCAGGCGTCGACCCGCGTCAGGCCGGGCGTCGCGACCGCCTTCTCCAGCTCGGCCACCGCGCGGTCGAACAGCTTCTGGTCGAGCAGGGCCGCGCCCAGCGCCGCGCGGTAGTCGGCCTGCTTCGGCTCCGCGGCGACCGCCTGCGCCAGCGCCGCGACTGCGCCCGCCGCGTCGCCTTTCGCCGTGTGCAGCAGCAGGCCCTTCTGGAACAGCGCGGGGCCGTGCGCCGGCACGGCCTGCAGGGCGGCATCGAGCTCGACGAGAGCCGCGTCCACCTGCTTCGTCGCGACCAGCGCGCGCGCCAGGCCGACGCGGGCGTCGGCATCGGCGGGGTCGGCGTCGCGCAGGCGCTTCAGGTCGTCGACGGCGAAGGTCGCCTCGCCGCGCGCGATCTGGGCCATCGCCTTGGCCACCGCCACCTCGGTGGCGAGGGCCTTCACCTCCGGGTCGCCTTCGGCGAGAGCGGCCGCGGTCGACGCGTCCCCCAGCGCCTCGTCGGGCCGCCCGAGCGCGAGCTTCGTGCGCGCCGACTCCTTGTAGGCCTCGACCGCCCCTGGCATCGCCTCGAGCACCTGCAGCACGAGCGGCTCGGCTTCGGCTGCGCGACCGAGGTCGCGCAACACGTGAGCGAGGCCGAGCTTGCCCAGCGCGCTCGGCGGCCCCGGCTCGCGATACTGCCGCTCGGCCCCCGCGAGGTCGCCTTTCGCCTTCAGGGCCAGCGCGCGCGCCTCGAGCGCGACGACGCCGGCAGCCTCCGCTCCCTCGAGCCGGGCGAGTGCCGCGTCGCCGTCGCCGTCCTTGGCCAGGTGCCGCGCGACGAGCGCCCGCGCCCACGGTGACGCCGCGTCGGCTTCGACCGCAGCCTGGGCGGACGCGTCGGCGGCCGCCTGCATGCCGCGCAACTCCTGGGCGAGCGCGCGCCGGGCGTGGGCCTCGGCCAGCGCCGCTCCGGTGAGCTTCGCCGTCGCCAGCGCCCAGGCGTCGACGGCTAGGTCGAGCTCGCCCTGCGCCTCGTAGACCTGGGCCAGCCGGGCGTGGACTTCGCCCGGGGCGCTCGCGGAATCGGCGGCCTTCTTCAGGACCGCGAGGGCGCCGGCGAGGTCGCCCGCCTTCTGCTTGGCGTCGGCCTCGTGGAGCGCCGCGCTCGCGTCGTGCGGGTGTTGGGCCGCCGTGGAGCCGGCGAAGGAGAGGAGCAGGACGGCGATCGTGATGTGGCGCATGTATAGCCCCCTTGCGGGCGGCCAGGCGCGTCCGCGAGAACGGCCGGCCGCCGACGGGGATTCTCGCGCCGAACGCGGCGGGTTGCGAGCGGGATCAGTGCCCGCGGCGCAACGTGAGGCGCGCCGTGATCAGCAGGATCGGCAGCAGCACCGCGATCTCCCAGGCCACGGTGAGCAGGTTGTGGACCGTCGCCTCCAGGCTAAAGTGGCGCCAGACGTCGCGCAGGATCGGCCACGGCAGCTTGTAGTGGGCGTCGGAGAACGGCCACAGCGCCATGATCCCGATCGGCGGGTTCGTGTCCTTGTTCACGTAGTCGAGCACGACGTGGGAGAACCAGGCCGCCGCGACCGCCAGCCCGAAGCGGCCGGCGTCGACCCGCGCCCGCCAGCGCGCCCAGGCCCACGCGCAGAGCCCGGCGATCGCCGCCGCGCCGATCGAGTGGGTCTCGTTGTTGTGGTGGTTGCGGCCGTCGACGAACTTGAACAGGAGGTCGAGGTCCGGCGCGATCGCGGCCGCGAGCACGGCCAGCACGCGCACGCGGTCGAGCCGGGCGGCCTCGCCTTCGGCGGTGGCGAGGTGCACGCTGAGCGCGCCGAGCACGTGGCCGACGGGGGTGGGCATCCGCGATCCTCTCCGGAAAATGCGATCGGCCCGGGCACCAGGGGCCCGGGCCGAAAGCACGGCGACCGGCGCGACTCGAACCTAGAGCCGGCGCTCGAAGATCTTGAAGTCGCTCTTCTCGGCCTCGACGATGTCGTCCAGGAGCGCGTAGATCGCGGCGATCTTGCGGTCCTTGTGGAACTTGTCGTCGAAGGCCGTGAACTCCGCCTCGTCCTTGAAGCGGAAGACCTCCATGAAGTAGTTGGGGCGGCTGCGGTCCTCGTAGACCGTGCAGTCGAGGCCGCCGATGCCGGCGAGCAGCGGCTTCAGCTCGCGCACGAGCTCGAAGAACTCGTTGCGGCGCCCGTCGCGGATCGAGTACGTGATCGCGAGGATGATGCCCGCCTCCGAGAAGTCGATCGGCAGGACCGGCGGCCGCGGCACGGCGACCGGCATCACCGGCGCGGGGGCAGGCGCGGCGACCACCGGGGCCATGGCAGCGACCGCGGCGGCGACCGGCTTGCGGGCGACGTCGCGCAGGGTGGGCGGCATCGAGCGCGCCGGAGCCACGAGCACGGGCCGCGGCGGCGCCACGTGGCGGGTCGGCATCGGCAGCGGCATCGGCTCGTTCTTCGGCCGGGGGGCCTGCGGGCGCGCATGGGCGCTGCGGGCCGGCGTCGAGGCGCGGCTCACGGTCGCGGCCTTGTTCGACTTCGAAGGCACGGTGTTCCTCCGTTCGAGGGAGGCGGCCTTCTTCGGCGAAGAGGGAGCCAGCTTTCGGGACAAAGACCCTTTCCGACTGGCCTTCACCGGCAACTTCTTGGTCACTACGAATCCCTCGCTAGGCCCCGGATGATCAGGCATTTGGGGCCCAAAAGTTCCAGAGGATTCTAGCAAGGGGCTGTGAGGGGCGCCACAGTTTTCTCGCGTCGCCGTCTCTCGATTTTCTTCTTTTCTTCGCCGGACCTCCTGTGTCACACTCCCGTCTATGATTCTGCCCAGGCCCCGGGACGAGGGGCGTGGAGGGCTCAATGCTGGAGCCCAACCTCAAGATTCAAAAGGAGATCGAGCCCATGGCTGACGAGCGGAACGAGCGATCCAAGGCGATCGACGCCGCACTCGCCCAGATCGACAAGCAGTTCGGGAAAGGTTCCATCATGCGTCTCGGCGGACGCGAGAAGGTGGACGTCCCCGCCATCCCGACAGGGGCTCTCTCCCTCGACGCCGCCCTCGGGGTGGGCGGCTTCCCCCGCGGCCGCGTGATCGAGGTCTACGGCCCGGAGTCGTCGGGCAAGACCACCCTCACGTTGCACGTGATCGCCGAGGCCCAGAAGCGTGGGGGCATGGCGGCGTTCATCGATGCCGAGCATGCACTGGACGCGGTCTACGCCCAGAAACTCGGGGTCAACATCGACGACCTGCTGGTCTCGCAGCCCGACTCGGGCGAGCAGGCGCTTGAGATCGCCGAGGTGCTGATCCGCTCCGGCGCGGTCGACGTGCTCGTGATCGACTCGGTCGCGGCGCTCGTCCCCCGCTCCGAACTCGAGGGCGAGATGGGCGAGGCGCAGATGGGCCTGCAGGCGCGGCTGATGTCGCAGGCGCTGCGCAAGCTCACCTCGATCGTCTCCAAGAGCAAGACCTGCCTGATCTTCATCAACCAGCTCCGCGAGAAGATCGGCGTCATGTTCGGCAACCCGGAGACGACCACGGGCGGCCGCGCGCTCAAGTTCTACTCCTCGATCCGGCTCGACATCCGCCGCATCGCCTCGCTCAAGGACGGCGACCAGGTGATCGGCAGCCGCGCCAAGGTGAAGGTCGTCAAGAACAAGGTGGCGCCGCCGTTCCGCGAGGCCGAGTTCGACATCCTCTACGGCGAGGGCATCAGCCGCGAGGGCGACCTGCTGGATCTGGCGGTCGAGCAGAAGATCGTCGAAAAGTCGGGCGCCTGGTTCGCATTCGAGGGCGAGCGCCTGGGCCAGGGCCGCGAGAACGCGCGCCAGTTCCTGCGCGAACACCGCGACATCCGCGAGGAGATCGACACCCGGCTGCGCAAGGGCCTGGGCCTGCCGATCCCCGAGCCCGTGGTCGCCGACAAGGCCGAACGCGCGGCGGTCGTCGCGATCGCCGACAAGCTCTCCGAGAAGAAGGAGAAGAAGGCCTGAGGCCCTTCTCTCCGCTGGCCTCCGCGGGTGCCGGGAGGTAACCTCCCGGCACCCCGCAAAGGAGGCCCCGGTGCTGCACGTCCGCACCCTCGCGTTCGCTCTCCTCTCGTGCCCGGCGCTCGCCCAGCCGGCACCCTCGCCGGCACCCTCCCCCACGCCGGCCTCGACGCCGGCCGTGGCGCGATTCGCGGGCACGGTGCTCGACGCCGGTCAGAAACCGCTGGCCGGCGCCCGCGTCGTCGTGCGAGGCGAGACCGGCGAGGCGGTCGTCGCCCGGACCGATGCCGCCGGGGCGTTCTCCGTCGAGTGTCGCGAACGAGGACCGTGGCACCTCTCGATCGACGCTGCCGGCCATGCGCCTCGCCGGCTCCGGAACCAGAAGCCGGGAGCGGGACTGCGCCTGGCGCTCGAACGAGGCCTGGCGGTCGAAGGTCGCGTCGTCGACGGCGCGACCCGACAGCCGGTGACCGGCGCTCGCGTCACCGCCGCGGAGTCGATGCGCGACCCCGGCGCCAACTGGCTCCCCGGCCTGGGCCAGCGGGTCGCCACGACCGATGCCGAAGGGCGCTTCCGGATCGACAACGTGGGACGCGGCTTCCTCGACCTCGCGGCGAGCGCTCAGGGGATCGGGGCGGCCCGCCTCCGCAACGTGCGGGCGGGCGCGCGACCGGAGTTGCTGGTGCTGCTGCCCATGGGCGGGCTCCAGGGAGTTGTGGTCGACGCGGACGGCACGGGCCTCGGCGGCGCGACCGTGCGGCTGGAGCCCGCGCCCGGAACCCGCGGCAGCACGCAGACCGTGACCGCCGGCGGCGACGGTCGCTTCTCGGCCGACGGGCTGGAACCGGGCTCGTGGCGCGCGGTCGCCCGCGCCGCGGAGCACGCGCCGGCGTGGACCACGGCCACCGTCGAGCGCGAAGCCGTCGCGGACGTGGAACTGCGCCTGGGCCCACGTCGCGCTGTCAGCGGCCGGACCCTGGACGAGCGCGACGCGGCGGTGAGTCAGGCCTACGTCACCTGGGTCGAGGCCGACGGCGAGCCTGTGCCGGAATCGATCGCCGTGACGACGAACGCTGGTCGCGACGGCCGCTTCCGGGTCGAGGGCTTGCCGCCCGGGCGTCACCGTCTCGAAGCCCGCGCCGCCGGCTACGTTCCGGAGCGCTTCGAGGTCTCGATCGCGCGGGGCGACGGCGATGCCGGCGACGTCCGCCTGGCCCGCGGCCTCACGGTGCGCGGCCTCGTGCGCGGCCCCGACGGCCGGCCCGTGCCGGACGCGCACGTGCACGCCGACATGGGTCCGATGCCGGTCGTGCGCCAGTCGGCCGAGACCTGGACCGACGCGGAAGGCCGGTTCGTGCTGCCCGGGCTGCCTCCCGGCACCCACAACCTGGCCGCGTCCGCCGACGGCGTCGGCCGCGGCCGGGGACGCGCTGAGACCGGCGCGGAGGACGTGGTCATCACGCTGCGCGCGTGGGGCGCGATCCGCGGCGTCGCGGTCGACGAGCGCGGCGAGCCGGTCGCCCCAATGCGGGCTTCCGCGCGGTCGCCCGAGGTGTTCGGCGGACGCGGCGAGGAGTTCGCCGATCCGGGCGGGGTCTTCGAGTTGAACGAGCTCGAAGCCGGTTCCTACACCGTGGAGGTCCGCGCCCCCGGCCGGGTCCGCGTCGCGCTGCCTGCGATCACCGTCACCTCCGGAGCCGTGACGGACGTCGGCACCGTCGTCCTGCGCGGCGGCGGGTCCGTGGTCGGCAGCGTGGTCGACAAGGCAGGCTCGCCGATCGTCGGCGCCGAGGTCAGCGGCCGCCAGGGCCAGCGCTTCGTGACGGGCGACGAGACCGTCGCGATCACCGACGTCGCCGGCCAGTTCGAGCTCGGCGGCTTCGCGGCGGGGCCGGTGCAACTCGCCGCCAGCCACGCGCTCTTCGCGCCGGCGAACGCCACGGTCGAGGTCGACCCGGCGCAGGGGCCCGCCGAGGCCCGGCTGACCCTGTTCACGGGCGGGCGCCTCGAGGGCCGGCTCGCCAGGCGCGACGGCTCGCCCGTCACCCTCGGCCGCATCAACGTGATGTCGGTGAACGCGCCGATGGGAGGGCTGGGTCTGCTGCAGCCCGACGCCGACGGCCGCTTCGTCGCCGAGCGGCTCGCGCCCGGGCGCGTGCGCGTCACGTGGCTGAAGGGCGAAGGCGGCCGCTTCGAGAGCGCCCAGATGCGCGAGGTCGAGATCGCCGACGGCGAGACCTCCACCGTCGACATCGTGGCGGCGGAGATTCGCGTCTCTGGCCGCATCACCCGCGGCGGGCAACCGCTGCCTGGCGTGCGCGTCCAGGTCACCGGCACGCAGTCGATGCGGATGATGTTCGTCGCCGGCACGCGCGGCCCGGGCGGTGCCGCGGAAACGCCGCCCGGCGTCACCCGCGAGGACGGCAGCTACGAGCTGACGGTGGACCAGCCGGGCCCGGCCCAGGTCGCCGTGGTCTCGCTCGACGGCCGCACGCGCTACCCCGCCCGCGACGTGCAGATCCCGGATGCCGAGTCGCACGTGCTCGACGTCGACCTGCCCGCGGCGCTCGTGCGCGGGACGGTGGTCGATGCCGAGGGCCGTCCCCTGGAGGCGACGCTGATGCTGACGCCGAAGGGCGGGCGCACCGGCGCGTTCGCGCGGTCCGGCGCCGACGGGCGTTTCGAGCTCGGCGTCGACCCCGGCGAGTGGACGCTGACGGCGCGCGAGCCGGGCTACTCGGCCACGCCGCTCGCGCTGACGGTGCCGGAGGCCGGGCTCGAAGACGTGCGCGTGGTGCTGGCTCCGGGCCGCGCGCTGCGCGGTCGCGTGGTCGACGCCACGGGCCGCGGGCTGGCGGGCGCGATGATCACGGTCCAGGCGGCGGGCCCCGTGGCGCCCGCCGAGTCGGGCCCCGACGGCCGCTTCGAGCTCACGTCGGTGCCGGACGCCGCGGTGTCGGTGGCGGCTGCTTCCGCAACCGGCGCGTTCGCGCTGCGCACGGGAGTGCGGGCCGGCGACGAGGAGGTCGTGTTGCGGCTGCGACCGGGCGCGCTCTTGAAGGCCCGCGTGGTCGGGCCCGACGGCGCGCCGGTGGCCGGCGCCTACGTCTTCGCACGCTTCCCCGGCGGCCCCTCCGTCTCGGCGATGCGCGTCCCGACCACCGACGCCGGTGGCGCCGTCGAACTGCCGGTCCCCGCGGGCCTCGGCGTGATCGAAGTCACGGCCAGCGCGGGAGGCGGGCTCAGCGCGACGATCACGCTGCAGCCCGGCGAAGCCGCGGACCTGGAGGCCGAGATCGCCCTGAAGCCGCCTCCGGCTCCCGGTACACCGCCCGGCGTTTGACGGAACGGCGCGCTCCGGAGAAAATCTCGATCTCTTCGTTCGGCCCGGCCTGGTAGCTCAGCTGGTAGAGCAGCGGATTGAAAATCCGCGTGTCGGCGGTTCGATCCCGTCCCAGGCCACCAACTCCATCAACAACTTACTGGCGCCGGATGAAGCGCAAGGGGCTTCACCTGTCCGTGTTCTGTCCGTGTTCGGCTACGAAGCCGCCCGGCGGCCCTTCCGCTTCCGCCCCTCGAGCGTCTCCACCTTCCGGGGGATCACGACCTGCTCGGTCATGCCGGCGAGTCGCGCCAGGCCCTCGGACAACTCGCTCTCGGAGACGATCCGGTAGCGGTCGAAGACGCTCCGGGTCTTCCATCCGCAAAGTGTCATGATCGTGCGCTCGGGCACGCCGGCCCGGGACAGGTTACGGGCCGCGCTGCGGCGGTAGTCGTGCGGGATGCGGAACGCCTCGCGCCGGATCACCCGTCCCCGCTTCACCACCTTCCCCTGGGCGTCGGTCACGTCGGGAGCGCGCGTCACCTTCCCGAGCCCCGCCTTGATGCACGCAGAGACCCAGGCGCGGCGAAAGTAGCGGATCGGCTCCCCGTTCCGCGTGAAGACGTGAGAGACCACCATCCCCCGCTTCCTCTGCGTCTCGTCGGCCAACTCGCGCCGCCTCTTCATCAGCTCAACGAGCACCCGAACTGCGCCGTAGGGCAGGGTTCGCGGCTCGCCGCTCTTCGAAGTCTCGATGCGGATGACCTGGGCGACGAGATCCACGTTCGACCAGCGCAGACCCAAAGCTTCGCCCTTGCGCCAGCCTGTCCAGTAGAGAAACTCGGCCACGTCGGCGCTGTCGGGCGGGAGCGCCGCCTTGACGGCCTCGTGCTCGGATCGCTCGAAGAAGCCCCTGCGCGGGGCCGACGGCGCGATCGTCGGGAAAGCCGCGGGCACCTCGTTCGGGAGCAGGACGCCCGCCTTCTTCGCCAGGTTGAACGCCCGCTTCAGCGCGGACAGCTCGGTCTTCACGGTCGCTGCCGCCGCGCCCTCGTCGGTGCGCGACGTGACGTAGGCCGCGAGCCTGGGCGGCGTGATGGCGAGCGCCTTCTCGCGCTCACCGAAGAACGCCTCGAGGTGCCCCCAACTCTCGCGCAGCCGCCGCCCGGAGCGCCGGCCCTGGAGCCGGTAGTCGCCTTCGATCAGCGCGCGCAGGTCCGCGAGCGTCACCTTGCCGGCCTCGTGCGCCGGCCGCCCCTTGCCCATCTCCTCGTGGCGACGCTTCAACAGGGCGACGGCGTGCTTCTTCATCGCCGAGCCGGAGGATTCCCGCACCTCACGCCCGGCGTGGTAGTACGCGATCCACCAGACGTTCCCGCGCAGGTACGCGCGGCCCATCCCCCGCGTGCTCATCGCTTCCACCTCCGCCCGCCGATCGCCGCAGGCCTGCGACGATCCCTCGTCACGCGAACCGCGAAGCGATCGAGCGCCGCGCCCACTCGCGCAGCCCGCTCCGCGTCCCGGCTCTCCTGCTCGGCCTGGGCGGCCGGCGCCGGTTCCTGCTCCGACGTCGGCCGCTCGCTCCGGCGCGGCGCCATCGTCACGCCGGCACCCGCGCCGCCAGGTCCGGCGCCGGCTTCGGCGCGACGTCGGAGGCCGAGTAGATCACCCGCAGCGGTCTGTAGTCGGCCCGCACCGGCGGCCGGGCCGGGCCGCGGCATCCCGAGAGGTGTTCTTCGATCAGCAGGCAGTCGCACTCCCGCACGTCGCCGACGTGTTCCAGCAGCATGGCGTCCACCTCCGTCAGTCCTGAGCCGGGATCCACGCCTCCCGGTTGCCGCGCCAAGTGAGTTCCATCGGGCGCTGGTCCTCTGGCCCCCTCTCCGGCATGTCTACGGAATCGTCCTGTGTCGGTTCGGCGTCGTCATCCCGGAGCAGCCTGCACAGGCGGTGTTCCGCGTGCCCCGGGATGTCGACGCGCTGCGTGTTGCCGCGGTCCCCGTACCAGTCCGCCGCCGCGGCCTCGAGCTGCTCTTCCATCGCCTCGAGCGCGGCGTCCAGCGTCGCGACCCGAGCAAACTCCGCGTCGACCGTCCGGCGCAAGTCGAGCACGCGGCGCCGCATCGCCTCCCACTCGGCCGGCATCCGGTGCGCCTGCCGAAGCCGACGCCGATCCTGGGCCGGCAGCGCGACCCGCGGCCGCGGCCGGGCCTGCTCACGCGGGACGATGCCATCGAAGAACGGCGCCAGCTCTTCCATCAGGCGGCGAGCTCGCACCACGAACACGCCTTCGCGCGAGAGCGGGGTCTCGCCGTAGTAGCTCACCGGCTGGTACGCGCCGGCCACCTCGCGGCCGACGATCGCGCGATGCAGGCCGACGATCGGGTCAGCGCTGCCGGGCCGCGGGGCCTTCGACGGTGCTGCAGCCTTGCGGCGGGCCTTCACGCGGACACCGCCTTCCGCCCTGCCCAGGTCTCCGCGCGCAGCTTCGCCACCCACCACCGCGGGGCGACGCACCACGCTCTGTTGCCGCTGGTCGCGGTGCACCAGAAGTCCACGCCCACGCCATCCTGGCACGGCTTCCAGGTGGGCCGCTCGAAGCGACCTGCGTTGCCCTTGCCCTTCAAGGGCTCCGGGCAGCCGGCGAACCGCCACAGGGCGGGCCACACGAACAAGGGCCCCACGTCGCGCACGCCGCACGCGTCAAGGACGAAGCCCTCGGGCTCGAAGACGAACGAGCGCCCCTTGGTCTTCTCGTAAATGAGCCGCATGTGGCGCCACTCGGGCCAGAACAGCCCGTCTTTCTTCCGGGGCACCTTCGAGAGGCCGTAGAAGCGGTACGCGGCGCGGTCGAGGGTCACAACCTCGGCGCGGCCGATGTGGTGAACCTCGCGGGCCACCTGCACCAACGCCAATTCCTGCTGGTTCATGCCAGCCTCGCCGCCCTTGTTCGCCTTGTTCTTCGCCATGGGGTCCACCTCCGAACAGGAGCATAAGCAACCGTGGTCGCTTGTGTCAACAAGCCTCTCCCCGCAACTGGCACGGTCGGGGTCAGCGCGCCGCTACGCTGGTCGCTTCTTCATGGCCCGACTCGATCGGTCAGGCCTGGCCCAGCGGGCCGGCTGCTCCCATCCTCGCGACTTGCAGCCGGCGCAGAACCCCGGCTTCTCGTCGGCGAATGACTCCCACACGTGCCCGCACCGCTGACAGGTGCACACCCACACCCACACGGTGCGACGAACGCGGCGAGCAGCGGCGGGCATCACTGGCATCATAGGCCACACCTGGTGTCCAACCAGGTCCCTCACAGACCTCGGCCGAAGCGCCCCACGAACCGCCCGCGTGGCCCCGTGTAGTCCGCGAACAACAGCGACGTGTCCCCCTCTACCACCGCGAACGCGGGCTCCACCGGGTCGATCAGCAGCGATAGCAGCCCCGCCACCGCGTTCGCCCTGTCGTCGTGCGCCCCGGGCCGATGGTCCACACGATCCCGGCCGCTCTGACCACGCCGCCGCTCCAGACCGCGCAGCTCGCGCAACACGTCCGGCAGATCCAACAGCTCCACACGCCCCGCGTTCACCCGCGGCAGCATCGCGAGGTAGAGGTCGCTCTTCGCCGCCGCAGCCGGCTCGTAGTGGATGCCCTGGGCCCGGAACTGCTCCCGCGGCCACTCGCCCGCGTACCGGTCCCCCTGGACCGACGTCACCCCGTAGCTCTTCAGCACCGCCGCCGCCTCAGCCACCACACCCGAAGGGTTGAACGGCGGCCGCCACGCCCGCAGCACGTCGACCACCGCCAGATCCCCCGCCTTGTGCCCGATCGCCAGGGTGAACGCGTCCGACCGCCCCCCGCTCGGGTCCACGAACGCGCGGTAACTCACCCCCTCGGCACGCGGCAGCTCGCGCCGGCCGCTCGCCACCACCGCCTCGAGCGCCTCCGGGTCAAACAGCGTCCCGACGCCGCTCCTGAACTCGCCCAGCACCTCGCTCCGGTACGCCTCCGGGTCGTCCTCCCGCATCCGCTCGAGGTAGTCCGCCGGCAACGTCGGGTTCATGTCCGCCGCGCTCGCCTGCCACACCATCACCGGCGACTCGTCCTTGCCGTAGTGGTCCCGGTGCAGCTCGTACAACACGCCCTCTTGCCCGTAGGGCGACGACAGGATCAGCACCTTCCCCCCCGTCGTCGCCACCCGCGACCGCGCCGCCCGGAGCATCTCCTTGTCGGTCGGCCGCCCCTCGCTGCTCGTGTAGAACGCGATCTCGTCGAGCACCACCACCACCGCACGAAGCCCACGAATCGCCGCCGGCCGGCAGGGGTACGCCGCGATGGTCACGCCCGTCTTCAGCGAGAGGGACTCCGCCGTGCGGCCGAACACCTCGCCCGCCAGCGCCGGCACCGCCTCGAAAGGCGCCGTCGCGTAGGACAACAGCGTCCGCATGCTGGACCGGTGATCCTGCGCCACCGCCAGCGCGAACAGCTCCGACCCGTCCCGCTGCCGCGCACTCACCGCCGCCTCGTAGGCCACGATCAGCGCCGCGATCCGGCTCTTGCCACTCTGGCAGCCGACCACGCACACTGCCTCCGGGTAGCCGCCAGGCCGCGGCGCACTCCGGCCGGTGTGTCGCCGGAACACCTCGAGCTCGCGCGCCTCCAACGCCTCGCCGTACACCGCCTTGAGGAACACCCGCCACGGCCCCCAGCTCTCCCGGTCGCGGAAGTGCGGCACCGCCCCCATCAGCTCGGGGTGATCCATGAACTGCGTCGGCGTCAGCCTCACCCGCGCCCCCCCACACCGCCGGCCGCGCCGGCACCCTCGAGCAGCGCCCTGGCCCCCAGCTCGAGCAACACCGCGAGCAGCGCCTCGCCCTCGTCCTGCGCCGTCACCCGCTCCAGCAGCCGGCGAACCCCGGCATCGTCGGCCGCCAGACCACGCGCCAGGCCGCGGGCCCGCGCGACGGCTTCCTCCCGCGTCCGCACGGGCGCGCTCACGACTCGGTCCCGGCCTGGGGCGGGCCCGCGTGCGGCATGCTCGGCTCGGGCTCCTCCGGCTGCACCCGAACCGACAGCCGATCTTTCAGGCTCGGCGCGAAGTGAACGACCACGCCGACCGAACCGGTGGCCCTGAAGTCCATGACGGTGGCCGACGAGGCGCCGAGGTCGGACCCGCCAGCCGTGCACGTCACCCGGAGCAGCCCGCCCTCAGTCTCCGCGATCGTGAACACCACGCCGACGTCACGCCGCGGCTCGGCCTGGCGCTTCTTCCCCCTCAATCGACGCCACATGTCAGCTCCCCTCCCAGCGCCTTGCAGCGCCCGTTCATCTGCCCCGGCCAGCTCGGCCCGCGCGCTGCTGCCGAAGCCACTCCAGATCCTTCGCGAAGCCGGCTAGGGCGCGACGCTCCCGCAACAGCGGCAGCTCGGCCAGCAGCCCGGCGTCCAAGGCCGGCGATGGGGCCGGCCCCACGGTGGCCGGGCCCGGCTCGGGCTGCGGCACCACTCCCGGGCGCGGCATGGCATCCGGCCCGGCGACGATCAGCAGCTTCACGAAACACCCCCTTCGGGATCCTCAGCGCCGCGCTGCGCGGCGATCGGCTCGGACACGGCCGCTGAGCCGTCCGGGGCCGCGATCTCTTCACGTGCGGGCAGCGGCGCGGCCGGAACGGCAGCCACGCGCGACGCGGACGCGAGCACCTCCGCCAGCGTCTGCACCGGCCGAGCCACGCGCTTCAGCCCGAGCATCGCCAGCGTCCGGCCCAGGTGATCCATCACCTTCAGCCGCTGCTCGACGAGCGGCACGAACGCCCGCTTCGTCCGGTCCACGATCCGCCCGCCCTGCTCGAGCAGGAAGGCGTCGGCCACCTCGAGCAGCGCCAGGTCCCGGGCGGCAGCATCGATGAGCGTCGCCTGGGCCCGGCTCAGGTTGTCCGGCCCGCCCATGTCAGCCACGACGTCCGCCTTCCACGCCCGGATGGAGCGAGCGAGCGCGCTGCGCCCGTCGAGGGCCGCCAGACCCCTGGAGAAGACCCTGCGCTTTGTGACGTGGAAGCCGTGGATCTTGCGCTTCCGACGCCGGCCATTGCCCGAGCGGCGCGGCTCCGGGCGGTTCGCGTCGTCGCTCATCGGCGCCTCGCGCGGCGGCTGAAGGCGGACAGTTCGCGGACACCAAGCACGGAACGCCGCAACTGGCGCGGGCGCGAGAGCGGCACGCGGATACTTGATCCGGGCGCCGCGCCCCTCGAATGCCCAGACCAGCACTCACGGGCCATGGAGAGCCACGGCGCCACATCGCCCCCCTTCTGTTCGGCTCCCGTGTCGTTCCCATCGTTCCGGGAACGAAGGCTCTTGGGGCGGCTACCTGAGAGCCGGTCGTTCCCATCGTTCCCCCCTACGGGGTGGGAACGATAGGGAGACGTGCCGGCGGGTCGTTCCGGGAACGATGCGGAACGATGCGGAACGATGCTCACGGGTTCATCCCCAATCGATACTCCTTGGCTCGGCCAGCCTCGCGCCGGACGATCTTCCCGTCGTCCGTCAGTCGTGCCAGCGCGGCGCTCACGAGCTCCGCGCGTCGGTTGACGGCCTGGCGGATGGCTGCGGTGTTCTTCCAGTCGTCGGCGGCCTCGAGGTCGGCCAGGACGGCGCGCTCGACGGCGGCGGACTCCTGTTCATGGAGGGTGCGGGACTCAGCGACGAGCCGGAGGAAGCCGCGGAACGGTTCCGGGGCTTCGGTCTCGGACTCGGCGCGGATGCGGAAGCCCTTGGGGTCGCCCGCGAACTTGTAGGCGTTGGGCTCCGCGTAGAACTCGCGCTCGTCCACGCGGGTAAACCCGACCGGGGCGTCAGCGATGGAGAACGTGACGCCACCGGAGGCGCGTTCAGCGCGGCCGCGCTCGTCCTTCCCGTCGCGGCCCGGCTTGGTGTCGTGGTGGTTGAGCAGGATGGTGCGCACGGAGGTCTCGCGCATCAGGGCGCGGAGGAACCCGACTGCGGGGGCGGCGTCCTTGGGGCCGCCGTCGAGCGAGGGCAGTGAGGCGCGGGCCGGGTCGATCATGAGGACCCGGGGCGGGACCGGGCACGAGGTCAAGACGTCGACCAGTTCGGCCTGGTGGCCCGGGGTCTCGAGGTTCCAGCCGGCGCGCGCGCAGAGGTAGAGGCCGGAGGGCGCCTGCGTCGTCTGGAGGCCGCGGCCGGCGAGGAGCATTCGGAGGCGAGCGCCGATGACGCGAGCGGGGTCTTCCTCAGCGATGTAGGCGACGGCGACGGGCTCGGGCACGGCGAAGCGGTCGGCGTGGAACGCGGGCGTCCCCAGGGCGAGGGCGGCGGCGACCTCGAGGCTCGCGAGGGACTTGCCGGCGCGGGGCCGGCCGTGCCAGACGACGATCCCTTCCTCAGGGATCAGGTCTTGGCACAGCCAACGGATCTCTCCTGCGGCGTCGCACTCGGCCAGGAACTCGGGAGCGGGCCGGAGTGCGGCACCGCGGGCCACGTGGCGGGGATACCCGCAGTCGCCCGAACACGAGTCGCGTCCGCACCGGCGGCACTCCTCGGGCGGCGGCTCCGGCGTCGGGTGGTCCGGGCCGTCGTCGGCGCCTGCGGCCCAGGCGTCGGCGTCGAAGTTGTAGGGTTCCGCGCTCATGCTGCGATCGGTTCTCCTGCGCGGCGGCGCGCGATGGCGGCCGCCTCGCGACAGACGGCCCGGAGCAGCCCGGCCAGGCGGCGCCGCTCGCGTCGGTCGGCGTGGCGAAGGCACTCGAGCTGGACGGTGGCGACGGCCAGGGCGAACGGCATCAGCGGGTCGTCGCCGGGGTTCGCGTGGTCGAGGGCGAGTTCTCCGACGTCCCGCTGAGGGTCCAGCCACGCGAGGGCGCGGCGCGCACGGGTGCGCTGCTCGGACGGAACCGGCGCGGTGGCGGCCTCGTGGAGGACTTCGGCCGCGTCGGGCAGGTAGTAGTTCGTCATGGGCGCGGGCGCGTGGCCGCTGAAGTCGGGGTTGAGGGCGTCGAGCCCGCGGCGTGCGCGCTCGCGGACGGCGCTTCCCGGCGCTGCTGTCAGGCCGGCGAGGAGCAGGCGTTCCGCGGCTTCAGGTACGGCGAACAGCGGCGCGGCCTTGGCGGCGAAGATCGCGGCCTCCTGGGGGGTCACGCGGACGGCTCCTCGAGACTGACGATCGCGGCGGCCAGGTGAGCGTGGGCTCGCCCGGGCCACGGCCGCCGGACGCGGGGCCGCGCGAGGGAGAGCCGGCGGGCTGCCCGGAGCAGCGCCAGCAACAGCGCGGCGAGCACGCGGTCGGCCAAGGTGAGGAACCTCGCCTCGTGGTCGGTCGCGTGAATTCGGCCTTGCGGAACGGCCAGGAAGTCCGTAGCTTGTGCTCGTCCGCTCATTCGTCTCTTCGCCCCGGGTTCCCGCTAGCCACGGCCCGGGGCGCTCCTTTTTCGGGGCTGCCGAGTTCCTGCCGCTCGACGCGCCCCACTCCTACGGGGTCCTGCCCTACACGGCGGCCCGGAGCCGCTGGGCTCGGTTCCCGGGCCGGGGACTGGTCAGCCACGCGCGGAGACCCGCCTCGCTGAAGCGCACGGTCTCGCGGGACAGGTCACGGCGGAACGGCAAGCCGCGGGTCACCGTGCGGATCCATCGCACGGTGCAGCCGGCGATCTCCGCGGCTTCTTCGGGCGTCAACACACGATCGGGGACCTGGGCCGGCTGCGGCTGCTGCACGGCCAGCACGCGCGCGCGGGCGCGGAGGGCGACTTCCTCCAGCAGCCCGACGAGCGCGGGCAGGGCTTCGGCGTCGGCTTCGGCGGCGTGGCGCCGGAGGTCTTCGCTGAGCTGGCCCAGGTCGAGCACTGCGGGTTACTCCAGGCCTGCGACCCCGAGTTCGCGCGCGGCCTGAGCCCTTGCCGCGATGTCGCCCGCGACCGGACAGACCGGCAAGTGATCGAAGGCTCTGGTCGCGAAGATTCGCGCGGGCGGCTCTTCATTGCCGCAGCCGATGCAACGGATGACCACGTCGTGGCGAGTCCCGGCGAGTTCGATCCCGCGCCGCTTCACGAAGGCACGCTCGAACTCCTGGAACGAAACGCCGAGGATCGGCAGCAAGCCCAGGTCGCCGCCGGTCCTCTCCTTCATGTGATCGACGGCCGCCGCGATCGTCGATCGCGCGACGTCCAGCGTCACGGCGTTGTGGCGTTCGGTGAGCAGAGCGACGCGCTCCCGCTGTTCTCGCTCCTTGTCCTCGCGGAGCTCACGGGCGCGCGACTGGCCGCGCAGCGTCAGGGTGACGACCCCGCTCGACACTGACGCAAGACCAGATAGGAACAGCTCGGCAAGCACGGCCTGGGCGGCGGCGCGGTCGAATCCCCGGGCCACGTAGGCACGCTCGATCTGGTCCTCGGTCTTCGGCAGATCCAGGATGATCGAGTCACCACCGGAGGGCGCAGCGCCACGCTGGTTGATCGCCTGGCTCTGGTACAGGATCGCCTTTGCCAAGGCCCGGATCGCGGCCTCGCCGCGAGCCGATTCGTCGGGCGCCGTCTTCACCGCAGGCTCCGCGGCGGGCTTCCCCCTGCCAAGGAAATCTTTCAACATGCTCTCTCCCTTCGGTTGCCAGTGGCGAGCGAAACGCTTCCACGCCCTTCGCGTGCGGCGAAACATCGCCTGGGCTTCGGACCCACGCAGCTCGTGCTGGGGCCGCAGGAACAGCTCGCGGGCGATCGTGGTGACCGCCGCGAGGTTGTGCGGCCGTGCGAGCAGGTCAGCCGCCTCTCGCACCAGGCCTGCGGCTGTGGCGCTCTGGTCGCTAGTCTGTAGAGCCCGTAGGCCGGCCATCGCGGAGGCGACGTCAGTGATTCGATGCCAACCGCCATGCAACGCGGCATCCAAGCAGTTCTTTTCGGGGGCCACCGCCGCGTTCACAAGCGGGCCCGCTATGGCCATAAGAGCGTCGGTCCGGCATCGCTCGCGGAAGCGTCCACCTCCGCGCCGTAGCACGCACACCGCGCCGGCCCGGCGCCCGCGTGGCGCAGCCGAAACCCACAGGATGGCAGCGCCGCGCGAGCACGCCATGACGAGGTGAGCCGCTTCGTGTACCGGGGCCCAGCCACCGAAGAACTTGGCCGTGTCTGCGAGTTCGGCGCACAGCGTCGGGTGGGTCAAGGGGAGGGCTTCAAGCGCGTCCTCAACGTCCCGCAGGGCCGCCGGGAACTCAACGGGGACAAGGCCGTTAAGTCCCGGCGGCCCGGGTCGCTGGGGAGTCACGCCAGCGACCAAGAAACGGTCGGAGCCGATGGAGGCGTTCACGCCTGGGCTCCGCGGTAGGGGTCGTGGTTCAGCAACCGGAAGTCGAAGCCGCGGTCTTCCCGAGACACGATCTCGGAATCGACGCGCACGGCCCCCGGCTTCACCAACGTGACGAGCGGCTTCCGTCCGGGGCGCGCCTCCACGTAGGCGATCGCGTAGAAGGGCGGCTCCTCCGTTGTCACCGCGAGGCCGATCACGCCCTGGACTCCCGGCACTTCGTAGACGCGCAGGTTGATCCCCTTCATGCGTTCCTCTCCGCGATGGCGCGAGCCGGCACCCGGACGCGGCCGTCAGCCAGGCCCTCGTTCGTGAGCTTCACGACGTAGTCGTTGATCTCCCGATCACCGATGAAGACCTGAACGCGCGTCGCGCCGCCGCTGCCGCCACGGTCGGACACCTCGGACAAGAGCCCCTTGAGCTGCGAGCGCGTGAAGACCCACTCGCCTCCGGGCTCTTCGGCGACTCGGATCGCCTTCCCGCCGGGGGTGTGAGGGATGTAGCCGCCGGTCGCGTAGCCCGGCAAGCCGTACTTGCCAGCGTCCGGGGGCTCCTGCGGGTAGTAGCCGCCGCGGGGCATCGCGTCGCCCGCACCCTCGGCCGCATCGCGGAACCTGCCGAACTCGCGTTCCGCGGCGTCGCCCGTCTTCTTCAGCGCGTCCGGGATCTTTGCGCCAAGAGCCTCGCCGATCGCCAGCAGCACCTGGAGGATCTTGTCGTTGACCGACCGCATGTTGTCGCCGACGAGCCCCTGCTCCTCGGCCTGGTCCAGCAGCTTCTTCGTGTTCTCGTCGACCTCGTAGCCGAGGTCGTGATGCATCTCCCACAGCCGCTGGAGCGTGGGCTGCATCAGTGCCAGCGCCTGGTTCGACGTCGCGCCGCCCGCCACCAGGTCGTTGAAGATCTTCACGGCGTCGGCACCGAACGCGCTGAAGAGCTGCTGGCTCTTCATCCCGGCGTCGACCAGCCCCGTCATCATCTGGTTGAGGAACGACAGCGCGTTCGCCGCGCCCTCGTTGTTCTCGACGATGCCGTACAGGTCGAGCAGCTTCTGGGTCGTCTCGGAAGCGCTGAGCCCGAACTCCTCCTGCCGCTTCCGCATCTCGGAGAGACCCTCTCCGATCTGCTTGAAGGCGCCGATGACGTCGCCGGTCTCGCGCACGATCCCCGCGAAGATCGCGGTCGCGTACAGGCCGAGCCGGTCGAACTGCGCCTGCATCTCCTCGGTGGCGCCGCTCTCGGCGATCTGCTTGCCCCACTCCTGGGCGAGGCCGACGAAGCCCTGGGCGGCGATGGAGAGCGCCTCGAGCTTCTTCTTCTGTTCCTCCATGGCCTTGTTGAGCTTCTCGATCGTGGCCTGGAGCTCCTTGGGGTTCTTGGTGGTGAACGCCTTGGAGATATCGACGCCGAGAGCTGCGGCCTTCTTTCGCAGCGCGTCCATGGAGCCGCCGAACTGGTCGAGGAGCTGCTGGCGCAGCTCGGCGAGCTGCTTCTTGGTCTGGTCGCCGCCGAAGAGCTTCCCGAACAGTCCGCCGACGGCACCGCCGAGCAGGGTTCCGAGGCCGGGGATCACGGAGCCGAGAGCGCCGCCGAGGCTCTTGCCGAGCAGGTTCTTGAGCCCGCTCGTCATGCTGCCGACGAGCTTGGAGCTTTCGCCGAAGATAGACGACCCGAACATGGAGCCGATGCTCTTGGCGAGGTTCCCCCCGCCCTGGAGTGCCGCCATGATCGTCTGCGGCAGGGTCTTGAAGGCCGACGCGATGTTGTCGCGCAGCGAGGTCGCGAACGCCGCGCCAGCCCCCGCAGTCAGGTCGAACGAGCCCTTGAAGTCCTGCGATGGGGTTCGACTCTGCGGCCGGAGGGGACCGGAGGCGTAGTTCAGGTCGCGGGTCTTCTCGATGAACAGGACCATCTCCTGCCCGGCGATGCGCGCCCACTGCGCCGTCTCCTTCAGCTTCCCGACCACGCCGCCGCCTGCGCCGCCAGGGCCACTCGCCGCGCCACCGCCACCCAGGGCCTCGGCCAGAGGCTTCGCGCCCTGCTTCGCCGCTTCGATCATGGACGCCTTGAGGTCGCCCAGGGCCTTGACTGCGACGTCTGCCGCGCGCTCGTTCTCCTGCATCGAGCCCGTGGTGTCTTCCCACTGCTTTCGGATGTCCTGGGCCGCGGCCTTGAACTCCTCGAACTGCTTCTTGACCGGAAGGAGCGCGCGTCCGGCCTCCCCGAGCCCGCCGAGGAAGCCGGGCATGATCTTGGCCATCTGCTCGAGCGGCAGCTTTCCGAGCGTGTCCGCGATCGAAGCGAGTCCCGAGAGAATGAAGCCCGTGATCGACTGGAACAGGGCCTTGAGGCCGAGGAACCCGTTGGTGACGTACTGCGCCACACGGACAGCGACGCTCCCGTAGTCCACCAGCGCGATCGCCGCGCGGTCGACCATGGCGACCAGCTCGCCGATTACCTTCTTCTGGTCGCCGCCGAACGCTTTCCCCATCCACTCCGCGATCCCCTCGAGCGCGCGGTTGAGGGCCGGGGAGACCGCGATCGCCTTCCCGAGGTTGTCGACGAAGTTCTGAACGCCGACCTGAATCTGAGTGAGCCGCAGCCCGAACGAGAGCTGGGTCTCGCCCATCTCGGCGAGCTTCGCCTGCGCGGCCGTGATTGCGGCCGTGTAGACGGCGGTGCGCTGCTCCGACGCGGTCAGGGCTTCCACGCTCTTGTGGTGAGCCGCCGCGTACCGCTCCTGCGCCTCCGTCGCGTTGACGGTGATCCCCAGGTTGTCGAGGATCTGCGCCGAGCCGCGGCCGAGACCCGTGATCAGGTCGTCCATGGCCTGAGTCGGCCCGACTCGCATCGCCTGGCCGAGCGTCACCGCCACCTGGCCGAGGACGCCCATCTCCTTCGACGTGACCGGCAGCCCCAGCAGCAGCGCCTTGTTGGCCGCCGCCATCAGGTCGTAGTCCGCGACCAGGCCCCGGGTCGACGCCCGCGAAGCCGCGAGCATCTCGTCGGCGTTCTGCTTCGCCGCCTTCGACAGGGCCCGGAAAGCGCCCTCGACACCGACGACGTCGGACCCGCGCTTGCCCAGGGCGATCAGCGCCGCCCCGCCAGCCGCGGCAGCGCCGCCCAGGATGCCGATCGCCTTCGCCGTCGCCCCCAGGCTCTGCTGGAGCCGCTCCTGCCCCTTCGTCAGCTCGACGTTGTGCCCAGCCCACGACGAGAACAGGGCGTTGAGGTCGGCGCGCGACTTGGTCGCGAAGCCCTCGAACGACTTCTGTATCTGGGCCGCCTGGGCCTTGACGCCGTCCGTCGCCTTCTTCAGCTCGCCAGCGAACCGGGTCGTATCGAGAGCGAGAACGGATTCGAGACGGGTACTCACCGCGCACCCCCAAGCCGCGCGACGATCCGCTCGTTGCAGGCACGGAAGCGGGCGATGACCGCGTCGCGCTTCTGGTCGAGCGCCTTGGTGAGCATGCGGGCGGGCCGGGTGCCACGCCGCGCGATGGAGCGGGCGATCGCGTGAGCCGCTCGCCGCGCGTCCTTGGGGCCGAGCTGAAGCTTCCGCTGCGCCCACAGCACGAGCGGAGCGAGCGGCGGGAAGTGCGGCCGCGACCCGTACTCGACGGGCTGCGCGTAGGTGACGGCGTTGAAGACGACGGCACGGGCACCCCACGGCTCGCCCCGCACGTCGCGCATGAAGCCCTTGGCCAGGGTGCCGAAGTTGTGGGGCGTCCCCGCGATCGCGGCCTCCGTGACGATGACGGCGGCCTCCTCGGCCGCGTTGGTCGCCTCTTCCGCGATGATGTCGGGCGCCTGGGTGCCGCCGAGGAAGTCGCGCGGGATCTTCAGCTCGAAGGTGATGCTGGGCGCGGTCACCGGAGGCCCCCGCGGCGCGCGGCGATCCGGTTTCGCGCCGGTGAATCCATCCAGCCTGGCGTGGCGCGATCGGCGGGAGGGGCCTTGTGCGCGAAGGCGCGATGGACGCGGCTACGCGTCCCGGGCCCGGAGCCGCGCCCGGTGAGCTGAAGATCGGTCAAGCCGCCCGCCTTCTCCTCGTCGCCTGGGAACTTCAGCTTCACCCCGCCGTGGGTCAGGACGTGGGTGAACGCCCCGTCCTCGCGGGTCGCCAGCACGTAGCCACCGGCGAGCAGCTCGGCGAGCGTGCGGCGCGGCGCGGCGGGCTCGGCGTTGACCTTGGGAGCGGCGTCCGCGGGCTTCACCGCTGCCCCCCGGGGCCCTCGCCGAAGAACCGGCGGTGGGCCTGGCGCTCGGCACGGGCCGCGAGGAAGCGCTCGACGTCGGCCTCGCGGAAGAGGCGCCCGCCGCGCAAGGTGATCGCCGCAGCTGGGAGTGCCCCGTTGTTGGCCCACAACCGCACAGCGTCGGGGCCCACCCCCGCCAGCTTCGCCACGTCGCCCGACTCGAGCAGCCGTTCCATCCAACCCTCGCCTTCGGACCCACGAATACTGGAGGCCCGACGAGGGGAGGATGGGCGCGCGCGGCGCGTTGGGTCTATGAAATCCGGGTGTCGCTACATCGCGTATGTAGTGAGAACTACGCGCCCGCGGCCGCGAACGTTGCGAGGCGCTCCAGCATGTGATGGAGCGCCGCGGGGCGGGGCTCGAGCAGGCGCCGACAGTAGAGCGTTTCTGTTAGCCACCCGTGAAGCGCAAAGGTCCCCGCGGCCGCGCGAAGAGCCGGGCCCCGGAACCGCTTCAGGTCACGAAGGATGGTCGAGCGGTTGACCCCGAACTGGCATACGGTCTCGGCGATCGCCGAGTCCTGCTTGATTCCCTGCTCCACCAACAGTTGAACAGACACAGCTCGGAGCAGGCTCTGCATCGCCACAGCCGCGCTCGCAGGCCGCGCGCCTCTTCCTCCAGAGGTGAAGCCCAGTGCCTGAGCCGCCACCTTGCTCCTGTTTCGACCACCGTTGGCGCCGAGAGACTTCGCCGCGCTAGACAGGTATGTGGTGGCCCACTGCGGGACCCACTGGGGGCCACGACCCGACATCGCGCGGGCAATGGCGCGCCAGGCGAATCGAGGGTCGCCCGTCTCGAGAAAGAGCCCGCGGTCCATCGCGTCTACCGCCGCCTCGCCCTCAAGGCCCTTGAGGTTCCAGGCCCCGGCGCAGACGACTCCAATGAAGACGGCGCGCTGCTGCTCCGCTGTTGATGCCCGCCTCAACGCATCCAGGGCGTCCGCGGTCCGGCCGGCGCGGAGGGCCAGCGTAGCGCGCCCCGTGCGCGCAAGATCAGCCGCCTCGGCTTGCGTTGCCCCGTCTCCGAGGAGGAGGGCACGGAAGATCAGTTCGATGCAGGTACCGGCGGCCTCCTCGTCGTCCATGCCAGAGGTTGCGAACTTCCTTCGGGCGACCGCCAAGATCGGGCCCACCTCGGGCGGGGCGAGTGCGATGACGAGGGCGAGGCGCCCGCGCTCGGTTCGAAGGTCTCGCTCCTGCATCGCGCCCTCCGCAGGCGCCCGCGATGTGGTGAAGCCGGCAGGCCCGCGCGGAGACGGGCCGTTCGGGAGCTACCCTAGCCAGCTCTGACTCTATACCGCGGCCGTCTGACGTAACGGGTCCGGGGCCCGGGTCGAACGCCTCCGCCCTGTTCGTGTTCTGTGCGTGTTCTGTGCGTTCAGGTGGGTTTCAGTGAGTTCCGTTGGCGTCCGGCGACCGACGCGCTTCCAATACCGGCGCACAGTTACCCGAACCGCCTCCTTGCCATCTCGTCAGGCTTTTCCTTGAAAATCCGCGTGTCGGCGGTTCGATCCCGTCCCAGGCCACCAACCTCCTCCCCCGAGGCCTCGCCCCTCGTCCCCTGCCCCGCCTCCTGGTGGCATACTCGCGTTTTCCGCCACAGCCGATCAGAGCGAGGGAGGCCGCGTTATGCCGCGAGTCGTCCGCTGCGGGTTGATCCAGGCGAAGAACGTCCTGGGGCCGGAAGCCGGCCTGCCCGCGATCAAGAAGGCGATGCTCGACAAGCACGTCAAGCTGATCGCCGAGGCCGCCGCGAAGAAGGTCAGGATCCTGTGCCTGCAGGAGCTCTTCTACGGGCCCTACTTCTGCGCCGAGCAGGAAACGAAGTGGTATCACCTGACCGAGCGGGTGCCGGACGGGCCGACCACCAGGCTGGTCCAGAAGCTCGCGAAGAAGCACAAGATGGTGATCGTCGCGCCCATCTACGAAGAAGAGCAGGCGGGCGTCTACTACAACACCGCGGCCGTGATCGACGCCGACGGGCGCTACCTCGGCAAGTACCGCAAGACCCACATCCCCCACTGCAAGCCGGGCTTCTGGGAGAAGTTCTACTTCCGCCCCGGCAACCTCGGCTACCCGGTGTTCGAGACGGCCTTCGCGAAGGTCGGCGTCTACATCTGCTACGACCGCCACTTCCCCGAGGGCGCGCGCGCGCTCGGCCTCAACGGCGCGGAACTCGTGGTCAACCCGTCGGCGACCGTCGCCGGACTCTCCGAGTACCTGTGGAAGCTCGAGCAGCCGGCGCACGCGGTCGCCAACGGCTACTTCGTCGGCGCGATCAACCGCGTCGGCCACGAGGCGCCGTGGAACATCGGCGAGTTCTACGGCCAGAGCTACTTCTGCGACCCGCGCGGCAGGATCATGGCCGAAGCCCCGCGCGACCGCGACGCGGTGGTCGTCGCCGACCTCAACTTCGACGTGATCGACGAGGTGCGCTCCACCTGGCAGTTCTTCCGCGACCGCCGGCCCGACGCCTACGGTCCGCTGGTCCAGCCGTAAGGAGGTCCGCCATGGCCCGCGACCTGTCGTGCACGTTCACCGGCCTGCGCTTCCCCAACCCGTTCCTGCTCAGCTCCGCGCCGCCGACCGAATCGGAGAGCAACATCCTGCGCGCCTTCGAGGCCGGCTGGGGCGGCGTCGTCACCAAGACGATCGGCATGCACCCGGTGGTCAACGTCAAGGGACCGAAGACCAAGTTCCTCCGCGCCCAGCCCGAGACGGGCGTGCTGTCGATGAACAAGGGGCGCGCCGGCGCGCTGCACAGCTCGTGGAACTGGGAGCTGATCTCGGACAAGCCACTGGACTGGTGGCTGCCACGAATCGAGCGGATCAAGAAGGCGTTTCCCGACCGCATCTTGATCGCCTCGATCATGGCCGGCTCGGGCAGCGAATCCGAGCTCGAGCACTGGCGCACGCTGACCCGCGAGTGCCAGCAGGCGGGAGCGGACGGGCTCGAGCTGAACCTCTCGTGCCCGCACATGGACCGGCCCGACATGGGCTCGAACATCGGCAAGGACGAGGCGCTCTGCTCGTTCGTGACCCAGGTCGTGAAGGAGGTGGCGACGGTGCCGGTGTGGGCGAAGCTGACGCCCGCGACTGGCGACATCGTGGCCGAGGCGGGTGCGGTGTTTCGCGGCGGGGCCGACGCGGTCGTCTCGTCGAACACCTTCCCGTCGCTGCCGCTGGTCGACCCCGACACGCTCGAGTTCGAGTGCAACGTGGACGGCTTCGTCTCTCCGGGCGGGCTGGGCGGCCCCGCGATCCTGCCGCTGTCGATCGCCAACATGGCGAGCATGACCCGGGCCTTCCCCGACAGGTCGTTCTCCGGGATCGGCGGCATTTCCGAGTTCCGCGACGCGCTCAACTACTTCCTGCTCGGCTGCGGCACGGTCCAGGTCTGCACGGCCGCGATGCTCGACCACGCGGTCGGGCCCAACGTGATCAAGCGGCTGATCGAGGGCGCCAGCGCGTTCCTGGACCGCACGCCGTACTTCGAGACGCTGGCGGACTGCCGCGGCCACCTGCGCGACCGCGTCGTCGCCCACTCGAAGATCCGCCGGCCCGACAACTCCGACTACCAGGGCGGCTACGAGCCCCAGGAGGGCTACGCCGCGCCCGACGCCGACAACCGCTGAACGAGGACCAGGGATGAGCACCACTCTCGTCAAGAACGGCACCATCGTCACCGCCTCCGACCGCTACGAGGCGGACGTCTACATCGACAAGGGCGTCGTCTCGCTGATCGGCCGCGGCATCAGCCTGCCGGCGGACACGGTCGTCGACGCCTCGGGCAAGCTGGTGATGCCGGGCGGCATCGACGTCCACACCCACCTCGACATGCCGTTCGGCGGCACGACCTCCTCGGACGACTTCGAGACCGGCACGATCGCGGCCGCCCACGGCGGCACCACGACGCTGATCGACTTCGCGATCCAGAACTTCGGCGAGGGCCTCTACCCCGCCTACGAGGGCTGGATGGGCCGCGCCGAGGGCAAGTCGGTGATCGACTACGCCTTCCACATGATCGTGCGCGAGCTGTCCGAGCAGGCCTCGCACGACATGGACAAGCTGGTCCGCCACGACGGCATCACGTCGTTCAAGCTGTTCATGGCCTACCCGGGCGTGTTCCAGGTCGACGACGCGACGATCTTCAAGGCGATGAAGAAGACGCGCGAGAACGGCGGGCTCGTCTGCATGCACGCCGAAAACGGCGGCGTGATCGACACCCTGGTCCAGGAGGCGCTCAAGCGCGGCGAGAAGGCGCCGAAGTACCACGCGCTGACGCGGCCGACGCGGGCCGAAGGCGAAGCGACGGGCCGCGCGATCGCGCTGGCCGAGATGGCGGGCGTGCCCGTCTACATCGTCCACCTCTCGTGCCACGACGCGCTCGAGAAGGTGAGGCAGGCCCGCGACATGGGCCTGCCCGCCTACGCCGAGACCTGCCCGCAGTACCTGTTCCTCTCCTACGACGACTACGAGAAGCCCGGCTTCGAGGGCGCCAAGTACGTGATGTCGCCGCCGCTGCGCGAGAAGTGGCACCAGGACTCGCTGTGGAAGGGGCTGCAGAAGAACGACCTGCAGGTCGTCTCCACCGACCACTGCCCGTTCTGCATGAACGAGGCGCACCAGAAGCTGCTCGGCAAGGACGACTTCTCGAAGATCCCCAACGGCGCGCCGGGCATCGAGACCCGGCTCTACCTGCTGTGGGACGGCGGGGTGCGCCAGGGCCGGATCGACGCCCACCGCTTCGTCGAGCTCGTCTCGACGAGCCCCGCGAAGATGTTCGGCCTGTGGCCCAAGAAGGGCACGATCGCGGTCGGCTCGGACGGCGACCTGGTGCTGTGGGACCCCGAGAAGGAGACGACGCTCGGCGTGGCGGCGATGCACATGCGGGTCGACTACAACCCTTACGAGGGCCGCGTCGTGAAGGGCGGCCCGGCGGTCGTCATCTCGCGCGGCGAGGTGATCGTCGACCACGGCGAGTTCAAGGGGAAGAAGGGCCGCGGCATCTACGTCAAGCGCCAGGCCGGCCACCCGCTGGTCCCGTAGATGAACCTGGGACTGCCGACGACCGGCCCCACCCGCGGCATGGTCCGCGCCCGCGGCGACCTGTTCGAACTGCGCCACGAGCCCGAGGACCCCTCGCTCTCCAACGCCGACCTGGCGCCGACCCGGATCGCCCAGCGCACCTGGGACACCTACCACTTCGCCTCGCTGTGGGTCGGTCTCTCGGTCTGCATCCCGACCTACATGCTGGCCGCGGGCCTCGTCGGCGGCGGCATGAGCTGGGGCCAGGCGCTGTTCACGATCCTGCTCGGCAACGTGATCGTCTGCATCCCGATGACGCTGATCGCCCACCCGGGCACGCGCTTCGGGATCCCGTTCCCCGTCCTGGCCCGCGCGTCGTTCGGCATCTACGGGTCGAACGTGCCGGCGATCCTCCGCGCGCTGGTGGCCTGCGGCTGGTTCGGGATCCAGACGTGGATCGGCGGCCAGGCGATCTACACGATGCTCAAGGTCGCGATCCCCGAGTACGAGCCGCCGTTCGCCAAGGCCCTGGGGTTCCTCGTGTTCTGGGCCGCCAACATGTACGTCGTCGTCCGTGGCTCGGAGATGATCCGCAAGCTCGAGGCGTACGCGGCCCCGTTCCTGATCGTCTCCGGCCTCGCCCTGCTGGCATGGGCCGGGAGCCGCGCCGGCGGCTTCGGCTCCATGCTCTCCCAGCCCAGCCGCTTCCAGACGACGGCCGAGTTCCTCGCCTTCTTCGTCCCTTCGCTGACCGCGATGGTCGGCTTCTGGGCCACGCTCGCGCTCAACATCCCCGACCTCTCGCGCTACGCGAAGGACCAGCGGGCGCAGGTTCGCGGCCAGTTCCTGGGCCTGCCGACGACGATGACGCTGTTTTCCTTCATCGGCATCGCCGTCACCTCCGCGTCGGTCGTGATCTTCGGCGAGGCGATCTGGGACCCGGTCGCGCTGCTGTCGCGGATCGAGAGCCCGTTGCTGATCCTGATCGCGCTGTTCGCGCTGCTGATCGCCACCCTCACGACCAACGTCGCGGCCAACGTCGTCGCCCCCGCCAACGGGTTCGCCAACCTGTGGCCGGCGAAGATCGACTTCGCGCGCGGCGGGCTGATCACCGGCGTGATCGGCATCGCGATCATGCCGTGGAAGCTGCTGGAGAGCGCCGACACCTACATCGGCTTCCTGATCGCCTACTCGGGGCTGCTGGGCCCCGTCGCGGGCATCTTCGTCGCCGACTACTGGATCGTGCGCCGGCGCAACCTGGCCCTCGCCGATCTCTATGCGAAGCAGGGCCTCTACGGGCGCTGGAACCCGAAGGCGCTCTTCGCCCTCGCCGCCGGCGTGGGCGTCGCGCTGGTCGGCCGCTTCGTCCCCGCGCTCGCCTTCCTCTACGCTTACGCCTGGTTCGTGGGCTTCGCCGTCGCCTTCGCCCTGTATGCCGTGTTGATGCGCGGGACACCCGTCGTCGACCTCGACCCGGTGCCCGTCGTGGAGGAAGCGCCGTGAGCAGCACCGCCGTCGCCAGCGGCCGGATGACCGGCCCCGAGATCGTCGCCCTCTCCCGCAAGCACACCATCTACGAGTGGTCGCCGCAGTCGAAGGTCGACCCGCTGCCGGTCGACCGCGCGGAAGGCGTCTACTTCTGGACGCCCGAGGGCCAGCGCTTCCTCGACTTCAACAGCCAGCTCATGTGCTCGAACGTCGGCCACTCGCACCCCAAGGTGGTGAAGGCGATCCAGGAGCAGGCCGCAAAGCTGTGCTACGCGAACCCGTTCCTGGCCACCGAGCCGCGGGCGCGGCTGGGCGCGAAGCTGGCCGAGCTGTGCCCGGGCGACATCGACACCTTCTTCTTCACGAACGGCGGCGCCGAGGCCAACGAGAACGCGATCCGCGTCGCCCGCGTCGTCACCGGCCGCCACAAGGTGCTCGCCCGCTACCGCTCGTACCACGGCGGGACGGCGGGAGCGATCGCGCTGACGGGCGACCCGCGGCGCTGGGCCGCCGAGCCGTCGATCCCGGGCGTCGTGCGGGTGCCGGACACCCACAAGTACGGCCGCCGCGACCCGGAGCCGCTCGACGCCTGCCTGAGCGAGCTCGAGGACGTGCTGCGCTTCGAGGGCCCGCACACGATCGCGGCCTTCATCGTCGAGCCCGTCGTCGGCACCAACGGCATCCTGGTCCCGCCCGACGGCTACCTGCAGGCGGTGCGGGAGATCTGCGACCGCCACGGCATCCTGCTGATCGCCGACGAGGTGATGTCGGGCTTCGGCCGCACCGGGAAGTGGTTCGCCGTCGACCACTGGAACGTCGTGCCCGACATCCTGACGATGGCCAAGGGCCTGACCTCCGCCTACGTGCAGCTCGGCGCGGTCGGTCTGCGCCCGGCGCTGGTCGAGGCTTTCCGCGACCGCGCCTACCCCTCGGGCATGACCTACAACAGCCACACGCTGGCCTGCGCGACGGCGCTCGCCACCCTCGCCGTCTACGAAGAAGAAGGGCTGATCGAGCACGCGCGCAGGATGGGCGAGGTGCTGAAGCAGCGCATGGCCGAGATCGCGCAGCGCCACCCGAGCGTCGGCGCGGCCCGCTCGATCGGCCTGTTCGGCATCGTCGAGCTCGTGCGCAGCCGCGAGACGTACGAGCCGATGGCGCCCTACAACGGGACGTCGGAGGAGATGGCCGCATTGGGCCGTTTCTTCCGCGAGAACGGGCTCTACACCTTCGTGCGCTGGAACACGTTCTTCACCAACCCGCCGCTGATCGTGACCGAGGCCCAGCTCGAGGAAGGCCTCGAGATCATCGACCGCGGGCTCGAGATCACCGACCGCGCGGTGAAGTAGGAGGACCCGATGGAGATCCGCCACTGGATCGGCGGCCGCGCCCACGACGGCCCGGTCGAGCGCTGGGGAGACGTCTTCGACCCGGCGACGGGGCGGCGCGAGGCCCAGGTCGCCTTCGCCACGCCGGAGCTCGTGGACCACGCGGTGAAGGTGGCGACGGAAGCGGCGGCGGGCTGGCGCAACGCGTCGCTCTCCGTGCGGACGCGGGTGATGTTCGCCTTCCGCGAGCTGGTCGAGAAGCGCAAGCAGGACATCGCCCGGATCCTGACCCGCGAGCACGGCAAGGTGCTCTCCGACGCGATGGGCGAGGTCCAGCGCGGGCTCGAGGTGGTCGAGTTCGCCTGCGGCATCGCCCAGCTCCAGAAGGGCGAGTTCTCGGAGAACGTCTCCTCCGACGTCGACTCGTACTCGATCCGCCAGCCGCTCGGGGTCGTCGCGGGCATCACCCCGTTCAACTTCCCCGCCATGGTCCCGATGTGGATGTACCCGATCGCGCTGGCCTGCGGCAACGCGTTCCTGCTCAAGCCGTCCGAGAAGGACCCGTCGGCCGCCAACCTCAGCGCGGAGCTGTTGCGCGAGGCCGGCCTGCCGGACGGCGTCTTCAACGTCGTGCACGGCGACAAGGTGGCGGTCGACGCGATCCTGAACCACCCGGGCATCGCCGCGGTGAGCTTCGTCGGCTCGACGCCGATCGCCCGCCACGTGTACGAGACCGGCACCCGCGCCGGCAAGCGGGTGCAGGCGCTCGGCGGCGCCAAGAACCACATGGTCGTGCTGCCCGACGCCGACCTCGACCTGGCTGCCGATTCGGCCGTCGGCGCCGGGTACGGGTCCTCGGGCCAGCGCTGCATGGCGATCTCGGTCGTGGTCGCGGTGGGCGACGTCGCCGATCGCCTGCTGCCCCGGATCCGAGAACGGCTGCGCAAGCTGAAGGTGGCCCCGGGCCTGGAGCCGGGCGCCGACATGGGTCCGCTGGTGACCCGCGAGCACCAGCAGCGCGTGCTCTCGTACGTCGACAAGGGCGTGGCGGAGGGCGCGAAGCTGCTGGAGGACGGCCGCGGGCACGGCATCCCCGGCGACGGCTTCTTCCTCGGCCCCTGCCTGTTCGACCACGTGCGGCCGGAGATGGCGATCTACCGCGACGAGATCTTCGGCCCGGTGCTTGGCGTCGTGCGGGTGGCCAGCTACGAGGAGGCGCTCGCGCTGGTCAACGCCAACCCGTGGGCCAACGGGGTCGCGATCTTCACCAACGACGGCGGCGCCGCGCGGCGCTTCCAGAACGAGGTCCAGGTCGGCATGGTCGGCATCAACGTGCCGATCCCGGTGCCGATGGCCTACTACTCCTTCGGCGGCTGGAAGGCCTCGCTGTTCGGCGACTCCCACGCGTACGGCCGCGAGGCCGTGCACTTCTACACCCGCGGCAAGGTGGTCACGGCCCGCTGGCCCGACCCCAAGCACCGCGGCGTCAACCTCGGCTTCCCGCAGATGAAGTGAGCCCCGCGCCGGGCGCGCGGGAACGGCGAACGGCGCCGCAGAGTCACAGAGGGCACTGAGACGCTCAGAGGGCACGGCCCCGAGCGGACGCATTCGCGAGCTCTGTGTCTCTGTGCCTCGGTGGCGCCGTTCCCCGTCGCGGACCACGGCCCCGCGACTATGATTCGTGGGCGGCGGCTGGAGGCGCCCCTCGCGAGTGAAGATCGCGGTCGTCGGCAGCGGCATCGCAGGGCTGGCCAGCGCGTGGGCGCTCGGCGAGCGCCACGCGGTGCACGTGCTCGAGGCGCACCGTGCGCCGGGCATGCACGCGCACGCGCTCGAGGTCGGCGGCGCGACCCGGGCCGTCGTCGACGTGCCGCTGCGGGTCTTCTACCCCGCCTACTACCCGACGCTGATGAGCCTCTACGCGGCTGCCGGGCTCGGCACCCGGGCCGTCGACGCCTCCGGGGCCTACGCCCGGATGGGCGAGTCGCGTGCGTACTTCCGCTATCGCAACCTTCGCTTCGCGGGCCACAGCCTGCCCTGGGTCCCGCCACGCGTGCTGGCGTCGGCCGTTGGACGGCGCATCCTCCGCGACTACCTGCGATTCACCCGCGAGGCGCAACGCTGGCGGGACGCGGGGAGCTTCCCCGCCACGCCGCTCGGCGCGCACCTGGACGCGGCCGGTTACTCGGACGCGTTCGTCGACGGCCTGCTGCTGCCCTCGTTCGCGGCGATCGCGACGTGCAGCCACCGCCACGTGCGCGAGTACCCGCTCGAGGTCGTGGCCCGCTACTTCACCGGCGGCTTCCTGTTCGCCAGCGTGCGCCGCGCGGAGGGCGGCGCGACTGCCGTCGCCCGCAGGCTGCTGTCGCGGGCGACCTCGGTGCGGCTCGGCGTCGGCGTCGAAGCCGTGCGCGCGAGCGGGGACGGCGCCGAGGTCGTCGTCGACGGCGTGGCGGAGCGCTTCGACCACGTCGTCGTCGCCACCCAGGCCAACCAGGCCGCGGGTCTCGTGGCCGACGCCCTGCCGACAGAAGCCACGGCGCTGCGCCGGTTCCGCTACGAACCCGTGCGCGTCGTCATGCACTCCGACCCCGGCCTCATGCCCCCGCACCGCGGCGACTGGGCCCCGGTCAACCTGCTCACCGAGCGGGGCGCCGATCGCCCGATGGCCACGATCTGGGTCAACGCCGTGGCCCCCGAGCTCGCCCGCGAGGCGCCCGTGTTCCAGACCGTGCACCCGCTGCGCGAGCCGGCTGCGGGCACGCTGCTCTCCGAGGCCCGCTTCGAGCGGCCGCTGGTCGACGCCGAGAGCTCCGGCGCGTGGAAACAGCTCGCGGACTCGCTGGGCGACCCCGGCCGGCGCGTCTGGTTCTGCGGTTCCTACGCCGCCGCCGGCGTGCCGCTGCTGGAAAGCGCGGCCGCCTCGGCCCTCCGCGCCGCCCGCTCGATCGACCCGGCGCCTTGACCCGCGGCGCCGCGGGTGGCAGTTTCAGCCTGCATGGCGAGCGGCGCGAAGAAACCGGCCCCCAAGAAGAAGGCCGCGGCGAAGGCCGCGACCCCGCGCAAGGCCGCCCCGACGGGCCTGCCCGCGACGCTCGCCCGGCTCGAGTCGAGCCACGATGCGTTGCGCGAGGCGCTGGCCGAGGTCCCGCGGGCCGCCGACTTCCAGCCGCTCGCCGACCACCTGTACGAGTTCGCGCAGATCGCGCCGACGCTCTCGGCCCGGCTGGGCGACTTCGCCTCGATCGTCGAGACGCTGCAGGCACTGCACGGCGCGCTGTCCGAGGCCGTGTCGCTGGTGCCGCGCGCCGAGGAGTACGAGCCGCTGGCCGAGCCTCTGCGCCGCTTCGCCCAGTCGGCGCCGGCACTCGTCGGCGCGCTCGAAGAGGTGGTGAGCGCGACGCGTCCGCTGGCCGGGCCGCTGCGCGAGTTCGCCACCGTCGCCCCGGCGCTGGGCGAGCGGCTCGCCGACGTCGCCCGCGCGGCGGCCCCGCTCGCGGACGCCGTGCGCCGGCTCGACCGCCTCGACGCCACGGTCGCCCGCCTCGAGCAGCTCGCCGGTCCGGCCGGTACCGCGGCGGGTGCGGGTGGCCTGGCCAGCGCTCCCCTGGGCGACGCCCCGGACCAGGTGGCCCGGGCCCGCGCGCTGATCCTCGAGGCGCTGGAGTCGCTGCCCCGGCGCGAGGAGTACGAACCGGCCGCGGCCCAGCTCCGCGAGATCGCCAGCGTGTCGCCGACGCTGCTCGACTGGATGCGCGAGGTGCCCCGGCTCTCCGCCCCGCTGCGCGACTCGATCGAGCGCCTGTGCGAGGCCACCGCGCTGCTCGGCGAGGTCGAGCAGCGCCTGGTCGCGGCGACTCGCGGCCAGTAGCCGGAGCTTCGGCCGCGGCGCCGATCGCAGGCTAGGATCGCGCACGGATGGCGACGCGCTACCGCTTCGACGGCTTCACGCTCTCCCCGGCCCGCCGGCTGCTCGCCCGCGACGGCCGCGCGGTGCCGCTGATCCCCCGCTACTTCGACCTGCTGGTACTGCTCGTCGAGCGCCGCGGGGAGGCGCTGCACCGGCGCGAGCTGATGGACCGGGTGTGGGCCGACGTCGTCGTCTCGGAGGGGGCGCTGACCCAGGCCGTGCGCACGCTGCGGCGCACGCTGGAGGCGGACGGCAGTGGTGCCGAGTTCATCCGCACGGTCTCGCGGCACGGCTACCAGTTCGCGCACGCCGTGATCGAGGAGCCCGACGCCGACGAGCCGCTGCCGGCGGCAGACCCGGGGCCGCCCTCGCCGCCGGCGGGCGTCGAGGAGCGACGCGCGGCGGCCCTCGCGCGCCTGCTCGACGCAGCCACCGACGACGACGGGCGGCGCGAGGCCGCGGGCGAGCTGCACGCCCTCGGCACGGCGGCCGCGCTGTCAAGCCTGTCCGCCGACGCGGCCGGCGCGCGCGGCTGGGCGTACCTGCGCGACACGCGCTGGGAACACGCCGAGGCCGGCCGCGTGCCGGTGCTCGCCGCGCCCGGCGGCGCCCGGGCGTGGGCCGCACTGGCCGCGTTGCGCCTGCGGCGCGCGGTGCGCTTCGTCGGCGAGCGCTGGGCCGCCGCCAGCGCCGGCGGCGCTGCGGCCGGCGCGATCGCCGGCCTGCTCGGCGGCATCGTCCTCGCGATGCTGCGCGAGAGCCCGCTCGACGCGTCGCTGCTGCTGACGCTGCTGCTGGTCGGCGTCGTCATCGGCGGCCTCGGCGCCGCGGGCGTGGGCTGCGGCCTGGCAGCGGCCGAAGCCGCGGTGCGCTCGTGGCGCACCCTGGCCCTCGTGATCGGCGGCGCGCTCGGCGGGGCGCTGGTCGGTGCGGCCGCGCGGGGCCTCGCCCGCGGCCTGCTGCTCACCGTGTCCGGCGAAGACGTGGCCGCCATCGGCGGCGGCGTGGAGGGCCTCGTGATCGGGACCGCGGCCGGCCTCGCCTGGGGCTGGGGCACGCGCGGCGCCGAGGGTTTCCTGGCCGCGCCCCACGGGTGGCGTCGCGCGCGGCTCGCGCTCGGCACGGGCCTCGCCTGTGCCGTGGCCGCCACGCTGCTGACGCTGGCCGGGGGAGCGCTGGGAGCCACCAGCCTGCACCGCCTGGCCGAGCGCTTTCCCGACTCCCGGGTCCGCCTCGACGCCATGGGCCGCCTCGCCGGCGAACCCGGGTTCGGCCCCCGCACCCGGGCCGGCCTCGGCGCCTGGGAGGGCCTCCTCTTCGGCGGCGGCCTGGCCTGGGGGCTGGCACGGCGGCCGCGCGAGCGCGCCCTCAGCGAGCCCTGAGCCAACCCTCACATCTCGCTCAGGCCCCCGTGGCCGCCGCGGCCGAACGTGGCCGGGCATGGAACTCACGCTGCTGCCGTCGCTCCACCGCCTCGGGGCGTTCCGGGGGGAACTCCGCATCGAGTCCGCCGCGCCACTCGAGTGGATCGACCTTACAGCCCGGGTCGAGGACTTCGTCCGCCGCTCCGGCCTGTCGGCGGGCCTGGTCAACGTCCAGGTCCGCCACACGACCGCCGGGATCGTGGTCAACGAGGACGAGCCGCTGCTGCGCGAGGACCTCGAGGCCCTGCTCGAGCGGGTGGCCCCGCGGGCCCTGCCCTATGCCCACGACCAGATCCACCTCCGGCCCGGGGTCCCGCCCGACGAGCGGCCGAACGGCCACTCGCACGCGAAGTCGCTGTTCCTGCGCGCCTCGGAGTCGATCAACGTCGCGGACGGCGAACTCCAGCTCGGCCGCTGGCAGCGGGTGTTCCTGCTCGAGCTCGACGGACCGCGCGAGCGCCTCGTGTCGCTGATGGCCCTCGGCCTGGGCGCGGGGGCGTGAAGGTCAAGCTGATCCTGCCGGCCCTGACCGAGGCGACGAGCCCCTTCTTCAGGCCGATCAAGTACTCGCTGTTCCCGCCGCTCGGCCTGGCCACGCTGGCGGCGCACCTCGCACCCGACGACGAGGTGGCCCTCTGCGACGAGCACGTCGAGGCGCTGGACCTCGACGACGAGCCCGACCTGGTCGCGATCGAGGCCTACGTCACCTCGGCGCGGCGCGCCTACGCGATCGCCGACCACTACCGCGGTCGCGGGGCCCACGTGGCGATCGGCGGACTGCACCCCACGTCGCTCCCGGGCGAAGCCGCCGCCCACGCCGACACCGTGTTCGTGGGCCCGGGCGAAGACACCTGGCCCCGCTTCCTCGAGGACCTCCGGAACGGCCGCCCCGGCCGTCTCTATCGATCCACGTCGCGCACCCTGCACGGGCAGCCGCCGCCGCGCCGCGACCTGATCCGTCGCGAGCTCTACCTGGTGCCGAACTCGATCGTCGTCTCCCGCGGCTGTCCCCATCGCTGCGACTTCTGCTACAAGGAGGCGTTCTTCGCGGGCGGGCGGTCGTTCTACCTGCAGCGGGTCGACGAGGCTCTCGCCGAGATCGAGCGGCTCCCCGGGCGCCACCTCTACTTCCTCGACGACCACCTCTTCGGCGACCCGCGCTTCGCCGCAGCGCTCTTCGACGGCATGCGCGGCATGGGCCGGCTGTGGCAGGCGGCGTCCACCGTCGACGCCGTGCTGCGCCCCGGACTGCTCGAGAAGGCCGTCGCCTGCGGCCTGCGGAGCCTGTTCGTCGGCTTCGAGACGCTCGACGCCGAGTCGCTCCGGAGCCACGCCAAGCGCCAGAACCTGCGCCAGGACTACGCCGCGGCCGTGCGCCGCCTGCACGACCAGGGCGTGATGGTGAACGCCAGCTTCGTGTTCGGCACGGATGCCCACGACGAGACGGTGTTCGAGCGCACCGTCGACTGGGCGGTCGGGCAGGGCGTCGAAACCGCGACCTTCCACGTGCTGACGCCCTACCCCGGCACCGCACTGCACGCGCGCCTGCGCGCCTGCGGGCCGAGGGCCGGTTGCTGCACGAGGACTGGGACCGCTACGACACCCGCCACGCGGTGTTCCAGCCCGCCCGCATGAGCCCCGAGCGGCTCGAGCGCGGATACCGCTGCGCCTACCGGGAGTTCTATCGCTGGGGATCCCTCTTCCGCGGGGCGGCCACGAAACCGGACCTGCGCGGCGCGGTGCGACACCTCGCCTACGCCGCCGGCTGGAAGAAGTTCGAGCCCGTGTGGGACCTGCTGATCCGGTTGCGGCGGGCCGGGATGGCGCTGCCGGTGCTCGAACGGGTGCTCGCGGGCTCGCCGCCCAACGAGCGGAGATCGCGATCCGTCGAGGCCGCTGCGGCCTGAAACGGGAACGGCCGGCGCGGCCCCCTGACGGGACCGCGCCGGCCGGGGAGAACTCTAGAAGCCCAGCTTCTTGCCGAGCGTGGCGATCGCCTTCGCGGCGTCGGCGGAACCGCCGGTCAGCTTCTTGCGGACGACGTCCGCCAGCGCGTCCTGCAGTTCGACGAGCGCCGGGTGGGTCTCGCCGGCGGGACGGCCCGCCGCCAGGATCCGCTCGCGCAGGTCGCGGGCGCCGGCGCGATCGGCCTCGACGTAGGCCGCCACGACGTCCGCGAACGACGCCTTCGCCGCGGCCATCGTCTCCGGCACGAACAGGATGCCGGCGTTGTTGACGAGCTCGTTGACCAGGGTGGTGCCGACGATCTCGCGCCGCAGCGGGTGGGACGTGAAGTGCTCGCGGAAGCGCTCGCGCAGCAGCCGCGGGAAGTACGCGTCGAGGTACGGCGCGCACAGCTCGCTCTCCGGGAGCTTCGACTCCAGGATCTGGTCGAACGCCCACATCTTGGTGATGCCGAGCAGCACGGCCAGCAGCGGCCGCGGCAGCCCGCGGTCGCGGCTGGGCAGCGCCAGCAGCTCGTCGCGGGTCGGGATCGCGTCGTCCTTGCGGTTGAGGATGCCGGCCGCCAGCATCTCCTCGATGCGGGCGACGTGGTCCTCGTAGCGCCGCGAGCTGCGCAGCGCGTCGAGGGTGATGGCGCGGGCCTGGTTGGCGTTGTCGGCCAGCACCAGGCCGCCGACCTCGTCGGTCATCTCGGCCAGGATGCGGTTGCGCTCGTCCTTGCCCTTGATGATCCCCTGCCGGACCAGCGGGTCGAGCAGGATCTTGATGTTGACCTCGTGGTCGGAGGTGTCGACGCCGCCGGAGTTGTCGAGGGCGTCGGTGTTGATCGAGCCGCCGGCGACCGCGAACTCGATGCGGCCGCGCTGGGTGAAGCCGAGGTTGCCGCCCTCGCCGACCGCCCGGCAGCGCAGGTCCTTGCCGGTGATGCGGATGCGGTCGTTGGCGCGGTCGCCGACCTGGGCGTCGGTCTCGGCGGACGAGCGCACGTAGGTGCCGATGCCGCCGTTGTAGAACAGGTCGACCTTCGCGGTCAGGATCTTCTTGACCAGTTCCTCGCCCGACACCGTGTCGGACTCGAGGTCGAGCAGCTTCTTCATCTGCGGCGAGACCGGGATCGACTTGGCGGAGCGGTCGAAGATGCCGCCGCCGGCGCTGATCAGCGAGGCGTCGTAGTCGCGCCAGGTCGAGCGCGGCAGCTCGAACATCCGCTTGCGCTCGGCGTAGGACTTCGCGATGTCCGGCTCCGGGTCCACGAAGATGTGCATGTGGTTGAAGGCGGCCACCAGCTTCATGACGGGCGACAGCAGGCAGCCGTTGCCGAAGACGTCGCCCGACATGTCGCCGATGCCGACCGCCGTGAACGGCTCCTTCTGGATGTCCTGGCCCTGGTTGTGGAACAGGTGCTTGACGCACTCCCAGGCGCCGCGAGCCGTGATGCCCATCTTCTTGTGGTCGTAGCCCGCGCTGCCGCCCGAGGCGAAGGCGTCGCCGAGCCAGAACCCGTACTGGGCCGAGACGCTGTTCGCGGTGTCGGACAGGTGCGCGGTGCCCTTGTCGGCCGCGACGACCAGGTACGGGTCGTCGCCGTCGTGGCGGACGACGTCCGGCGGGTGCAGCACGGCGCCGTTCACGATGTTGTCCGTGACGTCGAGCAGGCCCGAGATGAACTCGCGGTAGCGGTCGATCAGGTAGGCGTCGAGCGCCGGCCGCGCGGGCACGTCGCCCTTCAGCACGAAGCCGCCCTTGGAGCCGACCGGGACGATGATCGCGTTCTTGACCATCTGGGTCTTCATCAGGCCCAGGATCTCGGTCCGGAAGTCGTCGTGGCGGTCGGACCAGCGCAGGCCGCCGCGGGCGACCTTGCCGCCGCGCAGGTGGATGCCCTCCAGCAGCCGCGAGTGCACGTAGATCTCGAACATCGGCCGCGGCGAGACCATGCCCTCGACGTTGCGCGAGTCGACCTTGATCGAGATCACCGGCCGCTCGGGCCGCTGGTAGAAGTTGGTCCGCAGCGTGCACTGCATCAGGTTCTTGACGCCGCGCAGGACCTCGTCCTCGGCCAGGCTGCTGACCGCCTCCAGGGCCTTGCGCACGTCCGCCGCCGCCGCCTCCATCGCCGCCGGGCGGTCGCCGGGCAGCTTCGGGTCGAAGCGGGCCGCGAACAGCGCGAACAGCGCGCCGGCCGCCGCCGGGTTGCGGGAGAACACGCCGCTGACCGTCTCGGCGTTGTAGGCCGGGCGGATCTGCAGCAGGTGGTTGCGGTAGGTGCGCAGCGCCTCGACGTCGCGCCAGCCGAGGCCGGCATCGAGCACCAGGCTGTTCATCCCGTCGTCGGTGGCGCGCTGCTCGTCGAGCGCGCGCAGCGCCGCCGCGAAGCGCTCGCCGTCGGCGGCCATCGCCGCGATCCGCTGCGGAGCCGCCTCGACCTCGAAGCGGTACAGGAACGCCTTGCGGCCGTCCGGCAGGGTCAGCGGAATGCGCATCTCCTCGGTGGCCGTCAGGCCCAGGTTGGAGAGCGTGCGCAGCGTCTCGGTCAGGCCCAGCGGCCGCACCGAGTACAGCTTCAGGGTGGCCGTCTCGGCCGTGCGCGGCAGCACCCGCAGCTCGAGCTGGCTCTCGAGCTGCTCCAGCCGCGCCAGGTCCTCGGGCACCTGGCTCGCGGGCGTCGCCTCGCGGTACAGGCCCGAGCGGGTCTCGTCGGTCACGTAGCGGGCCAGCAGCCGCCGGCCCTCGCGCTCGCCGAAGGCCTTGACCAGCTCGGCGGCCACCTGGTCCTCCCAGGTCGTGACGTGGGCCTCGACCCGCTCGCGGACGTCGGCCTCGTCGAGCGGCCGCTCCAGCCGCGCGCTCTCGAAGTAGAAGAGCATCACGGACGCGGCGCCGCACTCGGCGGAGGTGTGGAAGGAGATCGGGCCGTAGTGGGCGGCCAGCTCGCCGGTCAGCTCGCGCTCGACGCGGAACGAGTAGCGCGATCGCGCGAAGGCCACGACCAGGGCGTCGTAGCCGCGGGCACGGCGCACGTGAACGGCCACCTCCTCGTCACCGCTCATGTGGATGACGCGGTCGAAGACCTCCTTGAGCACGGCCTGGTCGGCGTAGAACAGCTCGCGCTTGGGGAAGCGGTTGAACAGCGCGCGGATCTCGCGCCAGGTGTACGAGTTGGGCGCCGCGCCCGAGCTCTCGAGCAGCCAGTCGTGCTTGCCCTTCAGCAGCGGGATGTCCGCCGACTTCTCGGTGAAGGCCCCCATCGCCAGCCGGCCGAGCAGCAGCGTGGCGCCGGCCAGGGTGCCGTCGGCGTTCCACTGGCGGATCACGACGTCGTCGATCGGCTCCATGTGGTAGATGGCCTGGGCGTGGTTGCAGTAGTCGACCTCGACGACCCGCTCGTCGTCGGCCGCCGGCACCAGGTGCGGCTCGAGCTCCTCGAGCAGGCCCGGGAACACGACCGGCAGCAGGTCCGAGTCGGTGAACACGCCGGCGGCACTCTCGTGCACCAGGTCGGGCGAGCCGTCGGGCCCGATCCTGTAGTGCGCCGAGCCGAGCAGGATGTAGTTGTCGTCCATCAGCCAGCGCAGGAACTCCTGCGCGGCCGGGACCATCGCGTCGCCGCGGCGGCCCTTGAGACGGGGCGCCAGCTCGAGCACGCCCTTCTTCATCCGCTTGAAGTCCTCGACGGCGAGGAACACGCACTTGAGCACGGAGTGGATCTCGTGCTCGATGCGGCGCAGCCGCTCCTTCGAGTCGATGCGCTCGATCCGGAAGTGGCACAGCAGCTCGCGATTGCCCTCGTCCTTCGGGCCGCCGATGGCCACGATCCGCTCCCACTGGCGGCGCACCGTGAGGATCGGGTGGATCGCCGAGAACACGCGGATGCCGGACTTCCTGAAGTAGTTCTTGAGGCTCTCGAAGATGAACGGGGCGTCGATCGTGTGGGTCTCGACGACCGTCGTCTCGTGGGGCAGCACCTTGCCGTGGAGCGTGCGGTCCATCACGGAGTCGTCCGCGTCGCGGGCGACCACGTGGATGCCGGGCAGTCCCTTGTAGAGCTGGTGGGCCGGCGGCATTTCCTTGACGAAGAAGCGGAAGTGGTCCGCCACCCGCGACGCGATCACGCCGGGCGTCAGGCCCAGCATCATGCGGTCGGGGTACTCGGCCAGGAATGCGCGGCCGAAGGACACGAGCAGGTCGCGGTCCTCGGGAGCGGCCTCGCGGGAGAGGATCTCCTCGATCTCGGCGAGCCGGAGGGCGCGCTGCTGCGGATCGGTGGTGTGCATGGGGGGTGCCTCGCAGGAAGGGGATATCAGGCCGGACGACGAGAGGATGGTAATCCTTTCGCACCAGCCGTTCCATGCACAGACGATGCCGGCAAAAGTGCTACACTGACCGACCTTTAGGAGACAGGAGCCAACCCCGCCGCCGTGCGCTTCCACGTCCGCTACGCCTCGGGCACCGAGCACGACGTCGACCTGACCGGGACCATCGCGACCCTCGGACGCGACCCCTCCTGCGACCTGGTCCTGAACGACCCCAAGTGCTCGCGCCGCCACGCGGTCCTCGAGGGCGAACCCGGCTCGCTGTCGATCCGCGACAGCGGCAGCGCCAACGGCGTCTTCGTCAACGGCAAGCGGGTCGACCGCACCCCGCTCGTCGGCGGCGACGTGATCCAGGTCGGCGAGGTGTTCCTGACCGTGCTCGAGGAGCCGACCGCCCGCACGGTCGTGATGGAGCCCGAGGACCTCGACCTGTCGCCGACCTCGTCACACCCGCCTGGCGCCCTCGACGACGCACCGGTGACGCGCGACGCGGAAGCCGTGTCGGGCGAAGGACCGCGGCCGATCGTGCCGAAGCTGCCCAGCAGCGCCGACCTCGCGAGGCCCCTGCCGCCGCCGCCCCCAATCCGCCCGGCCGGCGCGCCGCCCGAGTCGCCGCTCACCGTGCCGCCGCCGCCGGAGGTGTTGGCCGCCCCCCCGCGGCCGCGCCCAGCCGGGGCGCCGCCTCCCCGGCCGCTGCCGCCCCCGGCTCCGCCCCGCTCCGCCGCCGCGCCCCCGGCGCCGCCTGTGCCGCCCCGTCCCGCGGCGCAGCCCCTGCGCCCTGAGCCGGCCGCCCGCGCCGTCCCTGCGCCGCAGCCGGCGGTCCTGCTGCCGCTGGCCCCCGGTAGCCCGGGGCGATCGCTGGCCGTGACGGCCCTGGCCGGGGCCGCGGGGCTCAACGCGGTGCTCTCGCTCGGCCTGGCCTTCGTCGTCGCGATCTGGGCCCCGCCCGGCTTCCCGCTGCCGCCGGCGCTGGCGGCGGTGGGCGCGGGCCTGGTCGCGATCGTCTCCGGCGTGCTCGCGGCCGGCTTCGCGCTGCGCGCGCCGTGGGCCCGCGCAGTGGGCATCGTCGCCGCCGGTGCTGGCGTGCCGACCTGCGCCTTGACCCCGATCTCGATCGCCACCCTCGCCTACCTGCTGCGCGACGAGGCCCGCATCCACTTCCTGCCCGCCGCCGAGCGCGAGCGGGCCGAGCGCGGCGGGCGGCCCGACGACGGCATGGACCTGGCGTTCGCCGGCGCCATCGCCGGCGCGGCGGCACTCGGCCTGATGCTCGGTGCCGTGCTGCTGTGGTTCGCGTTCGGAACCGGCGCCACGGCGCCCCGCCCCTGACGTTTTGACGGCGCGAGCGCGGGCGGCTATAAGCAGGGTGTCCGCACCTTTCATCGTCCTCACCGGCAACCCGGGGACGGACCCGGGCTGTCCCAGCCTGTCTTCAGGAGACAGATGACCAGAGAAGAGGCGTTCCGGCTCTATCGCCAGATGCTGCTGATTCGGCGCTTCGAGGAGCGCTGTGCCCAGATCTACGTCGAGGGCAAGATCGGCGGCTTCCTGCACCTGTACATCGGCCAGGAGGCGGTGGGCGTCGGCGCCATGAGCCTGCTGCGCGAAGACGACTACTTCATCACCTCCTACCGCGACCACGGCTACGCGATCGCCCGCGGCACCGATCCGCGGCCGCTGATGGCCGAGCTGTGCGGCAAGGCGACCGGCATCAGCCGCGGCAAGGGCGGCTCCATGCACTTCTACGACGTGCCGCGCGGCAACTTCGGCGGCGACGGCATCGTCGGCGGCCACCTGCCGGTGGCGGCGGGCATGGGCTACGGCATCCGCCTGCGCGGCACCGACCAGGTCTGCCTGTGCTTCTTCGGGGACGGCGCGGTCAACGAGGGAGCGTTCCACGAGGCGCTCAACGTCAGCGCGCTGTGGGACCTGCCGGTCGTCTACATCATCGAGAACAACCGCTACGGCATGGGCACGAGCCTCGACCGCGCGTCGTCGGTCAAGGACCTCTACCAGCGCGGCTCCGCCTACGGCATGCCGCGGCGCGAGGTCAACGGCATGGACCTGCTGGCCGTCCGCAACGTGCTGGGTGAAGCGATCGACCGCGCCCGCAAGGAGAAGCGGCCGACCCTGATCGAGGCCGAGACCTACCGCTACCGCGGCCACTCGATGTCCGACCCCGGCAAGTACCGCACCAAGGAAGAGGTCGAGCAGATGATGCAGGTCGACCCGATCTTCCTGTGGGGCAAGCGGCTGATCGAGCAGGAGCGCTTCACGACGGCGGAGCTCGAGGCCGCCGACAAGGAGGTGATCGCCGAGGTCGACGCCTGCGTGCGCTTCGCGGACGAGAGCCCCTGGCCCACCCACGAGTCGCTGTACGAGGACGTCTACGTGCGATCGCCCTACATCCACCTGAAGAGCGCCGACAAGGACCCCGCCTGGAAGGCGTCGATCCGCGAGGACAAGCACCCGGACACGTTCTGGCGCCACGCCGTGAAGGAGGCGAAGTAGACGCATGGCGATCCTGACGATGCGCGAGGCGCTCAACCAGGCGATGCGCGAGGAGATGGCGCGCGACCAGAGCGTGTTCATCCTCGGCGAGGAGGTCGGCGCCTACCAGGGCGCCTACAAGATCACCCAGGGGCTGCTCGCCCAGTTCGGCGAGTGGCGGGTGCGCGACACGCCGATCGCGGAGGAGGCGATCGCCGGCATCGCGGTCGGCGCCGCCTTCATCGGCCTGCGGCCGATCGCCGAGATGATGACGTTCAACTTCTCGATCCTGGCGATGGACATGATCGTCAACCACGCGGCCAAGTACCGCTACATGTCCGGCGGCCAGATGCGCTGCCCGATGGTGATGCGCGGGCCGTCCGGCGCCGCGGCCCAGGTCGCCGCCCAGCACTCGCAGGCGTTCGAGGCGTGGTACGCCCACGTGCCGGGGCTGGTGGTGGCGATGCCGTCGACGCCGAAGGACGCGAAGGGCCTGCTCAAGGCCGCGATCCGCGACGACAACCCGGTGATCTTCATGGAGAACGAGGTGCTGTACAACCTCAAGGGCGAGGTGCCCGACGAGGAGTACCACATCCCGCTCGGCATCGGCGACGTCAAGCGCAGCGGCAAGGACGTGACGATCGTCGCCTGGAGCCGCACCTGCGTCACCGCGCTGGCGGCGGCCGAGCAACTCGCCAAGGAGGGCATCGAGGCCGAGGTGGTCGACCCCCGCACGCTGCGCCCGCTCGACGAGGACCTGATCTTCGATTCGGTGCGCAAGACCCACCGCTGCGTGGTGGCCGAGGAGGCGTGGCCGATGGCCAGCTTCGGCGCCTACGTCTCCGACCGCGTGCAGCGCGAGTGCTTCGACGCGCTCGACTCGCCGGTGATCCGCGTCAACGCCCCCGACGTGCCGATGCCCTACTCGAAGGTGCTGGAGAAGGCCTACGTGCCGCAGCCCGAGCGCATCGTCGAGGCCGTCCACCAGGCGCTTTACCGCCAGGAGGGGCGATGATCACCAAGGTCGTGCTCGCCAAGCTCTCCCCCACCATGGAGGAGGGCGTCATCGTCAAGTGGAACAAGAAGGAAGGCGACGCCGTCAAGCAGGGCGACGTGCTGGCCGAGATCGAGACCGACAAGGCCAACATGGAGATGGAGGCGATGGGCAGCGGCACGCTGCGCAAGGTCCTCGTCCCCGCCGGCGGCAAAGCTCCGGTCGGTGCCCTGATCGGCGTGATCGCGGATGCGGCCGACGACATCGGGCCGCTGCTGGCGACCGCGGCGGCGCCCTCCGCGGCACCCGCTGCCGCCCCGGCTCCCGCGCCTCCCGCCCCGGCTCCCGCGGCGGCGGCGGCTCCGGCACCCCAGACGGCTCCCGCCGCTCCGGCCGCGGCGCCAGCGACTCCTGCAGCGCCGAGCGTCCCGGTTCCCGACGGCACTCGCGTCAAGTCCAGTCCACTGGCCCGGGCGATGGCGGCCGAGCGCAACATCCCGCTGGCCTCGATCGCCGGCTCCGGCCCGGGCGGACGCGTGATCAAGCGCGACGTCGAAGCCTGGACGGGCTCCCCCGCTCCCGCCACCTCGGCAGCGGCTCCGGCGGCGGTGGGGGCGGCTGCAGCCGCGGCACCGGCCGCTCCGTCGGTCACTCCCGGCCAGGAGCTTCCGCTGTCGCAGATGCGCAAGACCATCGCGCGGCGGCTGTCGGAGAGCAAGTTCTCGGCTCCGCACTTCTACGTCACGGTCGAGGTCGACATGGACCGCGCCGTGGCGATGCGCGAGCAGGCGGTGGCGGCGGGCGCGAAGTTCTCCTACAACGACCTGGTGGTGAAGGCCTGCGCGAAGGCGCTGGCCCAGTTCCCCACCGTCAACGCCTCGTGGGGCGAAGACCGCATCGTGACGCACGGCGAGGTCCACGTCGGCGTCGCGGTGGCGATCCCCGACGGCCTGATCACGCCGGTCGTCCGCAACGCCGACCGCAAGCCGCTGTCGCAGATCAGCGCGGAGATCAAGGACCTGGCGGGCCGCGCCAAGGACAAGAAGCTCAAGCCCGAGGAGTACATGGGCTCGACCTTCACGATCTCCAACCTCGGCATGTACGACGTCACCGAGTTCACCGCGATCATCAACCCGCCCGACGCGGCGATCCTCGCGGTCGGCGCGGTGCGCAAGCAGCCCGTCGTCGGCGAGGACGACCAGGTCCGGGTCGGGCACCGGATGAAGGTCACGCTCAGCTCCGACCACCGCGTGATCGACGGCGCGCTGGCGGCCCAGTTCCTGGCCGAGGTGCGCCGCCTGCTGGAGACGCCGGTCCTCGCGCTGTTGTAGACGGGGGCTTCCGCGACGTCCACACGGCCTCGCCCGCGACCCGGGCGGGGCCGTCGTGTCTTCTAGGCTCCCGGGAGCCCCGCGCGGCGGGCGGCCTGCTCCTCGACCACGTCCTCGAGCAGCTTGAGGTCGTCGGGCGGGATGTCCTGGAAGCGCAGGCCGAAGCCGCGCGGCAGGCCGTGGATCGGGTGCTGCTGGTGGGCGTTGACCCAGGCGACGACGCCGGACAGCGTCAGCACCCGTTCGGTGTCCGGCAGGCCGAAGCGGCAGCGCATCGGCTCTCCCGGGTTGGGCAGCGTCTCGTCCAGGATGTACGCGCCGAGCACGTTGAGGTTGACGAGGAACGCCTCGCGCTCGGTGCCGTCCTTGAACGTCAGCTTGCAGCGGCGCACGAACGGCACCCGCACCAGCCCGCGCGGCGCGCCCTGGACGCTGGACGGCGGGCGCGGAATGCCGACGGTGTAGTCCTCGGGCCGGTCGGTGGTCATCTGCGGGAAGTCTAGCTCACCCGATCAAGTAACGGTCAGCCCCGGCGCGGCGGGTCACCTTCGCCCGGTCCAGCGCCTCGAGCAGCGGGATCACGAACTTGCGCGACAGGCCCGTCAGGTCCTTGACCACCGCCACGTCGACCTTGCCCCCGGGCGCCACCTGGTTCCGCACCCGGGCCGCGAGTTCGGACACCGCCGCGGCGTCCACGAGCCGATCGCCGACCCGCACCAGCGCGCCCTCCTGGATCAGCACCCGCAGCAGCTTCTCGACGAGGCGCGGGTCGCGGCCGAGCCCCGCGCCGGCGCCGGCGGGTTCCAGCCCCTCGCAGCCTGCGCTCCGCGCCTTCGCCCGCAGCGCCTCGACGACGGCGGCCTCGTCGCCGCCCAGCTTCACGGAGTGGCCGGCACGGGCGAAGCCGTCCCCCTCCACCCGCACGACGCCGCGCCGCTGCAGGTCATCCATCACCGCGCCGAAGGCGCCCGCCGCGGCCCGCGCGAACACGCGCGCCCGCAGCTCCTCGCGCGGCATCGCGGCGCGCAGCGGCTGCTCCGCGTGATAGCGCCCGAGCGCCGCCTCGGCGGCACCGCTCAACTCCCCCAGGGCCGCTCGCGCGAGCGCCACCTCGCCCCCGCCTTCGGCGGCCACCAGCACGATGCCGGCCGCCAGCAGCTTCGGCCCCAGCGCCTCGACGGCGACGCCGAGGCGCGCCCCGAGCGCGCGCGACTCGACGCCGGCCCGCCCCGCGGCGCCGACCAGTGCGCCGAGCACCGCGTCCTCCGCGGCCTCCAGCGGCGGCGACGTGCCGGCCCGGCGCCGCGCGGGAGCGGGATCGAGCACGCGGGCCCCGCCGATGGTCTCGGCCGGCGAGTAGGAGCGCACCACCAGGCGGTCGCCGCGCACGGCCACGATCGGGGCCTCGAGCCGGAGCTGGGCGTCGACGCCCTCGGCGCCGCGCAGCGTGCGGCCGGCGCCGAGCCGGACCCGCGCCAGCACTTCCGCGCTGGCCGCATGCACGCGGACCCGCGCCCGGTCCGTCAGCTCGCGCGCGTCTGGCATCAGCTCCAGCCGGACGTCGAGGACGGACGTGGCGCGCAGGCGGCCCGGGTGGCAGACGACCTCGCCGCGCACGAGGTCCGCGACCTCCACCCCTGCCAGGTTGACGGCGGCGCGGTTGCCCGCAGCGACCACCTCGCGCGAGCGCCCGTGCACGTGCAGGCCGCGCACGCGGGCGCGGCGGCCCGCAGGCAGCACTTCGACTTCGTCGCCCAGCTCGAGGGTCCCGGACACCAGAGTTCCGGTGACCACTGTCCCGAACCCGTGCAGCGTGAACACGCGGTCGATCGGCAGCCGCAGCAGCGCGCCATCTTCGCGACCGCGGGGAGCGGCGGCCAGCACGTCCAGCGCCCGGCGCAGGTCGTCGAGCCCGGCGCCCGTGCGGGCAGACACGCGCAGCAGCGGCGCGTCCTCGAGGAACGAGCCGCGCACCAGCTCGCGCACCTCGGCCTCGGCCAGGTCCTGCAGCTCCGGGTCGGCGACGTCGCAGCGGGTCAGCGCCACGAGGCCGCGACGGATGCCGAGCAGGCGGCAGATCGCGAAGTGCTCGCGGGTCTGCGGCATCACCGACTCGTCGGCGGCCACCACCAGCAGCACCGCGTCGATGCCGTGGGCGCCGGCCAGCATGTGGCGCACGAAGCGCTCGTGCCCGGGCACGTCGACGAAGGAGGCGACTTCGCCCGAGGGCAGCGTGGTGTGGGCGAAGCCGAGGTCGATGGTGATGCCCCGCTCCTTCTCCTCCTTGAGGCGGTCGGGGTCGATCCCGGTCAGGGCGCGGACGAGCGTGCTCTTGCCGTGGTCGATGTGGCCGGCGGTCCCGACGATCAGCGCGCGCGAGGCCACGGTCGGAGCGGGCTCGGAGTCGCCGCCTACTCCTCGCGGTGGCCGACGCCGAAGACGGCCTCCGCGGTCTTGTGCAGCTTGGCGGCCAGCGCCAGCCGCGCCTCCTTCTCGGTGCGCACGATGAACGAGTAGTTCTCGCGCGCCACCTTGATCAGGAACAGCAGCTCGTCGCGGGTCAGGTTCAGCACGACGCGGTTCTCGCGCTGGTCGTAGGCCGACTCGATCAGCTTGTCCTTCAGCTTGAGGCGCGCGTGCTGCTCCTCGTCGGTGATGAAGTGGTACTCCTGCCGGGTCACCTTCTGCAGGAACACCAGCTCGCGGCTGGTCAGGTTCAGCGCCACGCTGCGGACTTCGCTCATCGGCTCCTTCCCACGGAACGGCAGTCTACTTGAAGCGCTCTTCCGGAGCGGCGTGCGCCGGATCACCGGTTCCGCCGGGCGGGTCTGCCTCCCGCTCGTGGCGGAGCAGGGCGAGTTCCTGGGTCAGGTCCTTGACCTGGCGCGTGAGCGTCGACAGCCGAACCGAGAAGTCGAGGCACAGGACCGCCAGGAACAGGATGCAGAGCAGGAACAGCGTCGAGGTCGGCACCACGGCGCCGACCGTCTCGGTGAGGCGCACCAGCAGGTCGTAGCGGAGGATCAGCACGACGATGCTGACGCCGGAGCCCAGCCACACCCACGAGTATTCGACGCGCAGCCGCCGGCGGCGCACGAGTTCCAGGATCACGAGCAGCAGCAGTCCGGTCAAGGCGAGGAACACGACCTGCTGTCGGAGCGGCACGGGCCGATTGTCCCCTACTCTCGCAGGTCGCGGGCGCGGCCGAGCGCCGCGACCAGCAGCGAGAGGGCCATGTTCGCCGCGTATGCGGCCGGGCGCAGGCCATCGTGCATCGAGTGCACGTTGCGCGAGGGCCGCATCCGGGCGGGGCGCTGGGTCAGCACCAGACCGGCACGGTGAGCGACGACGAGAGCGTCGGCGTCCGGGAAGCGGTCGGGGAAGCGGCTGGTGGCGAACAGGGCCTGGGCCCGGGGGCCCAGCGCCTTCAGTCCCGAGGTGGGATCGTCGAGCGCGAGCCCGGTGAGCGCCCGGCACAGCCCGGCGAAAAGCCGACGACCCGCGATCCGGAACGGTCCGCCGCGGTAGGCCCCGCGCGCCTGGAAGCGGGACCCGAGGGCGAGGTCGGCGCCCTCCGCCACGGCCGCGACCAGGGCTTCGACGTCTGCGGGGTCGTGCTGGCCGTCGCCGTCGAACGTGACCACGACGTCGTAGCCGCGGCGCAGGCCGAGCTTGATCCCGGCCTGCACCGCACCGCCGTAGCCAAGGTGCAGCGGTAGCGTCACGGCCTCGCAGCCGAGACTCCTCGCCACGGCGGCGGTCGCGTCGCGGGAAGCGTCGTCGATCACCGCGATGTCGTCGCCGGGCCGGGACGCGCGCAACTCCGCGACGACGGCCGGCAGGTTGCCGGCTTCGTTGCGGCAGGGGATCACGATCAGGACCCGCACGCTTCTCCGGTCGCTCCTCTCCAGCCCGCCCGCACCCCGCGCAGCACCGCTTTCAGCCCGCGCCCGCGGGGCACCTCGTGCTGCCCCAGGGCATGGGTGACGGCCAGCGCGAGGAGCGCAATTCGCCGGACCCGCGCGAGCGGCCACGGCAACGGGCGCAGCCCCTCGGCGGCGCGAACGTGGTTCCGCGCCGCATAGTAGAGCCGAAGCGGGGACCCCGCCCCGAGGCTCGCAGAGCCCAGGTGCCTCACCCGACCGCGGCCGACCAGGTGCAGCGCGAAACCCGCAGACCGCAGCCGGCAGCCGAGATCGACGTCCTCGAAGCCGTGGAAGTAGTCCTCGCGCAGCGGGCCCGTCGCCTCGAGGGCGGTCATCGACAGCATTATCGCCACGCCCGACAGCGCCTCGACAGCCTCGGAGCCCGGGCCGAGCGCAGCGCTGGCGGCACCGTGCGCGCGCAGCCGGGGACGCAGCAGCGCAGGCCCCAGCTCGATCCCCGCCGACTCGACGCGACCGTCGCGCGAACGCAGGACCACGGGGCCCGCAGCGCCAACCCCCGGCTCTCCCACCGCCTCGGCCAGCGCACGCAGCGCGCCCGGTTCGGGCCAGGCGTCGTTGTTGAGCAGCAGCGCCCGGTCGCAGCCCGCGGCGCGCAGTACCGCGATCCCGGCGTTCATGCCCGCGGCGTAGCCTCCGTTGTGGTTGAGCCGCAGGCGCTCGGAGCCTTCCGGGAGCGGCCCTTCGGCGACGGGCCCGTTGTGAACCACGAGCACGCGCGGCGCGACGTCCGACGCCAGCGCGGAGGCTGCGGCCCGGGCCGAGAGCTCCGGTGCGCCGCGATCGAGAACCACCACGCCGACGCGCCCCACCCGCGACCGATGGCGGACGCGCGCGTCGTCGTAGACCTCCTCCAGCGACTTGAGCATGCCCTCGAACGGCGCCGCAGGCGGCGCCGCGGCCGCGAGGCGGGCGAGCCGGTCCGGATCGGCGGCGAGCGCGGCCAGGATCCCGCGCAGGGCGAGTGCGTCGCCTGCCGGGAACTGGAGCCCGTCGACGCCGTCGCGCACGGCCTCGGCGAGTCGCCCTCGGCCGCTGACGACCGGAACGACGCCGGCGGCAAAAGCCTCCGCCAGCACCCGCGGCGCGTTCTCCTCCCACAGCGAAGGGACTACCAGCACGTCGAGCTCTGCGAGCCGCGACGCCAGCTCCTGCGGGCCGAAGGCGCCGCGCAGGGCGTAGGCCCGCGGTCCGAGCCGCTCCCGCAGCCGGTCCGCGTAACCCGTTTCCCCGTGGAAGGCGGGGGCCGGCCCATGCAGTTCGAGTGCGACCACCTCGGGCGGCAACACGCGCACGGCTTCTACCAGAACGTGGGCGCCCTTGGAGGGGATCAGCGTCCCCACGAAGCCGACGCGAAGCGGCGCGCCGGCCGCTCGGGGGGGGCGCGGCGCCGGTGCCAGCGCGGGCCGGGCCAACGGGACCACGCGCGGTTCGGGCCAACCCAGCGCTGCCAGCCGGCGCGCGAAGTAGTGGGACGGCGCCACCAACGCGTCGGCCGCGCGCAACAGGGCAGACATCGCCTGCTGCCGCGCGTCGAAAGGCCGCCGCAGCGGCGGGACCAGCTTCAGCGCCAGAGGTGCGAAGGTCCGCACGGCGGGCCGCAGGCGCGGTCCGGCCAGGCAGGCCGCGCAGCGAGCAGGCGATGGCCCCGGGCAGGGCCGCAGGTCGCGGTCCACGAGCTGGCCCAGCAGGCACGACGGCCAGTGGTCGTGCACCGTCAGCGCGAGGGGCGTCCCGCGATCGTGCACCGCCAGCAGCGCAGCCGGCCCGATGCGGTGGACGTGGTGCGCATGCACGAGATCGGGTCCGAGCCGGTCGACGAGCTGGCGGAGTGCGTGGGCAGCCACCGGGTCGGCCGTGCCCAGGTCGCGCGCGTGGCGGCCGCTCAGGGCGAGACGCCAGAGGTGGAAGCCGTCGCGGGACTCGGGCCCGCGGCAACGGCCATCGGCCTGAGCCGGGTCGTGCTCCCCGGCCACGACCGCGACCTCGTGCCCGCGGCGCGCGAGGCCGGCCGCCAACTCGGCAACGTGGAGTTCGGCGCCGCCGGGCGTCTCGTCCGGCCAGCCCGAGTGGACCAGCAGCAGCCTCATGCCCAGCGCGGCCAGGGCCGCCTCAGCCGCGCGTCGCGCGGGCCCGCGTACTGCCCTGCGACCTCGGCCGCGGCCCGCGGCGCTGCCAGCAGGCAATCCGCGAACGAGGCCCGGCCCCGCCACGACAGGGCCACGTCGCGGACACTGGCGGCCAGCACGGCGCGGGCCAGGCGGGCGACGTCCGGCACCGTGTCGAGCCCGAACAGCTCGGCGAGCGCGCGGTGCTCGAGGTAGCGGCGCCGGAACAGCGCGCGGGCGCGCCGCGGGTGAGAGTGCACGACCTCGGCCGCGGGAGCATGGGCGAGGCCGAGGCCGGCCCGCAGCACGCGGTCGGCCCAGGCGACGTCTTCACCGAAGCGCGCCTCCGGGAACGGGTGGGCCAGCAGTACCTCGCGGCGCACGGCCGAGCCGACGTCGTCGAACGAGCAGCGGCGCAGTCGCTCGAGCGGGTTCAGCGCGTCGAGTGCGTCGGCGGTGGCGAACGTCACCCGCGCCGCCGTGTCCGCGACGGGACTCGCTTCCAGCCTCGCGCGGGTGACCGGATCGCAGTCCGCGCGGGGGATCTGCCGCGCCGTCACGCCGGCGAGCCGCGGATCGCGCCGCAGCGGCTCCACCAGCGCCTCCAGGTATCGCGGCCCGACCGGCAAGGCGTCCTGGGAGAGGAAGGCCACGAACTCTCCGCTCGCCTCGCGGGCGCCGCGGTTGCGGGTCGCCCCGTGGTCGAACTCGCCCGCCGCGACGTCCAGCACGCGCACGGCCACGCCGCGGGCAGCCGCCAGCAGCCCGCGCGAGCCGTCGCGCGAGGCGCTGTCGAGCGCGATCAGCTCGGCTCCGCCTTCGACCTGCTGTGCCGCGACGGCCGCCAGCAGCGCGGGCAGGTGCGCGGCTCCGTCCTTGACGGGCACGACCACGCTGACGCAGGGCATGGAGAAGTCTAGCGGCAGAGCTCGAGCAGTGCGCGCGCGGCGCGGATCGCGGTCCAGACCGGCGCCGGCCGCAGCGGCTCGGCGAAGATGCCTCCCGCGAGTGCGTCGACGAGCGCCGCACGCCAGGCGCCGACGTCTCCCGGCGGCAGGCAGCGGCCCCACGGCTCGCCCACCACCTCCGGCACGCCGCCGATCGCCGAGGCCAGGACCGGGATGCCGCGGGCCAGCGCCTCCTGGGCCACGAGCGGCGCGTTCTCCCACCACAGCGAGGGCAGCGCCAGCAGGTCGATCTCCGCGAACGCGCAGTCGGCGTCGTCGGGAGCGAACGGTCCGCCGAGGCGGATGCGCGGGTCGACAGCCGCGGTCCGGGCCAGTTCCGCCGCGTACGCCGGCGCCGTCAGCCCGCTGCCCCACAGGACGAGGCGGGCGTCGGCGTCGGGCAGGCCGCGAAACGCCTCGACCAGGACGTGGGCACCCTTGTGGGGTGCCAGCGTGCCGACGAAGCCGATCGTGCGCCGGCGACGCGGCGCGAACGCCGCCGGCTCGCTCTCGACGGCGCCGTTGGGCACGACGTGCACCTCGTCCCGGAGCCCCGCCTCGGCCGCCCGCAGCGCGGCGAAACGGGTCGGCGCGATGCGCACGTCAGCCGCGGCGAACGCGGCCCGCAGCGCCGTCGCGCGTCGCTCGACCTCGTCCGCGGTGACCTGCGGCGCGGCCGGCGCGCGCAGCGCGGCCAGCGCCGCCGAGCCGAGCCGCGGAAAGCGGCGGTGTGCCGCCTGCAGCAGTCCTCCGAGGCCGAGCGCTGCGGCCGCCTGAAGCGCGTGGCGCTCGACCGGCGCGGCGAGCTGCGGGCTCGAGGCGAGGCAACGGGCGCAGGTCGCGGCCTCAACCCGGTCGCAGGTGACGAGATCGGCGCGCTGTCGCAGGCCGTCGCGGCCGCACGAGAGCCAGTAGTCGTGCAGCGTGATCGCCGTGCGCGCGCCGAGCGCCCGGGCCGCGGGCAGCAGCCCCGCCGAGAGGTTGATCAGGTGGTGGAAGTGGACCAGCGCGGGCGCGTGTTCGCGCAGGGCGGCGAGTGCCGCGGCCTCGACGACCGGGCTGTGGAACGTGGCCGCCAGCCCGCCTCCGTCGTGGTTGTTGACCACCTCGACGACCTCGAGGCTGGCGCGGTCCCGGCGCCGCGCGCTGCCGGTCGCGGCCCGCAGGTCGCGAACGGCCGTGACGACCCGCACCTCGTGGCCGAGCTCGCGCAGGGCCCGCGCGTGGCGCAGCGCGCACACTTCGACCCCCGCGACCGAGTCGGGAGGGAAGGCGTGGACGACGAGGGCGATCCGCATTCGGGATGACGGCCGCGGACGCCGTGGTCTAATCGCCCGGTGCCGCAGCTCGTGACGCCCATGCTAGCAGCGCGCCTCCCCGCCCCCGCGTGAAGGCCTCGATCGTCGTCCCCACGTTCAACGGCGCGGAGACGATCGGCCGCTGCCTCGAGGCCGTCTTCGCCCAGCGCGCGCCGTTCCCCTTCGACGTCCTGGTCATAGACTCCGGCTCGACGGACGACACGCTCGCGATCGCGGCCCGCTTCCGCGTCCGCATCCGCCAGATCGACTGCCGCGATTTCGACCATGGCGACACCCGCAACCTCGGCGTCCTGCTGACCGATGGCGACGTGATCGCCTTCCTCGTGCAGGACGCCTGGCCGGCGTCGACGGACTGGCTGCGGGCACTGGTCGCCTGCTTCGACGCCCCCGATGTCGCCGGCGCGTACTGCCGCGTGCTGCCACGGCCCGAGGCCCGCCTGCTCGCGCGGCGCGCCGCCGAGCTCGATCTCGCGTACTCCACCGAGCGCCGCGTGACGCGCATCACGGACCGCGCCGCCTGGGCGGCGCTCGCCCCCGATGCGAGGCGCGTCTTCGTCGACTTCAACGACATCGCTTCCGCGCTGCGGCGCAGCGCCTGGCAGCGGTTGCCGTTCGCCCGCACGGCCTTCGGCGAAGACCTGCTGTGGGCTCGCAGTGCCCTCGAGGCGGGCCACGCGATCGTGTTCGAGCCGGCGGCGGCCGTGCACCATTCGCACGAGTACGAGCCGGGCGCGATGCGACGGCGGGCCCGGATCGATGCCTGGTTCAACCGCGTCCACCTCGGCCGGGTCAACGTCGCGGGCCGCCGCGCGGCGGCGCGGCTGGCCATACACCTCGTCCGGGGGGACCTCGCGGCGCTGCGCGCCGACGGCCTGCAGCCCGGCCCGCGAGACCTGGTCCGATCGCTGCGACACCGATGGGCGCTCGCGGACGGCTTCCGCCAGGGCGGCCTCACGACCGAGCGTCGGCCCACGCCCCGCGCCGTGCCGCGCGAGAAGCTGCGGGTTCTCCAGGTCGTGCACGGCCTCCCTCCCGCGTCGCTCGCGGGCACCGAGGTCTTCACGGCGGGCCTCTCCCGCGAACTCGCCCGCCGCGGGCACGACGTGGCCGTGCTCCATCCGGCTCCAGGCATCGACGAACTCGTCGAGGACGACGACGAGGGGCTGCGGGTGTTCCGGTTCGGCCCGGCGACCTCGGACGTCGGCGCCGACGAGTGCCGGCCCGACGCGCTGCGCGCCTTCGTGGATACGCTCGCCCGCTTCCGCCCGGACGTCGTCCACTTCCAGCACCTGATCCACCTGTCGCCGCGATTGCCGCGGGCCGCGCGCAAGGCCGGGATCCCGTCGATCGTCACCCTCGCCGACTACTGGTTCCGTTGCCGCAGGGTCCAGTTGCTGCGCGCCGACGGTCGCCCCTGCGCGGGGCCCCCGCCCGGAGCCCTCGCGTGCGCCGCGTGCCTCTCGGGTCGTACAGCAGGCCCGGGACTGCGCACGCTCTCGGCGCTGGCGGCGGTGCCCGTGCGAGCCTGGGCGAAGCGGGCGGGGTCAGGGTCGGGGTCCGGCCCACGACGCGAGTTGCTCGCGGGCCTCGTGCGGCGCCAGGCCGCCATCGCCGACGGCCTGGCCGCCGCCAGCTTCGTGATTTCGCCCTCGCACTTCGTTCGCGAGCGGGCGCTCGAGGCAGGCCTCGCCCCGGACCGGGTCGTGGTCTGCGACTACGGCTTCGAGCGCGCCTGGGCCACGGCGGTGCCCGCGATGGCTGCGCGTGCCCCGGAAGGGCCGCTGCGCGTGGGGTTCACGGGCTCGCTCGTGGCTCACAAGGGACTGACGGTGCTCGCGCGGGCCGTCCGGCGGCTGGGCGACCCGCGGGTCGAGCTGCACGTGCACGGCGACGCCAGCGGGTCGCCCGAGGCTGCGGCGATCGCGGCCGAGGTCCGCGCCCTGGTCCCCGCCGCCCGCCTCCACGGCCGCTTCGATCCCTCCCAGCGGGCCGCGGTGTTCGCCGGGCTCGACGTGCTGGTCGTGCCGTCGGTGTGGTTCGAGAACTCGCCGCTGGCGGTGCACGAGGCGTTCCTCGCCCGGCGCCCGGTGCTGGTCTCCGACCTGGGCGGGCTGCGCGAGCTGGTCGCCGACGGCCGCGGCGGGCTGCGCTTCCGCGCGGGGGACGCGGACGACCTGGCCGCCGTCCTGCGCCGACTGCTCGACGAGCCGGGGCTGGGCCCGCGACTGGCGGCAGCAGCCCCCCCGGTCAAGGACGTCGCGGAGTGCGCCGCCGAGATGGAGGTGAAGTACCGCCAGGCGATCGGGCTGCTCGCGGCGGAAGCCGGGACCTAGAATCGCGCATGCCGCGGATCTCGGTGATCGTCGTCTCGTGGAACGGGCGCACGATGCTCGGTCCGTGCCTCGACTCGCTGGCGGCACAGACGGCTGCGACCGACGCCGAGGTGCTGGTGGTGGACAACGGCTCGACCGACGGCACCGTGCGCTGGCTGCGGCAGCGTCACCCGAACGTGCGGGTGCTGGCCCTCGACGAGAACCTCGGGTTCGCCGCCGCCAACGACCGCGCCGCCGCCGAGGCCCGCGGCGAGTGGCTTGTGCTGCTCAACAACGACGCGGTCGCGGAGCCCACGCTGTGCGAGGCGCTGATCGCCCGCGCGGAGGCCTCGGGCGCGGAAGCCGCGGCGGCCCGGATCCGCGACTGGAGCGGCAACGGCATCGAGTTCGGGGGCGGCGCGATCCAGATCGCCGGTTACGGCTTCCAGCGCTCGTCGTGGCACCCGGGCTTCGTCGAGGCGCAGGACGGCGCGCCCCTGCCGTTCGCCTGCGCGGCGGCGATGGCCGTGCGGCGCGAGCGCTTCCTCGAACTGGGCGGCTTCGACCCCGCGTACTTCGCCTACGCCGAAGACGTCGATTTCGGCTGGCGCCTCAACCTCGCAGGCGGGACGCTCGTCTACGCCGCCGGCGCGGCCGTGCGCCACCGCCGGCACGCGACCTCGTCGCGGCTGGACGATCGCTGGCGACACTTCCACTGGTACCGCAACACGCTGCTGACGCTCGTCAAGAACGCCGACGCCGCGTCCTTCGGGCCGCGGCTGGCGGCGGGCCTGGCGCTGCTGTTCTCGCGCGTCGCGAGCTTCCACCGCGAAGCCGAGCAGGCCCGGCAGCGCGGCGACGACGCGGACGCCGCGCGCTGGCTCGCGATCGCCGCCGGCGCCTCGGCGGGCCTCGACGCCGTGCTCGCGGACTGGGGCCCCGTGCTCGAACGCCGAGCGGCGGTCCAGGCACTGCGGCGGGTCAGCGACGCGGAGCTTGCCGCGCGTTTCGGCGGCTTCCCCGTCGACTTCGGGCCGGACGCCGCGCGCTGGCCGCAGAACGCGCTGGCGGCGCGCCTCTTCGCGTTGATGGAGGGGCCGCTGCCGCTGCTGCCAGGGCAGCTCGACACGGCGACCCGCGGCCGGCTCGAGGTCGCGGATCGAGCGGCGCTGGCTGCCGACAACGCGCGCCTCGCGGCAGAGCTGGCGGCGCTGCAGGGCTCGTGGTCCTGGCGGCTCACAGCGCCGCTGCGCCGGCTGCTCGACTCGTTCAGCCGCTGAGGGCGATTCCCCGGGCTGCGCTCAGCGACGCTTGCGCGCGGTCGGCTTCGACTTCGTGCGGCCTCGCCCTGTGCTTCCGTGCGATCGTGCCTCTCCCTCGCGGGGCGCACCCGGCCTGTCCGACCGCGAGCGCGAGCCTCGGCCGCCGCGCGCTGCCCGCTGCGGCTCGCCCCTGGCTCCGCCGGCCTCGGCGCGCGCGGCGACGTCCTCGAGCACCAGGTCGACCTGGCGGCGCCCGAGATCGACCTTCGCGACCCGCACCTCGATGCGGTCGCCCAGGCGGAAGCTGCGGCCCGAGTCCTGGCCCGTCAGGCGGTGCGCCTTCTCGTCGAGCGCGTAGTAGTCGTCGGTCATCGACGAGACGTGGACCAGGCCCTGGACGTAGACCTCCTGCAGCTCGACGAACAGGCCGTAGGCCTGGACGCCGGTCACCCAGCCGTGGAAGGTCTCGCCGACCTTGTCGGCCATGAAACGGACCTTCTTCCACTCGAGGATCTCGCGCTCGGCCTCGTCGGCCTGGCGCTCGCGCTCCGAGAGGTGGCGGCCCATCTCCTCGAGCGCCTCGGGCGTCAGGTGTGCGAGCGGCCGGCCGTGGCGCAGGGCGCGCAGGGCGCGGTGCACCACCAGGTCCGGGTAGCGGCGGATCGGGCTCGTGAAGTGGGCGTAGCGCTCGGTCGCGAGGCCGAAGTGGCCGAGGTTCTCGCCGTGGTAGCGGGCGAGCCGCATCGTGCGCAGCAGCAGGTAGGAGACGAACTTCGCCTCCGGCTTGCCCTCCGCCTGGCGCAGCACGCGCTGGAAGTCCTCGGGCTGCAGCCCGTCCTCGCCCTTCTCCGGCAGCGCGTACCCGAGCGACGCCACCAGTTCCGAGAACTCCTCGACGCGCTTGGGGTCGGGGTCCTCGTGCACGCGGTAGAGGGCGCCGACGCCGGCCGCGGACAGCGCCCCGGCGACCACCTCGTTGGCGAGCAGCATGAACTCCTCGATCGCGCGCATCGAGTCGAGCCGCTCCTCGGCGATCACGCCGGTCATCAGGCCTTCCGCGTCGTAGGTGAGCTTGGGCGCCGGCACGTCGAAGTCGATCGAGCCGCGCTGCTGGCGCTTCGCGCGCAGCACCCGCATCAGCTCGTCCATCCGCAGCAGCAGCGGCACCACCGCCGCGAGCTGCTCGCGGGTGGCGGCGTCGCCGTCGACGACCGCCTGCATCTGCTGGTACGAGAGCCGCGCGGCGCTGCGCACGACGCCGTCGTGGACCTCGTGGCGCACCACGTTGCCCGCGCGGTCGATCTCCATCACGACGGTCTGGCTCAGCCGCTCCTCGCCTTCGACCAGCGAGCAGATGTGGCTGGAGAGCGCGTGCGGCAGCATCGGCACCACGCTGCCCGGGAAGTAGACCGACGTGCCGCGCAGGTACGCCTCGCGGTCGATCTCCCCGCCCTCGGGCACGTAGTGGGCGACGTCCGCGATGTGGACCCCGAGCAGGTAGTTCCCGTTGTCCATGAAGTCGAGGCTGATCGCGTCGTCGTGGTCCTTCGCGGTCGCGGGGTCGACGGTGACCGTCAGCCACGGGCGGAAGTCGGTGCGGCCGGCGCGGTCTTCGTCGCGGACGGCGGTCGGCACCGCGCGCGCCGCGTCCTCGACCTCCTGCGGGAAGGCCTCGGCCAGGCCGTACTTCTCCTTCACGACCTTGACGTCGACGCCGGGCTCGTCGATGCGGCCCAGCACCTTGCTGACCTTCCCGCCCGGCCCGCGGTTCACCGTCGGAGGCTTGGTGATCACGACCGCGACCATCTGGCCGGACTCGGCGCCGCCTTCGTCGCCCGGCGCGACGCGCACCTCGGCCAGCACGCGGCAGTCGAAGGGCACGACGTGGCCGCCGAAGCGGCCGTCGCTCTCGTAGCGGCCGACCAGCTTCTGCAGGGCGCGCTCGAGCACGCGGGTGATGCGGCCCTCGGCGCCCTTCGCGGTCACCCGCTCGACCTGGACGGCGACGCGGTCGCCGTGCAGCGCGTCGCGCAGGTTCTCGGCGGAGACGTAGACGTCGCCTTCGCCATCGCGGCGCGAGTCGGGGGCGACGAAGCCGAAGCCGCCGGGGTTGCAGGTCAGGCGGCCGACGAGGGTCTGGGTGCGGGCGCGCGGGCGCCGGGCGGGAGAGGTCACGTTCGGGAGTTCACCACGGAAAGCGGCGGGACGCCGCCGCGAAAGCGGACGCGCGATCGCCGTCCCCCGGGAGGGGGTGTCGGGATCGGGTCGGGGTTGTCTGGGGTGTCAGTCTGAGAGTTGGTGCCGGAGGTGGGACTTGAACCCACACTCGCCGAAGCGAACACGGCCCTGAACCGTGCGCGTCTGCCAATTCCGCCACTCCGGCGTGAGGCGAGAAGCGGACTATACGCGAGCTCCGGTCGCGAGGCAAGTCGCCGGGCACGGTTCACGACAGCGGCGGCGGACCCAGCCACTGCGGCCGCTCCCGCAACAGGCCGTGGATCAGCAGGGCAGCGGCCTCGGCCCCGGCCGGGTTGGGGTGCATGCCGTCGAACGTGTAGAGCGCGGAGGCATCGCGGGTGTCGCCGGCAGCGTGGCGTCGGGCCAGGTCGGACGCGAACAGCGGCGACAGCCGCACGACCTCGAGGCCGTGGCGCGCGGCGATCGTCTCGACCTTCATGCGGCCGGGCTCCCCCGGCTCGAAGAGCCCCTCGGGGTCGACCGGCCCCTCGCGCGCGAAGTGGGGCCACACCAGCACCGCGGCGCGGAAGCCCTGAGCCCGCCCCAGCTCGGCGAGGCGGCGCAGCCCGGCGTCGACGTTGTCGTCGTCGAACGCCGCCTGGTTGCGCGCCTCCGCGTAGGCGGGATCGAGCTGGGCGCGGAAGCCCCACAGGTCGAGCCGGAACGCGAACAGGCGGAACAGGTGCGAGCGCACGAACGCGGCCTCGGTCCAGGCAGGCCGCGGGTAGGCGAAGCCCTGCGCCACGTCCCCGTTGAAGTTGCGATGGTCGTTGCGCAGGAACAGCACCAGCGCGAGGTCGGTGCCGAGGCCGGCGCCCCGGGTCTCGAAGTAGCGCACCTCCGCCTGGGTCGCGTAGCCCTTGACGCCGAAGTTCATCACCTCCACGCGGTCGGCGGCGAGCCGCGCCTCGAGCCGGCCGGCGATCGTCTGCGCACCACTTTCCAGGTAGAGCCCCATCGCCACCGAGTCGCCGAGCAACGCGATGCGGCGCACGCCCTGCGGCTTCGGCACGGCCCGCTCGGGATCGCGCAGCCCGCGCGAGCTGGTCTCGACGGCCTCGCCCGTGCGGCGGAACGAGGGCTTGAGCTCGTAGCCCAGCAGCGGGTCGTCGGAGAGGCGGAAGGGGCTGGCCGCGGAGTCGACGGCGACTCGTTCCAGCCCCGGCGCGAGCCCGAGCGCGCGCGCCGCGCCTTCGGCCAGCGCCGCGCCGAGGAGCGTCGACGCGCACGCCAGGATCGCTGTCAGCAGCGGTGTGACGGAACGTACAGGCCTGCGAAACACGCACTCCCATCGTAACTTTCTTCGTTGCCTCACCGGGGGGCCGCTGTTACGATGATTGCTTGATCCGAAGCGTTCGGCTCGCTCGTGCGGGGGCCGTGGGAGGTATCGTTTTGAAGCTCAGCCGTACGCGCCTGTCCGTCCTGCTCTCCAGCGTTTCCGCACTCGCCGTGCTCGCCGCCTGCGGCGGCGGCGGCTCCTCGTCCCCCACCGCCCCGGTCACCACCCAGCCGACGTCCGCGACGACCACGACCCAGCCGACGGCGACCCCCACCCCGAACACCTCGGCGACGCCGTGGGACTGCAACCGCTCCGACCTCGCCGCCGGTCCGGTCGTGACCTACCGCTTCAAGCTGAAGGCGATCCGCCGCGACGGCGTCTTCATCGAGGGCCCGCCCGAGGGATCGGACTTCCAGCGCGACTCGTCGGGCCGGATCATCGTGCGCGTCGGCGACTTCCTGACCTTCGACTCGACCCAGAAGAACGGCAGCGGCCAGATCTGCCAGTGGGAGAGCGACCCGCGCTGGACGGTCTCGAACCGCAGCGTCTTCAGCGAGCGCACCGAGGCCGGGCGCCAGACCACGGCCTGCAACTTCCTGCTGCGCGGCGACGTCGTGCGCACGGGCGAATTCTCGGTCGACGCTTCGCTCGACGGCATCAACGGCGAGACCGTGTACGAGCGCGACGAGGTCGTGACCCTGATCGCGCGGTAGCTGCCGCCCGTCGACCGGGGCCGTCACCGCGCACGCGGTGGCGGCCCTTCGTGTTTCCGGCCCACGCGGAGACAATCGCTCCCATCCCCGGAGGCCCCCCTTGCGGATGCACGACCCGTCGAAGAACGACCCCGTCATCGAGCAGCCGGAGCCGGTCACGCTGTTCCTGCCCGTGCTCGAGGCCTCGCTCGGCCGTTGCGGCATCCGCGTGCCGCGCGCCGAGCTGGTGCGCCGATTCATGGCCGGCGAGCCGCGGGTGCTGATCGTCGCCGGCGCCCGCGACCACCCGGCGCAGATCGACGACGACGAGATCAGCCGCCGCGCCGTGCGGGCGCTGTGGGAGCGCGGCGCGCTGCCGTTCGAGACCTCCGAGCCGGCCGTGTGCGACGGCATCGCCCAGGGCCACTACGGGATGACGTTCTCGCTGGTCTCCCGCAACCTGACGGCCGCCATGCTGGTCTCGCAGATCGAGGCCCACGGCTACGACGCCGCGCTGCTGCTGGATTCCTGCGACAAGCGGCCGGTGGGCGACCTGGCGGCCGTGATCGAGGTGGACCGCACCCGCCGCCGGCGCGGCCGCAAGCCGTTCTACGCCGCGTTCCTGCCGGCCCAGGTGATGCCCGAGCGCCACCTGTCGAAGGAACTCCAGGACGGCCTGCGCGCGCTGAAGGGCAAGGGCGGCCCCGGCGTCGACGAGGAGATCGACGCGCTGCTGCTCCACCGCCTCAAGTGCAACACCTACGCGATGTTCAAGAAGCTGCTCGACGGCCTCGAGGCGCAGGGCGCGCTGCCGGGCGAGCAGCGCGACCGCTTCCTCTCCGAGATCGCGCAGATGACCTGCGAGGCGGGCGGCACCTGCGCCTTCATCGGCACCGGCAACACCGACAAGGTCGTGCTGCACGCGATGGGCTTCGTCCCGCGCGGGGCGGAACTGCTGACCAGGGCCGCCTCCGACGCGGTCGTCGCGACCGCGGTGGACGCGCTGCTCGACGCCGTGCGCCACGGCCGCGAGGAGCGCAGCGCCGCGCGGCTGGCCCGCGCCAACCTGCGCAACGCACTCACGATGTGGAGCGCGGTCGGCGGCTCGATGAACTGGCTGCTGCACTTCCCCTACGTGGCCGCGGCGCTCGGCGTGAAGCTCTCCCCCACCGAGATCGCAGACCTCTCCGACCGCACGCCGTTCCTGATCGACATCGCGCCCGCGAAGGACCGCAGCTTCTTCACGCTGGCGATCGAGACCCAGGCCGGCGCCCACTCCGGGCTCGACTCCTCGGCGAAGCACCTGCTCGACGAGGGCCTGCTCGAAGACGCCGAGACGATCACCGGGCGCTGGTCGGCGCGGCTCGCCGACGCGCTGCCGCCGAACGACCGCATCCTGTACCGCACGCCGCTGCGGCCGCAGAGCGGCATCGTCGAGGTGCGCGGCAACCTGACCGACTCGGCGGTGTTCAAGCGCGCGGGGCTGACGCCCGAGGCGCTCGCGGCCTTCGACCGCAAGGTGTATCTGGCCGCCTTCTACCTCGGCGAGCCGGAGGCCCAGGCCGACCTGTTCCACGGCCGTGTGCTGGAGAAGCTGCGCGGCGAGATCGCGCCGGCCGACGTGCGGGCGCTGGCCCGCGTCAACTTCGGCGACGCGGCGGCCGCGCTCGACGCCGGGCCCGACGTCGACCTGCTGACCGAGGCCGCGCGGCTGAAGCTGCTGCGGGTGCTGGTCGTGATCGCCGGCGAAGGGCCCAAGGCCAACGGCATCCCCGAGATGTTCTACCCGTCGGAGTACCTGAACCGCGATCCTGTCCTGCGCCACGTCAGCGCGATGATCACCGACGGCCGCTACTCCGGCGCGACCTGGGGTCCGTGCATCGGCCACGCCTCGCCTGAGGCGCTCGAGGGCGGCGCGATCGGCGCGATCCGCACCGGCGACTGGATCTTCATGGACACGGAGCGGCGGCGGATCGACGTCCTCGACCGCGAAGCGAGCCTGAAGGACGGCGCGTTCGCCCCCGTCCCGCTCCCCGTCGCGGCGCTGGCGGCCCGGCCCGAGGTCGCGGAGCGCCTCCACTGGTTGCGTCGGCGCCGCCAGGACATCCCGCCCACGATCCGCCTCCTGCTCGACGCCACGACCACCTGCCAGCAGGGCGTGACGCCCATCGGCCTCGACGTGGACGAGGCGCTGTGACGCGCGCGGGCCTGCGCGCGGCGTTCGCGGCGATCGCGGCGGCCGCGTGCGTCGCGACGGCGGTGGCCTGCGACCCGCAGTCGGCCTCGGGTCCGCGCAGCGCCCCGGCTGCGGCCGCTGCCAGCCGGCAGGGCAAGGCGGAGGGGCCGCTGCTCGTCTACGAGCAGACGGAGAACGGCAACCAGGACCTGTACCTCGTGCCCGTCGCCGGCGGCATCGCCCGCCGCCTCACGGATCACGCCGCCTCGGACGGCCTGCCCCGCTTCACGCCCGACGGCCGCTCGGTCGTCTACTCGTCCGACCGCGACGGCCACTTCCAGCTCTGGCAGGTGCCGATCGCGGGCGGCGAGCCGCGCCGGCTGCGGAAGAACGCGTTCACCGAGTGGCAGGCCGACGTCTCGCCCGACGGCCGCTCGCTCGCCTACCTGTCGAACGAAGGCGGCCCCGAGGGGCTGTGGCGGATGGACCTGGCCTCGGGCGCCAGCCGCCGCCTGGTGCTCCACGGCAACCGCACGATCTTCGGCAACCCGCACTGGAGCCCGGACGGCCGCCGCATCACCTTCTCGTCGAACTGGCGGGTCGGCCACCAGATCTGGGTCGCGGACGCGACCACAGGCGAAGCGGAGCGCATCTCCGGCGTCTCCGAGGGCGGCTGCGAGCCCCGCTTCCACCCCGACGGCAGGCGCGTCGTGTACGTGCGGCGCGGGCTGATGTCCGAGAAGAGCCGGCTGCTCGAGCACGACCTCGAGACCGGCGAGAAGCGGGTGCTGATCGACTGGCCCGCGATGAACTACGACCCTGTCTACTCCCCCGACGGCAGCGAGGTCGCCTTCTCCTCGAACATCACGGGCGAGTGGGTCGTCTACCGCCAGCGGCTCGCCGACGGCAAGTCGTGGCGGGTCAGCTTCGGCAAGGGCCCGGCCCGCTACCCCGACTACCAGCCTGTCGGGTTCCGGCGGCGGGGAGACCCCGCCGCACGCTGAGCGGCGCTACTCCGCGGCGTCCACGGCCCGCCGCGCCCCCGGCTCGGTGCCGGCGACGAACGGCTCCAGCCGCGCTCCGGGGGTGCCGGGCCGCGCCAGGTGGCCCGCAGCGTCCACGGGCACCAGCAGGATGTTGGCCGGCACCGGGTACTCCTCGATCGGCAGCTCCGCCGTGGCCTGCTTCCAGAAGTCGATCCAGATCGGCAGCGCGCTGCGGGCGCCGTCCTGGCCGCGGCCGAGGCTGCGCCGCTTGTCGTCGAAGCCGACCCAGACGCCCGCGGCGAGACCCGGCTCGAAGCCCACGAACCAGCCGTCCGTGAAGTCGTCGGTGGTGCCGGTCTTGCCTCCGATCGGCCGCCCCAGCGCACGGGCGCGGGTCGCCGTGCCGCGCTCGACGACGCCCCGCAGCAGGCTCGCCATGATGTACGCGGTGTCGGCCCGCAGCGCCTCGGTGCCACGCGGGTGGTTCTCCTCGATCACGTTGCCGTCGCGGTCGGCGATGCGGGTGACGAACCACGGCTCCATGCGCAGGCCCTGGTTGGCGAACGACGCGAAGGCCGCGACCATCTCGGAGAGCGAGGCCTCGCCGGCGCCGATCGCGATCGGCAGGTAGGGGGGCAGTTCGCCCTGCAGCCCGAGCTTGCGGGCGTAGGCGATGCCGGTCTCGACGCCGATCGCCTGGAGGGTGCGGATGGCCGGGATGTTGCGCGAGTTCTCGAGCGCGCGCCGCAGCGGGATCGGCCCCCAGAACGTGCCGTCGTAGTTCTTCGGCGCCCACGCCGGAGACCCGGCGCGAGCCGGGTACACCAGCGGGGCGTCCTGCAGCGTGGTCGCGGGCGTGAAGCCCTTGGCCTCGATCGCCGCCGCGTAGACGAGCGGCTTGAAGGTCGAGCCGGCCTGGCGACGAGCCTGGGTCGCGCGGTTGAACTTGCTGCGGCCGTAGTCGTAGCCGCCGACCATCGCCCGCACCGCCCCTGTCTTCACGTCGAGCGCCAGCAGCGCGCCTTCGACTTCCGGCTCCTGCTCCAGCGCCAGCTTCAGCGCGCCCGGGCCGTCGTCCGCCGGCCACTCGAGGACCCGGAACGGGGCGACGTCCCCCACCTTGAACACCTCGCCCACCGCGGTGCGCCCCGTCCACGCGACGTCGGCGAGCCGCAGCCGCGCCTCGTGCGGGCCGACGCGGACGGTCGCCGCCTGTCGGTCGACGGCGACCACGACGCCCCTCACGACGTCGCCCGCCGCGAGCTTCCGATCCCAGTCGCGCAGCGACAGCTCCGCGGGCAGCACGCCGTCGACCAGCGCGGACTCGGTGGTGCGCACGAAGCCGCGCGCCCGCCGGTCGAGCGCGTGCAGGCCGTCGTCCACCGCCCTGGCGGCCGCCCGCTGCATGGCGGGGTCGAGCGTCGTGTGCACCTGCAGCCCGCCCTGGTAGATGCGCTGCGAGCCGTACTCGCGCTCCAGGTACTTGCGCACCTCCTCGAGGAAGTAGGGCGCGATCGACGGCGGCGGGCGATGCAGGTTCAGCCCGAGATCGCTGGCCCTGGCCGTCTCGGCCTCGCGGGCGCTGATGTAACGCTCCTCCTGCATCCGCGACAGCACTAGGTTGCGGCGGGCCAGCACCGCCTTCGCGTTGTCGATCGGCGACAGCCGGCTCGGGCTCTGGGCGATGCCCGCGATCATCGCCGCCTCGGTCAGCGTCAGCTCGCCGACCGGCTTCGAGAAGAAGAACTGGCTGGCCGCCTCGACGCCGTAGTTGCCGTGCCCGAAGTAGATCTGGTTGCAGTAGAGGGTGAAGATCTCTTCCTTGGTGAAGGCGCGCTCGATCTGGAACGCGAGCAGGATCTCCTTGAGCTTGCGCTCGTAGGTCTTCTCGGGCGTCAGGAACAGCAGCCGCGAGAGCTGCATGGTGAGCGTCGAGAAGCCCTGGCCGCGCCGCCCCGAGCGCAGGTTGGCCAGGATGGCGCCGGGAACCCGCCACGGGTTGATGCCGATGTGGGTCCAGAACTCGGCGTCCTCGACCGCGATCACCGCGTTGCGCAGCACCGGCGGGATCTCGGCGAAGCGCACGGGCACCCGCCGCTCGATCGAGAACTCCCCGATCAGGGTCCCGTCGCGGGCCAGCACCTGGGTCACCAGGTTGGGCTCGAAGTCCTCGAGCGACGACACCTGCGGCAGCTCGCTCCCGTAGGCGAGGAACACCCCGAGCAGCGCGCCGACCAGGATCGCCCCGGCGAACAGCGAGACCAGCACGGGACGCGAGTAGAGGACGCCGCCGCGGGCGGCGTTGCGCAGCATAGGCCGTCAGGCTAACACCAAGGCGCGGCAGCGCGGCGAACCGGCTCAGTTGTCGCGATCGCGGTGGCGCGCCCGGCCCGACCCCGAGTTCGAGCCCGAACCGCTCGTCGAGGAGGGCTTGGGTCGCGGTGCCTCTCGCTGCGGCTCGGCCCGCGGCGCCCGCTGGCGGTCCTGGCCCTGCGATCTCGGTTGCTCGCCGTAGCTGCGCGGCGAGCGCTCCCGGCCCTCGTCGCGGCTGCGCGGCGCGGTCGTGGCACCGGAGCTGCCGTCGCCGCCCCGATCGCGGGAGCGCGGCGAGGAGAGCGAGCGCAGGAAGCGCTGGACCTGGTCGTCGTCCGATCGCGGGCGCGCCGCGGGCTCCGCGGAGCGCGGCGCCGCGCTGCCCCCCTCGGGCCGCGAGCGATCCGTCTCGGGCGTGCGCCGCCACCACGTGCGTCCCTCTTCGCGCGGACGCGCTTCGGTCGGCGCCGGCGTGCGCTCGCGGGCCGGCCGCTCGTAGGACGGCGCCGCCGGCGTGCCCTCGTCGCGGGGGCGGGTGCGCACGGGCGAGTCCTCGCGCCACAGGGTCCGGCTCCGCGGACTCTCGGTGCGCGGCAGGGCGCGCGCCGGCTCGCCCGCGGCGGGAGCGCGAGGCGTCTCGCGGCGGTCGCGCGCGCCCCAGTTCCGCCCTCCGTCCGCTGGAACCGGCGTGCGCGGCTGCGCCGCTTCCGTGCGGCCCGTCTCGGCGCCCTGGGCCGACTCGCTCTGCCGGCGCTCGACCTCGCCGCGGCGACGGGCGCGCGGCGTGGGGATCGTGGTGGCCGGGTCGTCGCGCAGCTCGGGCACGTGGTCGCCGATCGTCGGCCGCGAGGTCGTCACGGGGGCCCCGCCCCCGGCGCGGGGCCGCGAGCCGGCGAGCCGCGGCCGCTCGGCGGCCGGCTCGAAGTCGCGGCCCAGCCGCACGGGCTGGTCGATCAGGCGCTGCGGGTCGGCCGCCACCCGCGCCACGTCGACGCGGCGGCGGGCGACGTCGCGCGCGCCCAGTTCGCCGCGGCGCACGTAGTTCCACGCGTCGTGCGGCTCGCCGCCGCCTGCGAACGAGCCGCGGGGGTAGGCGCGGCCGCGCGAGCCGCGGTGGTGGGGCGAAGACCACACGCGATCTCGGTGGCCGAGCGCGCTCCAGCCGACGTAGTCGCGGCCGATCGACCACGACACCCAGGCCGGGCCCCAGGTGCGCCCGGGCACCCAGTACCAGCCGCGGCCCGAGTAGCCCCAGCGCCCGTAGTGGAACGGCGCCCAGCCCCACGACTCGTACGGCACCCAGGTCCAGCCGTAGATCGTGTAGACCCAGCGGCCGTCGCGGTAGGGCTGCCACGAGGCGGCGACGTAGGGCCGCCACACGTAGCCGACCTCGACCTCGTAGATCCACTCGCCGTTGTCCTCGAAGTCGGCCGCGTAGACGTCGAGCTCGTCGGGCAGGTAGCGCTCCGAGGCGTACTCCCGACGCTCGTCGAGCTCCGCGTTCCACAGCGCGAACTCGTCGTCTTCGCCGCGGTCGAAGCGCTCGGCCAGGCTCGGCGCGTAGCCGCGTTCGGCATAGGCGCGCTCGCCGGGGCCGAGGTCGGCGCGGCTGCGACCGGCCTCCAGCGCGGCTTCGCCTTCGTAGACCGACACCCGCACGGCGTCCGCCGTCGCGTCCACCCGCACGGCGCCGGGGCGGTCGACGGTGACCAGGCCGGCCGGCGTCTCGATTTCCCAGCTCGCGCCGCGATCCCGGGCGCGCAGGAACAGTGAGCCGGACCACAGGCGCAACACCACCCGCTCGTCCGTCCCTTCGACGTGCTCGAGGTAGTCGAGCTTGGATCCAAAGTCGAGGCGGAGCTGGCTGCCGTCGACGAACTGGAACTCGGCGCGGCCGCCCGCGTCGGTCCAGACCCGGTCGCCGGGCAGGTACGGCAGGTGACGGGTCGCCTCGTCGGAGGCGGTGTCCTCGGCGCCCTGGACGAACACCCCGCCTTCGACCGTGCGGAAGCGGCCGTGGCGGTAGTCGTCCGCGGCGTCCGCGGGCAGCGCGGGCAGCGTGGCGAGCAGGAGGGCGACGGCGAGCGCGGTTCTCATGGACGTGACCTCGCTCACTTCCCTTGCAACCGACGTGCCGTCAGGTCGCCAATGCAAGACGCTTTTCTTCAGTGACTTGGGGGCACCGCCTCACGCGCGAGCCGTCCTCGCCAGAGGTCCGGCGTCCCCTAGTTCGGTCGCTGCGGGGCGTCGGCGAGGGCCAGTTCCACATCGGCCAGGTCGGCTCGAGCGGCCTTGTGGCGCGGGTTGAGCTCGAGTGCACGTCGCAGCATGGTGGCCGCCCGTGCGTTCATCTTCCGCCGGGCGTACAGGCTGCCCAGCAGCGCGAAGGCCTCGACCTGGTCCGGCGCCTCGCGAGTGACCGCCAGCAGCTCGCGTTCGGCCTCGCGCTCGGCTTCCGGGTGCTTCAGGTGGGCGCGAGCGAGCAACAGCCGGGCGCGGGCGCGTTCGGCGCCTTCGGCGATCGGCACCAGCTCCCCCAGAATCGCGATGGCTTCCCAGTAGCGGCCCTCGTCGAAGCGCCCCAGCGCGCGGTTGTACATGCCCGCTGGGTCGACCGGCGCGGGAGGAGCGATCGAGCCGGGCGTGCCTTCCTTGACGACGATCCGGTACTGGAAGCCCGAACTCGAACCCGGCCCGGCGATCGGGGCGGGCGCCGTCTCCAGCCGTTCCAGGGCGGACCGGTAGCGCCCCCGTGCGTCCGGATCGGCCAGCACCTTGTGGGCCTCGACTACCCGACCGAAGATGTCCTCCAGCTTGGAGCCCAGGTCCACGAGCGCGGGGTCGTGATGGACGTCCGGGTGATATCGCTTGGCCTGACGGTAGAACGCGGCCTTGATCTCGGCGGCGGTTGCGTCGCGGCCGACCCCCAGCACGGCGAAGTGGTCGCGGTTGCGCAGGTCGGCCCACAGGGTCTCGATCTCCTGGCGCAGGAACTGGGCGCTGTCGCGCGGCGGCGGCCGGAGTTCGGCGGCGAACTCCACGAGCCCGACGCACAGCAACAGGAAGAGCGCGCGCCGGACCTCGGCGGGCGCCAGCGCGGAAGTGGCGATCACCTCGCTCGCCGCCACGGTCCCGTCGACTCGCGACAACACGAACCCCTCGATCGCGCTCAGGTTGGTGTGCTGGAAGCGGACCAGCGGATCCTGGGCCGGGACCAGCACCCGCGACTCGTCCCCGAGTTGCCAGGCGATCACCTCGTCGGGCAACTCGCGGGCGGCCGCCGCCACCATCTCGCCGGTCGTCTCCGGCAGCGGCCGGTCGTAGGGGTCCCCCGGCTCGGGCTCCTTGGGCACGAAAGCGACGTGCCCCAGCCGCCACGACAGCGCCTGGTGCAGGACGCGGCGGACGTGGTAAGCCAGGCCGGCCTCGACCTGCTCCGCGTCGAGGAAGCCCATCATGATCAGCGCCTCGCCCAGCCGCGCCTGGCCCGAGCGCACGACGGCGCTGGCGAGTTCGAGGTTCTCGCGGGTGATCTGCTCGGAGGCGAGCAGCAGGGTGCCGAAATGCAGGCTGGGGTCGGAGGAGTCGGCGTGGACGATGTGTCCGCGCACCACCCGGAAACGGGTGCGGTGCGCGCCCTCGAGCAGCACGAGGTCGCCGCTGCGGCGCCCGACGTAGAGCTGGCGCAGCACGTCCGGCAGCACGCCGGCCGCGATCACGGTGTTGAACTCGGGCACGGGCCCCGTCGAACTCATGGGCAGCCCACTCCTGCGCGGGAGGGCTCTGGGCCGGAGGGGGTGCGGGCCTCCCCCTCCCGGGGAGGCCCGCGGCGCTTCCACTCTTCGAAGGCTAGCGGAACGGCTAGCGGGTTTCGAGCCCCGCGAAGAAGTAGCCGATCTCGAACTTCGCGGTCTCCGGCGCGTCCGAGCCGTGGATCGCGTTGGCCTCGATCGAGGCGGCGAAGTCCTTGCGGATGGTGCCGGCCGCGGCATTGGCCGGGTTGGTCGCGCCCATGATGTCGCGCAGGTGGGCGATCGCGTTGTCGCGCTCGAGCACCATCGTCACGCACGGACCGGAGGACATGAACGTGCACAGGTCGCCGAAGAACGGGCGCGCCGCGTGCACGTGGTAGAAGCCCTCGGCCTCCGCGCGGGTCAGGTGGCGCATGCGCAGCGCCACGATCCGGAAGCCGGCCTTCTCGATGCGCGAAAGGATGGCGCCGGTGTTGCCCGCCTTGACGGCGTCCGGCTTGACGATCGAAAACGTTCTCTCCAAGGTCTTCTCGACTCCTTCTTCCGCTAGCGCCCCAGCGCTTCCTTGACGGCCTGGCCGATCTCGGCCGGCGACTTGACCACGCGGATGCCCGCGTCGCGCATCGCCTTCATCTTCTCGTCCGCCGTGCCCTTGCCGCCGCTGATGATGGCGCCGGCGTGGCCCATGCGGCGGCCCGGCGGCGCGGTCTGGCCGGCGATGAAGCCGATCACCGGCTTCTTGACGTGGGCCTTCACGTACTCCGCGGCCTCCTCTTCGGCGCTGCCGCCGATCTCGCCGATCATCACGATCGCCTCGGTCGCCGGGTCCTCGTTGAACAGGCGCAGGGCGTCGGTGTGGTTGGTGCCGATGATCGGGTCGCCGCCGATGCCCAGGCAGCTCGACTGACCGATGCCGAGCGCGGTGAGCTGGCCGACGGCCTCGTAGGTCAGCGTTCCGCTGCGGGAGACGACGCCGACCGGCCCGCCCATGTGGATGTGGCCGGGCATGATCCCGATCTTGCAGCGCTCGCCGGGCGAGATGATCCCCGGGCAGTTGGGGCCGACCAGGCGGGTCTTCTTGCCCTTGAGGTACTGGGCCGCCTTCACCATGTCGAGGACCGGGATCCCCTCCGTGATGCAGACGATCAGCGGGATGCCCGCGTCGGCCGCCTCCATGATCGCGTCGGCCGCGCCCGGGGGCGGGACGAAGATCACGGAGGTGTTGGCGCCGGCCTTCTCGACCGCCTCGCCGACGGTGTCGAACAGCGGGAAGCCCTCGACCGTCGTGCCGCCCTTGCCGGGCGTCACTCCGCCGACCACGTTCGTGCCGTAGTCGCGGCAGCCCTTCGCGTGGAAGGTGCCGTGCTTGCCCATGCCCTGGACGACCAGCCGCGTGTCCTTGCCGCAGAGCACGCTCATCGCGCACCTCCCGCCACGGCCACGACCTTCTTCGCGGCCTCCATCATGTCGTCGGCCGTGGTGAAGGCCAGGCCCGAGCCGTTCAGCATCTCCTTGCCCTGGTCCTCGTTGTTGCCCTTCATCCGCACCACGACCGGCACGTTCACGTGCAACTCCTTGACGGCGGCGATCACGCCCTCGGCCAGCACGTCGCAGCGCAGGATGCCGCCGAAGATGTTGATCAGCACGGCCTTGACGTCGGGGTCGGCGAGCAGGATCCGGAACGCGTTCTTGATCTGGTCGGCATTGGCGCCGCCGCCGACGTCCAGGAAGTTGGCCGGGCTGCCGCCCGCCAGCTTGATGATGTCCATCGTCGCCATCGCCAGCCCGGCGCCGTTGACCATGCAGCCGACGTTGCCACCGTCGAGCTTGATGTAGTTGAGGCTGTACTTCGAGGCCTCGACCTCCAGCGGCGATTCCTCGTCGAGGTCGCGCATCGCCTCGCAGTCGGGGTGGCGATAGAGCGCGTTGTCGTCGAAGTTGACCTTGGCGTCGAGGGCGAACACCTCGCCGGCCTTCGTGATCAGGAACGGGTTGATCTCGAGCAGCGACGCGTCGACGTTCTCGAACGCCCGGTAGACGCCCTGCATCAGCGCGACGGCCTTCGGCACCACCGCCGCCGGCAGGCCGAGGCCGAAGGCCAGCTTGCGCGCCTGGAAGCCGGCGAAGCCGACCGCCGGGTCGATCACTTCCTTGAGAATCGCCTTCGGGTCCTTCGCGGCGACCTCCTCGATGTCCATCCCGCCCTGGGCGGAGGCCATGAAGACGGGCGCGCCGCTGGCGCGGTCCACGAGCACGGCGAGGTACATCTCCTTCGCCCCGTCGAGGTCCATGCCCTGCTCGATCAGCAGCCGCTTGACCACCCGGCCCTCGGGCCCGGTCTGGTGGGTGACGAGCGTCATGCCGAGCATCTTGCCGGCGATCTGCGCGCACTCCTCGGCGCTCTTCGCGAGCTTGACGCCACCGCCCTTGCCGCGCCCGCCGGCGTGGATCTGGGCCTTCACCACCACCGGGAAGCCGAGCTCCTTGCCCGCGGCGACCGCCTCGTCGACCGTGAACGCCACCTTGCCCTTGGGCACGGGCACTCCGGCGGAGGCGAGGATCGCCTTCCCCTGGTACTCGTGGATCTTCATCTGCTTCCTCTCTGCGTCGCGGGGGCGCGCTGCTCGGGGACGGATCGCAGGCGGCCGCGTCTAGCGACAGCGGGGGGCGATGTTAGCCGGGCGGGGCCCCGGGTCCAAGTAACATGCCCTGAGGAGGGCTGCCGTGGTGCGAGTGGGGACGCGGGGGGCCGGGACGTTCGTGGCCGGCTTCGCGGCCGGAGCGCTGGCCGCCGTGCTCTACGAGGCGCTGCGCCCGCGGCGCGGTTTCGACCCGGCGCTGCTCGGGGCGCACGACGCGCCGATCCCGCCGGTCGTGATCGTGCCGGGCATCCTCGGCTCGCAGTTGCTCGACGCCGAAGGCGACGAGGCCTGGCTCGGCCTCGGCAACATGGTCGGCGCCCACGACATCGCGCTGCCCGCCCGCCTGCCGCTCTCCGAGGCGCACGACGGCCTGACGCCGGGCGGCCTGCTGGGCGTCGACCACATCCTGCCGCGCCTGTTCGGCTTCAGCGAGTACGGCGACCTGGTCGCAGTTCTGGAGAGCGCCGGCTTCGTCCGGGACGGCGTCGGAGGCCGCAGCTACCACGTCTACGCGTACGACTGGCGGCGCGACCTGGTGGAGTCGGCCCGCGGGCTGGGCACCTTCCTCGAGCGGCTGGCCGCCGAGCGCGGCCGCCCGGGCGAGCGCTTCTGCATCGTCGGCCACAGCATGGGCGGCCTGGTCGCGCGTCTGTTCCTGCGGTACGGCGGGCTCGATCCGACGGGACCGGTCACCTGGGCCGGCGCCACCCGCATCGAGCGGATGGTGGTCGCGACGGCCCCCAGCGGGGGCAGCATCCCGGCGCTCGAGGCGCTGCTGCTGGGCAGCCCGGTCGGCTTCTCGACGACTACCCTCGCGGCCTCGGTGTGCGCGACCTTCCCCGCCCTCTACGCGCTGCTGCCGCCGGCCCAGGCCAAGCCGCTGATCGAGCCAGGCGGGGCGGTGCTGCCAATCGACCTGCTCGACCCTGAGGCGTGGCTGGAGCACGCCTGGGGCCCCTTCGCCGAAGGTGGCGAGCCCGCCCTGCGCGACTACGCGCGGGCCGCGCTGCTGCGCGCGCGCGATGTGCGCGAGGGGCTGGACCGGGCACCGGCGACCGCCTGCCCGGTGCCCGTCACCCTGATGGGTGGCGACACGCTGCCGACCCTGGCCCGTGCCGTGTTCGACGGCCGCGGGGTACCCCGCTTCCAGCCGGAGCAGCGCCAGGAGACCGCGCTCATGTACGAGGCCGGCGACGGCCGCGTCACCCGCGCCAGCCTGCTCGCCTCGCACGTGCCGGGCGCCCGCGAGGACGACGATGACTGCGGCATCCACGAGGTGGGCCGCCTCGCGTTCGGGGACGGCGACCACCACGGCCTCTTCGCCGAGCCGGCTTTCCAGAGCGCGCTGCTGCGCGCCCTGCTGCCGCGGCCCTCCATTGTTGGAGGCCGCCCGCTGGAGTAGTCTCCCCGGCGGAGGTCTCCTGCCATGGCGCTGAGCTTCACCGCCCGCTCGAAGAGCGCGAGCGTCGCCGAGCTGATCGCGAAGAAGAACTTCCCGAAGGCTCTCGAGCTGCTGAAGGCGGAGCTCAGGGTCCGCAAGGGCGACGAGAAGCTGCGCATGCAGCTCGCCGACGTCCTGCAGCAGACCGGCCGCTCCCGCGAGGCGGTGGAGGTCCTCAACAACCTCGCCGACGACCTCGCGCTCTCCGGGTTCGCCGGCAAGGCGATCGCCGTCCTGAAGCGGGTGCAGCGCATCCACAAGACGCCCGACGTCGAGGAGAAGCTCTCGTACCTGATCTCCCAGGAGAGCCGCAAGGGGGGCTTCGACCCCTGGCGCCAGAAGACGCCGGAGGTGCAGCGCCAGGAGATCCCGGAGGGACCCACCGAGATCGGCCTCGAGATGGCGCCGATCAACGTGCCCGAGCCGGCTCCCGCCGCCGAGCCTCCGCTCTTCGAGACGAGCTCGGACGAGCCTGCCGCCGGGGCGGACCCGGGCACCGACTTCCAGGCTTCGATCGACGACGTCTTCCGCGACGAGGTCGCCTCCCTGCTCGAGGACATCTTCAAGGCCGAGGGCATCAAGCCGCAGGCCGTCGATGTGCCGCGCCCGCAGCTCGTCGAGACCCCGCTGTTCCGCGACTTCTCCCGCGAGGAACTGGTCGAGGTGATCAAGGGCCTCGACCTGCGCACCTTCCAGCCGGGCGAGATCGTGATGGCGGCCGGCGAGGCGGGCGGCTCGCTGTTCGTCGTCACCACCGGTCGCCTGCGTGCCTACCTGCGCACCGCCGAGCAGCGTTACGTGCAGCTCCGCGAGCTGAAGGAGGGCGACTTCTTCGGCGAGATCTCGCTGCTCACCGACAACCCGCGCAGCGCGACCGTCACCGCCTCCTCCTACGTCGAGCTGCTGGAGATGGACAAGAAGACGCTCGACGAGATCTGCTCGCGCCAGCCGCGGGTGCGCGAGGTGCTGCAGGAGTTCTACAAGCAGCGCGCCACGCGCACCGTCGAGGCGGCCGTCGCCGCCGCGCGCGGCACGGCCTGATGCGGCGCTAGAATCCGGCGGAAGGACGTCGCGGCTCCCCGCAATCGGCCGCCCGCCCCGGACGCGACGAGAGGAACAACCACCCCGATCGATGCAACCCCCTGACATCAAGGAGCGAGGATGAACGCCGCCAAGGCCTTCTTCGGCTCGACCATCGGCCAGAAAGTCGTGATGGCCGTGACCGGCCTGATCCTGTTCGGCTTCGTGCTGGTGCACATGGCCGGCAACCTGCAGGTCTACGCAGGACCCACCAAGCTCGACGAGTACGGCGAGCTGCTGCGCAAGGCCCCCGCCCTGCTCTGGGGCGCCCGCCTGGTGCTGCTCGGCTCGGCGCTCGCCCACGTGTGGGCGATGCTGTCGCTGACCAAGGTCAACATGGACGCGCGGCCCACGGGCTACCGCGTCGAGACCTACAAGAAGAGCGACTACGCGTCGCGCACGATGCGGCTGACCGGCATCACGCTCGGCGCCTTCATCGTCTTCCACATCCTCCACCTGACGACGGGCACCGTGCACCCGCAGTTCGTCGAGGGTGCGGTCCACAACAACTTCGTGTTCGGCTTCCAGGCGCCGCTGGTCTCCGGCTTCTACATCGTGGCGATGCTGTGCCTCGGCCTGCACCTGTACCACGGCGTGTGGAGCATGACCCAGACGCTCGGCCTCGCCCACCCGAAGTACGACCTGCTGCGGCACGCGGCGGCCACGGCCTTCGCGGCGATCATCGTGGCCGGCAACATCAGCTTCCCGGTCGCCGTTCTGGCCGGGATCGTGAAGCCCGCCCCGCCCGTGATCGCCCAGGCGACCGCGCCCGCGGACGCCGCGAGCGTGAGGGAGTAGCACCATGGAACTCAACAGCGCGATCCCCTCGGGCCCGATCGAGAAGAAGTGGGACAAGCACCGCTTCGAGATGAAGCTGGTGAACCCCGCCAACAAGCGCAAGTACCACGTGATCGTGGTCGGCTCCGGCCTCGCCGGCGGCGCGGCCGCGGCCACCATGGCCGAGCTCGGCTACAACGTCTCCTGCTTCTGCTACCAGGACTCGCCGCGCCGCGCCCACTCGATCGCCGCCCAGGGCGGCATCAACGCGGCCA